>NZ_JAFKID010000007.1 GCF_017306545.1 Mesorhizobium sp.
CGGCAAGGTTCATCAGGTCGATGTTCTGCACGTCGGTGCGTTCGCGCAGGTGGCCGACAAGCCGGCGGAAGGCGGCGGCCTCGAAATCGCGCTGCTGTTCGGGATTAAGCTTGTCCATGGCATCGCTCCTTTCGCCGTGCCGCCGGCTCCGCTCACAGAGGACCGGTGCGCGAGCCGTACATTTTCACCTCGTGTATATCGGCACGGGCGTTGATCGCTTCAACGATCGGCGCCAGCCGCGCCGCCCACGCGAGCGCGCCGGTCTCGTCGGCGACGAGGTCCTGCCGGATTTCGATCAATGCGTGGGCGAAGCCGTTGACGATGGCATGCCTGTACATGGTGTCGCCGCGCAGCGCGCCGTCATAAGGTTCGTTGTCGCCGACGACGATGTTTCGGTCGGCCGCCAGCGCCTCGATCAGCGCCCGGGGGGCGCGGTCGTCCTTGTCCCACAGGATGCCGACATGCCAGGGCCGTACGATCCCCTGCATGACCGGCGTGAAGGAATGGACGGAGAAGATGAACGGCGCCTTGCCGCTCGCTTCCGCCACCGAGGCGACCGTCGCCGCCACGGCGTCGTGATAGGGTCGGTAGAAGCGGTCCAGCCGGCGCTCCCGCTCCTCTGCCGTCATCGGATAATTGCCCGGCACGACGGTGCCGTCATAGAGCTGGCGGATCAGCGTCGGGTCGTCCTCGCCGCGGTTGGGATCGATGAGCAGGCGCGAGAAATTGGACAGCACCGCCGGCGCGTCGAGACGGGCTGCCAGTTCGCGGGTCACCGCCTCCACGCCGATGTCGTAGGCGATGTGGCGGTCGAATTCCGCCGCCGGCAGGCCGAGGGCGCCGTAGTCGTCCGGCAGCGCACGGCGCGCATGGTCGGCGACGAGCACCAGCCCCTTCGTCCGGTCGCCTTCGATCAGGTCGAAAGGCGAAAAGGCGGTCGATCGGATCATTGTCGGGGTTCGTTCGCTGGCATTGTCGCTGTCTCCGTCTTTTCACGAAGCTCCGTGATGCGCAACGCCGTTGTTTGGCCACGGTTTTTGCAAGAAACTGTTTCGCGATAGTCGAGAATCGCGCGGTACGGCGGCTAAATCGATTGGAATTGGGCCGGCGGGCGCGTTGACATGGCTCGGGACTTTGCCGAAAAGGGGCGACGGAACATGGCGATGCGGTTGTTGGGAGGTTTGAGAGTGGCTCTTGCCGACAGGCTGCGCGCGCGATGGGCATTTTCCCTGTCGCTTCCGCTGTTTGCCGCCTGTGCGCTGCCGCTGCTCGCCGCCACGCCGGCCAGGGCCGATTTCCGCGTCTGCAACGCGACGCAGAATCTCGTCGGCGTCGGCATCGGCTATCGCGCCAAGGCCGGCTGGATCACCGAGGGCTGGTGGCACATCGAGGGTTCGAGCTGCAAGACGCTGATCGAGGGGCCGCTGTCGTCGCGCTTCTATTATCTCTATGCCGAGGACGCCGAACGCGGCGGCCGCTGGGACGGCCCGATTTCGATGTGCGTGGCCGAGAAGGAATTCAAGATCGCCGGCGTCACCGACTGCGTGGCGCGCGGCTTCCAGCGCGCCGGCTTCCAGGAATACGACACGGGCGAGCAGTCGAGCTGGATGGTCCAGCTCACCGACCAGCCCGCAACCGACGGCGCCCATCCCGCGCCGGGAAATTGAAGGTCCATGAGACGCAGCCGCAAGGTCAAGATCCTCGCCACCATCGGCCCGGCCTCCTCCGAAGAGGCCATGCTGAAGAAACTGTTCGAGGCCGGCGCGGACGTGTTCCGCATCAATATGAGCCATGCCGACCATGACCTGATGCGCACGCTCGTCGGCCGCATCCGCAAGGTGGAGAAGGCGGTCGGCCGCCCCATCGGCATCCTCGCCGACCTGCAAGGGCCGAAGCTGCGCGTCGGCAAGTTCGCCAACGGCCGGGAGGCGCTGAAAGTCGGCCAGACCTTCACGCTGGACGACAATCCCGAGCCCGGCTCCTCCTCCCGCGTCTACCTGCCGCATCCGGAAATCCTCGCCTCCGTCGAACCCGGCCACCGGCTTCTGATCGACGACGGCAAGCTGGCGCTGAAGGCTCTCGAGACGGACGGCAAGCGCATCGTCTGCACGGTCGTCGCCGGCACCGCCATCTCCGACAAGAAGGGCGTTTCGCTGCCCGACACGGTGTTGCCTGTCGGCGCGCTCACCGAAAAGGACCGCAAGGATCTCGACGCGGTGCTGGCCGCCGGCGTCGACTGGGTGGCGCTCTCCTTCATCCAGCGGCCCGAGGATCTGGCCGAGGCGCGCAAGATCGCGCGCGGCCGAGCGCTTCTTTTGTCGAAGATCGAGAAGCCGCAGGCAGTGGCGCGGCTGGACGAGATCATGGAACTGTCGGACGCGCTGATGGTGGCGCGCGGCGACCTCGGCGTGGAAATGCCGCTGGAGGCGGTGCCCGGCATCCAGAAGCAGATCACGCGGGCCGCGCGCAAGGCCGGCAAGCCGGTTGTTGTGGCGACGCAGATGCTGGAATCGATGATCTCCGCGCCGGTGCCGACCCGTGCCGAAGTGTCGGACGTGGCGACCGCCGTCTTCGAAGGGGCCGACGCTGTCATGCTGTCGGCCGAATCGGCTGCCGGCGCCTATCCGGTCGAGGCGGTGGCGACGATGAGCCGCATCGCCGAACAGGTCGAGCGCGACCCGACCTACGCCGCCGTCATCAACGGCCAGCGCTCGGCGCCCGAGGCGACCGGCGCCGACGCCATCTCGCTGGCGGCGCGCGAGATCGCCGAGACGCTGAAGCTGTCGGCCATCGTCACCTACACCGCTTCCGGCACGACCGGCCTGCGCGCGGCGCGCGAGCGGCCGCAGGTGCCGATCATCGCGCTGTCGCCGATCCTCGACACGGCGCGGCGCCTGTCCCTGGTGTGGGGCACGCATTGCGTGGTGACGGAAGACGCCCGCGACCTCGACGATATGGTCAACCGCGCCTGCCGCATCGCCATAGAGCAGGATTTCGGCCAGCCGGGCGACCGCGTCATCATCACCGCCGGCGTGCCGCTGAGGACGCCGGGTTCCACCAACATGCTGCGGATCGCCTATATCGGCGCGGACGGGAAGGGCGGCAGGTAGGTGGGTTATGGGAATAAGGGAATAGGGGAATAACGTTCCGCCGCGAAGCCGGCATATTCCCTTATTGCCTTACTCCCCTATTCCCTTAACCTCCTAGATTCCTTCCCCCGCCAGTTTCTCCGACAGCGCCGCCACCTGGTCCTGCGCGTTGCGCAGCATGGGGTAGATGTCGAGCACGCGCTGCCAGGCTTCCAGCGCCTGCTGTTTGCGGCCGGTGTCGGCCATGATCTGCGCGAGGCCGGAGATCGCGCCGAAGTGGCGCGGTTCCAGTTGCAGCGTGCGGTCGATGTCGGCCATCGACTTGGCATAGTTCTTCATCAGGTAGTGCAGGGTGGCGCGGCGGTTCCAGCCTTCGGCATAGGTGGGCTGCAAGGTCACGATCTCGTCGAGGAAATCCAGCGCAACGGCGTATTTCTTGTCCTCGATCGCCTTCTGCGACCACTGCATCATCAGGTCGATGGAAGCGCTGCCGGAATGGTTCCATTCCTCGAAGATTTGCCCGGCGATGCGCTCGGCGGCCTTTTCGTTGCGTTCACGCTTGAGGCTGGCGAACAGCGCGTCGAGCCGCTGGGCGCGGGTCTGCGGCGCACGGCTTGCCGGTGCGCCGTCCTGCGCCGGCGTCGCGGCGACGGACGGGGCGGCTGTGGAAAGCAAAAGGGCCGCGCAGACGGCGAAAACGATCCGCATGCACAGGAGTCTAGCTCCGCGCACCGGATCGTCAAACTGAATTTCGCGTGGAAGGCGCGGCGCGGCAGCCAAGACCGCGCGGCACGCTCAGCCCTGGCGGGCCTTGTAGCGCGGGTCGGTCTTGTTGATGATGTAGATGCGGCCCTTGCGGCGGACCAGGCGGTTGTCCCGGTGGCGTGCCTTCAGTGCCTTGAGCGAATTCTTGATCTTCATGGTCTTGCCCGTCAGTTCGTGCCCGTTCGGGCCAACCAAAAGGCGCGCTCACGAAAGCGCGCCCGTTCGTGGCAGGCTCATAAACGAGGAGTCTCGTCCCTGTCAACCGCCGACCGGCGAAACGGCGGGCTGGACAGGGCGGCTTCCGCTGTTCCAGGGTACGGGTGCGAACGGCCGGACACGCGGAGGACGACATGCGCATTTTCCTGCTTTCCCTGCTGCTTGCGGGAAGTTTCGCCGGCGCGGCCGAGGCCAAGGAGGCGTGCGCCCGCAACGACGACAGCCAGACGATGATGACCATCTGCGCCGACCAGGACTACCAGGCCGCCGACGCCAGGCTGAACCAGACCTATCAGAAGCTGGTGAAGGACAGCGACACCAGCACGTTGGCGTTGCTCAAGACCGCGCAGCGCGCCTGGGTTTCCTTCCGCGACGCCGAATGCGCCTACGCCGCCGCCGGCAGCGAGGGCGGCTCGATCTATCCGATGCTGGTGTCGATGTGCCTGACCGATGTCACCAAGGAGCGCATCAAGCAGCTCGAGGCCGACAATTCCTGCGAAGAGGGGGCGGCCGGCTGCAACGAAGCGAAATAGCGCTCAGCGCGGGGCAATGCGGGTGAAGTGGCCCATCTTGCGGCCCGGCCGGGCCTCTGCCTTGCCGTAGAGATGAAGCATCACGTCCGGCTCGGCCAGCAGCGCCGGGGCGCGGAGCACATCGTCGCCGATCAGGTTTTCCATCACGCAGCCGGCATGGCGTCTGGCTGAGCCGAGCGGCAGGCCGGCGACGGCGCGGATATGCTGCTCGAACTGCGAGACGAGGCAGGCGGCCTCCGTCCAGTGGCCGGAATTGTGCACGCGCGGCGCCATTTCGTTGGCCAGCAGCGAACCATCGGCGAGGACGAAGAACTCGACGCCGATGACGCCGGCATAGTCGAGCGCTTCGAGGATTTTCCGGGCGGCCTCGTGCGCCGCCGCGGCCGTCCGCGGCGAAATCGTCGCCGGCAGGGTGGAGGTGCGCAGGATGCCGTCCCTGTGCACATTCTCGGCCGGGTCGTAGGCGGCGACCGCGCCGTCGGCGCCGCGCGCGGCGATCACCGAAATCTCGCGCTTGAAGGGCACCAGTTCTTCCAGGATCAGCGGCACGTTGCCCATTGCCTCGCAGGTGCCGGAAAAGCCGCCGGCCTCCGCGGTGCGGAAGACGCGCTGGCCCTTGCCGTCATAGCCGAGGCGGCGGGTCTTCAACACGCCGCTGCCGCCGAAGGCAGCGAGCGCTTCGCCCAGTTGTGCGTCGTCGTTCACCGGATGAAAGCGGGCGGTGGCGATGCCGATGCCGTTCAGGAAGGTCTTTTCCACCAGCCGGTCCTGCGCCATTTCCAGCGCGCGCGGCGGCGGCAGCACCGGCACTTTCGCGGCCAGCGCCGCAGCCGCTTTGACCGGCACGTTCTCGAATTCGTAGGTGACGACGGCGCAGCCGGCCGCGAGGTCCGCAAGGGCGGCCGGATCGTCGTAGGCGGCGACGATCTGCCGGTTGGCGACCTGCGCGGCGGGGCAATCCGCCTGCGGCTCCAGCACGACGGTCCTGTAGCCCAGCCGGGCGGCGGCCATGGCGAGCATGCGGCCGAGCTGGCCGCCGCCGACGATGCCGATGGTCGAGCCGATGGAAAGAGGGCCGGCCGGCAGCGCGGCGCTCACGCCTCGTCTCCCGGTTCCAGCGCCACCTTCGCCGTCTGCGCCGTGCGCCAAGCGTCCAGCCGCTCGGCAAGCGCGGTATCGGAAAGGGCCAGAACGGCGGCCGCGAGCAGGGCGGCGTTGGCCGCGCCGGCCTTGCCGATGGCCAGCGTGCCGACCGGAATGCCAGCCGGCATCTGTACGATGGAAAGCAGCGAATCCTGTCCCGACAGCGCCTTCGATTCCACCGGCACGCCGAAGACGGGCAACGGGGTGAGCGCCGCGGTCATGCCGGGCAGGTGGGCTGCGCCGCCGGCGCCGGCGACGATGACCTTGTAGCCGGCCGCCTTGGCGCCCCTGGCGAAATCGTAAAGCCGCTCGGGCGTGCGGTGGGCCGAGACGATCAGGCTTTTGTGGGAGACGCCGAGCAGGTCGAGCGTCTCGGCGGCATGGCGCATGGTCGCCCAGTCGGACTGGCTGCCCATGATGATGGCCACGTCGGCACGCTGATCGGTCAAGGCCGGCCTCCTGTCAGGAAAGGCCGCGCCTTAGCGGAAATCGGCCGTGCTCGCAAGGCGAGGGCCGGCGGGACGGTCCTGGTGCCGTGTCGGCCGGCGGCACGCGCCTCAGGCGATGATGTCGGGGATGATCCGGTCTTCCAGCGCGCTCAGCCGATCCTTCAGGGCGAGTTTCTTTTTCTTCATGCGCTGGACCTGGAGCGGATCGCAGCCGGTGGCGATCATCGCGTTAATGGCCACGTCGAAGTCGGCGTGCTCTTGTTTCAGCCGCGCGAATTCGAGACGAATCTCGGCCTGTTCCTGTTCAGACATATCCACCGTTCTGCAATTTCGGGCGCGATAGCCGCGCCCCTGGGCGGGACCGGCCCGAAGCAATCCCCGCCGGCGCAGAGCCATTACCACATTTCACAATGTCGGGAAATGCTACCACACGGCATTCGACATGGCCGGCGGTTGGTGGCACAGTGTCATCCAACCGTCATGAAGGCGGAACTGCGGTGGATTTCGCCTTCGGCGGTTGCAATCGAGGAAACCATGAAAGGGAGAACCAATCATGTCTCTTGCATCCCATCTTGATGAGCTGAAGAGGAAGCACGGCGACATCGAGCGCGAGATCGATGAAGCGCTGTTGCATCCCTCGGTGGACGATCTGGAGATCGCCAACCTCAAGCGACGCAAGCTGGCCCTCAAGGACGAGATTGAGAAGCTGAGAATCCAACCCACGACACATTGAACCTTCTTTTGCCATAGCACGCCCGGCCGGGTGTGGATCATCGGCTCCGGCGGCGGCCCTGTCGCCGGACGCGGTGGGGGTTTTGGTTTTCCGCCGTGCGGGCAAAGTTGCGGCGCGGCCGGTATCCTGGCACCCGGTATCCGAAGCGCCGGCCACAATGCCGCCGCCGTCACGCTGTTGAAGCAGGGCGGCGTGCGGCGAATGCGCTATTTCGTTACCGTCGCGCGCCGCCGCCATTGACAAGCCGCGCTTCGTCCGTCACCTGATTGCGCGGATCTTTCATGCGCCCGCAGACGGTTCCGCCTCGGGCGGCGGGGCGCGGAAATCGAGAAACCAGGGCCGCCGGCCGATGACCGGATATTTTTCCTCTCCCTTCCCGCGCCGCCGCTCGGTCGGCGTCGATGTCGGCGGCGTGACCGTCGGCGGAGCAGCGCCCGTCGTCGTCCAGTCGATGACCAACACCGACACGGCCGACGTCGATGCGACGGTCAGGCAGGTGGCGGCGCTTCACCGCGCCGGTTCCGAGATCGTGCGCATCACCGTCGACCGCGACGACAGTGCGGCGGCCGTGCCGAAAATCCGCGAGCGGCTGGAGCGGCTCGGCGTCTTCGTGCCGCTGGTGGGCGATTTCCATTACATCGGCCACAAGCTTTTGGCCGACCATCCGGCCTGTGCCGAGGCGCTGGCGAAATATCGCATCAACCCCGGCAATGTCGGCTTCAAGGACAAGCGCGACCGCCAGTTCGCCGATATCGTCGAAATGGCGATCCGCCACGGCAAGCCGGTGCGCATCGGCGTCAACTGGGGCTCGCTCGACCAGGACCTGCTGACCCGTCTGATGGACGAGAACCAAGCCAAGGGCTCGCCGATGACGGCGCTGGAGGTGACGCGCGAGGCGATCGTGCAGTCGGCGATCTTGTCGGCCGAGATGGCGGAGGCGATTGGCCTCGCCCGCGAAAAAATCATCCTGTCGGCCAAGGTTTCGGGCGTGCAGGACCTGATCGCCGTCTACACCGAACTCGCCAGGCGTTGCGACCACGCGCTGCATCTCGGCCTGACGGAAGCCGGCATGGGCTCGAAGGGCATCGTCGCTTCTTCCGCCGCGATGGGCATCCTTTTGCAGCAGGGCATCGGCGACACCATCCGCATCTCGCTGACGCCGGAACCCGGCGGCGACCGCACGCGCGAAGTGCAGGTGGCGCAGGAACTGTTGCAGACGATGGGTTTCCGTCAGTTCGTGCCGATCGTCGCGGCCTGCCCCGGTTGCGGCCGCACCACCTCGACCGTCTTCCAGGAACTCGCCCAGTCGATCCAGGAAGACATCCGCACCAACATGCCGGTCTGGCGCGAGCGCTATCCGGGCGTCGAGGAACTGAAGGTCGCGGTGATGGGCTGCATCGTCAACGGCCCCGGCGAATCCAAACATGCCGACATCGGCATCTCGCTGCCCGGCACCGGCGAGTTGCCGACCGCTCCCGTCTTCATCGACGGGCGCAAGGCGGCGACGCTGCGCGGCCCGCGCATCGCCGAGGACTTCCAGAAGATGGTGGCCGATTACATCGAACAGCGCTTCGGCCAGGGAAACAGGGCCAAGGCCGCGGAATAGGCATGTCGCCCGAAGGTGGGAACCGGTTTCGGGACAGCGGCACGCCTGAAAACAAGAGCCTGAAGCGCGTCGCCCGCCGCCGGTTGGGCTCATCATGCTTCAAGTCGGTGCGCCGGGCCTTTTCGGCTTGCCTGCTCGGGATCGTGACCCTCTCATGGGCGAGCACCGCCGAAGCCGATCCGCCGCATTCCCGGTCGGCGCGAGAGCGCCAGACGGGCCGTATCTGCGACCTGATCTCGGACGAAGCCTCCCGCACCGGCCTGCCGAGGGATTTTTTCGCGCGGCTGATCTGGAAGGAAAGCCGGTTCGATCCGAACGCCGTCAGCCCCGCCGGCGCCGAGGGCGTCGCCCAGTTCATGCCCGGCACGGCCAGGATGCGCGGGCTGGCCGATCCGTTCGATATCGCTGAGGCCATTCCCGCCTCGGCCGCCTACCTTGCCGAGATGCGGGCCGGCTACGGCAATCTCGGCCTGGCGGCCGCCGCCTACAATGCCGGCGAGGCGCGGGTTTCACGCTGGTTGAAGTCCGGCGGCTTCCTGCCGCTCGAGACGGAGGATTACGTGCTCGACATCATGGGGGAGGCGTCCGACAGGTTCACCGACGCCGCCTATCAGGGCACGATCCGGCCGCTGGACAAGAAGATGCCGTTCGACGTCGCCTGCCGCAGCCTGCGCGTGATCGAGGCGTCCGTCGTCGCCATGGCGACCATTCCGACGAAACCGTGGGGCGTGCAGGTGGCGGGCAGCTTCCGCCGCGCGGCGGCGATCCGCCAGTGGCAGCGCCTGCAAGGCCGCTTCCCGGCGGCGCTCGGGACTTACGAGCCTGTGGTCAGCCGGGTGCGGGTCAACTACGCGCGGCGCGGCATCTACGCGGTCAGGATCGGCGCCGACAGCCGGCAGGCCGCCAACGACGTCTGCGGCAAGGTGCATGAGGTCGGCGGCGCCTGCGTGGTCATGCGCAACCGGTGAGGGGCGAATGGCGCGCAGGCGTCGTGGCTACGCCCGTTTTGCGATCGTTTCGCCCAGCCAGTTGCCGATCTTGGCGCCGAGCCGGTCAGGCGAGATCGGCTTGGAGAGGTAGTCGTCCATGCCGGCCTCGATGCATTTGTCGCGGTCGCCCTTCAGCGCATGGGCGGTGACGCCGATGATCGAGATGTGGGCGCCGGTCGCCGCTTCGGCGGCGCGGATGGCGTTCGTCGCCTCGTAACCGTTCATCTCCGGCATCGATACGTCCATCAGGATAAGGCGCGGTTGCAGGGCCTTGTACATTTCCACCGCCGTGCGGCCGTTGCCGGCGATGCGGTAGCTGAGGCCCAGTCCGTTCAGGATCTGGCCGAAGACGAGCTGGTTCACCTCGTTGTCCTCGGCGATGAGGATGTCGACCGGGCGGCCGGACAAGCTGGTGCCGTCCTGCGCGGCAGGCTCGACGTCGCCACGGATGACGGTGAAGGCCGGCGGCTGCGGCGCGGGCGTGACGGCCGGGGTCGGCTCGCGCACGAACTGCGCCGCCGGCCTGGTGGCCAGGCTGCGCGCCTTCTGGATGGTGGCGACCACGGTGCCGAGCAGGACGGCCGAGCGGGCCGGCTTGGTCAGGTGCGCGGCGATCCCGAAATCCATGATGAGCTTGGCGAAATCGACCTGGTCGACCGAGGTGAGCAGCACCACCGGGATCGGCGACAGCCGGCTGTCGGCGGCGATCGCCCTGGCGACGTCGGCGCCGTTCATGCCGGGCATCTGATAGTCGAGGATGACGCAATCCACCGATGCGCCGAGCTGGCGGGCGCGGTCGAGGAAGGCGAGGCCGACGGCGCCGCTTTCGGCGGCCGCGCAATCGAAGCCCCAGCTGCGCAACTGCTCCAGCAGGATCTCGCGGTTGACCGGATTGTCGTCGATGACCAGCACGCGCGCGCCGGTGACGTCGCTCGGCACGATCTCGTCGCCCTGCCTGGCCTCGTGCACCGGCAGCGGCGCGGTGAACCAGAAGACCGATCCGCGGCCGATCTCGCTCTCGACGCCGATCTTGCCGCCCATCAGGTCGATCAGGCGCGCGCCGATGGCGAGGCCGAGGCCGGTGCCTTCATGGCGGCGGGTGGAAGAGGCGTCCACCTGGGCGAACTTTTCAAACACGCTTTGCAGCTTGTCGGCCGGAATGCCGATGCCGGTGTCCTCGACGCGGACCTTCAAATGGGCGACGCCTTCGACGACCTCGCCGCCGACATCGACCAGCACATGGCCCTTCTCGGTGAACTTGACGGCGTTGCCGACGAGGTTGGTGACGATCTGGCGGAAGCGCCCGGCATCGCCGACGACGAAAGCCGGCAGGCGCGGGTCGACGCGCACGATCAGCTCCAGGTTCTTCTCGGCGACGCGGGCCGACACCAGGGTGGCGACGTCTTCCACCGCTTCGGTCAGCCGGAAAGGCGCCGGGTCGAGGGTCAACTGACCGGCATTGATCTTGGAGAAGTCGAGAATGTCGTTGATGATGGTGAGCAGCGCGTTGCCGGACTTCACGATCACGTCGGTGAAGGTCCTTTGGCGTGGCGTCAGTTCGGTCTTGGCCAAGAGTTCGGCCATGCCGAGAACGCCGTTCATCGGCGTGCGGATCTCGTGGCTCATATTGGCCAAAAACTCGGATTTGGCGCGGTCGGCCGCTTCGGCCTTGAACAGCGATTCCGTGGTTTCCTTGAAGGCGCGGCGGATGGCTTTTTCCATCGGCCGGAAAATCCAGAAACCGACGACGGTCAGTGCCAGGAACAGCAGGCCGCTCGCCCACAGGAGCAGCCGGTCCGACGCCGCGTCGGCCAGATGACGCTCGCCGTCCATGGCGGCGCGCGCCTTGATCAGCATGGGTTGAGCGAACAGGTTGTTCTGGTTGCGGATTTCGCGCGGGCTCCAGTCGTCGACGGTGATCGCGGCGGCCATGAGGTTCAGGTTGCGCACCATGTCCTTGGCCGACCAGAAGAGGTCGCCGTTGACAGAGGCGGTGTCGAGCGCGTCGCGCGTGGGTTTCGACATGTGCGAGGACAGCGCGTCGATCTGCCCGGTCAGCGTGGTTATCTCGGCACCGATGCGCTGGACGTAGTTGCGGGCGACGTTGGCGAGATCGCCGCGCGTTCCCGCGCGCCAGTTGCCGTGTGCCGTTTCGGCGAAGTCGGTGGCGTTGCGCAGTTCCTTCGTCAGTTCGACCAGATTGGCGCTGGTGGCGTCGACCTCGTGGCGGAACGAATTGATCCGGTTCAGGCCGAGCATCGCCGCCATGGCCGCGAGCGCGATCATCAGGAGGCCGGACAGGTAGCGAATCCGGATCGACCGGATGAAAGACGAATAGTCAGGCATGCGTAACCCCAGACCCATACGCGCCATTTTAACGGCCGGGATTACGCTCTATTACCATTAAGATTCCGTTCAGCGGCGGCGGAGTGCGGCTGCCTCCGATGGCAGGGCCGCCGCATCGGGCGCAGACCTCCACCGCCAACCCCCCAAGCGGAGGGGCCTGACGCGGGGGCGTCAATTGCTGCGCGAGGCGACAAAAGCGGCGGCGTTGGCGAGCATGGCGCCGCGCTCGCCGTAGGGTTCGAGCAGAGCGCGTGCCTGGGCGACCAGCCCGTCGAGCTGACGCCGCGCCCACTCCTGGCCGTGCAGCGCCGCCAGCGTCGCCTTGCCGGCGGCGGCGTCCTTGCCTGTCGCCTTGCCCAGCGTGCCGACATCCGAAGTCAGGTCGAGGAGGTCGTCGGCGAGCTGGAAGGCCAGCCCGATGGCCGAGCCGAATTCACCGAGCCGTTCGCGGTCGGCCGCCGGCGCGCCGGCGACGATGGCGCCTGCCTCGCAAGCGAAACGGATCAGCGCGCCCGTCTTCATTGCCTGCAAGCGGATGATGCCGGCCTCATTGGGCCGCTCATGCGCAGCTTGCAGGTCGAGCATCTGGCCGCCGGCCATGCCGCCGATGCCCGCGGCGCGCGCCAGGGCCACCACCAGGGCGGCGCGCCGCTCGGCCGGAAGGAGCGTCGCCTCGTCGGCCAGCGCGTCGAAGGCGAGCGTCAGAAGCGCGTCGCCGGCCAGGATCGCGGTCGCCTCGTCATAGGCCCGGTGTACGGTCGGCTGGCCGCGGCGCAGGTCGTCGTCGTCCATCGCCGGCAGGTCGTCATGGATGAGCGAATAGCAATGCACGCATTCAAGAGCTGCGGCGACGCGCGCGGCCGCTTCGCCGTCGGCTTCGAAAAGTGCCGCGCTTTCCATGACCAGGAAGGGGCGCAGCCGCTTGCCGCCGTTGAGCACGCCGTGCCGCATCGCCGCCGCGAGCCGCTGCGGCCGGGCGATCTCGCCCGCCAGCGGGCGCTCGTCGAGCAGGCGGCGCAGCACCGCCGCGACGGTTTCCGCCCGCTTGAGAAGCGCCTGTTCGAACGCTTTGTGCCCGTCTTTCGCCATGGCGGCGAGCGGTAGCCGACACTCAGGCGTTGCGCAAGCAGCCAACCGCCATTATGCCGGTCTGGGGTCTGTACTTCGACGGGTTGAGGGCCGATGTGGCCGAGGCCGGTACGGGTCCAAGGGGCTTCATCGAGGTTGAACGGGGTTGGCGGAACCGATCAGCGACCACGGAACCGAAGGGCTGGAGATGGCGTCGAGAGGAAAAGGCGGCACGCGCGCCGGCCTCAGGCGCTGGTTGCGGCGGGCGTTTCTCGCGGCCGTGGCGCTGGCGGCCATCCCTGCCGTGCTGACGATCGTCTATGCGCCGTCCTTCGTGCATCCGGTTTCGACGCTGATGCTGAAGGATATCCTCACCTTTTCCGGCTACGACCGGCGCTGGGTATCGATCGACGACGTGGCGCCGCTGCTGTCCGATTCCGTCATCATGTCGGAGGACGGCCAGTTCTGCTTCCACCATGGCGTCGACCTCGGCGAATTGAGAGGCGTGGTGGACGACGCGCTGGCCGGCGAGGCGACGCGCGGCGCCTCCACCATCACCATGCAGACGGTCAAGAATCTGTTCCTGTGGGCGCGTCCGCTGGCCAGCGTGCGCAAGGTCATCGAGCTGCCGCTGGCCGTCTATTTCGACGCGGTGCTGTCGAAGCGGCGCATCATGGAAATCTATCTCAACATCGCCGAATGGGGGCCGGGCATCTACGGCATCGAGGCGGCGGCGCGCCATCATTTCGGCGTCTCGGCCAAGAACCTGACGCGCCGGCAGGCGGCGTTGCTGGCGGTGACGCTGCCCAACCCCTATGAGCGCAATCCAGCGAAGCCCGGTCCGGGGTTGCGGCGGCTCGCCAACCTGATCGAGCGGCGCGCGGCGAGATCGGGCGGCTATGTCGGCTGCCTCGACTGAGAGGCGGGCAAGGCAGGCAAAAAAATTCGCGGCGACGCTGGCCAAAACGGCGTGGGCCGTGTATAGGCACGCCACTTTCTTCTGGAAATCCGGCCCGAAAGCGGCCCTTTCACGAGGGCAATGACGGGCTTTGACCGATTGAGTGGAGCATATCCATGGCCGTTCCGAAACGCAAAACCTCCCCCTCGAAGCGCGGCATGCGCCGTGCGGCCGACGCCCTCAAGGCGCCGACCTATATCGAGGACAAGAATTCCGGCGAAATGCGCCGTCCGCACCACATCGACCTGAAGACGGGCATGTATCGCGGCCGCCAAGTGCTGGAGCCGAAGGAAGGCTGAAAAGCCTCCCTGTCCGGTTGACGATTGCGGGACCGGCCTCTGGCCGGTCCTTTGCGTTTTCGCATGGCCGGCGCAAGCGTGTCTTTGCGCTGAGCTATGGCGGACGGCCGTAACGTCCATCGGCCGAATATCTTGACGGCGGACGTGGCCGGATATCACCTTCGGACGACGTGCGTTAACCGGAACCTGCCCGATGCTTTCCAGTATCCCGCTCCTGATCGTACCCTTCGTCCTCTACAATCTGGGGCTCGCCGGCCTGTTCGGCGGTGGCGACGATCCCTGGGCGAGCGGGATATTCTCGATCTCGATGATGTCGGGCGGCGTCTTTTCCATGACGCTCGGCGACCTGATGGTGCTGGTCGGCCTGGCTTTCTTCTTCGTGGAGATCCTGAAATCGACGCGCACCTCGAACGCCTCGATCCTCGACCATCTGCTCTCCACCTTCGTCTTCGTGGCCTTCCTGGTCGAATTCCTCCTGGTCAAGGGTGCGGCGCATTCCGTCTTCTTCACGCTGATGGTGATTTCGCTGATCGACGTGCTGGCCGGCTTTTCGGTGTCGATCCGTTCGGCCGGGCGCGACGTCAATCTTTCCTGAATGCTTAAAGCCGTTCCTGTTCAAACGGAATCGGCGGAACCGCCTTCCTGGCGACGACGGCGGCATAGGCTGCCCGCAACTCGGCCCGCACAGTCTCGCCTTCCGGGCTCGCCACGCCGATGCCCAGATGTTCGAACCGCAGTTCGTCCATGAACCGCTCCCACAGGGCCGGCCCGCCCTTTTCCATGAGTTCGGCACGGATCGACAGTTCCTCGCTCACCGGCAACCAGGCTCGGCCCCAGGCGCCGAGCGCCGCCATGATCGGCACCAGCTGGATCGACATTTCGGTGAGGCTGTAGATCGCCTTCTGTTTGTGGCTGGGGTCGTCGGCCCTGGTCAGCATGCCGAGCTCGAGCAGGCGCCTGAGGCGGTCGGCCAGGATGTTGGAGGCGATGCCCTCCATCGAATGGTTGAGCAATTCGCGAAAATGCCGTCGCCCGCCGAAGATCATGTCGCGCAGGATGACGAGGCTCCAGCGGTCGCCGAATACTTCCAGCGACAGGTTTATGGGGCAGCCGGAGCGCCGGTCCAGCATGATGCGTCGTTCCGTAAAACCAGTTTCGTTATGCCACTGGTTCTATTCTGGCCAACCGATTGCCGATTGCAACCGAAAATGGCGGGCGCGACCGACCTGAAGCGGCGCCGGAAACGCCGCTCAACCGTCCCAGAACTGGTCGAGCCAGATGTTGAGCCTGAAGAAGCCGGTGCTGCTGACGGTGTAAACGCGGCGCGTGCCCCGGCTTTCGGCGCTGACCAATCCCGCGTCCAGCAACACCTTGAGATGCTGGGAAACGGCCGGCCGCGAAACCGGAAGACCCGACGCCAGTTCGTTCACCGTCTTCGGCCCCCGCCTCAATTCCTCCAGCAGGTAGCGACGGTGGGGATCGGCGATGGCGACGAAGGCATCAGGCGTCATGCCTCATTTGTGAGGCAAAGTTACGGAAATCTCAACCTCCGGTTTCGGATTTCATGCGCGGGTCGAGCCGCGCCGCTTCCGGCGTCAGGGTCCGCTCCGCCGGCTGGGTCTTGAAGGCGTCGCGATCCTCGATCGGCACGGGCGCACGCGCCTTGATGCGCAGCATCGTGTAGCCGGCAAGCGACAGGTGCGCCAGCGCCGTGGCCAGGAACAGCCCCTCCGGGCGAACCCGGTCCATCAGCGCGGCGGCGAGCATCGGGCCGATCATCGTGCCGAAGCCGTAGAGCATCAGCAGGCCGCTGGAAACCTTGACGAAATCCTCGGAGGCGGCGTGGTCGTTGGCATGCGCGACGGCGACGGAATAGAGCGTGTAGGCGAAGGCGCCGTAGCAGGCCGCGAAGGTGAGCACCAAGGCGCTCGTCTGCGGTCTGAACAGGAAGATGAGAAGCGCGAACAATGCCGCGCAGCCGGCGGCGCCGGCCAGCACGTAGCGCCGGTCGGTGCGGTCCGACAGGCGCCCGGCTGGCAGTTGCATGACGGCGCCGGCGATGACCACCAGGCTCATCATCAAGGCGATCGCCGCCGTCGAGATGCCGATGCGCGCGCCGTAGACGGCGCCGAGCGTGCCCCAGGCGCCGTTGGCGACGCCGATCAGCAGGCAGCCTACCGCCGACACCGGCGAGTTGCGGTAAAGCCCCCTGATGTCGAGCTTGACGTCCTGCAAAGGCTTCGGCGTCGACTGGGTCGAAACGGCCGTCGGGATCAGCGACAGACAGAAGAAGATGCCGGTGATCATGAACAGCGAGGCCGAACGCACGTCGCCGCCGGCGACGATCATCTGGCCGCCCATGATCGAGGCGTAGGTGACCATCATGTAGAGGCCGAAGACGGTGCCGCGATTCTCGTTGGTGGCCTTCTCGTTCAGCCAGCTCTCGATGATCATGAAGGCGCCGGCCATGGTGAAGCCGGTGAAGGCGCGCAGCACGATCCAGGCGTATTCGTCGATGATCAGCCCGGTGAGCAGCGCGATGATGGCGCCCGAGGCGGCGAAGGTGCCGAAGGCCCGCACATGGCCGGCGCGGCGCACGATGCGCGGCGCGAAAAAGCAGCCGGCGACGAAGCCGGCCGCCCAGGCCGTGCCCATCAGGCCGAGCGCGGTGGTGGAAAATCCCTCCACCTGGCCGCGCAACGGCAGCAGCAGGCCGTGCAGGCCGGAGGCCGCCAGCAGGAAGGCGGTGCCGCGAAGAAGGGAAAGGATCGGTCTATAAGCTGCGAGCATCGGAGGTCCGTCTGGAGAATCGGTGTGCCCACGTCACAATAGGCGGTTTGGGGCTTTTCAGCGGCGGCGATACGACGCCTGGAGTTTGTTTTTGACGCATGATGTTTTCCGAAAAGTCCGCAACTTTTCGGAAAACATCATGCTCTAGCGGCGAAACAGCGCCTCGGCGGCCGACTTGGTGGCGCCCTTGGCCTGCAATTCCGCCTCCAGCCGTACGATCTCGTCGCGCAGCAGTTTTATGCGCTCGTTCAACTCGCCGACCGACAGCAGCGACAGGTCCTGGCCGATTTCATGCGCTTTCGGCTTTTTCCCCGGTTCATCGTCAAAGATCGCCATCGCGGCTCTCCGATTGCCTGTTTGCCTGACGCGCCGGGCAGCATACATAGGACGTGGGCACGGTGCAAAAGGCAGGGCGCAGACGGCGAGGGGATAGAGGAAGCGATGGCAGGACAGACAATTCCGGCGAAAATGACGGCGGTCGCCATTTCCCAACCCGGCGGGCCGATGGTGCTGAAGGCGGAAAAGCGCGACGTGCCGCAGCCGGGGCCAGGCGAGATTCTGATTCGCGTCCATGCCGCCGGCGTCAACCGGCCAGACCTCCTGCAACGCAAGGGCGCCTATCCGCCGCCGCCCGGTGCTTCCGACCTGCCGGGGCTGGAAGTGGCAGGCGAGGTCGCCGCGCTCGGCGAAGGGGCTGCGCGCTGGCGCGTCGGCGACCCGGTCTGCGCGTTGACGCCGGGCGGCGGCTACGCAGAGTACGTCACGGTGCATGGCTCCAACGCGCTGCCGGTTCCCCCCGGCTTCACGCTGACCGAGGCGGCGGCCGTGCCGGAAACCTTCTTCACCGTTTGGCACAACGTATTCGAGCGCGGCGGCCTGAAGCAAGGCGAGACGCTGCTGGTGCATGGCGGCTCGTCGGGCATCGGCACGGCGGCCATCCAGCTCGCCGCCGCCTTCGGCGCGCGTGTCATCGCCACCGCCGGTTCGGCGGAGAAATGCGAGGCCTGCGTGAAGCTCGGCGCCGACCGCGCCGTCAACTACCGCGAGGAGGATTTCGTCCGCGCCGTCAAGGACGCCACCGCTGGCCGGGGCGCCAACGTCATCCTCGACATGGTCGGCGGCGATTATGTCAGCCGCAACTACGACGCCGCCGCGATGGAGGGCCGCATCGTCCAGATCGCCACCATGGGCGGCGCCATGGCCAATGCCGACATTTCAAAGCTGATGGTCAAGCGGCTCGTCCACACCGGCTCGACGCTCAGGCCGCGCACCGTCGAATTCAAGGGCGCGGTGGCGGCGGCCCTCGAAGCGCAGGTCTGGCCGCTGCTCGCCACCCGCCGCGTCGCCCCCGTCATGGACATGATCTTCCCGCTCAAGGAAGCCTGGCGCGCGCACGAGCGGCTGGAGGAAGGCGAGCATGTGGGGAAGATCGTGCTGGATGTGGGGTGAGAGAGCGCCGACTTCCCCCTCCCCCTCGAGGGGAGGGTGGCAGGCCGAAGGCCTGACGGGAGGGGTCACCTCCATCGCTCCGATGTTATGAAGCCCTCGCTCTACGGCCAGCGACCTCTCCCGGCCGCTACGCGGCCACCCTCCCCTCAAGGGGGAGGGGGGCGGCGCCTTTTCGTCTTCTACGGCACTTCCTATTCAAACAAAAAGCCCGCTCCCTTCTGGAAGCGGGCTTCGCAAATGTCTGCACCGTAAAGCGGATATCAGGCGGCCGGCTGTGCCTCGATGGTGCGCAGCGACTGCGCCTGCCGCTTGGCGGCGGCCTTGACGGCGTCCTGCACCTTCTCGAAGGCGCGCACCTCGATCTGGCGCACGCGCTCGCGGGAGATGTCGAACTCGGCCGACAGGTCCTCCAGCGTCAGCGGCTCCTCGGCGAGACGCCGCGCCTCGAAGATGCGGCGTTCGCGATCGTTCAGCACCGAAAGCGCCCCCGACAGCATGCCGCGCCGGTTCTCCAGCTCGTCCTGCTCGATCAGCATCGTCTCCTGGCTGTCGTGGTCGTCGACCAGCCAGTCCTGCCACTCGCCGCTCTCGCCCTCGGTCGCGCGGATCGGCGCGTTGAGCGAGGCATCGCCCGACAGGCGGCGGTTCATCGACACCACCTCCGCCTCGGAGACGTTGAGGCGCGTGGCGATCTCGGCGATCTGGTCGGGCTTCAGGTCGCCGTCGTCGAGCGCCTGGATCTTGCCCTTCACCTTCCTGAGGTTGAAGAACAGGCGCTTCTGGTTGGCGGTCGTGCCCATCTTGACCAGGCTCCACGAACGCAGGATGTATTCCTGGATCGAGGCCTTGATCCACCACATGGCATAGGTGGCCAGCCGGAAGCCGCGCTCCGGCTCGAACTTCTTCACGGCCTGCATGAGGCCGACATTGCCCTCTGAGATCACCTCGCCGATCGGCAGGCCGTAGCCGCGATAGCCCATGGCGATCTTGGCGACGAGCCGAAGGTGGCTGGTGACGAGCTTGTGCGCGGCACTGGTGTCGTCATGCTCCTGGTACCGCTTGGCGAGCATGTACTCTTCCTGCGGCTGGAGCATGGGAAAGCGGCGGATTTCTTCCAGGTAGCGGGACAGCCCGCCTTCACCGGAAACGATACTGGGTAGTGACTGGGCCATGATCAGCGCCCTCCTCTCATTGAGATAGCCCCCGAAACGCGGCGGGCTTATGACGCGGCACCCCGAAAATGCGTGCGCGACAAACCGGACTATACAGGAACAAAACCAGAAAAGACAGCTTTTGTTCAACGTGAAACAATCTGTCACGCCAAAGTGAACAAAGCGAGTCAAGTTTATTGATGGCGGGTTCAGGAATTGCGAAAGGCGCCGACCAGTTCCTCCATATCGCCCGGCAGCGGCGCCTCGAACCTCATCGTCAGATGGGTATCGGGATGCGAAAATTCAAGGAGGCGGGCATGCAATGCCTGTCGCGGAAACGCCTGCACCGTGGCGCGCAACGGTTCGGGCAGGCGATTCGCCTTGGTGCGGAAGGCCTGGCCGTAGTCGCGGTCGCCGACCAGCGGATGGCCGATATGGGCCATGTGGACGCGGATCTGGTGGGTGCGGCCGGTTTCCAGCCGGCATTCGACCAGGCTCGCCGGGGCGAAATCCCTGCGGTCTTCGCCGAAGCGTTCCTCGACCGCGTAGTGGGTGACGGCATGGCGGGCGTCGTCGCGCGTCTGAGGCACCACGGCGCGCCGGATGCGGTCCGCCGCGCGGCCGAGCGGCGCGTCGATGGTGCCGACGGCCGGAGTGGGAACGCCCCACACCAGCGCGACATAGGCGCGCGCCAGGTCGCCGGTGCGGCCGTGGTCGGCGAAGGCTTCCGACAGCGCGCGGTGCGCATGGTCGGTCTTGGCCACGACCATGACGCCCGACGTGTCCTTGTCCAGCCGATGCACGATGCCGGGACGCTTGACCCCGCCGATGCCGGACAGGCTGTCGCCGCAATGGTGGATCAGCGCGTTGACCAGCGTGCCGGTCCAGTTGCCGGCGCCGGGATGCACGACCAGTCCCGCCGGCTTGTTGACGACGACCAGCGCGTCGTCCTCGTAGAGGATGTCTAGGGGAATGGCCTCACCCTGCGGCTCGGCCGGCTCCGGTTCCGGCACCTCGACCGTCACCACATCGCCGGCAGCGAGCTTGTGCTTCGTCTCGGTGACGGCCTTGCCGCCGACGCTCACCGCGCCCTGCTTTATCAAGGCCTGCACGCGGCTGCGCGACAGCTCCGGCGCAAGCCGTATCGCCAGCCACTGGTCGAGCCGCTGGCCGGCCGCGCCGGCGTCGGCCGTCAGCAGGCGCGGCGCCTCTATCAATTCGTCCGGCCGTTCGCTATGAGCGCTCATCCAAGCATGTCTCCCGAAAGTGGGCACCGGTTTCGGGCTAGAGACATGCGCATAAACAAAGACCTGAAGCGTGGGAAGCGAATCCGAAGGATTGCGACGGGCTTCAGGAAAACCGCTGGATATGCCATGGCCCGGCCCTATGCCGACGATGAAGACGAAAAGCCGCTCGATCCGAGCATCGACAGGCTGCGCCGCAAGCTCATCCGCTTCATGGGCATCAATCTCGGCCTGATCTTCCTCGCCCTTATGGTGGTGGTCGGCGCGCTTGTCTACAAGTCGTACAGGACGCCGCCGGCGTCAGCGCCGGCAAATGACATCCCGACGCCGACCGGCCAGCCGGCCAGCGGCGACATCGTGCTGCCGGTCGGCGCGAAAATCGTGTCGCAGTCGATTTCCGGCGACCGCATCGCCATCGACGCCGAACTCGCCGACGGCAGCCGGGCGATCTTCGTCTACGATATCGCTGAAAAGCGCATGATCGGCCGCTACACGCTGCGCACGCAGTAGGGCCGGCCGCTGCGGCGATCTTAAATTACATTGAGCTCGCGGAACGCGCGCCCTTCGGCCACCCGCTCGTAGCCGAAGGCGGAGCAGTCGATGCTGCGATAGCCGCCGTGGATCACGAGCTCGGCCAGCGCCTTGCCGACCGCCGGCGCCTGCTGCAACCCGTGGCCGGAAAAGCCGTTGGCGAACAGGAAGTTTTGCACCTCCGGATGCGGGCCGATCACGGCGTTCTGGTCGAGCGTGTTGTAGTCGTAGTGGCCGGCCCAGGCGCGCGTCATTTTGATCGCCTCGAAGGCGGGCACGCGGGTGGCCAGCACCGGCCAGATCTCGTTCTCGAACAGGCCCCATTCCGGCTCGAAGTCGGCCGGGTCGGCGGCCTGCTCGCCGTCCTCGACCTCAGCGCCACCTGTGATGTAGACGGAGCCTTCCGGCCGCCACCAGACACCTGACGGATCGACGGTCAGCGGCATGTCGTCGAAGCGGTCGCGCGATTCGAAGACGAAGACCGTGCGCTTGCGCGGCTCTACCGGCAGCGCGATGCCGGCCAGCGCCGCCACCTTGCCGGCGTTCGGCCCGGCGGCGTTGACGACGGTGCCGGCTTGAAGCGTCTCGCCATTGTCCAGCGTTACGCCGGTGACGCGGTTGCCCTCGCGCGCGATGCCGGTGACGGAAGCGGTGATCAGGTCGACGTTCATCGCCCTCAGCGCCTTGCGAAACAGGTGGAGATAGGCGTGCGCGTCGAACCAGCCCTCGCCGCTCAAGCCGTAGGCGCCGGCGGCGATCTCCTCGCCCGACAGCCAGGCAAAGCGCCGGGTGAGCGCCGCCGCATCCTCCAGCACGATGTCGGCGCCTTCGGCAACCTGTGCGCGGTGGTTGGCTTGCAAGATCGGCAGGCCTTCCGTGCCGGCGAGGATCAGGTAGCCGCCCTCGCGGAAACCGATATCGGCGTCGGCGCCGAATTCCTCCTTCAGCCGCCTAAACAGGCCAAGCGTGAACTGCGACAGGCGGATGTTTTCGGGGATCGAGAACTGCTGGCGGATCGAGGCGGCCGACAGGGTCGTCGCCGAATGGGTGAATTGCGGATCGCGCTCGACAAGCGCGATGGAGCCGGAAAAGCCTTCCTTGCGCAGGAAATAGGCGGTCGAGGCGCCGACGATGGCCCCGCCGATGATCACGATGTCGTAACTGGCCATGCTCGCCTGTCCGTTTGCGAAAAGATTGCCGTTTCACTGCCCGCGCGTCCCTCTCTTGCAAGAGCCAGACTTCAAAGGCAAGAAGACCAGATGACCGACCAGACTCTCTATCGGCCGCGCCGCGCGGCCCTTTACATCCCCGTTTCCAACGACAAGGCGCTGGCCAAGGCCGCGAGCCTCGATTGCGACGTCGTCATCTTCGACCTCGAGGACGCGGTGGCGCCAGCCGACAAGCCGGCCGCGCGCGCCAAGCTCGCCGCCGTCTTCGCCGCCCCCGCCGGCCGCGCCGAGCGGGTGATCCGCATCAACGCGCTGTCGAGCCAATGGGGCGCCGACGATCTCGCCGCCGCAGCCGCTTGCGCGCCCGACGCCATCCTTTTGCCCAAGGTCGACACCGCCCGCGACATTCTCGAAGCCGGCGACGCGCTGGACGACGCGGTTGCATCTGACACGGTGAAACTATGGGCGATGATCGAGACGCCGAAGGCGCTGCTCAATATCGGTGCGATCGCCGAACTTGGCCGCGATCCGGCCTCCCGCATCTCTTGTTTCGTTGCCGGAACGAACGATCTCGCCAAGGAAACTGGCGTTTCCGACCGCCGCTACCTGACGCCGTGGCTGATGCAGCTCGTGCTCGCCGCCAAGGCCGGCGGCCTCGACCTGCTCGACGGCGTCTACAACGATTTTCGCGACATGGAGGGTTTTAGCCACGAATGCGCCGAAGGCGCCGCCATGGGTTTTGATGGCAAGACCGTCATCCATCCCTCGCAGATCGTCCCCGCCAACGCCGCCTTCGCGCCCTCCGAGACCGCACTGGCCGACGCCCGCGCCATCCGCGACGCTTTCGCCCGGCCGGAGAACGCCGGCAAGGGCGTCATCGGGCTGGACGGCAGGATGGTGGAGCGCCTGCATCTGGCGCAGGCCGAAAAACTGCTGGCGAAGGCGGCCGCCATCGGCGCATGATCGCCCTCGGATACGACCCAGCCCGACCCTGAACAGGATCAAGCCATGCGCCTCTATCGTTTCCTCACCGAAGTCGACGACGCCAAGTTCTGCCACAAGGTAACGGCGGCCCTGAACAAGGGCTGGCACCTCTACGGCTCGCCCACCTACGCCTACGACAAGAAGAGCAAGGTGATGCGTTGCGGCCAGGCGGTGGTGAAGGATATCGACGGCGAGGAATACAGGCCGGGCGAAACCAGGCTGGGCGACTGGTAGAGGCCGGGACCTGGCGTCTGCCGGGCAATAAGTGCATTGCCTTTGCTCTTGACCAGCGGCCAACCATGGTCGCGACGCGCTTCAGGAGTTGCGCAACCGTCGCTCACAGACGCCTCCTGACAGAATGGTGTCAGGATTGCCGTGCTAACACGCACCGCGTTTTCCTGGAGCATTTTGCAGCCAGACGGAATCGTCTGGCGTCGCACAAATGCGGCTGAAACGAAGAGGGAGATCGTTGCGCCGTTTCCGTGAAACGGTGAAACGATCCAAGGGCAGAATCCATGGCTACCTTCATTCTGATCGCGGGAGGCTGGCAGAGCGGCTGGGTCTACGAGCAGGTTTCGGATATTCTCACTGCGCATGGGCACGGGGCTGTGCCGGTCACGCTGCCCGGGCTCGGTGACGTTCCCGCACCGATGGCCAATCTCGAGACCCATATCGAACAGGCCGTTCGCGTCGTAGGGGCGCAGCACGACGATCTCGTCCTTGTCGGGCAATCATACGGCGGCATGGTCGTGAGCGGCGCGGCCGATGCCGACCCGTCGAGACTCCGGGCATTGGTCTATGTCGATGCTTACGTGCCCGAATCCGGAGACTCCGTCTGGTCGCTGACGACGCCTCGATTTCGGGAAATGTTCATCGACGGCGCCAAGGCAGACGGGCTGAACTGCGTGCCGCCGCCGAACATGGATCCTCGATGCCGTCCCCAGCCGATGGGGACGTTCCTTCAATCCATCGACCTCACCGGACGTTGGCGTGAAGTCCCGCGCAAGGTCTTCGTCGGCGCCCATGGATGGGAAGGGAGTCCGTTCCGTGACCTCTATCAGCGCTTGAGCGGTGATCCGGACTGGACGACCGTTGCCTTCGATTGCGGCCACAACGTAGCACGGCTGAAACCCGAGGCTTTGGCCGAGGTGCTTCTGGCACAGGTTTGATTTCGACGGCTGCGAGGTCAGATTCTCACGGTCGGAGAATCTGTCTCGGCCAAAACCTGGCCAAGTATGGCAGCGATGGAGAATGCCGAACTACTCCGCCGCTTCCTCGAGTTTCTCCATGTCGTCGTCCGACAGGCCGAAATGGTGGCCGATCTCGTGGATCAGCACATGGGTGACGATGTCGCCCAATGTCTCCTCGTTCTCGGCCCAGTAGTCGAGAATGGCGCGGCGATAGAGCGTGATGCGGTTCGGCCCCTCGCCGGTGGCCGGGTTCCAGCGCTCGGCAATGCCGCGCCCTTCGAACAGGCCGAGCAGGTCGAACGGCGTTTCCAGCGACAGGTCGTCCATGATCTCGTCGGTGGGGAATTCCGTCACCTGGATGACGATCTCGCCCGTCAGCGTGCGGAATTCTTCCGGCAGATGCGCATAGGCTTCCAGCGCCAAGAATTCCAGTTCCTCCAGCGACGGCGACAGTTCGCCGTGCCAGGTGCGTGTCTTGTAGATGCGGGCCATTCTGTGTCCTTCAGTCCCGCGGCATATAGGCCTTTGCACCGCGCTCGGCAAATGAGTGCGGCGGGCATGGCCGGAAGCTCTCCCATTCGTGAGGAATAAATTCTTTTTACTCCCGCTTGACTCTCGTTCCGACCTCTGGAATCCATAAGAACATAACAGGAACATATCGGACGGAACTGACCGCCATGGCAACGCCTGCCGTGGCGCGGGACACTGTTTTTGCCCTGCGCCGGGAAATCGCGAAGATCGAAGGGAGGCTGGCGGAAAGGCTTGCCTCTCCCGGCGACGGCGCGGTGGTGCTGCGCGGCAGCGGCCGGGTGCTCGGTGCGGCCGACAGGTTGGCCACCGGCGTGGCGGCGCTGGACGCAACGCTCG
Organism: Mesorhizobium sp.; assembly: GCF_017306545.1. Taxonomy (GTDB): domain Bacteria; phylum Pseudomonadota; class Alphaproteobacteria; order Rhizobiales; family Rhizobiaceae; genus Mesorhizobium. The sequence continues at coordinate 25,570 of NZ_JAFKID010000007.1, forward strand.
GCGGTGGCCTGCCGAGGGCGGCGCTGACCGAGGTGCACAGCCGCCAGAGCCGCGATGCCGGCGCCGCCGCCGGCTTCGTGCTGGCGCTGGCCTCCCTGCTTGCAAAGCAGGCGGCCCCGAAACAGCCTGGCGCGAAGCAGCCGCTTCTGTGGATCGGCACCGGCGGCATGTTCGCCGAGACAGGTTTTCCGTATCTGCATGGGATCGAACGGCTTTTCGGCATCGCGGCGGGTTCGCTGCTGTTTGCCGAAGCGCCGAAGCCGGTGGACGCGCTGTGGATCGCCGAAGAGGCGGCCGCGCTGAAATCGCTGGCAGCGGTGATCCTCGAACTGCCCGGCGATCTGCGGCCGCTCGACCTCGATGCGACGCGCCGCCTGCATCGCCGCGCCGTGCAGGCAGAGCGGCCGGTCTTCCTGCTACGGCATTCGTCGGACCCGGAACCTACGGCAGCGCCGCTGCGCTTTGTCGTCGCGCCGGCGCCGGCGGGGCCACGCCGCATTCTCGGCCGGCCGCTTGCCGGCTCGATCGGACCGCCGGCCTTCGCTGTCACCCTCGACAAGAACCGGCTGGCGCCGCCGATGCGCCTCGTCCTGGAATGGAACTGCGATGAACGCATCTTCGAACATCGATCGTCCTGCCGCGAAGACGGAATGCAGGATCCTGTCGCTCTGGTTCCCCTATCTCGCCACGGAACGGATATGGCGGCAGCGGCTCGGCCCCTCATGGCGTACGGCTTGCTCCGCTTTCCCGCCGCTGGTCGTCAGCCATAAGGACAGGAACGCGCAGCGCCTGGCCGCGCTCGACCGTCGCGCCGAAGCGCTCAACCTCAGGCACAACATGGGCCTGGCGGACGCGCGCGCCATGCGCCCCGGCATCGACGTCGTCGAGGCCGATCCGCAAGCCGACCGTCGTCTGCTGGAGGCGCTGGCCGACTGGTGCGACCGTTACACACCGTTGGTGGCGCTCGACGGTGGCGACGGTCTGTTCCTCGACATTTCCGGCTGCTGCCATCTGTTCGGCGGCGAACAGGCGCTGCTGGAAGACATGCTGCGGCGCTTTCGCGATCAGGGTTTCGACGCCCGCGCGGCCATAGCCTCGAGCGCCGGCACGGCCTGGGCCGTCGCCCGCTTCCATGGCAGCGCCACGGTTCCCGGCGGCACGGAGGCCGAATGGCTGGCTCCGCTGCCGCCCGCCGCACTCAGGTTGGAACCGGCCGTCTGCACCGGACTCGACAGCGTCGGCCTGCGCACGGTGGGCGCCGTCCAGGGCGCACCCCGCGCGCCGCTGGCAAGGCGGTTCGGCAAAGCGCTGATCCTGCGGCTCGACCAGGCGCTCGGCCGTATCGAGGAAGCGTTGTCGCCGCGCCTGGCCGTACCGGAGCTTTCGGCCGAACGTCGCCTGGCGGAGCCGATCATGACGCTCGAAGACGTCGAGCGCGTTATCCTGCTGCTGGCGCAATCCTTGCAAACAAGCCTGGAGCGGCGCGACGCCGGTGCGCTCGCCCTGCAACTCCTTTTGTTCAGGGTCGACGGTGCGGTCACTCGCCTGCCGCTCGGCCTGTCTTCCCCGACCCGTGCGCCGGAGCGGATCGCCAGGCTTTTCCACGAGCGGCTCGATGCGCTCGGCCAAACCCTCGACGCCGGCTACGGCTTCGATCTCGTCAGGCTTGCGGTCCTGACCGCCGGACCCTTGCCGGCCAGGCAGGAGGATCTGGGCGAACAGGCCGCCGATACCGGCGAGGCCCTGTCCGAATTCGTCGACCGCGTCGGCGCGCGCTTCGGCCGCGCCGTTATGCGCCGGCCGGTCGCCGTGGCCAGCCATGTGCCGGAACGCGCCGTCGCTTTCCTGCCCTTCGCACCGGACGGCCCGGTCGAGGCCACACCGGCGTCGATACCGGAGCGGCCGCTGCGCCTGCTCGGCCGGCCCGAGCCCGTCGATGTCATGGCCGAGGTGCCGGACGGCCCGCCGCTCAATTTCCGCTGGCGCCGCGCCCGCTACCGCATCGTCAACGCCGAAGGGCCGGAACGGATCGAACCCGAATGGTGGCGGGAGAGCCTGCCCGTCGTCGCAAGAGAGGAAAACGAAGAGGAACGGACTTACGAAGACCGCCGCAAGGCCGCCGCCGCCAGAAGGCTGGCGCAGGCAAGCCGGGATTATTTCACCGTCGAGGATGCCGAAGGACGGCGCTACTGGCTCTATCGCCAGGGCCTCTACGGCCTGTCCGGGCAAGCGCCGCGCTGGTTCCTGCACGGGCTGTTCGCATGACGACGAAACCGCCCTCCGGCACGCCGCCCCGCACCATACCGGCCACGCCGCGCTACATCGAATTCGGCGTGCAGTCGAACTTCTCTTTCCTGCGCGGTGCCTCGCGGCCCGAGGAACTGGTGGTCGCCGCTTGCCAGCTCGGCCATGCCGGCATGGGACTGGCCGACCGCAACACGGTGGCCGGCGTTGTGCGTGCCTGGAGCGCGTCGAAATATATCCGGATAGGGGCCGAGGACGAAGAGACGGATAAGGACGACGGTGAATCGAAAAAAACCTTCGGGCCGTTTCAATTGCCCTACCATCCCGGCTGCCGCCTCGTCTTTTGCGACGGCACGCCCGACATCCTCGCCTATCCGCGCGACCGCGCCGGCTGGGGACACCTGTGCCGCATGCTGACCCAGGCGAACCTTCGCGACGAGACCGAAAAAGGCGCCACGCTTCTCAAGCGCGCCGACCTGCTGGAATGGGGGGATCGCCTCTCCCTCGCGATCCTGCCCGATCTTGCCGGCGGTCCTCACCTTGCCGGCGATGAGGAGGAGACGCTGGCCTTGCTGCGCGGCCTTCGCCATCGCTTCGGCACGGCGTTGCGGCTGGCCGTCGCTCCCGCCTATGGCGGCGGCGACCGATTCCGGCTGGAGCGGGCGGCAGCAACGGCGGCGGCGGCCGGGTTGCCGCTGATGGCCACCAACGACGTGCTTTATCACACGCGCGAGCGCCGCCCCTTGCAGGACGTCGTGACGGCGATCCGCCTCAACGTTCCCGTCGCCGATGCCGGACTGGAACTCGCCGGCAATGCCGAACGCCACCTGAAGTCCGGCGCCGAGATGGCGCGTCTCTTCCAAAAATTCCCCGAGGCGATCGTCGAAACCGATCGTTTCGCGGCGGAACTCGGCTTCTCGCTCGATGAACTCGAGCACAACTATCCCGAGGAAACGACGGAGGAAGGCGTCGACCCGCAGGTCGAACTGGAGCGATTGACCTGGGAGGGCGCCCACAAACGCTATCCGGGCGGCATTCCGGACAAGATCCAGAAACTCATTCCGGAGGAACTGACGCTCATCGCGGGGAAGAAATACGCGCGCTATTTCCTCACCGTGAACGATATCGTCCGCTATGCGCGCGAGAAGGCGGACGTGCTTTGCCAGGGGCGCGGTTCGGCGGCCAATTCCATCGTCTGCTTCTGCCTCGGCATCACCGAGGTCGATCCCATGCTGATGGAGGTGGAGCTTCTGCTGGGTCGCTTCATCTCGACCGAGCGCGACGAGCCGCCCGACATCGACGTCGATTTCGAGCATGAGCAGCGCGAGAAGATCATCGCCTACATCTACGAGAAATACAGCGCCAAGCGCACCGCGCTGGCGGCGGCGGTGATCTCCTATCGCGGCCGCTCGGCGCTACGGGAAGTGGGCAAGGCGATGGGCTTGTCGGAAGATGCGCGCGGCGCCCTTTCAGGCTCGATCTGGGGATCGCGGTCCTCGAAGCTCGGCGCATACGAGGCCAAATCCGGCGGCCTCGATCCGGAGCACGACCTGTCGCAACACGTCATCGATCGCGCCAACGAGATCATGGGCTTTCCCCGCAATCTGTCGCAGCATGTCGGCGGCTTCGTCATCACCAAGGACCGCCTCGACGAGATCGTGCCCATCGTCAAGACGGCGATGGACGAGCGCAAGATGATCGAATGGGACAAGGACGACCTCGACGCCGTCGGCCTGCTGAAAGTCGATGTCCTGGCGCTCGGTATGTTGTCGTGCCTGAAGCGCGCTTTCAATCTTCTCACCAGTCATTATCGCCCCGTTCGGAAGGATGACGGCCGTCCCATCGTCGATCTCCACACGATCCCCAAGGAAGATGGTCGTGTCTACGACATGATCTGCCGGGCCGACACGCTGGGCACGTTCCAGATCGAGTCGCGCGCGCAGATGTCGATGCTGCCGCGCCTGCGCCCGCGCAGGTTCTACGACCTCGTCATCGAGGTGGCGATCGTCCGCCCCGGTCCCATCCAGGGCGACATGGTGCATCCTTACCTGCGCCGTCGGACGGGTTCGGAAAGGGTCGACTATCCAAGCGATGAACTGAGAGCCATTCTAGAAAGGACGCTCGGCGTGCCGCTGTTCCAGGAGCAGGCGATGAAGATCGCCATCGACGCGGCCGGCTTCTCGCCCGGCAAGGCCGATCAGTTGCGCCGCTCGATGGCGACCTTCCGGCGCAACGGCACCATCGACGGGCACAAGCGGGACTTCATCGACGGCATGGTCGAAAACGGCTATCCGGAAGAATTCGCCAAGCGCTGCTTCAGCCAGATCGAAGGTTTCGGCGATTACGGCTTTCCCGAAAGCCACGCCGCGTCGTTTGCGCTGTTGGTCTACGCCTCCTGCTGGTTCAAAGCCTTCTATCCCGACGTCTTCTGCGCGGCGATCCTGAATTCGCAGCCCATGGGTTTTTATGCTCCGGCGCAACTGGTGCGGGACGCGCGCGAACACGGGGTGGCGGTCGAACCGGTCGACGTCAATCGGTCGGACTGGGATTGCACGCTGGTCGAGGGCCGGTTCCAGCCGGCGCAGGTCGCGGCTCGCCATGCCGAAATGCGCGAAACCATCCTCACCATGCGGGCCGTCCAGCTCGGCTTCAACCAGGTCAGGGGCCTTTCAAAAGACCGCGTGGAGGCATTCGTGCACCGGCGCGGCGACGGCTACGCTTCGGTGCGCGACGTCTGGCTGCGGTCGGGACTGAACGTGAAGGAGATCGAATGCCTCGCCAATGCCGATGCCTTCCGTTCCATCGGCCTCGACCGCCGCGCTGCGCTCTGGGCGGTCAAGGCACTTGACGGGAAAAGTGCCGCCGAGAGCCTGCCGCTGTTCGACCGGCCGAGGCTCAGCCTGCCCGACCGCGAACCGGAAACGAAACTGCCCGTCATGCCGCTCGGCGCGCATGTGGTGCATGACTATCGGGCGCTCGGCCTGTCGCTCAAGGCGCACCCTGTTTCGTTCCTGCGCGCGCGGCTGGACGACATCGGAATAACACCGAACGGTGACTTGGCGGCGGTCGGCAACGGCCGGCGCGTCTCGGTCGTCGGTCTTGTCCTTGTGCGGCAGCGTCCCGGCAAGGGCAACGCCATTTTCCTGACGCTGGAAGACGAAAGCGGGATCGCCAACATCATCGTCTGGCAGCGGGATTTCGCCCGCCTTCTGCCGGTCATCATGGGCTCGAAATTCGTGCGCGTCACCGGCAGGCTGCAATCGGCTTCGAACGTGGTCCACATCGTCGCCGAGCGCATGGAAGACCTGACGCCGTGGCTGGGCGCACTGCTCGATGAAGGGGAGTTGCAGTCGGATGCGGATGGCCGGCGGAACCGACCGGCTGCCATTGGCCGGGATCATGACACGCGCGTACGGCAGGCGCGGCAGGTCATGCCCAAGGGCCGCAATTTTCAATAGGTCGCGCAAGGATGGGGCATGGAGACGAGATACCCTGCCGCGCAACCGGCGGCGGCCCGTAAAAGGTGGACTTGAAGCCTGTCGCTTGAGAAAGAGCGTGCCATTGCCCAAAGCGTGTCGCGATCTTCCAGATTCGCTCGGCGCGCTCTGGATTTTTGATTTTACGCATGTCTCCCGAAGCCGGGTCCCGCTTTCGGGAGACATGCTTTGTGGCGCGATGTTCCATCCCTAACCCCCTCCCGCAAAGGGGAGAGGGCTGTGTGGCTGTGCCGTAGTACGCCAACGCTGGTGTTTTTGGACGAAACGGTTGCGTCGGCATCTGCCTGCCTATGCGAGGTCCGAACGACGGGCGCGACATATGGCTCGCCCCGGCAAGGACAGGTGTGAGGGACACGACGGTTGAGGTCGAGGAAAATTCCGTATGCGATAACCTTACCCTTTGTGGATGGGGTAGGGATCGAGGTGCGTGATGGTCGAGATCAGGCCCCCCGACACGACAGATTGCCCAAAGGAGGCCGGCTCCGGAGTGCGGGCAATATAACGAGGGCTCGAAGCGTCGCGCGTTTCCGTTTCGGGAATGCCTGGCCGGAGCATGCCCGCCGTAATGCGACTGTGTCCTCACACCGTTCAACCGCGTGTCGGCGGCGGCCGGTCCGGGGCTTCATCGGAAAGTGCGCGCGCCTCCGAGGGAAGCATAATCGGGATGCCGTCGCGCACGGGATAGGCGAGCCGCGCCAGCCTGGAAACCAGTTCGCCGTGTTCGGCGTCCCATTTCAGCGGGCCTTTGGTCAGCGGGCAGGCGAGGAGTTCCAGCAGCCGCGTGTCGACCTTCCGGCCGGCATTGCGTTCACCGGTCATCTGTCTTTCCCGCTCATTGCAGGCTGGAACCGAAATCGTCCGTCTCGCGCGCCAGCGCCATTTCGGTGATAGCAATCAGCGTTTCGGCGCGTGTCTTGAGATCGGGAGCTTCGAGCAGGGCCTGTTTCTCCGCCGGCCCGTAGGGCGCCATCATCGACAGGGCGTTGACGAGCACGGCGTTGTCGGCCCGGCTGACGCTTTCCCAATCCGCCTCCAGCTCGTTGGCCTTCAGATAGGCGCGGAACGCCTTGAGCAGAGCGGGACGGTCGATTTCGGCGCCGGCCTGGTCCTGAAGGTCGGCGAGAAAGGGCGTGATGCGGCATTGGCGGAATGCCGTCCTGACGGCGAGTTCCTCCAGCGCGCGGAAGCGGCAGACGCCTTGCAGGACGATCAGGTAGCGGCCGTCGCCGGTTTCGGCGAGCGAGGTGATGCGGCCGAGGCAACCGACGGCGCAGAGTTCCGGCTCGCCGTCGGCGCGCAACGCTCCGTCCAGGGAAGGCTGGATGATGCCGACCAGCCTCGTGCCGGCGATCGCCTCGTCGATCATCTGTAGATAGCGGGGCTCGAAGATGTTGAGCGGCAGGCGGGTTCCCGGCAGGAGCAAGGCGCCGGCCAGCGGAAACACCGCCGCCTGTGCCGGCAGATCGGCCTCCAGCCGATAATGGGCGTTCCCGGCCTGCATCATACTCCCTGTCCTCAGCCCGGCGTCTTCACGCGATCCGTTCGGCGGTCTTCCGGCCCGGCGTGTCGGACCCGGAAGCATGCTCTCTCCGAGAGGGCGGCGCCGGCCGTCGCCCTCAGGAAAACAGCAGCGACGACAGTTTGCGCCGCGCGGCGAGCGTCGCGTCGTCGGTCAGGCCCCAAGCCTCGAAAAACTGCAAAAGCTGGTTGCGGGCGCCGTCGTCGTTCCAGCCGCGATCGGCCTTGACGATGGCGAGCAGGCTGTCGGCGGCCTTGTCTCGTTCGCCGCGGGCATTCTGGATCATCGCAAGGTCGAAGCGCGCCTGATGGTCCTTGGGATCGGAGGCGAGCCTGGCCTCCAGTTCGGCGGGATCGCCCAGAGAAGCCTGCTGCTCGGCCAGCGCCATCCTGGCACGCAGCGCGGCGAGCGCCGGCGCGTCCTTCTTCGCCTCGGGCGCGCGCTGAAGCACTGCCGCCGCGCCTTCCGCGTCGCCGGCCTCGAACAGCAATTCCGCCAGGCCGGCGATCGCCTCGATGGTTTCGGGCGCCTGCTCCAGCACGGCCTGATAGATGTCGGCCGCCGTTTGGGTGTCGCCGGCGGCGTGCGCCTGGGCGGCGGTGGCCAGCGCTTTCGCGATCTGGGCGGCGCCGTTGCCGGCGCCGCCGACCTTGCGGATGAATTCCTGCACCTGGCTTTCGGGAAGCGCGCCCATGAAGCCGTCGACCGGCTGGCCGTCGCGGAAGGCGATGACGGCCGGGATGGACTGGATGCCGAGCTGGCCGGCGATGGAGGGGTGCTCGTCGATGTTCATCTTGACCAGCTTGACGGCGCCGCCGGCGGCCTTGACCGCCTTTTCCAGCACCGGCGTGAGCTGCTTGCAGGGGCCGCACCAGGGCGCCCAGAAATCGACCAGCACCGTCTGGTGCCGCGATTCCTGGATAACGTCGGCGCTGAAGGCGGCGGTGGTCGTGTCTTTGACGAGGTCGCCCGCAGCCGGCGCCGGGCCGCCCGCGGCAGACGTCACCTGCTGCGTGCCGCCGGCGTACTGGTTGCCTATCGCGAACGGATTGTCGTCGATCATCTGCCGCCCTTCCGCGCCGCCTCCGCGGTCGCACCTGTATTGTCTTTTTGCCGCAGTCCCAATGTGGCGATCACGCCGAGACTTTCAAGATCAGCGGTTCGTGCCCGGTCGCCTCGATGAAGCGCAGCAGGTCGGCGCGGCCGATCGAGGTCGTCGCCTCGTTGGTCAGCGGATGGCCGTTGATGACGGCGTTCTCCATCAGCGTCTCGTCGAGGACGATGCGCACCCGGCCTTGCGTGTCGTTGATCAGGCCGAACACCGTGACGGCGCCCGGAACGACGCCGAGCAGTTCCATCAAAAGCTCCGGCTTGCCGAAGGAGACGCGGCCGGCGGCGCCGATCAGCGTGTGGATATGTTTCAGGTCGACGCTGGCGTTCTCTTCGACGGTGACGAGGAAGACGTTGTCCTTCTTGTCCTTGAGGAACAGGTTCTTGGTGTGTCCGCCGGGAATCTCGCCGCGCAGCGTCTGCGAATCGGCGACCGTGAAGAGCGGCGGATGCCGCAGGGTCGAAACGGCGATGCCGAGGTCCGACAGGAAAGCGAGAAGCTCGGCTTCGGTCTTCGGCACGGCAGGGTCTCCATCGCTCGGTTTGTGCCGCTTGTGCGGCAAGCCGCCGCCAAAGACAAGCCCGGCGAGCGTACCGGCACGCGGCGCTCCGGTTGTGGTCCGTCTCGATGCTCTGGACAGCACAACCGGCCGTGCCGGGATCGGCCGTCGCGGCGGCGTTTCCGGCCGCGACGGCTGCATCGTCCGAGACTTGAAAAATCGATCGATTTCCCTGTTGCAATCGCTCGGCTCTTCGGCCATATAAGCCCGGCTTGCGGCCACTGGCCGCGCGAGCGGGTGTAGCTCAGGGGTAGAGCACAACCTTGCCAAGGTTGGGGTCGAGGGTTCGAATCCCTTCGCCCGCTCCATTTTTCCCAACAAAGATAAGCATTTGCGAAGCGCCTTTCCCGGTGCCTTCCCTTTGCTTTTGTTGGCGGAACCACGGCGGAACCAGTCGCCTAGAAATACGCCATGTCGTCGGACCATGCCGTGCTGTCATAGACGGAGTGCTCGGCGGCGAGCATCCGGCCCATCGCCATGACCAGCGCCACCGGGCCGTCGATCTTGTTCTCCGGCCGCTCTTTCCGGGGATAGACGTTGTCCTTCGCGTCGGGCTTGGCGACGACGTTCGACAGCATCCACGTCATCACCGGATCGCCGTCGTGGACGATCTTGCGGGAGCGAATCAGTCCCTCGACTTCCTTCAGCGGCTCCGACATGGTGTTGACGATCTGGCGATATTCGACGCAGGGCACACCCTCGGCCGACAGTTCGGTCATCAGCATGGTTGCCTGCCACGGATCGAAGGCCACTTCCTCGATCTGGAGCCGGCCCGACAGGTCAAGAATGTCGTCGCGGACGCGACCGAAATCGATCATGTCGCCTTCGGTGACGATCAGCCGGCCTTCCGTCGCCCAGGTCCGATAGCGCTCGTTCTCGCCAAGCTCGACGGTTTTTTCGGGCAGATACCAGCGGCCAAACATAGCGAAACCGCCGCCCTCGCGCCGGAACAGGATCACCATCGCGGCAATGTCCACCTTCGACGCCAGGTCGAGCGCGACAATGCACGGCCGGCCGGCGAAGGCATCTATCTTCAGCTCGGCATCGGCCGTTTCCTGCCACCGCTGGACATTGAAGAAGGCTTCGCGGGCCTGCACCCATTCGTTGAGGTGCTTGGTCTTGAAGGCCGAGACCTTGCGGGCATTGTTGATTGCGTCCCGCTGGGCGGCGAGAAGGAACTCGGCCTTCACCGAAACCCCGTAATTCGGGTTTGCCTTGATCAGCGCAGCTTCTGTCGTCCAGTCATCGCCAGGATCGATGCCGTACATGAGTGCGAACAGCTCGCCGTTCTCGACCACGCCTTCAAGCATCCGGCGCGCCTCGATCACGGCGGCGTAGCACGGGCTGGAGATATTCGAGCCTGCCGTGGTGATGATGAGCTGCAAGGGTTGCTCCCGCGCGCCCATGCCGGTTTCCATGCTGGACACCTGATCGTCGGTGTCATGCTCGTGATATTCGTCGTGGATCGCGCAATGCGGCGAGCTGCCGTCGCCGGGCCGACCGACAATCGGCTCGAACCGGCTTTCGGTGCCGAGCACATGCAGGTTCGAAGCGTTCACGGTGAGACCGACAGCCGAGCAAAGTTGCGGCGAGCGCAGCGCCATGATGCGCGCCGGCCGGAACACTTCCCATGCCTGCCGCTCATTGGTCGCGCCGGAATAGACTTCGGCACCGTGCTCGCCGTCGAAGGCCAGCATGTAGAGACCGATCGCCGCCGCCCAGGCCGACTTCCCGTTCTTTCTCGGCTCCAGGATCAGCGCCTTGCTGAATCGCCTATAGCCGTCCGACTTCCGAAGCCATCCGAACAGGCACACCGTCTTGAAGCATTGCCACGGTTCCAACTTCAGGCGCTCGCCGGACGCGGCCCATTTGCCCTTGGTGTGCGGCAACAGTTCGATGAACCGGGATACTCGTTCGGCCTGCTCGGCATCGAACCGGAAGGGGTACGCCCTCGCCTTCGATTTCTTCAGGTCGTCAAGGTGGCGCTGGCACGCCAGGCGCACCCATTTGTTCGCCGGTTTGGTGCCGGCGACGACAGCGCGCGCATAGCGGTTCGCCGCGTCAACATGTGGGTGCTTGTCCGCTGCCATCGATCATCCCAGCAGCGCCTTAAAGGGGTTCGCCTCCGGCTTCCGGTTCACCGACACCTTGGATCGCGCGGCCGGCGTCAATCCGAACTCGCCGAGCAGGGATTGCGCGTGCCGCATCGCCTCGCTGCGCTGGGCGACGGCCGGGTGTCCTTTGATTTGCTGACTGGTGACGCGGCCTTCGCTGTCATACTCGGCAGAGCTGACGAAGGTCCGGCCACCGTCTTCGATGACGGCGGTGCAGATTTCCACTTCCTCCAGCCGCGATGCCGCCAGTGCCAGCGCCGCCGTGTCGCTGGCCGAAGCGATGCCCATGTCACCGATGATGCTCACCAGGCCGGCGAAGATTTCCGCTGCCCTCGCCGACAGCCATTCCGGCGGCACGGGAAGATCCGATGCAGCAAGCGGCGCGTCAGGGTTCATCCGGCAGGGTTGGGCCGTCCCGGCGACGATCTTCAGGTGATCGGGAATGCGCTTTCTACCGGCCATCGAAATTCACCTTCATTCTGCACGCGCACGAAGTTGACCCCCGGACGGTCCCCACCCCCATCGCTGAAAGTCTGCAACCAGCCCCGGTCATCGGCCTTCCCTCCCGAAGCCGCCGTCGCTCGTGGCCGTCTTCCGGTCGTGGCAGGGCTTGCAAAGCGGTTGCCAGTTCGATCGATCCCAGAACAGGCGCATGTCGCCCTTGTGCGCGATGACGTGATCCACCACGGCGGGAGGCGCACCGCAGCGGCGGCATTTGCGGTTCATGGTGAGGAACGCTTTCGCCTCTACGTCCCATTCGCGGGTGTATCCGCGCTGGCGAGCGCCGGGCCTTCTGGCCTCGCGGGCCTTTGCGCATAGCGGGCAGCGGCTGCCTCGATAGGGCGGATGGCCGACAGGGCAATGGCGAGGTGCGGACCAGGGCATCGGTTTAACCCGTCACGGTCAGTTCGATGCGGATGCACTCGCCCTTGTCGAAGACGGGTGCGACACGCTGCACCGCACGGGTGACGCCCCGAACGATCGCGCTGTCATTGGTGCGCGGCAGGCGCGGGTCGCTCGGCTCGATCAGCCCGCCGGTCGCTGCTGGTGTGAAGCCGCCGGGCCACTGCTGTTGCTCCAGATGCGTAGGGCTGATGATAATGAAAAAATTCTGCTGGGTGATCGAGCCGATAAGCTGCTCGACGGTGAGCGCCCGCACGATCGCTGGCACAACAGCATCGACAAATGATGTCGTGCTACCTGCCTGCGTCCGCCGGCGAAGGACTATGTCTTCGCCACGCGCTTGAAGCCGCCGATCGAGCTGGGCAAGCATCTGGTTCACCGAACGCTCATCTTCACGCTGATGATGGTGTTGGCGTAGGTGCCGGTGCTGACAAGCTTCACGCGCATCGCCGAGCCAAGGATGCCGTCAACGCAAGTGTCGTCGGCGAGCGCGCCATCGGTCGGCGCCACCGCCGTCGTCTTTGGCGTCAGGCCGGACAGGTTGATGACCCTGATCGCGCTGGAGGTCGTGAACGCGAAACAGGCCACGTCGATCCACGTCTGCCCGTCGTCAAGCGTCACCTGCACATAGGCTTTGAGACTCGTGCCACCGGAGCCGTAGGACAACTTGGCCTCGATCGTGGCGGCAACGACGCCCTCCAGATGCTGGATCGGGGTCTGCGCGACGTTGTTGATCGCCGTGGTGACGGCAAGGTCGCACAGCGAATAGTCGCCCGGATTGAGCATGGCAGTCATCCCATTGTCAGGTTGCGGTAGGGCGAGAGAAGGCTTTCCACGTCGGGCGGAAGACGCGAGACGGTGCCGCTGAAATAGTCGGTTGAGCCGGCACCCTCGATCGTCTCGGATCGGATCAACGGATCGCGAGAGCGGGCAAACCAGCCCGCCTTCACCAGTGACAGCGCCGCACGTTCGATGTCGGCTGGAAGGGTGCGGCCCGGATCGTTCGGCAGGACGAAACCCGCTCGGTACTCGATCACGATCCTGCCACTCGGCCAGGATACGCGGTTGCCGTCGTCATTCAGACGATAGAGGAAGCCGCCAGCCTCCGGCTCGGCATTGTCCGCGTCTTCGGTCTGCCCGTTGATCTCGATCGAGACGGCGGACAGGACCGGCCAGCGGGCCAGCATGATCGAAGTATCGGGAGCCGGCAGGCGGAACGTCTCGCGCACGGTCTCGGCCGCGAAGGCACGCTGACACCATGACAGCACGGCCGCGCTCGCCTGGTCGATCAGGCTGGTGATATAGGCGTCGTCAGCACCGCTCGTCACCTGCAGTTCGGCCTTCGCGGTCGGCAGCGTCGTCAACCTCTTGTCAGAGGCGGCTTCAATGATCGTCAGCGTCATGGCCTATCCTCGAAATGGTGCGGCACGGCCAACATTGCGCTGGCCGTGCCGGTGGACTTGTCATGCTCGACTGTCCGGTGAGCCCTTGGCCGTGGAAAGTGCACGGCTGGTGCTCGCGATCTTTGCCACCTTGAACCCACACATTGACCGCGCGAGCGGCGGGGCGGCAGGCAGATGGCTTCCCGTTGTTGGACTGACCGTATCGCCCTCAATGAACGCCGCCCCTAAACTGGTCAGGAGACCGGGCGCTTCTGCGCGTCGGACAGGACAGCCACCGCACCACACGCGATTGACGTGCCTCCAGCCTTGGTGAGCTGGAGCCGGACGTAACGCTTGTGGCCGGAGTAGCCGACCTTGTAGGTGCTCGACGCCACCAACGTTGCCGGGGCGTTGCTATCGACAACCGCCGCATCCGCTGCGCCGAAATTGGCCGACGATTCATCGGACTCGAAGACAGCAACGCCGAAGTCGCCATCGCTGACGATAGCGCCCGTGTTCACCACGAAGGCCACACTGGAAAAGCCCTTGGTGTCTACGGTTATCCCGTCAGCCGCGCTGGATTTGACAGCGGGCACGATGGCCGCAGCCACGCCGATATTCGAATACAGATCACGCATGATCGTGGTTCCTTTCTGCCGTCAGGCTTAGGAGGTCGCGCAGCGAACCTTGCGGATCGCCGCAGGCTGCACGACGGCCGCACCGACGCGACGGGTCGCGTGAACGCGGGTGATGCCGTTGGTGGCCTGGATGTACGGGTTGACGAGGATGGACAGCGCCACGCGATCGACGATGCGGTAAGCGGTAGCGATGTCACCGAACAGGATCGGCTCGGCAGCGGAGCCAACATCATCCATGTCGGGAACCTCAATTACCGGACGGCCCAGGATCGTCTCGGGCTGGCCGGCCTGATAGCTGGGCTGCCAGAGATAGACGCCGGTCGTGCCGTCCTTCAGCTTGCGGATCGCTGCCAGCGTCGAGCCGTTCATCAGCCATGTGCCACGTGCCCGGTAAGCCGCCGGCAGCGAATACATATGGGTGATGAGAAGATCAGCCGGAGCCGTACCGAGCGTCGATGCGTTGCCGGTGAAGGTGTAGTTCACGTCGGCGTTCGACATGAGACCTTCCGGCTCCAGATTGGTCGAACCCTTGACGAAGGCCAGCCCTTCCTTCTTGCCGAAGTCCTCGGCGAGCGCGAGGCGGACTTCCGCTTCGGCCACGCCGCCGCTGTCGGCGAGAAGCTGGTTGCTGATATCGACGTAGGTGTTCACCTCACGGATCGGCACTTCCACCTGCCCGAAGCTCGGCTCGGAAGATTCCTGCGCCTGCGTCTCGCCCTTCCACTTGGCATTGGTGATGCCGGTGCGGCGGGGATAGGACACCGACGCCGATACCGTGCTGCGCACCGTGGCGAGCGGTCGGATCGGCGAGAACTCGACCAGATCGCGGATGAACTCGGTCGAAAGCTCGGCCGGCGCGAGATAGCCTCCCTGCGGATCGCCGGAGACCGTGAGCGTCTTCTTCTCTTCCTCCGGCGCACGATCGCCCATGCGCAGATAGGTGCCGAACGCCTTCTGCTCGGCGGACTGCTCGACTTTATCCTGCTTTTCGGCGGCAGGCCGGTTCGCCTTCGCCTCCAGCTTGTCGAGACGATCGACCAGCCTCGACGTGTCGGACTTCTGCTCGACTTCCTTCAGCCGGCCATCGACTGTCTTCTGGAAATCCTCCAGCGCCTTGGTGACGATGCCGGCCGGATCGTCCTCTTCGCCCTTGAACTCGATGGCGCGGGCGAGCGCCTGCTTGTTGACGTGTCGCATGGTTAGCTCCTTGCGAAATGGGCCGCCGCCCGGTTGATGGCAGCCGCAAGCTGAAGCGCCTGCACCGCCGATTTCGCCGAAGTCGGTCGCGCGGCGGGGTGCATCCCCACAGTCACAAGGCTGACTTCCAGCAATTCCAGTTCCTTGATGAGCCTGCCCCCGCCAGGGCGGGTGCTGGCCTGCTTGGTGATGAACCCGATGCTCAAACCCTTGATCGAGCCGGCCCGCACCAGCGCCCGCATCTCCCGTGCGCGCTGCACGTCCTGGACCAGCATCTTGCCTTTCAGGTACCAGCCGCCGTCCTTGTCCTCGGCGCTATCCCATGTGCCGATCGGATCATTCAGGTCATGAAACGCGCACATGGGGATCGGCATGGACGCGCTTTTGAACGCGCCGGGCGCAACCATGTCGCCAATCCGATCGGGCTGGTCGTAGCGCCAGGCCACGCCCTCGATCGCGCCGGCATCATCGCCGATCACCTTGGTTTCGAGATAGAGCCGATCCATCACGGTTCATCCTTCGCAGCGGCCGGCCCAGTCGTGCGGGTCGAAACGGTGATGTTGGGATTGAGGAACTTGTCGCCGCCCTCGTAAGGCGCGAGGTCGAGCCAGGCGCGGCCCTCGTTCGGGTTGAGGACACGCGACGACACCAATGAGCTGATCGCCGTGGCGCGGGCGGTCAAATCGACGTTGGTGTAATCGTCCCTGTCGAAGCGAATGCGCCAGTTCGGACGATCGGCTTCGGAGAACAGCGCCCGGCGCATCGCCGCCTCCAGCGGGCGCATCCAGAACTCCAGCCCGGCAAGCCATTCCCGCGCGGCCTGCTCGCCGTTCGCCCAGGTTACGCGATCATGGTCATAGAGAAGCTGGGGCGGAATGCGGAAAGCGCGGCAGATTTCGAGGATGACGTGTTTCCACGTCGCCAAGAACTCGGCGTCCACACTGGAAAGCGTCATCTGCCGGAAGGTCGCGCCATCCCACAGGATCGCAGTGCGGCCGGCATTCTCCGGCCCGCCATGCGCGTCCTGCCATGCCTTCTTCATGCGCTTCAGGCTGTCGTCGCCGAGTCCCTTCGGGAACTCGATCACGCCGCCGACCTTCGCACCATTGCGGAACAAATTGCCAGCGTGCGTTTCCATGTTCTTCGCTACGCCGATCGCCTCGGCGGCAAGCGATAGCGGGCAGCGCGAGAACGGCCCGCGAAGGTGGATCACGTTGCCGTTCGGCTCCGGGCGATTGTTGATGCGGTAGCTCGGTTCCAGCCGGCCATCGCCTGAATAATCGACGATGTAGTGTGCCGGCTCATAGCGGATCACCTCGATCACGCGGCCGTCGATCTTGTTGACCAGCGCCAGCCCGCCCTTGTCATGGGTAAGCGCCGTGGCGACCAGATCGCGCACCAGCTCAAATGTGCTCGACCAATCGTTGGGCTGATCCGAGAGCAAGAGCGCAACCGGGTGCTCTTCATCGCGCACCCATTCCTTCCCGTCACGGCGCTCGACCAGAATGTCGAAACTGGCGATCGAGCCGGCGGTAAGGGCGATGGCGGATTGGACGGCGGGAACCGTCAGGGCACGGGCAAGGCCGAGCGCGTGCGAGCCGGCGGGAATGCCGGTGAAGGTCGCAAGCAGCTCGCCGTCAGGTTCGGTAAGCGACTTCTGCTCAACGGGAGCTTTGCGGTTGATCGGCCATATGCGCATACGGCGAAGATCGTGCCGTTTAGGTGCGCGTGGAAGAATTACCAGCCGCTTGAAGTTGCAATAGAAGCGCTGGAATTTGCTGGCGTTTTCGTGGATTTGCTATTCCGCTGGTCTGCCGCGTCCGGTGCGGTCATAGACGATCCTGTCGGCCTGCCGAAGTTCGATTTCAGCAGCCGAAGCGCGGCCCGCACCCCAGCCAAGAAAAACCGCCACCGGGCCATAGCCGCACGGTCCAATCTGCCGCAGTGCATCGGCATATAGATCGGCGTCCGGCTTGGGTGGCGCGGAATAGCCGATTTCCGCAGCCACTTGCCGTTCGGCTTCTGCGCGGTGCAACCCATCGTCGTATTCGAGGATAGCGGCGCGCTCTTCGACGGCATCGAGATCGAGCTGGGAATTTTTGCTTTCGCCAGAAACCGGAACCGACAAAACCGACAAAAATGCTTCAGGTGCATCAGGATTATTCTGAGTATGCGCGGAAGCAGCACCGACAAAACCGACAAAAATAGGCTCCGGGGATTTTTGGGGGTTTTGTCGGTTCTCGATTTCAGCGTTTTCGTGTTTTTTCAGCGCGGCAAGCCACCTGCCCATGTCAGCCCTCGTGAATGTTCGGATGCCAACGATAGGTTGCAGTCGGGCGGCCACGGCCTGCGCTATCCCCCTTTTCGACTTCCCGGCAATGATGTGTAGAGACCAGAATCTCCACCGCCATCGTGGCCGCTTCTCGGTCAGACAGGCCGGCCCAATCCTTTCTATAGATGTCGCGCACCGTGAACTCGTCAGGGAGTTGATGCCGGCGTTCGAGGATCAGGCGGGCACCATCCTCGATCATAGTGTTGCCGGAGGAATAGAGCCGGTTCGCATGGCTGCGCAGATAGTCTGCCCAGGCCAGTGCCCGGAGCGTCGAATGCTCGCCAACTTCGAACCGGCCGCCGTCGATCAACTCGAAGATCAGCGCAAGGCTCGCCACCGTCTTCGGCATCTTCAGAAGATGGCTTTCCAGGACCGGAGACAGCTTGCCGCTGCGGGCCTCGGTCTGGATTTCCGTCATCCACTCCCGGAACATCGCCTGCGCAGCCACAGAGAAGCGGAGCACGGTCGGCTCGCCAGGGCTTCCGAGTTGCAGGTCGTGCAGGTCGCGGAAGACCTTCTCGTAAGCCTCGCGTGCGGCGCGATCAGGATGGCGGTCAACCCATTGCCAACTGGTTCGGCTGTCGGGCCACACCGCAAGCTGAAGCCGCTGGATAAGCCCGTCATTACTGGCGCCTGTCATCGCGCCCCGCACGATCGGTGCGATACGGGAAGGCTGGACGCCGCCGATGATGCTCAAGGTGCAGTTGGCGATATGCACCGTGCCGCGCCCGATCCGATCATAAGTAAAGCGCCCGGAGCCGTTGAACGCCTCCAGATAGAAGGCCCGCTCGCCGGCATATTCCTCGCTTTCCATGCGGGCGAGAAAGCCCGGCAGCTCGTCGCGGATCAACAGCAGGCCGCGCGGGTTTTCGTTCAGCAGCTCGCCCAGCTTCTCGACCGTGGCGTCGTTGACGACGATGCGCGGGCATGGCGGCTCGTCGTCATCACCCTTGGATACGTCAGCGAGGATGGCGCGAGCTGTATCCCTGTCGCCGGCCTTGATCGCCGCTTGCGCCTTCTTCTTCGCCTCCTTCGCGTCGATCCCGCTCAGAACATCTTCAATGTCGGCGTCTTCAAGAGCGGACTTCCACGCCTCGCGCATTTCGTCCTGAAGGGCATAGATCGGGCCAAGGGCAGACTGCATGGCCGGCGACTTCATCGCGCTCGGCGGGCCGATGATCGCACCCCACAGGTTTGGAACCTCGATCCAGTCGTCATGCTGTTTCGGCGCGATGCGGATGCGGTTGCCGATCACCGATGCAATGCCGGCCAGCGCCGCGACGGCCACGAAGTCCGGCACGGATTGCTGGCGGTCGGCTACGTCGAAGACATAGGCGCGCCACGCTTCCGGCAGCATCTCCGGCACGAACGGCTCGACGGGCGGGAGGCTCGACGTGATCGGGATCGGTGCTTCCCAGCCGCCGGCAGGTTTCGCGGCCCCCAGCATTCGGGCAATGTCGTCGGCCGTGAAACCGGCGGGGATCGGATCGGCCAAATCCCAGCCTTTCGGGAAACCGGTCGGCACCTGTATGATCGAAACCGACGCAGCGCCGGCTTCCGTCGCGAGGCGTATTACCGCCTCGGCATATTTCCGGCCCGGATCGTCATGGTCCGGCCAGATCGAGACCGTGCGGCCCTTCAGCGGCGACCAGTCTGCTTTTCCGGCCGCATTCGATCCGCCCGGCGAGGTGATAACAACATAATCCGGGAAACGCTCGGCAGCGGCATCCGCCGCCTTTTCACCCTCAACTACCAGCACAGGAGCATCCGGCCGGGCTGCGAGGCGATCGAGACCATAGAGCGGGCGCGGTGCGGGCCAGCTCTTGTTGCGCCATTCGTGGACGCCATTCGGACCTTCGCAGAAAGTGAAGGGCTTCACCTGCTTCTCGGCCGGCGAGCCGTTCGCGGGCTTGTCGTAGCGCACGACGCAACCAAGCAGGTTCACCGCCGTATCGTTGTAGCGCCAGCCGGCCGTGAACGTGAAACCCGCCGGCGCATTGCGATTGATGATCGCGGTCGTGAGAGGCGGCGCATCCGCAGGAACCGGCGTGATCGGCCGCCATTCATCGGCCTGGGCGGGGCTTCCAGCGACGATTTCGTCGTCGGCCAGTGGCCGGAACATGGTGTTCGTGTCCATCATTCGATTCCAAGCATGTCGGCGAGATTGCGAGCCGCGTCGGCCTGCCCGATCCCAGCCAGATAGGCGGCAAGCGAGACGGGATCGCCGCCCTTGTCGTCAGTTGCAAAATCGGCCCAGCGACCGGTGTTCATGTTCACGCGAAACGATCCGGGCTTGCGGTCGGCACGGCGAGGATTGCGGCAAACCCATTCGTGGCCGATGCGGCGACCGTCCGGCAGCCAGCGCGAAAGGAGCGACGGCAGCACGGCGAGCGCATCACGGTTGATCCGGTCGAAGTCGATCATCACGCCACGACCTTCTTCAACTTGGCGTAGATCGCCCGCAGCCACGCCGCCTGTTTTGCACTAGGCTGCGCATCGAGCACCAAGCGGTCGGCCATGTCGGCGACGAAGACGAACTCCTTCAGGCTGAGGCGGTGCTGGCCGATGTTGCGGCACCACGCGGCCAACTCCTGCCAAGTCGCCGGCTCGCCATCGCAGGAGCTGCTATCAAGGCCGGCCGCGAGCGCATGAAGATCGAGACCAGCGCTTTCGAGCGTGCGGCGGATCGCGCGTACAGTTGCGATAACCTCGCCATCGTGGTCGGATGCGAGGCGCGGGATCAGTTTCGCGATCTTCGGTGCTACTGGTGCGAGCGCGTTCATGCCGCACCCGCCAGAATTTCGACGCCGACATGGCGAGCGAGGATCGGAAACCGCTTCTCGATTGCCGCCAGCGACACCATGTTGTAGGCATCACGTTCGGAATTGCCGCTGCTATGGTATTCCGTCGAGCCGCCGTGCAGAGGACCAGTCTGCGCGGCGGCTTTCTTTTCGAGGGTGACGCTAAGCATGGACGCTGCCCTCGGCGGACGGATCGATGCCCAGCTTTTTGCAGGCCCAATCGTCCAGGCCGTTCTCGCCAGCCTTCGGATAGAGCGGCGTGCGGTTGAGGCGCTGGACAGCCGGACCATCGGAACGCTGGGAATACCAGCGGGCTAACGTGGCGGTCGCCAATTCGATGCCGTAGACCAGCTTTAGGTACTCTACCGCCTCCCACCGGCGAAGACGAGGTTTACGAAGGGCAGGCGGCAGGGTAGCCGGGGGCGTTCCCTCCGAAGAGGGCTGTGAAATCTCATTCATCTCTTTCTCCTAAGCGTTCGGCTTCAGTCGGGTTCCGGGCCGTTCGTCAGTTCACCCATGACCCGCTTCCGGCGGGCAATGTCTTCATTCGCCTTCCCCGATCATCTTCTTCATCCGTTCATCAGCTTCTTGAGCAACGCGCGTCAGCCGGGCAGCCTCGTGCTTCCGCCACAACGCTACCGAACGAGACTTCTCGCGGTTCATTTCAGCGACGGATGACCAAGGGAAAGAGTTGTCTCGGTGGCTTTCCCAAGACCGCGCTTCCAACGCCTGATATTCATCCGTTTCGGCCTTCGACAGACCGACCAGAACACGGTTGCCGTCGTCGTCGGTAGACCACTTCCTGAAGAAGTCTTCCTCCTCGATCCTGCGGACTTCTGCCGCAACGTCGATTACGACAGGCTGAGGCGCTGGATAGCGTTGCGCGATCTTCACCCGCTCCATCCACGGCAAAGGCGACGAAGGTTTGCCAACCGGAAGGCCATAGGCGCGGCGTTTCATCTTGCGCACCGCCAACGTGATATTCACGTCAAGCAGGCTATCGAAGTTGTTCAGATGATAGCGGGCGCGCTCTTGCTCTTCTTCGTCGCGGCCCCATCCGATGACACGCACCGTTTTTTTGTCCGGCTCGATCACGGATACTGGGTCGAAGTCATATTCGATCGACTTGCCCTTATTAAACTCGCCGGCCATGAAGTTCTGCATAGCGTGCATCGGGCTGGGATCGGGACTCTTAATGAAGACCCAGCGGCCATTGACGATCAGGATATGCTCGTCGAAACGCGGAAGCGTTTCCGCTTGATAGTTCTCGTAGGTGTAGAGACCCAGCGGGTCGATCTCGCCAGAGTATACCGGTGCTTCGGTGAGAGATTTGATTTCGAGGTTTGGAAGGTCGCTGCCCGAGCGGTCCACGAACATCACGCCAGTCTCATTCGGCGTGAACTGGTCGAACGGAACTTCGAGAATGTCGCCGTGACGAGGCTTCGGATTGTCAATGCTGTAACAGGGGAAGACGAAGCGCTCCCACACATGCCAGGGCACTATATCAGTCGGCAGCCAGTTTCCTTTGGGATCGACCATCATCATGGATCGAACACCGGCGAGCGGCGCTCGATAGTCCACCACCTCGGTTGGCGTGCCCGCGATCACCGGTGTCGCGCCGATGATATTGGTTGCAAGCTCCAACGTCAGGCCGGCTTCGCTGAGAGCGTGGACGATGGCAACGGCATTCCGGGTCTTTGGATCGACGCGGCGCGTATGACGGCTGCCACGTCCGCCGCCGGAGACGCCAGCGCGCATGTGCGGCAGATTGAGCACGATGGCGACGGCGCGCGGAGCCATACCGGTCCATTCGGCAAGTTCGGGATCGGAAATCCGTCCCGTCCACCAGTTTATGACTTTGTCTCGATCCAGCACGGACGAATCGTCCCCTTGTTTCGAAAACAACGTAGCACGTCATTTGGATCATGCAAGAATCAAATGACGTTTAGCGTCATTTAAGTTTTCTTGAATTTGCGCCCTATTGCTCGACATGGCGCGAATATGCGTCATTCCGGAGAGGCGTGGATAAACGCAAACCGCCCCGACAGCGGCTTGCCGGCGGGGCGGGAAACACAAGCAGCGTCGTTTTAATGGATGGTCGGCCGGTGCGGCTCGACTTCCTCGCCTTCGACCGGGACGGGCTTGTCGTCGCGGATCGCCTTGAACAGCTCGCGCATGTTGGCGTCGAGGATTTCGTTCGCCTGCTTCACACCGCGCCGGTCGCCGAGAACAAAGCCGAAGGCGAAGGCTATGCCGATGAACAGGAGGCAAATCATTCGACATGCGCCCGACAGTTCGGCCATTGCTCGGCCAACCCGCCACCGTCGGCGATGCCGCTTTCGCCAGGATCGTCTTCAAGGTCACTGGCAGCGTCGGCGAGGTACGGCTCCAACGGGTCCGGCTCGGCGTCGTCGCCATCTTCAAGATCAGGGTCGCCGTCGATCGTATCGAGCAAGGCGACCAGGTGCTCGATGGTCGCCTCGATGCGGGACCGCATGGAGGGTGTGACGGCGAGGAAAGTGGTTGCGGGGATCATTCGGCGTCATCCTCATCATCGGGGATGGACAGCCCCGCACAGATGATCCGAGCTTCCGCCGCTTCCAAAACCACCAAGATGGGTTTGAAGAAGTCAATGCTGTCGCGAATACCGTTGCCGTAGGGTTCGAAGATGCCGTCGCGGTCCATCCCCTGAATCATCTCCACCAGCTCGGGCTTCGTCTTGTAGAGCGTGAGCCAAGCCATGCGGACTGACACGAGATAGGGGTTCGCCAGTCTCGCCCATTGTTCGTTCGAAGGCGGCTTCCACTCGTCCGGCTCGTGCTTCCACGGTTCGAAGGTTATGGCGGCAAGTTGCTCGTCGGTCATGTCGGCAGGCACGGCTTCGCCGGCTGCCGGAACGGATGCGTTCGGCATGGGTATCTCCCGTTGATGTTTTCGTATCGACGTGATACGTATGGATCAACGTGACACCTAAGTCAACACTTTTAGATAAATGTGATCTATATGGATAAGCCAACAGGTCGCCAGTTGGCGGCAGCCCGCACGTTAGTCGGCCTCACCCAGGCGGATGTCGCGGCACGTTCGAACCTGTCGGTGCCTACGCTGAAGCGCATGGAAGCCAGTGAAGGGCCGGTCACGGGGATGCAGAACAACGTTGATGCCGTGATCCGCGCGCTCGAATCGGCCGGCGTGATATTCGTGGAAGAAAATGGCGAAGGGCCGGGTGTTCGACTAAGGAAAAGTTGACCTTCGTCTAGATTCCGCGCACCTTCTTCTTGGGAAAGGGAGGGGAAGATGGCGCAATATAAATACGGCGAGTATCTTCAGAAGAGCGACCACGAAGCCTACGACACGGAGCACACACCGGGAACGGTAGTTACCAATTCGGGGATTTACAGGTGCAAGAACTGTGGTGACGAGATTGCCGCCAACAAGGGCAATCCCCTTCCCCCACAGAATCATCATCAGCACGCCAACAATACGCCTATCCGTTGGAAGCTTTTGGTTTTTGCGCAGCAGAAGAAGTAGATACTTGGAGCCGGTGAGATGGATATTGCAACCGGGCTGACGTTGCTCGCCCAGGCTACGGGTATTGTCAAAGACCTACGCGACATCGACAAAGGGTTCGACGCCGCCGTGCTCAAGGCGCAGATGGCCGATCTCTACGGTACGCTCGCGGATGTGAAGATCGCCCTGTCCGACGCTCGGGAAACCATCCATGAGCGCGATCGGAAGATCAAAGAGCTTGAAGAAAAGATTGGCGCGCTTACCTCGGGCGAGGCTTGCGCTATCTGCAATGCGGGTCGAATGAAAGTCGTTGCATCACGCGAGCATCCTCACTTTGGCTTTGCCGGAGTCCAAGAGCGAACCCTGAAATGTGACAATTGCGGCCACACGGAAAAGCACCTCCACGATCCGACGGGCGTCACTAAGAGCAAGCGCTGACGGCCTTGTGCCTATCCCGTTGATAGTGCACAACATATAGATTCGGCTCTTGACAACCGGGACAAAATGAGTCCGCGTGGCCGAATCTTAACTTGACATTAACGTGCCAAACGATATCTAGAGATCAGGCATTGCCTAGGAGGTCTCCGAATCGGAGGCTGGCGGAGGGTCCTTCGGGACCCTTTTTGCTACCTAGTCGAAACAGCTATATTTCACCCCGAGGTGCCTAAGTTCGTCCCCTTCAATAAGGCAATCAACAAGCTTACCGTGTTCGCGCAGAAGCTTCAGAGGCCGGTAAAGCTGATCGTAGCCACTCCGGCAAATCGGATAGAGATAGAGATCGGCAAGCTGCACCATCGCAGATGTCTTCCGCTTGAACTCTAAGTCCAATAGCCGGAATTTCAATTCATCCGCTGTCAAAGGTCCATACTTTTCGGAGTTGTCCTTGGCGAAGGGCATCCCTTCCGAACGTAGCTCCTTAAAGTATGCCCGTATTCTGCCGTCAGCATCCTTGTCGGTCTCTTCGACAAAGACACGAATGCGCCTGTCATGCTTAGCCGCATATTTGGCGCTGCGTTCACAGAGGACCGAAAACGCGGTCTTGCAAAGATGCCAACGCCTTCGCCCATACTTTTCAAAGTATCGGTTGTGATACCCAGGTCGATCAATAACGCACCCATGGCCGACCACAGGTATTGCGACCATCAAATCATCCAAACCCTTAAAAAACTCGCGTGATTCTGGCTGCGACAGCGAAGCCAACCAAGCGAAGTTTTCTGCCTTGTGCCGAATCTTCACTGAGTGAAGCGGATATGTGATATTCCACTTTTCACAAAAAGCGGCATGAAGTTCACGGGCTTCAATTTCTTTTTCATCCTCAATAATAACCCCGCCCAGCGCAAACCAATCACCAATACCGCCCTTGGGCTTCGCGCGATCAGGATGCCGAGTGCCAGAATCATCCACGTAAAGATTAAAGATCGGTCTTTTGTTCGATTCGCTCATGTCCAAGAGCATCGATAAGCTGAATAACACAATCAAGGGCTCGCGCTGATTTGGCGTGCTCTTTCCGCTACTGGAACTGGTTTTTTGATGATCCGGCGAGGGTTTTGGGGGTTTTGTCGGTTCCGGTTTTCAGCGTTTTCGCGGTTTTCTCGTCGGTAACACCACCACCTTCGCCTTTTCCGTCCCGTCGAGGGCAGCCGCGATCCGAGCGGACACCTTGTCAGCTGCCGACACCAAGGCGCTGTCGGCAACGTGCGCATAGCGCGCCGTCACGCCGGGCACCGAATGCCCAAGCAAGCCGGCGATGGTCAGTTCGGAAAAGCCCATCTCGGCGGCTGTCGCGGCGAAGGTGTGTCGCAGCACATGGACGGTGACGCCTTCGAGCTTCGCCCGCTTGCAGAGCTGGGCGAGCGCCTTCGGCAAGCCGATGAAATGCCCGTCACCACGGCTCGCCGGGAACACCCAGCCGTTCTTCCGGGGCAGGCTGGCAATGGCGGCGAAGGCACTGGCACCGATCGGCCGGATTTGCGCACCGCTCTTCGTGTCGCCGAACCGTATGCAGCCGCCGCGCTCGTCAAGCCATCGCTCCGGAAGCGACAGCGCTTCCATGCGCCGGCAGCCCGATAGGAGAAGGAAGCGGATCGCACCAATGGCAACCTGGTTATCGGCATCCGCCTCCGGCGCGCGCATCGCCTCACCCAAGCGGCCGATTTCCTCAACAGACAGGAACCGCTTCTGTTTGCCCTCCGGCGGCTTCTTGATCCCGCGCGCAACATTCTCGATCACGACGCGGCGCTTGCGGGCAAATTCAAGGATGGTGCCGAGCATACCTACGGTGCGGCCGGCGACACCCTTGCCACCTGTCGTGATCCCGCCTCGACCATCGCGCGCCTTTGCCGTCTTGCCTCCGATGATGTCCGACTGCATCCGCGACACGTCTGCCGGCGTCAGGCTCGCCACGGTGCGGTTGCCGATCAGCGGCTTCACATGCCGCTCGATCCGGCTTCGATCCATAGCCAGCGTCGAGGCTTTGATCTTGCCCTCGGCGTCTTCAAGGTAGAGGTCGCATAGCTCCGAAACCGTGATCGACCGGCGTATCTGTTGACGCTCGGCAGACGGATCGGCACCCTTCGACGCCTCGGCCAGTTTCTCGCGCGCAAGTTGGCGAGCCTCTTCGGGCATCAACGTGCCGACACGGCCGACCGTCATCTTGCGCTGCCGGCCTTCTGCATTCCGATATTTGATGATGTAGGACGCCACGCCGGAGGGCATCATACGAACGCCGAAGCCCTTTAGCTCGGTGTCCCATATGAGTTGCTCGCCGGCCGGATCAGGCTCGAAAGCATCCACGATGCGCTTGGTGATCTTCGGCACGGCACCCTCCTGTTTGGTTCCGCGGAACCATGGCGGAACCAATTGGGCGCAAACTCAAGCGCAATTCGGCGCTCATCGGCAAATCCGCGAAGGCTGATAAATGCCGGATTTCAAGGGATTAGACAACTCACGAAAACTCGGGCATATTCCCGAAAACCTGCTACCTCAATATTGCCAAGGTTGGGGTCGAGCGTTCGAATCGCTTCACCCGCTCCAAGTTTCCTTCGGGGAATCAAGCAATCAAAACGGCCGCCTTCGGGCGGCCGTTTTGCTTTGTGTGTGTCGCTGGTGCAGGTATTTTTGCGAGGTTTCGGGGTCAGGCGTAGCGCCGGGCGAAGGCGACGCAGCCGACCACCACGGCGGTCGCCGCGATCATCGTCCAGGCGACCGGCTCGTGCAGCAGGAGAGCGGCGAGCACGAGGCCGAAGAAGGGTTGCAGAAGCTGCAACTGGCCGACGCCGGCAATACCGCCGAGCGCCAGGCCGCGATACCAGAAGATGAAGCCCACCAGCATGCTGAACACCGAGACGTAGGCGAGGCCGAGCCAGGCCGGCGCACTGACCGTCTGCCAGGCAGCGGGGAGCGTTGCTAGCGCGATCGCCAGCATCACCGGCAGCGACAATGCGAGGGCCCAGGAGATGACCTGCCAGCCGCCGAGCCGCCGCGACAGGCGCGCGCCCTCGGCATAGCCCAGCCCGCACAGCAGGATCGCCGCCACCATCAGAAGATCGCCCTGCACCGAAGCCGAGCCGCCGGCCGACAGGGCAAAGCCGACCACCGTCGCGCTGCCCAGGCCGGAAAACAGCCAGAAGGCCGGCTTCGGCCGCTCGCCGGCGCGCCATACGCCGAAGATGGCGGTGGCGAGCGGCAGCAGGCCGACGAAGACGATGGAATGGGCGGCGGTAATATGCGTCAGCGCCAGCGCGGTAAGCAGCGGAAAGCCGACGACGACGCCGAGGGCGACGACGAAAAGCGGGATGAGGTCGCTGCGCGCCGGCCGCGCCTGACGCAGCAGCGCAAGCAGGAGCGCCCCGAGCGCGGCGGCGATCACCGCGCGCGCCGAGGTCAGGAACAGCGGCGAGAAACCACCCACCGCCACGCGGGTCGCCGGCAGCGACCCGCTGAAGATGACCACGCCGAGCAGCCCGCTGCCCCAACCGTCCGCCGTTCTCATGTCGTTTTGCTCCGTTGCCGGCGTGATAGCGCGGCGGCGCTGGCGCGAACAGGAACGATACGATACAATTTGGTCGAACTGTATTGATTTATCTACCTATACACGTTGACGGACAGGCACATGAACGGCGAGCAGGCAGGAACGCGCACCGGCACCGTGATGGCGGCGATCCGGGCGCGAATCGCCGGTCGCGCGCTTGGCGCGGGAGACAGGTTGCCCTCGATCCGGGCCTTCGCGGCGACCATGGGCGTGTCGCCGGCCACGGTGGTCGAGGCCTATGACCGGCTCGCCGCCGAAGGGCTGATCCGGGCGCGGCGCGGCTCCGGCTTCTATGTTGCGGGAGCCGGCCTGCCGCCGCTGGCGCTGGCGCCGGACGGTCCGCCGCTCGACCGCGCGGTCGATCCGTTCTGGGTGTCGCGCCAATCGCTCGACGCCGATCCGTCGGTGCTGAAGCCCGGCTGCGGGTGGCTGCCGCAGGACTGGATGCCGGCGGCGGCCCTGCGCCGGGCGGTGCGGGCACTGGCGCGCGCCGATGCGGGCGCGCTGACGGACTACGGCACGACGCGCGGCGCGCCGGCGCTGCGCCGTCTTCTGCTGGCGCGGCTTGCCGAAGAGGGCGTCGAGCCTTCGCCCGACCAGATCATGCTCACCGCTTCGGGCACGCAAGCGGCCGACCTCATCTGCCGCTTCCTGTTATCGCCCGGCGATACGGTGCTGGTGGACGATCCCTGCTATTTCAATTTCCGGGCGCTGCTGCGCGCGCATCAGGTAGAGGTTGCCGGCGTGCCTTACACGCCGTCCGGTCCCGACATTGGGGCCTTCGAGGCGATGGTCGCGGAACGGCGGCCGCGCCTCTACATCACCAATTGCGCGCTGCATAACCCGACCGGCGCCACGCTTTCGCCGCAGGTCGCGCACCGCCTGCTCAACATCGCGGCAGCCGCCGGCCTGACGATTGTCGAGGACGACATTTTCGGCGACTTCGAGCCGGAGCCTTCGCCACGGCTCGCCGCACTCGACGGGCTGGAGCGCGTCATCCGCATCGGCAGTTTTTCAAAGACGCTGTCGGCTTCCGTGCGCTGTGGTTACATCGCGGCGCGGCGCGACTGGATCGACGGCCTCGTCGACCTGCAAGTGGCCACCGCATTCGGCGGTCCGAGCCCGGTAGCGACCGAACTGCTCGCCGGCGTTCTGGCCGGCGGGCTCTACCGCAAGCATATGGAAGAGGTGCGCCGGCGGTTGGCGCTGGCGCGGCGTGCCGTCGCGGCGAAGCTGCGCGGGTTCGGCATCGAGCCGTGGCTGATGCCGCGCGGCGGCTTTTACCTGTGGTGCCGCCTTCCGGACGGCCGCGATGCGGCGGCGCTGGCGCGTGCCGCCCTTGCCGACAATGTCGTGCTGGCGCCCGGCAATGTCTTCAGCGTCTCGCAATCGGCGCCCGACTTCCTGCGCTTCAACGTCGCCCAGTCCGGCGATCCGCGCGTCATGGAAGCGCTGAAGCGGGCCATGGAAGCGTGAGGAGAGGGAGGGCGGCGCGACCTTCCAGATGGCGCTCTTCGCTCATGCTTGCATTGAGCCGTATATAGGAATAAAATCCTCTAATGACGATCTTGTCCCGATTCGCGGTGCGCCATATGGCGGCGGCGCTTGCCCTGCCGCTTCTTACCTGCGCCCAGCCGGCCGAGGCCGAGCCTTTTCGCGGACCGGTGGAGGCCGATGTGCTTGCCGTCATCGACGGCGACACGTTTCTGGCCGAGGCGCATGTCTGGCCGGGGCAATCGGTGCGCATCAACGTGCGCGTGCGCGGCATCGATGCGCCGGAGATGCACAGTCGCTGCCCGGCCGAACAGCGGTCGGCGCTGCGCGCCCGAGCAGCCCTCGAGGCGTTGATCGGGAACGGGGCGGTGTCGATCTCCAACATCGGCAGCGCCAAATATTACGGCCGCGTGCTGGCCGACGTCGAGACGGAGGACGGCGTGCCGGTGGGCGCCGTCATGCTGTCCGGCGGGCTTGTCCGCGCCTATGCCGGCGGACGCCGCCAGTCATGGTGCGGTTGAGACGTTTGGCGGTCGGGCTTGTCGTGCCGTGACGGAACTGCCGGTGCGTCGGCATGGTCTACGGCGAAGACGTGGCCTCGGGATGCTCGGCGTTTTCAGCAGGAGCGTGAAACGGTTTTCCCCTTGGCAATGCGGCCAGATCAAAGAGACGAAGCGATTCCGATGCTTCCGATTGAGCAGGATCTGGCGGCTGGAATTCGGCAATCCCTTTCGAGGCATTGTCCGCCGCCTCTGCGCTTTCCATGGAATGCAAACGCGCTGTCGCTAACGAAAAGGCCGCCGCTTCTTGCGAAGCCGGCGGCCTTCCCGTGTCTTTCGTCCAGTGCGCGGCCCGTGGCACGATCCGACCGGATCAAGCGCCGCGCGTCACGCACTTCAGCGGAGAGACTGCTCCCCGCGAAGGCGATCCGCCGGGACCACGCTCTGGAAAACGAAATCACTCGACATCGGATCACCTCCTTTCGATTGGTTGAACACGAGCCCAATGTGGGGCGGTCGCCGGCCGATTGCAAGGACGGATTTCAGACCGCGGAAAGGCGCTCAGAGGAAGCGCAGCGCGTCGCCTTCCCGGATGCGCCCCGGCTTATCGACGGTGCAATAAACGCCGATGTTGTGGCCGTTGTTGCGGACCAGCGTGCGCAGAATCTCGGCATCGTGGCCGATCCCTTCCTGGGCGATGATGGTGAAGGCGCAGCGCCGGCAATGGTCGGAAACGGTCAGTTCCACCTCGCCGATGGCGAGGCGGCGGCCGATCCAGTCCGATTCCGGAAACCGGCCTTCGACCGCATCCATCTCGACCAGCACGCTGGGTCGGAAGCGGCGTGGATCTGGATCGCCTTCGGGGTGCAGCGCTTTCAGCCGCGCCAGCGAGGCGGTGGTGAGGAGATGGATCGGCGCCTTGGCATAGCGCGGCGCCGTCAGCGGCCCGGAAAAGCCGGACGCCGCATCGCGGCTGAACGGCCGCAGCGTCACCGGAAAGCCGAGAAGGTGGCTCAGCGCCGCGTCGCTTTCGGCCGAGGGCGCCGGCACCCAATCGGCGCCGGGCAGCGCGATTTCCAGCCCGCCCGCCGGCGAAAGGCGCGAGCGCACCAGCGGCACCTTGTGCCACTTCGCCTCGCGGTCCGGCCGCGCCGGCTCGCCGGTTGCCGCTTCCACCAAACCGAAAAGGCGGTCGCCCGCGGCGCCCGCCTCTCCTATTTCCAGAGCCGGTTGGCGTTCGCCGCCAAAGGAACTCGCCGGGTAGCGCCATAGCTCGATGGCACTACCGATCATGCTCGTCCTGTCGGCGCCGGCGCTCAAGCCTTTTTGTTCTGGCGGTTGGCGATCAGGTCGTCCACCACGCTCGGATCGGCCAGCGTCGAGGTGTCGCCCAGCGAACCGAACTCGTCCTCGGCGATCTTGCGCAGGATGCGGCGCATGATCTTGGCTGAGCGCGTCTTCGGCAGGCCCGGCGCGAACTGGATCTTGTCGGGTGCCGCGATGGCGCCGATCTCCTTGCGGACGTGGGCGATCAGTTCCTTGCGCAGATCCTCGCTCCCGGTCACGCCCTCGGCGAGCGTGACGTAGCAATAAATGCCCTGGCCCTTGATATCGTGCGGATAGCCGACGACGGCGGCCTCCGCCACCTTGTCGTGGGCGACCAGCGCCGATTCCACTTCAGCCGTGCCCATCCGGTGGCCGGACACGTTGATAACGTCATCGACGCGGCCGGTAATCCAGTAATAGCCGTCGGCGTCGCGCCGGCAGCCGTCGCCGCTGAAATACTTACCCTTGTAGGCGGAGAAATAGGTCTGCACGTAGCGATCATGGTCGCCGAAGACCGTGCGCGTCATGCCCGGCCACGCCTGCTGCATGCACAGATTGCCGCTTCCCTCGCCCTCGATGATCTTGCCGTCGCTGTCCAGAAGCTCCGGAACGATGCCGAAGAACGGCTTCGTGGCCGAACCCGCCTTGAGGTCGATGGCGCCCGGCAGCGGCGAGATCATGATGCCGCCGGTTTCGGTCTGCCACCAGGTGTCGATCACCGGGCATTTCTTTTCGCCGACGACGTTGAAGTACCATTCCCACGCTTCCGGATTGATCGGCTCGCCGACGGAACCCAGGATGCGCAGGCTCTTGCGCGAGGTCTTTTCGACCCATTCGTCGCCGACGCCGCGCAACGCGCGGATCGCGGTCGGCGCGGTGTAGAAGATGTTGACCTTGTGCTTGTCGACCACCTCCCACATGCGCGACGGCGTCGGATAGTTCGGCACGCCCTCGAACATCAGCGTGGTGGCGCCGTTGGCGAGCGGCCCGTAGAGGATGTAGGAGTGGCCCGTCACCCAGCCGACGTCCGCCGTGCACCAGTAGATATCGCCGTCATGGTAGTCGAAGACGTACTGGTGGGTCATCGAGACATAGACGAGATAGCCGCCGGTGGTGTGCAGCACGCCCTTCGGCTTGCCGGTCGAGCCGGAGGTGTAGAGGATGAACAGCGGGTCTTCCGCCTTCATCTTCTCAGGCTGGCAGGCGGGCTTGACCGAGGCGGTTTCCTCGTGCGCCCAGATATCGCGGCCTTCGACCCAGTCGACCTTGCCGCCGGTGCGGCGCACGACCAGCACCTTGTCGACCTTGATGCCTTCCTTGGCGGCGATGACGATGGCCTTGTCGGTGTTGTCCTTCAGCGGAATGTGCTTGCCGGCGCGCAGGCCCTCGTCGGCGGTGATGACGAAATTCGACTTGCAGTCGACGATGCGTCCGGCCAGCGCGTCCGGCGAGAAGCCGCCGAAGACGACCGAGTGGATGGCGCCGATGCGGGTGCAGGCGAACATCGCATAGGCCGCTTCCAGCACCATCGGCATGTAGACGGTGACGCGGTCGCCCTTCTTGACGCCGTGCTTCTTCAGCACGTTGGCCCAGCGGCAGACATGCTCGTGCAGTTCGTTATAGGTGACTTTCTTTTCGTCGTAAGGGTTGTCGCCTTCCCAGATGATGGCGACCTGGTTGCCGCGCTTCTTCAGGTGGCGGTCGATGCAATTGTAGGAAACGTTGGTGAGGCCGTCCTCATACCACTTGATGGAAACCTTGCCGTCGAAGGAAGCGTTCTTGACCTTGGTGTAGGGCTTGAACCAGTCGATGCGCTTGCCGTGCTTGCCCCAGAACTTGTCGGGATTCTTGACGCTGTCGGCGTACCATTTCTGATAGGTTTCGCTGTCGATCAGCGCATTCTTCTTCCAAGCCGCCTGGACCTTGTGAACGTATTCCTCTGACATTTTTTGAAAATCCTCCCCGAACCGACAGTCCGCCTGATGCGGCCGAGACGCCGCGATGGCCGGCATTATTACCAGTTCCGCCTTGAGGGCAACATTAGACGTTCGATACGGCGCGGCAGCATGACGCAGGGGCAGGCGCGAAAATACGGGCATGGCGGCCTCGGGCGGCCGTTAGCCGGCGGTTAACCATGCGGGCGCACAGTCATGACGGGAGGAACGGCTCGAACGTGGCGGCGACCATGCGCGATCAATCCGAAATGGAGCTGATGCTGAAGGGCTACGGCCTGACGACGGCGAAAATCCTCTATCACTATCCCGACCATCCGCATCTTTTGCAGACCTATGTCTGGCAGGACTACGACCTGGCGCCGAAATTCCCGGCGCTGCTGGCCTTCCTCGACTTCTGGCAGACCAGACTCGACGGCCCGCTGCATTCGGTCGCCTATTCGCACCGGCGGCTGATCGCGGCCGGCGAATGGCGCAAGGTCGACGGCGAACTGCTGCTGCATTGAGGCAGGGGCCGGACTGACTGGCTTCGACGCGCTGTGAACTGACGGCGCCTTCGGCTATGGTGCGGTGAGCAGCAAGGGGCAGGGCGGCGATGCCCGACAACTGGTGCCTGATCTTTTCTGATGGAACGGGCCAGCGCGGCGTGCGCAACGACGCCGGCGTGCGCAACACCAACGTCTTCCAGATGTTCGCCGCGGCGGAAGGCAAGATCTATCTCGATGCTTTCTACGATCCGGGCCTCGGAGCGCCGGAGGAAGGCGAGAACGACTGGGGCCGCACTTTGCGCAACCTGTGGTCCAAGGCCACCGGCTGGGGCATCAGCGCCAACATCGCCGACTGCTACGAGGCGCTTATGCTGCGCTGGAAGCCGGGCGTGAAGATCGGCCTGTTCGGCTTCAGCCGCGGCGCCTATACGGTGCGCTGCCTGGGCGGCGTGCTGGCGACCTGTGGCATCGCCATGACAGACGGTGGCATATCTGTTCCGACCGACAAGGAAGGCGAAGGCGCCAGGAGGCGGCGCGCCATCGCCGAGGCGGCGGTGAGTGCCTACAAGATCCGCAGCGACGGCGAGCGCAAGGCGGCAGGCCAGGCCTTCGCGCGCAAATACGGCGCGGCGCCGGCGATGCCCGACGTGATCGGCGTCTTCGATACCGTCAAGGCGCTCGGCCTGCCGGGCGTCATGGACCTCGTCAACCCATGGCGGCACCAGTTCCACGACAACGAACTGTCGACCCGCGTTCCGGTCGGCTTGCAAGCGCTGTCGATCGACGAGGACCGCAAGGCTTTCCTGCCGGTGCCGTGGGCCGATATGGATGCCGAGGGACGGGCCGCCGGGCAGGTCATCGAGCAGGTCTGGTTTCCCGGCGTCCATTCCGATGTCGGCGGCGGCTATCAGGACGATGCGCGACAACGTGCTCGGCCGCCAGCACGACGAACGCACCGGCTTCGGCATCTTCTGGCTGCCAGCCGAGCGCAGCGTCCGCGGCGAAAGCGTCGACATCGATCCGCTTTGCAACAACATCGAGGACCGCTTCGAGCGCTATACACCGCCCTATCGGCCAGTCCCGCTCAAGCGCCATCCCCGTGTGAGGCGGTTCTATCGCTCGTGACGTGCTATCGGTGGCCGAAGATGGCCGAGCCGACGCGCACGGAGGTGGCGCCGAAGGCGACCGCCGTCTCATAGTCGCCCGACATGCCCATGGAGAGTTTTTCGACGCCTGCTTCTTTCGCCAGCTTTTCCAGCAGGGCGAAGTGCGGGCCCGGATTCTCGTCGACCGGCGGGATGCACATCAGCCCCTCGATGGCGAGCCCGTATTCGCCACGGCAGCGGGCGACGAAAGCGACGGTTTCCTTCGGCTCGATACCGGCTTTCTGCGGCTCGGAGCCGATGTTGACCTGCACGTATAGTTTCGGCGTGCGGCCCTGCTTCTTCATTTCCCTGGCGAGCTCGGCGGCGATCTTGTCGCGGTCGACCGTCTCGATGACGTCGAACAGCGCCACCGCCTCCTTCGCCTTGTTGGATTGCAGCGGGCCGATGAGGTGCAGTTCTATGCCGGGAAAGTCTTCGCGGAGTGCCGGCCATTTGCCAAGCGCCTCCTGCACGCGGTTCTCGCCGAAGACGCGCTGGCCGGCGGCGAGGACGGGGCGGACAGCGTCCGCCTCGAAGGTTTTCGACACGGCGACCAGCGTGACCGTGCCGGCGGGGCGCCTGGCCTCCTGCTCGGCGGCGGCGATATTTTCGCGCACCGTTGCCAACTTAACAGGAGCTTCGGCAGTGTTCGGGTCGATGTCGGTCACGGCAGCACCACAGAAATCACGTTAAACTTGAAAATGGTCGCGATCCATGGTGAACAGCCGGACCACGTCCCGCGCTGAGCGTAACGCCGCAGCGAACCAAGCTTCTAAGTGAAATTTCCCGGCTATGGCAACTGAACGATACAATCCCCGCGCGTCCGAACCCAAATGGCAGAAGGCCTGGGAAGCGGCGAAGCTGTTCGAGACGAGGAACGACGATCCGCGGCCGAAGTACTACGTGCTGGAGATGTTCCCCTATCCGTCCGGCCGCATCCATATGGGCCATGTGCGCAATTACACGATGGGCGACGTGGTGGCGCGCTGGCGCCGCGCCATGGGCCACAACGTGCTGCATCCGATGGGCTGGGACGCCTTCGGCCTGCCGGCGGAGAACGCCGCGCGCGACAACAAGGTCAACCCGCGCGACTGGACCTACAAGAACATCGAAACGATGAAGGGCCAGTTGAAGACGATGGGCCTGTCGCTCGACTGGGCGCGCGAGATCGCGACCTGCGATCCGTCCTACTACCGGCATCAGCAGAAGATGTTTTTGGACTTCTGGAAGGCCGGCCTGGTCGAGCGCAAGGCGGCCAAGGTCAACTGGGACCCGGTGGACATGACCGTGCTCGCCAACGAGCAGGTCATCGACGGCAAGGGCTGGCGCTCCGGCGCGCCGGTCGAGCAGCGCGACCTGACGCAATGGTTCTTCAAGATCACCTCGGCCAGCCAGGACCTGCTGGACAGCCTCGACACGCTGGAGCGCTGGCCCGACAAGGTCAAGTTGATGCAGGCCAACTGGATCGGCCGGTCCGAGGGCTTGCAGGTGCGCTGGAAGCTGGACGCCGCCACCGCGCCGGCCGGCGAAAGCGAACTTGAGGTCTACACCACGCGGCCCGACACCATTTTCGGCGCCTCCTTCATGGCGATCGCCGCCGATCATCCGCTGGCGAAGAAGGCGGCCGAGGGCAGGCCGGAACTCGCCGCCTTCATCGACGACATCCGTCATCGCGGCACGTCGGTCGCTGAGCTGGAGACGGCCGAGAAGCGTGGTTTCGATACCGGCGTCCGCGTCGTCCATCCCTTCGATCCGAACTGGACGCTGCCGGTCTACGTCGCCAATTTCGTGCTGATGGACTACGGCACCGGTGCCATCTTCGGCTGCCCGGCGCACGATCAGCGCGACCTCGACTTCGCCAACAAATACGGCCTGCCGGTGCGTCCCGTCGTGCTGCCGGACGGCGCCGACGCCAAGGATTTCCACGTCACTGAACTCGCCTTCACCGACGACGGCGCGATGATCAACTCGCGCTTCCTCGACGGCATGCGTTTCCGCGAGGCTTTCGACGTGGTGGCGGACCGGCTGGAGGCGACCACCATCGGCAATCGCCCGCAGGCTCAGCGTAAGGTGCAGTTCCGGTTGCGCGACTGGCTGATCTCGCGCCAGCGCTATTGGGGCTGCCCCATTCCGGTCATCCATTGCGAGGCCTGCGGCGCCGTACCCGTGCCGGCGGCCGAACTGCCGGTGGAATTGCCAACCGACGTTTCCTTCGACAGACCGGGCAACCCGCTCGACCATCATCCGACGTGGAAGCACGCCGCCTGCCCCAAATGCGGCAAGCCGGCGCGGCGCGACACCGACACGATGGACACCTTCGTCGATTCGTCCTGGTACTTCGCCCGCTTCACCGATCCGTGGAACGAGAAAGCGCCGACGACGCTGGAATACGTCGACGGACCGAAGGGCTGGCTGCCGGTCAACCAGTATATAGGCGGCATCGAGCATGCGATCCTGCATCTGCTCTATTCGCGCTTCTTCGCCCGCGCCATGCAGGCGACCGGCCACCTCAACGAAGTGAAGGAGCCGTTCGAGGGCCTGTTCACTCAAGGGATGGTCGTGCACGAGACCTATCGCGGCCCGAACGGCTGGGTCACGCCGGCCCAGATCAAGGTCGAGGATTTCGACGGCACGCGAAAAGCCTTCATGCTCACCGACGGCACGCCGGTCGAGATCGGCTCCATCGAGAAGATGTCGAAGTCGAAGAAGAATGTCGTCGATCCCGACGACATCATCGGCAGCTACGGCGCCGATACGGCGCGCTGGTTCATGCTGTCGGATTCGCCGCCGGAGCGCGACGTGATCTGGACGGAGGCCGGCGTCGAAGGCGCCCACCGCTTCGTGCAGCGCGTCTGGCGGCTGGTTTCGGAAGCAGCACCAGCGATGGCCGGCGTCGTGCCGGCGGCAAGCACGCAGGGCGAGGCGGCGGCGCTGTCGAAAGGCGCGCACAAGATCCTGAAGGCCGTCGGCGAGGATATCGGCCGGCTGCATTTCAACAGGGCGGTGGCGCGCGTCTACGAATTGACCAACCTGTTGTCGCCGCAGGTGGCCGAGGTGGTGGCCGGCAAGGCTGCCGACCTGCCGGCGGTGCGGCAGGGGCTGGATTTCCTCGTCGCCATGATCGCGCCGATGATGCCGCATCTGGCCGAGGAATGCTGGGCGGCGCTGGGCGGCCCCGGGTTGGTGGCCGAACGGCCGTGGCCGGCCTTCGATCCGGCGCTGGTGGTGGACAACGACGTCACCTATCCGGTGCAGATCAACGGCAAGAAGCGCGGCGATTTGACAATCTCGCGCGACGCAGACCAAGCTGCCGTCGAAAAAGCGGTGCTGGCGCTCGATTTCATGGTAAAGGCGCTGGACGGCAAGCCGCCGCGCAAGGTGATCGTCGTGCCGCAGAGGATCGTCAATGTCGTTGCCTGACGCCGAACCATCGTACCGCGGCAGCCATGCCGGCAGCGCATTCCTGCGCCGGTTCGTTCTTGCCGGCGCCGCCGCTTCGGCATTGCTTGCCGCCGGCTGCACGGTGCGGCCGCTCTATTCCGACGCGCCGCTCGGCAATTCGACCGTCAGCGCCAAGGCGGAACTGGCCTCGATCGCGGTCAAGCCGGTGAACTCGCGCTATGCCCAGCAGGTGCGCAACAACCTGATCTTCGGCCTTTACGGCGGCGCGCAGGCGCCGGCCGCACCAGCCTATTCTCTCACGCTGGACGTCACCGAACTGATCCAGTCCGCGGCCGTGGTGCAGGTGACGACCGATACCGACCAGCCGACCGCCGGCACGGTGACGTTGACGTCCGCCTATACGCTGACCGACGTGAAAACCGGCAAGCCGGTGGCCACCGGCAAGCGCTCGATCTCGTCGTCCTACGACAAGCCGTCGCAGGAATTCGCCGGCTACCGGGCGCAGATCGACGCCGAGAACCGCTCCGCGCGCGAACTGGCCGAATTGCTGCGGCTGGCGCTGGCGCAGGACCTGTCCAAGCCGCGCTGACGGCCGGACCGCCGGCCGTCAGCCCTGATCGATTCGCATAAGAAGGCGAGGCCTGGAGCCTCGCAGCCCTTGGCAATCAGCCGATGGTCTGGCCGGTCTTGGCCCAGTCGGCGAGGAACTGCTCCAGGCCCTTGTCGGTCAGCGGATGCTTGACCAGCGCCTTCAGCGTCGCCGGCGGCACCGTCGCCACGTCGGCGCCGATCATCGCCACCTGCTTGACGTGGTTCACGGTGCGGATCGAGGCGGCCAGGATCTCGGTCTTGAAGCCGTAATTGTCGTAGATGGTGCGGATTTCCGAGATCAGCTCGACGCCGTCGATGCCCATGTCGTCGATGCGGCCGATGAAGGGCGAGATGAAAGTGGCGCCCGCCTTGGCGGCGAGCAGCGCCTGGTTGGCCGAGAAGCACAGCGTGACGTTGACCATATGGCCGTCCGACCGCAACGCCCGGCAGGCCTTGAGGCCGTCCCAGGTCAGCGGCACCTTGATGGCGATGTTGTCGGCGATCTTGGCCAGTACCTTGGCCTGCTTCATCATGCCGTCATAGTCGGTGGCGGTCACTTCGGCCGAGACGGGGCCTTCGACGATGTCGCAGATCTGCTTGGTGACGTCGGCGATCTTGCCGCCGGATTTCATGATCAGCGACGGATTGGTGGTGACGCCGTCAACCAGGCCGAGGTCGTTCAGTTCCTTGATTTCCTTGATGTCGGCGGTATCGACGAAAAACTTCATGACGATCTCCTTCGAATTGTCCGGGTGTCGGGAGGGCACGCTCGGCGTTGGGCTTTGCTCTAGACCAAAGTCGGGGCAAGGTCACGCGCGATGAGCAAAGATTCGCCTTTTGACGCGGCTGCCCCCGTGCTGGTTCCCATGCCGGCGGAACGCCCCTACACCTATGCGGTTCCTTCAGGAATGCGTGTGGTGCCGGGGTCCATCGTGCGCGTGCCGCTGGGGCCGCGGCAGGTGGCCGGCATCGTCTGGGACGGCGGCGCCGATGCCGTCGACGCCCGCAAGCTGCGCCCCATCGAACAGGTGTTCGACTGTCCGCCGATTGCCGAGCCGATGCGCCGCTTCGTCGACTGGGTGGCGCACTATACGCTGTCGGCTCCGGGCATGGTGGCGCGCATGCTGTTGCGCGCGCCGGAAGCTTTCGACCCCGAGCCGTGGACGGAAGGGATCGTGCGCACCGACGCCCTGCCCGATCGGATGACGGCGGCGCGCGCGCGGGTGCTCGAAACCGCCGACGGCGGTCTTGCCTGGACCCGTACCGGCCTCGCGCATGCGGCCGGCGTGTCCTCGACGGTGATCGACGGGCTGAAGGCGCAGGGCGTGTTCGAGACGGTGATGATCCCGCCGCGCCCGGTGGTGGCCGCACCCGATACTGCCTATGCCAACCCGCAGCTCGCACCTGACCAGCAGGCTGCGGCCGACATGCTGCGCGCCGGGGTTTCGGCGGAGGGCTTCGGCGTCACGCTGCTCGACGGCGTCACCGGTTCGGGCAAGACGGAGGTTTATTTCGAGGCGGTGGCGGAAGCGCTGGAGCGCGGAAAACAGGTGCTGATCCTGCTGCCGGAAATCGCGCTCACCCACGCCTTCCTCGAACGCTTCCAGGAGCGCTTCGGCGCCAAGCCCGGCGAGTGGCATTCCGACCTGCCGCCCCGCATGCGCGAAAAGGTCTGGCGGCAGGTGGCCGAAGGCACGGTGCGGGTGGTGGCGGGCGCGCGCTCGGCACTGTTCCTGCCGTTCAAGGAACTCGGGCTGATCGTCGTCGACGAGGAGCACGATCCCGCCTACAAGCAGGAGGACCGCGTCTTCTACAACGCCCGCGACATGGCTGTGGTGCGCGGCCATCTCGGCGGCTTCCCCGTGGTGCTGTCCTCGGCCACGCCCTCGGTGGAAAGCCGCGTCAACGCCATGCAGGGGCGCTACCGCCACGCGGTCCTGTCCGGCCGTTTCGCCGAAGCCGCGCTCCCGGACCTCAAGGCGGTGGACATGCGCCGCGCCCCGCCGGCGAAGGGCAGCTTCCTGTCGCCGCTGCTCACCCAGCAGATCGGCGCGACGCTGGAAAAGGGCGAGCAGTCGCTGCTGTTCCTCAACCGGCGCGGCTATGCGCCGCTGACGCTGTGCCGGGTCTGCGGCCACCGCTTCGGCTGTCCGGTGTGCTCGGCCTGGCTGGTCGAGCACCGCTTTCGCGGCCAGCTCGTCTGCCACCATTGCGGCCACGCCGAAAAGCGCCCCGAAGCCTGTCCCGAATGCGGCACCTTCGACCATCTCGCCGCCTGCGGACCGGGAGTGGAGCGCATCGCCGAGGAGGTGGTGGCGACTTTTCCGGAGGCGCGCACCATCGTTCTGTCCTCCGACATCGTCGGCGGCGTGCGGCGGTTGAGACTCGAACTGGAAGCCATCGCCAAGGGCGACGCCGACATCGTCATCGGCACGCAACTCGTCGCCAAGGGCCACAACTTCCCCAACATGACGCTGGTGGGCGTCGTCGATGCCGACCTCGGCCTTGCCAACGGCGATCCGCGCGCCGCCGAGCGCACTTTTCAGTTGCTTAGCCAGGTGACAGGCCGGGCGGGGCGCACCGGCAAAAAGAGCCACGGCCTGTTGCAGACCTACCAGCCCGACCATCCGGTGATGCGGGCGATCGTCTCGGGCGACGCCGACAGTTTCTACGCCCGCGAGATCGCCGAGCGCGAGCGCGCCGGGCTGCCGCCCTTCGGCCGGCTCGCCGGCGTCATCGTCTCGGCCGCAACCCGCGCCGAGGCGGAAGGGCACGCGCGGGCGTTGCGGCGCGGGGCGCCGGAGGCCGCCGACATTTTCGTCCTCGGGCCGGCCGAGGCGCCGCTGGCGCTGGTCGCCGGCCGCCATCGGTTCCGCCTGCTGATCCAGGGCGAGCGCCGCTCCGACATGCAGGCTTTCGTCCGCGCCATGCTGGCGCAGGGGCCGAGGCCGCGCGGCTCGTTGCGCGTGCAGGTGGACATCGACCCGCAGAGCTTTTTGTAGTGGCCCGGAGCGAATCGGAAAGTTTCCTCAGAGGGAAACTTTCTCTTGCCTCCAGGATGACCTCGAAATAGTTTCCGCATGGAGAAACTATTTCGAGGTCAAAATGGCGCTGACGCTCTACATCCATCCACTCGCCTCGTTCTGCCACAAGGTGCTGATCGCCTTTTACGAGAACGAAGTGCCGTTCACGGCCGAGACGGTCGATCTCATGAACCCCGGCGAGGCGGCCGAGCATCTCGCCCGCTGGCCGGTCGGCAAGATCCCGGTGCTTTATGACGGCGAGCGCGACCGTATCGTGGCGGAAACCAGCGTCATCATCGAATATGTCGGCGAACGCTGTCCCGGCCCCGTGCCGATGCTGCCGGGCGATGCCGAGGCGCGACTGGAGGCGCGGCTATGGGACCGCTTCTTCGACCTCTATGTCAGCCAGCCGGTGCAGAAGATCGTCACCGACCGCATCCGACCGGAGGGCAGGAACGATCCCCATGGCGTCGCCGAGGCGCGCCGGACGCTGGAGACCGCCTATGCGATGATCGAGCAGCATATGGCGGGCCGGACATGGGCTTGCGGCGAGGCTTTCACCTTGGCCGACTGCGCGGCGCTGCCCGGCCTGTTCTTCGCCGGCATCGTGCAGCCGTTTCCGGCGGGTGCCGCCAACCTACCGGCCTATTTCGAGCGGCTGCTGGCGCGGCCTTCGGTGAAGCGGACGCTGGCGGAGGCGCGACCGTTCT
The DNA here is from genome assembly GCF_017306545.1 of Mesorhizobium sp. Classification (GTDB taxonomy): domain Bacteria; phylum Pseudomonadota; class Alphaproteobacteria; order Rhizobiales; family Rhizobiaceae; genus Mesorhizobium. Next base: position 68,035 of record NZ_JAFKID010000007.1, read on the forward strand.
TCTCGATGTTTCCCTATCGGGATGCTATGCCCGAGCGGTTTCTTCGCGATTGAGGGCAGGAGAACGATGCAGGACGCGCAGCCGCTCGACCGGCTTTTCCTGGCGCTGGCCGATGCCGGCCGGCGGGGCATGGTCGAGCAGTTGAGTCGCGGCCCGGCGACGGTGAAGGAACTGGCAGGCCCGGCGAACATGCGCCTGCCTTCGGCCCTCAAGCACCTCAAGGTTCTGGAAGACGGCGGCATGGTTTTCTCGCACAAGGTCGGCCGTACCCGCACCTACGCCATGCGCCCTGAGGCGCTGGCGCCGATGCGCGCCTGGATGCGCGAGCGCGAGGCCGCGCTCAACGCCGCCTTCGACCGATTGGCGCAGGCGATCATCGACATGCCGGAGGCAGAACCATGAGCGATGTCGAACACACCACCTTCACCATCGAGCGTGCCCTGCCAGGCAGCCCGCGCCATGCCTTCCGCTTTTGGTCGGAAAAGGCGCTGAAGCGGCGCTGGACCGACTGCCACCCGGCCTGGACGGTGCTGGAAGACCGCTTCGATTTCGTCGCCGGCGGCGAGGAAGCGGTACGCTGGCGCACCGCCGAAGGCATCGAGCAGACGTTTACCGCCCGTTATCTCGATATCGTTTCCGGGCAGCGCATCATCTACGCCTTCGAGATGAGTTCGGCCGGCCGACGGGTTTCCGCCTCGCTGGCGACCGTCGAGCTCCGTCCGGGCGGTAGCGGCACGCGCATGCTCTACACCGAGCAAATGGCTTTCCTCGCCGGCGCCGAGGCGATGAAAATGCGGATCGCCGGAACGGGAACCGGCTTCGACAGGCTGTTCGACGCCATCGCGATGGATGGCGCCGGCGTGCATTGAACGGGCGACCGTATCGTCCGTCGCCGCTTGACTTCGCTCTCCCGCCGCCTTCAATGCGCACATCGCAGAGGGGCGCATAACCGCAGAGGGGATCGGCGATGGAGTTTTCCTTTCCCTGGCCGACGAGCCAGGGCGAATGGCTGGCGTGGTCGAGCGCCGTCGTTACCGTGCTGCTCGGCCTGCTGTTCTTCCTCGCGCCGGGCCTCGCGTTGCGGCTGGTGCGGTTGCAGGCGAAGGCGGAGAAACCGGAAGCCGTGGCGGAGGGGCGCTCGCGCGTCGCCGGCTTCTATCTCGGCGTCGGGCTCACCTGCGTCTTGCTAGCGCAGCCGCTGCTCTACATGGCGCTTGGCTTCTCCTGGGCGTTCAGCGCCTTCGGCCGGCTGCTCGGCATGATGTCGGACGGCGCCAACAAGCCCTATCATTGGGTTGCCATCGCGGTGGATCTCGTCCTGGCCGCGCTGCCGCTCGCTTTCGCTTTCGGTTTCGTGCCGTGAACGGCCGCCTGCCGCAGCGTCATGCGGGCAGATGCGACAATAGTGCAAAAAAGCAGGGCCGCAGACGCATTGCGGTCGGCAAAGCCGTGTGCTAGACGGCAGGCGACTTTCGGCCGGGGGATGCGGAAGCCGCTCCCTTGTGCTTGAAAAAATTTAGCAAGGTCAAAGATTTAGCTAGAGTTTCCACTCGCGCCAACAATCTGCGGCCTGTCAGTTGAGAGAAAAGACGGACGTGGCCAAGTCCTCCTCGCCAGTTTCAGGTGTCGCAGAGCGCTACGCCGGCTCGCTGTTCGAGCTTGCCAGCGAAGCCAAGTCGGTCGCCAAGGTCGAAGCCGACCTCGGCCGTTTCGAAGCCATGCTGGACGGCAGCGCCGACCTGCAACGGCTGATCAAGAGCCCTGTCTTCGCCGCCGAGGATCAGGCCCGCGCCATCGGCGCGCTGCTTGCCAAGGCCGGCATCTCGGGTCTTGCCGGCAATTTCATCAAGGTGGCCGCCGCCAACCGGCGCCTGTTCGCCGTGCCGTCGATGATCCAGGCGTTCCGCCGTATCGCCGCCGAGGCACGCGGCGAAGCCTCCGCCGAGGTCACGTCCGCGCACGCGCTCACCGCGGCACAGCAGACGGAACTCAAGGCCACGCTCAAGGGCGTCGCCGGCAAGGACGTCTCGATCGCCGTCTCGGTCGATCCGTCGCTGCTCGGCGGCATGATCGTCAAGATGGGCTCGCGCCAGATCGACACGTCGCTCAAGACAAAACTCAATTCGCTCAAGCTTGCACTGAAAGAGGTCGGCTGATGGACATTCGCGCCGCAGAAATCTCCGCGATCCTGAAGGATCAGATCAAGAACTTCGGCAAGGAGGCGGAAGTCTCCGAAGTCGGCCAGGTGCTGTCGGTCGGTGACGGCATCGCCCGTGTCTACGGCCTCGACAACGTCCAGGCCGGCGAGATGGTCGAGTTCCCCGGCGGCATCCGCGGCATGGCGCAGAACCTCGAAGCCGACAATGTCGGCGTCGTCATCTTCGGCAACGACCGCGACATCAAGGAAGGCGACACCGTCAAGCGCACCGGCGCCATCGTCGAAGTGCCGGTCGGCCCCGGCCTGCTCGGCCGCGTCGTCGACGCGCTCGGCAACCCGATCGACGGCAAGGGCCCGATCAAGGCGACCGAGCGCCGCCGCGTCGACGTCAAGGCGCCCGGCATCATCCCGCGCAAGTCCGTGCATGAGCCGATGTCGACGGGCCTCAAGGCTATCGATGCGCTGATCCCGGTCGGCCGCGGCCAGCGCGAGCTGGTCATCGGCGACCGCCAGACCGGCAAGACCGCCATCATCCTCGACACCATCCTGAACCAGAAGTCGGTGCACGAGACCGGCCCGGACAAGGAAAAGCTCTTCTGCGTCTACGTCGCCGTCGGCCAGAAGCGCTCGACCGTCGCGCAGTTCGTCAAGGTTCTGGAAGAGCGCGGCGCGCTCGAATATTCCATCGTCGTGGCGGCCACCGCGTCCGACCCGGCGCCGATGCAGTTCCTGGCGCCGTTCGCCGGCTGCACCATGGGCGAATATTTCCGCGACAACGGCCAGCATGCGCTGATCGGCTATGACGACCTGTCCAAGCAGGCCGTCGCCTACCGCCAGATGTCGCTGCTGCTGCGCCGCCCGCCGGGCCGCGAAGCCTATCCGGGCGACGTCTTCTACCTGCATTCGCGCCTGCTGGAGCGCGCCGCGAAGCTCAACGACGACAACGGCGCCGGTTCGCTGACCGCGCTGCCCGTCATCGAGACGCAGGCCAACGACGTGTCGGCCTATATCCCGACCAACGTGATCTCGATCACCGACGGCCAGATCTTCCTTGAGACCAACCTGTTCTTCCAGGGTATCCGCCCGGCCGTGAACGTCGGCCTGTCGGTGTCGCGCGTCGGCTCTGCCGCGCAGATCAAGGCGATGAAGCAGGTCGCCGGCTCGATCAAGGGCGAACTCGCGCAGTATCGCGAGATGGCGGCCTTCGCACAGTTCGGTTCCGACCTCGACGCCGCCACGCAGCGCCTGCTCAACCGCGGCGCGCGCCTGACGGAGCTGCTCAAGCAGCCGCAGTTCTCGCCGCTCAAGACGGAAGAGCAGGTCGCGGTGATCTTCGCCGGCGTCAACGGCTATCTCGACAAGCTGACGCTGCCGCAGGTCGGCAAGTTCGAGCAGGGTCTGCTGACCCACATGCGCACTGCCGGCAAGGCGGTTCTCGACGCCATCCGCGCCGAGAAGGCGCTGTCGGACGACCTGCGCGGCAAGCTGAAGGCCGAGATCGACGCTTTCGCCAAGACCTTCGCGTAAGGCCGGGGACGGGACGCTCAACGAATGGCTTCGCTGAAAGACCTCCGCAACCGCATCGCCTCGGTCAAGGCGACGCAGAAGATCACCAAGGCGATGCAGATGGTCGCCGCGGCGAAGCTGCGCCGCGCCCAGGAGGCGGCCGAGGCCGCGCGTCCCTATTCCGAGCGGATGGGGGCGGTTCTGGCCAACATCGCCCAGGCGGTCGGCGGCGGCGGCGACGCGCCGGCGCTGATGACGGGCACCGGCAACGACGACGTGCACCTGCTGGTCGTCTGCACGGCCGAGCGCGGCCTGTGCGGCGGCTTCAACTCGCAGATCGCGCGCCTTGCCCGCGACCATACGCGCAAGCTGCTGGCCGACGGCAAGCAGGTGAAGATCCTGTGCGTCGGCAAGAAGGGCTTCGACATCCTGCGCCGCGACTACGGCCAGCTGATCATCGACCGCGTCGATCTGCGCGAAGTGCGCCAGCTCGGTTTCGTCCATGCGGACGGCATCGCCAGGAAGGTGATTTCGCTGTTCAACGAAGGCGGCTTCGACGTCTGCACGCTGTTCTATTCGCAGTTCAAGTCGGTGATCTCGCAGATCCCGACCGCCCAGCAGATCATCCCGGCGGCAGCCGAGGCGGCATCGACCGATGCCGGCACCGGTACCGGCGGCGCGGTCTACGAATACGAGCCGGAGCCGGGCGAGATCCTCTCCGATCTCATTCCGCGCAACATTTCGGTGCAGATATTCCGCGCCCTGCTGGAGAACGCGGCCGGCGAGATGGGTGCCAAGATGAGCGCCATGGACAATGCGACCCGCAATGCGGGCGACATGATCAACCGCCTGACGATCACCTACAACCGTCAGCGCCAGGCGCAGATCACCAAGGAACTGATCGAAATCATTTCGGGCGCCGAGGCGCTCTAGGCTGGCGGCGCGGTTTCCCGCGCGGACCAGGCAAACCAAAGGACGAAAAAGGGTAGAGACGATGGCGAAAGCAGCGACCCCGAAGACCACGGCCACGAAGGCCCCGGCGAAGGCGGCGCCCAAGGCGGCGGCGAAGACTCAGGCGGCTGCTGCGAAGGCGGCACCGGCGAAGAAGACCGCCGCGGCGAAAGAGGCGGCCAAGCTGGTGGCTGAAAGCAAGCCCGGCAAGGTCGAGACGCGCGGCGCGACCGCGAACTTCAACCTCGCTAAAGGCGCGAAGGGCAAGGTGCGCCAGGTCATCGGCGCCGTCGTCGACGTGCAGTTCGACGATCATCTGCCGGCGATCCTGAACGCCCTCGAAACCAACAATGTCGGCAACCGCCTCGTCCTCGAGGTCGCCCAGCACCTCGGCGAGAACACCGTGCGCTGCATCGCCATGGACTCCACCGAAGGTCTGGTGCGCGGCCAGGCGGTCGCCGACACCGGCGCGCCGATCTCGGTGCCGGTCGGTCCGGGCATGCTCGGCCGCATCATCAACGTCATCGGCGAGCCGGTTGACGAAGCCGGTCCGGTCGACGCCGCCGAGCTGCGCGCCATCCACCAGCCGGCCCCTGCCTATGTCGACCAGTCGACGGAAGCGGCCATCCTCGTCACCGGCATCAAGGTCATCGACCTGCTCGCGCCCTACGCCAAGGGCGGCAAGATCGGCCTGTTCGGCGGCGCCGGCGTCGGCAAGACCGTGCTGATCCAGGAACTGATCAACAACATCGCCAAGGCGCACGGCGGCTACTCGGTGTTCGCCGGCGTCGGCGAGCGTACCCGCGAGGGCAACGACCTCTATCACGAGTTCATCGAATCGGGCGTCAACAAGAAGGGCGGCGGCCAGGGTTCCAAGGCAGCACTTGTGTACGGCCAGATGAACGAGCCGCCGGGCGCCCGCGCCCGCGTCGGCCTCACCGGCCTGACGGTCGCCGAGTATTTCCGCGACCAGGGCCAGGACGTGCTGTTCTTCGTCGACAACATCTTCCGCTTCACCCAGGCGGGTTCGGAAGTGTCGGCGCTTCTCGGCCGCATTCCCTCGGCGGTGGGCTACCAGCCGACGCTGGCCACCGACATGGGCGCGTTGCAGGAGCGCATCACCACCACCACCAAGGGCTCGATCACCTCGGTGCAGGCGATCTACGTGCCGGCCGACGACCTGACCGACCCGGCGCCGGCGACCTCGTTCGCCCACTTGGACGCGACGACGACGCTGAACCGCGCCATCGCCGAGAAGGGCATCTACCCGGCCGTCGATCCACTCGACTCGACCTCGCGCATGCTCGACCCGATGGTTGTCGGCGAGGAGCACTACGCCGTCGCCCGCCAGGTGCAGCAGACCTTGCAGCGCTACAAGTCGCTTCAGGACATCATCGCCATCCTGGGCATGGACGAGCTTTCCGAAGAGGACAAGCAGACGGTCGCCCGTGCCCGCAAGATCGAGCGCTTCCTGTCGCAGCCGTTCTTCGTCGCCGAAGTCTTCACCGGCTCGCCGGGCAAGCTGGTCGACCTCGCCGATACCATCAAGGGCTTCAAGGGCCTGGTGAACGGCGACTACGACCACCTGCCGGAAGCCGCCTTCTACATGGTCGGCAACATCGAAGAGGCGGTCGAGAAGGCCCAGAAGCTGGCGGCGGAAGCGGCCTGATTACGGCCGTAAGGCAGTAGGACAGCAAGGCAATAGGGAGAGCGGACGAGGGAAGACGGCATTTGAGCAGGGGAGCTTTTCTCCTACTGTCTTACTGCCTTACTGCCCTACTCCCCTGACAACATGGCTCAATCCTTCCAGTTCGAACTCGTCTCGCCGGAGCGGCTGCTGGTTTCCCAGCAGGTCGAGGCCGTCGTCATTCCCGGCGCCGAGGGCGAGATGACCGTCATGGCCAGCCACGCGCCCGTGATGACCACCATCAAGCCGGGCGTCGTCACGGTGAAGCCGGCCTCCGGCGCGGAAGAGCGCTATGTGGTGTTCGGCGGCTTCGCCGACATCCTGCCGTCCGGTTGCACGCTGCTGGCCGAATCGGCGGTGGCGGTCAAGGACATCGACCGCGCCGACATCGCCCGCCGCATCCAGGAGGCGAAGGAAGACCTCGCCGACGCCAAGAGCGACGAGCACCGCACCAAGGCCGAGCAGTTCCTGCACCAACTCACCACGCTGGAAAGCGCCCTGCTGCCGGCCTGACGATCTCGTCGATCCCACAGTTCTTGAAAGCCGGGCTTTGTGCCCGGCTTTTTTCTGCATGGGCTCAAGCAGGAAGTGGACTGGCGGATTGGTCAGGACGTGCGGCTGCGCGCCTGCCATTTGGCGCCCGCATCGGGCGTCTGTTTGCGCCGCCGGCTCTTGATGAAAGCGGCGATCGGCTTTTCCAGCGTTTCGTGGGCGGCGGCGCCGAGCGCGGTGCCGGCGATCACGGCCGCCGCGAAAGCGACCGGCCCCGGCAGGGCCAGCATCGACGCCGCCTTGGCGACGACCGAGATCGCCATCGTGTGCCACAGATAGATCGAGTAGGAAGCGTCGCCGAGGTAGGCGGCGGCCGGCAGCCGGGCCACCGCGCCGCGCTTCTCGAAGGACAGGACACCCAGGACGAGGGCGGCGGCCAGCGGTCCGAGAACGAACGCATTGAAGCCGGTGTAGGTGATGCCGACGAAGGCGAAGCCCGCGACGGCCGCAGCGAGAAGCGCAAGGCCGACTGCCGGTGAGGGGACCGCGCCCTTCAGCCAGGCCTTGCCGATGACCATGCCGGCAAGGAATTCCAGCAGCAGCGGATCGGTCCAGGTCTTAAGAACCGGCGTTTCGGGGTGGAGCAGCCATCCGGCCGCGACGAGCGCGAGGAACAGGGCAGCCAGCGCGCTGAGCCGTCGTTTTGCCGGCAGGAACAGAGCCATGGCGAAGAGGATGTAGAAAAACATCTCGTAGTTCAGCGTCCAGCCCTGCACCAGCACCGGCCAGATATCGCCGGTGCTGGGCGAGCGGCTGGCAATGAAGGCGAGCGAGGACAGCACGTACCAGGTCGTCAGGCGCAGGTTAGGAAACAGGCCGATCAGCGCGCGGGCGATCATGATGCCGGTGGTGATCCAGTAGAGCGGCGCGATGCGCTCGATGCGGTCGCGCAGGAAGGCGGCCGGCGAGGGTGCCCGATCGGTGGCGATAACCCACATGATGAAGCCGCTGATGACGAAAAAGACGTCGACGCCGGCCGCCCCGATGGCGAAATGCATGCCGCTGCGCTCGGCCGCGTGGAAGACGACGACGCCCAGCGCCGCCACGGCGCGCAGATACTGGATGCCGTAAAGCCGTTTCATGCGGCGTGGCCGGGGCGCGACGAATAGGCAATGCCGCCGGCGCCATGTCGGGAGACGGTGCGTGGGGCGGCCAGCCGGCCCGCCGCGTAAAACAGCAGGAAGGAGCCGACGACATAGGGATTGATCACATCGACCTCGACGAAAGCGCGGACGGCGAACATGGCGACCAGGCCGAACAGCACGAAGGACGCCTTGTTATGGGCGTCGCCGATCACCCTGCCGAGGTGCCCGGCGAAGGCGCGCACGATGACGGCGAGCAGGAGCAGGACGCCCGACGCGCCGAGTTCCACCGCCACTTCGATGAAAGTGTTGTGGAAATGGAAGCCGCTGCGCGAGCCGATGTAGAATTCCTCCCACAGTCGCTCGGCCTCGGAGAAGCCCTGTACCCAATAGGCCTGGTAGCCGACGCCGAAGAACGGCGTCCGGGCGGCCGCGGCCCAGCCCTGCGACCACAGATAGGTCCGGCCGGTCAACGTCGAATCCTTGCCGAAGGCGGCGAGCAGCAGGTCGAGGCCGCCGAGGCTCAAGCCGACAAAGGCGGCGGTAATGGCAAGCGCGGCGCCGACGACCATGCTCACCTTCCTCACCTGCGGCGAGAACAACAGGGCGAGCCGCAGCCAGACCTGGACGGCGAGAACCAGGACGAGCGTGATGACCGATGTCGCCGATTGCGACTTCGCCAGAAGCACGGCCGAGAAGCCGCCGCAGGCAAGCGCCAAGAGGCGCCAGACACCGCGCTCGCCGAGGATGACGAGGGCGGCGAAGGCGAAATAGACACCGAGCGAGGAAAACAGGCCGAGCTGGTTCTTCGACGGAAAGGCGCCGACGAAACTGTAGCTGCCGTCGAGCGGATCGTAGTTGTACTGGCCGAAGGCCAGCGAGAAGGCCAACACGAAAAGGATGCCGAGAAGGGCCCCGAGCGTCAGCGTCCGGACGCTGACGGTGCGGGCGGCGATGACGGCGCAGACGACGTGCGAGGCGAACTGCACCGAAGCGCGCGCGGTGACGCCGGGCGCGGCCGACCAGAATGTCGACAGGCAGGCAAGGGCCGCGAACGGCGCGATCCAGGTAAGGTCGCTCCAGTTGCCCAGCGCCCTGCGGTGGTCGACGAGGAGCAGCGGCAGCCACAAGGCATAGTAGGCCAGGATCGAGGGTTGGCCGAAGCGCAGCGAATAGGCGAACACGAAAATCGAGATCGAAACCGCGACGAGCCCGTAGCCGAAGTTGCGGTCCGGATTGACGAAGCGGGCTTTGGCAATCTTCATCGCTGACATCCGGAGCGGCGGCCGCTCCGGTCCGTTGTTGCGGGCGCCGTCAGTTCGAGTTCACGGCGGCCGGCGCGACCGCCACCTTGACGACGTCGCCCGGCAGGACCGGCGTGTCCTCGTCGGCGGCGATCTCGCCGGCCTTGCCGTCGGCCCCCGTACGCACGATCGAGAACGTCATTTTCGGCGCGTTGGCCGCATTCGCGTTGCGGGCGGCATCGGGCGCGCGCTCCAGGGCCTCAGCCGCAAGACCGGAATACATGCCCATCTTCAGGTTCATGGCGTCTAGGTCGGCCTCCGTCTGTTGCCGATCCTGGGCGATCTCTGTATCGCGGTCGTTTTGCAGGGCGATGGCGTCCTGCGTCGCCTTGGCGATGTCCTGCTTGGCGCGCAGCACCGCCGTTTCCATGTCGAGCAACTTGCCTTCCAGTTCGGCGATGGACTGTTCGAGGGTCAGCACGCGCTGGTTGACGACGAGGCCCTTGCCGGCGAGGTCGCCGAGGCCCTTCAGTTCCTGGCGCGACAGGTCGGCCTGCCTGGATTGCGTGTCGATCTTCTTTTCCAGCGACTCGATCTCGCTTTGCAGGAGCTTCTTGAGGTCGTCGAGGCTCGCGAGTTGCAGCTTGAGCCGCTTTTGCCTGGCCTGCATCAGGTTGGTCTCGTCCGTCATCAGCTTTTGCCCGGAGGGCGACTTGGCGAGTTCCGGCGGAAAGTCGATCTTGTCCTTGCCGGTGGCCTCGGCGTCCAGCCGCGCGCGCCGCGCCAGCAGGCCGGCGCGCTGCCTCGCCATCACGTCGTAATTGCCCTGCGCCATGATGAAGTCGCGGGCGCCGCCCTGGCCGGTGTCCGAGCGGCGCAGGCCGCCGGCGATGCTGAGCGCCTTCAAGACGGTCAGTTGCGGATCGTAAGGGTAGCGGCCCGGCGTCTGCACGTCGCCGGAGACGAAGATCGGGCGGAACTCGGCGAGTTCGACGGAGGCTTCCGGGCGGTCGGGCAGGCCGAGCTTCTGTTGCAGGCCCTCGCCGATGGCCGCCGCGATTTCCGCCGTCGTCTTGCCGGTCGCCGGCAATTCGCCGATGAAGGGTATCGAGAGCGTGCCGGCCGGGCCGATCAGATAGTCGCCGCTGACGGCCGACCAGTCGCGGAACGCGCCCTCCGCGCTCTGCCATTCGGCAACGCGGACATGGAGCTTGTCCATGGCGCCGAGGCGGTATTCGTCCGCCGAAGCCCGCAAGGCCATCGCCGGCAGCGAGGCCAGCAGGACGCCGAGGGCGAGCAGGGCGGCTTTCTTGGACAATCTGGTCAAGCCGGCTTTCTCCGTTCAGGTTCGATGGCGGCGACGCGAGTGCCTGGTGCCGTGCGGGTCTTCATCGCTTTGCGGCCTAATAGCTGCCGCGCGAGGAAAACACCGCCGGCACGGTCCAGATCAGGATCTTCAGGTCGAAGGTGAAGGACCAGTTCTCGACATAGTGCCTGTCGAAAGCGACGCGGGTTCCGTAGGACACGTCGTTGCGGCCGCTCACTTGCCAGAGGCCGGTCAGGCCGGGCCGCGATTGCAGGTAGAAACTGGCGGCGGTGCCATAGAGCGTGAGTTCGTCGTCGACGACCGGCCGCGGCCCGACGAAGCTCATCTCGCCGCGCAGGATGTTGAAGATCTGCGGCAGTTCGTCGAGGCTGAGCTTGCGCAGCACCGCGCCGACGGCGGTGACGCGCGGATCGTTCTGCAATTTGCGCGTCGCCGCCCATTCCTCGCGGTCCTGGGGATGGCTTGCCAGATGTGTGGCCAATACCTCGTCGCCGTTCTCGACCATGGTACGGAACTTGAGGCAGCGGAAGATCCGGCCGTTGCGGCCGATTCGCCGGTGCCCGTAGATCACCCGGCCGCCGTCGGAGAACTTGACCAGAAGGGCCAGCATCAGAAGGAGCGGGCTCAATACGACAAGGCCCGAAACTGCGGCCGTTATGTCGAAGAAGCGCTTGAAGATTCCGCCGATCGGCGGCGCGGCCTCGGATTCCGGATATGATCGGGAACAATCCTCGGCCAATTCGCTGTTTGTCATCCTTGCGGCTCCGCGATGTTGATCGTCAGATGCAAATGCTGCAACGCAACATGCTCATTGATAGGCCGGGAGATATGACGTGTGTGCGATGAAATTAGGTCATAATATTCAGGCTAAGATCATAATTTGTGACGGGTAGTCACCGAGTTCGAATTTCGAGTTGATATTTTTATTAATACTCGAAACAGAATTTGATATACTAATCAAAGTTTTATATTTTCCATATAGAAGTTTATGTATCCGAAATGATTACAAGATAAAATTAGAAAATCATGTGATCTATTATCGAGCGTGAGCAGTATATAATCATCGCATAGCTTATATTTTCCCCCCTTGGCAAAGATGTCGCTCTCCCGCGACGGCAGCCGGGAAATCCGGAGTGGCAGCGCCGAGTCTCGAACGAACGGGATGCGTCGATGTTGCCTGCCATGGCAACGTTCCGTATAATTCACTATACAGATCTGCTTGAAGGCGCGCCGCCGGTCGGGAAAGTCGCGAACCGCCAATACACAGAATGCGCAACAACGGCACAGGCTTCGGCGGGAGGTAGTCTTGGGTGTGAATGTTCATCGCGAACGATGCCGCCGGGCTGCGGCGGGCTGACATGTCCTTCGTCCTGTTCCTGCGCGGCTTCATCGGCGCCTTGGCGGTGTTCGCCGTCGTCACCTATGTCGCCACGCAATCGCTTTTGACGACGCTGATCGACACGGCGGTCTGCGCTGTGATCATCCAGGTGGGTTATTTCCTGGCGGTTCTGGTGATGGTCCGGCGTTCGCCACAACAAAGCAAGGCGGAGGCCCGCCGCCAGGAGCCTGCCACGGCGGCAAAGAAAGACCGGCAGGCCGCGCGCTGACACTTGCTTCCCGGAAACGGGGCAGGGGCTTTTTCAGTCGTCATCAAATCGCCTTTCGTGTCTGCGAGGCGTCCGTCCGGCGGATGGGCGAAGCGGACGGAGAGGTGTGAATGCCGTCAACAGCCATGGTCTGTGTCGTCATCGCCGCCAAGGACGCGGCCGCCACCATCGGCCGGGCCGTCGGCTCCGCCCTGCGCGATGCGCGTGTCTCGGAGGTCGTGGTGGTCGATGACGGATCGGCCGACCGGACGGCCGAGGCGGCTCTCGGCGCAGACGACGGAAGCGGGCGGTTGCTGATCCTGCGGCTCGACGCCAATCGCGGGCCGTCCTTCGCGCGCAATCATGCGATCGCGCATTCGCGCGCGCCGCTGATCGCCGTTCTCGACGCCGACGATTTTTTCCTGGAAGACCGGTTCGACAGGTTGCTTGAGGGTGACGACTGGGATTTCGTCGCCGACAACATCGTCTTCATCGATGCCGCGGCTGCGGGGCAGGGGGAGCCTGCCGTGCCGGACTTTGCGGCCGAGCCGCGCTTTCTCGATCTCGCCGCCTTCGTCGAGGGCAATATTTCACGGCGCGGCGCGGCGCGAGGCGAGATCGGCTTTCTGAAACCGGTGATGCGGCGCGCCTTTCTCGATGCGCACCGCCTTCGCTACGACGAGAAGCTGCGGCTTGGCGAAGACTACGATCTTTATGCGCGGGCCCTGCTCGAAGGCGCGCGCTACAAGGTCGTGCACGGCTGCGGCTACGGTGCCGTCGTACGGGCGGAGTCGCTGAGCGGCCGGCATCGCACCGCCGACCTGAAACGACTCTACGAAGCCGACCGCGCGATTCTGGCGCTGCCGGCAGCGCTGGGCGAAGCGAAGACGGCGCTCCGGCGCCATGAGCGGCACATGCGCGCGCGCCACGAGTTGCGCCATTTCCTCGATCTCAAGGCCGAGCGGGGATTGTTGCGGGCAGGGCTGCGCGCCCTTGCGCGGCCAAGCGCCTTGCCGGCGATCGTCGGCGGCGTCGCCGCCGACAAGCTTGACGCGCTTAGGGCGGGGATCGGCCGGGCCGACGGGGAAACCGCGTTGCCGCGTTATCTGCTTGCGGCGCGCACCATTCAGAAATAGTCGCGGCGGATGCCGGCCAGAACGGCGTGCAACCGGGCCTTGCGTTCGGCGAGTGCGGCATCGGCGCTGAGCTGCGGTTCCGCCTTGCGGGCCTGCCGCAGGGCGAGCACCGCGGGCGTCGCCAGCGCGTGCTTGACCGCATCGCGCAGCGCCGAACGTGGCGGCTCGGCGTGCGCCAGAACCGGGGTTTCCTCCAGGTCCGGCTGCGTTGGTACTTCGCCATCGCCGGCGACCTTGCGCTCGAAACCCATGCCCCAGAAGCGGGCTTTCTTGGTGATCGCCTCGGCACGCGAGGAGAGCGGCACGCGGCGCGGCCTATAGGTCAGGCCGAGTGAAGCCGCCCAGTCCTGCCACTTGAAGCTGTTGACGTTGCCGGAGGTGGTGACGGCGACCCATGGCACGCGCAATGCGTCCGCGAGGATGGCGGCGTGCATCGATTCGGCCACCACCAGCCTGGCGCCAGCGATCTCCCGGATCACCGCCTTCGCCTCGCCGCAGGGATCGACATAGGCGAGGCCGGCCATCTCGCAGACGGCCGGCCAGATGCCGCCAACGGTCGATTCCCAATGCGGCACGAAGAGAGCGTCGTGGCATTTCGGCACCGCCTGGAAGTCGAGCATGTCGGCCACCATCACCGCCGGATCGACGATGCCGAGCTTGATGTCCAGTCCGAGCTTGGCGGCGGTCAGCGGCCCGCGCACGGCGCGAATGTCCCATTCGCCTCGGCCGGAAAAAGCGGGCGGCGTGCCGTAGCCGAAGCCGCTGCCGACGACGAGTTTTTTTCCGCCTGCCGGCAGCAGGTCCTTGTTCAGCACCGTGCCGACGCCGACCAAAAGCACGTCGGGATGCACTTGCCGAAAACCGGGCAGCAGGAAATCCCACAGCCACAGGTTCAGGTCGTCGCCGAAGTTGCCGTGTTTCGACTGCCAATGGAAAGGCTGCATGGCTGGGCTCTACCTGGCGATCTTGGCGACGGCGAGCGCGACGGCGCTGCGCAGGATCAGCGGATCGCGCCAGGCCCATTGCGCCAAAAGACCGAACTGCGGCGCCTTGCGGCCGCGCACCAGCCGCGCCTGCCCCCATAGCGCCTGCTGCCGGGCGGTCTGCTTGTAGGAGCGGATCGAGGCTCGGTCTTCGGGGCGATGGGCCGAGCGGCTTTCCAGCCGGTCGAGCGCCACCCAGGTGTTGAACTGCTGTTGCAGGAATTGCGGCGAATCGCTGGCGACGCCGTGAAAGATGTTGAGGCCCTCGCCGCGCACGGCGCCGACGCTCTCGCCGAGAACGGTGCGCTGCGCCGCGCTGATGCAGTCATAGAAGAAGAGCACGTCTTCGGCCGCCAGCCTCAATGCCGCCTCGAAGCGGGCGGTGCGCAGCAGGCTTTCTCCGATGACCATGCAGGACAGATGGAGAAAGCTCCAATCCCTGAGCATGACGCCTGCAAGGTTCGGCACCTCGACCAGCGGCGGATCGTCGGACAGCCGGTTGACGACGGTGCTGCCGGCAAGCTCGGCGACGCCGTAGTGATAGTAGAATTCCTCGCCACCGTGGATGGAGGCGAAGTAGCAGTCGGCGTCGAAGCGGGCGAGCGCTTCGGTTGCCGTCTTGAGATGGTCGCGCGTCCATTCGTCGTCGGAATCGAGGAAGGCGGCGCAGCCGCTGTCGGCCGGCACATGGTCGAGGCCGGTGTTGCGGGCGCCGCCGGGGCCGGCGTTGGCCTGCCTGACGACCGCGATGCGCGCTCGCTGGTCGGGCGGCAGGACGCCGATCTCCGCCTCGACCGGCAGCGGCGAGGAATCATCGACGACGATGACGTCGAAATCCTGGTGCGATTGCGTGAAGACGGAGTTCAGCGCGCGCCGCAGGACGCCGGGTTCGCGCTGATAATAAGGGATGATCACGCTGCACTTCATCGTCGTCCTTTCGGCTTTCGGGATGCCCGGATGGCGACCCGCCGAAGGAAACGGGGCGTCCGCGCGCCTTTCAAGACCAGCCGTTTCGGGCTGAAATTTGTCGCTCGCTGGTCCGGAGCTTTCGCACGGATCGTGCGGCGGCCTTTCGCGCAACTGGCCTTTTTGCCATCTTTGCCGCATATGGACTGTGTGGCGGGGGCCAAGGAGATTGTCGAAATGGCCCTGTTTGGCGCTCGCGCGACGAAGCCCTTCCGAACCCGCGATCCCAGGCGCGACCGCGAGACGGATGCGGCGCGCGCCGGGCGTTTGCGGGCTTTTCTGGACGAAATGCGCCTCGAAATCGAGCACGAGCGCGACGGTCTGCGCGGCCGCTATGAAAGCGTGACGGCGCGTGCTGCCTTCTCGCAGCAGGCGCTCGACCACGACGAGGCGGGGCCGGACATGGCCTCGTCGGTCGACGAACTCACCCGCACGATGATCGACTATACGCGGCGGCTCGACGCGCTGGAGGCGCAGGCGGCTTTCGTGAACGAACTGTGCGAGCGGGCCGCGCCGTTTCCCCAGCAAACGGAAGAGGTCGCGGCTCCGGCCGCCGTTTCGGCCCAGCCATCGGCTTAACGCCGATCATAAAAAGTGACCGTGCGGGGCCCGGCGAAAGCGGCTGCGCGTCACATTCTCATCCTTCGACGGCCTTATGTGCAGCGCAACGTTTGCTTGAACGGAGCGCCGAGGGGAGGCGGCGCCGCAACGAAAGGCAGAAGGATGACCATGCCTCTGAGGTTTCCGATTCGCGACTTTGCCGGGCTGGCCACGTGGCTGGCCATCGGGTTCGTGGCGGCCGCGGCCGGCGGGCCTGTCGCTGCCCAGGCGGGGACCGCGACGGGCAAGTCCTTCGTCGAGAATTTCGACAAATTCGACCCAAGCCGCTGGTACGTTTCAGACGGCTGGGCGAACGGCGACCACCAGAACTGCACCTGGTCGAAGAAGCAGGTCAGCGTTGCCGACGGCCATCTGAGGCTCGGTTTCGTCAAGGAGAAAACCAAGGATCGGAACTACGCCTGCGGCGAGGTGCAGACCTTCAAGCGCTTCGGTTACGGCACCTTCGAGGCGCGCATGAAGGCGGTGGCCGGCTCCGGTCTCAACACCGGCTTCTTCTCCTTCATCGGTCCGGTCCACAAGCAGCCGCACGACGAGATCGATTTCGAGGTGCTCGGCAAAGACCCGTCGAAAGTCCAGATCAACCGTTTCGTCGACGGCAAGAGCCTCGGCCCGGCCAAGCTGGTGGACGTTCCGGGCGGCGCCGCCAAGGATTTCCACGACTATGCCTTCGTCTGGCAGAAGGACCGCATCGCCTGGTATGTCGACGGCAAGCTCGTCGGCGAGGTGACCGATCCCGACAAGCTGCCCAGCCATCCGGCCAAGATTTATCTGAGCATCTGGGGCAGCGACACGCTGACTCAGTGGATGGGCGCGTTTTCAGACCCCGGCCAGCCGATTGCCGCGGAGGTGGACCGCGTCGCCTTCACGGCCGAAGGCGACAAGTGCCAGTTCCCCGAATCCGTCGTCTGCAAGACGCGGTCGCAGTAAGGGCCGGCCGATGCTGCGCATCCTCTATCTGGTCCACAACCTGGCCGATCCGGCCGCGCACCGCCGCGTGACGATGCTGGAAGCGGGTGGCGCCTCGGTGACGATGGCCGGCTTCCGGCGTGGTGCTGCGCCGCAGCGTGGCGACGGCGAGCCGACGATCGAACTCGGTCGAACCGAGGACGGCCGGTTCACCCAGCGGCTGGCTTCGGTGGCGTCGGCCGCCGTCTCGCTGGCAGGCAAGCTTCGGCATGTTTCCCGGCCCGACGTCATCATCGGCCGCAACCTCGAAATGCTGGCGCTCGCCAACCGGGCGCGGGCGATCTTCGGCGGTGCTGTTCCGCTCGTCTACGAGTGCCTCGACATTCACCGCCTGCTGCTCGACGCCGGGCCGGTCGGCAAGGCGATGCGGGCAGCCGAGCGGCGGTTCGGCCGTGATGCGGCGCTGCTGATCACCAGTTCGCCGGCTTTCGTACACGCATATTTTTCCCGGTTCGGGCAGTCGGCCGCGCCGATCATGCTGCTACCGAACAAGGTGCTGGAGCTGGATGCTTTGCCGGCTTCCAATCCGCAAGCCGGGCCGGATGCCGACGAGCCTTGGCGGATCGGCTGGTTCGGCGCGTTGCGCTGCGCCAAGTCGCTGGACCTGCTGGCGGCCTTCACGCGGCAGGCTGAAGGGCGTTTCGAGGTCGTGCTGCGCGGTCGTCCCGCCTATCGCGAATTCGCCGATTTCAACGGCTTCGTCGCGGCCGAACCGCATATCCATTTCGCCGGCCCCTATCGCAATCCGGACGATCTCGCCGCCATCTACGGTGCGGTGCATTTCTGCTGGGCGATCGACTTCTTCGAGGAGGGGCTGAATTCGGCCTGGCTGCTGCCCAATCGGCTCTACGAAGGTTGCCGCTACGGTGCGGTCCCAATCGCCATGCAAGGGACCGAGACGGCGCGCTTCCTTTCCGAACGGCGGATCGGCGTGCTGCTCGAAGACGCTTCCGTGGATGCGCTGGTAACGGCGCTGTCCGCGATGAACCGGGACAACTTTGAGGCCCTGCGCCGGCGGGTCGTCGGGCACGACAAAGCCGAATGGGTCGCCGGCATCGGCGACTGCCGCGCGCTGGTCGAGCGCCTGCAAGCGCTGGCCGGCTCGCGGACCGGCGGCGACATCCTGCTGGAGGCCGCGGCATGACCAGCCAAACCGACGCCGAACCTTTGCACGCTGAAACCGCGCGCGCCGCGCCGGCCGGACGCTGCATGGCGGTCATCCCGTGCCTGAACGAGGCCGCCCATATCGGCGATCTCATCGCGCAGTTGATCGGCCCGGCGGACCGGCTGGACATGCTGATCGTCGTCGCCGACGGCGGCAGCACGGACGGCACCCGGCGCATTGTCGAGGAAATCGCGGCGCTGGAACCGCGCGTCGCCCTGCTCGACAATCCTCGCAGATTGCAGGCCGCCGCCGTCAATCTCGCCGTTGCGCGGTACGGCGATGCGTTCGCCCGCTTCATCCGTATCGACGCGCATGGCGGCTATCCGGCCGACTATTGCGAAAGGCTGATCGAGGAAGCCGACGCGACGGGTGCGGATTCAGTGGTCGTGTCCATGCTCACGCAAGGGGTCGGCCCCTTTCAGCGGGCGACAGCGACGGCGCAAAATTCCAAGCTCGGCAATGGCGGTTCGCCGCATCGCGAGGGCGCCAGGGGCCATTGGACCGATCACGGCCATCACGCGCTGATGAGCGTGGCGGCGTTCCGCGCCGTCGGCGGCTACGACGAATCCTTCAGTCACAACGAGGACGCCGAGCTCGACTTTCGGCTCCGGGCCGCCGGCTATCGCATCTGGATGACCGACAAGACGGTCATGATCTATTATCCACGCGCGTCGGTCGGCAGCCTGTTCCGGCAATATCTCGGCTACGGCCGCGGCCGGGCGAAAAACATCCTCAAGCATCACGCCATGCCGAAGCTCAGGCAGATGGTGCCGCTGATGGTGCTGCCGGTGGTGGCCGGCGCGCTGCTCGCCGTCTTCAGCCTTTCGGCGCTGATCCCGATGGGCCTGTGGGTGGCGACGTGCCTCGGCTACGGCGTCTGGCTGGCGCTGGCCGAGCGCAACCCCTACGGCCCGCTCGCCGGCGTCTCGGCGATGGTCATGCACTTCGCCTGGTCGGCCGGCTTCTGGATGCAGCTTGCCCTTTCCTGGAAACGGAGGGCGGAAGCGCCATGACCGTGCGCATCGATATCGGCATTTGTACCTTCCGCCGCCCGCAGGTCGAGCAGACGCTGCGCTCCCTTGGCTGCCTGCATGTGCCGGCAGGCGTGGCGCTGCGCGTCATCGTCGCCGACAACGACGCCGCGCCGAGCGCGCGCGCGCTGATCTATGCGTTGGCCACCGGCCTGCCGTTCGAGATCTGCTATGTTCATTGCCCGGCATTCAACATCTCAATCGCCCGCAACGCCTGCCTGGAGGCGGCCGGCGGCGATTTCCTGATCTTCATGGACGACGACCAGGAGGTCGTGTCGGGCGACTGGCTGACGGAGTTCCTGTCGGTGGCCAACGCCACGCGCGCCGACGCCGTGCTCGGGCCAGTGCTTGCCGTTTATGACGAAGACGCGCCGCGCTGGATGCGCGACGGCGATTTCCATTCGACCCGTCCGGTCGTCGCCGACGGCAAGATCCGCACCGGCTATTGCGGCAACACGCTGCTGCGCCTGTCGTCCGCCGTCGTCGCTGGTCGGCGGTTCAGCCTGGCGCTCGGCCGCAGCGGCGGCGAGGACACCGATTATTTCACCAGGCTCCATCGGGCCGGCGGGCGCATCGCCTATGCGCCGGGCGCGGCTGCGCGAGAGCCGGTGCCTGCGTCGCGCGCCAGCTTCACCTGGCTGGTGAAACGACGCTTCCGCAGCGGCCAGACGCATGGCCGCCTGGTGGGCGAGGGGACGACGCGGTTGGCCCTCGCCCGCGCCTGCCTGCTGGCGGCGGCCAAGGCCGGCTATTGTTTCGGCAGCGCCGGGGTCAGCGCATTTTCCGCGGTCCGCCGCAACCATTCTGCCCTGCGCGGCGTTCTGCATGCCGGCGCGGTCGCCGGCCTGCTGGGCGTCGGTGAAATCCGGCAATATGGCGAGGCCGCTCCGCTGGATACCCCGATGGATGACCGTGTGAAAAGCCCGATGGACGGCCGAGTGGAAGGCGAGCGCCATGCAGCCTGACGTTTCCGTCCTCATCGCCGCCTTCAACGCCGAAGGGTCGATCCGCCGTGCCATCGACAGCGCGCTGGCGCAGCGCGGCGTCGCGGTCGAGGTGGTGGTCGCCGACGACTGCTCGAGCGACCGCACGGTGGAGGTCGCCGCCAGCTATCCGAAGGACCGTGTGCGCGTGGTCGAGCTGGACGAAAACCGCGGGCCGGGCGGCGCGCGCAATGTCGGGCTGGCGGTGGCGTCCGGCCGCTGGGTGGCGGTGCTGGACGCCGACGACACGATGCACCCAGAACGGCTGGCGCGCATGATCGGCCGGGCCGAGGCGGCGGGCGCCGAGATCGCCGTCGACAATCTCGAAGTCGTGCGCGAGAACGGCGGCGGCGAACCGATGTTCGCGCCGGAGCATCTTGAGGCGCTGCCGCGCCTGTCGCTGGCGGAGCTGATCGGCACCAGCTTGCTGTTCGAAAGCACCTTCTCCTACGGCTACATGAAGCCGATGTTCGAGCGGCGTTTCCTCGACGCGGCCGGGCTGGGCTACGACGAGACGCTGCGCATCGGCGAGGATTACATCTTCCTCGCTTCGGCGCTGGCGCGCGGCGGACGCTGCGTGGTCGAGCCGGGCACCTTCTACCGCTACCACCTCCGTGCGGGTTCGATCTCGCGCGTGCTCGACCTTTCCCATGTCGAGGCGATGCTGCGCGCAGACGCAACCTTCCTGCGCCTCCACGATCTCGATCCGGAGGCGCTGGCGGCGCAGGCGCGCCGCACCCGCAGCCTGTGTCAAGGCGCGTCCTTTCTTGCACTGGTCCGCCATCTCAAGCAGCGCGCGCCGCTGAAGGCGGCGGGCGTTGCGCTGCGCGACCCGGCGGCGCTGCGCCATCTCAGGATGCCGATCGCGGCCAGGCTGCGGCGGTTGTCGACGGCGGGAGCCGATTGAAGATTCGAGTTTGGCGGGGGTGCCAACCGAACAGGGATGTGATGAAAAAAGTCAGAAAAGCAGTGATACCTGTCGCCGGCCTCGGCACGCGCTTCCTGCCCGCCACCAAGGCGATGCCCAAGGAGATGCTGACGATCGTCGATCGTCCCGTCGTGCAATACGCCGTCGATGAGGCGTTGGAGGCGGGCATCGAGCACATCGTCTTCGTCACCGGCCGCAACAAGCACATCATCGAGGACTATTTCGACATCCAGCCGGAACTGCTCGACACGCTCGCCCGCTCGGGCAAGACGGACCAGCTTTCCACGCTCGACCGCATGCAGCCGCAGGCGGGCGCCATCTCGTTCACCCGCCAACAGGCGCCGCACGGCCTCGGCCATGCCGTCTGGTGCGCCCGCGACGTCATCGGCGACGAGCCGTTTGCGCTGCTTCTGCCCGACATGGTGTCGTTCGGCGAACGCGGCTGTCTCTCGGGGGTGATCGATCTCTATGAGCGGACCGGCGGCAATGTCGTGGCGGTGGAACAGTGCGATCCGCTCGATACCGGCCGCTACGGCATCGTCGGCAAGGGGCCGGGTGTCGGCAAGGGCTTTTCCATCACCAGCATGGTCGAGAAGCCGGAACCGTCCGCAGCCCCTTCCAATTTCTACATCAACGGCCGCTATGTGCTGCAACCGGAAATCTTCGACCTGCTCGACAACCAGGAGCGCGGCGCCGGCGGCGAAATCCAGCTGACGGACGCGATGCTGCGGCTCTCGGCCGCGCAGGATTTCTTCGCCAGCCCGTTCGAGGGCCGCATGTTCGACTGCGGTTCGAAGGATGGCTTCATCCAGGCCAATGTCGCCTTCGCGCTGGCGCGTCCCGATATCCGCGACCTGGTGCTGGAGCCGATCGAGGCGATCATCGCCAGCCAGGCGCGCCGCAGCGAAGCGGCCTGACCGAACCGACCATCGCCACGGCCAGGGCCGAGGGGCTGTCCCCTTGGGGCCGTGGCCGTCATTTCCGACCGACGACCGGATCGACAAGCCATGAACCATGGACGTTTTCCCTTGAGCAAGCCAGTTCCCGTACCTTCGGACGAGACGGACGGCTTCATCGACCTCGACCGGCTGCTGGCAGCCGCAAAGCGGCAGATGAAGGTGGTGGCGCTGTTCGGCGTGGCGGGCCTTGCGCTCGGCGTCGTCTATATCGTGTTCACGCCGCCGGTCTACACGGCCTCCACCAACATCCTGCTCGACGACAGCCTGACGAAGTTCGCCGAGGACAAGCCGACATCGCAACCGGCCGCCCAAGCGGAATCGATGGTGCTGAGCGAGGTGGAGATCCTGAAGTCCGCGCAGTTGGCGCGCGCCGTGGTCAAGGCGCAGAATCTCCAGGACAACGATGCCTTTCTCAATCCGCCGGTTTCTCCCATCGCCTGGGTGAAATCGACGGTCAAAAGCGTGCTCCGCGTCTTCACCAGCCAGCCGCCCTCCACCGGGTCGGTCGAGGATGCCAAGATCGGCAAGGCGATGGCGGTCCTTCAGCAGAACCTCGACGCCCAGCGGGTCGGCCGCTCATACGTCATTTCGCTGTCCTATTCCGACAACGATCCGAAGCTGGCGGGGGCGATTACGCGCGCCTATGCCGACGCCTACCTGTCGGATCATCTCGACGCCAATTTCGACGCCACGCAGCGCGCCACCGTCTGGCTGCAAGGCCGGCTGGACGACCTGCGCCAGCGCTCGCAGGACGCGGCGCTCGAGGTCGAAACATACCGCGCCGCCCATGGCCTGACGGCGGCCAGCGGCGAACTGGTGTCGGACCAGCAGCTTTCCGACCTCAACAAGCAGCTCATTCTGGCGCAGGCCGACACCGCCAACGCCCTGGCGCGCTACAACCAGTTCAAGTCGATCGTCGAGAGCGGGCCGGAAAACGCCGTCAAGAACGCCACCGTGCCGATCGAGAAGGGCAGCAGCGGCACCAACACGGCGCTGCTGACCGATCTCAGGACCCGCTATCTCGGCATGGCCAAGCGCGAGCAGGATATCTCCGCCCGCTTCGGCGAGGACCACCCGCAGGCGGTGGCGCTGCGGCGCGAAGAGGCCGACGTGGCGAAGCAGATGTTCGGGGAACTCACCCGGCTCACCGAAAGCTATCGCAACGAATACGAAGTGGCGAAGTCGCGCGAGGCGTCGCTGCGCACCAATGTCGGCGAACTCTCCGACCAGAGTTCCAAGTCCGGCCAGTCGGGCGTCGAATTGCGCGCGCTGGAACAGAAGGCGCAGGCGCTCGCCACGCTCTACCAGTCCTTCCTCGGACGCTACGCGGAAGCCTCGCAGCAGCGCTCCTTCCCGATCGCGCAGGCACGCGTGATCTCACTGGCCGGCGACCCGACCGTCGCGTCGAGCCCGCGCAAGACCATGACGCTCGCCTTGTCGCTGGTGCTCGGCTTGTTCGCCGGGGCGGGAGCGGGCGCCTTGCGCGAATTCCGCGAGCGCTTCTTCCGCACGGCGGAAGACGTGCAGAATTCGCTCGACGTCAAGTTCCTCGGCTACCTGCCGGTCGTCGGCCCTTCGTTCCGCAGCAAGGGCGCCGCGAACGGCGCCGGCGGCGCGGGTCAGGCGCAACCGCGCGAAACCACCATCCCGCGCATCCTGCGTGTCGCCATCAATGCGCCGGCTTCGTCCTTCGCAGAGACGCTACGCAACGTGAAGCTCGCCGGAAACGTGGTGCTGCAACGCAACCCCTGCAAGGTCATCGGCTTCGTTTCGGTGTTGCCGCATGAGGGCAAGACCACGGTGGCGGCCAATTTTGCCGGCCTTTTGGCCGCGAACGGCGCCAGGACGTTGCTGATCGACGGCGACCTCAGGAATCCCGGCCTCAGCCGCAGCCTGCCGCTGATCCCGGAAAAGGGGCTGGTGGAAGCCGTGGTCGGCGGCGAGGAGCGCTGGCAGAACACGCTGCTGGTCGACCGCAAGACGCGGCTCGCCATCCTGCCGACGGTGATCCGCGGGCGGCTGCCGCATACCGGCGAGCTGATTTCGGGGCCGGGCATGCGCGAACTGATCGAATCGGCGCGGCAGACCTTCGACTACATCGTCGTCGACCTGCCGCCGTTCGGACCGGTGGTCGATGCCAAGGCGTTCGCGCCGATGGCCGACGGCTTCGTGCTGGTGGCCGAATGGGGCGCGACGCCGCGTGCGCTCGTGCGCTCGGCCTTGCAGGCCGAACCGCAGATCGCCGCCAAGACGCTCGGCCTCGTCCTCAACAAGACCGACATCAAGCAGCTGTCGCGCTATGGCCTGTTCGGCAGCGCCGAGCAATATCTCGACCGCTACGCCTCCTATTATGTCGAGCAGGCGCCGGCGCCCGACAGGCCGGCCGACCGGATGGAGCCGGCGTGATGGCGCGGCCGCTTCCTCAAGGGTCATGTGGTGAAATAGCGGCCCTTGTTCTGCCAGATGCGCAGCGCCGTCAGACGGCCGGTGAAGAAGGCGCCGGTGTCGATGTCGACGCGCATGCCGTCGCGCCGGGCTTCGGCGACCGGCGTGTGGCCGTGGACGACATAGCGGGTCAGGCGGTGCGCGGCCTTGAAAAAATCCTCGCGGATGAAGACCAGGTCGCGATCCGATTGCCGCTCGAGCGGCAGTTCGGGGCGGATGCCGGCGTGCACGAACAGGAAGCCCGGCGTTTCCACCATGATCGGCAGGGAGCGCAGGAAAGCGACGTGCGCGGCCGGGATCGCAGAGCGGATGACTTCGTCCACCTGGCGCTCCGATCCGTAAACGGCGCGCAGGCGCTCATGGTCGATGCCGTAGGACAGCAGGGTCTGCTCGGCGCCCATCGCCAGCCAGCCCGTCAGGCTGGTTCGTCCCTCCAGGTAGTCGAGCATGACCATCTCGTGGTTGCCGGTCAGGCAGATGCGCCGGAAGCCGGGCGGCGGCGGTGCCGCCAGATGGTCGAGCACCTGGGCCGAGGCCGGGCCGCGATCGACATAGTCGCCGATCATGACGATGAGCTTTTCGCCGGGCAGGGCCTCGGCGTCGCGCTCGATGACGCTTTCCAGCGCCAGCAGTTCGTCGAGGCAGCCATGCACGTCGCCGACCGCGTAGACGACCGCGTCGCTGAGGTCGAGCCGCAGGCGAGGGCGCTTTTCTCCCGCGCCGCGCCGGGCGACGCCCAGCAAATTGCTCCAAGCCTTCAACGGGCTGCCCTTTTCGTCGTCACCAGTATCGAGCGGCCCGCTTCGCGCGGCGGGCCGGAATGAAACCGACCGGGGAGACGATGGTGTCCATCCGCAGTTTCTTCGAAGTGCCGGCGGCGTCGCTGGACCCTGTCCGCAACGCGATGTCGGACCGTATCAGGATCGCGCGCGGTCTGTGCATTGTCTTCATGACCTTTGTGCATGTGCCACTCGGCATCGGCGGCAATGTCTTCGATCGCGACGCCGGGGTTTTCGATCTCGTCTATTTCGCCCTTTCGCGCATGGCGGGGCTGAGTTCGGTGTCGTTGCTCAGCGTCGTTTCCGGCTATTTCATCGTCTCCAGTCTGGCCAAGGTCGGGACGCAACGCCTGTTCGCGTCGAAAGTGAAGACGCTGGTGGTGCCGCTGGCGGGGTGGAACCTCCTCATGCTGGCGCTGCTTGCGCTCTACGGGCTGGCGCGCGGCAAATGGCAGGACATGCCGGACTTCACCGCGCTCGGCATGGCCGACGCGCTGTTCGCGCTGACCGGATGGCCGCTTGACGTGCCTTTGTGGTTTCTTCGCGACCTTTTCGTCTGCTGCCTGTTTTCCCCGCTGCTCTACGGCGCGCTGAAGCGGTTCCCCGTCGTCACGATCCTGTTGCTGATAGCCTATACGCTGTTCGGCGAGGATCTTTACCTGCTGCAACGGCCGCAGCTCATGCTGTTCTTCGCGCTCGGCATGTGGCTGCGCCTGTCGAGGACGGCCGAACCGGCCATCGACCGCGCGGCGCGCTGGCTGCTTCCGGGCCTCGCCGTCATGGTCGGCCTCTATCTGGCGCTGCGGACCGAGAACGTGCTGTTCGGCGAAATGAACGACGTGCTTCGGCTGACGCTGGACACTTTGCTGCGCGTCACCATGGCGGCCGGCTTCTGGATGCTGACCGACGCGATCCGCCGCTCGCGCTTCGGCGCCGGCTTCCTGTGGTTCGAGCCCTACGCCTTCTTCCTGTTTTGCAGCCATGCCATCCTGTTCCACTTCGCCGCCATCCCGTTGCGCCGCGTCTTCGGCAATTTCGGCGGCGACCTGTTCGCGATCACCTTCTTCGCGCTGCCCTGTCTCGCGATGATCGGCGCGGTCGTCGGCTTGCAAGTCATCAACGGGTCGCGGCCGCTGCTTTTCCTGTTCAATGCCGGCCGTGACATCGACCCGCTGCGCAAGAGCGCGGGGCGGGAGACGCAGGCCGCCCGGTCGCGAGCGGGGTAGCGCATGGCCACCGTCACCTCTCGGCTGATCACGGGAAGCCTCTGGCTGTCGCTGGCGCGCGCCATCGTCAACGGCCTGGCTGCGCTCAGCACCTTCATCCTGGCCTGGAATCTGGCGCCGTCCGACTTCGGCGTCGTCGCGCTCGGCATGACGATCCTGATGATCGTCTCGACGGTGACGGAGCTTTCGCTGGCCGAGGCGCTGATCCGCCACGAGGCGCCGACGGACTCGCATTTCAGCGCCGCCTGGACCCTGAACGCCCTGCGCGGGCTGGTGCTGGCGCTGTTCTTCGCCGCCGCCGCCAAACCCGCCGCACTGCTGTTCGATGAGCCGCGTCTGACCGGCGTCATGCTGGCGCTGGGCCTCAGCGTTTTCCTGAGCGGCCTCACCAATCCGCGCCGCATCATGTATCAGCGCGACCTGATCTTCTGGCAGGAGTTCGTGCTCGCCGTCTCGCAGAAGCTCGCCGGCTTCATCGCCGCGGTGGCGATCGCCGTCATCTATCACAGCTACTGGGCGCTGGTGATCGGCACGCTCGTCGCCCAGGCGACCAACGTCGCGGTTTCTTATCTCGTGCTGCCGTTCAGGCCGCGCATCACCTTCCGCCACATGCGCGAGTTCTTCTCGTTCTCGGCGTGGCTGAGCGCCGGCCAGATCGTCAACACGCTGAACTGGCGCTTCGATTACCTTCTGGTCGGCAAGATGCTCGGCAACACGGCGCTGGGCTATTATTCGGTCGGCTCGAACCTCGCCATGATGCCGACGCGCGAGGCGACGATGCCGCTGACGCAGACCATCTATCCGGGCTTCGCCAGCATCCAGAACGACCCGGCGCGGCTGGCGGCAGCCTACCAGCGGGCGCAGGCGCTGCTGACGGCGGTGGCGCTGCCGGCGGGCATCGGCGTCGCCGTCATAGCCGACCCGCTTGTGCGGCTGGCGCTCGGCGAGAAATGGGCGCCGGTCATCTTCATCATCCAGGCGCTTGCCTCGGTGTTCGCACTTCAGACGCTGGGCTCGCTGGTGCAGCCGCTCGGCATGGCGAAAGGCGAGACGCGGATGCTGTTCGTGCGCGACACGCAGATGCTTCTCGTGCGTGTGCCGATCATGATCGCCGGCCTGCTGATCGCCGGCCTTCCCGGCGTCGTCGCCGGCCGGGTGTTCACCGGGCTTTGCAGCGCCGTCGTCAACATGGTGCTGGTGCGGCGCCTGATCGACCTGCCGGTGCTGAAGCAATTGCAGGCGAATTTGCGTGCGCTGGTCAGCGTCGCGGCGATGGCCGCCGGTGTCGCTTTCGCTGCCGGCCAGCTTCCCCATACGGCCGACAGGCCGATGCTGGCGCTGCACCTGGCGACGCTGGTGGCGCTGGGCGGCTTCCTCTACTGCGCCGCGACCTTTCTTCTGTGGGAGGCGATGGGCCGCCCGCAGGGACCGGAGCGTGAAGTACAAACCATTTTGGGCAAGCTCTTGGCAAAGCTGCGTCCGGCGAGGAGGCAGGCTTGAGCCGCAATCGAACGGAGAAAAGACGATGGTGACGGAACCCCGGCTGGCGCTGATCGCCGAGCTCGAAGCCGCAATCCATGTCTGCCTCAAGGCGCATGTCCGCGAGGATGAGCCGGTCGCCATCCTCGATTTCCCGGATATCCGCAACTGCGGCGATTCCGCCATCTGGCTGGGCGAGATGGCCTATCTCGCGAACCGTCACGGCAAGCGGCCGGCCTATGTCTCGCGCATGGACGATTTCTCGACCGACCAGCTCCGGCGCGCAGCACCGGGCGGGCCGATCTTCATCCACGGCGGCGGCAATTTCGGCGACATCTGGGGCGCGCATCAGGATTTCCGCGAGCGCGTGCTGGAGTTGTTTCCGGATCGGCCGGTCATCCAGTTCCCGCAGTCGATCCACTACCAGTCGCCCGAGCGCATCCAACAGAGCGCGCGGGCGATCGGCCGGCACCGGAACTTCACGCTTCTGGTGCGCGACGAGGAATCGCGGGCTTTCGCCGAAAAGCATTTCGACTGCGCGGTCACGCTCTGCCCCGACATGGCTTTCGCCATCGGCGCGGTGGAGCCGGCGCCGGCCATCTTCCCGGTGCTCGCCATGCTGCGGGCGGACCAGGAAAAGGCAGGAAACGCCGAGCCCTCTGCCTGGCCCGGCCTGCCGGTCGAGGACTGGATCTCGGAATCGCCGCGCAGCGTGCGTGCCTCCAAGGCGTTCGGCGCCGCTTCCGCGCTGCTGTCGCTGAAACCGGCGGAACTCAGGCTCGCCAAGCTCGACGCCGCCGCGCACAACCGCTTCCGGCGCGGAATCCGGCAGATTTCTCGGGGGCAGGCCATCGTCACCGACCGGCTGCACGTCCACATCTGCTCGCTGCTGATCGGCCGGCCGCACGCCGTGCTCGACAACAGCTACGGCAAGGTGCGCCGCTTCATGGCGGCTTTCTCGGGCGGGACCGACCTGTCCTATCGGGCGGCTTCGCTGGACGACGGCATCGCCTGGGCACAGCGGGCCGCCGATGGCGCCGCCGGAAAAGCCGCGGCCTGACGGGAGGACGAACCGATGCTGACCTTCATCATTCCCGTCCGCCATCAGGACAACGCCCGCGACTGGGGTCTGCTCAAGGCCAATCTTTCGCAGACGGCCGCCTCCATCGCCAGCCAGGCGCATCCGGGCTGGCGCGCGCTGGTGGTCGCCAACGAGGGCGCCGACTTGCCGGCATTACCCATCGGCTTCGATGTCGTGCGCGTCACCTTCCCGCCCAACACCCTGCACGAGATGGGCGAGGCGGACCTGGAGGCCGTTTACGACGCCTTCCGTGCCGACAAGGGCCGGCGCGTGCTGGCCGGCATGCTGGCCGCCTGCGACAGCCGCTTCTTCATGATCGTCGACGACGACGATTTCGTCAGCGCCCGCATCGCCGGCCATGCGGCCGAAAACCCGGACGCCAACGGCTGGACCGTCGAGCGCGGCTATATCTGGGACGACGGCGGCCGGCTGCTGCTCGGCTGCGACGAGTTCAACCATCTGTGCGGCACCTCGCTGATCGTGCGCGCCGATCTCTACGGTCTGCCGCAGCGCTTCGAGGACGCCTCGCTCGACTGGATCAAGACGATGCTGGGCAGCCATGTGCGGATCGCCGACATCCTGGCCGAACGCGGCACGCCGCTCAGCCCGCTGCCGTTTCGCGGCGCCGTCTACCGCGTCGCCCATGGCGGTTCGCACAGCAAGGCGCCGAGCCTGGTGAAGAAGTATTTCCTCAGCCGGGAGGCACTGGCGCGGCCGCGCCGCCTGCTGCGTCATCTGGGCCGACTCCGGCTGGTCGGCATGGACGCCCGGCGCGAATTTTTCGGTGAACCCGCGAGACGAGGATGAGCTGAGTTGGTGGCGGATTCTGGATGACTACCCTATTCCCTGAAAAGGGGTAATTTTACAGTATTTTATATTGAATCATAATCTCAAAGCAAACTTCAACTATATATTGGAAGTTTCCACATAAATGTTCATTCATTTATAATCTATTTTATATTTTAGAATATTAAATAAATTTTCCTGCGTTTGACCATGTTTAGCAATTTTCTAACCGATCGATCCTACCCTTTGTCCCAGCGGATATGGGGACATGACCAGAATACAGAAGCGGCCATTCCAGCGCAGCATGGCGCTGTCGGTTGTAGTGCCTTGCTACAATGAGCAGGACGGTATCGCCGAGCTGTACAGGCGCGTCACGGCTGCCTGCCGGCAGGTGGCCGGCACCTCCTACGAGGTCGTCCTGGTCATCGACGGCGCGACCGACGGCACGCGCGAGGCGATATTCGAGCTTGCCCGCCAGGACGGGCACGTCGCCGCCATCGACCTCGCCCGTAATTACGGCCATCAGATCGCGCTCAGCGCGGGGCTTGAATTCTGCCGGGGCGACCGCATCCTGGTTCTCGATGCCGATCTTCAGGACCCGCCGGAGCTGCTCGGCGCCATGATGGCGAAGATGGACGAGGGGGCCGACGTCGTCTACGGCCAGCGGGTGAAACGGAACGGCGAAAGCATGTTCAAGCTGTTCAGCGCGGCGCTGTTCTACCGGCTGCTGCGCCGGATTGTGGATGTCGACATCGCGCCGGATTCGGGGGATTTCCGTTTGATGTCCCGGCGTGCCCTCGACCATCTGAATGCGATGCCGGAGCGTTATCGGTTCGTGCGCGGCATGGTAAGCTGGATCGGTCTGAGGCAGGTAGCCTTTCCCTATGAGAGGCACCGGCGCTTCGCCGGAACGACGCATTATCCGCTGAAGAAGATGCTGCTTCTGGCGGTCGACGCGATCACCAGCTTTTCCGTCGCGCCGCTTCGGTTCGCATCGCACCTGGGCATGGGCTTCGGTGTCCTCGGCCTGTGCGTGCTGACCTATACGATCTTTTCGTGGGCGGTCGGCAATGTCCTTCCCGGCTGGACAAGCCTCGCCTCCATCGTGCTGATTCTCGGCAGCGTCCAACTGCTCGTCCTCGGCATATTCGGGGAATATCTCGGGCGCATGTACATGGAGACGAAGCAGCGTCCTCTCTACATCGTCAACGAAATCGTCAGCCGGGACGCGGCGTCCCCGCAGGACGTTCCCGTCCATCGCCTGCGCGAGATGGTGAGGAGGGGCCTGCGTGCTTGAGGCGGAGTTCGACCGGTTCGCGTATGAATACGAAGCGCAGCATGCCGCGAGCATCCGCTTGAGCGGAGAGACGCCCGACTACTTCGCGAAGTACAAGATCGACGACGTCGCGGCCGTTCTGCGGCGCGCCGGCATCGTGCCGCGACGCATACTCGACTTCGGCGCCGGCGTCGGCAATTCGCTAGGGCATATGCGGGCGGCGTTCCCTGATGCCGAAATCGTGCTGCTGGACCCGTCGGCGCAGTCGCTCGACATCGCCGCCAGGCGGTTCCCCGGACAGGCGAGCCTGATGCCGTTCGACGGCATGACCATTCCGTATCCCGGCGGCACCTTCGATCTGGCCTTCGCCGCCTGTGTCTTCCACCATATTCCGGACGCGCTGCACGAGTGCCTGCTGAGCG
Source organism: Mesorhizobium sp. (assembly GCF_017306545.1). Taxonomy (GTDB): domain Bacteria; phylum Pseudomonadota; class Alphaproteobacteria; order Rhizobiales; family Rhizobiaceae; genus Mesorhizobium. Next base: position 99,360 of record NZ_JAFKID010000007.1, read on the forward strand.
AAATCGACAGGGTGCTCGCTCCCGGCGGCAGCTTCTTCGTCTTCGAGCACAACCCGGCCAATCCGCTGACGAGGCACGCCGTTCGAAACTGCCCGTTCGACGAAAATGCAGTGCTTATCGCAGCGCGGGAGATGCGTTCCCGGATGGCGGCGGCCGGTCTTTCAAACGCCAGGATCGCTTACAGGATCTTCTTTCCGCGCCTGCTGTCATGGTTGCGGCCCTGTGAGCGGTATCTCACCGGAGTGCCCCTCGGGGCGCAATATTTCGTGCATGCGACCAAATCGCTTCCGTGACCCTTACCAGGCGCTGCGCTTTGGTGCCGTCGGGCTCCTGAACACGGCGCTCGGCTATGCCGTCATCCTGGCGGGGCTGGCGATGGGCTGGGGCGACGTCGCCTCGAACGCGACTGGCTATGCGGCAGGGCTGGTCACCGGCTTCCTGCTGAACCGAAGCTGGACATTCCGCAGCGGCGGCGGGCTTCGCCAGGCCTGTCGCTATATGCTGGCCTTTCTGGTCTGCTATTGCGCCAATCTCGCGGTTCTGGCGGCGGCGCGGTCGATCGGCTTCGTGGAATCGCCCTTCGCCCATCTCGCCGGCATAGGCGTCTATTCCGCGCTCTTCTATTTTTGCTCGGCCCGCTACGTGTTCGCCGTCGAACAGCGGGACGGCCTTGCAATCCGCAGTCGCGTTTCCGATCCATGATGACAGCTCCCATCGCCTCGCTTGCCGTCGCCCCGTCGACCGCTGCGGACAGTCGACGGATACGGCTGGCCTTCAGCCTGCTGGCAGCAATCGTGCTGGGAATGACGCTGTTTGTTCTGGCTCCGCAGATCCTGCAGGATCCCGATAGCTGGTGGCATGTGCGAACCGGGCAGGACATGCTGGCGACCTGGACGTTTCCGACGGTCGACGCCTATTCGTACACCTTTGCCGGGCATCCGTGGATCGCAAAGGAATGGCTGGCGCAGGTGCTCTTCGCGCTCGCTTACGACGGTGCCGCCTGGAACGGCGTGGCGGTCCTTACCGCAATCGCCATCCTGTCGATGGTCTTCCTTCTCTGCTGGCATCTCAGCGAAGCGCTGAAACCCGCCGTCGCCTTCGGATCGTCGCTGGTCCTAGCCTTCCTGATCGACGGAATCTTCACGGCGCGACCGCACATTTTTACCTTGCCGATCATCGTGGTCTGGACGGCTTTCCTCTTTCGTGCCGCCCGAGCCGACCGGGCTCCTCCGTTCTGGCTTCTGGCGCTTCTGTGGCTGTGGACGAACGTTCATGCGACTTTCACCCTCGGCTTTGTCATCGCGGCGTTCGCCGGGCTGGATTTCCTCGTCCGCAATCGGCTCACGAAACCGGCGTTGCTGGCCAGGTGGTGTCTGTTCGGCGCGCTGTGCCCGGTGGTCAGCCTGCTCAACCCCTATGGCGTGAAGGCCATATTGGCGACGTTCACTGTGGCCTATGGCAACGAGGCCGTGCCCTATATCACGGAATGGCAGCCTTTCAGCGCCGCCGGAGATCCGCTCCACGAGGCCGCGCTTCTTGCAATGGCCTTCGGGCTGCTGGCCTCGGGTGTGCGTATCGGCTGGCCGAGGGCGCTTTTCGTTCTGTTTGCGTTGCATCTGTATCTTACCCATCAACGCTTCAGCTATGTCTTCTTCCTGCTCGTCCCGCTCGTGCTTGCCCCAGACATCGCCGAGCAGTTTCCGGGGCTGTCGGCCCAAGGATGGGTCCGGGAGAAGCGCGACGGGCTGGAACGCCTTGTCCTCAGATGTCGCCAGTATCTGCCGGGCGCAATGGCTGCCGCGCTGATCGGCGGCTTTGTCCTCTTCGCAACCGGCAGCCGGATCGAGCCCGGACAGAAGACATCGGCCAAGAGCGCGCTGGCCTTCGCCGCAGAACGGGGATTGTCGGGTCCGGTGCTGAATTCCTACGACTTCGGCGGCACGCTGATCTTCCACGGCATCAAGACCTTCATCGACGGCCGCACCGACCAGCTTTTCCTTGGCGGCTTCACGCAGGCCGATGAAGACATGGGAACAAGCGCGGGCAAGCCTCTCATCGAGGCACTGCTCGGGAAATATGCGATCGACTGGGCCTTGCTGTCCTCGAACGACAAGCGCATCCCCTTCTTCGACGAACTGCCCGACTGGAAGCGCGTATACGCCGATCCCTATGCCGTGATTTACGTCCGTGACTGAGGGTGATCGTGTGACCGCGCATTGCAGGTCATGGCAGGGAGCGGTTCACCAGGACGCTTTCTTTCCCGAATCCGGCATACGCCACGCGCAGGCACGCCGCGGCCGCGGGGAATCCTGAAAATCGATAAGTTGGAAATGGCGGAGAAGGAGGGATTTGAACCCCCGATGCCCTTGCAGGCATGCCGCATTTCGAGTGCGGTGCATTCAACCACTCTGCCACTTCTCCGCATATGGTTGGGCCGTTGCCGGCGCGGCGACTAGATAACGGCTCATAGGGCCGGATACAAGGCCCAATATCGGGCTTGCCGGGCTTTCTGTCCGGCGCGGCCGGGGCGCCGTTGCCTTGACTCCGTCTGGCCCTTCGGCTAGGGAGGCCGCGCAATCGGCGTGGGAGCTTTCCGCGCCGCTTGTTTTTTGAACCCGCAGACTGACAAAAAGACGGCCCGACCGCCGCTCTCCGGAGCCCCGCGATCACCAAGGCCGACCGAACAGCGAAAGGCAAAAAATGTTCGCAGTCATCAAAACGGGCGGCAAGCAGTATCGCGTTGCCGCCAACGACGTCCTGAAGATCGAGAAGCTCGAGGCCCAAGTCGGCGAGATCGTTCAGATCGGCGCCGTGCTGGCTTATGGCGAAGGCGACAAGGTCACCTTCGGCGCCCCCTTCGTCGACGGCGCTTCCGTCGCCGCCGAGGTGGTGGAGCAGGGCAAGGCCCGCACCGTCATCGCTTTCAAGAAGCGTCGCCGGCAGAATTCGCGCCGCAAGATCGGCCATCGCCAGTTGCTGACCACCGTGCGCATTTCCGAGATCCTGACCGACGGCGCAAAGCCCTCGAAGAAGGCGGAAGGCGCGCCGAAGAAGGCCGCCAAGGAAGAGGCGGTGCCCGCCGCCGCAGCGCCGCTGTTCAAGGCGCCCAAGGGCAAGGCCGACGACCTCACCGTCATCAAGGGCATCGGCCCGGTGGCGGCCAAGGACCTCAACGAGCAGGGCATCACCACTTTCGCCCAGCTCGCCGCCCTGACCGACGCCGACGCCGACAAGATCGACGCGGCAATGCCCTTCAGCGCCGACCAGATCAAGGACTGGCGCGAGCAGGCGAAGGAACTGGCCCAGTAATTGGAACAAGCCAAGTAATTCGCCGGACCTTTCCGGACAGGCTTGAAACGGAACGCGAACGCGTTCATAGAGATCGCAGGCGCTGAACAGCGCAAAGGAGCAGTACCATGGCACACAAGAAAGCTGGCGGTTCGTCGCGCAACGGTCGCGATTCCGAATCCAAGCGCCTTGGCGTGAAGAAATTCGGCGGCGAAGCCGTGCTCGCCGGCAACATCCTCATTCGTCAACGTGGCACCAAGTGGCACGCCGGCACCAACGTCGGCATGGGCAAGGACCATACGCTTTTCGCCCTCGACGCCGGCTCGGTATCGTTTGCCAAGAAAGCCAACGGCCGAACCTACGTGTCGGTAAACCCGATGACCAAAGCCGCGGAGTAGCCGGTTCCGCACTAAAACACCGGCGCCCATCTCGGGAACCGGTGTCTGGCCAGACCAGAAAAGGATCAGGGGAGATGGGCGACCGTCTCCCTTTTTCTTTGCCTGGAGGACTGACCATGGTTGCCGAAGCGGAAGCACTGTTCGACGAGAGCTATTCGATCGCGTGCCCGGCGCTGACCACCGAACGCCTGGTGATGCGGCCGCCGCACGAGGCCGATATCGCGCAACTCGTCGAACTCGCCGACAACCGCCACGTCGCCGAAATGCTGGCGCGCATGCCGCATCCTTACGGCGAGGCCGAGGCCCGCACCTTCCTCGCCATGGCCGCGGCACCGCGCTCAGGCGCGGTCTACGCGCTGACATTGAAGGAGGGCGGCGCCTTCGTCGGCAGCGCGGGGCTGAACGCGACGGACCGCGGGCTGGAACTCGGCTACTGGGTGGGCGAGCCCTATTGGCGGCAGGGTTATGCGACGGAGGCGGCGCACGCGCTGGTCGATCTCGCCTTCATCAGCACGACAGTCCAGGTGCTGCATTGCTCGACCCGTGTCATCAACCCGGCCTCGCGGCGCGTCATCCACAAGTGCGGCTTCCAGTATGCCGGCCAGGGTATGGTGAACTCGATCGTCGCCGGCCAGGTGCCGGTCGAGCGCTACCGGCTGGATCGGCGGACCTGGGCGAGTCTGCGGAGTTGGGCACGGTCCTGATGCGGGACGGATCGCGCCGTAGCCGGTCAGGTCAATTCGACCCACACCGGCCGATGGTCCGATCCGAGCGCTTGCGCGTCCACCCACAGGCGCTTCAGGTTGCCGGCCAGCGATGCGCTGGTGAAGACGTAGTCGATGCGCTTGTGGCGACCAGCGTCGTGCGGCCGTTTGGGATCGACCCAGGTGACGAGGTCGTCGCCGGACACCGCCAAACGCGCGGCGGCATCGACGGCGAGGTCGGCAGACAGCGGCATGCCGAATTCGTGGTCGGGCAGGCCGGCAAGCTCGGTATATTCGGGCGAGCCGGGCAGCATGTTGAAGTCGCCCATCAGTATGAAGGCTTCCGGTGCCGGCGGCTCCGGCAGGCCGACTTCCGACAGGCCGGTCAGGCCGCCGCCTTCCCGCGCATGGTTGAACAGGCGCTCGCGCAGGAAACGGATCTGCCGGGCGCGTTCCATGGGACTGCGATGGTCGAGATGGGTGGAATAGAAGCGGACGAAGCCGAGCGGCGTCTCGATCAGCGCTTCCAGCGCGCCGCGCTGGAAGTTGAGCGCGTCGAGCGAGCGGCTGCGCGGCAGGAGAAGGTTGCGCGAAAGCTGGATCGGCGTCTTGGACAAAATCATGTTGCCGAGCTGGAACATCGTCATGACGGCGCGGCCGTCCTTGACGTGCGAACCGACATTGGCCTCGAAATTGGAGCCGTAGACGCCAAAATAGGCGGGCAGCAGGGCGGTCAGTTCCGCCACCATGTCGCGTCCGCCGTTCTGCGGATTGTTGCGCGACACTTCCTGCAAGGCGATGACGTCGGCGCCGCGCACGGCGTCCGCGATGCGCTTCGCGTCGTAACGGCCGTCGAGACCGACGCCGTACTGGATGTTGTAGCTCACCACCTTCATTGCGGCATCCCTTCGGCAATCCGCCCGATTCGACCGTGACGGCCTCGCGCTTGCGTCCGTCTTGCTCTATGAGCAGACCGCCCGTTCCATAACAACACGATAAGCCACGCGCATGAAATTCCTCGATCAAGCCAAGGTCTATATCCGCTCCGGCGACGGCGGCGCTGGTTCGACGTCGTTTCGGCGTGAGAAGTTCATCGAGTTCGGCGGGCCGGACGGCGGCGACGGCGGCCGCGGCGGCGATGTCTGGCTGGAGGTCGTCAACGGACTGAACACGCTGATCGACTATCGCTATCAGCAGCACTTCAAGGCCAAGACCGGTATGCACGGCATGGGCCGCAACATGACCGGCGCCAAGGGCGCGGACGTGACGCTGAAGGTGCCGGCCGGCACGCAGGTCTTTGCCGAGGACAACGAGACGCTGATCTGCGACATGACCGTGACCGGCCAGCGCTTCCTGCTCGCCAAGGGCGGCAACGGCGGCTTCGGCAACCAGCATTTCAAGACTTCGACCAACCAGGCGCCGCGCCGCGCGAACCCCGGCCTGCCGGGTCAGGAAATGACCATCTGGCTTCGGCTGAAGCTGATCGCCGATGCCGGGCTGGTCGGCCTGCCGAACGCCGGCAAATCCACCTTCCTGGCGGCAGTCACGGCGGCCAAGCCGAAGATCGCCGACTATCCCTTCACCACGCTGCATCCGGGCCTCGGCGTCGCCCGCATCGACGCGCGCGAATTCGTCATCGCCGACATTCCGGGCCTGATCGAAGGCGCGCATGAAGGCGTCGGCATCGGCGACCGCTTTCTGGGTCATGTCGAGCGCACGCGGGTGCTGCTGCACCTCGTCTCCGCACAGGAGGACAATCCGGCCAAGGTTTACAAGACCGTGCGCGGCGAACTGGAAGCCTACGGCAACGGGCTTGCCGACAAGCCGGAAATCGTTGCGCTCAGCCAGGTCGATACGCTCGACGCCGACGCGCGCAAGAAGAAGCTGACGGCGCTCAAGCGTGCCTGCGGTTCCACGCCGCTGGCGCTGTCGGCCGTCACGCGCGAAGGCGTCGAGACGGTGCTGCGCGCGCTGATGAAGGTGGTCGAGGAAGCGCGGACCGGTGAGACGCCGGTGCAGGACGACCGGTGGGCGAAGTAGCTGCCATGCACGCACCGACTGCTGTCCGTCTCAGCCTCAAATCCTATCGCCGCATCACGGTGAAGATCGGCTCGGCGCTGCTGGTGGATCGCGCGACCGGCCTCAAGCGCGACTGGCTGGAGGCGCTTGCCGCCGACGTCGGCAGGCTGGCGGCCGGCGGCGCCGAGATCCTCGTCGTCTCGTCGGGCGCCATCGCGCTTGGCCGCACCATTCTCGGCCTCAGCCGCAAGGCTTTGAAACTGGAGGAAAGCCAGGCCGCCGCCGCCGTCGGGCAGATCGCATTGGCCGGCGCATGGTCGGACGCGCTTGGCCGCAACGGGCTGAAATCCGGGCAGATCCTGCTGACGCTAGGCGATACGGAAGAGCGCCGCCGCTATCTCAATGCGCGCGCCACCGTCTCCACCCTGCTGAAAATGAAGGCCGTGCCGGTCATCAACGAGAACGACACGGTGGCGACGTCTGAAATCCGCTACGGCGACAACGACCGGCTGGCCGCGCGCGTCGCCACCATGATGGGCGCCGACCTGCTCGTCCTTCTCTCCGACATCGACGGACTCTATACCGCACCACCGGCGCGCGATCCGAACGCCGCGTTCCTGCCGCTGGTCGAGCGCATCACGCCCGAGATCGAGGCGATGGCCGGCGGAGCGGCGTCCGAACTGTCGCGCGGCGGCATGCGCACGAAGATCGACGCCGGCAAGATCGCGACGGCGGCGGGCACGGCCATGATTATCACGGCCGGGCAGCGCATGAGCCCGCTTTCGGCCATCGAGCGCGGCGAGCGCTTTACACTCTTCAAGCCGAGCAGCCATCCGGTGAAGGGCTACAAGACCTGGATCGCCGGCCAGCTTGAACCGGCCGGCCACCTCACGGTCGACGAAGGCGCAGCCAAGGCGCTCAATTCGGGCAAGTCGCTGCTGCCGGCCGGCGTGAAACGGGTCAGCGGCAATTTCTCGCGCGGCGATACGGTGGCGATCCTGGCGCCGGACGGCCGCGAGATCGCGCGCGGGCTGGTTGCCTACGACGCCGTCGACGCGCTAAGGATCGCCGGATTGAAATCGGCCGAGATCGACAATGTGCTCGGCTACCACGGGCGCTCGGCGATGATCCACCGCGACGATCTCGTGGTGGGCGACGCCGACCAAGCCGACGGAGGATGAACCGTGCTGAAGCCGCATGAATCCGCCGACGACACGGTCTCGTTGATGGCCGCTCTCGGCCGCCGTGCGCGTGCCGCCGCCCGGCCGCTGGCGGTCGCCTCGGCCGCGACAAAGGACAAAGCGCTTACCGCCATGGCCGACGCCTTGCTGCGCAACGAGGCGCAAATCCTCGAAGCCAACGCCGTCGACCTGAAGAACGGCGAGGAAGCGGGCCTTTCCGCCTCTTTCATGGACCGACTGAAGCTGACGCCGGAGCGCATCGCGGCAATCGCGCAAGGTGTCCGCGAGATCGCCGCACTTGCCGATCCGGTCGGCACCGTGATCGCCGCATGGGACCGGCCGAACGGCCTGCACATCGAGCGCGTCCGCACGCCGCTCGGCGTCGTCGGCGTCATCTATGAAAGCCGGCCCAACGTCACCGCCGACGCGGGCGCTCTGTGCCTGAAAGCCGGCAACGCTGTGATCCTGCGCGGCGGCTCGGATTCCATCAATTCCTCCGCCGCCATCCACGCCTGCCTGGTGGAAGGGTTGAAGGCGGCGGGGCTGCCCGAGCACGCCGTCCAGCTCGTGCCGACCACCGATCGCGCCGCCGTCGGCGAGATGCTGAAGGGGCTGTCCGGCAATCTCGACGTCATCATCCCGCGCGGCGGCAAGAGCCTCGTCGCGCGTGTGCAGAACGAGGCCCGCGTGCCGGTCTTCGCCCATCTGGAAGGCATCGTGCATCTCTACATCGACCGCTCCGCCGACCTCGACATGGCGAAAAAGATCGCCGTCAACGCCAAGATGCGCCGCACCGGCATCTGCGGCGCGGCGGAAACGCTGCTGGTGGATCGTGCCGTCGCCGGCACCCATCTGGTGCCGATCCTCACCGCGTTGCGCGACGCCGGCTGCGCTCTCCGCGTCGACACCGAAGTCCTGGAGGCGTTCCGCGACGCCGCACCGGCGACAGACGCCGACTGGACGACCGAATATCTCGACGCGGTCATTTCGGTGAAGCTGGTGGACGGTGTCAGCGAGGCCATCGACCACATCGAGACCTTTTCTTCGCATCACACCGAAGCGATCGTGGCGGAGGATGCGGCAGCCGTCGAAAAATTCTTCAACGAGATCGATTCCGCCATCCTGCTCCACAACGCCTCGACGCAGTTCGCCGACGGCGGCGAGTTCGGCATGGGCGCCGAGATTGGCATCGCCACCGGCAAGATGCACGCACGCGGCCCGGTCGGCGTGGAACAGCTCACTTCGTTCAAGTATCGCGTGCGCGGTGCCGGCCAGGTACGCGGCTGACTTGCTGTGACACGCGATTGTGTTAGATTGTGCACATGAGCACACAATCCGAAACCGTGACCGTCCGCATCAGCCCCGAAACCAAATCGCGGCTCGAAACGCTTGCCCGACAAATGCGCCGGACGAAGTCGTTCCTCGCCGGAGAGGCGATCGCGGACTACGTCGATCGCGAATCGAAGATCATCGAAGGAATTCTTCAGGGCCTGGAGGATATGGAAGCCGGGCATGTCGTTCCGCACGACGAGGCCATGGCCCGTTTGCGCAAAACAATCAGGGATGCCAAGAGGCGAAATGCGTGATGTCGTCTGGTCCGTTCGGGCTTTGGACGACCTCGCCTTGGCGCTCGATCACATCGCGGAAGATAGCGAATCCAATTCCGATCTGGTCGCCGATAGAATTGACGCGGCCGCAAGATCGCTCGGTCACATGCCAATCGGCCGGCCTGGCCGCGTTCACGGCATGTATGAGAAATCTGTCGGACGAACACCATACATAATTGCGTACGCGCTATCCGACCGCACGGTAACAATTCTTCGTGTCATCCACGGCGCGCGCGACTGGCGCGAGGGCGAGTGGCCGGCCGAATGATCGCTCCCGACGTCCATTCCCGCTATCTGCGCATGCCCTATGTCGAGAAAGGCATGCAGGTCGGGCTGTTCGGGGGCTCGTTCAATCCGCCGCATGCCGGCCACAGGCTGGTCGCCGAGATCGCGCTGAGGCGCCTGCAACTCGACCAGCTCTGGTGGATGGTGACACCCGGCAATCCGCTGAAATCGACGCGCGAACTGGCGCCGCTGGCCGAGCGCATCCGGCTGTCGGAGTCGATCGCAAAGGACCCCCGCGTCAGGGTGACGGCCTTCGAGGCCGCCTTCAAGGTGCGCTACACCGCCGACACGCTGGCGCTGGTGCGGGCGAAGAATCCCGGTGTCGATTTCGTCTGGATCATGGGTGCGGATTCGCTGCGCGACTTCCACCGCTGGCAGCGCTGGCGGCAGATCATGCTGACCTTCCCGATCGCGGTCATCGATCGGCCCGGCGCGACGCTGTCGTTCCTGTCTTCGGTCGCGGCCAAGACCTTCGGTTATGCCCGCGTCGATGAACGCGCGGCGCCGCGTCTGGCGCATATGCGGGCGCCGGCCTGGACTTTCATCCACGGCCCGCGCTCGTCGCTGTCCTCGACGGCGCTGCGGCTGGCCGCGAAGGAATAAGGAACCGGTTCGCGGCAAGATGATTCGGCGGGCCGGCGGCATGACGAAGGTCTTGAACGACGGCAGGTTGTAAGAGCCCTTTTGAAAATTCCGTCAGGCGGGGCTGCAAACGGCGCCCGGCTGCGCTCCGATGCTCACGTACCTGATGTACGCTCCGCTCCGGTGCTCGCCGGCCACCGTTTTCGTCGCCGCCTGACGGTTTTTCAAAAGGGCTCTAAGAAATCCACGGCGCTTTTCTTCGTTGCAGGACGGCGGAATCCGCCTTGTGCGGCAGGTCTTCCGGGACGGAGACATGCGTGGGCGCCGCGTCGCTGGCGATGTCGCTTTTGCGGCGGCGTTTTTGCCTGGGCGCGGGCAATGTCGGTTCATGACGATCATGCGGGACAGACAGGCTGCCGACGACCAGCGCCATGGCGACCAGCCGGCGCCGCTGGTGGCCATCGCCTCGGTCATCCTGTCGATGGCGCTGGTGGCCATCGGCAACGGGCTGATGTTCGCCTACATTCCGGTGCGCCTCGGCGTCGAGGGCGTCGATCCGACCTGGGCGGGACTGATCGTCACCGGGCTTTCGGCCGGCGGCATCGCCGGTTGCGTGCTGACCGGGCCACTGGTGCGGCGCGTCGGCCATGCGCGCGCCTTCATGGTGCTGTCGGCGCTGATCGCGCTGTCGAACACGGCGATCGGCGCCGGCGCCTATCCGCTTTTGTGGATCGCGGCGCGGGCGCTATACGGCTTCGCCATCTGCGGCCTGTTCGTCGTGGCGCAGAGCTGGCTCAACGACGCGGTCGAGAACGCCATTCGCGGCCGGGTCCTGGCGGCTTTCTACATCGCCTATATCGCCGGCCTCGGCGTCGGCTATTTTCTGCTGGCGCTGGTCGATATCCACACCGCCGCCGTGCCGTTGATCGGCGTCGCCTTCACGGCGGTGTCGATCCTGCCCGTCGGCCTGACGCGCCTCGCCCAGCCGCCGGCGCCTGTCGCCGCCTCGGTGGCGCTCGGCCGGGCCTGGCGCACCTCGCCGGTCGGTTTGGCCGGCATGCTGGCGGTGGGCGGGCTTTCCATGTCGCTGGCCGGCTTCGCGCCCATCCACGCCACGGCCAAGGGCTACAGCCAGGAGGACGTGGCGCTGCTGATGGCCTCGATGCCGCTCGGCACGCTCATCCTGCAATTTCCGCTCGGCTGGCTGTCGGACCGCACCGACCGCCGCAAGGTGCTGATCGGTGCGACGCTGCTTGCGGCGGCGGCGGGCCTTTTCGCGCTCGGTTTCGACGGCGGGGCGCTCGGCGCCCTGATCGTCATCTACCTGTTGTGGGACGGCGCGACCGAAACGGTCTATTCGCTGGCCAGCGCTCATGCCGCCGACCGCGCCGACAAAAGCGAGATGGTGGCGCTGTCGTCGTCGCTCCTGTTTGCGTGGTCGTTGTCGGGTTTCGTCGTGCCGGCGCTCATCACCGCCCTGTCGGCGTTCTACGGCACGCAGGTCTTCATCTATGTCAGCGTGGCGATCGCGATCGCCTATGCGCTGTTCGTCATCTGGCGCATCGTCCGGGTACGCCCGGCGCCGGCGGCGGAAACCGGCAGCTTCGCACCGATGACAGCGCAGGCGCCGCTGCCGGTGGAGCTTGCCTTCACCGGCGAGGACGAGCCGCGCCGCCCCTGAAAATCCGCTTGCGCGGCGCCTGCCGGCGGTGTTCGCGGCCTCCGTCTTGAAACTGCAACGGAACTCTGCCTATTTAAGTGGCGTCACCTGATTTGCATGGGTGATTTGGTTGTTCTTGCTGCGAAAGGAAAGACACTGAGAACAGCACTTCGGAAGAAGGCCGACAGCGTGCCTTCGCCGGCCGGGATCAGCGGTTTCGACGCTTCGTCCCGCGCCCTCGAAACAGTCCTTGCCAGTCTGGAAGACTCCAAGGCCGAAAACATCGTCCCCATCGACATCCAGGGAAAGTCATCGCTCGGCGACCACATGGTCATCGCGTCGGGCCGTTCCCACCGCCATGTGGCGGCCGTTGCCGATCATCTCCTCAAGGCGCTCAAGGATGCCGGCCTCGGCAATGCGCGCGTCGAGGGGTTGCCCGGCGCCGACTGGGTGCTGATCGATTCGGGCGACGTCATCGTCCATGTCTTCCGGCCCGAGGTCCGCGACTTCTACAATCTGGAAAAGATGTGGCAGGCGCCCGATCTCGAGGAGGAGACGCTGCACTAGCGTCTTTTCCAGGCGGAATGAAAATCTTCGTCCATGCCGTGGGCCGCATGAAGAACGGCCCCGAAAGGGAACTCGCGGACCGCTATTTCGAGCGTTTCGGCAAGAGCGGGCCGGCCGTCGGGCTGGATTTTTCCGGTATCGTCGAGACGTCGGAAAGCCGTGCCCAGACGGCCAGCGAGCGCAAGCGCGAGGAGGGCCGGGCATTGCAGACGCATCTGCATGCCGGCACCGCGCTGATGCTGCTGGACGAGCGCGGCCGCAGTTTCACCTCCGAAGAACTGGCCGGCCGCATCGGCCTCATGCGCGACGACGGCCGCAAGGCGCTGGTCGTCGCCATCGGCGGCGCCGACGGCCATGACCAGTCGCTGCGCGACCAGGCCGAACTGGTGGTGTCGTTCGGCGCGCTGACCTGGCCGCACCAGTTGGTACGCGTCATGCTGGGCGAGCAGCTTTACCGGGCGGCGACCATCCTGTCTGGCCATCCCTATCATCGATCCTGATCGCGCCCCGGCTTGCCTTCGGCGGATTTTCGCCCCATTGGCGTGCAGTTTCAGCCGCTGCAACAGGCGCATCGAACATGGTTGATGGTTCGTTAACGAAGGCCCGCATACAGTCGCCGCCACATGTCTGAACGGCCTGTTTCCTGCCCCGGAAGGTTCCGCCGCCGCTGTCGCGCAGCGACGGCGCTGCTTGGCCTGGCCTGTGCCGGGTTCGCCGGTGCGGCGCGAGCGGAGCAGGCGGCGCCCGATCCCGACCGCAGCCGGGCCGAATACGAGCAGGTTTCGCACGAGATCACGCTTTCGGCGGAGCGCATGGCCAAGCTCGCCGCGGACGTGGCGACGGTCAAGAAGGACCATGCCTCGGTGACGGCGGCGTTGATCCAGTCGGCCAAGACCGAACAGAAGCTCGGCCAGGACATCGAGGACATCGGCGGCAAGCTGGAAGGGCTGAAGGATCAGGAAAAGACGATCCGCAAGTCGCTCGCCGGGCGCCGCGACGTGCTGGCGGAGGTGCTGGGCGCGCTCCAGCGCATGGGGCTGAACCCGCCGCCGGCGATCCTGGTCAAGCCGGAGGACGCGCTGTCTTCGGTGCGCAGCGCCATCCTGCTCGGCGCCGTGGTACCGGAATTGCGCCAGCAGACGGACGTGCTGGTCGCCGAACTCAAGGAATTGACGCGGGTCAGCGCCTCGATCGAGGCCGAGCGGGCGCGATTGACGGCGGCGGTGGCCGACCAGACCGCGGAGAAGGAACGGCTGACGCTGCTGCTCCAGGTCAAGCGCAAGGTGCAGGCCGACACCGAACAGGCGCTGGCCGACGAGCAGCAGAGATCCAAGGCGCTCGCCGACAAGGCCGCCAGCCTGAAAGATCTCATCGCCTCGTTGCAGAACGAGGCCGAGAAGCGCGATGCGGAGGCGAAGGCCGAGGCCAAGGCTGCGGCCAAGGACGATGCGGTCGCGTCGCTGTCCCTGCCGGAAGCGAATCAGCTTGTGCAGCCGGTGCCGTTCTCGGCGCTGCAAGGGCAGGTGGCGCTGCCCGTCATCGGCACGATCAAACGCCGCTTCGGCACCGACGACGGGGTCGGCGGCGTGATGCAGGGCGACATGGTTGCGACACAATCGGGCGCCATCGTCACCGCGCCGGCGGATGGGAATGTGCTTTATGCGGGGCCGTTTCGCTCGTATGGCCAACTCTTGATCCTCAACGCCGGCGGCGGCTATCATGTCGTGCTGGCGGGAATGAGCAGATTGAACGTCGCGTCGGGGCAGTCCGTGCTCGCGGGAGAGCCGATCGGCGCGATGGGCGAGGCCAGGGTGGCGAGCACCGCGGCAACGTCGAATGGAAATGCCGTACCGGAACTCTACGTGGAGTTCCGCAAGGATGGAAAACCCGTCGATCCGACCCCGTGGTGGGCGGACCGTCTCTCTGGAAGGACGTAAATATGCGGAAACTGTCGCTCTTGCTTGCCGGCGCCCTGATGGGCGCATCGGCCATGAGCCTCGTCTATGGTGCGCCCGGTTCGACGGCAAACGCGGCCGGCTCCGAAACCTACAAGCAGCTAGCCATTTTCGGCGACATCTTCGAGCGCGTGCGGGCGCAATACGTCACGCCGCCCGACGACAAGTCGCTGATCGAGAACGCCATCAACGGCATGCTCACCTCGCTTGATCCGCACTCCTCCTACATGAACGCCGAGGAGGCGCAGGACATGCGCGTGCAGACCAAGGGCGAGTTCGGCGGCCTCGGCATCGAGGTGACGATGGAGAACAATCTCGTCAAGGTCATCACCCCCATCGACGACACGCCCGCCGCCAAAGCCGGCGTGCTGGCCGGCGACTACATCGCCAAGATCGACGGCACGGAAGTCAACGGTATGACGCTGAACGACGCCGTGGACAAGATGCGCGGCAAGGTCGGCGACCCGATCAAGCTCACCATCCTGCGCCAGGGCGCCGACAAGCCGATCGAACTGTCGGTGGTGCGCGACATCATCAAGGTCAAGGCGGTCAAGTACCGGGTCGAGAACGACATCGGCTACATGAAGATCACCTCCTTCACCGAAAAGACCTATGACGACCTGGAAGACGCCATCGACCACATCAAGAAGCAGGTGCCGAAGGACAAGCTGAAGGGCTATGTGCTCGACCTGCGCCTCAATCCGGGCGGCCTGCTCGACCAGGCGGTCAGCGTCTCCGACGCCTTCCTCGACAAGGGCGAGATCGTCTCGACGCGCGGCCGCGACCCGAAGGACGTGACGCGCTTCGATGCCCGCCCCGGCGACGACATCAACGGCAAGCCGTTGGTGGTGCTCATCAACGGCGGCTCGGCCAGCGCCTCGGAGATCGTCGCCGGCGCCTTGCAGGACCTGAAGCGGGCGACCGTCGTCGGCACCCAGTCCTTCGGCAAGGGCTCGGTGCAGACCATCATCCCGCTCGGCGAGAACGGCGCGTTGCGCCTGACGACGGCGCTCTACTATACGCCGTCCGGCAAATCGATCCAGGGCAAGGGCATCACGCCCGACATCAAGGTCGACCAGCCGCTGCCGCCGGACCTCCAGGGTCGCGACGTGACGCGGGGCGAGTCCGACCTGAAGGGTCATATCAAGGGCGTCGACGAGAGCGACAAGGGCTCGGGCTCGGCCGCCTACGTGCCGCCGGACCCGAAGGACGATTTGCAGTTGATCTATGCCGAGCAGTTGCTGCGCGGCGAGAAGACCGATCCGTCCTTCCCGCCCAACCCCGACAAGGCGGTCATGAACCAGTAGTCCGCTTCCGGGCCGCGGCCGGCCAAAACTCTGGCCGAGCCGGACAAGCAATGCCATCCTGCCGGGACCGCAAGGTTCCGGCAGTTTGATTCGGGGAGAGCGACGGGCAGGGGATGCGGCTTGGCTGATTTCATCAAGGATATCGAGCGGCCGCTCGGGCAGGGGCAAAAGCCGCGCGGCAGGCAGGGGCCGCGCCTCGGTGCCGGCCAGGTGGCCGCCGCCCTTGCCGTGCTGGCCGTCGTCGGCGTTTCGTCCATGATCGCCCTGCGTGACCGGCCGTTCCGCAATCCGGCCACGGTGGCGGTGACGAAGCCGGAACCGGCTGCCGTGGCTGCTGCGCCGGTCCAGCAGCAGGTGCCGCCGCCGCCAGCCGTGCCGGCGCCGAAGAAGGACGGGCCGCAGATCATCCACGTCCAGCCGACCGAGACCGGCGGCCCGGCCGGCATCGTCGTGCGCGATCCCTCGGCGCTGACGCAGAACCTCGCCGTCGCCCATGTGCCCGACCAGGCGCTGGTCGAGAAAGGCGATGGCGGCCTGCTGCCGGTGCGCGCCGCCGACGGGCGGCGGCCTTTCGACGTCTATGCCCGGCCGTGGTCGGGCGCGCGCGGCGCCAGGGTGGCGATCGTCATCGGCGGGCTTGCCGTGTCGCAGACCGGCACCCAGGAAGCGATCGCGCGACTGCCGGGCGAGGTGACGCTGGCCTTCGCGCCGCAGGGCAATTCCATCGGCCGCTGGATGCAGGAAGCGCGCCGCACCGGCCACGAGATCATGATGCAGGTGCCGCTGGAGCCGTTCGACTTTCCCAACGTCAATCCCGGCCGCAACACGCTGACGGTCGACGCCTCGCCGGACGAAAACCTGAAGCGGCTGCGCTGGGCGCTGGCCCGCACCACCAACTATACCGGCGTGATGAACTATATGGGCGCGCGGTTTTCCGCCGATCAGACGGCGATGGCGCCGGTAATGGCCGAGCTCGCCAAGCGCGGCCTCGGCTATCTCGACGACGGTTCGTCGGCGCGCAGCCTCGCCCCGCAACTGGCGACGGCCGACCGCGTGCCGCTGGCGGTGGGAGACACCGTCATCGACGACGTGCAGGATCGCGGCGCCATCCTGAAGAAACTCGACCAGCTCGAATCAACGGCGCGTGCCAAGGGCTTTGCGCTCGGCACCGGCTCGGCCTTCGGCGTCACCGTGGACGCGGTGGCATCCTGGGTCGCCGAGGCGAAGAAGCGCGGCATCGAGATCGTGCCCTTCTCGGCCGTCGCCGCCGATCCCGAGAAGCAGTAAGCATCCGTCGCCTCGCGGCAAACGTGAAAGAGCCTCCATGTCCGGCAAGACGAAAAAGCCTGTCGATCCCGAAAGCCTGCCCTACCGGCCCTGCGTCGGCGTCATGGTGCTGAACGCCAAAGGGTGGGTCTGGGTGGGGCGGCGCATCGCCGAGCCCGACAGCGAGTTTTCCGGCACCACGCAGCTCTGGCAGATGCCGCAGGGCGGCATCGACAAGGGCGAGGAGCCGCTGGTTGCCGCGCGGCGTGAAATCTTCGAGGAAACCGGTATGGAGCGCCTGACGCTGCTGGCCGAGGCGCCCGAGTGGATCGACTACGACCTGCCGTGCGAGCTGGTCGGCATCGCCTTCAAGGGCAAATATCGCGGCCAGACGCAGAAATGGTTCGCCTTCCGCTTCGACGGCGAGGAAAGCGAAATCCGCATCAATCCGCCGCCCGCCGGTCACACCGCCGAATTCGACCAATGGGCCTGGCGGCCGATGGCCGACCTGCCCGCCCTGATCGTGCCGTTCAAACGCGCCGTCTACGAACAGGTCGTGGCCGCCTTCCGGCATCTGGCGGGGTGACGGCTGCCGCGTTTCCGTGCGGGGCAGATCGCAAACGTCGCCTTTCCTTGACCGGCCCGGCCTGAAAGCGGAGGCTTTCGGGAGGATCGTGCGCGGCATCCATGCTATCTCTTGAAAGGCGTTGCCGGTGAGGCGACGGCAGGGAGAACGACGTGGACGGGTTTTTCGAACAACCGGGCGAAACGCGCGGACCGGGCCTCGCGGCGGCCGGCGCGACGCTGACGATCGATCTCGGCGCGGTGCGCGAGAATTATCGGCGGCTGAAAGCGCGGCTCGGCGGCGCGCGTTGCGCCGGCGTCGTCAAGGCCGACGGCTATGGCCTCGGCGCGGCCGTCATCGCGAGCGCCTTGCGGAAGGAAGGCTGCGACAGTTTCTTCGTCGCCCATGTCGGCGAGGGGCTGGATCTGCGCGAGGCATTGGGGCCGGGACCGGCCATCTACGTGTTGAACGGCTTGCCGCCGGGCGCCGAGGCGGATGCGGTCGCCGCCGGGCTGATCGCCGTCGCCAACAGTGCCGAACAACTTTCGGCCTGGCGTGCGACGGCGCGGCGGCTCGGGCGGAAACTGCCGGTCGCCGTGCAGGTGGACAGCGGCATGGCGCGGCTCGGCATGGCGCCGGCCGAGGTCGAGACTGTCGCGGCCGATCCCGATGCGCTTGCCGGTCTCGACCTTACGCTGGTGATGAGCCATCTTGCCTGCGCCGACGAACCGGACCATGCGGCCAACCGCGTCCAGCTCGCCGAATTCGAGCGACTGCGCCGGCTGCTGCCCGCAGCCCCGGCATCGCTGGCCAATTCCTCCGGCATATTCCTCGGGTCTGAATGGCATTTCGACCTCGCCCGGCCGGGGGCTGCGCTCTACGGCATCAACCCGACGCCCGATTCCGACAATCCGATGCGGCCGGTGGTGCGGCTGGAAGCCAAGGTCATTCAGACACGCACGATCGGCGAAGGTGCGGGCATCGGCTACGGCCATACGGCGATTGCCGACGGTCCGCTTCGCGTGGCGACGATTTCGCTCGGCTATGCCGACGGCTGGCGCCGCCGCGCCGCCGCCTTCGCCCATTTCAACGACGTGCGCCTGCCCTTCATCGGCCGCGTGTCGATGGATTCGATCATCCTCGACGTGTCCGACCTGCCCGAAGGCAGCCTGAAGGCCGGCGACATGGTCGAGATGATCGGGCCGTCGCAGACTCTGGACGAGGTCGCCCGCTATTCCGGCACCATCGCCTACGAGGTGCTGACCAGCCTCGGCCGTCGCTTCAACCGCCGCTATATCGGCGGCTGAGGAAAAGGCGCCGGGCTGTCAAACTTGACAAACGGCCTCCCGTCACCCACGTTCGGACCATGAACAGACACGCCAACAGAACCTTTTTCAGGATCTGCCCCATCGCGGGAGCGTAGCCCCGGCGCGGCCGTGCGCGGCTGCGTGAACCGGGGCATTTCTTCTTTTCACCCATGACCAACCGGTCCGCATGAGCGGATCGAGTTCGATGTCGCAAGCCGACCGGCCGGTGGGCAATGCGTCATTTTTCCCACGTCACAACGAAACAAGGAGTTCGACATGCAACATGCCATCAAGGAACGCCCGCCGCCGAAGATCGTCGTCAGCGAAGCCGACTACAACCGCTTGACCGGCCTGGCTGAAGCGGCGCTGGAGCGCCTGCCCGATGCCGCCGGCAGCCTGCTTGCGGGAATGGACCGCGCCGTCATCACGAAGCCCGGCAAGCTGCCGGCCGACGTGGTGCGGATGGGCTCGCTGGTGACGCTGGAAGGCCATGAAGGGCCGCAGCGCATCGTGCTCGTCTATCCGGCCGAGGCCGACATCGCCGCCGGGCGCATCTCCGTGCTGACGCCGCTGGGCGCCGCACTGATCGGCACGCGGGCCGGACAGGCGATCGCCTGGTCGACGCGCGACGGCCGCCGGCTGGCGGCAAAGGTTGCCGCCGTCGAGATGCTGGCCGACGAGCGCGTGCCATGAGCACGGCCGGCTGCTGCCTCACCGCCAAGGATTATTCCATTCTCGAGGTGATGCTGGAGCGGCGGCGCGGCTTCGGCGATCCGATCGTGCCGCTGCTGGAGCGCAAGCTTGCCGAGGCGCGCGTGGTGCTGGTGGACAGCGTCGATGCCGACGTCGCCACGCTCAACAGCCGCGTGCTGTTCCGCGTCGGCGGCCAGCCGGCCGAGACGCGCACGCTCATCCAGCAGGACGTGCGCGGCATGGTCGGCCTCGGCCTGCCGCTGACGACGCCGCTCGGCCTTGCCCTGCTCGGCCTAGCCGAAGGCGAGGGTGCGGCGTTCGAGCGGCGCGGCGGCGGAACGGACACGGTCGTGCTCGACAGGGTGCTCTATCAGCCGGAGGCTGCGCGGCAGGCAAAGCAGGTGCCGGAGAGGACACCTATGGAGGCGCCGGAACGCCGGCGCCCGGCGCTTGTTCTGGTCCACAGCGCGGGTGACGATTGGCAACCCCATACTGCCCCCCTTGGCGGCCATGGCAAAATCCTGCACAGAGGGGGCGACGATGACGGCCCGTCGGCCGCCTGACGGGGTTCCTAGGGGTAAAAGCATGAAAGTTCTGGTGCTGGGCAGCGGCGTCATCGGCGTCACGTCCGCGTGGTATCTGGCCGAGGCCGGCCATGAGGTGACGGTGCTCGACCGCCAGCCGGGGCCGGCGCTGGAAACCAGCTTCGCCAATGCCGGCGAGGTGTCGCCCGGCTATTCTTCGCCCTGGGCCGGTCCCGGCGTGCCGGTCAAGGCGGTGAAGTGGCTTTTGATGAAATACGGCCCGCTCATCATCAAGCCGGCGCTCGACCCGCATATGTGGAGCTGGGTCTTCAAGATGCTGCGCAACTGCACGGCCGAGCGCTATGCGGTGAACAAGGCACGCATGGTGCCGATCGCCGAATACAGCCGCGATACGCTGAAGGCGCTGAGGGCCTCTACCAACATCGCCTATGACGACCGCGCCAAAGGCACGTTGCAGCTCTTCCGCAAGCAGGTTCAGCTCGACGGCATCGGCGGCGACATCGAGGTGCTCAAGGAATACGGCGTTCCCTTCAACGTTCTCGATCAGGACGGCTGCATCGCCGCCGAACCGGGGCTCGCGTCGGTGCGCGAGAAATTCGTCGGCGGGCTGCAACTGCCGGGCGACGAGACGGGCGACTGCCAGATGTTCACCACGCGGCTGTCGGAGATCGCGGCGGCGGCCGGCGTCAAGTTCGAGTTCGACGTTACGATAAAGGCGATCAACACCGATAAGGGGCGCGTCACCGGCGTTTCCACCAGTGCCGGCGAGAAAACGGCGGACGCCTATGTCATGGCCATGGGCAGCTATTCGCCGATCTGGATGCGCAAGCTCGGCCAGTCGATCCCGGTCTATCCGATCAAGGGCTATTCGATCACCGTGCCAATCGTGAACGCCAAGGCCGCGCCCGAATCGACGGTGATGGACGAAACCTACAAGATCGCCATCACCCGGCTCGGCGACCGCATTCGCGTCGGCGGCACGGCGGCGATCGCCGGCTACGACCTGTCCTTGCAGAAGGGGCGGCGCGAGACGCTGGAGCACTCGGTCGGCGATCTGTTCCCCGGCGCCGGCGACCTCGACGCCGCGACCTTCTGGACGGGGCTGCGGCCGATGACGCCGGATGGGCCGCCGATCATCGGCGCCTCGAAATATTCCAATCTCTATCTCAACACCGGCCACGGCACGCTGGGCTGGACCATGGCGTGCGGGTCGGGCCGCGTGCTGGCCGACATCGTCTCCGGCCGCAAGCCGGACATCGACGCCAGCGCGCTGTCTGTCCGCCGCTACAACTGAGTGCTCGGGGATTGTCCGCTACAGGAATAGCGCCCGTTCCTTTTCGACGGCCCTGGCGATGAAATCCGCTACCGCCTGAACGCGGCGCAGCGGCCGCACGCTTTCGTGGTAGACCAGCCAGTAGGCGCGGCGGATCGGTTGTACCGCCTCCACCGGCACGAGGTCAGGCATGGAACGGGCGATGAAGGTGTGCAGGATGCCGATGCCGGCGCCTGCCCGCACCGCCTCGGCCTGGCCGAGCGCCGATGAGATGGCGAAGGCCGAGCTCCAGTCGGCACTGAATTCGGCGGCGTAGTCGAGCGAGGGGCTGACGATCAGGTCCGGCACGTAGCCGATCAGGGTGTGTTGCGCCAGTTCCGCCGCCGTCTTCGGCAGGCCGTGGCGTTCGGCATAGGCCTGGCTGGCGAACAGGCCGAGCGAATAATCCACCAGCTTGCCGGCGACGAGGCGACCCTCGCTTGGCCGCTCGACGGTGATGGCAATGTCGGCCTCGCGGCGCGACAGCGAGAAGGAACGCGGCACCGGAACGAGCTGGATGGTCAGTTCGCGGTGCTGGGCGGTCAGTTCGCCGAGCCGGCGGGCGAGGAAGGCGACGCCGAAACCGTCCGGCGCGCCGATGCGCACCGGCCCGGAAATCTCTTCGCCTTCGCCGGCCACCGCCGCACGCGCGGCGATCATGTCGGCTTCCATGCGCTCGGCGATTTCCATGAAGCGTACGCCGGCCGGCGTCAGTTCCGAGCCGGTGGTGAGGCGCCGGAACAGTTTTGTCCGAAGCGCCGTCTCCAGCGCCGCCAGGCGGCGCGAGACGGTGGCATGGTTGAGCTCCAGCCGCTTGGCCGCGCCAAGAATCTGCCCGGCGCGGGCGACGGCGAGGAAAATGCGGACGTCGTCCCAGTTCATGTCGCCTCCCTTTCCTCGCCCCGCTTGCGGGGAGAGGATGTCTGCGAAGCAGACAGGTGAGGGGCGGCGCAAGCCTTGCAAGTGTGGCGCTGCCCCTCATCCGGCCCTTCGGGCCACCTTCTCCCCGTAAACGGGGCGAAGGGGATGTTGCATCATATGCGCAAAATCGTGTCCTTGAAAGAACGGTGCATTATTTCTCGCACAACGGTTGCGTTTCGGCTCGCGTTGCCTTCCGCCGCGTGAAGGCGGACAATGGCACAATCGAATTCCAGGGAGCGATAGCATGGATCACTACGGACATTTCATCGGCGGCAAGGCTGTCAAGAGCACCTCGGGCCGCGAGCAGGACGTCTTCCAGCCGCTCGACGGCACGGTGCGCGCCAAGGTGGCGCTGGGTTCCAAGGCCGAGCTCGACGCGGCGGTGGCGAACGCCAAGGCGGCGCAGCCGGCCTGGGCGGCGACCAACCCGCAGCGCCGCGCGCGCGTCTTCATGAAGTTCCTCGAACTGGTGGCGCGCGACAACGACGCGCTGGCCGAACTGCTCGCCCGCGAGCACGGCAAGACCATTCCCGACGCCAAGGGCGACATTTTGCGCGGCGTCGAGGTCGTCGAATTCGCGCTCGGCATCCCGCACCTGATGAAGGGCGAGTTCACCGAAGGCGCCGGGCCCGGCATCGACCTCTACTCGATCCGCCAGCCGCTCGGCGTGGTCGCCGGCATCACCCCGTTCAACTTCCCGGCCATGATCCCGATGTGGAAGTTCGCGCCGGCCATCGCCTGCGGAAACGCCTTCATCCTGAAACCGTCGGAGCGCGATCCGGGCGTGCCGATGAAGCTCGCCGAACTGATGCTGGAAGCCGGCCTGCCGGCGGGCATCCTCAACGTCGTCAACGGCGACAAGGAAGTGGTCGATGCCATCCTCGACCATCATGACATCGCCGCCGTCGGCTTTGTCGGCTCGTCCTCGATCGCCCAGTACATCTATGCGCGCGGCTGCGCCAACGGCAAGCGCGTGCAGTGCTTCGGCGGCGCCAAGAACCACATGATCATCATGCCCGACGCCGACATGGACCAGGCGGTCGATGCCCTCATCGGCGCCGGCTATGGCGCGGCCGGCGAGCGCTGCATGGCCGTCTCGGTCGCCGTGCCGGTCGGCAAGGCGACCGCCGACAAGCTGGTGGAAAAGCTCATCCCGCGTGTCGAAAGCCTGAAGATCGGCCCGTCCACCGACCCGAGCGCCGATTACGGCCCGCTGGTGACCAGGCAGGCACTGGATCGCGTGCGCGGCTATGTCGATCTCGGCATTGAGGAAGGCGCCAAGCTCGTCGTCGACGGCCGCGGCTTCAAGATGCAGGGCTATGAGAACGGTTTCTACCTCGGCGGCTGCCTGTTCGACGACGTGACGCCGGACATGCGCATCTACAAGGAAGAGATCTTCGGCCCGGTGCTTTCGGTGGTGCGCGCGCACGACTTCGAGGAGGCGGTGCGCCTGCCCTCCGAGCATGAATACGGCAACGGCGTCGCCATCTTCACCCGCGACGGCGACGCGGCGCGCGAATTCGCCGCCCGCGTCAACGTCGGCATGGTCGGCGTCAACGTGCCGATCCCGGTGCCGGTGTCCTACTACACCTTCGGCGGCTGGAAGAAGTCCGGCTTCGGCGACCTCAACCAGTACGGCCCGGATTCGGTGCGGTTCTACACCAAGACCAAGACCGTCACCCAGCGCTGGCCGTCGGGCGTCAAGGAAGGTGCCGAGTTCGCCTTCCCGACGTCCTGAGCGGAACGCCCGACGTGTGCTTGCTTGCGCGTCCTCGCCTCCGGCTGCGGACGCGCGGGGGAGGCGTCAAGGAAGGCGTCGAGTTCGCTATGCCGACGATGAAGTAAAATTCGATATCGGCAATCGAATGCGAAGGCCGCGGAGGTTTCCGCGGCCTTTGTTTTTGGACTATGCCCAGAGTCCTAATTTCGTCCGTTAACGCGGCCCCTCACCTGCCTGCCGGCATCCTCTCCCCGTAAACGGGGAGAGGAGAGAGGTTGCAACGCTGGCGATCCCCTCTCCCTGTCTTTACGGGAGAGGGTAAGGATGAGGGGCAGCGTCGACGCTCAAACTCTGGCACTGTCGACATTACTTCCAGATCAACCCCGCCTTCATCGCCAGCTTCTCGCCCGGTCCGTGCACGGCGGCAAACAGCAGGCCGGCGAGGAAGGTGAAGTGATCGACGAAGAAGCCGAATTCCGCTTGGCTGCCCTGCCAGTGCGACGGGCCGTGGAAGGCGAAGGCGAGGAAGATCACGTAGACGGCGGCGAGCAGCGCCGCCTCCGAAAAGAAGGCGCCGGTGAGGAACGCCAGCACCAGCAGCACTTCGAAGATCGCCGCCACCCACGCGAGAAACAGCGGGAACGGGAAGCCGGCGGCGGCGATGTAGTCCGCCGTCATCTGCATGCCGGCGAACTTGAAGCCTGCGGCCATGGCGAAAACGGCGGCGAAGATCAGCCGGGCGACGAGAATGGCGATGGTTTTGCCCATGGGATTTTTCTCTCTCTTTTTTCATGCCGCGAAGGCGGGCTATTCCGTTTCAGGGCGAAGTTTTGAGGCGCAGCATGAAAAGCACGAACAATCCTGAAAGCGCGTAGCCGGTCCGTGTCTTCGCGGTCTCGCTCATCATGTCTCTCCTGGCCTGCAATCGTCGGCGATGCGGCAAGGACGGCTCACGGCGGACAGTTCCGACATGGCGTGGAAGTTTTCCTGGGAAATGGAGCGGCGTAGGTCGTGAGCCGTGCGGCTTACCGCATCGCGGCGGCCTGCGCGTGCAGCCGCAGAAGCGACATCAGCCGGTCGGCCTCGCGCTCGGCCTGCTCCTCGTCGCGCTCGAGGATAGCGCCGATCAGGGCGACATGGTTGGCGGCGGATTCGGCCAGCCCCGTGCCGCTCTGGAAGCGATACCAGAAACGCCGGCTGTGGGTCTGCAAGGGGGCCGCCACGCGGGCTGCGAACTGGTTGTCGGCCGCGCGCGCCAGCACTTCGTCAAGCGATTTGTCGGCCTCCAGGAAGCCGAGGACGTCGTCGGCGAGCACTGCGTCGTGCATGGCGATCGCCGTCGTCTGGAACTGGGCTGCCGCATCGGCGGTCAGAAACCGGGCGGCCGAGCGGGCGAGCACCGCCTCGACGCCGCGGCGTGCGTCGATGACGCGCAGCCAGTCGGCGGCATAGAGCGGCGCCACGACGATGCCGGCGCGGGGACGGACCTCCAGCAACCCTTCCCAGGTCAGCCGCTGGATCGCCTCGCGCACCGGCGTGCGGCCGAGCGACAGACGCTCGACCAATACGCGCTCCGTGACTACGGCGCCGGGCGCCAGTTCCAGCGTGACAATCATCCTTTCCAGGGCGCGGTAGGCCCTGGCGCTCGCCAGTTCCGCCGACTGGTCGCTTCGTCCCGCCAATGCATCCACGGTGAATCTCCTGTACCGGCTTTTGATATATCAAGCCGCGCGGGTCGTTGACAAACAAATCCGGCAAGATATATACGTGATATATCAGACTGTCGTCTCCACGTTCTCATCTGCCCGGTGCACAACATCAAGCTGGCGTGAATGGCTGTCATCGGCGCCTGTGGTCGCATGTGCATGACGTGCCGGTCACTTGCCGGTGAAATCCGGCCCCAGGCGGTGCGAAGGGGATGGCTCCCAGCCTGCCGGGAGGGGATGCCGATCGCTTTCCGCTGCGGCCGCGCCGTGGCGCCGGAGGACGGGCAGGGCCGGAGTATCGGAAGTGTCGGAAATCCAGGAAGGGGAGAGCGGCCCCTCATCCGCCCTTCGGAGGCCGTCTCCTCGCGAACGGGGAGACGGCAATACCGTTGCGATCGTCGGTGCCGGCATCGTCGGCATCTGCGCGGCAACCAATCTGGCCGAAGCGGGATATGCCGTCACCGTCTACGATCGCAGCGGCATCTGCGAGGAAACCTCGTCCGGCAATGCGGCGGCTCTCGCCTTTCCCGATCCGCTGCCGCTGGCACACAAGGGCATGCTGAAGAAGCTGCCGGGCTGGATGATGGACCCGCTCGGCCCGCTTTCCATTCCGCCCGCCTATCTTCCCAAATTGGCGCCCTGGCTGATCCGCTTCCTGCGTGCCGGCGACCCCCGCAAGTTCGACGCCAGCCTGACGGCACAGGCGGCGATGATGCGGCTGGCCGAAAGCGAGTGGGCCGGGCTTGCCGAACGGGCCGGCGCGGCCGGCATGGTCAGCCACGAAGGCGCGATCGATCTTTACGAAGGCGAGGCGGAGTTCAAGACGTCGCTGCCCGGCTGGGCGGCGCGCGACCGTTTCGGCATTCCTTACGAGCATGTCTCGGGGGCGCGGCTGGCGGAGTTGCAGCCGGGCCTGTCGCCGCGTTTCACCCACGGCACGTTCATGCCGAGCTGGAAGACGGTTGCCGATCCGAAGCTCTTCGGCAAGGCGATCTGGACCTATGCAGAGACGCTCGGTGCAAAATTCGAAAAGCGGACGGTGGCCGATACGAGAACGGTTCCGGGAGAGCGCGGGGCTGAGATCGAGTTCGCCTTCGCCGACGGGACGAAGGCGCGCGCCGGCACCTTGGTCGTCTGCGCCGGTGCCTGGTCGCATCTCCACGCCGCGCGTTTCGGCGATCGTATCCCGCTGGAGACGGAGCGCGGCTACAACACGACGCTGCCGGTGGGCGCCTTCGATCTCAAGCGGCAGATCACCTTTGCCGGCCACGGCTTCGTCGTCAGCCCGCTCGTCACCGGCGTGCGCATCGGCGGCGCGGTCGAACTTGCGGGCCTCAAACGGCCGCCGAACTATGCGCGCTCGAAGGCGATGCTCGAGAAGGCGAAGCTGTTCCTGCCGGGTTTGAAGGCCGAGGGCGGACGCGAGTGGATGGGCTACCGTCCGTCGCTGCCGGATTCGCTGCCGGTGATCGGCCGGGCGCGCCAGGCCCGCAACGTCGTCTATGCTTTCGGCCACGGTCATCTCGGCCTGACGCAGTCGGCCGCTGCCGGCCGGCTCGTGCGCGACCTGATTTGTGAAAAAACGTCGCCGATCGATCTTGCGCCGTTCAGTCCGCAGCGCTTTTAGTTTCTCCGCACAAACCAACAGGGTCACATGTCCCGCCACACCTTCACCTGCATCGACGGCCACACCTGCGGCACCGGCACGTCGGCCCGCATGGCGCAGTTTCACGCCAACGGGCGGCTGAAGGGCGACGATTTCGTCCACGAGTCCGTCATCGGCTCGCTGTTCAAGGGCCTGGCCGAAAAGCAGGTCGGCGTCGGCAACAAGCCGGCCATCATCCCCTCCATCGGAGGCTGGGCGAGGCAGACCGGCTTCACCACAATCTTCATCGACGAACGCGATCCGTTCGCCCATGGCTTCGTCGCCAAATAGGAGGGATTTCACGGCTCCGTGAGCTGGAAGAGGGTAAATCGAAGGGCTGAAATCCGCGCAATTTTCTGCTCCATCAAATTCTTTTGACGGGGGATTCTTCGAAAAGTGATGCAAACTCTCCAAGAATCATCAAAGACATTGCGTTATGCCAATGATACGGTCCGCCGTGGTCTATGGGGACGGATGCAACGCACGGGGGTGCCGGACAGCGTGCCGCAAGGATACGCTGCCGGGTGAAAATTTCACGTTGCAATCCGGTCCCGAACCCTTAGGACTAGGGGAAATACGAAAGAGGGCGCGTCCCGCAGGGCGACGCCTCAGGGGAGCCTTCTGAATATGCAGTATTTCGTTCAGCAAGTGATCAACGGGCTGACGCTGGGATCGATCTATGGATTGATCGCGATCGGCTATACGATGGTCTACGGCATCATCGGCATGATCAACTTCGCCCATGGCGACCTGTTCATGGTGGGCGCCTTCATCGCCCTCATCGTCTTCCTGATCCTGACGGCAATGTTCTACTCGGTCCCGGTCGTGGTGGCGCTGCTGATCATGATGATCGTGGCGATGCTGCTTTCCGGCCTCTACAACTGGGTGATCGAGAAGGTGGCCTACCGGCCGCTGCGCGGCTCCTTCCGCCTGGCGCCGCTGATCACCGCCATCGGCATGTCGATCGCCTTGTCGAACTTCGTGCAGGTCACGCAGGGCCCGCGCAACAAGCCGATCCCGCCGATGGTCAGCCAGGTCTACAACATCGGCGGCGTCTCGGTGTCGCTGAAGCAGATCATCATCGTCGCCGTCACGGCGGTGCTGCTGGCGATCTTCTGGTACGTCGTCAACCGCACCCCGCTGGGGCGGGCGCAGCGCGCCTGCGAGCAGGACCAGAAGATGGCGGCCCTGCTCGGCATCGACGTCGACCGGACCGTCTCGCTGACCTTCATCATGGGCGCGGCGCTGGCTGCCGTCGCCGGCACGCTGTTCCTGATGTATTACGGCGTCGTCGCCTTCTCGGACGGTTTCGTGCCCGGCGTGAAGGCCTTCACCGCCGCGGTGCTCGGCGGCATCGGCTCGCTGCCCGGCGCGGTGCTCGGCGGGTTGCTGATCGGCTTCATCGAAAGCATGTGGTCCGCCTACTTCTCGATCGACTACAAGGACGTCGCCGCCTTTTCGATCCTGGCGATCGTGCTGATCTTCCTGCCCTCCGGCATCCTCGGCCGTCCCGAAGTCGAAAAGGTCTGATCCCATGACCGTCACCGTTTCCACCTCGCGCGACACGGTCGCCAACCCTGTCGCGCGCGCCGTGCGCGAGGCGCTGTTCGCCGGCGTTATCTCGTTCGGCATGTTCGTGCTGCTGATCGGGCTCAAGACCGACCAGAACATCCGCAACGAACTCGTCCTGGTGCCGCGCTGGGGCCTGCTGGCCGCCGTGGTGGCGCTGGTCATGCTCGGCCGCTTTCTCTATGTCGGCTTCATCGCGCCGGCTATGGAGCGGGCCAAGGCCGAGCAGGCCAAGGCGCCTGTCGTCGTCAAGGAGCCGGGCTTCATCCGCCGCAACTCCAACAGGATCGGCATCGCCATCCTGTTCGTGTTCCCGATCGTGGCGGTGTCGCTGGTCGGCCTCCAGGGCTCGCTCAAATGGGTCGACAATTTCGGCATCCAGATCCTCATCTACGTGATGCTGGCCTGGGGCCTGAACATCGTCGTCGGCCTCGCCGGCCTGCTCGATCTGGGCTATGTCGCCTTCTATGCCGTCGGCGCCTATTCCTACGCGCTGCTCGCCTCGCATTACGGGCTGTCGTTCTGGATTCTCCTGCCCTGCGCCGGCATCATGGCGGCGATGTGGGGCGTCATCCTCGGTTTCCCGGTGCTCAGGCTGCGCGGCGACTATCTGGCCATCGTGACGCTCGCCTTCGGCGAGATCATCCGCATGGTGCTGATCAACTGGCGCGAAGTCACCAACGGCTCGGCCGGCATCTCCAGCATTCCCAAGGTGTCCTTCTTCGGGCTGATGTCGTTCAACGTCAGCGACCCGAACTACATCGCCAAGGTGCTGGGCATCGCCACGTCGGGTGTCTACTACAAGATTTTCCTCTACTACCTCATCCTGCTGCTTTGCCTGCTCACCGCCTTCGTCACCATCCGGCTGCGCCGGCTGCCGGTGGGGCGGGCGTGGGAAGCGCTGCGCGAGGACGAGATCGCCTGCCGCTCGCTCGGCATCAACACCACCACGACGAAGCTGACGGCCTTTGCCACGGGCGCCATGTTCGGCGGTTTCGCCGGCTCCTTCTTCGCCGCCCGCCAGGGCTTCGTGTCGCCTGAATCCTTCGTCTTCCTCGAATCGGCGATCATCCTCGCCATCGTGGTGCTGGGCGGCATGGGTTCGCTCGGCGGCATCGCGGTGGCGGCGGTGGTGATGATCGGCGGCACCGAAATCCTGCGCGAATTGCAGTTCCTGAAGGCGGTCTTCGGGCCGAACTTCACGCCTGAACTCTACCGCATGCTTTTGTTCGGCATGGCCATGGTCATCGTCATGCTGTGGAAGCCGCGCGGCTTCGTCGGCTCTCGAGAACCGACGGCCTTCCTGAAGGAACGAAAAGCCGTGTCCACCTCCTTCACCAAGGAAGGCCACGGCTGATGAACGCGAGCGCGAATACGCCCATGACCGACACCATCCTCAACGTCGAACACCTGTCGATGAAGTTCGGCGGCCTGGTCGCCATCGGCGACCTGTCGTTCCAGGTCCGGCGCGGCGAGATCACCGCGCTGATCGGCCCCAACGGCGCCGGCAAGACGACCGTGTTCAACTGCATCACCGGCTTCTACAAGCCGACCGAGGGCATGATCACGCTCGCCCGCCGCGACGGTTCGACCTATCTGCTGGAACGGCTGCCGAACCATGAGATCCCGGCGCGCGCCAAGGTGGCGCGCACCTTCCAGAACATTCGCCTGTTCTCCGGCATGACGGCGCTGGAGAACCTCCTGGTGGCGCAGCACAACAAGCTGATGAAGGCCTCCGGCTACACGTTCCTCGGCCTGTTCGGCTTTTCCAGCTACCGCGCCGCCTCGGCCGAATCCATCGAGCTTGCCAAGCACTGGCTGGAGAAGGCCGATCTCATCGACCGCGCCGACGATCCGGCCGGCGACCTGCCTTACGGCGCTCAGCGGCGCCTCGAGATCGCGCGGGCCATGTGCACGGGCCCCGAGCTTCTGTGCCTCGACGAGCCGGCCGCCGGCCTCAACCCGAAAGAGTCGCTGGCCCTCAACACGCTGCTGATGGACATCAAGAACAACACCGGCACCTCCATCCTGCTGATCGAGCACGATATGTCGGTGGTCATGCAGATTTCCGATCACGTCGTGGTGCTCGAATACGGCCGCAAGATCTCCGACGGCGATCCGCAGGCCGTGCGCACCGACCCGAAGGTCATCGCCGCCTATCTCGGCGTCGACGACGAGGAGGTCGAGACAGTACTGACGGAAGTCGGCGACGAGGAGGTGATCGAGCAGCTCGACACCGGTCCCGATCCGGACCAGGGGCCGCAGAGTTCCGCTTCGATGATGGCCGGCCCGCTTTCCGACACGGTCGAGCACGGCGACGCGGGTGAGCGGGTGACGGTGTCGAAGGGCGCCTCCAAGGCCGCCCAGGTCGAGGCGCGCGCCAAGGCGTCTGCCGCCAGGCCGCAAGCCGCGGCCGCGGCGAAGACGGCTGGCAAGGCCGCGGGCGGAACCAAGGCGAAGACGGCCGCCGCCAAGCCCGCTGCGAAGGCGGCGGCTGCCAAGCCATCGGCTGCGCCGGCGAAGAAAGCCGCGGGTGTCTCCAACAGGTTGGCGGCGCCGCGCGGCGGCCGCGAGGACGACCTCCTGGTCATCAAGGGCATCGGCCCGGTTAACAAGAAGAAGCTCAACGAGCACGGCATCTTCCATTTCGATCAAGTCGCCGCCTGGAAAAAGGCCGACATCGAAGCGGTCGAGGCCTATCTCGCCTTCGACGGGCGCATCGCCCGCGAGGACTGGATCGGCCAGGCCAAGGTTCTGGCAAGAGAGGCCGCCAAGGCCGGCACGGCGAAAAGTACCCCCAGCAAGCGTGGAGGGCGTAAATAATGGCCGGCGCACCGCTGCTCGACGTCAGGGGCGTCGAGACTTACTACGGCAACATCAGGGCGCTGAACGGCGTCAACGTCTCCGTCAACGAGGGCGAAGTGGTGGCACTGATCGGCGCCAACGGCGCCGGCAAGTCGACGCTGATGATGACCATTTTCGGTGCGCCGAGGGCGCGCCGGGGCACCATCACCTTCGCCGGCACCGACATCACCACGCTGCCGACGCACGAGATCGCCCGCCTGCGCATCGCGCAGTCGCCGGAAGGGCGGCGCATCTTCCCGCGCATGACGGTGATGGAAAACCTTCAGATGGGCGCCAGCCTCGACAACCTCAAATATTTCGACGAGGACGTCGAGAAGGTGTTTACGCTGTTCCCGCGGCTCAAGGAGCGCATCAGCCAGCGCGGCGGCACGCTGTCGGGCGGCGAGCAGCAGATGCTGTCGATCGGCCGCGCGCTGATGGCGAGGCCGAAGCTCCTGCTGCTGGACGAGCCGTCGCTGGGGCTTGCGCCGCTGATCGTCAAGCAGATCTTCGACGCCATCCGCGAGTTGAACCGCAGCCAGGGGCTCACCGTCTTCCTGGTCGAGCAGAACGCTTTCGGCGCGCTGAAGCTCGCCACCCGCGGCTACGTCCTGGTGAACGGCAACGTCACCATGAGCGGCACCGGCAAGGAGCTTCTCGCCAATCCCGAAGTGCGAGCGGCCTATCTTGAAGGCGGCCATCACTGAACCTTGGAGACTTCGACATGCAGGGCATTCTCCACGAGGAAGGCTCGATCTGGCAGTTCCTGTTCATCACGGTGCTCCTCGGCGGCTGGGCCGCCTGGATGACCGGCAAGGCGGCGGCGCAGACCTGGCGTCCGCTGACGGTGCTGTTCTTCTACACGCTGGGCCTCGGGCTCGCCGTGCGCTTCATCCATCATGCGCTGTTCGACGGCACGATGTTTTCGCTGCACTACTATGTCATCGACACAGTCGTGCTGATGATCTTCAGCTTCCTCGGCTATCGATACACAAGAACCAACCAGATGGTGACGCAGTACAACTGGCTTTACGAACGGGCCTCTCCGCTGAGCTGGAAACCGAAAGGTTGAGGTTTATCATTAACGCCGCTTTGGGACGAAACGGCGTGACAACCGCCCTGAAATGGGCAAAGTACGCCTTCTGCGATAAGGGTGGGCATCGCATGAAGGCATCATCCACGCCCACCCCGTAAATGGGAGCGTATCTATGAAGAAAGCACTCTTGTCCGCTGTTGCCCTGACCGCGCTCGTCGCGTTCGGCGGCAGCGCGTGGGCTGACGTCCTCATCGGCGTCGGCGGACCGGTCACTGGCCCGAACGCCGCTTACGGCGCGCAGTTGCAGAAGGGCGCCGAGCAGGCCGTGGCCGACATCAACGCCGCCGGCGGCATGAACGGCGAGAAGATCAAGCTCGAGATCGGCGACGACCAGTCCGATCCGAAGCAGGGCATTTCGGTTGCCAACAAATTCGTTGCCGATGGCGTCAAGTTCGTCGACGGCCACTTCAATTCCGGCGTGACCATCCCGGCCTCCGAAGTCTATGCCGAGAACGGCATGGTTGTCGTGTCGCCGGCCGCGACCAATCCGCAGCTGACCGAGCGCGGCCTGTGGAACACGTTCCGCGTCTGCGGCCGTGACGACCAGCAGGGCGGTATCGCCGGCAAGTACATCGCCGACAACTTCAAGGACGCCAAGGTCGCCGTCATCCACGACAAGACGCCGTACGGCCAGGGCCTTGCCGACGAAACCAAGAAGGCGATGAACGCCAACGGCATCAAGGAAGTGATGTACGAAGGCGTCAACGTCGGCGACAAGGACTTCTCGGCCCTCATCGCCAAGATGAAGGAAGCCGGCGTGACCCTGATCTACTGGGGCGGCCTGCACACCGAAGCCGGCCTGATCATTCGCCAGGCGGCCGACCAGGGCCTGAAGGCCAAGCTGATGTCGGGCGACGGCATCGTCACCAACGAGCTGGCTGCCATCGCCGGCGACGCGGTGATCGGCACGCTCAACACGTTCGGCCCCGATCCGCGCCTGAACCCGGCCAACAAGGAAATCGTCGAGAAGTTCCGCGCAGCGGGCTTCGAGCCGGAAGCCTACACGCTTTACTCTTATGCCACCATGCAGGTCATCGCAGCCGCCGCGAACGCGGCCAAGTCGAACGATCCGCAGGAAGTGGCCAAGGCGTTGCATGAAAAGGGTCCGTTCAAGACGGTGCTGGGCGACCTCGCCTTCGACGCGAAGGGCGACCCGAAGCTGCCGGGCTACGTCATGTACGAATGGCGCAAGGGCGACGACGGCAAGATCTCGTGGTTCCCGAAATAACGGATCGTCCTCGATCCTTCGGAGGCCCGGCGCATGCGCCGGGCCTTTTTGTTTGTCGGCCGGTCGGTCCCCGATGTTGGTTCCGGCTCGTTCAACCGGTTTAAAATTCCATCTGCGATTTTGTTTGCACCGCAACATTTTCCCGTTATTCATGAGCCGCCTCAAACTTTCCCCAACGGGAGCGCGCTCTTGGCCATCAGCAAGATCCTCGTCGCCAACCGGTCCGAAATCGCCATCCGCGTCTTTCGCGCGGCGAACGAACTGGGCATCAAGACCGTCGCGATCTGGGCCGAGGAGGACAAATATTCGCTGCACCGCTTCAAGGCGGACGAGAGCTACCAGGTCGGGCGCGGGCCGTGGCTGGCCAAGGATATGGGGCCGATCGAGAGCTATCTCTCCATCGACGAGATCATGCGGGTGGCCAAGCTCTCCGGCGCCGACGCCGTCCATCCCGGCTACGGGCTGCTGTCGGAAAGCCCGGAGTTCGCGGAGGCCTGCGCGGAGGCCGGCATCACCTTCATCGGCCCGAAGCCGGAGACGATGCGCCGGCTCGGCAACAAGGTGGCGGCGCGCAATCTCGCTGTCGAGGTCGGGGTGCCGGTGGTGCCGGCGACCGACCCGCTGCCCGACGACATGGAGGCGGTCAAGAAACTCGCCGCCGGTATCGGCTATCCGCTGATGCTGAAGGCGTCGTGGGGCGGCGGCGGCCGCGGCATGCGCGCCATCCGCTCGGAGGCCGATCTCGCCCGCGAGGTCAACGAAGGCAAGCGCGAGGCGAAGGCCGCCTTCGGCAAGGACGAAGTCTATCTCGAAAAGCTGGTCGAGCGCGCGCGCCATGTCGAAGTGCAGGTGCTGGGCGACCGCCAAGGCAACGTCGTGCATCTTTTCGAGCGCGACTGTTCGATCCAGCGCCGCAACCAGAAGGTCGTCGAGCGCGCGCCGGCGCCTTATCTCGGCGACGCGCAACGGCAGGAACTGTGTTCCTACGCGCTCAAGATCGCCCGCGAAACCAGCTACATCGGCGCCGGCACGGTCGAGTTCCTGATGGACGCCGACAGCGGCAAATTCTATTTCATCGAGGTCAATCCGCGCATCCAGGTCGAGCACACCGTGACGGAACAAGTCACCGGCATCGATATCGTCAAGGCGCAGATCCATATCCTCGACGGCTTCGCCATCGGCTCTCCTGAATCGGGTGTGCCGGCGCAAAAGGACATCCGGCTCAACGGCCATGCCCTGCAATGCCGTATCACCACGGAAGACCCGGAACAGAATTTCATCCCGGATTACGGCCGCATCACCGCCTATCGCGGCGCCACCGGTTTCGGCATCCGGCTCGACGGCGGCACGGCCTATTCGGGCGCCGTCATCACCCGCTACTACGATCCGCTGCTGGAGAAGGTGACGGCGTGGGCACCGACGCCGCATGAAGCCATCTCGCGCATGACGCGGGCGCTGCGCGAATTCCGCATCCGTGGCGTGGCGACGAACCTCACCTTCCTCGAGGCGATCATCAACCACCCGGCCTTCGCCGACAATTCCTACACGACGAAGTTCATCGACACGACGCCGGAACTGTTCCAGCAGGTGAAGCGGCAGGACCGCGCCACCAAGCTGCTCAACTACCTGGCCGACGTGTCGGTCAACGGCCATCCCGAGACGCGCGGCCGGCCGCGGCCGAACCCGGATGCCGCGGCGCCGGTCATTCCCTGGTACACCGCGCCGGTACCGGAAGGCACCAAGACCCGGCTCGATGCGCTGGGGCCGGAAAAGTTCGGCCAGTGGATGCGCGCCGAAAAGCGCGTGCTCGTCACCGACACGACCATGCGCGACGGCCATCAGTCGCTGCTCGCCACACGGGTGCGCACGCACGATATCGCCCGCATCGCCGGCACTTACGCGCGAGCGCTGCCGCAACTTCTGTCGCTGGAATGCTGGGGCGGCGCGACCTTCGACGTCGCCATGCGCTTCCTCACCGAAGACCCGTGGGAACGGCTTTCGCTGATCCGCGAGAAGGCGCCCAACATCCTGTTGCAGATGCTCCTGCGCGGCGCCAACGGTGTCGGCTACACCAATTACCCCGACAACGTCGTGCAGCATTTCGTGCGTGAGGCGGCGCGCGGCGGCATCGACCTGTTCCGCGTCTTCGACTGCCTGAACTGGGTCGAGAACATGCGCGTCGCCATGGACGCGGTCGGCGCCGAGGGTAAGCTGATCGAGGCGGCGATGTGCTATACCGGCGATATCCTCGATCCGGCCCGCGCCAAGTATGACCTGAAATACTATGTCGGGCTGGCCGGCGAACTGGAAGCTGCGGGCGCCCATATCATCGCCGTCAAGGACATGGCCGGCCTGCTCAAGCCGGGTGCGGCGCGCGTCCTGTTCAAGGCGCTGCGCGAGGCGACCGACCTGCCGATCCATTTCCATACGCACGACACATCGGGCCTGTCGGCGGCGACCGTGCTGGCCGCCGTGGAAGCGGGGGCCGATGCGATCGACGCGGCGATGGATTCGTTCTCGGGCAACACCTCGCAGCCCTGTCTCGGCTCCATCGTCGAGGCGCTGAAGGGCGGCGAGCGCGCGCCCGACCTCGATCCCGCCTGGATTCGCAAGATTTCGTTCTACTGGGAAGCGGTGCGCAACCAGTACGCCGCCTTTGAAACGGACCTGAAAGGGCCGGCCTCGGAGGTCTACCTGCACGAGATGCCGGGCGGCCAGTTCACCAACCTGAAAGAGCAGGCCCGCTCGCTCGGGCTGGAGACGCGCTGGCACGAGGTGGCGCAGGCCTATCACGACGTCAACCTGATGTTCGGCGATATCGTCAAGGTGACGCCGTCGTCCAAGGTGGTGGGCGACATGGCGCTGATGATGGTTTCGCAGGACCTCACCGTCGCCGACGTCGAGAACCCGGCCAGAGACATCGCCTTCCCGGATTCGGTCGTGTCCATGCTGCGCGGCGATCTCGGCCAGTCGCCGGGCGGCTGGCCCGCCGCCTTGCAGAAGAAGGCGCTCAAGGGCGACAAGCCCTATACGGTGCGGCCCGGCTCGCTGCTCAAGCCCGCCGACCTGGAGAAAAGCCGCAAGGCGGTCGAGGAGAAGATCGGCCGGCCGCTGTCGGAGCAGGAATTCGCTTCCTGGCTGATGTATCCGAAAGTGTTTGCCGACTTCGCCGCCGCGCACGAAACCTACGGTCCGGTCAGCGTGCTGCCGACGCCGACCTATTTCTACGGCATGAAGCCGGAGGACGAGATCTTCGTCGACATCGAGAAGGGCAAGACGCTGGTGATCCGCTGCCTTGCCATGGGCGATACCGACGAGAAGGGGATGATGACGGTCTTCTTCGAGTTGAACGGCCAGCCGCGCCGCATCAAGGTGCCGGACCGTATCCATGGCGCTGCGGCCGGCAAGGTACGAGCGAAGGCCGACGCCGGCAACGAGGCGCATCTCGGCGCGCCGATGCCGGGCGTCGTCTCCGGCGTTTCGGTGTCGGCCGGGCAGGCGGTGAAGGCCGGCGACGTGCTGCTTTCCATCGAGGCGATGAAGATGGAGACGGCGCTGCACGCCGAGCGCGACGGCACGATCGCCGAGGTGCTGGTGCGCGCCGGCGACCAGATCGACGCCAAGGACCTCTTGCTCGTCTACGCCTGACCGGCGGGGCGAGCGCGCCCTTTCGATGGCGGAGCGGGGTCGGCCGCCATCGTTTCAAGGGCCGTTACACCGGCCTTTTTGTCCACCACGCGCCGGTTACGTCCCGGATCTACCTTCGGACCATTCCAGACACGGAAAGATCCGAGGGCAGCGATGATGCGCACACCCGCTTTTTCAAACTGTTTGCCGCCGTCGCGGCGCGATGAATTTTCCCGGCGATCAGGCCGCCGGCTGGGTTGGCGTTTGCGCGCCGGCGCGCAGCCGCTGGGCCTGATCGGCGCCGTCACCGCCGGCGCGCTTGCCGGCATGATGCTTGCGCCGGCGAGCGGCTCGGCCCTTGCCTCCCTCGATCTGCCGGCCCAGACCGTCGAGAGGCCGCATACCACACCGAAGACGGGCCGCCTGCGGAGGGCGGTCGTCGCTTCGCCGGCGCGGATCGCCGCCCCGCCGGTACCGGGCGCCTGCACGCCGTCTCCGGCAGAGCCGGCCCGTTCCGGGCTGATCGCCTATGTGTGATCGCCCGGCTTGTTTTGTCTGATCCTCCCCGCCGTCTCAGGCGCAACTGCTCCCGCAGCCTCCGGCTTGCGGGAGTTTTTTTGCCTTTGTCGAAGGAAACGGCCTGTTATCCGGCCGCTTCCGCGACGGCGGCCAGCACGCCGCGGACGTCGAGCGTCGAGAATGGCTTTTCCAGGATCAGCGGCCGCTCGGCTGCCGGCAGGGCTTCGATCTCGGCCTTGGCGCCGACGAGATCGCCGGTGACGATGACGAAGCGCCGCGCCAGCGCCGGTCTTTCGGCCTGTAGCCGGCGATAGATTTCCAGGCCGCCGGTTCCAGGCATGCGCAGGTCCGAGAACACGATGTCCGGCTCGGGAACCGGCAGCGTCTCGGCAAGCGACAGCCAGCTTCGCGCAATGCGCGACTTGACGCCCATCAGTTCGAGAATGTCCGACAGCGAGGCGGCGACATCGGGCTCGTCGTCGATGATCAGGGCATGGCGCAGGCCGGTGGATTTGTTGCGCCCCTCGGCAGTCACCGCCGTGCCTGCTGCGATGCCGGGGAGTTCCACGACGAAGCGCGCGCCGTGCGGTTCGGCCTCCTCGAACCAGACATGCCCTTCGTGGCGTTCGACGATGGATTTCGAGATCGACAGGCCGATGCCGGTGCCGACGCCGACGGGCTTGGTGGTGAAGTAGGATTCGAAGATGCGGTGGCGGATCGCCTGCGGCACCCCCGGCCCGTTGTCCTCGACGGAAAAGCGGGGATTGCCGTTGTCGGCGCGCCAGGTGCGCACGACGATCCGGCGCTCGTCCTGCACGCCGGCCAGCGCGTGCTGGCTGTTGATGAGGAAGTTCGCCGCGACCTGGGTGATGTGGTCGGCGTCGGCCATCGCCAGCAGCGGCCCGTCGGCGAAATCGCTGTCGATGAGAATGCCGTTGGAACGCGCGCCGTAGGCGGTCAGTTCCAGTGCGGCGCGCACCACCTGGTTGAGATCCGTTTCCGCCTGGCTGGACGGATGCAGCCGGACCATCGACAGGAAGCTCTTGACGATACGGCCGCAGCGCTCGGCGGCGGCTCGCACCTTCTCGGCGCGCAGCTTGGTCGGCGCGTCGGCGGCGAATTCATGCAGCAGCGTCGATTGCGCCACCACGACGGCAAGCGGGTTGTTCAACTCGTGCGAGACGCCGGCCAGCAGCGAGCCCATCGCCGCCATCTTCTCGTTCTGGTGCAGCCTTTCGCGCTGGCGGTGGATTTCTTCCTCGGCGCGCAGTTTTTCGCGCAGGTCGCGGATCGAGCCGAAGATCAGCCGCCGGTCGGCCACCTTGATCTCGGTCGCCGTCAGTTCGATCGGGAAGACTTCGCCGGCGGCGTTCTGCGTCACCGTCTCCAGCCGCTGGCCGATCATCGGCGCGCCGCGTCCCGCCATGTATTCGGCCCCGGTCGCGTAGCCCCGGCGATAATAGTGGGGTACGATCATGTACAGCAGGTCGCGGCCGAGGATGTCGGCGCGCCGGTAGCCGAACATCTTCTCGGCCGCCGGATTGAACTCGATGACGGCGCCTGTCTCGTCGATGACGATGATGGCGTCGAGCGATGCCTGGATCATGGTGCGGCGCACCACCTCGCTGACATGCTGGTCGGATTGCAGGCGCTCGATCGCGTCGCCCACGGCCAGCGCCACGATCTCAAGCGCGGCCTTGATCTCGTCGCTCCAGATGCGTTCCTCGACGCAGTCGTTGACGGCCAGAGAGCCCCAGGGCGTGCCGTTGGCCCACACCGGCACCGACAGGAAGGAAACGATGCGCTGGTTCTCGAAATCCCGGCGCAGAAAACCTTCGATATCGCGCGTGAGGCCGGCGAACATCTTGCCTTGCCGGCCCTCCTGGGCGACCTTGCCGAGCAGCGGGTCCATGTGGACGACGGCCTGCGGGATGATGGACGGCGGCGCCGCGATCTCGGCGATGGACCCGTCGACCCAGTAGGAGACGACCGACTGGGTGAGGCCCTGGCCGGCCATGTCCTCGAGCCGGAACAGGATGGCCCGGTGGCCGGTGCAGGAGCGCCCCAGCAGTTCGAGCAGTTCGACGATCTCGCCGCGCCAGTCGACGGCTTCGCGCAGGCGCCGGGCGATGCGCGCGGCGGCGACGGCGGGGCTGTCTTCCTTGGGCGCGGTGCTGCTCGAAGGCAGCCTCGCTTCCGTCCTGTGCAGCGGCCGGTCCATCGCCTGCTTTTCCTAGCGGCCGCGTTCGTCGCCGGCCGGCAGCGAAAAGAGATAGCCTTCGCCGCGCACCGTGCGCAGGAACTTCGGATCGGCGGGGTCCGCCTCGATCTTCTTGCGCAGGCGCATGATGCGGATATCCACGGCGCGCGAGGCTTCTACGTCTTCGGCGAGGCCGATGGCTTCCGAAATCGCCGTGCGCGTCAGCACCCGGTTGGCGCGGGTCAGGAAAACCTCCAGCACGTCGAATTCGCTTCTGGCGAGATCGACCACGGTTCCGCCCGGCCCCGTCACCAGCCTGCCGTCGAGATCGACCGAGAACGGACCGAAGCGCATGGCGCCGCGGCCGGGCCCGGCGGCCGTTTTCGCGCCCGCCGGCTGCGGCGGCGAGGGCTGCGGCACGCGGCGCAGCACCGAGCGAACCCTGGCCAGCACTTCGCGCAGCTCGTAGGGTTTGACGATATAGTCGTCGGCGCCGATCTCCAGCCCGACGATGCGGTCGAGCGGGGTGCCGGCGGCGGTGGCGTAGATGATGCCGGTCGGCATTTTCGAGCGCAGCCAGCGGCCGAGCGACAGGCCGTCCTCGCCGGGCATGGCGATATCGAGCAAGGCTAGGTGGAAGGCGCCGCTTTCCAGCATCGGCCGGGCTTCCGCGGCATTCCCGGCGGTCGCGACGTCATAGCCGTTGGCGGCGAGATATTCGGCCACCGCGTCCCGAAGATCGGGCTCGTCCTCAACAATGATGATTTTGGCACGCACGGCCGTTTCGTCCCCGCTTTCGGCGGAAAGTAGATTGGGTATAAACATGTTGTCTAGGGGCTCACATCGGGCGGGGGGCTTGGATGGCAGCACGGGCGGTTGTGGCGCTGGTGTGCGTGGCGGAAGTGGTGGCCGACGATCTGGCCGGCCATCTGGAGCGGCGCGGCCACGACGTGCGCAAGGTCGCGCAGGCGTGGCAGGCGGATTCGCTGCTCGGCGGGCGCGGCATCGACGTGGCGGTGATCGGCGACGATCTCAGCCAGGCGGACGGACGCGACCTCTTGAAGCGGCACGGCGGCGAAGGCGGACCGGACTTCGTGCTGATCTGCCGGCCGAAAGATCTGGTGGACAAGGTGCTGGCGCTGGAACTGGGCGCGGCCGACGTCGTCGAAAGCCCGCTGGTGGTGCGCGAACTGGCGGCGCGTATCGGCGGCCTGCTGGCGCGGCGCGGGCGCGGCGCGGCCGAACTGGTGGTGCTGGAGAACGCGACGGTGGACCTGCGCTCGGCCATGGTCATGCACCGTTCCGGCACGGAAGAGCAGCTTTCGCCCGGCCAGGTGGCGCTGCTGCGCCTGTTCGTCGCCAGCCCGCGCAAGGTGCTGACGCGCGACGACATCATCGCCGCCGCGCCGGCCGAAAACGCGGAGGCCTTCGACCGCTCGATCGATTCGCGCATCGTGCGGTTGAGGCGCAAGCTCGACACCGAAACCATCACCACCATTCGCGGTGCCGGCTACCGGTTCGACCCGCCCGTCACCGTCGGCGCGGACACGGCCGACGGCTGAAGCGGGGCGGCGGTCCGCCGTCAGCACGGCAAGGCCGGCATATCCGCCGCGGCAACGGCGGCGACGATCGGCGTGTCGACGGCGTGCGCCTTCATCAGCAGGGCGGCGAGGCCGGCGAAGCCGAGCAGGCCCTGCGCATAAAGCAGGGCCGACAGCACGGCGGCGGCACGTTTCCTGTTCATGGCCTTCAGCCCCTGAAATTGTCGATCAACTGGCGGGTGTCGCCGTTGTCGTTCGCGTTTGCCTGCCGTCGGCGTCCGGGTTTCCCCGAAGCGCCCGCGCCGCCGACGGAGCCCCCCGTGACGGCGCGGGCCTTCGGTCCTCTCGGCTGCAAGCCGCCGGAGGCGCCGCGCATCGCTCTCAGCCCGAAGCCAACCCGCCAGAGGGCCAGGAGCCGGTGGATGCGCAGGCTGGAGACGATCCAGACCGTGGC
The DNA here is from genome assembly GCF_017306545.1 of Mesorhizobium sp. Lineage (GTDB taxonomy): Bacteria > Pseudomonadota > Alphaproteobacteria > Rhizobiales > Rhizobiaceae > Mesorhizobium. The sequence goes on from NZ_JAFKID010000007.1 coordinate 141,671, forward strand.
GAAGAACAGCGCGGCATGCAGCGTCGAGACTTCCGCCTGCGACATGCCGGCCTGTACCGCCACGACGTCGCCATGGCTGGCCAGGACTTCAACGCCGGCGGCCGCGGCAATCGCGGCACCTATGCCAAGAAACGTGGAAGCGACCTTGCTGGTGATGCTCATCGACGGTTTCGGACCTGCTGTTTCCGTTGCCGCCAGATTGTGCGCCGCGTGTATCGGCTTCATGCCGCGCGGTGTCAATTCTGTTGCAGATCGGTTTCGGATTCTTTCGCTTCAGAAAGCCATTGATCTGGCGATTTGGCCTGACATTGGCAATTTCAGGCAAAAATACGCAGGCTACACAGGTCTTCAGGAAAAGCGTGCCTCTCTTATTCTGTTGGCAGCCGGTTTTCGCTTCCATCAGAAACAATATCGAAACCAAAACGACCATTTTGCGAAATTCAATCGAAACACGATCCCGCAATAAGTCCGCCATCGAATCTGACGCCGGCCATCCGGCCCATGGAGGACATCATGATCACCACCGTTTCCGCGAAGCTCATCAACGTCGCCGCCGTCGCTCTCGCCGGCGCGGCCATCCTGTTCGGTGCGGGAGGGGGTACGGCGCATGCCGGCAGGCTGGTCGCGCGGGTTTCCATCTCGCAGCAGCGCATGCAGGTGCTGGTCGACGGCCGCCCGGCCTTCGAATGGAAAGTTTCGACCGGGCGCAAGGGCCATGGAACGCCCACCGGCTCCTACAAGCCGACCCGGTTGGAAGAGACGTGGTATTCGCGCAAATACGACAACGCGCCGATGCCGCATTCGGTCTTCTTTCACGGCGGCTATGCCGTGCATGCGACGACCTACATCAAGCGTCTCGGGCAACCGGCCTCGCATGGCTGCGTGCGCCTGCATCCGGCGGCGGCCGCGGACTTTTACCAGCTCGTCGAGACGTTCGGTCCGGCCAATACCAGCATCGTCATCACCGAGTGAGGGCTGGGCGGCCGCACGAAGATACAGGGCAGCCGCCCGCCGCCATCAGGCCTTGGCCTTGCGCGGTGCGCGGGCAACCTTTCCGGCGGCGGGCTTGGCCGCTGCCTTGGCCGGCGTTGCCGCCCCGGCGCCGTTTGCGCGCGCCGCGTCGGCTTTTACCGGTCCGGTCGCCGCCTTGCGTGGTTTAGCCGGCTTGCGGGCGGGCCTGGCGGCCGGCGCGGCGTCCTCGGCGTCGATCTCGCCGGTCGCCTGGAGCCAGTGCCGTTCGTGGTCGCCGTCCTTGCGCCCTTCGCGTTCCCAGATCGCATAGGCGCGCTGGCTGATACGTTCATGTCTGTCGTCTGCCATGGACTGTCTCCCGCTTCGACCGGACCCGCGGCAGGGGCGAAGGCCCGGCCGCCGCGCCAGTATTCCGCCAAAAGCGGCGGCAACGCCAGCACAATCGTGGCGCCGGCGACGTGCGGGACTGCTGTCGGAAGGATGGCCGGGACGGTCGAGGACGTCAGCCCGGCCGGACCGTGGCGCGCCACACCATCGGTGCATGGCAGACGGCGTCGCGGTCCGCCGGGTCGGCGCCGGGCTCGGTCACGGCCATTTCGACGGCACGGGTGGCGATCTCCTCGACCGGCGGTGCAAAGGTGGTCAGCCGGTAGGAGGCCCAGCCCGCCTGTTCAATATCGTCGAAGCCGATGACGCACAGGTCGCGCGGCACGGCAAGGCCGAATTCGTGGCGGGCGGCGTCGAGGAAGCCGCAGGCGATCAGGTCGGTGACGCAGAAGGCTGCGTCCGGGCGCTGCCGGGCGGCGAATAGCCGCCGTGCGCCTTCCGCCCCCGTCTCGTAACCGGTGCGGCCCTCGCGCCAGACCAGCACCTCCAGCCCCTCGCGGCCGGCGGCGGCGATGAAAGCGCGTTCGCGCGCCAGCAGGCTCGGCGTGCCGGCGGCGGACGTCACCAGCGCCGGGTGCCGGCAGCCGGCGCGCAGGAAGGCATGCAGGGCTGCCTCGGCCGCCGTTTCGTTGTCGACACCGATGTTGTGGGCGCCGCCAAGCCGGTCGTCGCGGTTGATGAGCACCATGCGCTGGCCGCTGTCCATGCAGGTGCGGATGAGGGTCGGCGACGGCGTGCCGGACAGCACGATGGTGGCGTCGGCACGGTAGTTCAGCGTGTTGCGCAGCGCCTCTCCGACGTCGACGGCGGGGCCTGCGGTGTTGAAGACCATGCAGACCTTGCCGGCGTCGCGCAGGTGCTGGATCAGTGCGCGCAGCATGCGCCCCTGATAGGGGGTGTCGCTGTCGGTGGCGATCACGCAGACGATGCCGGTGGTGGTGCGCATCAGCCCGCGCGCCAGATGGTTGACGTGATAGCCGAGCCTGTCGGCGGCATCGAGGACGCGCTCGCGCGTCTCTTCCGAGACGCTGGCGCCCGGCGTGAAGGTGCGCGAGACGGCCGAGCGCGACACGCCGGCGAGTTCCGCGACCTGCCTCGCGCTGGAAAATCCGGCCCTGGCCTTCGGCTGCTTCACGACCTGCCCCGGTGGGTATGCCTGTCGTCTTTTTGCACACAAGTGCATAGATCTTCAAGTCGGATGACCGATCAGGCCACGGCCGATCTGCTCATGGGCGATGCCTGGTGTGTCCGGCGCGGCAAGGGCGATCCCGGCCTTGACTCGCGGCGGCGATTGCAACAGGTTTGCACAGCCGTGCAAATGCGATTGGGAGGATCGCCCGAAGATGGCTGAGAAGCCGGCATCATATCTGGCAGGCCGATGCGGAAGGGCGAGATCTTGGCGCCGCTGACGGTCGAGGATTTAGATCGCCGCGAGGCTGTCTGCCGCGAACTGCTGGCTTCCGCCGGCGTCATGGCCATGGACGGCTATGCCCGTCTCGGCGGCGCTGCTGCGGGCGGCGCATCGGCGGGCACTTCGATGAAGGGGCCGCAGGATTTTTTGACCGAGACGGACGGCAAGGTTGAGGCGCATATCCGCGCGCGGCTGGCGCAGGCGTTTCCGGAGGACGGCTTCGTCGGAGAGGAGAGCGGCGCCAGCGGCGGGGCGTCGCACGTCTGGGTCGTCGACCCGATCGACGGAACGGCCAATTTCGCGCGCGGCATCCCGCATTTCTGCATCTCCATCGCTTTCGTCGAGGCGGGCGTCACCGAAATCGGCGGCATCGCCAATCCGGTTCTCGGCGAGACCTATTTCGCCCGGCGGGGCCGTGGCGCCAGCCGCAACGGCGCGCCGATCCGCGTCGCCGGCACGCAAGGGTTCGACCGCGCCAGCGTGGAGATCGGCTGGTCGCCGCGCGTGCCCAACCAGGCCTATCTCGACAAGGTTTCGCTGGTGCTGGCGCTGGGCGCCAACGTGCGCCGCTCGGGTTCCGGCGCGCTGGGCCTGGCCTATGTGGCGGACGGCCGCTCGGATGCCTATGCCGAGCTGCACATCAACGCCTGGGACTGCCTGGCCGGCCTGCTTCTGGTGGACGAGGCGGGAGGCCTCACCAACCGTTTTCTCGACGGCGGCGGCCTGGCGAGCGGCAACCCGGTGCTGGCGGCGGCGCCTGGCGTGGCGGCGGCGTTGTCGCAGACGATCGGCATTCCGCTGGCGGGCCTGCCGGCGCCTCGTGCGGCCGGCGAAGGATGACAACGACAAGGGAGGAAGAACGATGACGGACACGGGAAAACGAAGCCGCGGCAGGCAATCGGCCTGGGTGGCGGCCGGCGCGTTGGCGCTGGGGCTGGCAGGGTTGGCCGGCGGCGCGAAGGCGGCCGACCGCAACCTCGTCATGTATTGCGGCGTCGACGAGGCCTGGTGCCGGGCGATGGCGACGACCTACCAGAAACAGACCGGCGTCAACGTCGACATGACGCGCATGAGCGCCGGCGAAATCTACGCCCGGTTGCGTGCCGAAAAGGCCAACCCGCAGGCGGACATCTGGTGGGGCGGCACCGGCGACCCGCACTTGCAGGCAGCCGAGGAGGGGCTGACCGAGGAGTACAAGTCCGCCGTGCTGCCGAACCTGCGCGACTGGGCGCAGAAGCAGGCGGAGCGCTCGAAGTACCGCACCGTCGGCATCTATCTTGGCGCACTGGGCTACGGCTACAACGAAGAGGACCTGAAGCAGCGCAACCTCAAGGCGCCCGAATGCTGGGCCGACCTCATCAAGCCGGAGTTCGAGGGCGAGGTCGAGATGGCCGATCCGAATTCGTCCGGCACCGCCTGGACGGCGCTGGCCACCATGGTGCAACTGATGGGCGAGGACAAGGCGATCGACTATTTCAAGCAGCTCAACAAGAACATCGCCGAATACACCAAGGCGGGCGCCGCACCGGCGCTGGCCGTCGGCAAGGGCGAAACGCTGGTCGGCATCGCCTTCCAGCACGACGTCATCAACGCCGCCAAGCAGAACACGGCGGTCAAGGTGGTGTCGCCTTGCGAGGGCACCGGCTACGAGATCGGTTCGATGAGCATCGTCAAGGGCGCCAAACATCTCGACGAAGCGCAGAAATATTACGACTGGGCTCTTTCGGTCGATGCCCAGAAACTGGCGGCGCCGAACGGCAGCTACCAGATCCCGTCGAACAAGGACACGCCGGTGCCGCCGGAAGCGCCGGACCTCTCCAAGATCAAGCTGATCGACTACGACTTTGCCAAATACGGCTCGTCCGAAGTGCGCAAGAAACTGCTGAAGCGCTTCAGCGACGAAGTCCGCAACGGCGGCTGAGCGCTTGACCTGGGCTCTTCCGGTGCCGGCCGCCGCGGCGTGCGGGGCCGGCCGGTGTCCGCGCTCATGCGGTGACGGCCTCGGACGGCCGGACGGGCCGGCATGACACGGCCGGCAACCTCCCAGCGCATGTCCGGCGGGGCTGCGGGCGACCGCGCGGCCCTTGCCTGGCTGCTGCTCGGCTGCGCCGGTTTTGTCCTGCTGCCCTGGTACAAGGTCGAAGGCGGCTTTTTCTCCTTCGACTGGTTTTCCCGTCCGGCGGAGGCGGCGCCGGCCATGCTGTTGAGCGGCCAGCGGCCTTGGCTCCTGCCGCTGGCTCTGCCGCTCCTGCTCGCCGGCTGGCGGCTGTGGCAAGGGCGCCTGCGCGGCCTTGGCGTGGCCGGCGGGCTCGGCCTTGCCTGGCTGGTCGCCGAGGGGTTTTCCATCATTCATTCCGGCTGGGGCTTTTCCTGGCTGGCCGCGCTTGCCGGCACGCCCGGCCCCACTCAGCCCGGCCTAGGCTGGGGTGCGGTGGCCTATGCCGCCGCCATGCTGATGCTGGTCGCGCTGGATATGGCGGCGCGCGGCTGGTGCAAGGGCGACCGCTTCGTCGTCGGCGCGCTGCTTCTGGTCATCGCCTCGCTGATCCTGTTCGTCGCCTATCCGCTGTTTTCCATCCTCGCTTCGGCGGTGAAGGACAATGACGGCAACGTCGTACCGGGGCTGTTCGCCGAAAAGCTGTTCAGCGCCAACATATGGAGCCTCGGCTGCCTGCGCGGCGCCGGCAGCTGCGGCGTCGCCTGGAACACGGTCGCGGTGGCGGTGCTGGTCGGGGTGCTGTGCACCGTGCTCGGGCTCGCGCTGGCGCTGATTGCGCTGCGAACCCGGCTCAGGGCGAAATGGCTGCTGCGCAGCCTCTCCATCCTGCCCATCATCACGCCGCCCTTCGTCATCGGCCTGGCGCTGATCCTGCTGTTCGGCCGCGCCGGCATCGTCACCACCTTCCTTTCGGCTCACCTCGGCATTCCGCGCAGCCGCTGGATTTACGGCATGGCCGGCATCACCATGGCGCAGGTGCTGGCCTTCACGCCGATCGCCTTCCTAGTGCTGGTCGGCGTGCTGCAAGGCGTCAGCCCCTCGATGGAGGAGGCCTCGCAGACCTTGCGCGCCAGCCGCTGGCGTACCTTCCGCACGGTGACGTGGCCGCTGATTCGGCCGGGGCTGGCCAGCGCCTTCCTCATCTCCTTCATCGAGAGCATGGCCGACTTCGCCAATCCGCTGGTGCTGGGCGGCAACTTCAACGTGCTGTCCACCGACATCTTCTTTGCCGTGGTGGGCGCCGCGCACGACCAGGGACGCGCGGCGGTGCTGGCGATCGTGCTGCTCGCCTTCACCATCGCCGCCTTCCTGGCGCAGCGGCGCTGGGTCGGCGGCCGCAGCTACGTCACTGTTTCGGGCAAGGGCGACGGCGGCGTGCCGGCGCCGCTGCCTGGCCCGCTGCGCTTCGGCTGCTACGCCGCCGCGCTGCCGTGGCTGCTGCTGACGGTCGTCGTCTACGCCATCATCCTGTCCGGGGGCTTCGTCGAGCAGATCGGCCGCGACAACACGCCGACGCTGCACTATTTCCTCACCGCCTTTTCCGTCGAGAAGGGCGTCGACGGCTGGTTCCTCAGCGGCTCGGCCTGGCCCTCGCTGCTGATGACGATCGGGCTGGCGCTGGTGGCGATGCCGTTCACGGCGGCGCTCGGCATCCTCACCGCCTGGCTGCTGGAGCGCCAGTATTTCGCCGGGCGCACGCTGTTCGAATTCCTGGCGATGATGAGCTTCGCCATTCCCGGCACGGTGGTCGGCATCAGCTATATCCTGGCCTTCAACGTGCCGCCGGTGCAGTTGACCGGCACCGGGCTCATCATCGTCATCTCCTTCGTCTTCCGCAACATGCCGGTGGCGATCCGCGCCGGCGTGGCCAACCTCAACCAGATCGACCGGAGCCTCGACGAAGCCTCGCTGACGCTCGGCGCCCGGTCGCTGGCGACGCTGCGGCGCGTCCTCCTGCCGATCCTCAAGCCGGCGGTCGTCACGGCGATGATCTATTCCTTCGTGCGCGCGGTGACGGCGGTGAGCGCGGTGATCTTCCTCGCCACCGGCCGCTTCAATCTCGCCACCGTCTACATCGTCGGCCGTGCCGACGTCGGCGAATACGGCATCGCCATCGTCTATGCGGCGGTGCTGATCGTCGTCATGATGGTGATCCTGGTCGGCATTCAGCTTCTCATCGGCGAACGGCGGCTCGGCCGGCGCCGGGCCGGGGCGGAGGCGGCGGTGGCGCAGCTATGAGCGGAGACGGCATGAACGCGATGGCCGCAACGGCGGATACAGAGCGCGCGCAACGGCCCGCCGTGCGCTTCGAGGCGGTGACGAAACGCTACGGAGCGGTGGTGGCGGTCGACGCCGTTTCCTTCGATATCGCACCCGCCAGCCTGGTGACGCTGCTCGGACCGTCGGGCTGCGGCAAGACGACGACGCTCAGGCTGATCGCCGGGCTGGAACAGGCGAGCCAAGGCCGCATCCTCATCGACGGCAAGGACGTGACGCTGCTGTCGGCGGCCGAGCGCGACGTCTCGATGGTGTTCCAGTCCTATGCGCTGTTTCCGCACATGAACGTGATGGAAAACGTCTCCTACGGCCTGCGCGCCATGGGGCTCGGCAAGGCCGAGGCTGCCGAGCGCGCGGCCGAGAAGCTGTCGCTGGTCGGTCTTTCCGGCTACGAGCGGCGCCAGCCGAGCGAGCTTTCCGGCGGCCAGCAGCAGCGCGTGGCCGTCGCCCGCGCCATCGTGCTGGAGCCGAAGGTGCTGCTCTTCGACGAACCGCTGTCGAACCTCGACGCCAAGCTCCGGCGGCGCGTGCGCGAGGAAATCCGCGATCTCCAGCAGGAGCTGAAGCTTACCGTCGTCTATGTCACGCACGACCAGGAAGAGGCGCTCGCCGTCTCCGACCGCATCGTCGTCATGAATGCCGCGCGCATCGCCCAGGACGGCACGCCGCGCCAGCTCTACAACGAGCCGAGGAGCAGCTTCATCGCCGATTTCATGGGCGACGCCAACGTGCTCGCCGTCACCGTGGAGTCGTGCGAGGACGGGCAGGCTGCGGTGAAGCTCGGCCCGGCGCGGCTTGCCGTCGCCGACCGCGGCGTCGGGCCCGGCCCGGCGGTGCTGGCCGTGCGGCCGCACGCGGTGCGGATCGCGGAGGGAGCCGGCCGGAAGGACGTCCTTTCAGGGCGCGTCCTCAAAAGCTCCTATCTCGGCGACCATATGGAATATCGCATCGCGCTGGCCGACCCGGCGGCGGAACTGTTCGCGTCCTCGCCGGACGTGGTGCGGCCGGTGGCGGAAGGCGCCATGGTGTCGGTGACGTTCGAGCCGGCGGCGCTTATCCTGATGGCCGACGGATAGGCGCAAATCCTGCGGTCAGTGTGGAACCTTTGCCGAGCAGGCGGCTGTTGCCGTCGTTCGGACCGTGGGTTCAGCCGGCGCGGGCCAGATGGCCGAGGACGTGGCAGACCAGCCTGCCGACGACCGTCGCGGTGATGTCGTTGACATCGGCCTTCGGCTGGAATTCGACGATGGAAAAACCAGCCAGCTTGCGGCCCTGCATGGCGGCGGCGATGAGCGCCGTCATCTCCGGGAACGTGAAGCCACCCGGCGACAGCGCGTTGACGCCGGGCGCCGTGCCGGGGTCCATGGCGTCGCAGTCGATGTGGATCAGCAGCGGCCGGTCGCGCGGCAGCGCTTCCGCCACCGCCGCCATGCCGATGCGGCGCGCCTCGGCGACGGTGACGAGTTTCGAGCCCCAGGCCAGCGCCGCCTCGACCTCCTGCCGCCGTGCGCTGCCCACCGCGCGGATGCCGCATTGGGTGATGGATTGGACGCCCGCCAGCTCGGAAGCCCGGCGGATGGTGCTGGAATAGCCGAGCCGCTCGCCGCCGATGTCGTCGCGCCAGTCGATATGGGCGTCGATCTGCAACAGGTGCAGCGGCTCGCCGTCGCCCAAAGCGCGCATGAAGGGGATGGCGACCGAATCGTCGCCGCCGATCAGCATCGGCACCGCGCCGGCCGCCGACACGGCATGGGTGACGGCCTCGATGGCGTCCCGGTTGCCGGCGGCATCGTCGGGCGTTGTTACAACGTCGCCGAGGTCGAACGCCTGGAACCGGCCGTCGGCGAGCAGCGGGCCGCCGAAGTCGAAATCCCAGTGGTCGATGTGGACAGAGGACGCGGTGACGGCGCGGCGCACGGCGTCGGGGCCGGTTTCTCCGTTACCGCCGAGCGTGTCGGACCCGTACGGCGTGCCGTGGACGGCGCCGAAGATCACCGCCGATCCCGCGACCGGCTGCGTTGCGGCAGGCAGGCCGAGGAAAGTCTGCGGGCGCGGCGCGAGCAACGGATTCGGCATGGCTTCCGGGTTCCTGAAAAGACGATCGGGACGGACGCCCGATCTTGCGTGGTGATCCCGACAGGAATCGAACCTGTGACCTACAGATTAGGAATCTGCCGCTCTATCCTACTGAGCTACGGGACCACTCGGGGCGACACATAACCGCTTCTCGGCCTTTCGCCAAGGCCGAAGCTGCGATCGCGCGGCGCCGTGCCAGCAGGCAAGCCTCCTACGCGGCCAGCGCCGTTTCCGCCAGCTTGACCCAGTAGCTGACGCCGTGCGGAATGACCTCGTCGTTGAAGTCGTAGGCGGGATGGTGCAGGCCGGCGCTGTCGCCGTTGCCGATGAAGATGAAGGCGCCGGGGCGGGCTTCCAGCATGTAGGAAAAATCCTCGCCGCCCATCAGCGGCTGGATGGCGCGATGCACCTGCGCCTCGCCGGCGATGCCGGAGGCGACGTCGCCGGCAAAGACGGTTTCCTCCGGATGGTTGAAGGTGACGGGATAGTTGGCGTCGTAGTCGAGCACGATCTCGGCGCCGAAGGTCGCGGCGATGCCGGCACACACGTCGCGCAGGCGTTGCTCGGCGCTCTTGGCCACCTCCTTCTTCAACGTGCGCACGGTGCCTGCCAGCTCCGCCGTCTCGGGGATGACGTTGTAGGCATCGCCGGCATGGAACTTGGTCACGGACACGACCAGCGATTCGACCGGATCGGTGTTGCGCGAAGCGATCGTCTGCAAGGCGCCGACGAGCTGGCTGCCGATGACGACAGGGTCGATCGTGCCGTGCGGCATGGCGGCATGGCCGCCGCGCCCCTTGATGCGGATGGTGAATTCGGCGGTGGCGGCCATGATCGCGCCGGGCTTCAGCGCGAACTGGCCGACGGGCAGGCCGGGCATGTTGTGCATGCCGAACACCTTGGCGATGGAAAAGCGGTCCATCATGCCGTCCTTGACCATCTCATTGCCGCCGCCGCCGCCTTCCTCGGCCGGCTGGAAGATGACGGCCACGGAGCCGGCGAAATTGCGCGTCTCGGCGAGGTATTTGGCGGCGCCGAGCAACATGGCGGTGTGGCCGTCATGGCCGCAGGCGTGCATCTTGCCGGGCGTGCCCGAGGCATAGGGCTTGCCGGTGATCTCGGTGATCGGCAGGGCGTCCATGTCGGCGCGCATGCCGATCGTCGAGCCGTCGCCGCGGCGGCCGCGAATGATGCCGACGACGCCGGTCTTGCCCAGCCCCGTCACCACCTCGTCGCAGCCGAAGGCCTTCAATTTCTCGGTGACGAAGGCGGCAGTCTCGAACACGTCGAAGTTCAGCTCGGGATTCTGGTGCAGGCGGCGGCGCCAGCCGGCGACCTCCTCCTGCATCTCGGCGGCGCGGTTCAGGATCGGCATGGCGTTTCAACTCGCTTTCGGCGGACGCGCGCGCCCGGCAGTTTCAATCGTGGACGGACGGCGCTTTGCCATCGTGAGGTCACATAGGCTAAATAGCACCGGTCGCGCATCCGCGTGAGGGGGCGGACCGCGTTTTGGCGGCCCTGTAGGGAAAAACCTTACGGAGGCCGGGGCGATGACGGCAAGAGCGATTTCGGATTTCATGATGAGCCAAGGCATTTCCCTCGCATTTTCCCGACTGGCGGTCGGCGCGGCCCTCGTGCTGGCTGCGGCCGCGCGGCCGGCATTGGCGAACCCGACCATCCTGTTCGATCTGTCGAGCGGCCAGGTGATCGAGCACGAGGACGCCTTCAAGCGCTGGTATCCGGCCTCGTTGTCGAAGCTGATGACCGCCTATGTCGCCTTCCGGGCGGTTCAGGCGGGCGAGGCGGCGCTCGATTCGCCGATCAGGATCACCAAACATGCGGCCGCCGAGCCGCCGTCGAAAATGGGGCTGAAGCCGGGCACCGTGCTTCGGCTCGATACGGCGCTGAAGATGATGCTGGTGAAATCGGCCAACGACATCGCCATGGCGGTGGCCGAAAACATCGGCGGCTCGCAGGCCGCCTTCGCCGAGCGCATGAACGCGGAAGCCGCGCGGCTGGGCATGGTCGGCTCGCATTTCGTCAATCCCAACGGCCTGTTTTCGCCCGAGCAGTACACCACCGCGCGCGATATCGCCGTTCTGGTGACGGCGCTCAGGCGCGATTTCCCGCAATATGCGCCGTGGTTTTCCATCGAGGGGCTGGCCTTCGGCAAGAGGACGATCCCCAACTACAATCTTTTGATCGGCCGCTACGACGGCGCCGACGGCATGAAGACCGGCTTCGTGTGCCCGTCCGGCTTCAACCAGGTCGGCTCGGCGACGCGCGACGGCCGTACGCTGGTGGCCGTTGTGCTGGGCGAGCAGACGGCGATCAGCCGCGCGGAAGCCGCCGCCCGCCTGCTCGATGCCGGTTTCGCGGTTCCGTCCAAGGGATCGACCACACTGGCGACGCTGCAACCCTATGGCGACACTGAGACGGCCAACGACCTGCGCGACGTCGTCTGCCACAAGAAGACGCCCGAAGAGCAGTCCGAGGCACCGCCGGCCAAGGCCGCCGCCGACAAGCCGAAATCGCCCTATCAGGAAAAGCTGGTGCATCCGACGCTGGTGGCTGTCAATGTCGGCGGCGCCACCGGACCGGTGCCGAAGGCGATGCTGGACGCGGCCGGCAACCAATATGCCGACGTGCCGATCCCCAGCTGGCGGCCCGACCTGCCGCCGCCGGCCGGCTTCGAGATGTCCGCGGAAGGCGACCAGGCGGCGAAGAACTGACATGGCCATCTTCCCCATTCCAGTCACCGTGCTCACCGGCTTTCTCGGCGCCGGCAAGACGACGCTGCTCAACCGGCTGCTGAAGGACCCGGCGCTCGCCGACACCGCCGTCATCATCAACGAATACGGCGAGGTCGCCATCGATCACCTGCTGGTCGAGCAGGCGTCCGACGGCATCATCCAGCTTTCCGACGGCTGCCTGTGCTGCACGGTGCGCGGCGAACTGGTCGACACGCTGGCCGATCTCGTCGACCGCTTGCAGACCGGCCGCATCGAGAAGCTGGCACGCATCGTCATCGAAACCACCGGGCTCGCCGATCCGGCGCCGGTGCTGCAATCGATCATGGGCCATCCGGCGCTGGTGCAGGCCTTTCGGCTGGACGGCGTCGTCACGCTGGTGGATGCGGTCAACGGCGCCGCCTCGCTCGATGCCCATCTCGAGGCGTTGAAGCAGGCGGCGGTGGCCGACCGGCTGGTGCTGACCAAGACAGATCTCGCCGGTGCGGATGCCATCGGGGATCTGAAAGCGCGGTTGAAGGCGATCAATGCCGGTGCCCGCATCCTCGACGCCGGCAAGGCCGCTGCCGCCGACCTGCTCGATAGCGGTCTCTACGATCCGACGACCAAGAGCGCCGATGTGCGCCGCTGGCTGGGCGAGGCGGCGGAGGACGACCACGGGCACGCGCATGGCCACGATCACCATCATGAGCGCGGCCATGAAGGACACGGGCATCACCATCGCCACGACAGCCGCGTGAAAACGCATGCGCTTGTGCATGAGGGCGCCATCCCGTTTTCGGCGATCGAGATGTTCCTCGACCTGTTGCGGTCGCAGCAGGGAGACAGGCTGCTGCGCATGAAGGGTGTCATCGAGCTGGCGGAAGACCCATCGCGGCCGCTGGTCATCCATGGCGTGCAACGGCTCCTGCATCCACCGGCGCGGTTGCCGGCCTGGCCCGACGAGCGGCGCGGCACGCGGCTTGTGCTGATCACGCTCGATATGCCGGCCGACTATGTCGAGCGGCTGTTTTCGGCGCTGACCAACAGACCGGCGGTGGACACGCCCGACCGCGCCGCGCTGGAGCACAATCCGCTGGCGATCGCGGGGCGCGGTTAGCTACCGGCGGGCCAATCAAAAAACTTATCCCCGTCTCCCGTACCCACGTCATACTCGCCGTCAGTCCCTTCCATGGGAACACCGGTCGCGACGGTGATTGCGTGGGAAGGGAGCGGCGCCTCCGCTTTGTCGCTAACGTGGCGACGGGGCCGGGAAGGGTGAGAAGCCGGTTTCGAGCGCAGCGAGAAAATCATGATGCCGGTGGCATCATGATAGGCGCCGAACGCCCTGAGCCGTAGCGAAGGGCCGTCCGAGGGCCCTGCCGGGCGTTCATTGCTCGAAAAGCCAAGCAATTGGCTCTTCGTCCGCTGCGCGGACCGCTCTTCACCCCCTGGGGGGTAATACGGCCCCCGCGCGCTGGACGAGCGTTGCAAGCCATCGGCCGGTGTCGGCGCAAACGCTGCCATCGTGAGCTGCGGTGAAGCGGAACGGACGGGAACGGAAATCGCCGGGCGGCGGTCTTCGGATCGCAGTTTTATGAAATTCGGCAGCGTTCCGACGACCGCCGTCTTCCCGACCTCAACTCACCGAGGTCCGCTCTTTGACAATGGCCAGACGGACGAAAATCCGGGCGTGGCGGGGATGAAGCGTGCCGGACTTCGAGGGTGCCAAACACGCGTTTCGGCCGGCGCGGCGGCCAGCCGCTTGCGGGCCTTCGGCACGAGAAAGGACAGCCCGGTCTTGAGGTCGCGGCGGGGCAGGGGGTGCCGAGGACGGCGGCGTCAGCCGCCGAACATGCCAAACAGGCGCTTCTTCATCTTGGAGACCATGGTGTCGTCTCCCGATGCCGTCTGGGTGGCGGCTTCCTGCGGCGCGGCCTGGTCCGGCGGCACGACGGCGATGGCGTTCGCATCGTCGGGCTGGACTGTCTTGCCGGCTTTCTTGGCCGCCTTCGCCTCGGCGATGCGCTGCTTCTCGGCTTCCTTGGCGGCTTTCGCCGCGGCGACAGCGGCCGCTTTTTCCTCGGCGACCTTCTGCTTGGCGGCGTTCTCGGCGTCGAGGGCTGCCATCTTGCGGCCGAGCGGCGAATCGATGCGGCCCATGCGGGTCGTCGTCTGCATCACGGTGCCGTCGGGCTCCAGGACGGGCGGGTCCATCGTCACGCGCTCGCCGCGAGCCCGGCGCTTCGACCAGTCGGCGACCAGAGCGGCCTCCTTGGTGCCGAGAATGGTCGGCCTGGGCGCGGGTTTCGAGCTGTTGAGCGCGCTGGCGAAGGCGGCGTCGTATTTGCTTTGGTATTCCGTGTAGGCGACCTTCAGCGCGTCGGATTGCGTCGAGGCCGGGCAGGCGCCGGCCGGATTGAAGGTGGTGCCAGCCGGAGCCGTCTGGTTGAAAACGTAGCGCTTTTCGCACACGTCCACCTTCGGCGGCACCTTGGTGATCTCGAAATTGTCGTAGCCGACCTTCAGCATCTTCCAGAAGTCGTAGTTCGGGTCGTTGCGATAGCGCGCCATGTTGGCGGCCGTCATGCGGAAGGGGAAGGCCTCGATCTGGAACTCGGTCTGGCCACCTTGGAAAGCGTCGCGGCCGAAGGCATAGATTTCCTCGATTTGCGGATCGGTCATCGAATAACAGCCGGACGAGGAGCAGGCGCCGTGCACCATCAGGTTGGCGCCGGTGCGGCCGTTGACGCGGTCGTAGGCGTTGGGGAAGCCGATGTTGAAGGAGAGGTGATAGCCCGATTTCGGGTTCATCTGCGAAGGCCGCACGGTGTAGAAGCCTTCCGGCGCCTGGCGGTCGCCCTCGGTGTATTTCGGCCCGAGCTTGCCCGACCATTTGCAGATCGGATAGGTCGCGACGATGTCGTAACGGCCGTTGCGCTTCTGCTTCCAGATCTCGACGGTGTTTTCTTCCTTGAAGATGCGCGCCATGATCGGCGCGTTCTTGTCCATGTCCTTGGCGCGGAAGGTCGCCAGGATCTTCTCGGGCAACTGCCGGCTGGCATATTGCGGCGCGAAGTCCTGCACGGAGGAATTGGTGCAGCCGGCGATGCCGAGGGCTGCGATCAGGAAACCGGAACGGGCAAATTTGGCGAACATCGTGCGCTGATCGTCTTCATCGTCTTGTGCAAGGGTCCGGGCCTTCGCGCGGGACTTCGCAAGACCGTACGCCCGTTAACCTTGAGATTTCCTTACCGCAGGTACGGCGTCCCCGTCCACGGTTCACCCCATAGAGCCGAAAGCGGCGGCAATTTTGTGGCATTATTGCGCCGGGCGGCCACAATCTTCGCTCGGTATGGGCGAAGGGCAGCCAGTCGCTAAAGGCTACGGCCCATGGCGAGGTATTTTTCCCGGCGCTGTTCGCGGAAATCGGCGTTGGACGCCGAAAATTCCTTCAGCGTCTTGGCGACGAGATCGCCGGTCGCCTTGATCACCGTGTCAGGTGCGCGATGGGCGCCGCCCATCGGCTCGGGCACGATGGCGTCGATCACCTTGAGTTCCAGCAGGTCCTGGGCGGTGATGCGCATGTTGTTGGCGGCGTCCTTCGAGCGAGTCGAATCGCGCCACAGAATGGAGGCGGCGGCTTCAGGGGAAGCGACGCAGTACATGGCGTGCTCGAGCATATAGACGCGGTTGGCGGTGGCGATGGCGATGGCGCCGCCGGAGCCGCCCTCGCCGATCACCACCGAGATCGACGGCACCTTGATGGCGAGGCAGGCGGAGATGGAGCGGGCGATGGCCTCGGCCTGGCCGCGCTCTTCGGCCTCGACGCCGGGATAGGCGCCGGCGGTGTCGACCAGCGTGACGAGGGGAATGCCGAAACGGTCGGCCAATTCCATGATGCGCACGGCCTTGCGGTAGCCGTCGGGCATGGCCATGCCGAAATTGTGCTTGAGCCGGCTTGCCGTGTCGGAGCCCTTCTCCTGGCCGATGACGGCGACGGGCTCGCCGCGGAAACGGGCGAAGCCGCCGATGATCGCGTGGTCCTCGCCGAAGGTGCGGTCGCCGGCGAGCGGGGCGAAGTCGGTGAACAGGCCCTTGACGTAGTCGAGGCAATGCGGCCGGTCGGGGTGGCGCGCCACCTGCACCTTCTGCCACGGCGTCAGCGCCTTGTAGACGTCGCGCAGCGCGTCCTTGGACCGCTTCTCCAGCCGGGCGATCTCGTCGGCGACGTCGACCGCCTCGCCGCTTTCGGCCAGTTTCTTCAACTCGATGATCTTACCATCGAGGTCCTGGACCGGTTTTTCGAAGTCGAGATAATTATACATTGGCAAACGGGACCGATGCGCCGGAGGTGGCGGGACAATGGCTGCGGAAAGCTGAAAAAGCCGTTTCCGAGGGCCTCACATAGCGGCAGCAGGCCTAGTCGGCAAGCGGATGGTGCTCCGTCACCAGTTTGACCAGCCTTTCCTCCAGCACATGGGTGTAGATCTGCGTGGTCGAGATGTCGGCATGGCCGAGCAGTTGCTGGACGGCGCGCAGGTCGGCGCCGTTCTGCAAGAGATGGCTGGCGAAGGCGTGGCGCAGCACATGCGGCGACAGCTTGGCGGAGGCGATGCCGGCGCGCGCCGCAAGCCCTTTCAGGTCGCGCGCGAAGACCTGGCGGGCGAGATGGCCGCTGTCGGAACCGGCAGGGAAAAGGAACGGGCTTTCGGCGAAAGCGGGCATCGCCGTCCTTGCGCCGAGCCAGGCCTGCATGGCGGCGCGCGCCTTGGCCGACAGCGGCACCATGCGCTCCTTGCCGCCCTTGCCGCGCACCATGAAGAAGCGGTCGTCGCGCAGCGCCACCGTCGCCGGCAGGCCGACCAGTTCGGAAACGCGCAGGCCGGTGGCATAAAGCACCTCGACCAGCGCGTGCAGGCGCAGCGCCGAAAACCTGTCGGCCTGCGTCGGGTCGGCCGCCTCTTCGGCCGCGCGGTCGAGCAGGCGGCCGGTTTCAGCCTCGCTCATCACCTTGGGCAGCGGCCTGCCTTTCTTCGGGCTGTCCAGCGTGCCGGTCGGGTCGTCGCCGCGCAGGCCCTCGGCATAGAGGAACTTGAAGAATTGCCGGAGCGCCGAGAGTTTGCGCGCCTGCGAGGTCGGCGCGAAGCCGCGCGCGGCAAGGCCGTCGAGATAGGCGCGCAGCGCGTCGGGAGATGCGGCGGCGAGATTGCCGGCGATTCCTGCGGCCGCGTCGTCGAGATCGCGGCGGTAGCTGGCCAGCGTGTTCTCCGCCGCCCCGCGCTCGGCGCTCATCATTTCGAGGAAGGCGTCGATGCGGGCGGCGCCGGTCATTGGGACGGCTTCGGCGCGAGCTTTTCCGGCGGAATGCGCACCGAAAGCTCCGCCTGCTTCGGATTGACGAACATCACCAGCGCGAACATCGTGCCATAGGCGATGCCCGCCAGCACGGCCAGGGTGACGACAAAGCGGAACAGGGTGGGCATCGGGTCTGGTTCGTCCGCCTTGCTGAAGCGTTCCTTGCGAGCCGTGCCGTTATGGGACGCCTCGCAGGCCATTTCAAGGGCGCGCGGGATCGCGCCGGCAAGCCGGCTCTGCTTGACGAAGCCGGCCTTTTCATGTCGAAACGCCGGCAGGATGACTGTTCAGGCCGCCCCTTCGCCGATATTGGATCACGCCACCTTGCTGGAACGGCTGGGCCCGCGCTCGATCGTCTTCGTCGGGCTGATGGGCGCCGGCAAGACGGCGATCGGGCGCAAGGTCGCAGGCATGCTCGGCCTCTCCTTCATCGACAGCGACCACGAGATCGAAAGCGTGTCGCGCATGACCATTCCCGAACTGTTCGAGCGTTACGGCGAGGCCGAGTTCCGGGCCCTGGAGCAGCGTGTCATCCATCGCCTGCTGACCGAAAACAGCCCGCAGGTGCTGTCCACCGGCGGCGGCGCCTTCATGAACGAGCAGACGCGCGAGGCGATTGCGGACTATGGCGTCTCGGTGTGGCTGAAGGCCGATCTCGACCTTCTCATGGAGCGCGTGTCGAAGAAGCAGAACCGGCCGCTGCTGAAAAACGACAATCCGCGCGCCGTGCTGCAAACACTGATGGATGTCCGCTATCCGGTCTATGCGAGCGCTGAGATTACCGTCACCACGCGCGACGAGCGCAAGGAGGTGATCGCCGCCGAGGTGATCGAGGCGCTGGCCGCGTATTTCGGCATGGCCCCTGCGAGCGCGGGCGGCGAGGAGCGGTCATGAGCGAACCGGTGAAGGTCGAAGTCGGGCTCGGCGAACGGGCCTACGACATATTGATCGGGCCTGGCCTGCTTGCCCGCGCCGGCGCGGAAATCGCCGCGCGGCTGCCCGGCGCGCGGGTAGCCGTCGTCACCGACGAGAACGTCGCGGCCGCGCAGCTTCCCGCATTGCAGGCGGGATTGGAAGCGAGCGGGGTAGCGAGCACAGCCATCACAGTACCGCCCGGCGAGAAAACCAAAAGTTTCTCGCATCTGGAAACGGTTGTGGACGGCATCCTCGCCGCGAAGCTGGAGCGGCGTGACGTGGTGGTCGCGCTGGGCGGCGGCGTCGTCGGCGACCTGACCGGGTTCGCAGCCGGCATCGCCCGGCGCGGCATGCCGTTTGTGCAAATTCCCACCTCGCTGTTGGCGCAGGTCGATTCCTCCGTCGGCGGCAAGACCGGCATCAATTCGCCGCGCGGCAAGAACCTTGTCGGCGTCTTCCACCAGCCGAGGCTGGTGCTGGCCGACACCGAGACGCTCGACACGCTGCCTGCGCGCGAATTCCGCGCCGGCTATGCCGAAGTCGCCAAATACGGGCTGATCGACCGGCCCGATTTCTTCTATTGGCTGGAGAAGAACTGGCAGGCCGTGTTTTCCGGCGGGGCGGCGCGCATCGAAGCGATCGCGCAGTCCTGCCGCGCCAAGGCCGATGTGGTGGCGCGCGACGAGTTCGAGACGGGCGACCGGGCGCTGCTCAATCTCGGCCACACTTTCGGTCATGCGCTTGAGGCGGCGGTGCAGTACGACGGCGCCCGCCTGGTGCATGGCGAGGGCGTCGCCATCGGCATGGCGCTGGCGCACCGTTTCTCGACCCGCATGAACCTCGCCAGTCCTGACGACGCGGCCCGCGTCGAGGCGCATCTCAAGGCCGTCGGCCTGCCGTGGCGGCTGAGCGACGTGCCGGGCGGCCTGCCGGATGCTGAGGCGCTGCTCGGCTTCATCGCGCAGGACAAGAAGGTGTCGCGCGGCACGCTCACCTTCATCCTTACCCATGGCGTCGGCCGATCCTTCATTGCGAAGGACGTACCGGCCTCCGAGGTGCTTTCTTTCCTCCGGGAGAACCATCCGGGATGAGCGCCGCCGGCTGGATCGCCGCCGCGTGCCTCGCGGCGCTGATTGGGCTTGCCGTGATTTTCCGCGAGCGGCTGGCGAAGGCGGCGGGCTATGCGCCGTCGGCTGGCCAGTCGGTTGCTGAGGAGCCGCGCAACGGCAATGGCTCGCCGGATCGAGCCGGCGACGGTGCCAGCGAGCATCGCCGCCGCCTCGATGCGCTGTTTCGGCTGACCGAACTCAACGAACTGGAAGTATCGGACGTCATGGTCCACCGCACCGCCATGCGCTCGGTCAATGCCGACGACCCGCCGGAGGCGGTGGCGCGCGAGATCCTGCAAAGCCCGCACACGCGCATGCCGCTGTGGAAAGGCTCGCTCGACAACATCGTCGGCGTCGTCCACGCCAAGGACCTGCTGCGCGCGCTGAACGAGGTCGGCAACGACTTTTCGCGGCTCGACCTGATGAAAGTGGCGGCGCGGCCGTGGTTCGTGCCGGACACCACGACCTTGCAGGAGCAGCTCAACGCCTTCCTGCGCCGCAAGGCGCATTTCGCCGTCGTCGTCGACGAATACGGCGAGGTCGAGGGGCTGGTGACGCTGGAGGACATCATCGAGGAGATCGTCGGCGAGATCGCCGACGAGCACGACATCGACATGCAGGGCGTCAAGCAGGAGGCCGACGGCTCGGTGGTGGTCGACGGCACAGTGCCGATCCGCGACCTCAACCGCGCGCTGAACTGGTCGCTGCCGGACGAGGAGGCGACGACGATCGCCGGCCTCGTCATCCATGAGACGCAGTCGATCCCGGAGGAGAAGCAGGCCTTCACCTTCCACGGCAAGCGTTTCGTCGTCATGAAGCGCGACAAGAACCGCATCGCGCGGCTCAGGATCAGGTCTGTGGCCGAGGGACACAGGGAGTAAATGACCATGGTCATTGACCATGGTCACGACAGAGCGTACCTTTTGCTTGGCTGAAGGACGACCGTCATGAACACCCATGTCTCGAAATCGAAATTCAAGGCGAAGGCGCTGGAGTATTTCCGCCAGGTGGAAGCCACCGGCGAGCCGATCGTGATCACCGACAACGGCAAGCCGACGCTGGAGATTCGCAAGGTCGCGGAAGACAGGCGCGATCCACGCGAGATTCTGAAAGGGTCGGTGCTGTGGTATGACGATCCGTTTGGCCCCGCCGTCGATGAGGACGAATGGGACGCGCTTCGGTGATCGTCATCGACACTCACATACTGTTGTGGTGGTTCTCCGGCGAAGAAGCGCGTCTGAGCCGGCTCGCTTTCAAGACGCTTGAAAGGGAACGGGATGACGGGAGCATATTCATCTCATCCGCGACCGCCTGGGAGATTGCGGTTCTGGCCTCGAGAAAGAGAATTGGTCTTACCCGCGATGCCTTCGAGTGGTTGGAGACGGCAGGGCGTCTCGCCGCGATAAAATTCATCCCGATCGATAATGAGATTGCAGTCCGCAGCACGCAGCTCGGAGACGATTTTCACAAGGACCCCGGCGACAGATTCATTGTCGCCACCGCGCAGAAGCTTTCCGTCCCGCTTGTCACCGCCGACGAAAAAATAAGGCGCTATCGCGGCGTGGAAACCATCTGGTAGCGTCCTACCATCTGACCTTTTCGCCCGGTGCGGCCGGCTCGACGGCCAGAGCGTGCAGGCCGGCCTTCAATTCGTCGGCGAGGGCGGTGTTGACGGCGCGATGGCGCTCGACGCGGCTCATGCCGGCAAAGGCGGACGAGACGATGCGGACGCGGAAATGCGTCTCGCCGGTGCCGTCGAATTCCGCTTCCTCGCCGTTTTCGATGTGATGATGGCCGGCGTGCAGATGGCTTTCGTTGATGACGGCGAGCCGCTCGGGAGCAAAGGCCTCGGTGAGCTTGCTTTCCATCGCCGCCTGTCTGGACATCGCCGTGCTCCTTCACCACATCAACGCTCTCGCCGCCGTCCTGCCCGACGCGCGCCGCGATTCAGCGGTAGGGCGAATGCCGCGAAAATGTCAATTCTTGTTTCGCATCCGCGAAAAGCCCATAAACGGGATGGAATGAAACCCTATCCGAAATATTTCGAGAAGATTCGCGTGCGGCCCGATCCCGACGCGGAACTGAAGTCGCGCGCGCCGCTGTGCCAGTGGGACGGCTGCCGTGAGGCCGGTACCCACCGCGCGCCGGTCGGGCGGATGAAGGAAGGCGAGTATTTCCGCTTCTGCTTCGACCATGTGCGCGAATACAACAAGGGCTTCAACTATTTCTCCGGCCTCGCCGACAGCGAGATCGCCCGCTTCCAGAAGGAGGCGCTGACCGGCCATCGGCCGACCTGGAAGATGGGCACCAGCGCCGCCAGCGGGACACGGTCCGCTCCCGATTTCGCGCAGCAGCGCTCGGGCCGCGCCGGCTACCACAACCGCATGCGCGATCCCTTCAACCTGTTCGGCGACGGGCGCGAGCACGCCGCCCCGCGCGAGCGCAAGGCGCGCCCGTTGGAAGCCAAGGCGCTGGAAACGCTCGGCCTCGACGCCCGCGCCGGCGCCGCCGAGATCAAGGCGCGCTACAAGGAACTGGTCAAGCGCCATCATCCCGACGCCAATGGCGGCGACCGCGGCTCCGAAGAACGCTTCCGCGAGGTGCTACAGGCCTACCGTCTGCTCAAGCAGGCCGGTTTGTGTTGAGCCAGCGGCGAAGGGGACCTTTTTCCAACTTTCTTCCCGCCGAAAAACACTCTAAGACCGCCCCGGACGAATTTTTATGCGGCGAAATTCAACGTTTCGCCCGTGGAGACGTTGAGGCATCATGAACAAGGTCGATCGCGACATCGCCAACCTGCCGGACACGACGGTGTCGGTGAAGGATACCTTCGGCTTCGAATCCAAGATGGTCGTGCCGGCTTATTCGGCCGCCGACGAACATGTGCCCGACATCGATCCCGACTACCTATTCGACCAGGCGACCACCATGGCGATCCTGGCCGGCTTTGCCTACAATCGCCGCGTCATGGTGTCGGGCTACCACGGCACCGGCAAGTCGACCCATATCGAGCAGGTGGCGGCGCGGCTCAACTGGCCGATGGTGCGCGTCAATCTCGACAGCCATGTCAGCCGTATCGACCTTGTCGGCAAGGACGCCATCGTCCTCAAGGAAGGCAAGCAGGTGACGGAGTTCCGCGACGGTATCCTGCCCTGGGCCTACCAGCACAATGTCGCGCTCTGCTTCGACGAATACGACGCCGGCCGTCCGGACGTGATGTTCGTCATCCAGCGCGTGCTGGAATCGTCGGGCCGGCTGACCCTGCTCGACCAGAGCCGCGTCATCCGCCCGCATCCGGCCTTCCGCCTGTTCGCCACCGCCAACACCGTCGGCCTCGGCGATACGACCGGCCTCTATCACGGCACGCAGCAGATCAACCAGGCGCAGATGGACCGCTGGTCGATCGTCACGACGCTGAACTACCTGCCGCACGACAACGAGGTCAACATCGTGCTGGCCAAGGCCAAGCACTACCGCAACGCCAAGGGCAACGACATCGTCAACAAGATGGTGCGCGTCGCCGACATGACGCGCTCGGCCTTCGTCAACGGCGACCTTTCCACCGTCATGAGCCCGCGCACGGTCATCACCTGGGCCGAGAACGCAGAAATCTTCAGCGACGTCGGCATGGCCTTCCGGCTGACCTTCCTCAACAAGTGCGACGAACTGGAGCGGCCGATCGTGGCCGAGTTCTACCAGCGCGCCTTCGGCGAGGACCTGCCGGAGAGCGCGGCCAACGTGGTGCTTGGATAGCAGGCGGCGATGGCCGGACCCGGCGACAACACGCGCAACAAGCCGAAGAACGGCTCGGAAACCGACGCCTTCAAGCGCTCGGTGACGGTGTGCATGCGTGCCATTTCCGGCGACAAGGAACTTGAGGTCGGCTTCGCCAAGGACAGGCCGGCACTGGCCGGCAGCCGCGCGCGCCTGCCCGAACTGCCGAAGAAGCCGTCGCCCAACGACGTTGCCGTCACCCGCGGCCTCGGCGATTCCATGGCGCTCAAGCGCGCCTGCCACGACCAGCGCATTCATCTCAAGCTGGCGCCGGAAGGCAAACAGGCACGCGCCATCTTCGACGCGGTCGAGCAGGCCCGCGTCGAGGCGATCGGCTCGCGCCGGATGGCGGGCGTCGCCGACAACATCACCTCCATGCTGGAGGACAAATACGCCAAGGCGAATTTCGCCGACGTCAAGGACAGGGCCGACGCGCCCATCGAGGAAGCGCTGGCGCTGATGGTGCGCGAGAAGCTGACCGGCCGCGCTGCGCCGAAGAGCGGCGAGCGGCTGGTCGACCTGTGGAAGCCGTGGGTCGAGGACAAGGCCGGCGCCGATCTCGACGGACTGCTCGACAAGTTGGACGACCAGAACGCCTTCGCCCGCGTCGTGCGCGACATGCTGGCCTCGATGGACATGGCCGAGGAACTGGGCGACGACCAGGACACCGAAGACAGCGAGGACGAGGCCGAGAACCAGCCGGAAGGCGAGGACAACAGCGAAGAGGGCGGCGAGGACGATTCCGGCGGCGAGGACACGCAACCGCAGGACGCCGAGGCTTCCGACGACGACGAGCAGTCGAGCGAGGCTGAATCGACCGACTCCTCCTCCGAGGACCTGTCGGACGAAGAGGACGCCGACGCCGAGACGCCGGGCGAGGCCAAGCGCAACGACAATCCTTTCAATACGCTGTCGAAGGACATCGACTACAAGGTCTTCACGACCCAGTTCGACGAGACTGTCGGCGCCGAGGACTTGTGCGACGAGGAGGAACTCGACCGGCTGCGCGCCTTCCTCGACAAGCAGCTTTCCAGCCTGTCGGGCGTCGTCGGCAGGCTGGCCAACCGCCTGCAACGCCGCCTCATGGCACAGCAGAACCGTTCCTGGGACTTCGACCTCGAGGAAGGTTATCTCGACCCGGCCCGCCTGGTGCGCGTCGTCATCGACCCGATGCAGCCGCTCTCCTTCAAGCAGGAGCGCGACACCAAGTTCCGCGATACGGTCGTCACGCTGGTGCTGGACAATTCCGGCTCGATGCGCGGCCGGCCGATCACGGTGGCGGCCACCTGCGCCGACATCCTTGCCCGCACGCTGGAGCGCTGCGGCGTCTCGGTCGAAATCCTCGGCTTCACGACGCGGGCCTGGAAGGGCGGTCAAGCGCGCGAGAAGTGGCTGAAGGACGGCAAGCCGGTCGCGCCGGGCCGCCTCAACGACCTGCGCCATATCGTCTACAAGTCGGCGGACGCGCCATGGCGGCGCGCCCGCCGCAACCTCGGCCTGATGATGCGCGAGGGGCTGCTGAAGGAAAACATCGACGGCGAAGCGCTGTTGTGGGCGCATCAGCGCCTGATCGGCCGGCCGGAGCAGCGCAAGATCCTGATGATGATCTCGGACGGCGCGCCGGTGGACGATTCCACGCTGTCGGTCAATCCGGGCAACTATCTGGAGCGGCACCTGCGCGCCGTCATCGACCTGATCGAGACGCGCTCGCCGGTCGAGCTGCTGGCCATCGGCATCGGCCATGACGTGACGCGCTACTATCGCCGCGCCGTCACCATCGTCGATGCCGAGGAACTGGCCGGTGCGATGACCGAGCAGCTTGCCTCGCTGTTCGGCGAGGAAACGCCGCGCGAAACGCGCCGCAGCGGCTTCCGGCGGGCTTCGTGAGGCTTTTCGGGCTGTCGCGGTCGGCGGGCGAGGGGCGCCGATGAGGCGGTGGACCGCTCCTCTTGCGGCGCTGGCAGTCCTGGCTTTCGCCGCGCCGGCTGCCGCCGGCTCGGCCTCTGTCGAGCCTATCGCCGTATCCTCACGCCCGATCACTCAGTTCCGCATCGGCAGCGCCGAAAAAATGTTCGGGCCGCTGGAGTTTGCCGGCGGGCTGGAGATGACGGCGCCGGTGCGCGATTTCGGCGCGCTCTCGGCCTTCCGTTTCCTTGAGCCCGGCGCCGCCTTTATCGGCGTCGCAGACACCGGTTTCTGGTTCTTCGGCGCGATCGAGCACGATGAGGCGGGCCGTCCGTCGAGCGTTGCCGGCTTTCGCATGCAGCCGATGGTGGATGCGTCCGGCAAGGCGATCGCGAAGAAATGGGAGGTCGACGCCGAAGGCCTGGCGGTCAAGGACGGCATCGCTACTGTAGGCTTCGAGCGCAACCACCGCATCGCGCAGTTCCGCGTCGATGCCGATGATATGAAAGCGCCCTTTCGGCAGCTCGATTTCCTGGTGCCGGCAAGGGAACTGCGCCAGAATCGCGGTTTCGAGACGGTCGCGCATGCCAATGCCGACGGGCCTCTCCGGGGTGCGCTGGTGGCGGTGTCGGAAAAGAGCCTGGACAAGCAGGGCAACGTCTTCGCTGCGGTGCTCGACGGGCCGCGCAAGGGCGTCTTCACTGTCAAGCGTGACGGCGATTTCGATATCACCGACGGCGCTTTCCTGCCGAACGGCGACCTGCTTTTGCTGGAGCGCAGCTTCTCCATCGCCACCGGAGTCAGGATGCGGCTGAGGCGCATCGTCGGCGACAGCATCGCGCCCGGCGCGGTGGCGGACGGCCCGGTGCTGATGCAGGCCGACATGAGCTACCAGATCGACAATATGGAAGGCATGGATGTGTGGAGGCGGGCCGACGGCGCGCTGATGGTGTCGCTGATCTCCGACGACAACCATTCCATCCTGCAACGCAATCTCTACCTGGAATTCATCCTGCACGAGCCATGAGGGCGCCGCTACGCGGGCTGCCTGACGGCCAGCCAGATCGTATGACGCACGCCGCGCTTGCCGTTGGCGCGGATTTTGACCTCTTCGACGGCGAAGCCCGTGCCGGCCAGCCGTCGGGTGAAGCCGGCGTCGGGAGCCGACGACCAGACCGCCAGCACGCCGCCCGGCTTGAGCGCCGCGCAGGCTTCGGCGAGGCCGCGATGGCCGTAGAGCGCGTCGTTGCCCTTGTGGACGATGCCTTCGGGGCCGTTGTCGACGTCGAGCAGGATGGCGTCGTAGACGCTTGCTTCCGAACGGATCAGCTTGCCGACGTCGATCTCGCGGAGGCGGACGCGGGGATCGTCCAGGCAGCCGTCGAAGACGGCGGCCATCGGGCCGCGCGCCCAGGCGACGACGGCGGGAACGAGTTCCGCGACGACCACCGTTGCCTCGGCGCCGAGCGCGTTCAGCGCGGCGCGCAGCGTAAAGCCCATGCCCAGCCCGCCGATGAGGATTTTCGGCGCCTTGCGCTGGTCGATACGCTCGCAGCTCAGCGAGGCCAGCGCCTCCTCAGAGCCGGAGAGCCGGCTGTTCATCAGTTCGTTGGTGCCGAGCATGATCGAGAATTCGGCGCCGCGCTGTTTCAGGCGCAACTCGCCGCCGTCCGGCAGCGGCGCCCTGTCCAACTGGACCCAGGGAATCACGCGGCGACCGCCGGCTGCATCCAGCGGGCGGCGATCAGCCGGTAGGGGATCAGCGCGAAGACGGCGATCAGGAGCTTCACCGACATGTCGCCGAGCGCCCAGGAGAGCCAGCGCATCGCCTCGACGGGAAATAGGCCGAGCAGCGGTGCGGGCTCCAGCGCGAAGGCGTCGCTAGGGCCGATAAAGGCGAAGGCGGCAGAGAACGCGACCGTGAAGAAGATCGCGGTGTCGAAGACGGAGCCGGCCAGCGTGCCGAAGATCGGCGCCCGCCACCAGCTTTGGCGTCTCAGCCAGTTGAACACCGTCACGTCGAGCAGTTGCGCCGTCAGGAAAGCGGCACCGGAAGCGGCGGCGATGCGCACCAGCCGGTCGGCATGCGTCTCGAATTCGATCCAGCCGGCCCTGAACAGCAGAGGCGGCGCGACGATTGACGTGACGACCGCCAGCATGAAGCCGACGAAGACGATCCTGCGCGCGACCGTCGGCCCGTAGCGGCGGTTGGCGAGGTCGGTGACGAGGAAGGCGAAGGGATAGGTGAAGGCGCCCCAGGTCAGGATATCGGCCAGGGCCAGGCCGCCGAGGCTGCCCTGCATGGGGAACTGCACGAGGATGTTGGAGGCGACGACGACGAGCGCCATGGCCGCCACGAAAGGCAGGTATCGGAACAGGAAATTCATTTTTTTATCCTGGGTTATGGAACCAGTGGGAGCCTGCCGGTCAGGCCGCTCCCGCAGAGGCGGTCGTCCCCCGCCTGAATTCTTAGGCGGCCTGCTCGGCGGTCTTCTTGGCGATCTGCTTCTTGAGCAGACGGGCGCGCTGCGACAGCTCCTTCTCGTCGGCTTTGGCGAGGAAGGCGTCGAGGCCGCCGCGATGCTCGACCGAACGCAGCGCATGGGCCGAAATGCGCAGGCGCACGTTCTGGTTCAGCGCTTCCGAGATCAGCGTGACGTTGACCAGGTTCGGCAGGAACCGGCGCCGGGTCCTGTTGTTGGCATGGCTCACATTGTTGCCGGTCAGGACGGCTTTGCCGGTGAGTTCGCAGGCGCGGGACATGTTTGCTACCTTCAGGTTCTGCTCGGGCCAAATCGTGCGGCCGCGCCGGACGGCGCGCGGACTGCTCAAGCGGCCTCATGGGAAAAGTTGGCGTTCCATAGTGGCATTTCACCGGGGCGTCAAGCGCAAGCTGGCCTGATGAAAGGCCGGCTGCTTCACATTGCCGCCGGAATCGGCCCTATATCAAGAGGATTACCGCAACCGCGAGCGTCAGGACCGAGCCGCGCCATGTTCCGCCATTCCCCTTTTCTTGCCTTGCTGGCCGCCCTTGTCCCGGCGACCGCGGCGCATGCGGGCACGTTCCACGGCGAATACACCGTTTCCTATCTCGGCCTTACCGTGGTGCGGGCGAGCTTCGCCAGCCAGTACGACGGCGACACTTATCGCATCGACGGTCGTGTGGCGGCGGCCGGGCTTGCCCGCCTCTTCGACGACACGACGGGCACGATGCAAGCCGTCGGCAAGGTGACGCAAAAGCGCGTGGTGCCGCAAAGTTTTCGCGCCGACTACACGTCCGGAAAGAAGGCGTCGATGCTGGACATCCGCTTTGCGGACGGCGTCGTCGCCTCCACCAAGGTCCTGCCGCCACCGAAGCCTCATCCGCAGGATTGGGTTGGGATCGACCTTGCCGATCTCAAGGGCGTGCTCGATCCGAGCGCTGCCACCATCCTGCCGGCGCCTGACCTGGATTCGGTCTGCAACCGTACCGTCAAGCTCTACGACGGCGAGATGCGTGCCGACATGACACTCTCCCTCGCCTCCAAGGGCGAGATTTCGGTTCCCGGCTACAAGGGGCCGACGGTGACGTGCCAAATGCAGTTCGAGCCTGTCTCCGGCTATCGCAAGGGGCGAAAGGGCCTGCAATATCTGAGGACCAAGAGCCGTATCCTCGTGACCTTTGCGCCGCTCGGGCAAACCGGCGTATATGCGCCCATCCACGCCACGGTTGGCACCCAGATCGGCACGCTCACCGTCACCGCGCGGCGTTTCGAAACGACGCAGTAGGCGCCGCGCCGCGCGCCCTGCGAAGACCGGAGGGGGTATGGCGCGCGCGACACTGATCGGCTTTTCCGCCATTGCCATGTGGGCGCTGCTGGCGCTCTTGACGGACGCTTCGGGATCGATGCCGCCGTTCCAGCTTTCGGCGATCTGCTTTGCCATCGGCACTTGCGTCGGGCTGGCCGCGCGAGCCTTCGCGCCGCCGGCACGGCGGCAAAAAATCCCGCCGCAGGTCTGGCTGGTCGGCATCGCCGGCCTGTTCGGCTACCACTTCTTCTACTTCACCGCGCTGCGCAACGCGCCGGCGGTGGAGGCGAGCCTGATCGCCTACCTGTGGCCGCTGCTGATCGTGCTGGGCTCGGCGCTGATGCCGGGCGAAAAACTCGCCTGGAACCATGTCGCCGGCGCGCTGCTCGGCCTTGCCGGAACGGTGCTGATCGTCACCAAGGGCGGCGGGTTGGCCTTCGATGCCCGGTACGGCTTCGGCTATGCGATGGCGGCGGTCTGCGCCTTTCTGTGGTCTGGCTATTCGCTGCTGTCGCGGCGCTTTCCCTCGGTGCCGACGACGATCGTCACCTGGTTCTGCCTTGCCACGTCGGTTCTGTCGCTCGCCTGCCACCTTTTGCTGGAGCAGACGGTCTGGCCGGCCGGCGCCGGCCAGTGGCTGGCGGTGCTGGGGCTCGGCCTGATGCCGGTGGGGGCGGCTTTCTACGCCTGGGATATCGGCGTCAAGCGCGGCAACATCCAGGTGCTGGGCGCGGCGAGCTACGCCGCGCCGCTGCTTTCGACGCTGGTGCTGATCGCCGCCGGCTTCGCCGAGCCGAGCTGGCGCATCCTCGCCGCCTGCCTGCTGATCACCGGCGGCGCCGTGCTGGCGGCGAAATCGCTGCTGTTCGGGCGCCGCGCGGCCGTCGAGGCCTGAGCGGTTCTAGATCGTTTCACCGTTTCACGGAAACGGTGAAACGATCTAACTCTTTGTTTTAGCCGCATTTGTGCGACGCCAGACGATTCCGTCTGGCTGCAAAATGCTTTAGAAATTATCCTTGCGGCGGCGGATTTCGGCGAACACGGCGTCGCTGGACGCCTGCTCCATGCCGAGATGCCGGCGGATCGACGGGTCCGACCAGCGCAGGAACGGATTGGTGGCCAGTTCCTCGCCGATGGTGGTCGGCAGCGTCGGCCTGCTTGCCTGGCGCAACGCCTCGACCGTCTTCGCCCGCGCCTGCAACGCCTTGTTGTCGGGATCGACCGTCAGCGCGAAGCGGGCGTTGGACAGCGTGTATTCGTGGCCGCAATAGACTTTCGTGTCCGGCGGCAGGTCCGACAGCTTCCTCAGTGATTCGTACATGACCGGCGGCGGGCATTCGAGCAGCCGTCCGCAGCCGAGCGCGAACAGCGTGTCGGCGGCGAAAACGACGCCCGACTGCGGCATATAATAGGAGACGTGGCCGGCGGTGTGGCCGGGCGTGTCGATCACCTCGATCTCCTCATTGCCGAAGGCGATGACAGAGCCGCCGCGCACCGTGTCGTCGATGCCGGGAATCTTGTCCTTTTCGCCTTCGGGGCCGATGATCTTCAGGCCGAAACGCTTCTTCAGCGCCAGATTGGCTTCGACATGATCGCCATGGTGATGGGTGATAAGCAGGAGCTTCGGCACCCAGCCGGTCCGCTCGATCGCTTCCAGGATGGGCTTTTCCTCCGGCGCATCGATCAGCGCCGTGTCGCCCGTCTCGGGATCGCGCATCAGCACGCCGAAATTGTCCTCGCGGCACATGAACTGTTCGATCTCGACGGCCATAAGCCTTCTCCTCTTGCATTCCTGGGTCAAGGCCACAGATAGGGCGCAAGGCTGCCGCTGTCACCCGTCTATCGCCGCCTCGCCCTTTGTTGAACTCCTGCCGCTTCGCGGATACCGTCCCGCCATGCATTCCGACATCGTCGACCTGCGCTCCTTTTATGCTTCGACGCTCGGCCGGCTGGCGGAGCACTCCATCACCATGGCGCTTTCGTCGGTGTGGGCGAGCGTGCCGAACGAACGTCTCGTCGGGCTGGGCTATACGCTGCCCTGGCTGGAACGGTTCGGCACCGACGCGGAGCGCGTCTTCGCCTTCATGCCGGCCGCGCAGGGGGCGGTCGTGTGGCCGGCGACGGGACCGACATCCACCGCGCTGGTGTTCGAGGAGGACCTGCCGCTGGTCGACGCCTCGGTGGACCGCATGCTGCTCGTCCATTCGCTCGAGCATACGGAAAATCCGCGCGAGACACTGAACGAGATCTGGCGCGTGCTGTCGCCCGCCGGCCATGTCGTCATCGTCGTGCCGAATCGGCGCGGCATGTGGGCGCGCTTCGAGCACACCCCCTTCGGTACCGGCCGGCCCTATTCGCGCGGCCAGCTTGCCGAACTGCTGCGGGAGGCGAACTTCACGCCGGCGGCATGGTCGGACGGGCTTTACTTCCCGCCCTCGCCGCGCCGCTCCGTGATGCGCTTCCACAACGTGCTGGAGCGCGGCGGGCGGCGCCTGTGGCCGATCTTCTCGGGCGCGCTGGTGGTGTCGGCGCAAAAGCGGCTCTATCAGGGCGTGCCGGCGGTCAAGCGCGCCTCGCGCCGGGTGTTCGTGCCGGCGCTGTCGCCGCAGGGCATCACCGGGCTCGGGCGCCTCGAAGACCGTCCCGGCCGCAGCGGGGCCGGCCCCGCATGAATGCGCCCGAGACACCCGAAGTCCAGACCAGCAGCCTGTCCGACCAACTCGTCGCGATGCGGCAGGCGCTGGCGGGCTCGCCGGTCACGCGCAGGATCGGCTGGGCGTCGGCCGCCATCCTCGTCTTCATCGTCGCCACCGCGTTCGGCCAGGTCCTGCTCAATCGCTGGAACCAGCCCTTCTATGACGCCATCCAGCGGCGCGACCTGGCCGAATTCCTGCACCAGCTCCTGGTGTTCGCCGCCATCGCCGGCGGGCTCCTCCTGCTCAACATCGGCCAGCAATGGCTGAACCAGCGCATCAACCTGCGCCTGCGCGAAGTGCTGACGGCCGATCTCATCGAAGAATGGATGCGGCCGAACCGCGCCTTCCGCCTGACGCATGCCGGCGCCATCGGCGTCAATCCGGATCAGCGCATGCAGCAGGACGCCGGGCACCTTGCCGACCTGACGACGGGCCTTGCCATCGGCTTCGTCCAGGCGCTGATCCTGCTCGTTTCCTTCGTCGGCGTGCTGTGGACGCTGTCGGCCGGCTTCGTCTTCCATGTCGCCGGCCATTCCTTCGCCATTCCCGGCTACATGGTGTGGGCGGCCTTTCTCTATGCCGGCCTGGCGTCGCTGATAAGCTGGCTGGTCGGCCGGCCGCTGATCGAACTGAACAGCGACCGCTACACGCGCGAGGCGGAACTCAGGCACTCCATGGTGCGCGTCAACGAGCATATCGACGCCATCGCACTCGCCCATGGCGAGCCGGAAGAAAAGAAGCGGCTGAACGTCGACCTCGGTGCCGTGCTGACGGCGATGATGCGCATCTATACGGCGCAGATCAACCTCGCCTGGGTGACGGACACCTATGGCTGGATCTCCAACGTGGCGCCGATCCTGGTCGCCGCGCCCGTCTACTTCGCCGGCGACATTTCCTTCGGCGGGTTGATGATGGCGGTGGGCGCTTTCAATCAGGTACATTCCTCGCTTCGCTGGTTCGTCAACAACATCGGCGCCATCGCCGATTGGCGCGCGACGCTGATGCGTGTGGCCGATTTCCGGCTGGCGCTCACCGAGGTCGAGGCGTTGCACGGCGGCGAGGGTCGCATCGAGGTCGCGCAGAACAGTGACGACACGATGAGCTTCGAGGGCCTGGAGATCAAATCGCCGGACGGCTGCACGAGGCTGGAGGGCGGCAAGGCGGTCATCCGCAAGGGCGAGCACGTGCTGGTGAGCGGCGATCCGGGCACCGGCAAGACGCTGTTCTTCCGCGCGGTGGCGGGCCTGTGGCCCTGGGGCAGCGGCCGCATCGGCCTGCCCAAAGGCGAGGCGCCGGCCTTCGTGCCGCGCACGCCCTATTTCTCGCCCGGCACGCTGCGCGAGGTGCTGGCGCGGCCGGACGAAAAACAGCAGAAGGACGATGCCGCGCTGGAGGCGGCGCTGAAGGCCGTCGGGCTCGGCCATCTCGCCGGGGAGCTCGATCGCGACGCCCGCTGGGAACACGAGCTGAACGACGACGAGCTGCGCCTGCTCGCCTTCGCCCGGCTTGCCGTGCGCAAGCCGGACTGGGTGGTCGTCGACGAGGCACTCGACGCCTTCGACGGCGCGACGGTGAAGCGGATCTTCGACATGATCGGCAAGGACCTGCCCGATGCGGCGGTCGTCAACATCGGTCGCGGTCCGCACAAGGAAGACTTCTTTCCGCGCGCGTTGAAGATCATCCGGCACGAGGCGGGGGAACCGCTGAAGCCGCCGCGGGTCCGGGCCGGCGCGCTCGAACCGCCGCCGAAGACGGACAAACATCGCCGCAAGACCGGCCGGGCGGACCTGGACGGTCCGCGATAGGGCTTGGCCCGGCTTTTGTCAGGCGACGGCTTTTTCCGCCTGCCGCCCGATCTCGTCCATCTCGTAGGGCGTCGTCTGATAGACCTGGTTGATCCAGTTGCCGAACAGGAGATGGGCGTGCGAGCGCCAGCGGTTGAGCGGCGGCTTCGACGGATCGTTGCCGGGATAATATTCGTGCGGCACCTCGATGGCGGCGCCGGCGGCCACGTCGCGGTCGTATTCCTCCTTCAGCGAGGTGGAATCGTATTCGATGTGGTTGAACATATAGAGCCGGTTGCCGGCCTTTTCCGACAACAGGCAGGGACCGGTCTGGTCCGATTCCATCAGCAATTCCAGGCCGGGGCTGCGTTGAATGTCGGCTCCGCGCACTTCCGTCCAGCGCGAGACGGGGATGGCGAAATCGTCGGAAAAGCCGGACAGATAGGGCGAGGCGGGCGCATTGTTCCTGTGGCGGAAAACGCCGAAGGCCTTCTTGTCCAGCGTGTATTTCGGCACCTTGTGGAAATGCCACGCAGCCGCCATTGCGCCCCAGCAGATGAAGAAGGACGAGTGCGCGTTGGTTGCGGTCCAGTCGAGGATATGCGTCAGCTCATTCCAATAATTCACCTCCTCGAACGGTAGCAGTTCGATCGGCGCGCCGGTGACGATGAAGCCGTCGAACTTGCGGTGCTTCACCTCCTCCCAGGTCTGGTAGAAGGTGATCAGATGCTCTTGCGAGGTGTTCTTGGCCTTGTGGTTGCCGACGCGCACCAGCGTCAGTTCCACTTGCAGCGGCGTCGCGCCCATCAGCCGGGCGAACTGCGTTTCGGTGCGGATCTTGTTCGGCATCAGGTTGAGCAGGCCGATCTGCAAGGGGCGGATGTCCTGCCGTCGTGCCGTCTTCTCGTCCATGATGGACACGCCTTCGCGGGCCAGCACCTCGCGGGCGGGAAGCTGATCGGGAATCTTGATTGGCATGACACAAACCCCAAACAAAAGACCGGTGGCGAAATCGCGACCGGCCCCATGGGGATTGCCCTCACGGTCCTTTAGCGACTTCTTTAACGTGGCTGCAAGCCGACCGGCAAATCACCACGACGTTCGAAACCGTATGTATGCCTGCTGCGCGGCGTCGTCAACGGCAAGGCGCTGGGCCAGCGGCCGGCTCTCGACAGCCGCGGTTCCGGCCTGTATTCCCGCTGGGGCTTTTACGGATTTCCGACATGACGAAGGCTGAGAATCAGGCACGTCCGACCCCGCGCGCGGGCATCATGGACATCGAGGCCTATGTGCCGGGCAAGAGCAGCGCGCCCGCCGGCGTCAAGCTCCACAAACTGTCCTCGAACGAAAACCCGCTCGGTCCTTCGCCCAAGGCGATCGAGGCGGCGCGGGAGGCAGCGGGGCGGCTCGACATCTATCCCGATGGTTCGGCCAGGCGGCTGCGCGAGGCGATTGGCGAGGTGCATGGGCTGAACCCCGCCAACATCGTCTGCTCCAACGGTTCGGACGAAATCCTCGGCCTGTTGTCGCAAATCTACCTGTCGCCCGGCGACGAAGCGATTTTCACCGAACACGCCTTCATGGTCTACAAGATCTACGTGCAGGCGGCGGGCGCGAAGCCGGTGATCGTCAAGGAGGTGGACGAGCGGGCCGACGTTGACGCCATGCTGGCGGCGGTGACAGGGCGCACGAAGATCGTTTTCCTCGCCAATCCGAACAATCCGACCGGTACCTACCTGCCGTTCGACGAGGTGCGACGACTGCATGCAGGCCTGCCGAAAAACGTGCTGCTGATCCTCGACGCCGCCTATGCGGAATATGTGCGCCGCAACGACTACGAGGCGGGGATAGAGCTCGCCGGTTCCAGCGACAACGTGGTGATGACGCGCACCTTTTCCAAGATCGGCCTCGGCGGCGCGCGGCTCGGCTGGCTATACGGGCCGGCGGCAATCGTCGACGCCGTGAACCGGGTGCGCGGTCCGTTCAACGTCAACGCCACGGCGATCGAGGCCGGCATCGCCGCGATCCGCGACCGCGAGCATATCGCCCGCAGCGTCGCGCACAACGAACAGTGGCTGACCTGGCTTACGGGTGAATTCACCAGGCTCGGCCTGCGTGCGACGCCCAGCGTCGGCAATTTTCTCCTCGTTCATTTCCCGGAAGCCGAAAAACGTTCGGCGGCGAAAGCGGACGACTATCTCACGGCGCGCGGCTATATCCTGCGGCGCGTTGCCGGCTACGGTTTCCCCAATGCGCTGCGGATGACGGTCGGAACCGAAGAAGCCAATCGCGGCGTCGTCGCCGCATTGTCCGAATTCCTGAAAAGCTAGAAAAATAAATGCCCGAACCCCTGTTTGAAAAGATCGCGCTGGTCGGCATCGGCCTGATCGGCTCGTCGCTGGCGCGCGTCATCCGCCGCGAACACCTTGCCCGTCATATCGCCATCGCTACGCGCAGTCCTTCGACGCTGAAGCGGGCCGAGGAACTCGGCCTCGGCGACAGCTACTTGACCGACCTGAAGGCGGCCGTGCGCGACGCCGATCTCGTCATCGTCTCGGTGCCGGTCGGCTCCTCTGCCGAAGTCGCCGAAGAAATTGCGCCGGCGCTCAAGAAAGGCGCGATCCTCACCGATGTCGGCTCGACCAAGGCCTCGGTGATCGCGCAAATGCAGCCCTTCGTGCCGGAGGGCGTGCATTTCATCCCCGGCCATCCCTTGGCCGGCACGGAAAAGTCCGGCCCCGACGCCGGCTTCGCCGAACTGTTCGAGAACCGCTGGTGCATCTTCACGCCGCTGCCCGGCACCGATCCGGCCGCATTGGAAAAACTCTCGGAATTCTGGCGCCGTTGCGGCTCCAACATCGACACGATGGACGCCGAACACCATGACATGGTGCTGGCGATCGTCTCGCATCTGCCGCACATCATCGCCTACAACATCGTCGGCACCGCCGACGACCTGGAATCGGTGGCCAAGGGCGAGGTCATCAAATACGCGGCCTCAGGTTTCCGCGACTTCACCCGCCTCGCCGCATCGGACCCGACGATGTGGCGCGACGTGTGCCTGCACAACAAGGACGCGATCCTGGAGATGCTGGCGCGCTTCTCGGAGGATCTCGCCTCGCTGCAACGGGCGATCCGCTGGGGCGACGGCGAAAAACTGTTCGACCTGTTCACCCGCACCCGCGGCATCCGCCGCTCGATCATCGAAGCCGGCCAGGAAACGGCGGCGCCGGACTTCGGGCGGCACAAGGAAAGGGAATAGGGCAGTAGGGCAGTAGGGCAGTAGGTATGGGTACTTCCTGCTGCCTTATTGCCTACTCACCTATTGCCCGAATTTGCCCTAACGGAATGAACCCTAGCGACGCCTTGCCCTTGGTGATGACCAGCGGCATGGAAGGCGAGGAGCCCAGCATGGCAAGGGCTGCGAAGCCCTGTTCGATCTGGCGTTTCTGCTCAGGGACGATGCCGGACAGGATGCCGGCGATGGCCTTGGGGTTGGTGAGCTTGATGTTCAGCCTAGCGTCGATCAGGCCGTCGGCGTCGATTGCGAGGGGGCCGGAGAGCGACACGCGCGCCTCGCCGGAGGAAAGTTCGAGGTTGGCGATCTCGATCGACTGGCCGCGCAAGCTTTTCGCGCCGGTTTGCAGCTTTGTGATGCCGTTCTTCAGGGTCGCCTCGCCGGCGGCGTCGAAGGCCGGCACCATGCGCCCGCCGATGGCGTCGGCGTCGATCTCGACGTCGCCGAAGCGGCCGCTGGCGACGAGGTCTTCGCCGTTCGGCCGCAGTTCCGTCTCGGCCTTGCCGGCGCTGAACAGCGAAACGGGGTCGCCTTCCTCCGGATCGGTCTGGCCCGAAAGGCCCTCGGCCGTCAGCCGCAGGCTGGACGGCCGCGGCCAAGACAGGCCGGTGTCGGCCGTCAGGCGATCCCAGTCGATCCACAACGGCGCCATGCCGGGGGCCGTGGTCCTGAGCGGCCCGCGAAACTCGGCCGACGGCGAGAACGGCCGCAGGATCGTCGCCACCGCGTTGAGTTTGCCGCTGGTGGCCGCGACGTTGTGGGCATCGTCCTCATAGGCAAGGCCGTCGCAGGCGACGGCGAAGCGCAGCGGATAGCCGCTTACGGTCAGGTTGGCGCATTCGGCGTCGACGCCCTTTTCGTTGAGCGCGGCGATGGCCCTGGCGGCCTCGCCGCGGACGCGCTCGGCCAGCCAGAACCAGCCGGCGCTGTAGAGGCCGAACGCCACCAGCAGCGCCAGCACCAGCCACAAGAGGCCGCGGCGGCGAGCCTTCGGCGGGGATTGTTCACTTGACGTCATGCTGCCGCTCTCGTTAACGCGGGGAGTGCCGCGTTCCGCGCGGCGTTCCCTTCCTTGCATACAGGCTTGGCGATATGGGCGATTTTTGGGTTTTTGGCTATGGCTCGCTGATCTGGCGGCCGGGATTCGAGCATGTCGAGGCGCGACGGGCGCGGCTCTACGGCTATCGCCGCTCGCTGTGCATCTATTCCTTCGTCCATCGCGGCACGCGCGAACGGCCGGGCCTGGTGCTGGGGCTGGACAGAGGCGGTTCCTGCGTCGGCCTCGCCTTTCGCGTGCGCGGCGAACGGCACGACGAGGTGATCGACTATCTGCGGGCGCGCGAGCTTGTCACCAACGTCTATCTGGAACGCACTGTGGCGGTGCGGCTGGAGACAGGCGAGGTCGTGCCGGCCGTGACCTACGTCGCCGACCGCGCGCATGAGCAGTATGCCGGCGCGCTGGACGAGGGCAGGGCGGCGGCGGCGGTGCAGGGCGCGTCCGGCCAGTCCGGCCGCAACGAGGATTATCTTTCCAGCACGCTGGAACACCTGGCGTCGCTCGGCATCCGCGACCGCTGGCTGGAGGGCGTGGCGCGACGGCTCGCACCATCGTGAAGCAGCGATCCGGGCAAAACGGAACGTCTTTGCTTGGACCGGATGGCGGCAGGCAATAGGGTCGGCGGGCAACCAGTCGATTCGATGGACGAACACGGAGATAGATCTTGCAGAAGCGCCGGCTCGGTCGAACAGACCTCGAAATCGCCCCTCTCGTCTTCGGCGGCAACGTGTTCGGCTGGACGGCCGACGAGAAGACCTCTTTCGACCTGCTCGATCGCTTCGTCGAGGCCGGCTTCAACGCCATCGACACGGCCGACGCCTATTCGCGCTGGGTGCCGGGCAACAAGGGCGGCGAATCGGAGACGATTATCGGCAAATGGATGAAGGCGCGCGGTAACCGCGAGCGCGTCGTCGTCATCACCAAGGTCGGCTCGGACATGGGGCAGGGCAAGAAGGACCTGTCCGCCGCCCATATCGAGAAGGCCGTCGAGGATTCGCTGAAGCGTTTGCGGATCGATGCCATCGACCTTTACCTGTCGCACTGGCCGGACCCGGCGACGCCGCACGAGGAGACGCTCGGCGCCTACCAGAAGCTGATCGAGGCGGGCAAGGTGCGCGCCATCGGTGCCTCGAACCTGGATGCCGGGCAGTTGCGTGCCGCCCTCGACATCGCCCGGCTGCGCGACCTGCCGCGCTACGAGGTGCTGCAACCGGAATACAATCTCTACGACCGCGCCTCCTTCGAAGGGTCGCTCAGCGATCTGTGCAAGGCCGAAGGGCTCGGCGTCATCACCTATTACAGCCTGGCCGCCGGCTTCCTGTCGGGCAAGTATCGCTCGATCGCCGATCTCGGCAAAAGCCCGCGCGGCGGCGGCGTGAAGAAATATCTCGACGGGCGCGGCCAGCGCATCCTCGGCGCGCTCGATGCGGTTTCAGCGCGGCACAAGGCAAAGCCCGCCGAAGTGGCGCTGGCCTGGATCATCGCCCGGCCTGACGTGACGGCGCCGATTGCCAGCGCGACCAGCCTGGAGCAGCTCGAAAGCATGATCCGCTCCGCGTCGCTCACGCTGTCGACCGCCGATATAAGGGAACTGGACGACGCCAGCGCCTGAGAGTCCTTTTGAAATCCCCGTGAGGCCGAGCTGCAAACGGTGCCCGGCTGCGCTCCGGTGCTCACGTACTTGATGTACGCTCTGCTCCGCGCTTGCCGGCCATCGTTTTCGCTACGGCCCGACGGTTTTCAAAAGGACTCTAAGCTTATCTGAAAAGTGCCTACTTCGCCTCGGCCTTCAATTCCGCCAGCCGCTTGGCGGCGGTCGGCGGCAGCGGCGGCGGGTTCGGCTGGCGCGAGGCTTCCACGAGCAGGCTATCGCAGGCTTCCTCGGTCGCGGAAATCAGCCGCTGCATGAATTCCTCCTTGCCGAGCCCCGGCGGGATGGCGGGCAGGAAGCGGGCGCGGATGGTGCCCGGATAGCGCAGGAACTTGCGGCGCGGCCAGTAGAGGCCGGCGACATGGGCGACCGGCACCACCGGCAGGCCGAGCTGGGTGTAGATTTCGACGATGCCGTATTTATAGGCAGGCTCGGCACCGGGCGCCCGGCGCGTGCCCTCTGGATAGATGATGAGTTGGCGCGGATTGCGCGCCATTTCGGCGCGGGTGGCGGCCGTGACCGCCTTCAGGGCCTTGGAGCGGCTGCCGCGGTTGACCGGGATCATGCGCATCTTCTGGATGTACCAGCCGAAGAAGGGAATCCAGGTCAATTCCCGCTTGAGAATGTAGAGCGGGTCCTTCAGGTACGGGAAGAAGGCGATGGCGTCCCAGAACGACTGGTGCTTCGGCGCCAGGATGAAGGAGCCTTCGGGCAGGTTCTCTGTGCCGGTGATGTCGCTTTTCGTGCCGGCGATCACGCGATAGAGCCACAGGCTGGTGCGCGACCAGAATTTCGGTACGAACCAGGCGCGATGGCGCGGCGACAGGAAATAATAGGGTGTCCAGACGATCATCTGGACGATCAGGCTGACGTAGAAGACAAAATTGAACGCCAGCGAACGAAGATAGAGCATCGGTAGGGCCGCCCGGTAGGATTTGCCGTTCGTTACACCAGGCGCGGGAAAAAGGAAAACGCTACCGGAGCGAAGGCGAGGCGCCGGCCAGTGTGACGCCGTCCGGCGTCGGTTTCAGCGGCACGACGCCGCGCGCCAGCGCCAGCAGGTATTTGTTGTATTCGGTAAACAGCACCCGCAGCGCCTCCGGCTTGGTCAGCCAGCCGCCGTTGCCGAGGTCGGAATTGACCACCGGATACGGCTCCAGCCGGGCGTTGCGCAGCAGCCGCCCCATCTCCAGGAGGCTGCGCGGCATATGATAGTTGTTGGTGACGAGGATGACGCTGCCGTAGTCGTGGCTTTCCACCCATTTGGCGCTCTCCTCGGCATTGCCGATGGTGTCGAGCGCGGTGCGGTCGAGGTCGACGCAGCAGGAGAACAATTTCTTGTCGCCGCCCATCGCCCGCTGCAACTGGAAGCGGCTGGCGGACGGATGGACGCCGCTGACGAGAAGCCGCTGGCCCTTGCCGGACTCCAGCAGTTCCATGGCGGCGTCCAGCCGCGACTGACCGCCGGTGAGCACGATGATGGCGTCGGCTCTTTCGGGATCGGCCGGCGTTTCCAGATGCGCGACGTGGCTGGCGAACCAGCCGAAGCCGCCGACGAAGCAGGCCGCCGCCAGGACGAGCAGGCCGAGCGCGGCGTGCAGAAAGGCGCGGCGGGAGATGCCCGCGAAACGGGCCGCCGTCGGTGAAGCGCTGGCCGTATCGATCGAATCCTGCCCGCTCATGGCCATATGGTT
The DNA here is from genome assembly GCF_017306545.1 of Mesorhizobium sp. Taxonomy (GTDB): domain Bacteria; phylum Pseudomonadota; class Alphaproteobacteria; order Rhizobiales; family Rhizobiaceae; genus Mesorhizobium. Next base: position 182,552 of record NZ_JAFKID010000007.1, read on the forward strand.
AGCTCCGAAATGCGGCCTTTGGTAGATCGCGGTCGGACGCCGGTTTGCGTCCGGTCAACTTCATTGCGGATTTCTGCCTACGTTCCTTCCGTCTGCCGGGCGTCGATGTCGTTCAGGAACGCCACCACGGTGGCGTGCGAGGTTGCGGCCGTCAGCACGCCGATGACCAGAACCATCAGGACGACGCCGAGATAACCGGCCCAGCCGATGGCGAAATGGCCGAACAGGGCGGTCGCCTGGTCGGCCTGCGGGGTTGCCATGTTGCGCGACGACCACCAGGAAAAGACGATGAAGACGACGATCGCCGCCACGCCGCCGGCGGCCGCGCCCTTCATGCCGGTGACGAGGAAGTGGCGGCGGAATTCACGGGCGATGAAGCGCGCCTCGGCGCCGACGAAATGCAGCACCTCGATAATGTGGCCGTTGCCGGCCATGGCGCCGCGGGTGGCGAAGACCACCGTCAGCACCGTTGCCGCCAGCATCAGCACCAGGACGGCGATGCCGATGGTGACGGTGGTCCGTGCCATGGCGACCAGCCGGTCCACCCAGGTGCGGTGATCGTCCAGCGAGGCCGTCGGCAGTTTCGCCGCGAGCGCGGTGCGCAGGGCGGCGAAGTCGGGCGGGCTGTTCTCGTTGATGGTGACGACGACGAGGCGCGGCACCGGCAGCGCCTCGATGTCCAGGCCAGGCCCCAGCCACGGTTCGAGCAGGCGGGCGGTGGCCTCGCGGTCGACGATGCGGGTGCCGGTCACGCCGGGCACCTTGCCGGCGATATCGGCGGCGGTGGCGAGGGCGGCCTCCATGTCCAGCCCGTCGGCCGGCTTGATCTGGATCGTCGCCTCGCGCGAAATCTGGTTTTCCCACACCGAGGCGGTGTCGCGCACCAGCGTGACGGCGCCGAAGGTGAGACACGACAGGAAGGTCATGATGGCGATGACCAGCACCAGCGCGCGGCCGGCGATGTTGCCGGCCGGCACGATAGGCGCGCTGCGGCGTTGGGCGCGGTGGCGCGGGGCGACCTCGGCGATGTCGTCTTCCTGACGGTCGGCGGAAAGCTCAGTCATAGACGTCCAGCCTCCCGCCCGAGAGGATCAGCCGGCGCGCATCGACCTGGTCCATCAGGCCGAGGTCGTGCGTGGCGATGACGACGGCGGTGCCCAGCCGGTTCAGTTCGATGAACAGGCGCAGCAGCCGGCGGGCAAGCTGCGGATCGACATTGCCGGTCGGCTCGTCGGCCAGCAAGATTTCCGGCTGCTCGATCAGGGCGCGGGCGATGGCGGTTCGCTGCTTTTCGCCACCCGAGAGCACCGGCGGCAGAACGTGCATGCGCTCGCCCAGTCCCACCCATTTGAGCAGTTCCGTCACGTCGGTGCGGTAGCTCGATTCCTCGCGTCCGCGCACGCGCAGCGGCAGCGCCACGTTCTCGTAGGTGGTCATGTGGTCGAGCAGGCGGAAATCCTGGAACACCACGCCGATGCGGCGGCGCAGCAGCGGCAGTTCCGAGCGCGGGATGCGGGCGCGGTCCTTGCCGAAGACGGTGATGAGCCCGCGCGTCGGCTTCAGCGACAGAAACAGCAGGCGCAGCAAGGTCGTCTTGCCGGCGCCCGAAGGGCCGCTGAGGAACTGGAACGAGCGCTCCGGTATCTGCAAGGTGATGTCGCGGAGGATTTCCGGACCCATGCCGTAACGGAGGCCGACATTTTCGAAGCGGATCACGTTCGACGACCTGAATGACTGCGCGGCGGCGCGCCGCCCGTTTCTACGATGGGACCATCGGGCGGCATGGTTAACGGGCGGTTAAATTTCAGGTCTTTCGGGTGCGTCAAAGTCTCTCCGGTCGCGAAGCGTTAACCAATTCCGTTTACGAAAAATGCAGCATGGGACAATCAGGGACGATATCGGCCGCATGACGCACCAGGCAACGGCACGCCCGGTTTCCGGCGAAATCATGGCCGCGGCCGCAGGCCAGCGGCGTGACGCGCCGGCATTCGATGTCGTCGATGCCGACTACGAGGAGGTGGCTCCGCCAGCCGGGCCGGCATCCGCCGCCGCACCGGAGCCGGCCGTTCCGGAGGTTTCGGGGCTCGGCGGCATGGAGATGCTGCGCAAGGCGGCGGCGCGGTCGATGCGGCGGGAACCGGCGCGCGGCGGCCCGCTGTTCTGGGCCGGCGGGATCGGCATGGCGCTTGCCGCCTTCTGGATATCGGGCGGGCACGCGCTGGTGCGCGATTCCGGTTTGCTGACGGGCGCGCCGACCACGAAAGCCGCTTTCAGCGTTACCGGCGTCAAGTCGCGCTTCGATATTTCCGGCCCCAAACAGGTGCTGATGGTCGATGGCGAGGCGGCCAACGAGGGCAGCGAGGCGGGCGTGTTGCCGCCGCTGGAAATCCGCGTCGCCGCACCCGACGGCAGGGTGACGCGCTATACGCTGGGGACATCGGGCCGCCTGCTGGAGCCGGGACAGAGTTTCGCCTTTTCCAGCCGCCTCGACGTGCCTAAGAATGGGGTAGGGACCGTGACGGTCGCATTCGCCGAATAGGCTCTAGGCAATCTGGAAAGGCGCATCATGCCCGTTGTTCGCGGCAAGACCATCGAGGTGCTGTTCTCGGCATCGGCGATTGCCCAGCGCAGTCTCGAACTGGCCAAGGAGATCGCCTCGCGCGACTACCACGACCTTCTGGTCATCTCGGTGCTGAAGGGCTCCTTCATCTTCGCCGCCGACCTCATTCGCGCCATGCACGACGCCGGCCTTGCGCCGGAGGTCGAGTTCATCTTCATTTCCAGCTACGGCGCCGGCACCGCCAGCGGCGAGGTGAGGGTGCTGCGCGACATCGACAACGAGGTCGCCGGCCGCGACGTGCTGTTGATCGACGACATCCTCGAATCGGGCAAGACGCTGAAATTCACCCGCGACCTGATGCTGTCGCGTGGCGCCAAGAGCTGTTCCATCGCCGTGCTGCTCGACAAGCGCATGCGCCGCCAGACGACGCTGAACGCCGATTACGTCGGCTTCGACTGCCCGGATTTCTTCGTTGTCGGCTACGGCATGGACGTGGGCCACGCTTTCCGCGAATTGCCTTTCGTCGGTATCGTGCGCGGCGACGCCTGAAATCCCGTGAGGGCGGGCCGGAAGCAGCGAAAGTTTAACGCTTAGCCGCCATGGTGCGCGCCATGGCAAAGCTCCTGATCGTCGAGGACGACGAGTCCGTCCGCACCCTTGCAGCCCGCGCGCTCGAACGCGCCGGCCACCAGATCGACGTTGCCGCCGATGGCGCGCAGGGCCTGGCCTCGATCCGCGCAGCCGGGGGCGGCTACGATCTCGTCGTCTCCGATATCCGCATGCCGGAGATGGACGGCATCGAGATGGCGAAGGCCGCCGCCGCCGCCTATCCGGCGATGCGCATCATGTTGGTGACGGGCTATGCCGACCAGCGCGAGCGCGCCGAGGAACTGGACGGCATCATCCGCGACGTCGTGCAAAAACCCTTCACGCTGGCCGAAATCCGCGAGCGTGTGAGCCGCGCGCTCGCCGCCTGACGGGCGCCCATTCGACGATATAGCCGAAGTCAGGAAACCGGCTCGGCTTCCGTGTCTGGCTGCGCTTCATTTTCCCAGAAGGTCAGCCGGTTGCCGAACGGATCGGTGACGGTGACTTCCCTGGTCCGCCACGGCGTGTGCTCCAGCCCAGGCCTTGCGAAGCGGTATCTTTTCCCGATCAGGTCCTGGTGGAAGGCGACGATATCCCGCGTCTCGATTCGCAGGGCCGAACCGGGCGTGCCGTCGCCATGATGCTCGCTCAAATGAAGGATGCAGGCATCGCGTGAGATACCGACGTAGAGCGGCGCATCGTCGTCGAAGCGGTGCTCCCAGTCGATCCTGAAGCCGAGGAACCCGACGTAGAATTCACGCGCCTTGGCGATGTCGAAGATGCGCAGGATGGGCGTTACGCCGCCGAGCTTCGTCATGGTTCATCACCGCCGGACCACGTTCAAAGGATTTCGGATCGCGCCTATTTCTGCTCCAGCAGACGCTCCAGGTAGCTGCGTTCGAGTTCGGGCGATAGCGCATTGCCCAGCCGCTTGCGGATGGCTTCGAGGATCTGGCGGGCGCGCTGGACGTCGATCTCGTCGGGAACCTTCACCGAATCGCCGAAGTCGGGCCCCTGCGTGGCGCGCGGCCGGCCTAGCGGGTCGCGGTCGGCGTTCTGCCGGCCGCCTTCGCCGGAGCCGCCCTGATCGCCCTGCATGGCCTGCAACTGCTTCATCATGTCCTGCGCGCCCTTGCGCAGCGCCTCCAGCGCGCGGCCCTGATGGCCGACCGCGCCTTCGCCGTCGGCGTCGCCCAGCGACTGCTCGGCGTTGCCCATCTCCTGGCCGGCGTCGCCAAAACCCTTGTTTGGCTGCATTCCCATGCCTTCCAGGCTCTTGCCGAGCTGGTCCAGGTCCTTCTGAAGCTTACCCTGGCCTTCCTGAAGCTGCTTGAGCGAGTCGGCGAACTCCTGCGGGGTCATCGGCTTGCCGCTGCCCTGGCCGCCCTGCTGGCCATTGCGCGACCGGCCCTCCTCGCCCTGCTGGCCGGGCATGTCCTGGTTGCCCTGCATGCCCTGGTCGTCGCCGAACTGCTGGTCGTCGCCGTCCTGGCCCGGCTGGCCGCGCTGCATGCGGAAAGTCTCGTTCATCATTTCCTGCTGGCGGCGCATGATCTCGCCGAGCTTGTCCATCTGCTGGCGCATCTCGCTCTGCCCGCGACCCGCCTGCTGGCGGCGGCTGTTTTGCAGGTTGTTCATCATGTCTTCGAGCTGCGACAGCAATTGCTGGGCCTTGTCGCGGTCGCCCGATTTGGCGAGGTTCTCGATCTGGTCCATCATGCGCTCGAGGTCGCGCTGGCTGAGCTCCTTCGCGCCGTCGGGCGTCTGCGGGGCGTTCTTGTCGTTGGGATGGCGCTGAGCATATTCGCGCAGGAAGTCCTGCATCGCCTGGCGCAATTCCTTCATCGCCTTGTCGATCTGTTCGTCGCTGGCGCCGTTCTTCAAAAGGTCCTGGAGGTTCTGCTGCGCCTGCCGCAGTTTCTTCTCGGCTGCCGAGAGGTTGCCTTCCTCGATGCCGAGCGCGATCTCCCACAGGTAGGAAACCACGCCGCGCAACTGGTCGTCGTTCTCGGCCAGCTTGAGGCGGCTGCGGGCGCTCATGATGGCGAGGTAATGCGCCATATTGTCGAACGTGTCTTCCGGCCGCAGCGTGATGGCGTCCATCAAGTCGAGCACGCGCGGGCGGGCATTGGCATCGAGCGCCAAAAGGCGGCGCTGCTCGATGACGGCGCGCGCCAGCGGGTTGGTGAAGGGCCGCTCCGGCATGGTGAGCGTCTTCGTCTCGCTGCGGGCGACCTGGCCGGCGTCGTCGGTCGCCTCCAGCGTCAGCCGGACCGTCGAGCCGGCCCAGACATGCTCGGTCAGGTCCTTGGTGGTGCGGGCGGCCTTGGTCTTGCCGCCGCGGCGCGGCAGGGCCAGCGGCATTTCCGGAGCCGGGTAAAGCGGGCGGGCGCCCGGTGCCGTCGGCTCGGCCAGTTCGAAATCGGCCTTGGCCGAGGCAGCGCCGTAGTCGTCGTCGATCTCGTAGTTCAGTTCCAGCGTGCCGTTGACGGCGCGCTTCGGCTCGCCGGCGAAGCGGATCTGCGGGGCGGTGTCGGGCACGACGGAAAAGCGCCAGCGGCCGCGCTCGGCCTCGCCCGATTTCAGGATCAGCTCGCCATCGGCATTGAGCTTGCCGGAGAACTGGCGAACCGCTGTGCCATGCCCCGCATCGCCGGCGCCGGGAAGGCCGGCGCGGGGGGCTTCGGCGGCGGTCGCCGGCTCGATCACGCGGGTGTTGCCGCCGCTATCTTGATAGCCCAGCGTCTCGTCGCCCGCGCCACCGGTGACGCGCAGCGTGACGTCGCTGCCCTGCGGCACGGTGAAGGCGCTGGTACCCTGGTTGGCGTCGGCGGTAAGGAAGATCGGCGGCTTGCCGGTATAGGCGGGCGGCGTCACCCAGGCGTCGATGCGCGGGGGCACCGTCTCGGTCGCCGGCCGCTGGCGGAAAGCGTCGGTGACGCTGCCGCCTTGCGGGCCGAGCGAGAAGGCGGCCGCCGCCACGAGGACGAGAGCCGGCAGGGCGCGCAGAGCCCACGGGTCGCGTTCGGGTACGCGCGGGCGCGGCAGGTCGGCTCCGAGCCGATCGAGGCGCAACGCCATGCGGCGCTGGTGCTCGTCCCACAGCGCTTGCGAGAAGGCCGAGCCGTGGCCGCTCGGCCGGTCGGTGCGCACCTGCAAGGGCGCGTGGAGGAGCGCATTGGCCGCCTCGATGCGGCGGTCCACCTCGGCCGGTGTCGGCGGGCGGAAGAAGCGCAAGGGGTAGAGCGCCGCCAGCGCCGCGACGGCGAAGCCGATGACCGCGACAAGCCGCGCGGTGTCGGGAAGGCGCGAAAACAGACCGAACCAGGCGGTGCTCAGGAACAGGGCAACGACGACGAGAAGCGGCAGCGCCAACGGCCAGCCGCGTTCGACGACAATGGCCGCGCGCGTCGCCAGCCGGCTGGCTGCCAGCCGTGCCGCAAGCGCTCGTCCTGTGCTGACTTCGGGTCGTTCCGTCATCGGCCCTTGTTCACCGGCTCTCTGGCCGGACCTTGCGGCGGACCGGAATGGCCTTCGCCGCACCGTTCGAACAATACCAGCAAACACGGCAAAGGCGAGGCGGTTCCCCTAAAAGATGGGCTCGGTCCGGACGGTTCGCCGGAAAGCGGAGCGCGGCTGCGCTACAGCCAGTCGGGCAGGCGGTCGAGGCCGATCAGGTCGTCATAGGTCTGGCGCGGGCGCACGATCGCGAAACGGTCGCCATCCACCAGCACCTCCGGCACCAGAAGCCTTGTGTTGTAGGTGCCGGCCTGCACGGCGCCGTAGGCGCCGGCGGTGCCGACGGCGATCAGGTCGCCGGCCTTCAGGCGCGGAAGATCGCGGTCGAGGCCGAGATAGTCGCCGGTCTCGCAGACCGGGCCGACGATATCGACCTTCAGGCGCGGCGCGTCGGGCGCCGGCTGCATCACCGGGCGGATGTCGTGGAAAGCGTCGTACAGCGTGGGGCGGATGAGGTCGTTCATCGCCGCATCGACGATGAGGAAATTTTTCGCATCGCCTTCCTTCACGAAAACAACCTCCGCGACGAGAATGCCGGCATTGCCGACGATCATGCGGCCGGGCTCGAACATCACCTTGAGGCCGAGCTTGGAGACATGCTTCTTCACCACGGCGGCGTAGGCGTCCGGCAGCGGCGGCGGGTTGTTGTCGGCGCGGTAGGGGATGCCCAGGCCGCCGCCGAGATCGACATGGTCGATGGCGTGGCCGTCGGCGCGCAGCATGTCGACCAGATCGACCAGCAGGCCGAAAGCGTCGTCGAACGGCTGCAATTCGGTGATCTGGCTGCCGATGTGCATGTCGATGCCGGTGACGCGGATGCCCAGCAGTTCGGCAGCGCGGCGGTAGACCTCGCGGGCGCGCTGGCGGGGAATGCCGAACTTGTTCTCGGCCTTGCCGGTGGAGATCTTCTTGTGGGTCTTCGCATCGACATCGGGGTTGATGCGCAGCGAAACGGGCGCGGTCTTGCCGAGCGCCGTAGCGCGGGCCGAGAGCAGTTCCAGTTCCGGCTCCGATTCGACGTTGAAGCACAGGATGCCGGCTTCAAGGGCGAAATCCATTTCCTGCGCCGTCTTGCCGACACCGGAGAACAGGATTTTTCCGGCGGGAATGCCGGCGGCCATCGCGCGGCGCATCTCGCCTTCGGAGACGACGTCGGCGCCGGCGCCGAGCCTGGCCAGCGTCTTCAGCACGGCCTGGTTGGAGTTCGCCTTCATGGCGTAGCAGACCAGCGTGTCGAGCCCGGCGAAGGCCTGTGAGAAGACGCGGAAATGCCGGGTCAGCGTCGCCGTCGAATAGCAGTAGAACGGCGTGCCGACCGCCGCGGCGATATCGGGGATCGCGACGTCCTCGGCATGGAGCACGCCGTCGCGGTAGTCGAAATGGTTCATGGATGCGGCCTTCGGGAAACGGAACCGGAGCGAGCGCGGCTCTCCGGCCGATATTGTCTACTGGATCAGCCTGTCGAGGAGGAAGGGCTTGTCCGTTTCCGGTTTCTCCGGCTCGGGCGGCAGCGGCTTCTTGGCCTTCTCGGCGTCCTTGCGAGCCTGCACGGCGGCCCCGTAGGGCGTATCGAGCTGCCCCGGCCTGCGGCCGCAGGCCGAAACCAGCGCCATGGTTGCCACGAGCGCCAGCGCCGTGAATATCCTGCCTGCGGTCATCGCTGCGTCCGTCCGTTCTGCCTGTTCACGTGAGCAATGCGCCGCTGCGCAATGGCCGGTCCGGCTATAGCCGAGTTTGCAATTAAATGCACCCCGCCCTCATGCTTTGGCGAGCCGCTTCTTCCAGGCGCGGACCTGCTTCTTCACTTCCGCCGGCGCGGTGCCTCCGTAAGACGTGCGGCTCTTCACCGAATTCTGCACCGTCAGCACTGAGAAAACGGCGTCGGTGATGCCGGGATGGATCGATTGCAGGTCCGCGAGCGACAGCTTCTCCAGTCCGACCTTCTTACCCTCGGCCAGAGCCACGGCGCGGCCGGTGACGTGGTGCGCCTCGCGGAAGGGCAGGCCGAGCGTCCTGACCAGCCAGTCGGCGAGGTCGGTGGCGGTGGCATAACCGGAACCGGCGGCTTTCTTCATGGCCGCCTCGTTGACGGTCAGATCACGCACCATGCCGGTCATCGCCGCCAGCATCAGGTCGAGCGTCTCGGCGGTGTCGAAGACGGCTTCCTTGTCTTCCTGCATGTCCTTGGAATAGGTCAGCGGCAGGCCCTTCATGACGGTGAGCAGACCGATCAGGTGGCCGTTGACGCGGCCGGTCTTGGCGCGCACCAGTTCGGCGGCGTCCGGGTTCTTCTTCTGCGGCATGATCGAGGAGCCGGTGGAAAACTGGTCCGACAGCCGCACGAAGCCGAACTGCGGCGTCGACCAGATGACGATCTCTTCCGCCAGCCGTGAAAGATGCGTGGCCGAGATGGCGGCGACGGACAAAAACTCCAGCGCGAAGTCGCGGTCGGAAACGCTGTCGAGCGAATTGCGGGTCGGCTCGCGGAAGCCGAGCGCCTTGGCCGTTCTGTGGCGATCGATCGGGAAGGAGGTACCGGCGAGCGCCGCCGCGCCCAGCGGGCTTTCGTCCATGCGCGCCAGCGCGTCGTGGACGCGCGACAGGTCGCGCGAAAACATCTCGACATAGGCCATACAGTGATGGCCGAACGTCACCGGCTGGGCGGTCTGGAGATGGGTGAAGCCGGGCATGACGGTGCCGGCGTGTTCCTCGGCGCGGTCGAGAAAGGCCGCGATCAGGCCCTTGAGCGCGGCGGCAACGCGGAAAAGCTCGTCCTTGACCCAGAGGCGGAAATCGACGGCCACCTGGTCGTTGCGCGAGCGTGCCGTATGCAGGCGCCCCGCCGCCGGGCCGATCAGTTCGGCAAGGCGGGCCTCGATGTTCATATGAATGTCTTCGAGTTTCTTCGAGAAGGCGAAGGAGCCTGCCTCGATCTCTTTCAGAATCGTGTTCAGGCCGTGAGCGATTTTTTCTTGATCGGCCGTCGAAATAATGCCCGTTTCGGCGAGCATTTCGCTGTGAGCGAGCGAGCCGCGGATGTCCTGCGCATAGAGCTTGCGGTCGAAGTCGATGGAAGCGTTGATCGCCTCCATGATCGCCGCCGGCCCCGAGGCAAAACGTCCGCCCCACATCTGGTTGCTGGCCTTTGTGTCGCTCATCGTTATAACCCGCTCGACCAAACCGTTTCGGAAGTTATCTGGACCATGGCAAACGGCAGAACCCTTTTCCCGGCCCCGCGCCTGGTGCTCGCCGCGCTGGTGGCCGGCGCGCTGGCCGGCGCGGTCGCGGTATATGTCAGGGAGAGCGGGTCTGGCAACACGCCGGCCGATACGGTCGCGGCGGCCTCCGGTGCCGACGACACCGCCTGCGCCGCCAAGGCCGGCAAGGCCAAGACCGTCGCCGCTTCGGCCACCGGCGAGGTGGCGGCGCTGATGCCGGCCGACCCGCCCATGTCGTTGAAGGCGTTTTCCTTCAACGGGCCGGACGGCAAGCCGATGACGCTGGCCGATCACAAAGGCAAGACGGTGCTGCTCAACCTGTGGGCGACGTGGTGCGCGCCCTGTCGCGCCGAGATGCCGGCGCTCGACGCCTTGCAGAAGGAAATGGGCGGCGACCGCTTCGAGGTCGTCGCCGTCAACGTCGACACCGGCGACGACGCCAAGCCGAAAAAATTCCTCGCCGATATCGGCGTCCACACGCTCGGCTACTATCGCGACGCGACGATGGGCCTGTTCAACGACGCCAAGCAGCGCGGGCTGGCGCTCGGCCTGCCCGTCACCATGCTGGTGGACGGCGAGGGCTGCCTCATCGGCCATATGAACGGGCCTGCCGAATGGGCGAGCCCCGACGCGCGCAAGCTCATCGACGCGGCGCTCGCGAGCTGAAGCGCCTCATCCGCACTTTACGCAAACGAAACCGAAGCGAACGCGACTAGCGCGTTCACGCGCTCGTAACAAAACTATTGTGCTGCTGTCACAATCCGCCGATACTCCCGACCGCGAATATATTTCGCCAATGACAGATCGGGAGAGAGATATGAAATTTCACGCCTTTGCGGCCGGCGTCGCCGCCACCTTGACCCTGTTCACCACCACGTCGGCTTTCGCCGTGACACAGATTTCCTGGTGGCACGCCATGACGGGCGCCAATGCCGAGGTCGTCGACAAGATCTCCAAGGACTTCAACGCCAGCCAGAAGGACTACGAGATCGTCCCGGTCTTCAAGGGTACCTATCCCGAGGCGCTGAACGCCGGCATCGCCGCCTTCCGCGCCAAGCAGGCGCCGGACATCATCCAGGTCTTCGACGTCGGCACCGGCGTCATGATGGCGGCCGAAGGGGCGGTGAAGCCGGTGGCCGAAGTGCTGGAAGGCGCCGGCATGAAGTTCGACAAGAGCCAGTACCTGCCGGGCATCGTCGGCTACTATTCCAAGCCCGACGGCACGATGCTGTCCTTCCCCTACAACTCCTCCTCGCCGATCCTCTATTACAACAAGGACATCTTCAAGAAGGCGGGCCTCGACGAGAACACGCCGCCCAAGACCTGGAACGAGGTCTGGGACATGGCCAAGAAGATCAAGACCAGCGGCGCGGCTGCCTGCGGCTACACCTCGACATGGCTGACCTGGATTCACCTGGAGAATTTCGCGGCCTGGAACAACGTGCCGTGGGCGACGAACCAGAACGGCCTTGCCGGCGGCACGCCGGAACTGGAAATCAACGCGCCGATCTACGTCAACCACTTCCAGAAGCTGGCCGATCTCGCCAAGGACGGCACCTTCAAATACGGCGGCCGTACGTCGGAAGCCAAGCAACTCTTCCTCGCCGGCGAATGCGGCATCCTGACCGAATCCTCCGGCGGCCTCGGCGATATCGTCAAGTCCGGCATGAACTACGGCATCGGCCAGCTGCCCTATGACAGCGACGCCAAGGGCGCGCCGCAGAACACCACGCCGGGCGGCGCCAGCCTGTGGGTGTTCGGCGGCAAGTCGGACGAGCAGTACAAGGGCATTGCCGCCTTCTTCGCCTATCTGTCGCAGACGGACGTGCAGGAATACCTGCACCAGAAGTCCGGCTACCTGCCTGTTACGCTGGCCGCCTACGAGGCGACGAAGAAGTCGGGTTTCTATGAGAAGAATCCCGGCCGCGAGACGCCGATCCTGCAAATGATGGGCAAGGAGCCGACCGAGAACTCGAAGGGCGTGCGCCTGCCCAATCTGCCGCAGGTGCGCGACATCCAGAACGAGGAGTTCGAGAACATGCTGGCCGGCAAGGAAACCGCCCAGCAGGCGCTCGATAACGCCGTCAAGCGCGGCAACGCCGCGATCAAGGAAGCGACGGGCGGTTGAGCGGCGCCGGCGGTTTCTCCCCCCTTGAGGGGGAGATGGCCGCTCAGCGGCCAGAGAGGGTCATGGCGGACGTGAACCGACGCTTTCTTGACGAAGCGCTGAAGGAGGTACCTTCTGCGGCAACCCCCTCCGCCCGCTTCGCGGGCACCTCCCCCTCAAAGGGGGAGGGTCGAGCATGACCCCGCGCGTCGTCTTCCCGAACAAGATCCTGCCGTATCTCCTGGTGGCGCCGCAGCTCGCCATCACGCTGATCTTCTTTTATTGGCCGGCGGGGCAGGCGCTCTACCAGTCGATGCTGAAGGAAGACCCGTTCGGGCTGAAGTCGAAATTCGTCGGGCTCGACAATTTCGCGAAAGTGCTGTCGGAGCCAGCCTACGTCAATTCCATCAAGGTGACGATTGTCTTCTCCGTCGCCACCGCCGCCGTTGCCATGGGCGTGGCGTTGCTGCTTGCCGTCATGGCCGAGAAGGTGGTGCGCGGCAAAGGCTTTTACCGCACGCTGATGATCTGGCCCTATGCGGTGGCGCCGGCCATCGCCGGCATGTTGTTCCTGTTCATGTTCAACCCGTCCATCGGCTCGGTCGCGATCCTTCTGCGCCGGCTCGGCATCGCCTGGGACCCCGTCCTCGACGGCACGGACGCGATGATCCTGCTGGTCGTGGCGGCGGCGTGGAAGCAGATCAGCTACAACTTCCTGTTCTTCGTCGCCGGCCTTCAGGCGATTCCGAAATCGTTGATCGAGGCGGCGGCGATCGACGGCGCGCGCGAGACGAAACGGTTCTGGACGATCGTCTTTCCTCTGCTCGCGCCGACCACTTTCTTCCTGCTGGTCATCAATACGACCTATGCCTTTTTCGACACCTTCGGCATCGTCCATGCCGTGACCGGCGGCGGGCCGGGCAAGGCCACCGAGACGCTGGTCTACAAGGTCTACAACGACGGTTTCGTCAATCTCCTGCTCGGTTCCTCGGCGGCCCAGTCGGTCATCCTGATGGTCATCGTCATCGCCCTCACCGCCATCCAGTTCCGCTACGTGGAAAGGAAGGTGCACTATGGGTAGCGCCGACTTTTCCCTCCCCCTTGAGGGGAGGGTGGCCGCGCAGCGGCCGGGAGGGGTCGCCTCGGCCAAACGCCAACACTCATATGTGACCGTGTTCTCGGAGGTGCCTTCTTCGGCGACTCCCTCCGCCGCCCTCGGCGGTACCTCCCCCTCAAGGGGGGAGGAAACGCCATGATAGGCGCATCCCGCTCCCGCGCCTATATTGCCCACGCCGTGCTGCTCCTCGGCATCCTCGTGGTGGCGTTCCCGATCTACTACACCTTCGTCGCCTCGACCCAGACCCTGCAAACCATCCTGCGGCCGCCGCTGCCGCTGCTGCCGGGCCGCGAATTTTTCACGAACTATTCGGAGGCGCTGTTCGGCGGCGTCGGGCGCATCGGCGGCGTCGGCGTCGGCACGCTGCTGTTCAACACGACGGTGATGGCGCTGGGCATCGCCATCGGCAAGATCGCCATCTCGATCCTGTCGGCTTACGCCATCGTCTTCTTCCGCTTTCCGCTTCGAATGACGTTCTTCTGGCTGATCTTCATCACGCTGATGCTGCCGGTCGAGGTGCGTATTCTGCCGACTTACAAGGTGATGGTCGATTTCGGCCTGATCGATACCTATGCCGGGCTGATCCTGCCGCTGATCGCCTCGGCCACCGCGACGCTTTTGTTCCGGCAGTTCTTCATGACCATTCCGGGCGAACTGGTGGAGGCCGCGCGGGTCGACGGGGCAGGGCCGTGGCGCTTCTTCTTCGATATCCTGCTGCCGCTGTCGCGCACCAACATCGCGGCGCTGTTCGTCATCCTCTTCATCTACGGCTGGACGCAGTACCTGTGGCCGCTGCTCGTGACCAACCGCAATGACATGAACACCATCGTCATCGCGCTGAAGAAGATGGTGTCGTTCGCCGACGCCGACACGCAATGGCACCTCGTCATGGTTACGGCCATGTTCGCCATCGTGCCGCCCATCCTGGTGGTGGTGCTGATGCAGCGCTGGTTCGTGCGCGGCCTGGTGGAATCGGAGAAGTAGCGCTTATGGCGACTGTCGACCTGAAGGACGTGAAGAAAGTCTATCCCGGCGGCGTCGAGGCGGTGAAGGGCGTGTCCATCGCCATTCCCGACAAGGCGCTGTGCGTGCTGGTGGGGCCGTCCGGCTGCGGCAAGTCCACGCTGCTCAGGATGATCGCCGGGCTGGAGGCTATTTCGTCGGGCACCTGTTCGATCGACGGCAGGAAAGTCAACGAGATCGGCCCGACGGAGCGCGACATCGCCATGGTGTTCCAGAACTACGCGCTCTATCCGCACATGAAGGTCTACGACAACATGGCCTACGGCTTGCGCAACCGCGGCACGCCGAAAGACGAGATCGACCGGCGGGTCAAGGAGGTGGCGGCGACGCTGGAGCTTTCGCACCTGCTCGACCGGAGGCCGCGCGAGCTTTCCGGCGGCCAGCGCCAGCGTGTCGCCATGGGCCGCGCCATCGTGCGCAGCCCAAAGGTCTTCCTGTTCGACGAGCCGCTGTCCAACCTCGATGCCAAGCTGCGCGGCCAGATGCGGGTCGAGATCAAGAATTTGCAGCGCTCGCTCGGCGTCACTTCAGTCTACGTCACTCATGATCAGTTGGAGGCTATGACGCTGGCCGACATGCTGGTGGTGATGAATGCCGGGCTGGTCGAGCAGATGGGCGCGCCGCTCGACGTCTACGAGAAGCCGGCCTCGACCTTTGTCGCGTCCTTCATCGGCGCGCCGCCGATGAATCTCCTACCCCTGACAGGCGACGGGACATCATTCGCCGACGGCAGCGCGACCGGGCTTGCCAAGCCGGCCAAGGCCGTAACAATCGGCTTCCGGCCGGAGGATGCCGACGTCGCGGCAAACGGCGAGGTGCCGGCCGGTTCTCTGGTTCTGTCGGCGACCGTGCAGGCGGTCGAGCCGGTGGGGGCCGAAAGCTTTCTCCACTGCGCCGCCGCCGGCGGTCTTATCGTCGTGCGCGTCGCCGGCCGCGCGACCGCGCGGCCGGGCGACCAGTTGCGCGTGGTGGCCCCGGCCGAAAAGCTGCACTGGTTCGATCAGGCGGGCAAGCGGGTCTGACCTGTCGTGCCGCCTTCGGGGCTTGAAGCAGGCACCATCACGCTAAAACATGCGCCTTGCCGGTGACGCCGACGCGCACCACCTCGCCGATGGCGGGGGCCTCGATGCCGGGTTTCTTCAGGATGAGCGGCGAGGAGCCGATGGCCGCGGCGTCGGGCGGGTCGGGGTTGTTGAGCAGCCGCACCGCGACCGTGCAGACGGCGCCGGCGAATTCCATGTCCGTCACCTCCGCGAACAGCATGTCGGGCGTGCCGGACATGCCCTCGCTCGACGTGCGCTTCAGAAGCACCTGTTCGGGCCTCAGCATGATGCGCGCTGTATCTTGGAGGTCGGCGCTGTCGACGGCGATGCGGCCGAGCGAGCATTGGGCGAAACCGCCGGCGATGCGTGCCGGCAGCACGATGGCGTCGCCGAGGAATTCCGCCACCATGCGGTTCTTCGGCCGAAAATAGAGGTCCTGCGGGGTGCCCACCTGCGAGAAGGCGCCTTCCCGCATGACCGCCACCTGATCGGCGAAGGACAATGCCTCGGCCTGGTCGTGGGTGACGAGGATGGTGGTTATGCCGGCATTTTCCAGGAGTTCGGCGACGGCCTTGCGCATTGAGGAGCGCAGGCCGGTGTCGAGCGCCGAGAACGGCTCGTCCAGCAGCATCAGGCGTGGCTTGCAGGCCATGGCGCGGGCCAGCGCCACGCGCTGCTGCTGGCCGCCGGACAATTCGTGCGGCCGCCGCTTCAGGATCGTTTTGTCGAGCCCGACGATGTAGGCGAGTTCGGCGATGCGCGCGTCGCGGTGCACCTCGCGGCGCGCCATGCCGAAGCCGATGTTGTCGGCAATGGAGAGATGCGGGAACAGCGCGCCGTCCTGCGCGACGAGGCCGATGCCGCGCCGGTGCGCCGGCACGAAGGCCGCGCCGTCGGCCAAGGTTTCGCCGGCCAGCACGATGCGGCCGCTGTCGGGCGCCTCGAAGCCGGCGATGAGGCGCAGCAGCGTGGTCTTGCCGCAGCCGGACGGCCCGACGATGGCCGTGCGGCTACCGGGCTCGATCGAGAGGTCGATGCCGGCCAGCGCCCGCACCGGGCCGTAGCTCCTGGTCAGCGCGGTGAGGTCGAGGAAGCTCATCGTCCGGCCATCCGCTTCGATTGTGTATAAAGCAGGAAGGTCAGCGGCAGCGACAGCAGGACCATGATCGCCGCATAGGGGGCTGCGGCAGCGTAGTCGATCTCGCCGCTAAAATTCCAGAACGCCAGCGCCAGCGTGCGCACGCCGTTCGGCGCCAGCATCTGGGTCGCGGTCAGTTCGTTGGTGATGCCGAGCGCGGCAAGCGCCATGCCGGCCGCCGCTCCCGGCGCCGAGAGGCGGATCGTCGTCGCCCACAGCGCCCTGATCGGCGGGCGGCCGAGGCCGGAGGCGGCGCGTTCCAATTCGATCGGCGCCTGGGCGATCGAGGCGCGCAGCGAGATGATGGCGCGCGGCAGGAACATCAGCGCATAGGCGATCAGGATGGTTGCGAGCGTCTGGTAGAGCGGCAGCATGACCGTCACCGTGATCGTCACCAGCGCCAGCGCCACGACCACGCCGGGCAGCGCGCCGACCGTGTAGTTCAACCCTTCCAGCACGCGCTGCAACTTGCCGGGCGCACGGATCGACAGCCAGGCGATGGGGATGCCGGCGACGGTGGCGAGCAGGCCGCCGGCCAGCGCGAGGAACAGGGTCTGGCCGAGCGCCAGGCCGATCTCGTCCAGTTTCCACACAGCGGTCCCGCCGGCGATGAGCCAGCGCGAAATGACGACCAGAGGCACGCCGAGCGACAGGATGGCGACGAGCACCGGCAGGGCGAGCGCCGGCAGCGTCATGCGGCCGAGGCGGCTCGGCGGGCGCAGGCGAGCGGCGCCCGAGCCGACGCGGGCGTAGCGCTCCTCGCCGCGCACCAGCATCTCGAAGGCGAGCAGCGCCAGGCAGCAGGCGACGAGCACGCCGGCCAGCATGGTCGCGGCCGGGCCGTTGAAGGTCGACTGGAACTGGTCGACGATGGCCGTGGTGAAGGTGTCGAAGCGGACGAAGACGAACAGGCCGTATTCCGCCAGAAGGTGCAGGCCGACCAGCAGGGAACCGCCGCATATGGCGAGCCTGAGTTGGGGCAGGACCACCCGCAGGAAGACGCGCGACGGACCGAGCCCGAGCGAGGCGGCGGCGTCCTCCAGTGCCGGATCAAGGCGGCGCAGGCTCGCCGCCACCGGCAGGTAGAGGAAGGGGAAATAGGCGATCACCGAGATCAGCACGCCGGCCGGCAGGCCGTGGAAACCGGGCAGCATCGTCACCCAGGCATAGCTATGGACGAAGGCGGGAATAGCGAGCGGCGCCACCGCCAGCAGCGACCACAGACGGGCGCCAGGCAGATCGGTGCGTTCGGTCAGCCAGGCGAGCGCAATCGACAGCACGGCGCAGATCGGCACGGTGAGCAGCGCCAGCAGGGCGGTGTTGACGAGCAGTTCGCCGACGCGAGGCCGCACGATCAGCCTGTAGCTTTCGGCCCAGCCGGTGCGTGCCGCGATCCAGAAGATGAAGGCCAGCGGCACCAGCGCCAGCGCCGACACCAGCAGAGCGGCGGCCGCCATCCACGGCATCGGGCGGTGGCTGCGGGCTGCGTTAAACGTCACCGGCGCAGCCTTGTCCGCGGCTGCGGTCACGATTGTTCCTCCGCGCGCGACCGCGCTGCGCGGCAAGGCGCGGCATGCGGCGGTCGGATCGCAACTGGAGACATGGGTTTCTCTGAAACGCTTCTCCCGCGGCAGGAGCCGCGGGAGCACGAGGACGTTGCCCTTTTAGGCGGAACGCCGGCTAAAGCAAGCCGGCGGCCGTCATCAGGTCCGTGACCTTCTTGGCGTTGAGCATGGAGGGCTCGACCTTCGGGGCCTGCAAATCCGCCAGCGGCACCAGCTTCGGATTGGACTCGGCGCCGACGCCGACGGCGTATTCAAAGGACGTGCCGTTCTTCAGGATGGCCTGGCCGCCCTTGCCGGCGATCCACTTGAGGAATGCCTGCGCTTCTTTCGGATGCTTGCTCGAAGCCAGCACGCCGCCGCCCGAAATCGAGACAAAGGCGCCGGGGTCCTGGTTCTTGAAGTAATGCAGGGCGACGTTCTTGCTGTTCTCGCCGGTCTTGGCCTGATCGCCGAACCAGTAATAGTGGTAGATGATGCCGCCTTCGATCTCGCCGGCATTGACCGCCTTCATCACCGTGCCGTTGCCGCGATAGGCGGTGAAGTTCTCCTTCATGCCCTTCAGCCAGTCGGCGGTCGCCTGCTCGCCCTTGAGTTCGAGCACGGCGCTGACGATCGCCTGGAAGTCGGCGCCCGAGGGTGAAGCGGCCCAACGGCCCTTCCAGCTCGGGTCGGCCAGATCCATCAGCGACTTCGGCAGCTGGTCTTCCTTCAGCTTCTCCTTGTTGTAGGCAAAGACCGTGCTGCGCGCGGCGATGCCGATCCACTTGCCGCTGGCCGGGCGGAAGTTCTCCGGCACCTCGGCCAACGTATCGGCGTTGACGGGCGCAAACAGGCCGGCATTCTCGACCAGCACCATGGCCGGCGAGTTTTCGGTCAGGAAGACGTCGGCGGGCGAAGCCGCGCCCTCGGCGACGATCTGGTTGGAGAACTCGCTGTCGCCGCCGTTGCGCAGCGTTACCTTGATACCCGTTTCCTTGGTGAAGCCGTCGGCCCATTCCTTGGCGAGACTTTCGTGCTGGGCGTTGTAGACGACGATGCCGTCGTCTTCGGCCATCGCCGGCGAAGCGAGCAGACCGACGGCGAGGGCGGCGCCGCAAAACAGGGACAAGACGGACTTCATGACGATCTCCTTGGACGTCGGACGCTGTGAAGGACGGGCTCCCATATCAATACATGACAAGCAAGGTCAACATTATTATCGCGCGGCGGTATGCGGCAATTTGCAGGAACTGGCCGTCGCCGCGACCGGGAGCGTCGTTGAAGACCCTCATATTCCTGACGGCTGCTGCCATTGCCCCGGAAAACCGGGAAACGCGGCGCAAAATCGCGGAAATCCGGCGCAGGCCGGACAATCATCGGCCCCCGCGATAGGGCTGCGGGGCTTGTGCCGCGCATGATTGCGTCTGTATCGCGGCGCAACTTTCATGTAGAAGGCGCGCTTCGCCAATCACGGCAATTTGAATGCTGCCGCGCGCGAACCCATATGACCGCGGCGCGCGCACGACCTTCGGGTCATCCAACGGATAGAGACGATGTCGAAATTCAGGTTTCACAAGCTTGCCGCGATCGTGGTGCTCATCGGCTTCGCCGCCTGGATCGGCACCGGCGAGTTCTCCTCCGTCGGCAGCGCATCCGCCGACAACCAGAAGGCCGCCGAAGCGGGCAAGGCCGGGCAACCCAAGGCTGAAGACGCCGCGCCGGCGCGCATCGTCAAGGTGGTGAAACCGCCGCGCGACGAGCATGCCCGCGCCATCCGCATTTCGGGCCTGACCGAAGCCGACAAGCGCGCCGTTCTGGCCACCCGCGTCGGCGGCATCATCGACAAGCTGCCGGTCAAGCAGGGCGACCGGGTCAAGACCGGCGACCTGATCCTGATGCTGGCGGCAGAGGAAAAGATTTCCGCCGTTGACAATGCCAAGGCGCTGCTTGCCCAGCGCAAGGCCGAGCTGGACGCGTCCGAGCGGCTGGCCAAGAGCGGCAACCTGCCCAAGCTGCAACTCGACACCGCCCGCTCCAACCTTGCCGCCGCGCAGTCGCAGCTCGATGCCGCGCAGGCCGAACTTGAGCGCAACGAGGTGAAGGCGCCGTTCGACGGCGTCGTCGACCGCGTGCCGGTCGAACTCGGCAGCGCCGTCATGCAGGGCGGCGAGGTCGCGACCGTCCTGGCGCTCGATCCGGTCATCGCCCGCGGCGAGGTCAGCGAGCGCGACCTCGGTTATCTCAAGGTCGGCGACAAAGCGAGCGTGCGTCTGGTCAGCGGCCGCACCGTCGAAGGGACGGTGCGCTACATCAGCCGCGACGCGTCGTCAGCCACCCGCACCTTCCGCGTCGAGATCGCCATTCCCAATGCCGACGGCTCCATTCCCGCAGGCATGACGGCGGAAATCGCGCTTTCGGCGCAGCCGACCGACGCGGTGGTGCTGCCCCGCTCCGTGGTCACGCTCGGCAACAAGGGCGATCTCGGCATCCGTGCGGTCGACAAGGCCGACAAGGTCGTCTTCTTCCCGATCGACATTGTCGACGACACGCCGGGCGGGCTGGTGCTTGGCGGCATTCCGGCGGATGCGCGGGTGATCGTCGCGGGCCAGGAGCTGGTGACGGAAGGCGACGTGGTGCAGCCGGTCGAGGCGAGCGCCGATGAGATCAAGAAGCTGGTCGGCGACACCGCCAGCACGCAATAACCGAAGCCTAGAGCGGGATGAAATCCGACCGGACCCCGCTCTGAACCGGACCCGATCCATGGATATCGTCAGACTTGCCATCCGCAATGCGCGGCTGACCATCTCGGTTCTTCTCTTCCTGCTTCTGGCAGGCGCCATCGCCTATCAGTCGGTGCCGAAGGAAGCCGAGCCGGATGTGCCGATCCCGATGATGTATGTCAGCCTGATCTATCAGGGCATCTCGCCGGAGGATTCGGAGCGCCTGCTGCTCAGGCCGATGGAAACCAAGCTCAAGAGCCTGAAGGGGCTCAAGGAGATGCGCTCGGCCGCCTTCCAGGGCGGGGGCTACGTGCTGGTGGAATTCCAGCCGCAGACCAATCTCGCCACCGCGCTACAGGACACGCGCTCCAAGGTGCAGGACGCCAAGGCCGATCTGCCGCAGGCGGCCGAGGAGCCGACCGTCAACGAGGTCAACGTTTCGGAATTTCCGGTGCTTGTCGTCACGCTTTCCGGCCATGTGCCGGAGCGCGTGCTGACGGCCGCCGCGCGCGAGCTGCGCGACCGCATCGAGGAAGTGCCCGGCGTTCTCGAAGGCGACCTGCAAGGCTCGCGCGACGATCTCGTCGAGGTCATCGTCGATCCGGTGAAGCTGTCTTCCTACGGCATCCAGCTCGACCAGCTGACGCAGGGCGTCGGCGCCTCCAACAGCCTGGTCGCCGCCGGCAACATCGAGGGCTCGGAAGGCAAATACGCCGTCAAGGTGCCGTCGCTGATCGAGACGCCGGAGGACGTCGCCAACCTGCCGGTCGTCGCCACGCCGAACGCGGTGGTGCAGGCCAAGGACGTTGCCACCATCCGCTCGACCTTCAAGGACGCCGAGACGATCACCCGCCTCGACGGCAAGCCTGCCATCGCCATCGAGGTGAAGAAGCGCATCGGCGCCAACATCGTGCAGACGATCGAGGGCGCCAAAGCCGTCGCCGACGCTTTCGTCAAGACGGCGCCGCCCGGCATGGAAGTGACCTACACGCAGGACAAGTCGGTCTTCGTCAACCAACTGCTGACCGACCTGCAAAACCATGTGATGATCGCCGTCATCCTGGTCTTCATTGTTATCCTCTACGCGCTGTCGGGCCGCGCCTCGCTGCTGATCGGCCTGGCGATCCCGTCGTCCTTCCTGATGGGCATATTGATGCTCACCCTGATGGGCTACACGATCAACATGATCGTGCTGTTCTCGCTCATCCTGGCAGTCGGCATGCTGGTGGACGACGCCATCATCGTCACCGAATTCGCCGAACGGCGAATGGGTGAGGGGATGCCGCGCGAAGAGGCCTTCGCGCTGGCCGCCAAACGCATGGCAGGACCGGTCATCGCCGCCACCATGACGCGCATCGCCGCCTTTTCGCCGCTGCTGTTTTGGCCCGGTATCGTCGGCGACTTCATGAAATACCTGCCGATCACGCTGATCGTGACGCTGGCGGCATCCATGCTCTATGCACTGGTGTTCACGCCGACGCTGGGCGCCAAGTTCGCCAAGGCGCCGGTGCACGGCGAGGAAGAACACCGCGACGGCCTTTACATGGCGGTCGTCAAGCAGGCGGTGCGCTTCCCGATCACGGTGTGCGTGCTGACGGTCGCGCTGCTGGTCGGCGTCTTCATGGCCTATGGCAAGTACGGCGCCGGCGTCGAGTTCTTCCCCAATGTCGAGCCCGATTACGGCCTGCTCTACGTTCACGCGCGCGGCAATCTTTCGTTGGCCGAAATGGATGCGGCGACGAAACAGGCGGAGAACCGGCTGCTCGGCTGGCCGGGCATCAAGTCGGTCTATACGCGCGTCGGCAAAACGCAGGGCGGCGGCCAGGACATCCCGGAGGACGTCGTCGGCGTCATCCAGTACGAGTTCGTCGACTGGCGCGAGCGCAAGGCCGCTAACCAGATTCTCGACGATCTGCGCAAGGCGATGGCAGGCATTCCCGGCGTCGATGTCGAGGTGCGCGTGCCGGAGGCTGGCCCGCCGACAGGCAAGCCGATCCAGATCCGCCTTTCCGCCGTCGATCCCGAGGGGCTGGACAAGGTGGCGAAAACAGTGGCCGCGCATATCGCCAAGGTGCCGGGCGTCATCGACGTCTCCGACGGCCTGCCGCCGCCCGGCGTAGACTGGGCCTTGGAGGTCGACCGCGCCAAGGCGGCGCAGTACGGCATCAGCCCGATGTCGGTCGGCACGGTGGTGCAACTCGTCACCAACGGGCTGAAGCTCAGCGAGTACAGGCCGGCCGGCGCCGACAAGGCCGTCGATATCCGGCTGCGCCTGCCTGAAGACCGGCGCACCCTGTCGACGCTGGACGAACTGCGCGTCCAGACCAACCAGGGCGCGGTGCCGATCTCCAACTTCGTCGTGCGCAAGCCGGAGCCGAGCGTCGGCATCCTGAACCGCATCGACGGCGCCCGCACCGTCGTGGTGCAAGGCAACGTCGCCGCCGGCAAGCAGGTTGCCGCCGTGCAGGCCGAGGTGACGAAGGCGGTGGCCGAGATGGGCCTGCCGTCGAACGTGCGCTGGAAACTCGCCGGCTCCAACGAGGACAGCGCGGAAGCGTCCGCCTTCCTGTCGAAAGCCTTCGGCGCGGCGATCTTCCTGATCTTCCTGGTGCTGCTCGCCCAGTTCAACAAATTCACCAGCGTGTTCCTGGTGCTGTCCTGCGTGGTGATGGCGACGATCGGCGTCTTCCTCGGCCTGCTTCTGACAGGCGAGGCTTTCGGCATCGTCATGTCCGGCATCGGCGTCATCGCGCTGGCCGGCGTGGTGGTGAACAACAACATCGTCCTGATCGACACCTACGACCGGCTGCGCGAAGAGGGTTGGGACAAAATGGAGGCGGTGCTTCAGACCTGCCGCGAGCGCGCGCGTCCGGTGGTGCTGACGGCGGTGTCGGCCATCCTCGGCGTGCTGCCGATCGCCTTCGGCCTCGGCCTGGAGATCTTCCACCACGAGACGACGATCAATGCGCCGTCGACGCAATGGTGGATCTCGCTGTCGTCGGCGATCGTCTTCGGCCTGTCTTTCGCCACTGTGCTGACGCTGGTGGTGACGCCGTCGATGCTGATGGTGTTCACCCGCGCGGCACCGAAAGAGGGCCAGCGGCGCGGCCTGTGGAGCCGGCTGTTCCGGCGCGGCAAGGCCAAGGCCGCCCAGGCGGAAGACGCTTCGGCCGAACCCGCAGCCGAACCGGCGGTCGCCTTTCCGAAGGCCGCTGAATAGCCGCTCCGCCGCTTGAAGCACAAAAGGTCGCCCGGAACCCCCGGGCGGCCTTTTGCATTGAGATGCCATTGCAACAATCCAAGCGAGGGCCCTTCAATGACGCTCAGCACCCTTCTCATCATCATTCTGATCCTGATTCTGATCGGCGCCGTACCGAGCTGGCCGTATTCGCGCGCCTGGGGCTACGGACCCTCCGGTATCGTCGGCGTCATCCTGGTGATCGTCATTATCCTGCTTCTGATGGGACGGATCTGACGGACCGTCGGTCCTGCGAGGCATCGCGGAGGGGCTCCCGCGGCGCCTTTGCCGTGTCAGGCCGCCTGCGCTTCGGCTTCCAGCCCGGCAACGGCTATGCCGATGTCGACAAGGGCGGCGGCGACGGCCGGCTCCAGTGGCGTGTGCGGGACAGGCCCGATCAGGCTTGCCAGCCGATCGGAGACGAGCCTGTGTTCCTCGAAACGCAGGTAGGACATCGACACCAGCGCCCGCCACATCGGTACGAACGGGCTGCCGGCCCGCAGCACCCACCAGGGCAGCGTCGACAGTTTCAAGGGCCGGCCCACGGCCTTCTCGATCGCCGCCTTCATTTCGAGATCGGTAACGGCGTGGCCGGGGAAATGCAGCGCCTCGTAGGCGTCGAGCCCGTTGAGATTCCGGGCGAGGGCGACGAAAGCGTCTGCATAGTCCGGCAGGTAGGTCCATTCGTGCACGAGGTCGACCGGGCCGGCGGCCGTGTAGACGCCCTTTTCCACCCTGGAGGCCATGACCGTGTCGAACCAGCCGCCGCTGCCGGTGCCGCCGAAGAAATCACCGGCCCTGAGCACGACGGTGCGCACGCGGCCGGCTTCCGCCTCGGTGCGGAACAGCGTTTCCATGGCAACGCGGATGCGGCCCTTTTCGGTGGTCGGCCGGAAGGGCGTGTCTTCCGTCAGCAGCGCCGGCATCGGCTGGCCGAAATTGTAGACGGTGCCGGGGAAGACGTGCAGGGCGCCGTTCGCGCGGCAGGCGGCCATGACGTTTCCGGCCATCGGCAGGGCCGTGCTCCAGTCCGAATAGACGGGGTTCAGCCCGTTGAAGACGATATCGGCGCCGGCCGTCGCCGCGGTCAGCGAAGCGAGGTCGAGCGCGTCGCCGGCGACGGCGGTGATGCCGGCAAGTTCTTTCGGCAGCTTGCCGCTGCGGGTGACGCCGACGACGTCGTAGCCGGCCTTCATGAAAGCCCTGGCGACGGTGCGGCCCAGCCGGCCGTTGGCGCCGAGAATTGCGATCCTGGTCATGTCAGTGCTCCGTGCTTGCGTTGGGAGCCCAGATATGATCCACTCATGTTTGAATGAACATTCGCAAAAAATGACGATTTAATATTCATTTTTGAACTATGGCCGAACTGGACTGGAATCTCATCAGGAGCTTCGTCACGGTCGCCGAAACCGGCAGCCTGTCGGCGGCGGCGCGCCGGCTCGACGCCAGCCAACCCACGCTCGGGCGGCACGTTTCGGAACTGGAGCAGGCGCTCGGCGTGACCCTGTTCAGACGGGGCCGGCGCGGCTATGAGCTGACGGAAGCGGGGGCTGTGCTTTACGAGCGCGGCAGGACCGTCTCGGACGAGGCGGCCGCGTTTTCCAGGCTGGCGCTCGGCTCGGTCGAAGCGATCGAGGGCACGGTGCGTCTCGCCGCCAGCGACGTCGTGGCTGCCTATGTACTGCCCGACATCGTCGCGCGGCTGGGCGTCGAGGAACCCGGCATCGAGATCGAGATCGTCGCCTCGAACCAGGTCGAGAACCTGCTCAGGCGCGATGCCGATATCGCCATACGCATGGTGCGGCCGACGCAGAACGAATTGGTGGCGCGCAAGGTGACGGATATCGCGCTTTGCCTTGCCGCCACGACGACCTATCTGGATCGATGCGGGCGGCCGGGATCGCCATCCGACCTGCCCAGCCACCGGCTGATCGGCTTCGACCGCAGCGACGACATCATCCGCGGTTTTGCCGGCCTCGGCCTGTCGGTTTCCCGTAGCGCCTTCTGCGTGCGCACCGACAACCAGATCGTGGTCTGGCAAGCGGTGCGGGCCGGCGTCGGCATCGGCATCGGCCAGCAGCCGCTGGCCGCGCGGGAGTCTGCGGTGGAGATCGTCCTGCCCGGCCTGCCGCTGCCGGTGTTGCCGGTGTGGCTGGCCATGCATCGCGACGTTCGCACCGGCCTGCGCATCCGGCGGGTCGCAGACTTCCTCTACGAAGAGTTGAAGCGCTACTCGGCCGGCTGAGGCGCGAAATCGGCGTGGCGGGCGAGATCCGCCATGACGCATACGACGAGCAGGAAGCCGGCGAGCGCCATGAAGACCGACGAGAAGCCGACATGTTCGGCAGCAAAGCCGATGGCCGAAGGCGCCACCAGGATGCCGGAATAGCCCATGGTGGTGACGACGCTCATGCCGGTGCCGGCGGCCATGCCGGGCTGGTTGCCGCCGGCCGAGAACGCGATCGGCACCATGTTGGCGATGCCCAGGCCGCTGAAGGCGAAGGCCGCGATGGCCAGCCATGCCCAGGGCGACAGCGCCGCCACCAAAATCCCGGCGGCGGCGATCAGGCTGGACACGCGCAAGGTGGTGACGGCGCCGAAGCGGTTGCGCACGCTGTCGCCGGCAAAGCGCATCACCGACATGGCGCCGGAGAAAAAGGCGAAGGCGAGGCCGGCGGTGGCGAGTTCGGCGCCGAGTTCCTGTTTGAGATAGAGGGCCGACCAGTCGAGGATCGCGCCTTCGGGGATCATCGAAAACAGCGCCAGGAGACCGACCAGATATACCGCCGGCGTCCGTGGCAGGGTGAATTTGTGATGCTCGTGACTGGCCGGCCGGTCGTCGGCGATCAGGTACCGGGCCGCTGCGAGCAGCAAGGCGGCTGCGACAACGGTAACGAGCGCGGCATGGGCGACCGGGCCGAAGGCCTGGATGGCGATGCCGCCGAGGCCGCCGCCGGCAAAGCCGCCGAGGCTCCAGAAGCCGTGCGAGGACGACATGACCGCCTTCGACAGCCGCCGTTCGACGGCGACCGCGTTGGCGTTCATTGCCACGTCCATGCCGCCGACCAGGCCGCCGAACAGATACATGGCCGGCGCCGCCAGGATGACGTTCGGCGCCAGCGCCACCAGAAGCAGGCCGAAGACGGCGACGGCGGCGAAGCCGCGCACGACGGCGCGCGAACCGTGGCGCGACATCAGGTAGCCGGACAGGGGCATGAAAGTCAGCGCGCCCAGGCCGAAAACCAGAATGAGCACGCCCAGCGTGAATTTCGAGATTTCGAGCCTGGCCAGGAAGACGGGAATCTGCGGCGCCCAGCTTCCGGTCAGGAAGCCGTTGATGAAGAACATCGCGGCGACTGCCCAACGGCCGCGAACGGCGTGTTGCAAAGTGTTCGGGGCTTCCATGAGGTTTCTCGCCGAAAAGGGGGACGGGCGGCAAATTAGATCGATTCAAAACGCAGTCAAGATCCACCTGGCCCAGAGCTTCGGGTTGCCGGTGAAGAATGGCAACAGTGACGGGCGGATGGCGCCGATCGCGTCAAGCCGCCTTGACCCGTGCCGATCGGTCGGGCATCGAAGCGCCCGAATACGAAGCCAGCGGCAGTCGAGTCGCGGCAGCCACAAGCGGAGAAACCGATGGCCGACGATATCACCGAACCCACAAGCCAGACCGTCGCGGCCGGCCAGTTGCGCGCGTTCATCGAGCGCATCGAACGGCTGGAAGAAGAAAAGAGGACGATCGCCGACGATATCAAGGAAGTCTATGCGGAAGCCAAGGGCACGGGCTTCGATACCAAGGCGATCCGCACACTTATCCGGTTGCGCAAGAAGGATCAGGCCGAGCGCGAGGAAGAAGAATCCATCCTCGATCTCTACAAGGCCGCCCTCGGCATGGCCTGACCGGGGCTGCGGTCTGTGCCGCGGACATGCCTTGACGGGTGACTGCGATCTGGCGGCCGCGCCATCCGATACAGTTACCTGCCTTCTGGGTATTGCTGGGGCAGCGTCGCCGTGTAGACGCGACAGCCGCGACACGGACCGTATCCAGCGAGCGGCGGCCTTTCGGAATAGCCGCCGCTTGCCGACCTGCGTCCTTTCAGGCGGCCGGCTCGAATTTCAGCGCGACACCGTTGACGCAATAGCGCAGGCCCGTCGGCGGCGGACCGTCCGGGAAGACATGGCCGAGATGGCTGCCGCAGGTGGCGCAGTGGACTTCGGTGCGCACCATGCCGTGGCTGCGGTCCGTCGTCGTCTCTACCGAGCCGGGAACCGGATCGTTGAAGCTCGGCCAGCCGGTACCGCTCTCGAACTTCAGAGTCGCTTCAAACAGCGCGCTGTCGCAGCCGGCGCAATGGAAGGCGCCGGCGCGGTGCTCGTGCAGCAGCGCGCAGCTTCCCGGTCGCTCGGTCCCGTGGCCGCGCATGACGGCATATTGCTCCGGCGTCAGCAAAGCGCGCCATTCGGCATCGGTGCGGGTGACGGGATAGGTCTGGGTGTCCATGGGATGCTCCTGCCTTTTACGGCCTGTTGTTGGCTGCGTCGCGGATTTCGCCTTAACATAGGCATTTGTTACAGTGTCGACCACTGCCGCGCCTCGAAGGATGCCCTGGTCAATGCCGGCGCGACAGTTCCTTTGTCGCCGCTTCCAGTCCCGCGAGGGTCAGCGGATACATGCGGCCGGCGAAGATGTCGCGCACCATGCCGATCGAATGCGTGTAGCCCCAATGCTTTTGCGGCGTCGGGTTGAGCCAGATCGCC
This sequence comes from Mesorhizobium sp., assembly GCF_017306545.1. Classification (GTDB taxonomy): domain Bacteria; phylum Pseudomonadota; class Alphaproteobacteria; order Rhizobiales; family Rhizobiaceae; genus Mesorhizobium. Next base: position 211,125 of record NZ_JAFKID010000007.1, read on the forward strand.
TGCGGCCATTGAGCGAGCACGCGGGCGAGCCAGGTGGCGCCGGCTTCATTGTTCCAGTGCTCGACCGAACCGCCCGGCATGGCGATCTCGTAAGGGCTCATCGAGGCATCGCCGACGAAGACGACCTTATAGTCCGGCCCGTATTTGTTGAGCACATCGAAAGTCGGCAGCGTCTCGGAAAGCCGGCGGCGATTGTCCTTCCACACGCCTTCGTACAGGCAATTGTGGAAGTAGAAATATTCCATGTGCCGGAACTCGGCGCGGGCGGCCGAAAACAGTTCTTCCACGCTCCGGATATGGTCGTCCATCGAGCCGCCGACATCGAAGAACATCAGAAGTTTCACCGCATTGCGGCGTTCCGGCCGCGTCCTGACGTCGAGATAGCCGTGCTCGGCGGTGGCGTGGATGGTGCCGGGCAGGTCGAATTCCTCGTCCGCGCCCTCGCGCACCCAGCGGCGCAGGCGCTTCAGCGCTACCTTGATGTTGCGGGTGCCGAGCTCGACCGTGTCGTCGAAATTCCTGAACTCGCGCTTGTCCCACACCTTCACCGCGCGGCGATGGCGGCTCTCGTGCTGGCCGATGCGCACGCCTTCGGGATTATAGCCGTAAGCGCCGAAAGGCGAGGTGCCGGCGGTGCCGATCCATTTCGAGCCACCCTGGTGGCGGGCTTTTTGCTCTTCCAGGCGCTCTCTCAGCGTCTCCATGAGCTTGTCGAAGCCGCCGAGGGCCTCGACCAGCTTCTTTTCCTCGTCGGTCAGATGCTTTTCGGCGAGCTTGCGCAGCCAGTCTTCCGGCAGGTTGGCGATATCGATGCCGGCATCGCCAGAAAGCGCCTCCAGCCCCTTGAAGACATGCGAGAAGACCTGATCGAAGCGATCGATGTGGCGCTCGTCTTTCACGAGAGCGGAACGGGCGAGGTAATAAAAACCCTCGACGTCGTAGTCGACCAGTCCACTCTCCAGCCCCTCCAGCAGCGAGAGATATTCCCTGAGCGAAACGGGGATTTTCGCCGCTTTCAGTTCGAGGAAGAAAGGGAGGAACATGGTCAGGCCCGCCGGCCGGCCGGTACCAGGGTCCCCGCCAGTTTTCGCGCAGCGGCGAAGCCGGAAAACATGGCTGCCAGGAAAACCCAGGTGCTCAAATTGCCCAGACCGAGCGCCACCAGTGCCGGGCCCGGACAATAACCGCCCAAGCCCCAACCAATGCCGAAGATTGCCGCGCCGGCGACGAGCCGCCCGTCCACACGTGTCGCTTTCGGCAGGTGAAATTCCTCCGCCGCGAGAGGCCGCGGCCGCCTGAAGACGATACGATAGCCGATGAAGGCGACGATCACGGCGCCGGCCATGACGAAGGCCAGGGACGGATCCCACGGGCCGGCCAAGTCGAGGAAATTGAGCACCTTGGCCGGATTGGACATTCCCGAAACGACCAGTCCGATGCCGAAGAGCAGGCCAATCAGGAAATTCGCGACAAAAGCCATAGCCTCATCCTCCGACGACGTGGCGCATGAGGAACACAGTCACGAATGCGCTGGCCATGAATGTCGCGGTGGCGACCATCGACCGCCTCGACAAACGCGACAACCCGCAGACGCCGTGACCGCTGGTGCAGCCGCTGCCGAGAGCCGTGCCGAAACCGACGATCAAGCCAGCGGCGGCCATCAGCGGCAGGTTTGAGGAAACCTCCTGCGCGACCGGATTTCCGCTGGCCAGTTCCACCGCGAAGGGAGCCGCGACCAGCCCGGCCACGAAGCAGACAGCCGTCAGGGTCGAACCGTCACGATAGGGCGGCAGCAGGCGGGCGGCGATGCCGCTGATGCCGGCGATGCGGCCATAAAACGCCATCAGGAGCACGGCCGAAAGGCCGATCAGTCCGCCGCCGAGCAGAGAAGCGATTGGTGTGAATTCGGTCATGGCTTTCTCTTTTCCGAACCCGCATTCCACTATAGCAGATCGTACTCGATGAAGCCCGTCCGCCGCGCCACATGGTCGTACAGCCGTCGCGCCGTGGCGTTCGTCTCGTGCGTCATCCAGTAGACGTTGGCGACGCCGATCCCGGTCGCCTGCTGCTTGACCGCCGCAATCAGCGCGGCACCGACGCCCTTGCCGCGCGCCTCAGGATCGGCGAACAGGTCCTGCAAGTAACAGTTGTTGACCAGCGACCAGCAGGAGCGGTGGTAGAGATAGTGCGTCAGGCCGACGGCTTTGCCGTCCAGCAGCGCGATAAAACCCTTCGGCTCGAATTCGCCCGCCGTGAACAGGCGCTTCCAGGTGGTCTGGTAGACCTCCTGCGGCACCGTCGTCTTGTAGAACTCGAGATAGGCCGTCCACAGGCGGCGCCAGTCGGCGTGGTCGGTTTCCTGCAACGGGCGCACCGTGACTGACATGGCGTTCTCCATGGGGATATCGTTGCGGATCATCTCCTGCGGTCCCGCTTTCAGGCAACGGGCCAGCAGGCGAAAACGTCTATTGCTGCCGCCGCGCCATGAAGGCCAGCCGTTCGAACAGGTGCACGTCCTGCTCGTTCTTCAAGAGCGCGCCGTGCAGTTTCGGCAGCGCGTTCTTCGGATCGGTGCGCAGGTCTTCGGGCGAAATGTCGTCGGCGACCAGCAGGCGTATCCAGTCCAGCGCCTCGGAGGTCGAGGGCTTCTTCTTCAACCCCGACACCTCGCGGATTTCGTAGAACTGGGTCAGCGCCGCGCGCACGAGATTCTGCTTGATGCCGGGATAGTGCACGTCGACGATTTTCTGCAACGTCTCCATGTCCGGGAAGCGGATATAATGGAAGAAGCAGCGGCGCAGGAAGGCGTCGGGCAGTTCCTTCTCGTTGTTGGAGGTGATGATGACGATGGGCCGCTGCGCTGCGCGGATCGTCTCGCCCGTCTCGTAGACGAAGAACTCCATGCGGTCGAGTTCCTGCAACAGGTCGTTGGGGAATTCGATGTCGGCCTTGTCGATCTCGTCGATCAGCAGCACGACCTTTTTGTCGGCGGCGAAGGCGTCCCACAACTTGCCGCGCTTGATGTAGTTGCCGATGTCGTTGAAGCGCTCGTCGCCCAATTGGCTGTCGCGCAGGCGCGAGACGGCGTCATATTCGTAAAGCCCCTGCTGGGCGCGGGTGGTGGATTTCACGTTCCACTCGATCAGGTCGAGGCCGAGCGCTTCCGCCACCTGCCTTGCCAGTTCGGTCTTGCCGGTGCCGGGCTCGCCCTTGACCAGCAGCGGCCGCTCCAGCGCGATGGCGGCATTGACCGCCACCATCAGGTCCTTGTCGGCGACATAGGCTGCCGTGCCTTCGAAACGCATGTGCTGGCTCCAGTTTGGTTGTGTTCGGTCTAGAAGCAGATGAGGACCGGCGCAACCGGCACCGGTGGAAAGGAGAAATTCGACGATGCCTTCCGTTCCTGCTGGCGAAGCGCCCAGTGGCACTCTATATTGGCCGTCGACGGTCTGCGCCTCGCGGCAGGAGAGACATTTCCCCGGGGCCTTATCGATCCTTAGGGAGCTGTCCCTGGCCAGGCCCGTGGGCTTGGACATATGGCGCCCACCTACTTTGTAGGTTCCCGGGATCGACTTCTCCACCGGTTGCGTGGATCGTCACTTTTTCCAAAAATCCGTCAGGCAGGCCGCGCGGCGCTTTCCTGCTCGTGCCGCAGCGTGGCGATGAAGCGTTTCGTGCGCTCGCGCTGCGGGTTGCCGAACACCTCGGCGGCCGGGCCTTTCTCGACGACCGTGCCTGCCTCGAGGAAGATCACCTCGTCGGCGACCTTGGAGGCCAGGCGCAGGTCGTGCGTCGCCATCACCATGGTGGTGCCTTCCTCGGCCAGCCGGTCGAGCACGTCGACCACTTCCTGCGCCAGTTCGGGATCGAGCGCCGAGGTCGGCTCGTCGCACAGAAGCACGCGCGGCGACGGCGCCAGCGCGCGGGCGATCGCCACGCGCTGCTGCTGGCCGCCCGACAGCGTCGCCGGCCAGGCGTCGGCCTTGGCCGCCATGCCGACCTTTTCCAGCAATTCTCTTGCCCGCTCGCGTGCCTTCGGCTCCGGCCATTTCAGCACGACCGTCAGCCCCTCCATGACGTTCTCGATCGCCGTGCGATGCGGGAAAAGCTGGAAATTCTGGAACACCATGCCGGTCTGGCGGCGCAGGCGCTGGATATCGCGCGTGGCGACACGCCGGCCGGCGCCGAAGACGAGTTCTTCCTCGCCGATCTTGACCGTGCCGGCGTTGGGCAGTTCCAGCAGGTTGATGCAGCGCAGCAGGGTGCTCTTGCCGCCGCCGGAGGGGCCGACGAGCGCGGTGACGCTGCGCTCGGCCATGGCGACGGAGACGTCCTTCAGCACGACGTTGTCGCCGAAGCGCTTTTCGATTGCTTTCAGCTCGATCATGCGCGCGTCTCCAGGAAGCCGCCGTAGCGGTTGAGCCGCGCCTCCAGCCGAACCTGCAAGGCCGACAGCACCGAACTCATGGCGAGGTAGAGCAGGGCGGCTTCGATGTAGAGGATCAGCGGCTCGTAGGTGGTAGCGACGATGCGCTGCGCCGCCTGGAACATTTCCGGCACGGTGATGGCGGCGGCGAGCGAAGTGTCCTTGACCAGCGAGATGAAGGTGTTGGAGAGCGGCGGCACGGCCGTGCGCGCCGCCTGCGGCAGGATGGTGCGGCGCATCGCCTGGTTCCAGGTCATGCCGATGGAATAGGCCGCCTCCCACTGGCCGCGCGGCACCGAGGCGATGACGGCGCGGATGATCTCGGAGGAATAGGCGCCGACGTTGAGCGTAAAGCCGATGAGCGCGGCGGTGAAGGCGTCGAGCAGGATGCCGGCCGAGGGCAGGCCGTAGAAGATCAGGAAAAGCTGCACCAGCAGCGGCGTGCCGCGAAAAATCCAGACATAGAAGCGGGCGACCGCGACCAGCGGCTTCGGCCCGAACAGCCGCGCCAGCGCTGTCGCGAGCCCGACGGCGAGGCCGAAGACGAAGGACAAAAGCGTCAGCGGCGCGGTGAAGATCAGCGCCGCCCACAGGAGCGTGGGCAGCGAATTCAGCATCAGTTGCAGCCAGTCCGGCACTCGTTCATCTCCCCGGCCGCGGGTTCGAGCGCGGCTCTCGATGAGGCCTTGCCTCGAACATTCGCGCCGCCCCTCATCCCCCTGCCGGGACCTTCTCCCCGTAAACGGGGAGAAGGAGATTGGCCGCACGGTCGCCGCTTCTGTCCTCGCCCCGTTTACGGGGAGAGGGTGCCGGCAGGCAGGTGAGGGGCGGCGCCCAGCGCTCGATACTTACGACGGCCGATATCACAAGAAAAGCGGCGCCCGGGAAACCGCGCGCCGCATGAACTTTATGGGTCGCCGTGCCTCTTACTGGGAAACGTCCTGGCCGAAATAGGTGTCGGAAATCTTCTTGTAGGTGCCGTCGGCCTTGATCTCGGCCAGCGCCTTGTTGATGGCGGCGACCAGTTCGTCATCGCCCTTGCGCACGATGATGCCGGAATAATCGGCGTTCTCTTCCTGCGCGGCGATCTTCACCGGTGCGTCGGGCTTGTGCTTCTTGAAATCGTAGAAGGACAGGCTGTCGTTGATGGTGGCGTCGGCGCGGCCGGTCAGCACCAGCTGGATCGATTGGTCGAAGCCGTCGGTGCCGACCAGTTCGGCGCCGTTCTTCTCGGCGATCTTGCCGAAGTTGGAGGTCAGCGACTGCGCCGACTTCTTGCCCTTGAGATCGGCGAAGCTCTTGATGTCGGTGTTGTCGGCCTTGACGATCAACACCGCCTTGGAGGCGATGTAGGGATCGGAGAAAGCATATTTCTTCTGGCGCTCGGCGGTGATGCCGACCTGGTTGACGACGGCGTCGTAGCGGTCGGCGTCGAGACCGGCGATCAGGCCGTCCCACTTGCCTTCCTGGAATTTCGCCTCGACGCCGAGACGCTTGGCGACCTCGCGGCCGATCTCGACGTCGAAGCCGACGAGCTTGTTGTCGGTATCGTGATAGGTGAAGGGGGCGTAGGTGCCCTCGGTGCCGATGCGCAGTTCACCCGACTTCTTGATCTTGTCGAAGTCCGCGCCGGCCAGGCTGGCGGAGACGGTGGCCAGCGACAGCGCGCCGGCGGCGAGGAGGGTGAGAAGCCGTTTCATTCTTTTGTGATCCTGAATTGAGCCAACCCGGCGGGCTTGGCGGAAGGCCGGAATTTGGCAGAAGTCTTGAGGCGGTTTAAGGAAAGACATTTCATATATGCCATTTTTCTAGGATTAAATCCTAAGAAAATCACTTTTCCGGGATGAATTGAACGTGGCCAAAAATGGCGCCCTGCGCGTAATGCGCCACGCCAGTACCGGAACAAATATCCGGCACGCCACGTTGTAAGGCGTTGTAGGGCGTCGCCATGTCGTTTCAAGGCCGTGGCAGCCTTTTCGGAAGGGACCACCGCCATGATGCAGGACAGCGCCGGCCGTACGTTCATCCGTTCGGCGATGCGAGCCCCCTACCTCGGCCGCGAGGAGGAACATGAACTGGCGTTGCGCTGGAAGGAGAAGGCCGACCAGCAGGCGCTCAACCGCATCACCGTGGCGCATATGCGGCTCGTCATCGCCATGGCCGCGAAGTTCCGCCATTTCGGCTTGCCGATGGGCGATCTCGTGCAGGAGGGCCATGTCGGTCTGCTGGAAGCCGCCGCCCGCTTCGAGCCGGAGCGCGACGTGCGCTTCTCCACCTATGCGACGTGGTGGATTCGCGCTGCCATGCAGGACTACATCCTGCGCAACTGGTCGATCGTGCGCGGCGGCACGTCCTCGGCGCAGAAGGCGCTGTTCTTCAATCTGCGCCGGCTCAGGGCGCGGCTGGCGAGCGGCGCCGAACCGCTGACGAACGAGGCCCTCTATCGCCACGTGTCGATGAAACTCGGCGTGTCCGAAACCGATGTGGCGATGATGGATTCACGCCTTTCGGCGCCCGATTCCTCGCTCAACGCGCCGCTGGCGGACGAATTGGGCGCGGCCGAACGGCAGGATTTCCTCGTCGACGGCGAGCCACTGCCGGACGAGGTGGTCGGCGATGCGATCGACGTCGAACGCCGTTCCGGCTGGCTGCACAGCGCGCTGTGCACCCTCAACGAGCGGGAATTGAGGATCATCGAATGCCGCCGGCTCTCCGACGAGGGGGCGACGCTGGAGGAACTGGGTGCGGCCCTCGGCATTTCGAAGGAGCGCGTGCGCCAGATCGAGGCACGCGCCATGGAGAAGCTGAAGGTGGCGCTGGTCAAGCAGAACCCGGAATTTTTGGCGCACGCCGCCTGACAGATACCTACCTGACGGGCGCCTACCGGTCGGTGACGATCTTCACCTTGTCGCCGGCCGAGATGTTGCCGGCGGGGCCGATGGCGTTCAGCACCTTGAACAGATCAAGCTTGCGGTCGACGCCGACCATCTGGGCGGCGAGCGAGCCCATCGTCTGGCCGGGCTTGACGGTGACGACGCGGATGCGCAGCGGCCTCAACGCCGCCTTTTCTTCGGCGCTCAGGATGCGGAAGGAGCCGCTGACCGAGCGCGCCACCGTGTCCAGCGAGGTGCTGGCGGCGGGAGCGGCGGTGAGCAGCCGGTAGACCTGGTCGCCGGCGCGGATGACGGTGATGTCGAAACGCCAGCCGTCGGCGCTCGCCTTGGCGACGGCGGCGTCGTTGCCGTTGATCGTCTCCTCGTGCACGCTGGTGTCGTCCAGCCCGGCCACCCAGCCGCTGCGCACATAGTCGGTCAGCGTGCGGTTCTTGTCGAGCGCCACGCCATCGAAGCGCACCGCCATGTCGCCGGGGCCGGTCGCCGTGACGGCGGCGGCGGAGTTGTCGATCATGAAGCCTTCCGGCACGGTGAAGGCGACGCCCAGCTTCGGATGCAGGAAAGTGTTGCCGCGCACGTAGCCCTCTTCCGGCGTGTCGCCGTAGAGGATGCCGTCGATGCCGGCGAGATAGGAATCGCGGTCGCGGGTGCCGACGCCCGGCGGGCCGAAGGCGCGGGCGTGGCGCTGTGCCAGCTCGATGCGCTGCGGCGTGTTGGGGTGCGTGGCAAGGAAATCGAGGCTGGGATCGGTGGCGCCGCTGACCGAGCGGAAGTCTGTGTAGGCCGACATCGATTGCAGGAAGCGGCTTGCCGCGTAGGGATCGTAGCCGGCCTCGCCGACCGACTTGATGCCGATGGCGTCGGCTTCCAGTTCCTGGTTGCGCGAGAACTGGGCGAGCCTGAGCTTGTTGCGGATCAGGGCCGCGCGCGCCGTCGGGCTGTCGCCCAGCACGTCGGAGACGACCTTGGTGGCGACGCCTTCCTCGGCTTCCAGCTTCTGCCGCGCCAGTCCGTGATTGGCGGTGACGTGGCCCATCTCATGCGCGATGACCGCCGCAAGCTCGGCCGAATCGTTGGCCAACGCCAGCAGGCCGCGGGTGATGTAGAGATAGCCGCCGGGCAGGGCGAAGGCGTTGACGTTGGGCGAGTTCAGGATGGTGATGCGGTAGGTCTGCGTCGGGTTGGCCGAAACCGTGGTGAGGCTGCCGACCACCTTGGCCACCATGCGCTCCAGCTTGGGATCGGAATATTCGCCGCCATAAGTGGCGAGAATGCGCGGGTGCTGCGCCTTCGCAAGTTCCGCCAGCTTGTTGTTGGCGGTGACGGTGTCCACCGTGACCGGTCGATTGGACGGCTGGAAGCCGGATTCCTCCAGCTTGTCCGGCAGCACCGACTGGCAGGCGGCGAGTGCGGCCGCCATGCCCGCGAGCACGGCAAAGCGCGCCAGCCGCTTCAGGCGGCCGACGGCTTGCGTCGAAAACATGTCATGGCCGGTCGGCAGGTAAGCGTCCTTTCCGGTTCGTCGCGGCAAATCAGGCGGCGGACCCGTCTTGCCTATCGCAGTTTCAGGGCAGGCTCCAGCGACTTCGTCTTTCCTGACCGGCAGGCCATCGGCCTGTCGCCGTCTTTGACCCTCAATTATGTCGGCTTGCGGGCAACATCGCGTGATCTGTCGCCATCGAGCCCGATATAGCGCCGGAACGCCTCGGGTCCAGTGCCGGCGAAGAAATCGTCGGCCGTGCCGGCGGCGGCAATCCGGCCGTCTTCCAGGAAGACGACATGGCCGGCCAGGCGGCGGGCGTCCTCGGGATGGTGGGTGACGAACAGCGTGGTCATGCCGCGCTCAGCCTGAAGGTCGGCGACCAGATCGAGCATATCGTGGCGCAAGGCCGGGCCGAGGGAGGCGAACGGCTCGTCGAGCAGCAGCACCGGCTGCTCGCGCACCAGCGCGCGAGCCAGCGCAACGCGCTGGCGCTCGCCGCCGGAAAGCTCGCGCGGCAGGCGCCTTTCCTTGCCGGCAAGGCCGGTGCGTTCGAGCGCCGCCCAGACCGCCTGACGGTCGGCCGGGCCGAGTTTCAGCGAAGGCGAGCGGCCGAGGCCGACGTTCTTTTCCACCGAAAGATGGGAAAACAGGTTGTTTTCCTGGAAGACCATGGAGACGGGGCGCTCGGCCGGCGGCGTGGCCGTCATATCGACCCCGTCGATCAGCACGCGGCCGGATTGCGGTGTCTCGAAGCCGGCGACGAGGTTGAGCAAGGTCGATTTGCCCGAACCGCTCGGGCCCATGACGGCGGTGATCGCGCCGGCGGGAAAAGCGGTATCGAAGCGAAAGAGGACCTCGCCGTAGCCGAAGGCGACGGCGTCCAGCCGCACGGCACCGGCCTTGCTGGCGGCTTGGTTCATGGGTTCCGCTCCTTTCCCAGCCAGTCGGCGGCGAACACCAAGAGCAGGCAGACAAGCCCGAGCAGCAGCGCCAGCCCGGCGGCGTCCTGCGTGCGGTAGCTGCCCATGCGGGCAAGCAGCAGATAGGGCAGGGTCTGCACCTGGTCCGAGCCGAACAGGGCGATGACGCCGAGATCGCCGAGCGACAGCGCCATGGCGAAGGCGAAAGCGGTGGCGAGCGGCCGCCGGAGCGCCGGCCAGTCGATCAGGCGAAAGCGTGTCCAGCCGGCGATGCCGAGCTGGGCGGCGAGCCGTTCGTGCCGCTCGCTGGCGGCGTCGTAGGCGGGGCGGACGGCACGGATGGCGAAGGGCATGGCCATGACGGCGTTGACGGCGGCGACCATAACGGGCGCCGCCGCGAAGGCGTCGCCCAGATGGCGCAGCACCAGGAACCAGCCGGCGCCGATGACGATGGGCGGCACCACCAGCACGAAGCCGGCGCCGGTGTCGGTGAAGAACGCCAGCAGCGGACGCCTGCCGCCTTCCCGCCCGAGCGTCAGGGCCCGCCGCGCCATGGCGAGCGCCAGCGACAGCGCCGCCGCCAGCACCGCAGAGACGACGGCCAGAACGATGCTGGTGGCTGCGGCCTTGCGCACGGACGCTTCTCCGGCGAGCCGGGCGAGGTCGGCTTCCAGCCCCGACGCCACCGTCGCCGCCATCGGTCCGGCGACGAAGGCGAGCGCGGCGAGGATCAGGATGACATCGAGCGCGGTTCCGGCGGCGGAGTTGGCGATGTAGCGGCGCGGCGCCACCGGCAGGCTGGCGTCTCCGGTCATGTCGGCGCCCAGCCGGGCAAGCAGGGCGACGACGATCGCCGTCAGCCCGATTTGAAGGAGCGTCAGCGCGACCGCCCGCGCCGGATCGAAATCGAAGCGCAGCGCCTGGTAGATGGCGACTTCCAGCGTCGAGGCCGCCGGACCGCCGCCCAGCGTCAGCACGATGGTGAAGGAGGTCACGCACAGCATGAACACGAGGCCGGCGATGCCCGGCAGCGCCTGGCGCAGCGCCGGGCCTTCGATCAGCCGGAAGGCCGCGCCCGGCCCCATGCCGAGTTGGCTCGCCAGCCGCCATTGGTCTGCCGGGATGGTCTGCAGGGATTCGAGGCACAGGCGGGTGGCCAGCGGCAGGTTGAAGAAGACGTGCGCGACGAGGATGCCGGACAGGCCGTAGATGCCCGGCCAGTCGCTGCCGCCGATCGACGACAGGATGCCGGCGAAATAGCCGGCGCGGCCGTAGAGCGACAGCACGCCCAGCGCTGCCACCAGCGCCGGCAGCGCCAGCGGCACGGCAAAAAGCTGGAGGATGAAGGCGCGGCCGGGAAAGGCCGGATGGCGCGCCAGCGCCCGCGCCACGAAGATCGCCGGCAGCACCGACAGAAGCGTCGAAAGGGCGGCCTGCCACAGCGTGAAGCGGGCGACGCGCAACAGATAAGGATCGAAGGCGGCCAGCGCGCCGGCGATGTCGCCGGCGCCGGCGGCGAACAAACCGGCAAGGGCGCCGCCGATCAGGATCGTGATGAAGGCGAGGGCGAGGACGCCGAGGGCGATGCGGGAGTCGCGTCGAGGATAGTCGCGTGTCACGGCGCCGCCCCTCACTCTTCCCCTCTCCCCGTAAACGGGGAGAGGGGAGCGCCGACGTCGCCGTTTCTCTCCTCTCCCCGTCTATGGGGAGGTGAAATGCGGCCGCGAAGCGGACGAAAAGCCAACTGCTTGGCTTTTCGAGCATCGAACGCCGGCAGGCAGGTGAGGGGCGACGCCTTCATTTTGGCGTTCGCTTCACTTGCTCATCACGGAAAGCCATTCGTCCACCCAGGCCTTGCGGTTCTTGGCGACGTCCTCGGGGCTGAACATCAGCGTCTTTACCGGCTTGACGAGCTTGTCGAAAGCGGGGTCGAGCGGCTTGTCGGTCTTGCCGGCGGGGAACATCCAGTTGGTTTCGGGAATGGCGTCCTGGAAGCCGGGACCGGTCATGAAGGAAAGGAATTTCTGCGACAGCGGGTTCTTGGCGCCGTTGGCGGTGATGCCGGCCACCTCGATTTGCAGATAATGCCCTTCCGAGAAGCTTGCCGCCTGGTAGCGGTCGGTCTTTTCCGAAACCATGTGGTAGGCCGGCGAGGTGGTATAGGACAGCACCATCGGCGCCTCGCCCTTGGTGAACAGGCCGTAGGATTCGCTCCAGCCCGGCGTCACCGTCAGCACGCGGCCCTTCAGTTTGGCCCAGGCATCGGCGGCCTGGTCGCCGTAGACCGACTTCATCCACAGGAGCAGACCGAGGCCGGGGGTGGAGGTGCGCGGGTCCTGGATGGCGATCTTCTGGCTGGGGTCGCCGTCCACCAGGTCCTTGAGGCTGGCCGGCGGGTTCTTCAGCTTTTCGGTGTCGTAGACGACTGCGAAATAGCCGTAGTCATAGGGCACGAACGTGTCGTCGCTCCAGTTGCCCGGCACGCTGACGCCGGAAACCGCACCGTGCGGGGCGAACAGGCCGGTTGCCTTGGCCTCGGCCGTCAGGTTGGTGTCGAGGCCGAGCACGATGTCGGCCTTGGTGGAGGCGCCCTCCAGCTTGAGGCGGTTGAGCAGCGCCACGCCGTCGGCGACCGAGACGAAATCGACCTCGCAGGCACAGTCGGCCTCGAAGGCCTTCTTCACCACCGGGCCGGGGCCCCATTCGGCGGTGAAGCTTTCATAGGTGTAGATTGTCAGCTTGTCCCTGGCCGCCGCCGGCATGGCGAACGCGGCAACGGACAGCCCGATCGTGGACAAAAAGATGAGAATGAGCCTGCGCATCGGCGCCTCCTTCGTTGGTTTCAGGGGAATGGCGCCTGGCTAAAGCGTCTAATCCCTCCGCCGGTACAAACCGGATCAGGTTCAGCGGGTTGGCGAAAAGGCCTCTCAGCCGGATTTTTATCTCCGGCACCCCGTTAGAGCGTCGAAAGACATAGGGCCGGCGCGAGACGGAGGCAAGCGAAAGGTTTGCGCGGGTTGGGCGACGGAGCTTCCGTTTCCTCCGGCGCCCTGCTATGGCGCTGGCCCGATGACCACCTTCACCATCCTTCTCGGCGGCGAGTTGGAGCCGACGCCGCGGCTCGAGCGGCAGATCGCCGGCAGCCGCATCATTGCCGCCGACGCGGGCATCGGCCATGCCGCCGTGCTGGGGCTGGCGCCGGAACTATGGGTCGGCGATTTCGATTCCGTGCCGGACAATTTGCCGGGCGCCTTCGATGCCGTGCCGCGCATGACGTTCCCGGCCGAAAAGGACAAGACCGACGGGGAACTCGCCGTCGACGCTGCCTTCGCGCGCGGCGCCACGGCATTGGTACTGGCCGGCGCCTTCGGCGGGCCGCGCGCCGATCATGCCTTCCTGCACATGGTGCTGGCGATGCGGCTGGCGGAAGCCGGCTTCGCCGTGACGCTGACCGGCGGCAGTCAGGAAGGCGTTCCGCTCGGCATCGGGCGCGCGCGTTTCGACTACGAGGACGGCACGCTGTTTTCCGTCCTCGGCTTTTCCGATCTTTCGGGCCTCAGCCTCGCCGGGGCGAAATGGCCGCTGGACAGGGTACAGGTGCCGTTCGGTTCCTCGCTGACCATCTCCAACGAGGTGCGCGGCGGCCTCGAAGTCGCGCTCGGCGGCGGGCGGGCGATGCTCCTGGCACATCCTTATCCGGAAGGCTGACATGGCCCCGCCGCTTCTCAACCTCGCCGGCATAAAACTCACCTTCGGTGGCACGCCGCTGCTCGACGGAGCCGATCTCGCCGCCTCCGCCGGCGACAAGATCGCGCTGGTGGGGCGCAACGGCTCGGGCAAGTCGACGCTTTTGAAGATCGCCGCCGGGCTGGTCGAGCCGCAGGACGGCGAGGTGTTCCGCCAGCCGACGGCGACGGTGCGCTACCTGCCGCAGATGCCGGACCTCGAAGGGTTTCCAACAGTCCGCGCCTATGTCGAGGCCGGTCTCGGTCCCGCCGACGATCCGCATCGCGCCACCTACTTGATGGAGCACCTTGGCCTGACCGGCGAGGAAAACCCGGCCAGCCTGTCTGGCGGCGAGGCGCGCCGGGCAGCGCTCGCCCGCGTCATGGCGCCGGAACCGGACATTCTTCTCCTCGACGAGCCGACCAACCATCTCGACCTGTCGGTGATCGAATGGCTGGAGGAGGAGCTTGTCCGCACCTCGTCCGCGCTCATCCTGATCTCGCACGACCGCCGCTTCCTGGAGCGCGTGACACGCGCGACCGTCTGGCTCGATCGCGGCCAGACGCGCCGGCTCGACCGCGGCTTCGCGCATTTCGAGGAATGGCGCGACCAGATCCTTGACGAGGAAGAGCGCGAGCAGCACAAGCTCGGCCGCCAGATCGTGCGCGAGGAGCACTGGCTGCGCTATGGCGTGACCGCAAGGCGCAAGCGCAACGTGCGCCGGCTCGGCGAATTGCAGCAGATGCGCCAGTGCTTCCGCACGCATCGCGGCGCCGAAGGCACGGCGACGCTCACCGCCAGCGATGCGGCCGAGTCGGGAAAGCTGGTGATCGAGGCGAAGAACATCGCCAAGAGTTTCGGCGATCTCGCCGTGGTGAAGGATTTCTCCACGCGCATCCAGCGTGGCGACCGCGTCGGCCTCGTCGGGCCGAACGGCGCCGGCAAGACGACTCTCCTCAAGATGCTGACCGGCGAGCTTGCGCCGGATGCGGGAAGCGTACGGCTCGGCGTCAACCTGGAGATCGCCACGCTCGACCAGAAGCGCGATGCCGCCGATCCGGACGAGACGCTGGCGCACTACCTCACCGACGGGCGCGGCGAGAACCTCGTCGTCAACGGCGAGCAGCGCCACGTCGTCTCCTACATGAAGGATTTTCTGTTCAAGCCGGAGCAGGCGCGCACGCCGGTGCGCGAGCTTTCCGGCGGCGAGCGGGCCAGGCTGCTGCTGGCGCGTGTTCTGGCGCGGCCGGCGAACCTTCTGGTGCTGGACGAGCCGACCAACGACCTCGACATGGAGACGCTGGAGCTGTTGCAGGAACTGGTGGCGGGCTTCGCCGGCACGGTGCTGCTGGTCAGCCACGACCGCGATTTCCTCGACCGCACCGTCACCAGCGTCATCGCGCCCGAGGGCGACGGGCGCTGGGTGGACTATGCCGGCGGCTATTCCGACATGCTGACGCAGCGCGGCGGCAAGCGGCTGGACGACCGTAAAGCGCAGAAGAAGGCGGATGCCGCGCCGGCGGCTGCAAAAGCCGAGCCGATAGCGCCGAAGGCGCCGGCGAAGAAGCTGTCCTACAAGCAGCAGTTCGCGCTGGAAAACCTGCCGAAAAAGATCGAGGCCGTGGGTGCCGCGATCTCGCGGCTGGAGGACGCCATCGCCGATCCGGCCTATTACGAGCGCGACCCGACAGGCTTCCAGAAGACCATCGCCGCGCTCGACAAGGAGCGGGTCACGCTGGCGGCTCTGGAAGAGGAATGGCTGGAGTTGGAAATGCTCCGGGAAGAACTCGAAGGCTGAGCCTGCCCTTGAGCACCCGCTCTACTTGCGGTGGTTGCCGGCGAGCGCGGCGCTGACGCCGAGGCCGATAAACAGAATGCCGCTGATATAACGCTCGAAGCGCAAATAGGCGCGGCTGTGGCGCAGGCGCTCGCCCAGCGTGCCCGCGGCGAAGGCGTAGCAGCCGTCGCTGATCAGGCCGAGCCCGGTGAAGACGAGGCCCAGGAAGGCGACCTGCATGGCAATGTGCCCGCGCCCGACCTCGACGAATTGCGGCAGGAAGGCCAGGAAGAACAGCGCCGTCTTGGGATTGAGCAGGTTGACGACGAAGCCCTCGCGGAACAGCCGCGCATGGCTGCGCGGCTTGAGGGCGATGGCGACGTCCGGATTGTCCTCGCGGCTGAAGATCTTGCGCAGCCCGATCCAGATCAGATAGGCCGCACCGGCATATTTGACGATCGAGAAGGCGATGGCCGAGGAGGCGAGCAGCGCCGAAAGACCGAGCGAAGCCGCCGCGACATGCACCAGCGTCGCCGAATGGATGCCGAGATCGGACACGAATCCGGCTCTCCTGCCCTGTGCCATCGAGCGGGCGACGATGTAGAGCACCGACGGGCCGGGAACGACCAGCAGCACCAGTGCCGCGACGACGAACAGGCCGATACTGCCGGCGCTCGGTATGACGATGTCCATGAACGATCCTCCTCGACCGGCGCATCTAACGGCAAGTCGCGGATGAGGGAAAGAGGCCGTTTGCGGTGCGGCCCGCCGTCATTGTCCTCACGGAAGGATGCGCATATCTATGCCGTGGTCACGGTGCGGCGGCGACCATGCCGGCGACGTGACAACGGCAACCGTGGGCGAGCCTGGAACTGCTTCGTTTCTCGCGGCGCAGGACGACCGTTCCGAAGGGCCCTGAGCGGCATCCGGCAGAAGCGGCCGCGTTACAGGGAAGGCTCATGGCGCAGAACATCTATGACCGTCCGGATTTCTTTGCCGGGTACGCGACGCTGGAGCGCTCGCGGCGTGGCCTTGACGGCGCGCCGGAGTGGCCGGTGCTGCGCTCCATGCTGCCCGATCTTGCCGGCAAGCGGGTGCTCGATCTCGGTTGCGGCTATGGCTGGTTCTGCCGCTGGGCGGCGGAGCAGGCTGCGGCGAGCGTCGTCGGCATCGACATCTCCGAGAAGATGCTGGCCAAGGCGCGCGTCGAGACGGCATCGGCCA
The DNA here is from genome assembly GCF_017306545.1 of Mesorhizobium sp. Lineage (GTDB taxonomy): Bacteria > Pseudomonadota > Alphaproteobacteria > Rhizobiales > Rhizobiaceae > Mesorhizobium. The sequence continues at coordinate 227,575 of NZ_JAFKID010000007.1, forward strand.
TTATCTCTTTTCGCCGCGCTGATCTCGAGACGCTGGAGCTTGCGGACGGCGGCTTCGATCTCGTCTACAGCTCGCTGGCCTTCCACTACCTGCCGGATACGGAACCGCTCTATCGCACGATCAATCGGGCCCTGAGGGCCGGCGGCTCGCTGGTCTTCTCCGTCGAGCATCCGGCGTTTACGGCGTCCGCCAGGGCCGGCTGGATCACGGCCGACGACGGGTTGCGCTTCTGGCGGCTGGACAGCTATCAGCGCGAAGGCGAGCGCCGGACGGACTGGTTCGCCAAAGGTGTCGTCAAATATCACCGCACGCTGGCGACGACGCTGAACCAGCTCATCGGCGCCGGTTTTGCCGTCCGCCGCATCGAGGAATTCTGCCCGAGCGCCGAGCAGATCGCCGCCGACCCGTCGCTCGGCGAAGAGGTCGAGCGGCCGACCTTTCTGCTGATCGCCGCCGACGCCTGAAGGCCGTCAGGGAAGCCGCTTCACCCCGACGTCTTGGCTTCCCAGGCTTTCAGCGCCTCGTCGAACACCTTTTCGCCGGGGATGCCCTTTTCCATCGTCAGCAGGGCGCGGCGGCCGGACTTGTAGACGACGGGAATGTCGATCCAGTCCTGGTTGCGCAGCAACGCCAGATTGGCGCTCTCGTCGGCCTTGGTGTCGTTGAGCGCGACCAGAAAGAACCCGTCGGCGATCTTGGCGGGAATGCCGATCAGCGGGCTGCCGGCCTCCTGCTCGGTGCTCTTCATGGCGATGCGCAGCACATTGTCGATGCCGCCGCCCTCGAAGCCGTCGGGGGTGAGAAAGATCATCTCGACGATGTGGCTGGCCGGCAGCGTCTGGTCGGCGTTGCGGCGTATGGTCATGCGAAGCTGCATGTTCTTGCCGGGGATCGTCGCCTCGGCGCGAATGGCGGGCTCGGGCGGCGCGTCGCCGCCGGGCGATTCCTGTACCAGCGACCAGACGATGCTGCCGGGTTCCGCCGAGCCTTCGGCAGAGCTGGTGCGCTCCTCATAGAAGATCGCCTTCTGGCCGACCGGCACGGCGGCCTGCTCGCCGTTTGCAGCGGGCGCGGCCGGCGTGCCGGCGGCGGGGGCGTTGGCAGGGGGAGCGGCGGGCGGCGTCGCTGCCGCCGCGGGTGTTTCGCCGCCCGTCGCCGGAGGCGGCGTGGCTGTGGCGGCCGGAGCTGTCCCGTTGGCAGCCGGTGCGGGGGTCGCGGCACCTGCGGCCGGCGCGGCAACGGGCGGAGGCTGCGTGGTCAACGCCACAACCGAAGTGCCTTCGCCGATGGTGCTCGCTCCGCCGGCCGGGCCGGGATCGGTTTCCTTGCCGTCGGGCAGCAGGCGCTGGGTGAATTTCGGCGCTTCGCCGGTGCTGGCGGGCGCCGAGGCCGGTTCCTGCGCGGCCGGCGCGGGCGCGGGCTCCGCCGGCTTGGCGGCGGCCGTTTCGGCGGGCTTGGCCGGCGGCGTCGCGGCCGGCTTGGTGGCGGCTGCGGTATCGGTCTTGCCGATGCCGAGCATGTTCTTGAAGGCGTCCTTGTTCAGCCACACGCCGTAGCCGCCGCCGGCGATGACGGCCAGCGCGATGACGGCGGCGATCAGTCCGCCATAATTGCGCCGGCGCTCGCCGCGTCCGCTCGCCATGGTTTCGGCGGCCGGCCCGGCGGCGGGAAAATCGTCGTCGCCATCGATGGCGGCCGGGTCGTCCAGCGGCGGCAGGGGCCTGGCGCCGGATAGGGCCGAATCGTGGAGCCTCGCCTCCTGCGGCCTATGGCCGGTGGCTGCATAAGGCTCGCCGACGGGAGACTGGACCGGCTTCGGCCGCTGCTCGACGGAAGGGGATTTGCGCCAGTCCATCTCGACCGGCGTCGTCTTCGGCCGAGCTTCTTCCGGCGCGGCGGCGGGTTTTGCCGGTTGCGGCGGCTGCCAGGCGGGCTCGGTGCGGGCGGTGGCCGGCGTCGTCGAAGCCGGCGCGGCCGGCCGGGCATGGCTCGGCTGGTTGCGATTGCGGTCGATGGAAGAGAAGATGTTTTCCAGTTCCGCCAGCGGGTCGCTCGCTGGTGCCGGCTTGGCATAGGTCTTCTCGACCGCTACGATGGCGTCCTCGAGCCCGCGCTTCTGGCGCTCGGCGACGGCGGCCGGCGGCGGCGGGTCGATGGCGGCGAGCTTGGCCGCGATCGTCGAGCGGGCCTTGTCGTAGACCTTGGCGCGCACTTCCGGCGTGGTTTCGCCCAGCCCGTCGAGCGTCTTCCTCAGAACCGCAACGAAATCTGCCATGCTTCAAACGAACCTGTCTTGTTCCGGGCCGGCCTCGGCAAATCGGCCGCTTTACCCGGAAAGGGGGCCATAATTAGTCTTGAAACGGATCGGTCACAAGTATGGTGTCGTCCCGCTCCGGACTGGTGGAGAGCAGCGCCACCGGCGCGCCGATGAGTTCTTCGATGTGGCGCACATACTTCACCGCCTGCGCCGGCAGGTCGTTCCAGGAGCGCGCGCCCGCGGTCGTTCCCGACCAGCCTTCCAGCGTCTCGTAAACCGGTTCCACCCGTGCCTGGGCGCCCTGGCTGGCCGGCAGATAGTCGATCAGTTCGCCGTCGAGCCGGTAGCCGGTGCACACCTTGATCTCCGGCAATCCGTCGAGCACGTCGAGCTTGGTCAGCGCGATGCCCTTGATGCCGTTGACGGCGACGGCCTGGCGTACCAGCACGGCGTCGAACCAGCCACAGCGGCGCTTGCGGCCTGTCACCACGCCGAACTCATGGCCCTTGGTGCCGAGGAATTCGCCGATCTCGTTGGTCTGCTCGGTCGGGAAGGGACCCTCGCCGACGCGCGTCGTGTAGGCCTTGGTGATGCCCAGCACATAGCCGATGCCGCCCGGTCCGATGCCCGAGCCGGCAGCGGCCTGGCCGGCCACCGTGTTGGACGAGGTGACGAACGGATAGGTGCCGTGGTCGATGTCGAGCAGCGTGCCCTGCGCGCCTTCGAACAGGATGCGCTCGCCGGCCTTGCGGCGGTCGTCCAGCACCTTCCAGACACGGTCCATGTAGGGCAGGATCTTCTCCGCCACCGAGGTCAGCTCGACCATGATCGCCTCATGCGTGGCCTCCGGATGACCGAGGCCGCGCCTCAGCGCATTGTGGTGCGTCAGCAGCCGATCCACCTTGAGGGGAAGCGTTTCCAAATCCGCCAAATCCATGACCCGAACCGCGCGGCGGCCCACCTTGTCCTCGTAGGCGGGGCCGATGCCGCGGCGCGTGGTGCCGATCTTCGTTCCGGAATTGGAGGCGGCGTCCTCGCGGAAGCCGTCCAGTTCCCGGTGCAGCGACAGGATAAGCGCGGTGTTTTCGGCTATTTTCAGGCGGTCGGGGCCAATCTCCACGCCCTGGTCCTTCAGTTTGCCGACTTCGGTGACGAAAGCATGCGGATCGAAGACGACGCCGTTGCCGATGATGGAGAGCTTGCCTTCCCGCACCACGCCCGAAGGCAGCAGGGAGAGCTTGTAGACCTTGCCGTCGACGACCAGCGTGTGGCCGGCATTGTGGCCGCCCTGGAAGCGGACCACCACGTCGGCGCGCTCCGATAGCCAGTCGACGATCTTGCCCTTGCCTTCGTCACCCCACTGCGAGCCGACGACCACCACATTGGCCATGTTTCTTCCCTTCGAACACGAGAATGCCGGAGCCGATGCCGGCGGAACGATGAAAATTCAAGCCTCTATAACCGCAACGGCGGCGCCATGCGACCCTTCTTTGGCGCGATGGAGGCGGGCAGGCATAACAAATTCCGGGCCGCGCATCATTTACTTGGCCGGGCGCGCGCCATAGGCCGGTTTGTCCCAAACGCATCGTGACGAAGCGCAATGCACCGCAAGGCTTACATCCTGCTTCTGGCGACCATGCTGTTCTGGGCCGGCAATGCCGTCGCCGGCAAGCTGGCGGTCGGCCATGTCTCGCCGATGCTGTTGTCGGGGCTGCGCTGGATGCTGGTGATCCCGGTGCTGGCGGCACTCGGCCATCGCCATCTGGCGGCGGACTGGTCCGCGCTCAGGCCCCGGCTATGGCTGTTGATGTTCTTGGGCTTTCTCGGCTTCACTGTCTTCAGCGTGGCGATGTACGGCGCGCTTCTCTACACTACCGCCACCAATGTCAGCATCGAGCAGGGCGGCATGCCTGTCTTCGTCTTCGCCGCTTCCTTCGCGCTGTTCGGCACCCGCACGCGGCCGGCGCAATTCGTCGGCTTCGTGCTGTCGTTCGCCGGCGTGGCCGTCACCGCCATCCATGGCGACATCCGCCGGCTGATCCATCTCGACGTCAACTTCGGCGACGCGTTGATGATGCTCGCCGTCGTCGCCTACGGCATCTACACCGCCGCCATCAAGGTGCGGCCGCCAGTGCACTGGATGAGCCTGATGACGGTGCTGTGCCTCGGCGCCTCGCTGGGCGCGATTCCCTTCATCGCCGCGGAGGCGATGGCCGGGGCGACGATCCTGCCCGATGCGTTCGGCCTCGCCATCATCGTCTACGTCGTCGTCTTCCCGTCATTGGCCGGGCAAGCGCTCTATATCCGTGCGGTCGAGTTGATCGGCGCCAACCGCGCCGGCCTGTTCATCAATTTCCTGCCGCTGTGGGGAGCGCTGCTGTCTGTGCTGATCCTCGGCGAATCCTTCGAGCCCTATCACGCGCTGGCGCTGCTCCTGGTGCTGGCCGGCGTGCTTCTGGCCGAATACAGCGGCCGCAAGGCGGCGGCGCAGGTGACGTGAACGCTTTCACCTGAGCCGCGGCCTCGCGACAGCGAACTTCATGTCGGCTCGTGCGGTCAAATCTCGCCGACGTCGAATTGCAGCCGCTTGGCCGAATCGATCGTCTTGTGCGCGCGCACTTCGGCCAACACTTTTTCAGGGAAGGGCGCGTCGAGATAGAGCAGCGCGATGGCGTCGCCGCCCGGCCGGTCGCGGCCGAGCTGGAAGTTGGCGATGTTGACGCCGTTGTTCCCGCACAGCGAGCCGAGCAGGCCGATGATGCCGGGCGCATCCGCATTGGTGGTGTAGAGCATGTGCCGGCCGACCTCGGCATCCAGGTTGATGCCCTTGATCTGGATGAAGCGCGGCTTGCCGTCGGAGAAGCAGGTGCCGGCGATGGCGCGCGTCATGTTCTCGGTCTTCACCGTCAGCTTGATGTAGCCGTCGAAGACGCCGGACTTGTCGCGCTTGACTTCGGCGACGATGATGCCGCGCTCCTTCACCATGATCGGCGCCGACACCATGTTCACGTCGGAGACCTGCGGCCGGATCAACCCGGCAAGGGCGGCCGAGATCAGCGCACGCGTGTTCATCTGCGCGGTCGAGCCGTCGAACAGGATCTCGACCTCCTTGATCGGCTCCTCCGTCACCTGGCCGACGAAGGCGCCGAGCACCTCCGCCAGCTTGACGAACGGCTTCAGACGCGGCGCTTCCTCCGCCGTGATGGAGGGCATGTTGATGGCGTTGGAGACGGCGCCCTTGACGAGATAGTCGGCCATCTGCTCGGCGATTTGCAGGGCGACGTTTTCCTGCGCTTCCGCCGTCGAGGCGCCGAGATGCGGCGTCGCCACGACGTTTTCCAGCCCGAACAGGGCGTTTTCGGTCGCCGGCTCCGTCTCGAACACGTCGATGCCGGCGCCCGCCACTTTGCCGCTTTTCAGCGCGGCGACGAGGTCAGCCTCGACCACTAGCCCGCCGCGCGCGCAGTTGATGATGCGCACGCCGTTTTTCATTTTCGCGATGGCCTCGGCGTTGATGATGCCTCGGGTCTTGTCGGTCATCGGCGTGTGCAGGGTGATGAAGTCGGAGCGGGTGAAAAGGTCGTCCAGTTCGACCTTCTCGACGCCCAGTTCCTCGGCGCGCTTGTCCGAGAGGAAGGGGTCGAACGCGACAACGTGCATCTTCAGACCGATCGCCCGCTGCGCGACGATGGAGCCGATGTTGCCGCAGCCGACGACGCCGAGCGTCTTGCCGGTGATCTCGACGCCCATGAAGCGGTTCTTTTCCCACTTCCCTGCCTGGGTCGAGGCATTGGCTTCCGGAATCTGGCGCGCCAGCGCGAAGATCATGGCGATCGCATGCTCGGCCGTGGTGATGGAATTGCCGAAGGGCGTGTTCATGACGATAATGCCGCGCCGCGAGGCGGCGGGGATATCGACGTTGTCGACGCCGATGCCGGCGCGGCCGACCACCTTCAGCTTCGTCGCGGCGGCGATCAGCTTTTCGGTGACTTTCGTCGCCGAGCGGATGGCGAGGCCGTCATAGTCGGCGATCTTCGCCAACAGGGCGTCCTTGTCCTTGCCGAGATCGGGCAAATAGTCGACCTCGACGCCGCGATCCTTGAAGATCTGCACGGCGGTGGGGGAGAGTTTGTCGGAAACGAGTACGCGGGGCATGGGTGTGGTCCTTGGCGCTGGTTTCCCCTCCCCCTTGAGGGGAGGGTGGTCGCGTAGCGACCGGGAGGGGGTAGCGCGGCCGTGCTCGACATTCCGAGAAGCCGCTTGGTTTGCGTGAGGTTGGCGGGGTTGAGGTGACCCCACCCGACCGGACTGCGTCCGGCCACCCTCCCCTCAAGGGGGAGGGGGACGTAGGGTTAGGCAGCCGCCTTCAGCGTCGCCTTCTGCTGGCTGAAAGCCCAGTCGAGCCACGGAAGCAACGCTTCGATATCCGCCGTCTCGACGGTGGCGCCGCACCAGATGCGCAGGCCGGGCGGGGCGTCGCGGTAATGGCCGATGTCGTAGGCGACGCCTTCCTTGTCGAGCACTGAAACCAGACCCTTGGCGAAGGCCGCCTGACCGTCGGCATCGAGTGCGGTGACGTCCGGATCGACGATGGACAGGCAGACCGAGGTGTTGGAACGCGTCGCCGGGTCGGCGGCCAGATGGCCGAGCCATGGCGACTTTTCGACGAAGCGGGCGATGGCGGCGGCATTGGCGTCGGCGCGGGCGACCAGCGCGTCGAGCCCGCCGACGCCCTTCGCCCATTGCAGCGTGTCGAGATAGTCCTCGACGCAGAGCATGGAGGGCGTGTTGATCGTCTCGCCCTTGAAGATGCCCTCGATCAGCTTGCCGTTCGAGGTGAGGCGGAAGATCTTCGGCAGCGGCCAGGCCGGCTTGTAGCTCTCCAGCCGCGCGACGGCGCGCGGCGACAGGATCAGCATGCCGTGCGCGCCTTCGCCGCCGAGCGCCTTCTGCCAGGAGAAGGTGACGACATCGAGCTTTGCGAAGTCGAGGCGCTGCGCGAAGGCGGCGGAGGTGGCGTCGCAGACGGTCAGGCCGGCGCGATCATTTGGAATGAAATCGCCATTGGGCACGCGCACGCCGGAGGTGGTGCCGTTCCAGGTGAAGACCACGTCGCGGTCGAAATTTATCTGGCCGAGGTCCGGCAGTTCGCCATAGGGCGCCTCGATGCGGCGCACGTCCGGCAGCTTTAGCTGCTTGACCACGTCGGTGATCCAGCCGGCGCCGAAGCTCTCCCAGGCGACCATGTCGACGCCGCGTTCGCCAAGCAGCGACCACAGCGCCATTTCGACGGCGCCGGTGTCGGAGGCCGGCACGATGCCGATGCGGTAATCGGCCGGCACCTGAAGCACCTCGCGGGTCAGACTGATCGCCTGTTCCAGCTTGCTCTTGCCGATCTTCGCGCGGTGGGAGCGCCCGAGCGCGGCATCCTTCAGCGCCTCGACCGACCAGCCGGGGCGTTTCGCGCAGGGACCTGAGGAAAAATTGGGGTTCGCCGGACGGAGTCCGGGCTTGGGAAGCGTCGTCATCGTGGTCTATCCTTCCAGATAGTAAGCCCCTCGTTGGGGAGGGGTGGCCCACGGACGGCGATATGCCCGGCGCCCTGCGGCGTCAAGAGGAAAATTTCTGTCGCGGCTGGAATGATTTTCCAAAGTGGCGGAAACGCAAACGGCGGGCCAAGCCCGCCGTTGAAATCGACCAGGGAGGTGGCTTACCAGAGGTCGTAGCGCAGGCCGACCTTGATTTCATGGGTGTCGAAGCCACCGTCGTGCCCCTGGACGCCGGTCGCGCCAGCCGCGGCGGTGCCGCTGTCCCAGCCGAACATATTGCCACCCTGGATGTGCTTGTATTTGTAGCCGACATCCAGTTTGAGATTCTTGCTGAGATCATAGGCGACGCCGGCCATCAGTGCGTAGGTGAAGCGCCAGTCCTTCTCGCCGCCGTTTTGCGAGGAGCCGACGGAAGCCGCGGTCGTGCAGTCTGCGCCGACGCAGTAGAGGTTGCTGTCGAGCCCTTTCCAGTGGACCAGCGAATAGCCGAGGCCGCCGCCGACATAGGGCGTGAAGCCGGAATAGGTGCCGAGATCGACATAGCCGTTGGCCATGACGCCGATGGTCTTGAATTTCGAGGAATCCTCGGAGCGACAGGCGGTCGTGGCCGGTTGGGAGCCGTTGCACGGTCTATCGCTCGTGGTGGTGCCGTTGAATTTTGCGTCGAAGCCTTCCACCGTCGCATCGGCGCGCAGCCAGTCGTTGAAGTGGTAGCCGATGCCGCCGCCGTAGGCGACGTCGGTGCTTATCTTGTTCGTCGCGAAGTCATTGTCGCCATAGCTGCCGGGTGGGCCAGCGTCGAATGTGCGGTAGCCGACCTTGCCGGCCCGGCTTTTGAAGACGTAGCCGATATCGCCGCGCAGATACCACCCCGAGCCGACCTCGACCGGTTGATATTCCGGCGCCTGATCGACATAGATCGGCGGGTCGTAGTCGGCCGCCAGCGCGCCGGACAGCGGCAGCGCCGTTGCCGTCGCGGCAAGCGCAAGAACAATGCGCAGTTTGCTTGTCATCTTCACCCACTCCCGAAGTCGCCAACGGCCGTGACACGCCGCCGGTTGCCCGTATCGAGAGCATTGTTAACCATACAGGTTAAGTGCGGGTTAAGGATAACGAAGAGTTAGCTGGCAGAGGATGCGCCGCTGCCGCAAGCGGGGGCGGACGGGGCCAATCAGCGGGTGTCAGCGCTCGGTGAGCTTCAGTTCGATGCGGCGGTTCTTGGCGCGGGCCTCGTCGGTATCGGCGGGGTCGAGTGGCTGGAACTGGCCGAAGCCGGCGGCGACCAGCCGCTCCGGCGGCACGCCGTTCTCGATCAGGAACTTCACCACCGAAGTGGCGCGGGCGGTGGAAAGCTCCCAGTTGTCCTTATAGCGGCCGGTGCCGGACAGCGGAATGTTGTCGGTGTGGCCATCGACGCGCAGCACCCAGTTGATCTCCGGCGGGATTTCCTTCTGCAACTCGATGATGGCGTCGGCCAGCTTCTTCATTTCGACCTTGCCGGCGTCGTTGATGACGTCCGAGCCGGTCGGGAACAGCACTTCCGACTGGAAGACGAAGCGGTCGCCGACGATGCGGATGTTTTCGCGGTCGGACAGAATCTCGCGCAGGCGGCCGAAGAAGTCCGAGCGGTAGCGGTTCAGTTCCTGCACGCGCTGGGCAAGCGCGACGTTGAGGCGGCGGCCGAGGTCGGCGATCTTGGTGTTGGATTCCTTGTCTTTCTCCTCGGAGACTTGCAGCGCGTCCTCAAGTGCCGCGATCTGCTTCCTCAGCGCGGCTATCTGCTGGTTGAGCAACTCGACCTGGCTGAGCGCGCGCTGGCTCACCTGCTTTTCGTTGGTCAGTTCGCCGGACAGCGCGTCGGCGCGGGCGTTGGCGGCGTCTCCGGCACCGGTGCCCTTTGCCAGCAACTGTTCCAGCCGGCTCTTTTCGGCTTCGGCGGCGTTCAGCGAGGCTTGCAGGTTGGCCAGAGAATCCTGCGCGTCCTGGGTGTTGCCCTTTTCCAGCGCAAGCAGTTGCGTCAGTTCGTTGATCTGCGAGTTGAGTCGGTTCAGCACGGCGTCCTTGCCGGAAATCTCGCGGCTGAGCAGGAACTGCGCCAGAACGAACACCGACAGCAGGAACATGAAGGTCAAGAGCAGCGTCGACAGCGCGTCGACGAAGCCCGGCCAGTAGTCGATGCGGCGGTCCGAGCGGCGCGCGCGGGCGAGCGCCATATTAGTGGACTCCCTGCTTTTTCAGCGCCTCGGCGATCTTTTCGAGCGTCGTGCGCATGGCCTTCTGCTCGTCGGACTGCGCCTCCACCCAGTCGCGCATGATCTGCTGTTCGGAGCGCATGTTCTTGACCAGGCCGGAAATGCCGTCGGCGAGGTTGGCCATGGCGCTGGCGACGCGAGGGTTGGAGGAGCCGTTCTCCTGCATGGAACGCAGGCGCTCCGACAGAACCCGGATCTCGTCGGCGGATTCGGCGCGCATCGCCTCCGGCACGGCGATGTCGGAAGACAGGTCCGTCACCGAGGATAGCCAGTTTTCCAGTTCGGTGTAGAAGCGCGTCTGGGCGCGGCCGGATTGCAGGTCGAGAAAGCCCAGCACCAGCGAGCCGGCAAGGCCGAACAGCGAGGACGAAAACGCCGTGCCCATGCCCGACAGCGGCGCCGCCAGCCCTTGCTTCAGGGCGTCGAGCACGGCGGCGGCATCGCCGGAGCCGGGATCGAGCGCCTGGATGGTATCGCTGATCGAACCGATCGTCTTCAACAGGCCCCAGAAGGTGCCGAGCAGGCCGAGGAAGACCAGCAGGCCGACGAGATAGCGCGAGGTGTCGCGGCTCTCGTCGAGGCGGGTGGCGATGGAATCCAGCATGGTGCGCATGGAGGAAGCGGAAAAGGCGACGGCCGAGGAGCGGCCGATCATCGCCTTCATCGGCGCCAGCAGCACCGGCTCGGTCGTCTCGGCGCCGGCGCGGAAGGAGTTGACCCAGCGCACTTCGCGAAACAGCCGGCCGACCTGCACGAAGGCGAGCAGGATGCCAACCGCCAGCACGCCGACGATCAGGCCGTTGAGGCCGGGATTGGTGACGAAGGCGGTGGAGATCTGGCGCGTCAGGATGACGCCGATGAAGGCGACGATGGCAAGGAAGATCACCATCGTCAGCACGAACACCTGCGGGCTGGACAGCTTGTGGGGATCGTAGCCCAGCACGTCCGAGCCGCGCGCCCCGAATGATTTGAGGAAAGCCATTCCAGCCTCTAGTCCGGTCCTGCCCGATTGCGTCTGGCCGATCAGGGTCGGCGCGCGACTCTAAACGGAAATGCGACCAAATTGAAAGGCATCTGCCGATTCAGGCGCGACGGCTTTTCACAGGCGGCTGACGACGAGGCAGTCGAGCATGGCGGCGAGATGCAGGCCGGCCCCGGCGACGACGAAGGCATGCCACAGCGCGTTGTGGAAGCGCAGGCCCTTCCAGGCGAAAAAGACGACGCCGCAGGAATAGACGATGCCGCCGGCGACGATCAGCGCCAGCGAAACGGGCGGCAGCGTCGCCACCAGCGGTTTGGCCAGCACCAGTCCGCTCCAGCCGATGGCGAGGTAGAAGACGACGGCCAGCCGGTCGAAGCGGCCGGGCAGCAGCACCTTGATGGCGATGCCGGCAGCGGCGGCAGTCCAGACGACGGCGATCATCCAGTCGGCCAGCGGCGAATTCCTGATCTGGGCGAGAAAGGGCGTGTAGGTGGCCGCGATCAACAGATAGATGGCCGAATGGTCGAAGCGGCGAAGCACCCACTTCGCGGGCGAATCCACCGGCCACAGATTGTAGGCGAGCGAGACGGACAGCACCGTCAGCAGCGCCACGACGTAGAAGACGGCGGCGATGTATTCGCCCGGCGCGGCGCGGGAGGCGGCCAGCACCAGCATGGCCGAGCCGGCGGCGATGGCCAGCACGATGCCGACCGCATGGACGATGCCGTCGGCGATCATCTCGGCGCGCGAATAGTGCCAGCGTCCCATCAGGGGAACCTGCGATGCCGCTTGTGTCTCTTGCATGGTCATGTCCGGTCCTGCCTGTCCCTGATGTGGTGGACAAGCATCGACCATGCCAGTCGAGAGTTGCGAAATTGCGACGGCGGCCTGCGGCGGGTTGCCGCCGCCCGTGTCGGGCTATGCCTTGAGCGGCTTCGTCACCGTCTTCAACAGCGCGCGGTGGATCGCCTCGTTGCCGGCGACGACGGCGCCGCTCTCCAGCATCGTCTGGCCGCCGCCGACGTCGGAGACGAAGCCGCCTGCCTCGCGGATGAGCAGGATGCCGGCGGCGATGTCCCAGGCCGAGAGGCCGGTCTCCCAAAAACCGTCCATGCGGCCGGCGGCGACATAGGCGAGGTCGAGGGCGGCGGACCCCATGCGGCGGATGCCCGACACCTCGCCCATGACGTTGCGCAGTTCGATGAGGAAATTGCCGTGGTGGCCGCGGCCGAGATGCGGCACGCCGCAGCCGATCACCGTGTCGGTGAGCTTCGTGCGCGCGGCGACGCGCAGGCGGCGATCGTTGACGAAGGCGCCGCCACCGCGCTCGGCGGTGTAGAGCTCGTCCATGGCGGGGTTGTAGACAACGCCGGCGACGATCTGGCCCTGGCGTTCCAGCGCGACGGAAACGGAAAAGAGCGGGATGCCGTGCAGGAAATTGGTGGTGCCGTCGAGCGGATCGACGATCCAGCGGTGCTGGTCGTCGTCGCCGGAAACGGCGCCGCGCTCTTCCATCAGGAAACCGTAGCCCGGCCGGGCGCGCGACAATTCCGCGAAGATGATGTCCTCGGCCTTGCGGTCGGCCTGGCTGACATAGTCGCCGGGGCCTTTCATCGACACCTGGAGGTTCTGCACCTCGCCGAAATCGCGCGACAGCGAGCGGCCGGCCTTCATCGCCGCCTGGACCATGACGTTGAGGAGAGCGGAGCGGGCCATGGGAAGGGTCTTTCGTTGGGTAAGGCTAGGGGAATAGGGGAGTAGGGGAATAAGGCAATAGGGGAGCAGGGCGGTACGGCGGTTTTATTCCCTATTCCCTTATTCCCCCACTGCCTTATTGCCCTAGCGACCTCATCTCAATCCGCCCTGCGCAGATACGTGATCTCGTTGGTGTCGACCAGGATGCGCTCGCCGGCCTCGATGAAGGGCGGCACCAGGACGCGGATGCCGTTTTCGAGGATGGCGGGCTTGTAGGAGGACGCGGCGGTCTGGCCCTTCACCACCGGGTCGGCCTCGGTGATGGCGAGCACCACCTGGTCGGGCAGCGAGACGCCGATCGGCTTTTCGCCGTAGAGGCGCACCGTCACCATCATGCCGTCTTGCAGGAAGGCGGCGCGCTCGCCGACGAAATCCTTCTGCAATTCGAGCTGTTCGTAGCTTTCGGTGTCCATGAAGACGAGGGCTTCGCCCTGTTCGTAGAGAAAGGAGAAATCCTTGTATTCGAGATCGACCTGCTCGACCGTCTCGGCCGAACGGAAGCGCTCGTTGAGCTTGGTGCCGTTGATGAGGTTCTTCAATTCGACCTGGTTGTAGGCGCCGCCCTTGCCGGGCTTGACCGTATTGGTCTTGACCGCCACCCACAGGCCGCCGTCGTGCTCGACGACGGTGCCGGGACGGATTTCGTTGCCGCTGATCTTGGCCATGGATGCCTGCTGAAAAAGGGGAGTCGGGTTGGAATTCCGCTGGTGAAAGCGGCGATTTCGGCGCTTCCAAGACCACAAATCGCCTTTGCTGGCAAGAGCGCGGCGCTCCGCGCCGGCTTCTCAGCGCAGCCGGTTGGCCTTTTGCAGTGCCTGCCTGGTTTCGTCTTCGGTCAGGCCGCCCATGAAATCTTCCATCTGGTTGTCGATCAGCCCGGCGCGGCGGGCGACGATGTACCAAGCGGCGGCGAGGACGATGTCGGGCTCGACGCCGATGCCGCCCCAATAGAGCTTGGCCAGCCGGTTCTGCGCGGCGACGTTGCCGCCGTCGGCGGCCAGCTTCATCCATTGGAAGCCGGCCTTCAGGTCGCGCTTGCCGCCGCGCCCGTCGATCAGCCATTGGGCGAGATCGATCTCAGCGGTGTCGTAGTTCTGTCGTGCGGCCTTGAGCAGCAGGACCCTGGCCTTGGCATCGTCCTGCTTCTTGCCGCCGACGCCGTTGGCGTAGAGCTGCGCCATGGCGTATTGCGCGTCCGGCAGGCCGGATTCTGCGGCGCGTTCGTAGTAGGGCGCCGCACGGGCAAGGCCGGCATCGCCGCCGTCTTCCTGTACGAGAAGCTGGGCGAAGTTGAATTGCGCCAGCGTGTTGCCGGCCTCGGCGGCCGCCTGCATCAGCGCGTGGGCTTCCTTTATATCCTTCTTCACATAGGTGCCGTCGATCAGCATCAGCGCGTATTGGAACTGTGCTTCGGGTATGCCGCGCTCGGCCGCCGCGGCATACCATTTGGCGGCTTCGGCGGCGTTCAGGGGCACGCCGAGGCCGCGCGAGAGAAGTTCGGCGACCAGCGTCTGGGCTGCCGGATCGCCGTTCTTGGCGCGCACCAGGGCCAGATTGTAGGCGGTCTTGTAGAGGCCGCGCTGGTAGGCGCCGTAGGCGGCGTCCGGCTGGCGGGCGCCGAAACGCGACGGGTCGATGGTATCGGCCTGCGACTGGTCGGTGGTCGCCGGCTGCGGCAGCGGATTGGCGATCGGCTTGACGATGGTGATGCGCGGCTTGCCGAAGCGTAGGGCGTCGGGTTCCTGGCCGGCGGGTGCCTCCGCGGGGGCGGCTTCCGGCATGAGCGGCTCCGCTGTTGTCGGGGCCGATGCTGCCGGTACTTGGGCTGTCGGTACCTGAACCGGTGGTGCCGGCGCTGCCTGTGCGGGAGCCGGTTGCGCCGGCACCGTTTGCGCGGGAGGCGCTGCCGGGTCTTTTGCCGGCTCTGCCGCCCATGCCTGAGGCGCGGCGGCGAGCAGCAAGGCGACGGCAAGGCACGGCCGCATCGTCAATCTCCGAAGCGCGGCGCCTGCGCGTCGAGCAGCGCGTTGGCGCGCGCCACCGCCTCGCGCGGATCGACGCCGTCGCCGTAGACGGCGGCGGAAAGGGCGACGAACTCGGCGCCGGTTTCGGCGACGGCTGCGGCCGAGGCGAGGTCCGAGCCAGCCATGACGATGCAGGGGATCTCGATCATCTCGGCCCACCAGCGGCCGAGGTTGAGGTTGCGCGGATGCGGCTCGGGCGGGCTGTCGTAGCCGAAGCGGCCGAAGAAGATGTAGTCGGGCCGCTCCTCGCCCAGTTCCAGCGCCTCGTCGCGCGTCTTGGCGCCGCCGGTGCCGACCGCCATCTTGTCCTGGAAACGCTCGACGGCCTCGGCAAGCTCGGCCTTGCCGGATTCAATGTGGATGCCGTCGGCCCGCACGCGCCCGGCAATGCGGGTGTCGCCCTCGACGATGACAGCCGCACCGGCCGCCTGCGCCGCCGGCATGATCTTTTCCGCCAGCGCCTGGAAGGCGGCGTCGTCCAGCCCGTTGCGCGGCAGGATCAACGAGGCGACGTCGCCGCCGGCGAAGGCGGCGGCAAGGCGCTCGGCGCTGGCGCCCGGCGGGGCGATCAGCACGATGCGGCAGCGGTCGGGAGGCGTTGTCTCGGTCATGGGACTGCTCAGATCAGGCTTCGCCTATGCGGGGCGAAGATGGTTGCATTGCGGCATAGAGCAAAGCGCCGCGCTTGAACAGGCGCGCTCAGAGCGTGAGCTTGTAGCCGATATGGCTCGCCTCGAAGCCGAGCCGGTCGTAGAAGCGATGGGCGTCGGCGCGCGACCTGTCGGTCGTCAGTTGCACGGTGCGGCAGCCGCGCGCGCGGCATTCGGCGATGGCCCACTCGAACAGGCGCTGGCCAAGACCCTCGCCACGGTGGCCGGCGGCGACTCGCACCGCCTCGATCTGGCCGCGCAGCGCGCCCTTGCGCGACAGGCCGGGAATGAAGGTGAGTTGCAGCGTGCCGACGACGGTGCCGTCGCGCGTCATCACCGCGAGGAACTGGTTTGGGTCGGCGTCGATGGCGCTGAAGGCATCCTGATAGGCCGGCGCGCCGGGCGTCGAGGCGTCCTCGCGCGCCGCGCCCAGCGGATCGTCGGCCAGCATGGCGACGATGGCCGGTACGTCGGCCCGCACGGCCCGGCGAAAGACGATGTCGTTCATGATGCTCTTCCTTCCACGAAACTCGCCGCCGATGCATAGGGGCGGGCCGTCGACGCGGCAACAGGCCGGAAGACGCATATTGCTATTTGCTATCGCGGTGCGGGCGGAATCCGGTTATGAGGCGGCTGCACTTTCTCAAGCAGTCCTCCCTCCATGATCGATCTGCTCAGCGACCCGTGGTTCTATGCCGCCGCCGTTCCGGCGGTGCTGCTCGTCGGTCTGTCGAAAGGCGGCTTCGGCGGCGGCATCGGCTTCGTCGGCGTGCCGCTGATGGCGCTGGCGATGCCGCCGGTGCAGGCGGCGGCGATCCTCTTGCCCATCCTGTGCCTGATGGACGTCGCGGCGGTATGGACGTGGTGGGGCGTCTACGACCGCCGGACGCTGGCCGACATGCTGCCCGGCGCGGTTCTCGGCATCGGGCTCGGCTGGCTGACGGCGGCGCTGGTGACGCAGGAGGCGGTGCGGCTGATCGTCGGGGCGGTGGCGCTGGTCTTCGTACTGCGCTGGGTCTACACGCAATTGCGGCACGGGGCCGACCACCGGGCATCGCCGAACCGGGTCGTAGCCGCCTTCTGGGGCTCGGTCTCGGGCTTCACCTCCTTCGTCGCCCATGTCGGCGGCCCGCCCTTCCAGGTCTACGCCCTGCCGATCCGGCTCGACCCGAAGGTGCTGTCGGGAACGACGGCGATCTTCTTTGCCATCACCAATGCGCTGAAGCTGATCCCCTATTTCGCGCTCGGCCAGTTCGACGCCGCCAACCTGACCGCCTCGGCTGTGCTGATGCCGCTGGCGCCGCTGGCGACGATGGCCGGCGCCTGGCTGGTGCGGCGCATGCGGCCGGCGATCTTCTACCCCTTCACCTATGCGACGGTGGGCGTCGTCGCCGTCAAGCTTTTGTGGGATAGCGTCGCCGGGCTTTTCTAGCCGGCTCGATCCTGAGTATAGGATGACGGCAACAGCCGGCTTCGGCTAGAAGCGACATATTTCTCGGGAGAACGGGATGGCCAGTCCCTACGACATCGACCTCGACAAGAACCCGGCCAACTACCAGCCGCTGACGCCGGTTTCCTACCTGGAGCGGGCGGCGAAAGTGTTTCCCGCGCACGTCGCCATCATTCACGGCAGCCAGCGCATCGACTACCGCACCTTCTGGCAACGCTCGCTGAAGCTCGCCTCGGCGCTGGCGAAGAAGGGCATCGGCAAGGGCGATACGGTGACGGTGATGCTTTCCAACACGCCGCCGATGCTGGAGGCGCATTTCGGCGTGCCGATGGTCAAGGCGGTGCTGCACTGCCTCAACACCCGCCTCGACGCGGCCGTCATCGCTTTCCAGATCGACCACGCGGAATCGAAGGTGCTGATCGTCGACCGCGAGTTCTCCGGCGTGGTGAAGGAAGCGCTGGCGCTGGCCAAGGCCCGGCCTCTTGTGATCGACTACGACGATCCCGACTACGCCGAGGACGCGCCTTACCCGAAGGGCGAGCGCATCGGCAGCCTCGACTACGAGGATTTCGTCGCCACCGGCGACGCGGATTTCGCCTGGTCGATGCCCGACGACGAGTGGGACGCGATCTCGCTCAACTACACGTCCGGCACCACCGGCAACCCCAAGGGTGTGGTCTACCACAACCGGGGTGCCGCGCTGATGGCCTATACGAACACGATCCATGCCGGGATGCAGAAACACTGCGTCTACCTGTGGACGCTGCCGATGTTCCACTGCAACGGCTGGTGCTTCCCGTGGACGCTTGCCGTGCAGGCGGGCACGCATGTGTGCCTGCGCTGGGTGCGGGCCAGGCAGATGTACGCGGCGATCGCCGACCATGGCGTCACCCATCTGTGCGGCGCGCCGGTGGTGATGTCGCTGCTCATCAACGCGCGCGAGGAGGACCGGCGCGAATTTCCGCAGACCGTCACCTTCAACACCGCCGCCGCGCCGCCGCCGGAGGCGGTGCTGTCGGGCATGGCCGACGCCGGTTTCGCCGTCACCCACCTCTACGGGCTGACCGAGACCTACGGGCCGGCCGTGGTCAACGAGTGGCACGGCGAATGGGACGGGCTGGACAAGGCGGCTCGTACGCAGAAGAAGGCGCGGCAGGGCGTGCGCTATGCCGCGCTCGAAGGGCTCACCGTCATGGACCCCGAGACAATGCAGGAGACGCCGCGCGACGGCGAGACCATCGGCGAGGTCATGTTCCGCGGCAACATCGTCATGAAGGGCTATCTCAAGAACCGCAAGGCGAGCGACGAAGCCTTCGCCGGCGGCTGGTTCCATTCGGGCGATCTCGGCGTCATGCACGCCGACGGCTATCTCCAGATCAAGGACCGCTCGAAGGACATCATCATCTCCGGCGGCGAGAACATCTCGTCCATCGAGGTGGAGGACGTGCTCTACAAGCATCCGGCGGTGCAGGCCTGCGGTGTGGTGGCGCGCGCCGACGACAAATGGGGCGAGGTGCCGGTCGCCTATGTCGAACTGAAGCCGGGCAAGACGGCGACCGAGGCCGAGATCCTCGACCATTGCCGCTCGCTGCTCGCCCGCTTCAAGGTGCCGAAGGCGGTGATCTTCGCCGAGATCCCGAAAACTTCGACCGGCAAGATCCAGAAATTCCGCCTGCGCGACATGGCGAAAGCCGGCTGACGGGGCAGGCCGGCAGCGCGCCGCCGGCCTGCCCTGCGTGTTCCTTAGACAGCAGGTGCAGGGCCGAGGCTACGCGCGCCTGCATTCATCGCTAGCGCGACGCCGGCCACCGGTATCGCGGCCATTGCGACGAGAATGCCGATGTCCTGCGCGGCCGGCTTCAGTACCATGTCGGCGACGATGACCAGCATGACGCTGTAGTCGATGCGGGCGAAGCGCAGCATGCGCTGGCCGAGCGCCAGCGCCTGCGGCGTCACGCCTTCCTCCGCGATCAGTTTCGCCATCTTCGCGGCCGTCGGGCCGAAGACCGTCATGCCGATGGTGAAGGTGGTGAAGTAGCCGGCGAGGCCGATGAGGACCCACAGGTCGGAAAAGCCGACCCAGAACACGCATAGAGCGAGGCCGAAGGCGAGCGTGAGCAGCGACGTGGGTACGAACAGCCGGTTGCTGAGTTCGCCGGTGGCGCGCATGGCCTGCAACATCGCCTCGATATTGCAGGCGCGCTCGGCCCGTAGCGCCAGCAGCGCCAGCGCGAAGCCGCCGCCGACCCACACCACGGCCGCGGCGACGTGCAGGAATTTTACCAGGGAATACCAATCCATTTCTTTCATCCTTGTTTGTCGCGGATGATCGGTGGCGGCCGATACCGTCGAGGGCCGGGCGTCTAGCACCGGCCGTGTATCCGAACGATGCCGGCCGGCTCGGCCGGTGTTTCCACTCTGCGACTGCAAAAAAGGCGGAGGCTGTGCCGGATGCCGTTACGTCAGCATCAGATCGTGCTAATGTAACAAGGTCGGAAGCGCCGGGGGAAGCAGCACGGCATTCCTCGGAAACACGACCGGCTTACAGGCTGCAAGGCCGCATCCATGGCGGCGCTGACGGCAAACTTATGCCCATCGGACAGACAACGGAGAACGAACATGCAAGGGGTGGCAAGGAACTTCTTCACGCTGGCGATCGTCTACGCCTTGTGCGGCATGGCGCTCGGCATCCACATGGCGATCAGCCAGGATCATGGCCAGATGCCCACGCATGCGCACGTGATGGTGGCGGGCTGGCTCATGTCCACGGTTTTCGCCTTCTTCTACCACCTGTTTCCGGCTGCGGCCGGCACGAGACTGGCGAAGGTTCATTTCTGGCTCACGGCGGTCAGCGGCGTGGCGCTCGTGGTCGGCCTCTATCTGCTTTTGGCCGGCAACGAGGCGATGGAAGCCGTCACCGGCATCGGCTCGATGGGCTTTTATGCGGCGATGTTCCTGTTCGCCTTCATCGCGCTGCCGGCGGTCTACCGCCAGGCCTGATGGCGGGGCGAACTGTGCCGCAACGGCACGGTACCCACCCGGCTTGGTAAAAAAATCTTTGCCCGGTTAAGGCTTCATTTACCTTCATCGGTGCTTACTGAGGGTATCCAGTGATCTGGATTCTTACCGAGTGGTTGGAGCCACTTTGTTTGACGCCTCCCTGTTAAACTCCTGAGAGCCGCCTCATCCGCGGCTCTTTTTTTATGCCGCGCGCGGCATGCCCGGGGCGGTGGCTCGTTAACCTTCCGTTAAACATGAGCTTGCCTTCGCCGAAGACGAGGCGCATTTTCCGAAAGCGGTCGTATAAGGTGCGGGCCGCGGCGGCGCTGGGCGAATCAGCCTGCCGGATGCGGGTCCAGGATGGCTTCAACATGAGCGAAACGAAGGAAAGCGCCAAGACGATCAAGCTGGCGGAACGCCGGGTGTTCTCGCAATCCTTCCGGCCGCTCTACAACGAAGGCATGGGGCTGGTGGAGCAGGCGGCCGAATATCTCGACGGCAAGGGCCGCGCCGAGGCCAAGAAACTGTCGCGGCTGGGAGCGACGCTCTACGCCGCCGAATCCATGCGGCTGACGACCCGGCTGATGCAGATCGCCTCGTGGCTTCTGTTGCAGCGCGCCGCCAATTCCGGCGAGATGACGCGCGACCAGGTTGCCTCGGAAAAGTCGAAGGTGCGGCTGGACACCGCCTCCGCGCATGAAGACGTGGCGGGCTGGGCCGAACTGCCGGCCGATTTCATCGATCTCGTCACCCGTTCGCTGCGCTTGCAGGCGCTGGTCAGGCGCATGGACGACGAGGTGTACGGGGCGGGCAACGTCGCTGTGCCGTCGCCGGTCAGTCGCCGCAGCAATCCCGTCTCCGACCAGATCACGCTGCTCAACACGGCCTTCGCGCGCGGCTGATCGTTTCGGCAATTTGTTTCCTGTTTGTTCACATTCCGCTGGCATGACCTTACCCAAACGGTAAAGTCGGCGGCATGAACGAGGCGATTCGCATCATCGGCATCGATCCGGGGCTTCGGCGCACCGGCTGGGGCGTGGTGGAAAGCCTCGGCAATGCGCTGCGCTTCGTCGCCGCGGGCACGGTACGCTCCGACGACAAGGCGGCGCTTGCCGTGCGGCTTTGCCAACTGCACGACGGGCTGGCCGAGGTGCTGGCCCGCGCCGCGCCGCAGGAGGCGGCGGTCGAGCAGACTTTCGTCAACAAGGACGCCACCGCTACGCTGAAGCTCGGCCAGGCGCGCGGCATCGCCATGCTGGTGCCGGCGCGCGCCGGGCTGGTGGTCGCCGAATACGCGCCGAACGCCGTCAAGAAGGCCGTCATCGGCGTCGGCCACGGCGACAAGAAGCAGATCCACATGATGGTCAAGGTGCTCTTGCCGAAAGCGACCTTCGACGGCGACGATTCGGCTGATGCGCTGGCCATTGCCATCTGCCACGCGCATCACCGGCAGAGCGCGGCGTACCGGCTGGCGCTGGCGGGGTAGAGACGATGATCGGCAAGCTCAAGGGCACGCTGGACGAGGCCGATGAAGATCATTGCGTGATCGACGTGCATGGCGTCGGTTACGTCGCCTTCTGCTCGGCACGGACGCTGGCGGCTTTGCCTTCGCCCGGCGAGGCGGTGGTGCTCTATATCGAAACCTATGTGCGCGAGGACATGATCCGGCTTTACGGTTTCCAGACCGCGCTGGAGCGCGAGTGGTTCCGGCTGCTGATGAACAACGTGCAGGGCGTCGGCGCCAAGGTGGCGCTGGCGGTTCTGTCGACGCTTTCGCCCACCGACCTCGCCAACGCCATCGCGCTGCGCGACATCGCCATGGTGTCCAGGGCGCCGGGTGTCGGCAAGAAGGTAGCCGAGCGTATCGTCACCGAACTGAAGAACAAGGCGCCGGCCTTCGCGGGCGAGGCCTCCGGCACGATCGGGCTGAAGCAGGAGATCGGCGAAGGCGTGGCGCCGGCGCCGGTGGCGGACGCCGTCTCTGCGCTCACCAATCTCGGCTATTCGCGCGACATTGCCGCCAATGCGGTGGCCGCGGCGCTGAAGACGGCGGGCGAGGGGGCGGACTCGGCCAAGCTGATCCGCTTCGGCCTGAAGGAACTGGCGCGGTGAGGTTCTGGTCGCGTTGTAAAATTCCTTGCAATTCGATATATGTAAGGAAATCGGAGTAATCCTTACAATGGGAATTGAAGCAAGGGTATCCAGTAAAGGGCAGACGACGATACCTGCCGAGGTTCGGGAGAGACTCGGATTGCAAACGGGCGACCGGATCGCCTTCATCGAGATGGAGCAGGGCTTCCTGATTATCCCGCGCAACCGGCCGGTGGAAACGTTGTTTGGCGCTTTGGCCGAATATGCCCTTCCGAATACGACGATCGGTGACTACGACGATGCGGTAGGCGAAGGCATCAGCGAACATGTCGAGGGCTCTGTGAAGGAAGGCGGGTCAGGCGCTTGATCGGTCTCGATACCAATATCTTGTTGCGCGCCACGCTGAACGACGATCCGGTGCAGTCGCCGGCAGCGCAGCGGCTGTTAAAGGCGCTCGGCAAGCAGGAGCCGGGCTTCGTCAACCTGCCGGTGTTGCTGGAGTTCTTTTGGGTTTTGCGATCGCGCTACAAGCTGCCGCGGGCGCGGTTGGCATCGACTCTCAGAAGTCTGCTCGGGATCGAGCACATCGAGTTCGAGGCATTGCAGGTAGCCGGTAAGGCTCTCGCGGCTTTCGAGAGCGGCGGCGCCGACTTTTCGGATGCCGTCATCGCCTTGCGAAACCGCGACCTTGGCGCCATGACGACGTTCACCTTCGACAAAGATGCCGCGAAATCGGTGCCCGGCATGGAATTGCTCTCTTGACCCTTTCTCCTCGCCTCATCTCTTCCGAAAAGCGTGGCGAGGACGCGGACCAGAGCCTGCGGCCGCAGGTGCTGGACGACTTCGTCGGCCAGGCTCAGGCGCGCGCCAATCTCAAGGTGTTCATCGAGGCGGCCAAGGGGCGCGGCGAGGCGCTCGACCATGTCCTGTTCGTCGGCCCGCCCGGATTGGGCAAGACGACGCTGGCGCAGATCATGGCGCGCGAAATGGGCGTCAATTTCCGCTCCACCTCCGGTCCGGTGATCGCCAAGGCCGGCGATCTCGCCGCGCTGTTGACAAATCTCGAAGACCGCGACGTGTTGTTCATCGACGAGATCCACCGGCTCAATCCGGCGGTGGAGGAAATCCTCTATCCGGCGATGGAGGATTTCCAGCTCGATTTGATCATCGGCGAGGGCCCGGCGGCGCGCTCGGTGAAGATCGACCTCGCGCGCTTCACGCTGGTCGCCGCTACCACGCGCCTCGGCCTCATCACCAACCCGCTGCGCGACCGCTTCGGCATTCCGGTGCGGCTGAACTTCTATACGGTCGAGGAACTGGAACATATCGTGCGGCGCGGCGCGCGCATCCTCGGCATGCCGCTCGGCGACGACGGCGCGGTGGAGATCGCCAGGCGCGCGCGCGGCACGCCGCGCATCGCCGGGCGGCTGTTGCGGCGGGTGCGCGATTTCGCCTCCGTAGCCGGCGCCGAGGTCGTGTCGCGAAAAATCGCCGACGAGGCGCTGACCAGGCTGGAGGTGGATGCGTTGGGGCTCGATGCGCTCGACCGCCGCTATCTTTCCATGATCGCCGGCAGTTTCGGCGGCGGGCCGGTCGGCATCGAGACGATCGCGGCGGGGCTTTCCGAACCGCGCGACGCCATCGAGGATATCATCGAACCGTATCTGATCCAGCAGGGTTTCATCCAGCGCACGCCGCGCGGCCGGGTGCTGACGGGCAACGCCTGGCGCCATCTCGGGCTGGAAGCGCCGAAGGATTTTGCGCAACGTCAGATCAGCCTGTTTCAGGAAGAGCCGTGAGCACTGTTGCCGAGCCGACCGAAGAAGAACTGACCGGCGGGCTCAACGGCGCGCTGACGCCGGGCGGCGGCCACCGGCTGATGGCGCGCGTCTATTATGCCGACACCGATTTTTCCGGCGTCGTCTACCACGCGCGCTATCTCGAATTCCTCGAACGCGGCCGCTCGGATTTCCTCAGGCTGGCGGGCGTGCACCACACCGAGCTGATGGCAGGCAAGCACGGCGAGCGCATCGCCTGGGTGGTGCGGCGCATGGAGATCGATTTCATCCAGCCCGCGCGCATCGACGATATCGTCACCGTCGATACCCGCGCCGAGAAGATTTCGGGCGCCCGCATCTTCATGGCGCAGGAATTGACGCGCGCCGGCGGTGTCCTGGTGCGGGCGAGGGTGGAGGCGGCCATCGTAGGCGAAGACGGCCGGCCGCGGCGCTTCCCGAAAGAATGGGTGAAGGCGTTTTTGCCGGGAGCGCCAGTCCCTCTCCCTTGAGGGGAGGATGCCGAGCGAAGCGAGGCGGCAGGGAGCGCCAATCGTAGAGCGAGCGGTTTTTGGACGTCGGCTTGGTTGAGATTACCCCTCCCGGCCGCTTCGCGGCCACCCTCCCCTCAAGGGGAGGGATCGCCACCGCATTCACTAACCGATCCTTAACCATAACGGTTCATGAAGGGACCGGTGAAAATTGAAGGGATCGGGCGCCTTCGTTTCACCAACATTTGCTCTAAAGAACGCCGCGAACAGCGCATTTGGGGCATTTCCGGAAGCTTTGCGCATACGGGACCACAAGAAAGAGCGCCATGGGCCAGCCGCAAGCCACGCCCGGAAATCTTAAGGATTCTTGCTGATGGAAAATATCGCACTCGCCGAACCGACGGCGTCGTTGTCGATCTGGGCCTTGTTCATGCAGGCGGGCTGGGTGGTCAAGCTGGTCATGCTCGGCCTGCTGTGCGCCTCCGTCTGGACCTGGGCGATCATCGTCGACAAGCTGATCGCCTATGCCCGCATGCGCATGGCGCTCAACCGCTTCGAGCAGGTCTTCTGGTCGGGACAGTCGCTGGAGGAGCTTTACCGCAACCTCGCCGACCGCAAGACGACCGGCATGGGCGCCATCTTCGTGGCCGCCATGCGCGAATGGAAGAAGAGTTTCGAGAAGGGGGCCAAGTCGCCGCTCGGCTTGCAGACCCGCATCGACAAGGCGATGGACCTGGCGCTGACGCGCGAGATGGAGCGGCTCGAAGGCCGGCTCGGCTTCCTCGCCACCATCGGCTCGGCCGCGCCCTTCATCGGCCTGTTCGGCACGGTGGTCGGCATCATGACCTCGTTCCAGGCCATCGCGGCGTCGAAGAACACCAGCCTGTCGGTGGTCGCGCCCGGTATCGCGGAAGCGCTTCTGGCCACGGCCATCGGCCTGCTCGCCGCCATCCCCGCCGTCATCGCCTACAACAAGCTGTCGTCTGACGCCAGCAAGCTCGGCGTGCGCATGGAGGGCTTCGCCGACGAGTTCTCCGCCATACTCTCGCGCCAAATCGATGAGAAAGTCGTGGCAAGGGCAGCCTGAGGAACGATCATGGGAATGTCAGTCAGCGCAGGCGGCTCGGGGCGCGGTTCGCGCGGCCACAGGCGGCGCGGCCGCCATCACGGCCTGATGTCGGAAATCAACGTCACGCCGATGGTCGACGTGATGCTGGTGCTGCTCATCATCTTCATGGTGGCGGCACCGCTCCTGACCACCGGCGTGCCGATCGACCTGCCCGATACCAAGGCCAAGGCGATGAATTCGGACACCCAGCCGATCACCGTCTCCATCAATCCGGAAGGCAAGGTCTACTTGCAGGAAACGGAAATACCGATCGAGGAGGTGGTGCCGAAGCTACAGGCGATCGCCAAGACCGGTTATGACGAGCGCATCTTCGTGCGCGGCGACAAGACGGCCGACTACGGCACGGTGATGAAGGTCATGGCGCGCATCTCGGCCGCCGGCTTCAAGAACATCGGCCTCGTCAGCCTCCAGGAACAGGATCAGTAAGACGGAAATGCGCGCAGGCCTCACCACATCGGTGATCTTGCATGCGGCGGTGCTGGCTTTCGGCCTGCTGTCGCTGAAGGCGCCGTCCGCCTTCGATGTCACCGACGTCGAGGCGCTGCCGGTCGACATCGTGCCTGTCAGCGCGCTGACCCAGGTCCAGGAAGGCGACAAGAAGGCGACCATGCGCGACAAGCCGGCGCCGACGCCGACCAAGCGGCCCGACATCGTCGCCGACGCGCAGAAGACCGGCGACAACACCGTCGACACCGAAAAGCCGCCGACGCCGGAAGCCAAGCCGAAGCCGGTCGAGGCCACGTCGGCGCCGCCGCCGGCGCCGACCCCGGTGGAAAAGCCGAAGCAAGAGGACGCCCCGAAGCCGCAGGAGGCGCCGAAGCCGCCGCCGGCGACGGAAGTGGCGCCGCAGCCGCAGCCCAAGGAAGAGGTCAAGCCCGATCCGGCCAAGCAGGCCGACGCCAAGCCGCAGCCGGTCAAGCAGCCGGAACCGGCGCCGCAGAAGCCCGACACGGTCGCCGAGGCGATCGCCGCCGAACAGCCGCCGCAGGACGTCAAGTTGCCCGACCAGGCGCCCGCCCCGGACGCCCGGCCGAAGCCCGCGCCGGCGGAGACGGCCAAGGCGCCGGAGCGCAAGGATTCCGAAAAGCCGGTGAAGGAAGCCTCGTCGCGCGAACAGTCGCAGGACAAGGCGCTGGACGACAAGATCTCGGCGCTGCTCAACAAGGAAAAGGCCTCCGGCGGCGGCGCCAAGCGCTCGACCGAGCAGGCTTCGCTCGGCGGCGAAAAGAACACCGGCGGCAACAAGTTGTCGCAGAACGAGATGGATGCGCTGCGCGGCCAGGTGGAGAAATGCTGGAACATTCCCGCCGGCGCCGAGGACGGCGGCAACCTCAAGGTTTCGGTCAAGTTCAAGCTCGACCGCTCCGGCGCGCTCACCGGCCCCGTCGATATCATTTCGGGCGGCGGCGCCAGCGGCGTCCAGCGCGCCGCGGCCGAATCCGCGCGGCGCGCCGTTGCCCGTTGCGCGCCCTACAACCTTCCCGCCGACAAATACGACAGCTGGTCCGAAGTCGTCGTCAATTTCGATCCCAGCGACATGTTCTGATTTGCCAGCCAGCCCGCCGCCCGCCAGACAAACGAGGCCAACGCCATGAAGAAACTTCTCTCAACGCTCATGATGATCGGCGCCCTTGCCACCGGCATGAGCGCGATCGCCACGCTGCCGGCGCGCGCCCTGGTCGAGATCGACGTCAACAAGGGCACCATCGAGCCGCTGCCGATCGCCATCACCGATTTCGACGGCGCCGGCCTCGGAACGGAGATTTCCGGCATCGTCACGGCCGACCTCAAGCGTTCGGGCCTGTTCGCGCCGGTCGACCACGGCGCCTTCATCGAGAAGATCACCAACCCCGACGCGGCGCCGCGCTTCGACGACTGGAAGGTCATCAACGCGCAGGCGCTGGTGACGGGCCGCGTCAGCCAGGAGCCCGACGGCCGCATCCGTGCCGAATACAGGCTGTGGGACACCTTCGCCGGCCAGCAGCTTTCGGGCGAGCAGTTCTTCGCCAACGGTGCCAACAAGCGGCGCATCGGCCACATCATCGCCGATGCCATCTACGAGCGGCTGACCGGCGAAAAGGGTTATTTCGACACCCGCGTCGTCTTCATCGACGAATCGGGCGCCAAGAACGCGCGCAAGAAGCGGCTCGCCATCATGGACCAGGACGGCGCCAACGTACGCTATCTTTCCAACGGCGCCGCGATCGTGCTGACCCCGCGCTTCTCGCCGAACCGGCAGGAAATCACCTACATGTCCTACGAGGGCGGCCAGCCGCAAGTCTATCTGCTGCAACTGGAGACGGGCCAGCGCGAACTGGTCGGCAAGTTCCCCGGCATGACGTTCGCGCCGCGCTTCTCGCCGGACGGCCAGAAGGTCATCATGAGCCTGATGCGCGACGACGGCAATTCCAACATCTTCGCCATGGATTTGAGGAGCCGCTCGACGACGCGGCTGACCGATTCCACGGCGATCGACACGTCGCCCTCCTATTCGCCGGACGGCTCGCAGGTGGTCTTCACCTCCGACCGCGGCGGCGGCAGCGGCCGTTCGCAGATCTACGTCATGGGCGCCGACGGCTCCAATCCGCACCGCATCTCCTTCGGCGACGGCGTCTATTCGACGCCGGTGTGGTCGCCGCGTGGCGACCTGATCGCCTTTACCAAGCAGTCGGGCGGCCAGTTCCAGATCGGCGTCATGAAGACGGACGGTTCGGGCGAGCGGATTCTCTCCACCGGCTTCCAGCAGGAGGGCCCGACCTGGGCGCCGAACGGCCGCGTCTTGATGTTCTTCCGCGATTCCGCGGGCGGACCGAAGCTCGTCACCATCGACCTGACCGGCCGCAACGAACAGCAGGTCCCGACGGCCAACTACGCTTCCGACCCGGCCTGGTCGCCGCTGCTCGAATAGTGGGCGGCCGCCCGGCGATCCCCACAAAAGGGCCCCTTGCGGGCCCTTTTTCCTGCGCTGGCCGCGTTTTGGCCGTATTTGCGGCTAGAGCACTGTGAGGTCGGACCTTGCCTTCGGGCTCCCGCCGGACCGGCGGCAAGGCATGCAGGCCGCGGACGGCGGCCGGAAACCGAATTTTAACCGTGTTTCTTGAACGCCGGTTAACCCAAACGTGGTTACTGGGCAGTCAACGAAACAACTCGAATTGCGAAGGAGAGGCGGCATGCGCCGTATCGCAAAACTTGCAGCTAACCCCGTCATGATCGCCCTGGTCGCCTCGCTGGCGCTCGCCGGCTGCGCTTCCAAGAAGAACCTCAACAGCGCCGCCGACCTCGGCCTCGGCGCGGGTGCGGCGACGCCGGGCTCATCGCAGGACTTCACCGTCAATGTCGGCGACCGCATCTTCTTCGACACCGATTCTTCGTCGATCCGCGCCGACGCGCAGCAGACGCTGGCTCGCCAGGCCCAGTGGCTGAACAAGTACGGCCAGTACCGCATCGTCGTGGAAGGTCACGCCGACGAGCGCGGCACGCGCGAATACAACCTGGCGCTCGGCGCCCGCCGCGCCGCCGCCACGCGCGACTACCTGATTTCCAAGGGTGTCGCCGCCAACCGCCTGAAGACCATTTCCTACGGCAAGGAGCGTCCGGTCGCGGTTTGCGACGACATTTCCTGCTGGTCGCAGAACCGCCGCGCCGTCACCACGCTGTCGGGCGCCGGAAGCTGACCGGTCGGCAGCTCCGTACAGGCAGAAATGCCACATCGGGTCGGGAAAGGCGGCGGCAACGCCGCCTTTTGCCGTTCCGGTTCCGCCAGAAACAAAATTTGGCCGAAGTCTCGCGTCCTGCTAGAGACGACACTGTGCGGATCGGCTCGTCGCGACTGACGTTTGCCGCAGGGTGGCGGGCTCCGGACAGATCCTTTCACTTCAGGGCTTGAGACATGTATTTGAGAACCATCCTGAGCGGCACGCTTGCCGTGTTCCTGGCCTCCGCCATTGCCGCCCCGGCTGCCAACCTCGCCGGCGGCGATGAGGGGCAGGGCGGCTTTTCGTTCCATCTCCCTTCGCTCGGTCTGCCTGACCTGTTTCCTTCCCATAAGGAAAGCCGGACGCAGCTGGCCCAGTCCAGCCCTGCCGGCATCACCGGGCTGGAAGACCAGGTGCGCCAGCTGAACGGCAAGATCGAGGAACTCAACTTCCAGATCCTGCAAATGCAGGAGCAGATGCGCAAGCAGCAGGAAGACAACGAGTTCCGCTTCCAGCAGCTCGAAGGCGGCGGCGGGCAGCAGCCGCAAAAGAAGTCCGACGCCTCCGACAGCAACAGGACCGTGGCGGCCGCGCCGGCCGTCACGGCGCCGCCGCAAACGCGGACGGACGCGACGGGGGAGGCTTCGGCCTCCTCCGATCCGGTCGGCGACGTCATCATCGATTCGGGCAACGGCGAACCGGGCAAGCTGATTACCGGCGCTCCGGCCAAGAATTTCGGCACCATCACGGTCGACAAGAACGGCAACGTCGTCGACGCGGGCGGGCAATCGGCCGCCCCTGCCGCCGGCGCGGCGCCCGCGCAGGGCAGTTCCGGCGCCGGCACGACGGTCGCCTCGCTGCCCGCCACCGACAGCGCCGAGGAACTCTACCGCAATTCCTACCAGTTCATCCTGTCGGGCGACTACGGCACCGCCGAGCAGGGTTTTCGCGATTATGTCTCGCGCTTCCCCAAGGATGCGCGCGCGCCGGACGCCCACTACTGGCTGGGCGAAGCGCTGCTCGGCCAGCAGAAATACCGCGACGCCGCCGAAACCTTCCTGTCGGCGAGCAAGGCCTATCCCAAGGCGAAGAAGGCGCCGGACATGCTGTTGAAGCTCGGCGTGTCGCTGGTGGGACTCAACCAGCGCGACGTCGCCTGTGCCACGTTCAACGAAGTCGGCAAGCGCTATCCCGACATTTCCGCCGCCATGAAAGAGCGCGTCAAGCAGGAACGGACCCGCGCCTCGTGCTGAACATCGCCGTGTCCGGCCAAGGGCACGTATCGAGAGAGCCGGACGAAGACGGGCTCTTTTCTCACATCGACTTTTCCGGCGGCGCAATCGTCGCCGTTTCCGGCGGTAGCGATTCCACGGCGCTGCTTTTGCTGCTCAAGCGCTATCTCGATCGCGCCCGACCCACGGCCAAGCTGCTTGCCGTCACCATAGACCATCGGCTGAGGCCCGAATCCGCCGACGAGGCAGGGGCCGTGGCGCAGTTGTGCGCCAGCCATTCCATCCGCCATCGGGTGCTTTCCTGGCAGGGACCGAAGCCGGGGACCGGCCTGCCTGCGGCGGCGCGCGAGGCGCGCTATCGCCTGCTTGCGCAAGCGGCCCGCGAAGACGGCGCCGGCATGGTGCTGACCGGCCATACCGCCGACGATCAGGCCGAGACCGTGCTGATGCGGAGCGCCCGCGCGAACGGTGCTGTGGGCGGCGGGTACGGCCTTGCCGGCATGGCGCCGGCCACGCTCTATGACGGCACCGTCTGGATCATGCGGCCCTTGCTGGCGACGCGTCGCGCCGCGCTGCGGGCCTGGCTGGCCGGCCGAGGCGTCGGCTGGAGCGACGATCCGACGAACGAGAACAGCGCCTTCGAGCGGCCGCGCCTGCGCGCCGCGCTGGCCGGTTCGGGCGATGCCGGATTCGCCGGAGCGCTGGCCATCGCGGCGCGCGCCGCCGAGACGCGCACCGACCTCGGCCGGCGAGCGGCGGCGCTGATCCGGATGCATGCCGACAGGCCCGTACCGGGCCTCATGCGCCTTGCTCTGGATTTCGTCGCGGAGCCGGACCGGCCGGCGGTGCTGCACGCGCTTCGCATTCTCATCGCCACCGCCGGCGGCTCGCGCTTCCTGCCCGATCGCGCGCGGACCGAGGCGCTGCTTGGCCGCCTCGAGGCCGT
Source organism: Mesorhizobium sp. (assembly GCF_017306545.1). GTDB lineage: Bacteria > Pseudomonadota > Alphaproteobacteria > Rhizobiales > Rhizobiaceae > Mesorhizobium. Next base: position 258,853 of record NZ_JAFKID010000007.1, read on the forward strand.
CCATTCGCGCCATCCGCTGCGCGCCACGTTGTCGCATGCGGTGATCGACCGGCGCGCCGCCGGGCTTTTTCTTCATCGCGAGCGGCGCGACCTGCCGCCTGCCGTCACCGTCGCTGGCGGCATGATCTGGGACGGCCGCTGCCTGATCACGGCATGCGACGGCGGCGACGGATTCTTGATCGCGGCACGCGCGACGGTGGCGTCTGCCGGCGGCGCGCCGGTAGCCGATGGTGTGCCGTCCAGCCTCGCAGGCGCGGCGTTCGCTGCCGAACCGGCCCTTTTCGCTGCGGAATCGGGCCGATCCGAAGGCAGCCCCGGTGCCATGAAGGCCCTGCCGGCTATGGTTTTCCCGGTGGCGGCGCCTTTCGCGCAATTCCTGCCGTGCTTCGACCTCGCGCCGGCGCGGGCGGTAGCCGGACTGGCCGGTGCCGGTGCCGTCGCCGCGCCGCCATGGGCCGGCGCTGGCGGCGTGCGGCCATGAGGCAAGGCTTAACCCATCCGCGCGGTTACGCTTGGCAAGGGCCGGCGCGCTGCCTATGTTAAGACCGACCCCTCTCACCTGGCGCGCCATGGGCGCGCCTCAACGGGATACTCGATGAACCCGAACTATCGTAATCTCGCGCTCTGGGCGATTATCGCCGTCCTGCTCATCGCGTTGTTCAACCTGTTCCAGACGCCGCAGACGCGTGGTGCATCGACGGATGTTCCGTATTCGCAGTTCCTTCAGGATGTCGGCGCGGGCCGGGTCAAGACTGTGACCATCGCCGGCGACCGCATCAGCGGCACCTACACCGACACCTCCGGCGGCTTCCAGACCTATTCGCCCGGCGACCCGTCGCTGGTGTCCAGGCTCGAAGACAAGAACGTCACCATCAACGCGCGGCCGGAAACGGACGGTTCCAACACGCTGTTCGGCTATCTCATCTCCTGGCTGCCGATGATCCTCATCCTCGGCGTGTGGATTTTCTTCATGCGCCAGATGCAGTCCGGCTCCGGCCGCGCCATGGGCTTCGGCAAGTCGAAGGCCAAGCTGCTCACCGAAGCGCACGGGCGCGTGACGTTCCAGGATGTCGCCGGCGTCGACGAGGCCAAGGAGGACCTGGAGGAAATCGTCGAGTTCCTGCGCGATCCGCAGAAATTCCAGCGGCTCGGCGGCAAGATTCCGCGCGGCGTTCTGCTCGTCGGCCCGCCCGGCACCGGCAAGACCCTGCTGGCGCGCTCGGTGGCCGGCGAGGCCAACGTGCCTTTCTTCACCATTTCGGGCTCGGACTTCGTCGAGATGTTCGTCGGCGTCGGCGCAAGCCGTGTCCGCGACATGTTCGAGCAGGCCAAGAAGAATGCGCCCTGCATCATCTTCATCGATGAAATCGATGCGGTGGGCCGTCATCGCGGCGCCGGTCTCGGCGGCGGCAACGACGAGCGCGAGCAGACGCTGAACCAGTTGCTGGTCGAGATGGACGGCTTCGAGGCCAATGAGTCGATCATCCTGATCGCCGCCACCAACCGCCCCGACGTGCTCGATCCTGCGCTGCTGCGTCCGGGCCGCTTTGACCGCCAGGTCGTGGTGCCGAACCCCGACATCGTCGGCCGTGAAAAAATCCTCAAGGTGCATGTGCGCAACGTGCCGCTGGCCCCCAATGTCGACCTCAAGGTCATCGCTCGCGGCACGCCCGGCTTCTCCGGCGCGGACCTTGCCAACCTCGTCAACGAGAGCGCGCTGATGGCCGCCCGGCGCAACAAGCGCCTCGTCACCATGGCCGAATTCGAGGACGCCAAGGACAAGATCATGATGGGCGCCGAGCGCCGCTCGTCGGCGATGACGCAGGCGGAGAAGGAACTGACCGCCTATCACGAATCCGGCCACGCCATCCTGGCGCTCAACGTGCCGACGGCGGACCCCCTTCACAAGGCGACCATCATTCCGCGCGGCCGCGCGCTCGGCATGGTCATGCAGCTGCCGGAAGGCGACCGCTATTCGATGAGCTACAAGTACATGATCTCGCGCCTTGCCATCATGATGGGCGGTCGCGTGGCCGAAGAGTTCAAGTTCGGCAAGGAGAACATCACCTCGGGCGCCTCCTCCGACATCGAGCAGGCGACCAAGCTGGCGCGCGCCATGGTGACGCGCTGGGGCTTCTCCGACAAACTCGGCCATGTCGCCTACGGCGATAACCAGGAAGAGGTTTTCCTCGGTCATTCGGTGGCGCGCCAGCAGAACATCTCGGAAGAGACGGCGCAGATCATCGACGACGAAGTGCGCCGGCTGATCGACGAGGCTTATTCCACCGCCAAGACCATCCTGACCAAGAAGAAGAAGGACTGGATCGCGCTCGCCGAAGGGCTGCTCGAATACGAAACGCTGTCGGGCGACGAGATCAAGCAGCTGCTCGCCGGCAACAAGCCCTCGCGCGACCTCGGCGACGATACGCCGACCAGCCGCGGCTCGGCCGTGCCGAAGGCCGGCGGCACCGCGCGCGGCAAGAAGAAAGGCCCGGAGCCGGAAGGCGGCATGGAACCGCAGCCGTCCAACTGACCGGCTCGGAGCAATCGATCGAAGCGCCGCGGCTGGTCCGCGGCGCTTTTGTTTTTTGAGGCGGCGGACGGCTCTGGAACGCAACGAGGCAGAGTTCGGTCGCGGGTGTGCAAAAGCCTGTTTTGGCCAGTTGCTTTTTGCAGACGCCCAGCCTATATGGCCGGTCTTGGCCGCGCCCTTCGTCTAGCGGTTAGGACGGCGCCCTCTCACGGCGCAAACAGGGGTTCGATTCCCCTAGGGCGTACCAGATTTTATCTATATATTTCAGAGACTTGGCGACCACAAGGATTCGGTTCGTCAAATATTCGTCAAATATGCATGTTTGAACGCCTGCAAACGGGGTTGGACAAGAAGCCCGTCGAATCCTGCAAAAGGCTAGAATCAATCCTTGGGCGGGAATACTAAAGCCCGCTCTACAGGCTCTCCGCCGAGGCCAATCTGACAGCGGATAAAGGTCCGGACGTGGCGTAAATATTCCAGCAACGGCAAGGGGCGGCTATTCGCCGAATTTGACTACCGCTCGGCCGCTCGTCAGATCAGCGACCATGCCTGCCGTGCCGTCCGCGTCGTCCTTCAGCACAGAGACGTCCAGTTCCGCCCCGGTATCGGTGAATGACCGAACGCTGACTTTCGCACCGGGGATTGCCTCAAGCCGAGCCTGCAAAAGCGCCAGATCCCCGAACGTGCATGTAAAAGTCGCCGCGACCATATCGACAAGCGGCACCTTTTCAGCCTCCCGCAAACACATGGCGGCTGTCCCGCCGTATGCCCGGATCAGCCCGCCGCTCCCTAGCAAGACACCGCCAAACCAACGCGTGACGACGACGGCGACACTATCAAGCGACTGCCCTTCGATTGCCTGCAAGATCGGTTTGCCGGCCGTCCCGCCTGGCTCGCCGTCATCGCTGAATCGGTACGCCTGTCCGACCCGCCACGCCCAGCAGTTATGGTTCGCCGTCTGATCCGAGTTCGCCGCGATGAAAGCCTTCGCAGCAGCTTCGTCGGCAACTGGCCCGGCGACCGCTAGAAAACGGCTCTTTTTGATCTCCTGCCGTGCCGTCGCGATTGCGGCCAATGTGCTGAGACTGTTCATGCTGCGGCTATCGCTTCGCCATGGACATCAGGAAAACCAGGACCACCATGATAACCATGCCAACCGCAAGGCCGATGAATGCGCCGTAGACGCTACCGCCGTCGCTGCCGACAATTGCACCAATGGCGGCACCGAGGATCATCAAAATCGCGGGAATCAAACAGCCGGCCATAAGCCAGTGTAGCTATCGAGAGCGGCCGTTGTCAGCCATTGCGGTTGCTTCCAACCAATCTGACGAAAGTGCCGTCATGGTGTGCGGTCAGGCCGTCCGCAATTTCCCGAGCGATCCAGAGAAGTTCATCGACGTGAGGAACAACCTCGTCGGCTCTCCGGTCGAATTGCAGTTGGCAGATGACGTTCATCAGCGCGGACAGCCTGTGCATGTCGCTATTGAAGTCATCGACTTTCCATGCGGGAGAGGTGATGCTCATGCCGCCCTTCCTTTCAGCCCTTCATGGCGCTCTAGCGCATCGTGGACCGGCTCAAGCAGTGCCAGCGCTAGCCGCGTAGCCGCCCCGATGCTGTCGGCAAGCACGTCAGCCGCGCCGCTGTTGTTGGAGATCGACCACGCCGCCATGTCGATCAGGTGCAATATGGCCCGCGCCTGATAGCTGCACTGGACGATTTCGTCTGTGGTCATGTCGGATTGGGGAACGAGGCGGCTCATGCTGCACCGCCTTTCGCATAGCGCAGAATTGATGCGGCCAACTGGCTATGCCATTCACGCCCAATTGCTAGGCGATCACCCCACCGTGTTCCGACGCGATCCCATTCGGCCAACGCCTGGGCCTTGATGATTATGCCCTCCATGGTGAAATCGGGTTCGTCCATGATGGCGCTGACGTGCTTTTCCAGCGCATCACGTAGAGCAGTCCTCGTCCCGCTGGCCTTTTCATGCCAAGCATGTGCCTGCGCTTTGATATCCCTGAATTCCCGCTCGTAGTCGTTCGCAGCCGCATAGAGCTTTTTCAGCCGCTTGATCTCCGCCTCTGCATCCATGAAGTCGGCTAGGTTGCCGGCCTTTTTGGCAGCACGCTTCTTCCTGCGAACGCCTATGATCTGCCAATCCACCTCCCAGCCTTCAGGACTATCCTGCGCGGATAGTCATCACCTTGGCGCCACAAATAGCCGCCCAAGGACTTCATTTCCGCATCGCCGGGCTGATGGGGAGCGCCTTCCTCATACGGCCACGCAATTCCTTTGACGGTAAGTTCATCTGGCGCCCAAGGCGTTTTTGCATCCCAAGCCTTGTATTCCGCCCGATATACGTCGTTGACCTCATGAAAGGCGGCGGCAACGGCCGGAAGTTCGTCGAACAGTGCAACCAGCTTCGGATTTTCTGTCGGTGTCGCCGCCTTCGCCTCGGTGCTGATCGTCGCCGTGGCGGCGGCCGTGGAAGCCACAGCAAGTCCGAGGAGCATTCGGCGGCGGTTGATTGCGGGCATAGCCTCAACGTTCGCCCGCGTGGCGTCGTTCGTCATGGTGATGTTCTCCTATTGTCGGCTGGGGTTATCAGGCCGCCAGCGCGGCCAGTTCGGTTTCGAGGTGGCGACGCATCGCTACCGTGTCGTAGCGGAGCGTTTTGTATTGCAGGGCGTCGATTTCGGCCCTGATGGCGTCCGCCCTACGCTGGGCTGCCGTCTTGCCTTCTTTGGCCTCCTTCCATGCTGCCTTGAGGCCCCAGGACAGCAGCTTTGTATAGGACCACTCGCGGCCGGCATACATGCGGGCGTAGCGGTGGGCCTCATTCATGATGGCTGCTCGGTCGAAGGCGATTTTCGGCAAAGCTTCGCCGTTCGCCGGAACGATGGTATTTGGCATCTCTGTTGCCTCTGTAACCGTTTATTTGTACTGTGTACCTATGCATAGAGAAAGATTATAACCCTGTCAACACGTATTGGGACAATGTACAAATGAAGCCGGTTCAGATGAAAATGGCGAGAGCTGCTCTTGGATGGGGGGTGCGGGAACTGGCTGAAAAAGCAGGTGTGACGGCGAACACCGTGACCCGCATAGAAAATGGAGCTGACGCCAAACAATCAACGATTGAGGCATTGCAGGCCGCGCTTGAAAAAGGCGGCGTTCAGTTCATTCCCGAGAATGGCGGAGGGGCTGGAGTTCGCCTCCGCAAGGATTGACGAAGGTGGCAATACCGGTCGGCCGAACTGAGTTCGGTCGACCGGCGATGTTACCGCGCTCTGCGTCGCTGGCGCTTGGCATATTCGGCGAGGATCGCACGTAGGGCCAATTCATCGCCTATTCCGCTTTCCGCAGGATCAAGCTCTCGGTCGTCCTGTTCCTCGACTGGTTCCGGCTCCAAGTCGCTGTCGCCGTCCATCTCATCCAGCACGGCTATCAGGCGTTCTATTGTCGCCTCTACTCGAAGACGGAAGAACGCACTCATAACTCGTCCCAAACGATGGCTAGCCGACCGCCTAGAGCCTTCACTGCCTTTTCGATATGACGAGGAAGGACACGCTTTTTGCAGGCCGCGTTTTGAAATATTCGGCCTGTCTCAAGCGATCGGTCGAGGTCGGCCATGGAAATGTTCATCTGAAATGCACGCTGACGTACGGCATCGGCGAGTTCATCCCCGCAGGGCGCTGGTGGCTTTCGCGCAATCCGGGCACCAATGTATCGAAGACGATTGGTAACCTGTAGCGGTCGCAACCCGAATTCTCGCGCAATGAATTTACAAGGCATGCCTTCCGCAGCGAAGGCCCTCAAGCGTTTGTCTTCCGCCCCTGTCCAGATGTGCTGATCTTTCTGCGGTGCTGCGCCGCATTTCGCGGCCATGCGTCGGATTGCTGTTTCAGTGCGATGAGGTAACAGCTTGCACATTGTAGCCATATGAGGCCAGTGTTCTCGCAAAACCTCGGTTTCCCGGTAGGTCCAGCTGTCATCTCTGCGGACGACGCGGGCTCTTCCAATGGGCTGGATAGTTCCATGCATATTTTCCTCCTCGCCCCCGCGTTAGCAGTATCGCGGCATCAACTCGGAGGATCGACACGTGGCGTGGGATTTCCTCGCTGATTTCTGTAGCTGTGTGCGAATAGCGTTGATTGAATTGGTGGCATCAACGGTGATTTGACGCCCTTTTCCTTGATATGCCGGCGGACCGCGTGCCGGATATAGCCGGATTTATCCACGCCCGACGGACCTGGTGGACAATGCCTCTACAAGTTGTTGGAGGCCGCTATGCCAGTTCAGATTATCTTTCTCGTCGCCGTTGGGATCACGCTCGCCAGCGGAGTCGCCGCCACCTCCATTGTGATGCTGGGAGACACCCGCCGGAATGCCGGACAGCGGGCAGTCGCAGAGAAGTTCGCGCAAATCGCAATGATCGGTGCCACAGCCATCGTAGCCTTGTTGGCAACACCCGACTGAAGATTCGTTTTGAATCTTCTCCGGTGAGAAAAGGTTGACTTTCCGATGCTAGAGTTCGCACGATGACGCCGTGTTGCGGGTGGGTATAGGCGTGCGGTTCTATTCTGTTCTTTCGGCGGCCGTGTGTGCGGCCTGCACTATTGGCGTCAGCCAGGCTTGGGCCAATCTGACCTATACGCCATTTACGACCGATCAGGGTTTGCACGTGCTCGTCGTGTCGGGCGAGTTCACCCCGGATGATCAGATCCAACAGTTCGCAGCAGCAGTCGCCGCGAATAGTTCCACAGTGGTCACTTTCGACTCGGGCGGCGGAACTGTCACAACCGCGATGGCCCTTGGCCGCATGATCCGGCTACTCGGCCTGAACACGATGCAGGTACGGCAGTTGGAATGCGCGTCGGCGTGCTCTCTGGCGTTCCTGGGGGGTGTATCTCGCATTGCCGCTCCAGGATCAATCGGTGTGCACCGTACTTCATTCGCACCGGATTCCACGGTCGGACGCGACGAGGCCGTTGCCAGCGTGCAGGAGCTGACTGCCGAGGTCATTTCCTACCTGTCCGAGATGGGCGTCAACGCCGAGCTTCTGAATTTCGCGCTTCGCTATGACCGCTCAGATATCCGGTATCTCTCCGCCAGCGAAATGGCGGACCTGAAAGTCACCACATCGCAGATGGCCGTAGCCGAACTGCCAAGCTCCCAACCTGAGCAGGCAAGCACTGGCACATCCGGCGGGCAATCCATCGAAGCTGCTGCGCTTGGGATTGTCCGAAGTCTCATCGAGCGAGATGGGAATGACCCGGCTGCGGCAATCCAGGCGGTTGCTACATTCTACGCGGACAACGTCTCCTATTACGGCAAGTCGAAATCCTTGAGCGAAGTCCTGGAGGACAAGAGAAAGTATTTTACCCGGTGGCCCGAGCGAGCCTACCGCATTCGCAACGATAGCGTGATGGTCACCTGTGCCAACGGCGCCTGCATGGTGTCGGGGGTCTACGATTGGTTGGTGCGGAGCATCCCGAGGAACAAGCAAGCCCAAGGCGTTGCCCGCTTCAGCTACACCATCTCCCTTGGCGCCGATCCGAAGATCATTTCCGAAGCTGGAAACGTGGTGAAATAGTAGGTCGTGGCTCGGGTGACGCGATATAGACGGCGGCGATTGCCGTACATCATCTACAAGCTTCTGATGCCCTTTATGGTCTTCTGCGCCGTAGCAATAGGATATGCCGTCAATGACGGTTTATCTACATTCCAGACCTATGTCCCTGCAGTCTCTCGCCAACTCCCTTCGGGCTTGAACGGAGGTCCGGCGTCTGCCACCCAATCTCTGACAGGCCGCGCCACGGTCGTTGATGGCGACACCATCGAGATTTCTGGCCAAAGGATTCGCTTTAACGGTATCGACGCCCCTGAGGGCACTCAGCGCTGCAATGACACGTTCGGACGATCCTATGCCTGCGGCAGGGAATTCGCGAACGCGCTGGACGAATTCATGGCTGCATCGCGTCCCGTAACCTGCAAATTCGTGGAATGGGATCAATACGACCGCTTTGTAGGCGACTGCGCCCGTGCAGACGGCAAATCGGTGCAGAATTGGCTTGTGGCGAATGGCTATGCGCTCGACTGGCCCCGATATTCGCATGGGGCTTTCTCAGGGCAGGAGAAGGCGGCCAGGGCGTCCAAGCGAGGCGTGTGGCAGGGTGACTTTCAGAAGCCGTGGGAATGGCGAGCGTCGCAACGGGACCAGGCGGCTCCCGCAGCTTCCAGTCCTGCCGTTTCCCTCGTTGGTCAGTCCGGCTGCAACATCAAAGGCAACATCAGCGCCAAGGGCGAGCGCATCTATCACGTCCCTGGCCAGAAATTTTATAGCCAGACGAAAATCTCCGCAGGGAAAGGCGAACGCTGGTTCTGTTCCGAGGCAGAAGCCCTACAGGCAGGCTGGCGTCGATCGCGAAGCTAGCTGACTCGACAGCCTCCCCTCATGGGCGCATGGTTCCTGTGTGTGGGAGGACGAGATGATCAAAATGCTCGCGGCCGTCGCGGCGCTTACATTCGCGCTGCCTCAGCCGGATATTCCATGGAGCCAGCGGCCTACACCAGTGCAGGGCTGCTGCAAAACGTGCTCAAAGGGAAAGGCCTGCGGAGACAGTTGCATCTCCCGCGATAAGACCTGCCACAAGGGGCCTGGCTGTGCCTGCGACGGATAAAGAGCCGCCCCTTTGGCCAACTGGCTGGGTGCTGTTCGGCATGGTGCTCGGGATTATTATCCCGGTGACAATCTGGTGGCTGTCGACCTAGCGAGAGAGACCAAGGCAGCCTCGTCGTGAGGATCGATCCCGAGCGAGACCAGAAATGCTTCCAACTGTGCGTCAGTGGCTTTCCGAACATCGGTGATCGGCGCATTGCTGACCTGCATGGCCTGTTCCAGCCGCTCCAGCCTGTCTGCCATCTTCTGCATGGTCGTGCCTCTATCGCCTCGCCTGTGCTGCTTCCAGCTTCTCAAGCCGCTCCAGAAGCTCGCCTGTCTCGATAGCCTTCCGCTGGGCTTCTATGAGCGCTGAGAGCGATTGCGCCTCGGCAGGGGCAATCTGACCGCTGGCGGCGGCCTTGGTGATCACGCTGAGCGCAGCAGTGATGCCCTCGACCGTGCTGGTATCCGGCAACTCGATTTCGACGGACCGCGCGACAGGCTGGGGACGAGGATGCAGGAACGCAGCCGCCTTCTCTGCCGCCCAATCCCGTCGCTTTTCGTCAGCCTTCTCATCGGCCATCACGTCCATGAGGTATTCGAGCGGCGTCTTCCTGCCGTCCATCATGGACGCGACAAGATCGACATGCCGGCTGCTGACGCTGCCGCGCGGTCTACCTGCACCTAGCCGTGCGCCGCCGTTCTTCGCCATACCTACTTCAACTCCGTAATGGACAAGATTTCGGCTTGCGCCTGCTTAGGTGCAATGCCGCCGTCCCGATCCTCGAAAAGGGTTTGGAGAATGACGACGGTGTGTCGCGGGTCGTCACAATCAA
>NZ_JAFKID010000044.1 GCF_017306545.1 Mesorhizobium sp.
CCCCTAGCCCCTCCCCGCAAGGGGGAGGGGAAGCTGCCGCGACCCAAGTTCCCCTCCCCCTTGCGGGGAGGGGTTAGGGGTGGGGGTATGAAGCCCGCGACGATGGCCGAAAATCCCAAGAAGGCGACCTCCGACGGCCGCATGGCCGACAACATCGTCTATTTCGCCCGCGCGCTGCGCAAGGCGGGCTTGCGGGTCGGGCCGGCTTCGGTCAAGGACGCCATCGAGGCTGTGCTGGCCGCCGGCATCGGCAGCCGTGACGATTTCTACTGGACGCTGCATTCCGTGCTCGTCTCGCGCCGCGAGGATCACGCCACCTTCGACGAGGCGTTCCGCCTGTTCTGGAAGTCGCGCGAGTTGATCGAGAAGATGCTGGCGATGTTTTCGCCCGTCGCGCCCGACAACCGCGAGAAGGCGAAGCCGCGCGCGGCGGAGCATCGCGTCAGCCGGGCGCTGTTCGAAGGGCATGAAAAGAACCAGCCGCTGAGCGAGGTTCCCGAAATCGAGATCGATGCCCGCCTCACCGTGTCCGGCAACGAGGTGCTGCGCGGCAAGGATTTCGCCCAGATGAGCGCCGAGGAACTGCTGGCCGCGCGCCGCGCCATCACCGAATTGAAGCTGCCGTTCGACCGCGTGGCGACACGCCGCTTCCGGCCCGACCCGCAAGGCAGCCGCATCGATCCGCGCGCCATGATGCGGGCGGCGTCACGCGCCGGCGGCGGGTTGATCCTACCGAAGTTCCGCTCGCGCCGCGAGGTGCATCCGCCGCTGGTGGTGCTGGCCGACATTTCCGGCTCGATGAGCCAGTACACCCGCATCTTCCTGCACTTTTTGCATGCACTCGGTGAAAAGCGCCGCCACGTCCATGCCTTCGTCTTCGGCACGCGGCTGACCAACCTGACGCGGCAGATGCGCCATCGCGATCCCGATCAGGCGCTGGCCGACTGTTCCGCCGCCGTGCAGGACTGGTCGGGCGGCACGCGCATCGGCGAGGCGATCGGCGAGTTCAACCGGCTGTGGTCGCGCCGCGTGCTCGGGCAGGGCGCTGTCGTGCTGCTCATCACCGACGGGCTGGAGCGCGACGACATCGGCAACCTCGCCGAAGAGATGGAGCGGCTGCACAAATCCTGCCGGCGGCTGATCTGGCTGAACCCGCTGCTGCGCTTCGATGGTTTCGAGGCGCGCGCAAGAGGTGTGCGGGCCATGCTGCCGCATGTCGACGAGTTCCGCCCAGTGCACAATCTCGACGCGTTGAGCGACCTCGTCGCCTCGCTCGGCCGGCAGGGCCGGGCTGAGGTCGATCCGCGCCGCTGGCTGGGGCATCTGGCACAAAAGTCGGGGGTTGTCAGCGGTCGTGCGGCGTAGCCATATATAACGACATCCCGACATCGAGGAATGCCCGATAGCGAGGAATGCCCGATAGCGAGAATGCAAGGAGGTTCCGTCATGGACAACCCAACGCAAATCGATGAATCCCGTGACCCGTTGCAGATCGCTGAACATTGGGTCGACGAAGGCAGGGACGTCGCGCTCGCCACGGTGGTCGAGACATGGGGGTCGGCGCCGCGCCCGGTCGGCAGCCATCTGGTCATCGACGCCGAGGGCAATTTCCACGGTTCCGTTTCCGGCGGCTGCGTCGAAGGCGCGGTGGTGACGGAAGCGATGGACGTGCTGGAGAGCCGCAAGCCGCGCATGCTGGAGTTCGGCGTCGCCGACGAAACCGCCTGGCGCGTCGGCCTTTCCTGCGGCGGGCGCATCAAGGTCTATGTCGAGCGGCTGGCCTGAACGATGGACCTCGCCGCCCTTAAATCTCTCAACGCCGACCGTCGCGCGCGCCGCGCCGCCGTTCTGGTGACAAACCTCGATGACGGCTCTTGCCGCCTGATCCACGAAGGCGACGCGGCCGGCGGCGAACTGGTCGATGCGCTGCGGCAGGCGTTCCAGACCGGCAAGTCCGGCACGGTCGAGGCAGACGGGAAAAAGCTGTTCCTCAACGTTCATCTGCCCAGCCCGCGCCTGGTGGTGATCGGCGCCGTCCATATCAGCCAGGCGCTGGCGCCGATGGCGAAAGTCGCCGGCTTCCCGGTCGAGGTCATCGATCCGCGCACGGCCTTCGCCACCGCCGAGCGTTTTCCGGACGTGGCTCTGGATGCCGAATGGCCGCAGGACGTGCTCGCCCGCCGCCCGCTGGATAGCTATACGGCGCTGGCCGCCGTCACCCATGACCCGAAGATAGACGATTTTGCGCTGAAGGCCGCGCTCGACGCCGGCTGTTTCTACATCGGCGCGCTGGGCAGCCGGAAAACCCACGCCAGACGCGTCGAGCGTCTGCTGGCGCTGGGCGCTACGGCCGAGCAGATAGGCCGCATCCACGCGCCGATCGGCATCGACATTGGTGCTGCCAGTCCGGCCGAGATCGCCGTCGCGGTGCTGGCCCAGATCATCCGGGCCTTTCGCACGCGCGGCGAGGAGGCGAAGGGGGCGGCAGCGTGAAATTCGGACCGGTTCCGCTGGAGGAAGCGGAAGGCGCCATTCTTGCGCATTCGACCGTCGCCGGGCAGGCGCGCTTCAGGAAGGCGCGCGTGCTTTCGGCCGAAGACGTGGCGGCGCTGCGCGAGGCCGGCTTGAAGGAGATCATCGTCGCCACGCTGGCGCCCGACGACGTGGAAGAAAACGAGGCGGCGGCCCGTATCGCGGAGGCTCTCCGCTTCTCCGGCATCGAAGCGCGGCCGGCCGCGACCGGCCGGGTCAACCTTCACGCCACGTTGACCGGCATCTTCGCCGTCGACAAGCCGCTGATCGACGCCATCAACCTCGTCGATCCCGATATCACGCTCGCCACCATGCCGGCCTTCGCGCCGATGGTCGAAGGCCAGATGGTGGCGACGATCAAGATCATCCCCTTTGCCGTGCCGCAAGCCATGCTGGAAAAGGTGCTGGCGCTCGCCGGCGCGCGCGAGGCGTTTGCCATGCACGCCTATCGGCCGATGCGGGTCGGCGTTGTGCAGACGGTGCTGCCTTCGATCAAATCCAGCGTGCTGGACAAGACGATCCGCGTGACCGAGGAGCGGCTGAGCCGCACCGGCAGCACAGTTTCCGGTGAAATCCGCACGCCCCACGCCGCACCGGAAGTGGCGCAGGCGATCCGCGATCTCGCCGATGACAGCGACATGGTGCTGGTGTTTGGTGCCTCCGCCATGAGCGATCCCGACGAGGACGTCATCCCGGCGGCGATCCAGTCTTCCGGCGGCACCGTCTTCCGCTCCGGCATGCCGGTCGATCCGGGCAACCTCTTCGTGCTCGGCGAGCGCGACGGCAAGCCGGTGCTCGGCGCGCCGGGCTGCGCCCGCAGCCCCAAGCTGAACGGCTTCGACTGGGTGCTGGACCGCATCGTCTCCGGCATCGGCATTACCCGGGAAGACATCGCCGGCATGGGCGTCGGCGGCCTTTTGATGGAAATTCCGACCCGGCCGCAGCCGCGCGAGCCGGCGCCGGCCGTGGCGGCGGGCAAGGTGGCCGCGGTGGTGCTCGCCGCCGGCCGCTCCAGCCGCATGGGCGGCCCCAACAAGCTGATGGCGCTGTTCGACGGCAAGCCGCTGGTGCGCCGCACCGTCGAGCGCGCGCTGGCTTCCAAGGCCAGGATCGTCATCGTCGTCACCGGCCATCAGGGGGAGCGGGTGAGGGCGGCGCTTGACGGCCTGCCTGTCACCTTCGCCGATAATCCGGCCTTCGCCGAGGGGCTCTCCACGTCGCTCAAGGCCGGCATTGGTGCTGTTCCGGCTTCCGCCGCCGGCGCGCTCGTGGTGCTGGGCGACATGCCGGGCGTATCAACCGCCGACCTCGACCAACTGATCGAAACCTTCCACAAGGTCGGCGACCGAGCGGTGGTGCGCGCCGCCCATGAAGGCAAGCGCGGCAATCCCGTGCTTTTGCCGAAATCGCTGTTCGATGCGGTCGTGCATCTGGAAGGCGACACCGGCGCCCGCCACCTGATCGAGAACGGCGGCGTCGAGGTTGTGGATATCGAGATCGGAGCCGGAGCCGCCATCGACGTCGATACGCGCGAGGCGCTGGAAACCGCCGGCGGCGTCTTGCAGGATTGATCGCCGCCTGTTGACAAGGCCGCGGCGAAGCACGCAAGCCTGCGCGATGGTTTCTCAGCTTGCGCCTTTGAAAATCTCCTTTCTCCGTCGCTACTTCGTGGCGTCGAAAATTTGGCGGCAGCAGGACCCTGAGCCCGGCTATGGTGGCGCCCCCCTCCCCACAAGGGGGAGGGGGACTCTGCTGTGGCGCCACGTCACGCCAGCGTTGGCGATTTGGAACGAAACGGCGGCGCCGGCGTCCCCCTCCCCCTCCCCCTTGTGGGGAGGGGACAGGGGTGGGGGTGCACGGCCTTTGCGATCAAGGCGGCATCCATGATCCGCGCCTTCCTTCTCCTCGCCTTCGCGCTCTTCGCTTTCGCCGTGCCCGCCTCGGCCCAGACCCTGAAACCTTACAAGGACGATCTCTTCGCCTATCCGGCCTTACTCTCCTCGGAAAAAGGCGACCGCTACCGCGTTGTGGATTACCGCGAGATGCGCGACATCAACGGCCGCGACGAGGTGCCGGAAAAGCGCGTGCATTCTCAGTATGTCTCGCTCGGCGTCCGCTCAGTTCAGCAAGATCTGGTGCTAAAGACCGATGCCGGCGCCATCCGCCATTTCGCCGTTGGCAAGACCGAAGGGGCTTCGATCATCGTGCTTTATCTGCACGGGCAGGGTGGTTCGCGCCGGCAGGGCGTCGACGATTTCACCTTCGGCGGCAATTTCAACCGCATCAAGAACCTGATGGTGGAGAACGGCGGGCTTTATCTCTCGCCGGATTTTTCCGATTTCGGCGATACCGGCGCCGCGCAGGTGGCGGCGCTGATCGATCACTACGCTGGGCAGTCGCCGCAGGCCAAAATCTACGTCGCCTGCGGCTCGATGGGCGGGGCGCTGTGCTGGAAACTCGCCGGCCGCGCCGACACCGGCGCCCGCCTGAACGGGCTGCTGCTGCTCGGCTCGCTGTGGGACGAGAGCTTTTTTGCAAGCCCGGCCTTCAAACGCCGCGTCCCGGTCTTCTTCGGCCAGGGCAGCAAGGACCCGGTCTTTCCGATCGCCAACCAGGAAGCCTTCTTCCGCTCGATCCTGGCGAAAGTGCCGGCCTATCCGACCCGCTTCGTGCGTTTTGAGACGGGCACGCACGGCACGCCGATCCGCATGACCGACTGGCGCGAGACGCTGAACTGGATGCTGTCGCCGGCGAAGTGACCGCTCACGGCGGGGTGTTGTAATCGACCACCGTCTGTGGATTCACTTCGCCGTCGTAGGAGGCGTCCACGTCGTATTGCACCAGCGCGAACCGGCCGTTGCGGAACAGATAGGTGCCGGCGGACGAGGCATCGCCGACGCCGCGCCATTTCGCTGCCGTTGTGATGGTGCGGTTGGCCTCGTCGTAGGCGGAATTGATGGCTGTATCCTCCGTCTGGAAACCGGTGACGGTGATCGAGTCCACCTTGCCTTCGGGATTGTCGTTCTCGTAGCGGATGTCCAGTTCCGGCACGGCGAACTGCAATTGCCGCACGCCCGTGGCGTCGTCGGTCACATAATAGACGGCGCTCTCGTTGTAGGCGGCCATATGGCAGAAGAAGCGGAACAGCCGCACCTCGCGTTCCGGTTCGCCTTCCGCCGCATCCTTGTCCTTGTAGTGGATGGCGTAGGCGGTCGGCTCGCTGATCGGCTTATGCTCCGGTGTTTCCTGGTCGCACTGGTCGCCATAGGCGGCGAGGAAGGTTTTCTTGGCCTGCTCCAGCGCGGCGTCCTTCTTCGGCGGCGGCGGACCGTCGCCGCATTGCTTCGGCAGCGCGTCTTCCAGGTTGGCCGTCGACGGCTTCAATTCGCCCTTGTCGATATGGATCGGATCGAAGGGCGGTTCCTGGACATCTGCGTTGACCTGCCTCAGCGTATAGCAGCCGGCAAAAACCTTCTGCTCGCCCATCTTGTCGGTCGCCCGGATCGCGACGGGAACGCCGTAGTAGATCGAGCCGGCCGCACCCTCTTCGGAGATGGCACCGATCTTCAGGTCGATGCTGTCGGTATCGGCATAGCCCTTGGCGAAGCTGTCGAAATCCTTGGCCGGCTTGGCCTCGCCGAAATAACCCCAGGCGCGGGCGTATTCGTGCCGGTCGATGGCGCTGTAGAGCGAGCGCACCACCGCCTCCGGACTGGAGCGGTCGTCCAGGTAGGGCGCGTCGGACGGCGCCTGCGCCGCGAAGGCAATCGGCGCCGAGACGAAGAGCAGGCAGGCGGCAGAGATAAGGGCGCGTTTCATGACGAATCTCCCTTGTCTGGCCGAATCCTAGCACCGATTGCGGCGCCGCCGTGGCGCTTGTGGAAACTTCCGTGACGGCGTTAGGTCGCTGGACGGCAGTAACAGCAAAAGCAAGGAGAAATGACGTGCCTATCTCGATGTACGATGCGTCCGTGGCGGTGTTTCAGGCGCGGTTGAAGGCGCTGGACGGGGTGCTGAAGGCGGGCGAAGAAAACGCCGCCGAACGCAAGATCGATCCGGCGGTGTTCCTGAACGCGCGGCTGGCGCCCGACATGTTCACGCTGACACGGCAAGTGCAGATCGCCACCGACCACGCCAAGGGCGCGCCGTCACGGCTGGCCGGCCGCGAGGTCCCGAAATTCGAGGACAACGAGGCGAGCTTCGCCGATCTTCACGCCCGCATCGCAAAGACGCTCGATCATCTGGCGACCTTCGCGGCGGCGGACCTGGAAGGGTCGGACGGAAGGACGATCAACCTGAAGGTCGGCGGCCGCGACATGGCGATGCCCGGCCTGCAATACCTGTTCGGCTACGCCACGCCGAACTTCTATTTCCACATCACCACCGCTTACGACATCCTGCGCCACAACGGCGTGCCGCTCGGCAAGGTGCTGTTCATCCGCGGCCATTGAAGACGGCCTGCGACCCGCGGCCTCAGCGCATCGCCATTTCACGGGCGATGCGCGGGAAGTCGACGGGCTTGGCGGCCGCCTCGATGCGGTCGGAATTGTTCATTGCGTTGGCAAGCGCGAGCGCTGCGCGATAGCGCGCCTGTTCTGTCGGACGCGGACGAGAGAACATTTCGGTCAAGAACCCCATGGTCAGGCTCTCCAGTTTGTCCTCCCGAGGCGCATATAGGTGATTCATGGCGGATTGTGCAGTGCAGCATTGCGATAATCGCCACATGTGGCAATTTTTCCCGGCAAGGGGGTCATCACGGGGGCGCAGCCTGCCATCGGCTAAATTACCGTCGATCGGAGGCAATCATTTTTAACGCCCCGCCATTAAGGTGAGGGTAGGTTCGCGTATCTTTCGGGGGAGGTCGTCATCGCAATGGGAGCCAAGCGGGATTTCGCTTCGCTGCTCGACGACCTTTTCGCCGCGACGGACGCGGCCGAGGAGGCCGGCGCCCGACCGTCCATTCCCTTCGATTACCTGGCGGTGGCGGACGAACTGCACTCCGGGCGCATCAGGGTCGCCGGCGAGGCGGTTGCCGCCGAATATCGGGAAACGGGCGCCGACATGGCAGCCGAGTTCGCGGCGCTTCTGGAGCAGGCGAGGGCGGCCCTCGCCGACGAGCAACCCTCGCCTCAGGAGGTTCTGCCGCCCATCGATCCCGACTCGATTGCCGCCGAACTGGGCCTCGGGAGCCCTGCCGCAGCAGTCGATCTCGGCCGCTTGCGCCGCAGCTTCGCCTTTGCCAATCACCCGGACCGGGTGCCCGCGCATCTTAGGCAGCGCGCCATGATCCGCATGCAGGTGGCCAACATGCTGATCGACGAAGCGCAGCGCAAGGCTTCCGCCCGGCGCTGACCCCGCACAAACGCAGGGCTTGGAGATCGCGGCGTCCTTTTCTATGCTGGGCGCCTTCCCGCCGCGCGCCTCCGCCGCCGGCCTTCCATCGGAGAGATGTCATGGAAAAACGCCGCCTCGGCCGTACGGACCTTTTCGTGTCGCGCATCTGCCTGGGTTCGATGACCTGGGGCCAGCAGAACACCGAGGCCGAGGGCCACGCGCAGATGGACATGGCTTTCGAGCGCGGCGTCAATTTCATCGACACCGCAGAGCTTTATCCCATCCCGCCGAAAGCCGAGACGCAGGGACGCACCGAAAAGATCATCGGCACCTGGATGAAGGCGAAAGGCAACCGCGATCATGTGGTGCTGGCCTCCAAGGTGGTCGGCCGCACTGCCAACGAGTGGTTCCGCGGCGGCCGGCCCTCGAAGCTGGTGCGCGCCGACATCATCGACGCCGTGGAAAAGTCGCTGGCCAAGCTCGGCACCGACCGTCTCGACCTCTACCAGATCCACTGGCCGGACCGCGATATTCCGTGGGGCGCCAACCCGAGCCGTCTCGGCGTGCCGAGGCGGGCGGACGCGGCAGCGGTTCCCGATCCCGAGACGCCGGTGGCCGAGACGCTGGCCGTCTTCGACGAACTGGTGAAGGCCGGCAAGATCCGCCATTTCGGCCTGTCGAACGAAAGCTCGTGGGGCGTCATGCGCTTCCTGTCCGAAGCCGAGAAGGGCGTCGGCCCGCGCGTCGCCTCGCTCCAGAACGCCTACAATCTGGTGAACCGCTCCTTCGAGGTGAACTTGGCGGAAGTCTGCGCGCGCGAGGACGTGTCGCTGCTCGTCTATTCGCCGCTGGCGCAAGGCTATCTCACTGGCAAGTATGACCATGGCGCCCGCCCGCAAGGCTCGCGCACGCAGCTTTTCAACCGTGGCCAGCGCTACGAGACGCCGAACGCTGCCGAAGTCCAACTCGAATACAACACGCTTGCGCGCTCCTTCGGGCTGGAGCCGGCCTCCTTCGCCGCCGCCTTCGTGCTCAGCCGGCCGTTCGTGACGGCCAGCATCGTCGGCGCGACCACGCTTGCCCAATTGGAAACCGCGCTTTCGGCCATCGATGTCGACTGGACGGACGAGATGCGGAAGGCAGTGGACGCCGTGCACCAGCGGGTCGGCAATCCCTGTCCGTGAAGTGGCGGCGCCAACGGTTAGAGTGCTATCCTACCCGGTGCTTCCCGCCAAACCCCGTCAGGAACGATGTCAGGTTGTCGCCCAGCGCATCGCACAGATAGCCGCCTTCCTGCACGATGACCGTCGGTAGGCCGAGCCCGGCGATGGCCTCGCCGATGCGCGAAAAGCCCGGCGTCGAAACGGACAGGCCTCCGAACGGGTCGCCCTCGAAGGCGTCCAGCCCGAGCGCCACCACCAGCGCTTCCGGCGCGAAGGCGCGGATGCGCCGGAAGGCGACCTCCAGCGCTTCGAGGAAGGCGGCGTCGGCGGATTTGCGCGCCAATGGCAGGTTGAGGTTGTAGCCGAGGCCCGGTCCTTCGCCGCGCTCGTCGGCATGGCCCCAGAAGAAGGGGTAGAAGCGTACCGGGTCGGCGTGGAGCGAGACGGTCAGCACGTCGCCGCGTGCATAGAAGATGCCTTGCGTGCCGTTGCCGTGATGCAGGTCGACGTCGAGGATCGCCACCCGCGCCGCCTGTTTGCGCAGCGCCTGCGCCGCGACCGCCGAATTGTTGACGAAGCAGAAGCCGCCGGCGACGTCGGCGAAGGCGTGATGGCCGGGCGGACGGCAGAGCGCATAGGCCGCGGGCGCACCAGCCATGACGGCTTCGGCCGCTTCGACCGAGCTCCAGGCGCTCCACAGCGCGCTGCCCCATGTCTCGCCCGAGATCGGACAGGCGGTGTCGGCCATGTGGTAGCCGGCCTGGCCGACGGCGGAGGCCGGATAGGCGCCGTCGCGCGCCAGCGGATGGATGTTGGGAATCACTTCCGCCGAAGCCCCTTCGATGCGCTGCCAGCGGACAAAAATGTGTTCGAGGAAATCGAGATATTCCGGCGTATGCACCGCCGCCACCGGGCCGAGCCCATGGTTGCGCGGCCGCTCGATGGTGCAGCCGGCGGCCTTGGCGCCGGCAAGAAGTCGCTCGACGCGCGCCGGCTGCTCCGGGTTGGGCTGCTGTGCGCCACTGGACAGGAACATCTTCGGATCGTGCCGCTTCTGCTCCACGGCGTAGAAGGCTTTCATGCGGTTTCCTCGTCTGCGGCGGCGAAGGTCAGCAGGGCCTCGCCAATGAAATTGTAGACATGGTCGGCATCCCGCTCCATCCCGATGCGCTGGTAGAAGCGTTGCGCGACAATGTTGCCGGCGTCCACCTGCAATTCGATATAGACGCCTCCCTGGTCGCAAACCGCACGCGCCAGATGCCTGAGCAGGCGTTCGCCGATCTTGCGACCGCGATGGCTTTCGGCCACGAAAAGATCCTGCACATAGGCGCCGGGCTTTCCTCGCCATGTCGAATAAATGGGAAAATACAGGCACATGCCGGCGAATCTTGAATCGACTTCCGCAATCAGCGTGTGGAAATGGGGGTGCGGGCCGAAGCCGTCGCGGCGAATGTCGCCCGGCGTGCTCGTCATCTTGTGCAGTTCGCCGACCGTCTCGGCGATGCCGATGAGAGCGGCATGGATGTCGTCCGCGTCGTCCGGCCGGGCAGGGCGGATGGTGAGCCCGGTCAAAACGCCACCCGGTCGCCACCCTTCAGCGCCAGCATGACGCGCGCTTCGGCCGGCGTCGCCACCTCCAGCGACAGGCCCTCGACGATGCCACGGATGCGCTTGACCTGGTCGGCGTTGGATTTCGCCAGTCCTCGACCGTCATAGAGCGAATCCTCCAGCCCGACGCGCACGTTGCCGCCCATGGCAGCGGCCATCGAAATCAGCGGCATCTGCGCCCGGCCGGCGGCCAGCACCGAGAAGCGGTAGTCGGTGCCGAACAGCTTGTCGGCGATGCGCTTCATGTGCATGAGGTTTTCCGGATCGGCGCCGATGCCGCCCAGAATGCCCAGCACGAACTGGATGAAGAGCGGGCCGGAAACCAGCCCCCGGTCGCGGAAATGCGCCAGCGAATAAAGATGGCCGACGTCGTAGCACTCGAACTCGAAGCGCGTGCCGCAGCCCTTGCCGAGTTTTTCCAGGATCGTCTCCATATCGGCGAAGGTGTTCTTGAAGATGGTGTGGCGCGTGGCCTCCAAGAGCTTCGGCTCCCACTCATGCTGCCATTCGCGCGGCCGGTCGAGCATCGGGAACAGGCCGAAATTCATCGAGCCCATGTTGAGCGAGCACATTTCGGGCTGTGCCTGAAGCGGTGCGGCCAGCCGCTCCTCAAGCGTCATCAGCGAGGAGCCGCCGGTGGTGATGTTCACCACCGCGTCGGTCGCCTGCTTGATGCGCGGCAGGAATTGCATGAAGACGGTCGGATCGGCGGTCGGCCGGCCGTTTTCCGGGTCGCGGGCGTGCAGGTGCAGGATCGAGGCGCCGGCTTCGGCCGCAGCTATTGCCTCCGCCGCGATCTGGTCCGGCGTCACCGGCAGGTGCGGCGACATGGTCGGCGTATGCACCGAACCGGTGACGGCGCAGGTGATGATGACTTTGCGCGGTGCTGACGCCATTTTTGTCCCCCAGCGATTGCCTTGGTTAGCGATTGACCGGAAGGTCGAGTTCGGCCGCCAGCGCCTCCAGCGTATCGCCGAGAAGGCCCATGATCTCGCCGATCTGCTCGCGCGTCACGATCAACGGCGGGGCAACCATGAAATTGTCGCTCTCCGGCCCGCCCTTCACGCGGCGCGAATAGACGATCAGCCCGCGCTCGAAGGCGAGATCGATGAGCCGCACGTTGGCGTTCAGATCGCGCGGCAACGGCACTTTCGCCACCGGGTCGGCGTAGAGTTCGGCGCCGGTCAGCAGGCCCTTGCCGCGCACGTCGGCGACGAAGGGGAAGCGGGCGGACAGCCCTTCCAGTTCGGCTTTCAGAACTTCGCCCATCGCGGCGGCGTTGTCGATCAGCCCGAGCCGGTCGGTTTCCGCCAGCGCCGCGCAGCCAGCGGCACAGGCCACGGGATTGGCGCCATAGGTATGGCCATGCAGGAAACCGCCCATGTCGAGAACCGGCCCGACGATGCGTTCCGATGCGGCCAGCGCGCCGAGCGGGGCGTAGCCCGAGGAAAGTCCCTTCGACAGCGAGACGATGTCCGGCCTGCAACCCCAGTGGTCGCCGCCGAGGAAGGCGCCCGTGCGGCCTATGCCGGTCATCACCTCGTCGTGGATGAGCAGGATGCCGTATTTGTCGCAGATCTCGCGGATGCGCGAAAAGTAGCTGTCGGGCGGCACGAGAGCCGCCGTCGCCGCACCGCCGATCGGCTCCATGATGAAGGCCAGAACGCTTTCCGGTCCTTCGGCGAGGATCTTTTCCTCCAGCATGTCGGCATAACGCGTGCCGCGCTGTTCCAGTGAAAGGTTGTCGCGGTCGCGATGCACGAACGGCGCCGGGATCAGCGGCATCGCATGGCCCATCTGCTCGAAGGCCGGCGTCAACACCGCGTCGCCGGTGACGCCGAGCGAGCCGATGGTGATGCCGTGATAGGAGGGCATGCGGCCGATGATCTTCCAGCGGTTCGGCTGGCCGGTGGCGACCGCCCATTGCCGCGCCAGCTTCAGGCAGGCTTCCACCGCTTCCGAGCCGCCGGAGACGAAGTAGATCCGGTCGAGGCCGGGCAGGCGCGCGGCGAGGTCGCGCGCCAGATCGAGCGCCGGCTGGTTCTCGAAATGGATCGTGTAGGCGAAGGAGACGCGCTCCATCTGCCGCTTCATGGCATCGATGACCGTGCGGTTGCCGTGGCCGATATTGACGTTCACCGCGCCAGACGAGCCGTCGATATAGCGCTTGCCTGTGGCGTCCCACATGTAGATGCCGTCCGCCCGGTCGATCAGCGGGCGCGGCGCGCGGGTGAAGTGGAAGAGGTTGGGCTTGGTCTGGACGTTCATTCGATCCTCGTTCACGAGCGGCCGAGATAACGGTCGAGCACGTTCCGCGTCACCCGCTCTATCATCGCATCCTGCCGCAGCAGCCCCGCCACCCATTCGCAGGTGCCGGCGTGGAAGACCTCGCCCTTGCCGCGCTTGAAATTGACGATCATGCCGTTGGAGTAGCGCACTTTCTCAAGGTTCTCGTCGCTTGCGTCGCCATAGAGCGTCTCGGCGACGAAGCGGCCGTCCTCGTCGCCGAAGAACTGGTCTTCCAGCGGTATGTCGGGGCTGTCTTCGACCTGGCAGGCCATGCCGAGCGCCAATATCTCCAGCCCGTCCGGCGCGCCGCTTGTGGCGCTGGGGTAGGGCAGGCCATGACGCATCTCGTAGTCCAGCCCGTCCACCTCATAGCCGAAGACGTGGCTCTCGGCGCCCAGTATGTCGCCGTAATAGAGCCCGGTGCCGGCGAAGGCCCAGTGCTGCGGGCGATAAATGGGAAAGCCGCGCGCGCCGCGCGGCGCGCAGCCGCCCCAGCCGGCATAGATGCCGTTCGAGGCGTTGAGCCCGAAGGTCTTGCATCCGGCGCGGCCGATCTCCGGCGCTTCCCACGAATTGGTGGCGCGCGTCACGTCGCCGCCGCGATAGGCGGGGTCTTCGGCGCGCGCCCGGTACTTGTAGCAGACCTGTTTGGATCCAAAGTCCTCCAGCCGCGTCTGCCACATGAAGTTGCCGGCGAAGCGCGCCGCATACCCGCCCTGCTCGACGAAGGCGTCGACCGCGTCGCGCATCTCCCACGTCCAGTATTCGTCGTGACCGACGAAGACGGCGCAGTCGTAGTCGAGCAAAATGTCGGGCGAAAAATGCAGGTCGTGCTGGCTGGCGAGGTCGACCTGATAGCCGGCCCGCTCGGCGAAGCGGAAGAAATGGCTGTCGTAGCTCGCCCAACCGGCGGAGGCGTATTTCTTGGAATGGCCGGTGGCGTAGGCCCATTCCATATGTGGATAGCGCGGCACGGCGCCGGGCGGCATCGCCACCTCCAGCGGCACGCGCGGCGCGTCGGTCGGTTTTACGACGAAGCCGCGACACCATGGGCGCTGCGTCGAGACGATGGGCGAATAAAGGTTGCCGTCTGGCCCGGTGATACCTTCATAGTGGTTCGAGCCGCCCCATGTGTTGTACGCGAGCCATGTGCCGGTCGCCGCGACTTGCAGGATGCGGCCCTGCTTCCGGCCCGGCCTCGGCAGGACGATGAGCACATGATGGCAGCGGATCTGCTGCCCGTCGCGGCCTTGCGCCGTCAGCGTCAGGCGATAGCCGCCGGACGGCCAGTCTTCGCCGATGCGAAACTCGAAACTCGTTTCCCAGCCGCAACCTTCGACCGAACAATCGTCCGGCGTCTCCTGCCAGCGGGCGGCGATACCCGTTTGCTCGAAGACCTTCGTCTCCCTGCCGCCGTCGCGCACGATTTCCAGCGCAAAGCGCGGCGCCGTCGAACTGACCTGCAACCGCACCGTCTCGCCCGGCCGATAGGAGAAGCGGTCGCTGTAGCACCAGATTTCGCCGCGCTCGCCGTCCATGCCCGGCCGTTCGTAATAGTGGCTGCGCACGGCGAGCCTGCGCTGTTCGTGCGTCAGGCCGAAATCCGGGAATTCTGTCGGCAGGCCGGTCATGGCGATCCTTGAAAAGAAGCTGCCGTCATTTCGGCCGAGCGCGGGCCGTGCGTCAAGCAAACCCATCGGGCCAGCGCGAGGGGTTCGGTTGGCCGGGCGAACGCAAGCCTATATATGTGGTGGTCGCGTTCCAGGGAGGCAGGATGCTGAGGGTCCAGAAAATCAAGATCGTCGACGTCTACGTGCCGACGGCGCGCCGCAAGCTCTTGCATCCCGAAACGGTACGCTCGCTCGCCGAGGATATTCTGGAAAACGGCCTGAAGACGCCGATCCAGGTGCGTGAGGACGGCAAGCGCTTTGTCCTCGTCGAAGGCCAGCATCGGCTGGAGGCGATGAACTGGTTGGGCGAAGAAGCCATCGACGCCTATATCGTGCACGCGAAACGGCATTGAACCGGCTTCTCGTCGTCGGTATCCGGTCAGCTTGAAATTGCGGCGGAAGGTTCGTCCCAACCGCTTGGTGTTCCTTCGCGTCGATGAAAAGAATGCGTCGCCGCCGGTGCCTTTCTTGTGGCAATGCAGCATATTTTTCCTGATCTTGCCGCAACATAGCCGCCAAACGATCATTGGCGGGCCACGATGGCCTTCCTATCTAAAGGCTGAGGCGGGCCGATGAGGAGGCTATCCATGACCGAGGGCGCGAGAACCCTGGACGAACTGTTGAGCGATCCGACGATCCAGCTTGTCATGGCGCGTGACGGCTGGCAGGCGGACGATATCCGGCTTCTGCTGGAGAAGGCGCGCGACCGCGCGGCCGAGCGCGACATGATTCCGCCGGCGCATGTCATCGAAACGTACTGGGCGCAGCGCATGGGCGTTTTGAAAGCCCGCTAGCGGCCGCGCAGGCCTGCAAAAGCCGGCAGGCTGCCGGCAGCGGTCGTTCGGCCGCGTTTCCTTGCTATGAACACGATGCGCAAAGCGACCTTGCCGGCTACCGGCGAGGACGTTTGTGCTGACGCCTTCCTGTGTTCGGCCCGCATCGCCGACAATTTTTCCGGCATTTAAGGTTTGTTGGTAATTTCTCGTTAGCAATTGTCTTGGCCCGCCCGGTTGAGGTGGTGCCGCCCGATTCTTTGTCGTGCGTACGGGTTCGTCATGCGTCTGCCAGGCTTCGTCGCCTTCCTTTCCGCCTGCCTTGCTTTCGCCGGCTGCACCTCGAGCCGCGGCATCGAGGATATCGTGCCCGGCCCTTCCATGGAGACGACCAGCGCCATCGCGCGCCCGGCCGCGCCGGTTCGCGCCGCCGCGCCCAGAGCCGAGATCGCGACCGCTCGGGTCCGCACGGCCTCCGTCGCCGACGCGGCCTTTTCCATGCCGCAGATGACGTCCGACGTGGAACCCGAGGCGCTGGTGGCGGACAAGCCCGAGCCGGTGAGCCTTGCGGCCGTGATGCCCGCACCTCGTCCGGCGCTGCGCGGCGGCGATGACGACAGGCCCGTGATCCGGGACGGGGCGATCCGCCAGCACCGTTTCCGCGATGCCAAGCCGATCAATTTCGGCCGCCATTCGCCGAAAAACCTCGCCGTGCACGGTGTCGACGTCTCGCGCTGGCAAGGCGACATCGATTGGGGCAAGCTGCGCGAGCAGGGCGCCAATTTCGCGTACATCAAGGCGACCGACGGCGGCGACCACATCGACCCGATGTTCAGGCAGAACTGGAAGGGCGCGGGCGAAGCCGGCCTGGCGCGCGGCGCCTATCATTTCTTCTACTGGTGTCGCACGGCAGGCGAGCAGGCCGACTGGTTCATCCGCAACGTGCCGAAGGTGCGGGGTGCGCTGCCGCCGGTCATCGACGTGGAATGGAACCACCAGTCATCCTGCAAGCGCCGCCCCTCGCGCGCCACGGTGCTCGAAAAGATGCAGGTCTTCATGGACAAACTGGAGGCGCATTACGGCCAGCGCCCCATCATCTACACCTCGCCGGATTTTTACGCCGATAATTTGCGCGGCGCCTTCCCGAACCATCCCTTCTGGCTGCGCTCGGTGGCCCGGCATCCGTCCAAGGTCTATTCCGACCGCGACTGGGTGTTCTGGCAGTATTCCGGCTCCGGCCTGTCGCATGGCGTGAGCGGCCGCATCGACCTGAACGTCTTCAACGGCACCGAGGCCGAGTGGCGCAGCTGGCGCGGCGGGCGTCAGGAGATGGCCGCCAACTGAGGGCGGCGCCGGCCGACGTCGATCTGGACCAATGCGTTGTTGTGACCGCGGCGGTGGCGCTGCGCTGCGCGGCTTCCTATCTGCGGGCTGGACGCCATTGCCCCTGGAGAGAGCACGATGACCGATTCCGCAGAATACACGCCGCCGAAAGTCTGGACCTGGGACAAGGGCAACGGCGGCACCTTCGCCAGCATCAACCGTCCGGTCGCCGGTCCCACGCATGAGAAGGTCCTGCCCGTCGGCAAGCATCCTTTCCAGCTCTATTCGCTGGGTACGCCGAACGGCCAGAAAGTCACCATCATGTTCGAGGAACTGCTGGCGGCCGGCCACAAAGGCGCCGAATACGACGCCTGGCTGATCGAAATCGGCAAGGGCGACCAGTTCGGCTCCGGCTTCGTCGAGGTCAACCCGAACTCCAAGATCCCGGCGCTGGTGGACCGCAGCGGGCCGAAACCGATCCGCGTCTTCGAGTCCGGCTCGATCCTGGTCCATCTGGCCGAGAAGTTCGGCGCCTTCCTGCCGACGGCCCAGCCGGCGCGCGCCGAGACGCTGTCCTGGCTGTTCTGGCAAATGGGCTCGGCCCCCTTCCTCGGCGGCGGCTTCGGCCATTTCTATGCCTACGCGCCGGAAAAGATCAAATACGCCATCGACCGCTACGCCATGGAAACCAAGCGCCAGTTTGACGTGCTCGACCGGCGGCTCGCCGACAACGAGTTCATCGCCGGCAGCGAATACACCATCGCCGATATGGCGATCTGGCCCTGGTACGGCGGGCTGGTGAAAGGCTGGCAGTACGGCGATTCGGCGACGTTCCTTTCGACGCACGAATACAAGCATGTGAACCGCTGGGCCGACCAGATCTTCGCCCGTCCTGCGGTGACGCGCGGCCGCAAGGTCAACCGCACCTCGGGCGATCCCGCCAGCCAGCTTCGCGAACGTCATGACGCGAGCGATTTCGATACGAAGACGCAAGACAAGGTGGCGGCGGAGTAGGCCCGGACCGTCTGGCCGTTCCTCTGCCTCGGGCGGAAGGTCGGACGAGGTTGCGCCCTGGTCGATGTGCGGCAGTTTCACTGGGCCGAATCGATCACCTGCCCTTTGCCGACCCATCGAGCGGAGAATAAAGCGACAGGAACTTTGTCATAGTGGGCTCCTGTCGGCTTGCCTTCCGGGAGAAGGGCGCAAGCCGCTTTGCGATTGTTCATTTCCGTTCGACGACGACTTCCAGATATTCGCCCGGTGCGACCACCGAGCCGTCTCCGATGCGATTGAATCGTGCGATCACGGCTTCCAGATCGGCGGCGAGCGCTTCCTGTCTGGCGTCATCGAGGGCCGCGAAGGCTTTCACCGCAGGGCCGTAATAGGTCCTGAACACGTCGAGGAAATGCGCGGCCGAGCGATAGCGGAAGATGAAGGCGCGCGGCACGGCATGGATTGAAGCCGCACGTTCGCCGAACAGGGCGTGCAGATGCTCGCTCGTGCCCCACAGAAGCGGCGATCTCGCCCCGGCCGGCGGCGGCACATGGCGGCCGATCGCCTTGAACAGTTCCCCTATGAATCCCTGCGGCGTCCAGTTGGCGAGGCCGATCCTGCCATGCGGCTTGCAGACGCGCGCCAGTTCGGCCGCCGCCCGCTCCTGGTCCGGCGTGAACATCACGCCGAACGTCGAGGTGACGAAATCGAAGCTCGCGTCGTCGAACGGCAGGTTCTCGGCGTCCGCTTCCCGGAACGCCATGGCAAACCCGTTTGCCTCCGCTCTCGCCCGCGCCCGTGCCAGCAAGGCAGGAACGTAGTCGGTCGCCGTCACCTCGCACCAGCGGCGGGCCGCGGCGAGCGAGGCGTTGCCGTTGCCGGCCGCGACATCGAGCACGCGGTGGCCTGCGCGCAGGTCGAGCGCTTCGCACAGCTGTTCGCCGACAATCTGCAAGGTCGAACCGATGAGGGCATAGTCGCCCGACGACCAGGCGTCGTGCTGGCGTGCCTTGAGGCCGGTGAGATCGACGGAGTGCGGCAAAGTCTGGACGGCTGGCATGATCGTGTTCCTTCCTCCGGCCGATCTGGCGACGCGGCGGACAGATGAGTGGGCCGGGTTCGCGGGCCTTGGTTCTGAACTGATGGAAGTTTCGGCTCGACGGCATCGGCCGGCAACTTTAATATCTGAAGCGGTGTGGCCTGGGTCCCCGAAGGGGAACGGCATGGCGATAAAGAGCGGCTACGGCCAGTTTTGCCCGGTGGCGCTTGCCGCCACGATCCTGGCGGAGCGGTGGATGCCGCTGGTCATCCGCGAACTTCTCTGCGGAAGCGTCCGTTTCAACGAACTCCAGCGCGGGGTGCCGCGCATGTCGTCGGCGCTGCTGGCGCAACGTCTCAAGCAATTGCAGTTCGCCGGGATCGTCCAGCGCCTGAGCGGCGCCGGCGGGATCGAATACCATCTCACGCCGGCCGGCCGGGAATTGTTTCCGGTAATCAGGGAAATGGGCGTGTGGTCGCAACGGTGGCTGCGCCACGATCTCGTCGACACCGATAATCTCGATTCGGACCTTCTTATGTGGGACATCCGCCGCACCGTCATCGGTCATGCGCCGGAGCGGCCCGGACGCTATGTCGCCGAATTCCGGCTCTCGGGCGTGCCGGCCAGCCGGCGCTGTTACTGGCTGGTGTTCGAGGGCGGGACGGTCGATCTCTGCTATCGGGACCCCGGCTTCGACGTCGACCTTTTCGTGCAAGCCGGCCTGCGCGTGCTGACGCAAGTCTGGCTCGGCCACATTCCGCTCGGCGAGGCCATCCGGGACGAGAGGCTGAGCCTCGACGGCAGCCGAGCCGACATCGCCGCCTTCAAGTCGTGGTTCGTCCTGAGCCCGTTCGCGCAGGCCGCCATGACGTGAACCCGCCTGCGACAACGCGAACTGGCATCTCCAGTGGCCGGGTTCATTCCGCCAACGCGCTGACCGCGAGTGCGGCGAGCTGGTCTGTCTCGGCCACGGCATCCACGGCGACGACGCGATCGCCTTTCGTCGTTACGCGCAGGACCAGCAGCGTCGCGCCGTCGCGCTCGACCAGAATGCCGACGCCGCCGTCGATCAGGGCAGCCTTGGCGCCGCGCGCCCGGCCGTTGAACATGGTCGCCACGGCCTGAGCGCCGCGCAGTTCGGCCTGCGAACCCAACCGGGTTGCGGCCTCGTCTGCCCGGAACACGACGTCCGGGTCGAGAATGGAAAGCAGCGCCTCGAAATTCCCGTCACGCGAGGCCACAAGAAAAGCCTCGACCACCTTGCGCTGGCGAGCGCGATCGGCTGTCGGCGAAGTCGGCGCGCCCTGCACGCGGCGGCGCGCGCGGCTTGCCAACTGGCGGGCGGCGTCGGTGGAGCGGCCGACGATCGGCGCGATGTCGTCGAAGGCGAGGTCGAACATGTCGTGCAGCACGAAGGCTACGCGCTCTGCCGGCGCCAGCGTCTCCAGCACGATCAGCATCGCCAGACCGACGGAGTCGGCCATGGCAACCTCCCGCTCGGGGTCCTGGCCGCTTCGCTCGGCATCGTCGGGCAGGTCGGGCCGGTTTCCCCGATCGGCTCCTCGCGGCGGATCTTGCGCGAACGCAGAGTGTCCAGGCAGATGCGCGCGACGACCGTGGTCAACCAGCCGCCGAGATTGCCGACGTCGCCGGCATCCGTGCGCACCAGCCGCAACCATGCTTCCTGCACCGCCTCTTCCGCCTCCGCCCGTGAGCCAAACATGCAGTAAACAAACGCCTGCAAATGCGCGCGATTGGCCTCGAAGCGGTCCGCCAGAATTTTTTTCTCGTCCATCGGTCACGTTTTCCTTTCGTCGTCCGTCAAGCTCATGACGAACGAGTTCCGGTCCATGTGACATGGCCGGCGGTAACATCGTCCTGAATCGGAAACGGAGACTTATCATGCAAGCCAGAATGAAGAACCCCGCGGTCCTGCTGCCCGAAGCCATGAAGGCGCTGCTCGCGCTTGGCAAGGCGGCTCAGGGCGAGGGGCTCTCGTCCGTGACCGTGAAGCTGGTCCATCTGCGCGCCAGCCAGATCAACGGTTGCAGCGTGTGCGTGGACATGCACGCGCAGGAACTGAAGCAGGCCGGCGAGACGGATCGGCGCATTTTCGCCGTCGCGGCCTGGCGGGACACGCCGTTCTTCACCGACGCCGAGCGCGCGGCGCTCGCCCTGACGGAAGCCGTGACGCGGCTGGCCGACCGGCCCGACGCGGTTCCGGACGAGGTGTGGAACGAGGCGGCAAGGCATTACGGCGAACAGGCGCTTGCGGCGCTCATCCTCCAGATCGCCCAGATCAATCTCTGGAACCGGCTGAACGCCAGCGTGCGTCAGGTGGCCGGCGCCGCCTGGAATTAAGCGGCGGCGCTTTGGGATTATGCCGGGTCCCCTCGGCCGGACGGGCCGCTCCCGGCCCTCCGGTCTGTATGGACGGCACAGGCCTTGCCGTAGCCGGCCGGGAGCGCTGGCGTCGCCGACGTTTCGTTTCTATGTCGCCGGGTCGTACATGAATTCGCGGAGTTCTTGCGAGCAACGGCAGGCGACCGCGATCTTGCTTGCCAGGATCGACCGTTTGGTGAGGTGATCTGTCTGCGCCTGATGGGCTCGCGCCGTTCCCGGACGCTCCAGCCACTCGGTAAACATTTCGACGGGACGATCCGCCCTCAGCGGCCGGGCAGCCTGGCTCGCGTAATCTCAGCCTTCGGGATCTGGAAGTGATGATGTCCAAGCGTCGCATCCACGCCGGCCATTCTATGATCCATCGTGCGCTTCGCGCCGCTGCTGCTTGATCGTCCAAGTGACGATTTTTCGACAATGCCGGATCAAACGGTCGTATTCTCGTTCCTTGCCGTCAGTCGTGACAGCCAGTCGGGATCCATTTCCGGCACGGAGGACAGCAGGAGTTCCGTATAGGGGTGATGCGGCGGCCGGAATATCTCGTCCTTCGGGCCGCTTTCCACCACGACGCCTTCCTTCATCACCACCACCTCGTCGGCGATCGCCCTGACCGTGGCGATGTCATGGGTGATGAACATGTAGGTAAGGTCGCGTTCGCGTTGCAGCCGAACCAGCAGCTTCAGCATGCTTTCGGCGACGAGCTGGTCCAGCGAACTCGTCACCTCGTCGCAGATGACGAGTTGCGGATCGGCCGCAAGCGCACGCGCGATGCCGACGCGCTGCTTCTGGCCGCCCGACAGCTCCGACGGCAGGCGGTCGAGATAGACGGCGGGATCGAGCTCGATGTCGTTCAAAAGCTGCCGCGTTCGCGCTTCCAGCGCCTTGCCGGTCAGCCCGAGATAGAAGCGGATCGGCCGCCCGACGATCTCGCGCACCCGCTGGCGCGGATTGAGCGCGGTGTCGGCCATCTGGTAGACCATCTGCACCTGACGCAGCTCTGCCTTGCTCCGCTCGCGATATCCGGGCGGCAGCGTCTTTCCGGCAAGCTCGACCCGGCCGCCTCTCGCCGGCAGCAGCCCCATGATGACCCGGGCGAGCGTGGATTTCCCCGAGCCGGACTCGCCGACCACCGCAACGGTCCGTCCCTTGGGAAGGTCGAACGAGATGCCGGACAGGACTTTGTGCTCGCCATAGGCGGCGTCCACCTTCTCTATTTTCATCAGCGTCGACGCGGGGGCAGCGTCCTGCCGCGGCGGCGCCTTGAAACTGCGCACTGCCCAAAGCGATTTTGTGTAGTCCTGCCGGGGGCTGGACAGCATAGTGCGGGTAGGCGCCTCCTCGATGGTCTCGCCATTGCGCAGGACCATGACCCTGTCCGCCATCTGCGCCACCACGGCAAGGTCGTGGCTGACATAGATGGCCGCGGTGCCGAGCGA
This sequence comes from Mesorhizobium sp., assembly GCF_017306545.1. Lineage (GTDB taxonomy): Bacteria > Pseudomonadota > Alphaproteobacteria > Rhizobiales > Rhizobiaceae > Mesorhizobium. Next base: position 22,561 of record NZ_JAFKID010000044.1, read on the forward strand.
CTGGACGGCGTCGCGGATGGCCGACAGGACCTCGATCTGGGTGGTGACGTCGAGCGCCGTGGTCGGTTCGTCGAAAATGATCAGGTCGGGGCGGCATGCCATCGCCATGGCCGTCATCGCCCGTTGCAGCTGGCCGCCGGAAACCTGGTGTGGATAGCGGAATCCAATCTCATCGGGATTGGGCAGTTGCAGCTTCCTGTAGAGCTCGACCGCGTCGGCCTCGGCCTCCGTCCGGGTCATCAGGCGGCGGAGGACGGGAAACTCGACATGCTGGTCAATCAGGCGGAAGGCGGGGTTGAAACTGGCCGCCGCTGACTGGGCGACATAGGCGATCCGCGACGAGCGCAGCCCGCGCCGGAGCTTGCGTGGCGCGCCGATAAGCTCGATGCCGTCGAACTTCACGCTGCCGCCGGCAAACCTGCAGCCGTCGCGCACGAAGCCCATGGCGGCCAGCCCGATGGTGGACTTGCCGGCGCCCGACTCGCCGATGAGGCCGAACACCTCGCCGCGCTTCACCGTCAGGTCGACACCCTTGACGATCGGCAGCCAGGCGTCCTGCGCCTTGCCTTCGATGCGCAGGTCGCGGATCGAAAGAAGGGGGGCGTCGGGCGGATCCTGCCTAGGCATCGTTCAGTCCTTCATCCCGCTGACCTTGTGGAGGATCCAGTCGACCACGAAATTGACGGCCACCGTCAGCAACGCGATGGCCGCCGCCGGCAGCAGCGGCGTGATGTCGCCGAACGTGATCAGCGTCGCGTTCTCGCGAACCATCGAACCCCAGTCGGCCAAGGGCGGCTGGATGCCGAGCCCGAGAAAGGACAGGGCGGCTATGGTCAGGAACACGAAGCAGAATCGCATGCCGAATTCCGCCACCAGCGGCGCCGCCGCATTCGGCAGGATCTCGCGCCGCATGATCCACAGCAAGCCCTCGCCGCGCACCCGCGCGGCCTCGACATAGTCCATCGCCACGATGCCGAAGGCCACCGCCCGCGCCAGCCGGAAGACGCGCGTGGAATCGAGCACCGCGATCACCGCGATCAGTGTCACGATGCCGGTGCCGAAGATGGTCAGCAAAAGCAGGATGAAGATCAGCCCCGGCACGGCCATGATGATGTCGACGACACGCGACAGAACCTGGTCCACCACACCCCCCAGTGTCGCCGCCAGCAGGCCTGTCACCGTGCCGATGACGAAGGCGAGCGCAGTCGCGAAAAAGGCGATGGCCAGTGTGTTGCGGGCGCCGAAGATGAGCCGGGTCAGCATGTCTCGGCCCAGATTGTCGGTGCCCAGCCAATGCTGCGCCGACCATTGCAGATACTGGTCGCCGACGACCTCGCGCTCGCTGTAAGGCGCCAGCAGCGGCGCGAAGACGGCGACCAGGACATAGATCGCGATGACAGCCGCGCCGAACAGCGCCGTCGGCGGCATCCCCTTCACGGTGCGGATCAACGACGCCATCGCAGCCTCACTTCGCGTGCATCAGGCGGGGATTGGAAACGATCGACACGATGTCGGCGAACAGGTTGAGCAGGATGTAGGTCATGGAGATGATCAGGCAGATGGCCTGCACCACCGGCACGTCCCGCTTCGACACCGAGTCCACCAGCAGTCTACCGAAGCCTGGATAGACGAACACGACCTCGACGATGACCACGCCGGTGACGAGATAGGCGAGGTTCAGCACCACGACGTTGACGATCGGCGCCAGCGCGTTGCGCAGCGCATGCACCATGACGACACGCCCCTGCGAAGCGCCTTTCAGGCGGGCCATCTCGATATAGGGCAGGCTGAACAGGTTAATAAGCGCGGCGCGCGTCATACGCATGATATGCGCCGTGATCGCCAGCGTCAGCGCCAGGGCGGGCAGGAAGGAACGATAGATGCGCTCGGCGAAATCGGTGCTTGGCGTGATGTTCGAGATGGAGGGAAAGAGGCCCAGCTTCACCGACAGGAACAGGATCAGGATATAGGCCACGAAGAATTCGGGGAACGAGATCGCGGTCAGCGTGAAGATGCTGGCCGCCCTGTCGAACAGCGAGTTGCGCAGCAGCGCCGCCAGGATGCCGAGCATCAGGGCCAGCGGCACGGCGATAATGCCCGCGAACGCGGCGAGGAAGAGCGTGTTGCCCAGCCGCTCGGAAATCAGCTTTGAAACCGGCAGCCCGTTGGCGATGGACGTGCCGAAGTCGCCATGCGCCATGGCCTGCAGCCAGTGCGTGTAGCGGGTCATAGGCGGTTGGTCGAGGTTGAGTTGGTGGCGCAGCGCCGCCACGGTTTCGGGCGTCGCCGACTGGCCGAGTATCTCCTGGGCGGCGTCGCCCGGCAGCAGTTCCACCGACCAGAAGATCAGCACGGAGACGATCAGAAGCGTGACCAGGCCGAGCCCCAGTCTCTGCAGGACGAGCCGGGCGATGCCTGTCATAGTCCTTGCGGCCTCATGAAGGTCGCCTGCGCCTTGACCACCGCCACGCCGTCGCGCAGACATTCCAGATCGAGTTCCACAGTCCTGCCCTCCTCGCGCTCGCCGAAGCCGCGAACGCGACCGGTGTAGGTTAGCACGTCTCCAGGCCACACGGTCGACAGGAAACGCGCGCGAACAGCCCTGACATTTTCCGGGCCCAGCCAATGCGCGGCATAGGCCCCGAGCACGCCCGCATGGTGCATGCCGACGGAGATGAATTCCGGCAGCCCCGCCGCCCGCGCCGCCAGCGTGTCGTGATGGCCGGGCGAATCCTCTCCGGACGCGCACTGGTAGCGGATCATCTCGGTCAGCGTCAGGCCGGGAACGGTGATCGCGCCCGCGCTCCCGCCGATCGCCAGCGGGACTTTCGCAAGGCCGATCTGATCGAGTTCGAGGCGCGCTTCGCCGCGCTTCAGCCAAGGCCGTTCCCGCGTCGTTTCGGCCACAGCGGCCTTGGGACGCCGATCCATCCGGATCGAGGTCGGCATCCACCGCGCCACCAGACGTCCGTCTGCGGCATCATGGAAATCGGTCTTCATGACGAAGAATTCCAGCTCGCCCGAGCGGCCGTGCTTGAAGAAATGGTCGGCCACCTCGGTGGAGGCGACCAGGCTGTCGCCGGCACGCGGCGGCGGCCCGAAGAATTCGAAGGATTGTTCGCCGTCGGTCGTGCCGCGGGCGTCGATGTCGGCGAGCGGCGATCCGACCGGCGGCCGCTCGAGGATATAGCCCCAATGATAGCCGGCCATGACCAGGAAGGTCGGCGGCACGACGGCGTCGCGCGCCTCCATCCAGTCCGGATGCGAGGAATAGAGGCTGCGCGCGAACTGTCTTATGGCCCCGCGTTCGATCGGAACTTCGAAATCAGGCCCCCGAACCCCGATGATGGACCCGACGCTCACGCCGCCGCCCTCGTCTCGATCAGCGCGTCGACGGCGACCGCCTCGCCCTCGCGCGTCACGATTACCGGATTGATGTCGAGCGAGACCAGCGACTGCCGGTTGGTGACGGCATAGGCGGCTACCGCCTCGGCGATGTCAGCCAACCGCCTCCTGGCTAGCGCCGACAGGCCGGCGGCCGTCCGCAGGCCCGCGATCGCCGCCTCGATCATGGCGCGCGTCGCCGGCAAAAACAGCACCGCCGAATCCTTCAGCTGCTCCACGTCGACGCCGCCTGCGCCGATCACCAGCGCCTGCCCGTAGATGCGGCTTGCCTTGACCCCGACGATGATCTCGGCGGTCGCGCCCGGAACCATCTTTTCGACGAGGAACCCGTCCGGGTCGATGCCGGCGACGGAAAGCGCCTTTTCCATCCGGACAAGCGCGCCGGCGAGCGCCGCCTGGTCGGCAAGGCCCACCGCGACCGCGCCCACCTTGTTCTTGTGCAGCAAGAGCGGCGAAACCGCCTTCAGCACCATGGGGAAGCCGATCGACGCGGCGGCCATCGCCACGTCGCCGCGTCCGACCATGTGCCGGTCGGGAAAAGGCACCCCGGCGGCTTCCAGCGCCGCCTTGGAAGACCATTCGTCGAGGATGCGCGACGGCCCCTCGGCGACGACCGCCCCGGGCAGCCCGATATCGCCGGCGGTCCGGGCCGCCTGCCGCTGGCTGTGGCGGACCACCGCCGCGATCGCGGCAACGCCGTCCTCGAGCCCGTGCAGCGCGGCGACGCCGTTCTCCCTGCAAATCCGATGGGTGTTTTCGGAGATGTGGTCGGGCATCGTCGTGACCAGTGCCGAGGCGACGCCGGTGTCTCTGGCAGCCCGCACCCACGCCTTCAGGCTGGGCGAGCCGAGCGGGCCGTCGCCGCCGTCGGAATTCATCACCCCGATGTCGTAGCCGTCCGCCAGCATCGTCCTGAAGCACTCGTAAAGTGCCGGTTCGTTCTCCAGTGTCAGCCCGACCATGCCGGTATAGGCGGCGTTGTGGTCGAGCGGGTTCGAGACGTGCGCGAACTCGGGCAGTTGTCCGCGCAGCGACGCGGCGGTGGCGGCCGAGGGCGCGGGCAGCGCCAGCCCGGCGTCGGCGGCCGCGTCGGCGAACAGCGCCCGCGCCGCACCGCTCGCCGTCAGCACCGTCATGCGGTTGCCCGGCAGGCGGCCGTGCCACACGTTCATGGCCTTCAGCGTCTCGAGAAGTTGCGGCAGGGTGTGAACGCGAACGAAGCCGAGCCGGTCGCAAAGGGCGTCGAACAGATGGTCGTCGCCGGCCATCGAGCCGGTATGGGTGAGCGCCATCTCGGCGCCAAGCGCGCTGCGCCCGCTTTTCAGGACGACCACCGGCACGCCGCGCGCGGCCGTCACCTTGGCGGCCTCGGACAGAGCCGCGACGTCGCCGGGCCCCTCCAGGAATATCCCGATGGCGGTGACGCGCGGGTCGTCGCCCAGCACCGCCAGCCAGTCGGCGACGCCGAGAAGCGCCTGGTTGCCGGTGGAGGCCACGATGGCGGCGCGCACCTGGCGGCGGTCGCGCACGAGAGCATAGGCGATGCCGCCCGACTGCGAAATGAAAGCGGGTCCGCTCTCGACGGCGTAGGGCTCGTGGTCGTTCATCGGCCACAGCGCCAGCCGGTCGAGCCGGTTCAGCAGGCCGTTGGAATTGGGGCCGACGATCGCCAGATCGCCGGCGGCGGCGACAAGCTGGCCTTGCAGCGACTTGCCGGTTTCACCCATCTCGCCGAACCCGGCGGCAAAGCAGACCGCCCCCCCGGCCTCCCGGCGCGAAAGCGCCGCGACCGCCTCGATCGTCAGATGCCGGTTCACGTTCAGGAACGCGGCGTCGGGCGATTCCGGCAGGTCGTCTATGGTCGGTGTGCAGGCGATCCCGCCGATCTCGGCATGCGAGGGATTGACCACCCGGATCTTGCCGTCGTAGCCGGCGCGGCGCAGCATCTCGATCGATGGCGCCAGCGTGCGGCCGCCGACCAGGGCGACGGACCGGGGGTTCAGGAGGCGGCGCAAATTGAGCCGTCGCGTCGTGTTCATTCCATATGCTCCATTAGCCCTATATGCTCCATTGGCGGCGGCGCGGGCTCACAGGCGCGTCCCCGCGGCCCGCATGGACCGCGAGCCGCCCGAAGACAGCGGTGGATGGATACGCCGATTCCTGTCCGGACTTTCCCTACCTACGCGAACCACCAGCGCTCGCCGCATTTCGACCCGTCCAGCGCGGAAATCGAGCTCAGGTGCGGCCCATGCGTCAGTTCGGCGCGACGGATCCAGACATAGTTGGCGTACATCGGGATGATGACGCCGCCGTCGTCCGAGACCAGGCGCTGCATCTCGCCGTACATCTGCTTGCGTTTGGCGTCGTCGAGTTCGCTGCGCGCCTCCAGCATCAATTTGTTGAACTGCGGATTCTTCCAGTGGGTGTCGTTCCACGGCGCATCCGCGGCATAGACCTGGCTGAACATCCAGTCCTCGGTCGGACGCCCCTGCCAGAAGCACATGACGAAGGGCTTCTTGGTCCACACGTTCGACCAGTAACCGTCATTCGGCTCGCGAACGACGTTGATGGTGATGCCGGCCCTGGCCGCCTGCTCGCTGTAGAGGACAGCCGTGTCCAGCGCGCCCTGGAATGCGGCGTCGGCGGCATGGAGGTCGACCTTGAGCCCCTCGAGGTTGGCCTTCTTCAAATGGAACTTGGCCTTTTCCGGATCGTAGGGGCGCTGCGGAAGGTCAGCGTCGTAGTAGCGGTTCGCCGGCGCGATCGGCTGGTCGTTGGCTATCTTCCCGTGCCCGTTGAGGATCTTTTTGACCATTTCCTCGCGGTCGACGGCGTATTTGAGCGCCAGTCGCACGTCGACATTGTCGAACGGCGCGACATCCGTGAACATCGGCATCGTAAAGTGCTGGGTGCCGGTAACCTCCTCGACCACGACATCCGAACGCGCCTTGACGCGTCCCACCGTCGCTATGTCGGCGTTGCTGATGACGTCGACTTCGCCGGTCAGAACCGCGTTCATGCGCGCGGCGACATCGTCGATGCCGATGATCTCGACTTCATCGAACCAGGCGGCGCCGCTCTTCCAGTAGTCGTTGCGGCGCGTCAGCAGCGCCCGGTTACCGACCTCGTATTCGGTCAGCGTGTAGCCGCCGGTGCCGATATGGGCATTCCAATCGACTTTGCCGTCGGCGGCGAGGCCGATCACCAGATGGTAGTCGCTGAGCAGATACGCGAAGTCGGCATTGCCGCCTTCGAGTTCGAAGACGACCGTGTCGGGGCCTTCGCTCTTGATGTCGGCGATGCCGGCGACGATCGGCTTGGCGGAAGATTTCGAGTCAGGGCCGCGATGGTGGTTGATCGAGGCCACCACGTCGTCCGCAGTCAGCGTCTTGCCATTCGAAAAGGTCACGCCGGACCGCAGCTTGAACGTCCACGTTTTGGCGCCCGGAGCCGCCTCGAAGCTTTCGGCAAGCTCCGGCATCAGCGTGCCGTCGGAGCCGACTTCCACTAGATTGTTGTAGATGCAGCCGAAGCCGCCCAGTCCCATGATGGCGCTAAGGCCCCAGGTCGCCGGATCCCAGCTCTCCGAGGCGTTGGTGCCAGCCGAACCGATCCTCAGCCTGCCGCCCCGCTTTGGTTCCGCGCGAGCAGCGCCGCCGATAAGAGGCAAGAAGGCGGCACCGGCGCTGAGCGTCGCCGCCATCCGTCCGAATTGCCGTCGTGAAATTCTGGATGGGAAACCGCTGGCCATGGCCTGTTCTCCTGCTTGCGAACCCAGCCGAGGAAACCACACGGACGCTATCTCGACAAATATTAACTTTCGACAATGATATCAGCATTTGATATATGCGGTCATGCTTGGCTTCCGTGAGATCGAGGCGTTCCGTGCGGTCATGACCAGCGGCTCCGTGTCGGCGGCGGCGCGCATCCTCAATACCTCCCAGCCGAACGTCACCCGCCTCATCGCCGCCCTGCAACGCCGCATCGGCTATCGGCTCTTCATCCGCCACAGCCGCGGCGTGATACCGACCGCCGAAGCCGAGATGCTGTTCGCCGAGGTCGACCGGTCGTTCAACGGCCTGACCGAGATCGAACGGGCGGCGCAGGAGATCGGCGAGTACAAGGGAGCTCAGATCACGCTCGGCGCCGTCTCCGCGCTCATGCCCCAGGTGGTGCCCGAGGCGGTCAGCGCTTGGCGCAGCGCATTCGGCGACATCTCGATCAAGATAGAACTGCGCGGCGCGCAGCGCATCGTCCATTGGGTCCGGACCCGCCGGTTCGACCTGGGTCTTGTCAGCCCGCTCTACGACGTGCGCGACGTCAATGTTGTGACCCGGTGGCAGATGCCTTACGTCGTCATGGCGGCTCCAGGCCATCCGGCCATGAACAAGGCCGGTACGCCGCTCGATATCGCGCAGATCGGCGACACGCCGCTTATCGTACCGGGCATGGGATACATGCTGGCGCTGTGCCAGGCCAGCGAGCTTGCCCAGCTCATCCAGGAGAAGAACCGCATCGACGCCTATATATCGCCGACCGCCGGCCACCTGGCGATGGCGGGATTGGGCATTGCCCTGGTTGATCCAGTCACTGCCCACTATTTTGGCGAAGCACTCAATGCGGAGGTCCGACCACTGAAGAATGCTCCGCTTTACGACTTGGCCCTGATCGCCCCACCCGAACAGGCCCGCTCCCGCGCCTCGGTGCGTCTGGGACAACTGCTTATCACAGCGGTCGAAAAGGTGATCAGGTCAGGTCCGTAGGATTCATCCGAAGTCGGGATATTTGCCGATGCCAAGCTATCGGCGAACAACGATACCAACAGGAGCTTGGGAGGCCTGCGTGCTGGTCGATGTGGAGATCGTCCACCCAAGACGCGGGTGCATCCAGCCGGCTTTCAGCTCGGGAACCTGCGCCCTACGGCGTATCAGAAACGGCTGAGGCTCTAGTTGCCGCTGGATGAAAGTTCAGCGGCATGTATGGACGGCCTCCGCGTGGCAAGGGCTTTTAAGCGCTTCTGACGATTGGTCGGGTGCAGGCATGTATACGGCCTTTGATTGCGGCGTGTTCATGCCGCCGGCCCTGATGTAGTCCGCCGATCGGATCCCGGACAGATCAACGCGCTTCCTCAGCATGTTGCACCGCGGTGGATACGTACATCGATTGAATAAACATTTACAGCCGCGAAACGATGTGCGCTTGGCGCGTTGCCCCCGCCATCAAGCAGTTGTCCTGCTCCCGACCCTCGAAGTCGCCAGGCTATACCTTCGTATATTTCACTGAAGCCAACGTATAGCGCGGCATTGCCGACAGAGACTGGCGCCGTCCTCGCCGCAGGGCTAAGCCAGTGCTCGTCGATCGGGGCCGTTGCCTGCGGCGACACCGAAGGAAGATCGAACCATGCCAAGCGACAATAGTCGAGAAAGCACGCCGTTGCGGCCGTTCGGTCGGGTCTGATCGCCAGCCTCGCCCGTGACGCCGCAGCGGCGCGTCAGCGAGGTGAGCCATGAACATCGCAATCCTTTTTCATCGCTGGGCCGATGTCTCTGTCCGTTATGGGGATGGCAGCCCGATAGTGCATCCCGCGCAGAAGCAAACTGCCCAGATCATCCATTTTTCCCGCCAGACGGCACTTCGTGCCAAACGCGGCCACACCGCGCGTTGGCATGTGAGCCCGGTGTCCGGGCGCCTGGAATGCAGCTGGCTCTTTGCCGGCCCACCTGGCGGACGCGATCCGTTCTTCGAGCGCCTCGGCACCATCATGGCGGGCCGTGAGAGGTGCCGCTCCGGGGGGATGCTCGAATCGCGCGATCTGTTCGTCAGCCAGGCGGCTCTCACCGGCGAGGCCCTGCCGGTGGAAAAATACGACACGCTGGGCGCCGTGGCCGGCAAGTCAGCGGCCGCCGTCGCCGACGACAAGGCCGATCTGCTCGAACTGCCCAACATCTGCTTCATGGGAACGAACGTGGTCAGCGGCACGGCCACCGCCATCGTCGTCGCCACCGGTTCACGCACCTATTTCGGCTCGCTCGCCAAGGCAATCGCCGGCTCGCGGGCTGAGACCGCCTTCGACCGCGGCGTCAACAGCGTGAGCTGGCTGTTGATCCGCTTCATGTTGGTCATGGTGCCGATCGTGCTGCTGATGAAACAGTTTTTTCTCGCCATCGCGCTCATTGTCGCTCCAGTGGCGGTCTTCACGGGGTTCGAGCTTTACGCCAGCAACGCGCCGGCCAAGGCGGCGGGGCTTGGCGATCTTTCATCCTTCAAGACCATCATCGCCGACGTCCAGACCCTCGCTTCC
>NZ_JAFKID010000045.1 GCF_017306545.1 Mesorhizobium sp.
CCGATCCCCATCCGCCAAGGCCACCGCCGCTCCCGCCTGATACCCGGTGCGCACCAGGTCCCGCCGGAAACGGTCGCATGAGTATGGCCGAGGCTAAAAGGAGGGGGATAAGTTTCCGCTCGCTTCGTCATCCTCGGGCAAGCGGAGCGGAGCAGAATGCGATCTGAGGCTCCATGCCTGACCATCGATGAACTCGAAACGGTGCAGGCCGAAATACCGCCTCATGCCGCCACAGCGTTAAGGATGGAAAGAGAGCGCGCCGGAGTTTTTCCACAAGCGATAGGCTCGCTTCGCATTGAATATCTTTAAGGCGAAAGGGCCTTAATAACGCCATTCCGCTTCCTATAGTGCAGGCGTACCTTTCTGTTCGCGCGCCAAGGCTGCCGCGCCAAAGAAGGGGAACCGACATGACCGCCACCGACATGATACCGGGCGCTTCGCCCGGCCTCTACAATGAGGATCTTGCCCCGGCCAGGGAACGCAACTGGGGGCCGTTTTCCATCTTCAACGTATGGACGTCAGACGTCCACAGCCTCTGGGGCTACTATCTGGCGGCCAGTCTGTTCCTGTTCTGCGGCGGCTTCGTCAATTTCATCATCGCCATCGGCGTCGGTTCGCTCATCATCTATGTCCTGATGAACATGGTCGGCTATGCCGGCGTGAAGACCGGCGTCCCCTACCCCGTTCTGGCGCGCGCCTCGTTCGGCATCTGGGGCGCCAACATTCCCGCGCTGGTGCGCGCCATCGTCGCCTGCTTCTGGTACGGTGCGCAGACGGCCGCGGCTTCCGGCGCCATCGTGGCGCTTTTGACCCGCACGCAATGGTTCGCCGATTTCCACGCCAACAACCATATGCTCGGGCACTCCACGCTGGACGTGATCTGCTTCCTCGTCATGTGGGCACTGCAACTGCTCATCATCAGCAAGGGAATGGAAACGGTGCGCCGCTTCCAGGACTGGGCCGGCCCGGCGGTCTGGATCATGATGCTGATCCTGGCCATCTATCTGTGCGTCAAGGCCGGCACCTTCGCTTTCACCAGCGATATCCCGATGGACGTGCTGCTTGACAAGACCAAGGACGCGGGTGTGCCGGGAACGCCGGGCTCGTTCGAATCGCTCGCGGCCGTCGCGGCGATCTGGGTGACGTATTTCGCGGCGCTCTACCTGAACTTCTGCGATTTTGCCCGCTACGCGCCCGACAAGGCGGCGCTGCGCAAGGGCAACATGTGGGGCCTGCCGATCAACCTGATCCTGTTCTCGCTGGTCGCCGGCGTCACCACCATCGCGGCCTGGGACGTCTACCATGAAGTCCTGCTGCACCCTGACCAGATCTCGGCCAAGTTCGACAACTGGTTCCTGGCGGCACTGGCGGCGCTCACCTTCGCGGTGGCGACGCTGGGCATCAACGTGGTGGCGAACTTCGTCTCGCCGGCCTTCGACTTCTCCAACGTCTTCCCGCGCCAGATCAACTTCAAGCGCGGCGGCTACATCGCCGCGCTGATCGCGCTGGCGCTCTATCCGTTCTCGCCGTGGGACGGCAGCGCGGCGTCCTTCGTCAACACGATCGGCGCAACGATGGGGCCGATCTTCGGCATCATGATGGTGGACTACTACCTGATCCGGAAGGGCGAACTCGACGTTGTCGGACTCTACAAGGAAAACGGCGAATACCGCTTCCAGAACGGCTGGCACGTCAACGCCTTCATCGCGGCGATCATCGGCGCGCTCTTCTCCTCGATCCTGCCGAATTTCACCAACTGGATGCCGGCGTGGTGGGGCGTCTACGGCTGGTTCTTCGGCGTCGCGATCGCGGGCTGCATCTACTATGTGCTGCGCATGGCCGCGCTCGGCTCCGGCGCAAAAGCGCAGAGGGCCTGAAGGCTCACTCACGAAACAAGGAAGGGCGGCTCCGGCCGCCCTTTTTTGTCAGGCGACCATTTCGGCCAGATTGCGCACCGTGTTCCAGTTGCGCGCCGTGCCGATGCCGAGCGCCTTGTGGTTCATGGCAGCGAGCAGGCGCGAAGCGGGTGCCGCGCGGGAAAAGACGATCCACGGATCGCCGGCGACGACGGCGAATTTTTCGTCCGAGGACGCCGCCTGCCGCAGCCGCTCCTCGGCGTTCGCCGGAACCGGATTGCGCATGACGCGCACGGCGACCTGGTCCGGCGTGGCGTCCGCATCTTCGGGAAAAGGATTGGCCGTCGCCAGCGCCAGCCAGCCGGCGGCATCGCGCACGACGATATCGACATGCCGGCCGAAAGTTTTCGGAAAGGCCGCCTCCAGACGGCTCTCCAGGTCCGCAATCGCCGTGTCCGGTGCGTCGAAGACGAGATTGCCGCTGGAGACGAGCGTGCGGACATTCTCGTAGCCGAGGCCTTCGGCCATGGCGCGAAGATCGGCCATCACCACCCGCTTCTGCGGCGTCAAGACGATGCTGTAGAGAAGCGCGACGTAGGTTCGGCTCATACGGCTCGCAGCCGGCCTACACCAGCCGGCTCTGCTCCACCGCTGCCGCGATGAACGAGGCGAACAGCGGGTGAGGCTCCAGCGGCCGGCTCTTCAGCTCGGGATGGTACTGCACGCCGATGAACCAGGGGTGGTCGGCATATTCGACCGTCTCCGGCAGCACGCCGTCCGGCGACATGCCGGCGAACACCAGCCCGCAGCCTTCCAGCTTTTCCTTGTAGTCGATATTGACCTCGTAGCGGTGGCGGTGGCGCTCGGAAATCTGCGTGTCGCCGTAGATGCCGGCGATCCTGGAACCGGCCGCGAGCCGCGCCTCGTAGGCGCCGAGCCGCATCGTGCCGCCGAGATCGCCGGCCGCCCTGCGCTTTTCCAGCATGTTGCCCTTCAGCCATTCGGTCATCAGGCCGACGACCGGCTGCTTGGTCGGACCGAACTCCGTGGAGGACGCATTCTCGACACCGGCCAGCGAGCGCGCGGCCTCGATGCAGGCCATCTGCATGCCGAAGCAGATGCCGAAATACGGCACCTTTCGCTCGCGGGCGAACTTGGCGGCAAGGATCTTGCCCTCCGAGCCGCGCTCGCCGAAGCCGCCGGGAACGAGAATGCCCTGCACCTTCTCGAGATAGGGCGCCGGATCCTCCTTCTCGAAGATCTCGCTCTCGATCCAGTCGAGCTTGACCTTGACGTGGTTGGCCAGGCCGCCGTGCGACAGCGCCTCGATCAGCGATTTGTAGGCGTCCTTGAGGCCGGTGTACTTGCCGACGACGGCGATGGTGACTTCGCCTTCCGGATTGTGGATGCGTTGCGACACGCTCTGCCACGGTTCCAGTCGCGGCTTCGGCGCCGGATCGATGCCGAAGGCTGCCAGCACTTCGCCGTCGAGCCCTTCCTTATGGTAGGCCATCGGCACGTCGTAGATATGGCCGACGTCGAGCGCCTGGATGACCGACGATTCGCGCACGTTGCAGAACAGCGAAAGCTTGCGTCGCTCTTCCTTCGGGATCGGCCGGTCGGCGCGTACCAGAAGGATATCCGGCGCGATGCCGATGCCGCGCAGTTCCTTGACCGAATGCTGTGTCGGCTTGGTCTTGAGCTCGCCGGCCGCCGGAATGTACGGCATCAGGGTCAGGTGCACGTAGACGGCGTTGTTGCGCGGCAGGTCGTTGCCCAACTGGCGGATCGCCTCGAGGAAGGGCATCGCCTCGATGTCGCCGGCCGTGCCGCCGATCTCGCACAGCACGAAATCGTAGTCGTCGTTGCCGTCGAGGACGAAATTCTTGATCTCGTCGGTGACGTGCGGGATCACCTGCACGGTCGCACCGAGATAATCGCCGCGGCGTTCGCGCTCGATGATGTTCTTGTAGATGCGGCCGGTGGTGATGTTGTCCTGGCTGTTGGCCGAGCGGCCGGTGAAGCGCTCGTAGTGGCCGAGGTCGAGATCCGTCTCGGCGCCGTCGTCGGTGACGAACACCTCGCCGTGCTGGTAGGGCGACATCGTGCCCGGATCGACGTTGAGATAGGGGTCGAGCTTCTTCAGGCGGCAACGATAGCCGCGCGCTTGCAACAGGGCTCCGAGAGCCGCTGAAGCGATGCCTTTTCCAAGGGAAGAAACCACGCCGCCGGTGATGAAAACATATCGCGCCATGGGAATCGGTGCTTAACGCGGCCGGAACGATTCCGCCAGTGGAAAAACCGCCGCTCGAGGTTTTTCCCGGCAAGGGTGGGGATGCCGCAGCGGCAGGCCGCGGCCAAAACAAAAGGGCCGGCTTGACGCCGGCCCTTTCGCAAAAGGCTTTTGCCCTTAGAGGATGACCACCTTGGTGCCCACCTTGACGCGGCGGTAGAGGTCCATGACGTGCTCGTTCATCATGCGGAAGCAGCCGTTGGAAGCGCTGGTGCCGATGGTCTGCGGCGCGATGGTGCCGTGGATGCGCAGATGCGTGTCGGTCTTGCCCTGATAGAGATAGATGGCGCGAGCGCCGAGCGGGTTCTCGCCGCCGCCGGGCATGCCGTCCTTGTACTTGCCGTAGTGGGCCGGCTCGCGCTCCTGCATTTCCTTCGTCGGAATCCAGCGCGGCCACTCCTGCTTGTCGCCGACGGTCGTCGTGCCCTTGAATTGCAGGCCTTCCTTGCCGACCGCAATGGCATAGCGCCGGGCGGTCGAGAACGAATCGACCAGATAGAGCCGCCGCTCGGTGGTGTTGATGACGATGGTGCCGGGCTCATAACCCGAGAATTCCACCTCCTGCGGCACGAATTCCGGTTTCACCTTGAAGGGCTTCTTTGCCTGCTTCTTGGCCAACGCCGCATCCAGGGCGCGGGTTTCCGGCAGGTAGGAGATGGACGACGCGGAAGCGCCGCCGAACAGGCCGGAGAACAGGCCGCCGGAAGACTGGCGCTTCGCCTCGGTCGTATCGGAGCGCAATTCGCCGTTGTTGCCGGTAAGCGCGACGTTCGTAGCCTCGACCGGGATGGCGTCGTCGGCTTCCTCGATCGGCGCCAGCGGACGCACCGGCTCGGCCGCCTTGACGGCCTTCTTCTCCGCCTTCGCGCTATCGGCGACCTTCTCGCCCTTGCTGGCGAGGAAGGCTTCGCGCGCAGCGTCGGCCCTGGCCTTGGCCGCCTCGCGCATGGCGAGCTTGCGGGCCTCCAGCGCCTTGGCCTGCGCTTCCTTGCGCTCGGCCTCGACCTGCTTTTCCAGGTCCTTGATGCGGGCAAGGTCGGCGTCGGTCGGCTTCTTTTTCTTTTTCAGCGCCTTCAGCTCGGCGGTCGGGCTCTTGGCCGCGACCGTGACGACGTTATTCGGGGAAGCCGGGGTGGCGGCTGCAGTGGCCGGCATGGCCGCGTATGCCGGCGCACCGAGACAGAGCGCGGCGGTAACGCCGGCGAGGATGAAGCTGCGAAGCTGCATGGCGAAAATCCGATCAGATATGCGTGTTGCCCACGGCATAGCCTCGGCGCCCGCAAGGGAACCGAATGTGCCGCAGGCCAGCTATAATCGATTGATCGGACCGGCCTCAAGCGCGCCAGCCGGCGCGCCTGTTCGAATCTTCGTGAGAACGCGGCATTTGCCGCAGGTGTGTTCAAACAACAACAGGTTGCGGCAAGCGCCGCATCCGAAACCGGCTCAGTTGTTGGGAACCGCGGGGGTCGCCGGCTTCATCGCGCCGCCGTCCGTTGCCGGTGCCTGCGGTGCAGTCGAAGGCGCGCTGCTGGCCGGAGGATTGGCATCTGCCGCCGGCGGCGTCGCGGGAGCCTGTGCTGGCGCATTGGCGCCGGCGGCATCGCTGCCGGAGGGCGGTGCGGGCTGGGCGGCCTTGTCGGCGGGAGCGGCCGGCGTCGTCGAGCCGGGCAACTGGTCGAGCACGCCCTTGCCAGCGCCGCTGTCCTGGGTGACCGGCGCGCGGTCGAGGATGTCGATCGGCTTTTCGCCGTAGCGTGCGACGATGGACAAGATCAGCGACGTCGCAAAGAAGATCGCCGCCAGGATCGCCGTCGCCCTGGTCAGCGTGTTGGCCGCACCGCGCGCGGTCATGAAGCCGGAGCCGCCGCCGATGCCGAGCCCGCCGCCTTCCGAGCGCTGCAAAAGCACCACGCCGACAAGCGCGAGCACGACCATGAGATGGACGACGATCAGTACGGTTTCCATTATCTATCCCGGTGAGGCGTCCGGCCTGCGCGAACGCGGCCGCTGAATTGGAGGCGGCTCAATACAATGCTTTCGCGGCGATTCCAAGCCCGCGTTCCCAATATGGGCCACGGGCCGGGCTTTCGCGGCGATTCCAAGCCCGCGTTCCCAATATGGGCCACGGGCCGGGCTTTCGCGGCGATTCCAAGCCCGCGCCCCCAATATGGGGCCGCAGGCCGGCTTTGCAACGGCCCGGCCCGGCGGCAATCGCCTCAGGCGGCGCGGCAGGCGTCGGCGATGCCGAGGAAATCGGCCGCCTTGAGGCTGGCGCCGCCGACCAGCGCGCCGTCGACATTGGCGACCGACAGCAACTCGCGCGCATTGGACGGCTTGACCGAGCCGCCATAGAGGATGCGGATCTTCGCCGCCGCCGGCCCCAGCTTTCCCACCAGCCGGCCGCGGATATCCGCATGCACCTCGGCGACATCGGCGACGGTCGGCGTCAATCCCGTCCCGATCGCCCAGACCGGCTCATAGGCGATCACAGTGTTGGCCGCGGTAGCACTGGCCGGCACCGAGCCGGCGATCTGGCGTGCCAGTATGTCGAGCGTGGCGTCGGCTTCACGCTCGGCGCGCGTTTCGCCAATGCACACGATGGCGACCAGCCCGGCGCGCCAGGCGGCTGCCGCCTTGGCATGGACGGCCGCATCGTCCTCGCCATGGTCGGTGCGCCGCTCCGAATGGCCGACGATGACATGGCTGGCGCCGGCATCCTTCAGCATCTCGGCGGAAATGTCGCCGGTGTGGGCGCCGCTCTCCTCGGCATGGCAATCCTCGCCGCCGACGTGGACGGGCGTGCGCGACAGGATTTCGGCGGCGCGCGTAATCAGCGTGGCCGGCACGCACACCAGCGCTTCCGCCTCCGCATCGAGCCCGCTCATGAAGCCGTTGCCGATCATCATGAGCTGATTCAGCGAAGCGCCGGTGCCGTTCATCTTCCAGTTGCCGGCGATCAGCGGGCGGATTCCAGGCGTCATGAGCTGTTGTCTCCGATCGGCATTGGCCGGTGCCCTCACTATCAAAATCGGGTCACAAAGCAATCGACACTGGCATGGAAGGACGCTATTGCGCATGTTTCAGGCAATTTGGACGGCATCATGCTCGGAACTTTGAGAAACGCGGCGGGAACCTGGGTTGCCAAGGCCCTGCTGTCCATCCTGGTCCTCAGCTTCGCGGTCTGGGGCATTTCCGGGCGCATCGCCGGGATCGCCGGGCACGAATCCGTCGTCACCGTCGGCGGTACTTCGGTTTCCGTGACCGAGTACCGGCTCGCCTACGATCGGCAGATCAACGCCATGTCGCAGCAGTTCGGCCAGCGGCTGACGCGCGACCAGGCCAAGGCGCTGGGCCTCGACAACCAGGTGCTGGCGCAGCTCGTTTCCGGCGCGGTGCTGGACGAGCAGGCCCGCAAGATGAGCCTCGGGCTCTCCAAGGACCGGCTGGCCGAATTGACGCGCGAAGACCCCGCCTTCAGAGGACAGGACGGCAAGTTCGACCGGCAGACGTTCGAATACATATTGCGCCAGGTCGGCATGCGGCCGGAAGACTACCTCAGTAACCGCGCGCAGGTAGCGGTGCGCCAGCAGATCGTCGAAGCCGTTTCCGACGGCATGAAGGTGCCCGACACCTTCCTCAAGGCGGTCGCGCTCTATCGCGGAGAGGATCGCACCATCGACTACCTCACCCTGCCGAAATCGCTGGTCGAGCCCATCGAGGCCCCGTCCGACGACGTGCTGAAGAAGTATTTCGAGGACAACAAGAAGACCTATGCGGCGCCGGAATACCGCAAATTCTCCTATGTCCGGCTCGAGCCGCAGGACATCATGGACGTCAGCGCCATCACCGACCAGCAGGTGCAGGAAGACTACGAGAAGAACAAGGCCGGCTACACCACGCCCGAAACGCGCACCATCGAGCAGATCGTGTTCAAGACCGCGGACGAGGCGAAGGCCGCGTTGGATTCGCTGAAAACCGGCGGCACCTTCGACAAGCTGGCGGCGGCGCAGGGCAAGACGGTGGCCGATCTCTCCCTCGGCACGCTCGCCAAGGACAAGATCGGCGACAAGGCGATCGCCGACGCGGCCTTCTCGCTCGGGCTCAACGAGGTGAGCGGCGTCGTGCAGGGCAGCTTCGGGCCGGTTCTGCTGCGCGTCACCGCCATCACGCCCGAAGTGGTCAAGCCGCTTGCGCAGGTTTCCGACGAAATCCGCAAGCAGCTCGCGCTCGGCGAGGCCAGCCGCGTCCTGCTCGACGTGCATGATTCCTACGAAGACGCGCGCGCCGGCGGCGCGACGTTGCAGGAAGCCGCCAACAAGCTCAAGCTGAAGGTCGTCACCGTCGACGCCATCGACCGCGCCGGCCAGCGGCCGGACGGCAGCGTCATCAAGGACCTGCCCGAATCGGCACAGCTGATCCGCGCCGTCTTCGACGCCGAAACCGGCATGGAAAACGAGGGGCTGACGACCGCCGACAACGGCTATGTCTTCTACGAGGTGAACGGCGTCACACCGGCGCGCGACCGCACGCTGGACGAAGTGCGCCAGAAGGTCGTGGCCGACTGGACGGCGGAGGAAACCACCAAACGCCTCCAGGCCAAAGCTTCCGAACTCGAGAAGCGCTTGAAAGACGGCACGCCGCTCGACACGCTGGCCACTGAGCTGAAACTGGAGAAGCAGACCAAGCGCGGCCTGAAGCGCGAAGCCGACGACGCGGACTTCGGCAAGGCCGGGGCCGCGGTGATGTTCGGCGTCGGCGAAGGCGGCACCGGCCTCGTTCCCTCCCCGACCGGCGACGGCGAGATCCTGTTCAAAGTGGCCGAGGTGTTCGAGCCCGCCGGCGCGGACGCCAGCGCCGTGCCGGAGGACGCGCAGAAATCCTTCGCCTCCGGCCTGTCCGACGACCTGCTCGATGAATTGGTGGCGCAGTTGCAGACCCAGTACGCGGTCAGCATCGACCAGACGGCCATGCAGCAGGCGCTGCAATGAGCGCGCTGAAGCCGCACATCGCCAAGGTGGCGGCGGGTGCGCCGCTGACCTTCGAGGAAGCGCGCGAAGCCTTCGACATCATCATGTCGGGCGACGCCACGCCCGGCCAGATCGGCGGCTTCCTGATGGCGCTCAGGGTGCGCGGCGAGACGGTGGACGAGATTTCCGGCGCCGTCGCCACCATGCGCGACAAGATGCTGCGCGTCACGGCGCCCGCCGGAGCGGTGGACATCGTCGGCACCGGCGGCGACGGCTCGCACAGCGTCAACATCTCCACCGCCTCGGCCTTCGTCATCGCCGCCTGCGGCGTGCCGGTCGCCAAGCACGGCAATCGCGGCCTGTCCTCGCAGACCGGCGCGGCGGACGTGCTGACGGCGCTCGGCGTCAAGATCGACCTTGCGCCGGAAGCGATCGGCCATTGCATCGCCAAGGCCGGCGTCGGTTTCATGTTCGCGCCGGCACATCATCCGGCCATGAAGCATGTCGGCCCGACGCGCGTCGAACTCGGCACCCGCACCATCTTCAACCTGCTCGGTCCGCTCTCCAATCCGGCCGGCGTCGACCGCCAGATGGTCGGCGTCTTCGCGCCCGAATGGGTGGAGCCTGTGGCCGAGACGCTGAGAGCGCTGGGGGCCGCCCACGTCTGGGTGGCGCACGGCGACGGCTACGACGAGATCACCACGACCGGGCAAACGCATGTCGCCGAGTTGGCGGGCGGTAAGATCCGCACCTTCACGCTGACGCCGGAGGACTTCGGCCTGCCGCGCCATACGAAGGACGAACTGCGCGGCGGCGACGCCGCCTACAACGCCGCAGCGTTGCGAGGGGTGCTTTCAGGCAAGGCCGGCGCCTATCGCGACACGGTGCTGATGAACGCCGGCGCCGGGCTGGTGGTGGCCGGCAGGGTCGCCGCCTTGAAGGACGGCATGGACGCCGCCGCCGCCGCCATCGACGCCGGCAAGGCGCTGGCCGTGCTGGACCGGCTGGTCGAGGTTTCCGGCGAGTAGGCCATGGCCGATATCCTGAAAAAGATCGAGGCCTATAAGCGCGACGAGATCGCCGCCGCCAAGGCGCGCCTGCCGCTGGCCGAGATCAAGGCGCGGGCGAAAGACGCCGACGCCCCGCGCGGCTTTCGCGTCGCGCTCGAACGGAAGCGCGCGGATGGCCTTTTCGCGCTGATCGCCGAGGTGAAGAAGGCGAGCCCCTCCAAAGGGCTGATCCGCGCCGATTTCGATCCGCCGGCGCTGGCCCGCGCCTATGAAATGGGCGGCGCCGCCTGCCTGTCGGTGCTGACCGATGCGCCCTCCTTCCAGGGCGCGCCGGAATTCCTGACCGCCGCCCGCACGGCAACCGCCCTGCCCGCCCTGCGCAAGGATTTCCTGTTTGACACCTATCAGGTCTACGAGGCGCGCGCCTGGGGCGCCGACGCCATCCTCATCATCATGGCCAGCGTGGACGATGCCATGGCGCGCGCGCTTGAGGACACGGCCATCGACCTCGGCATGGATGCGCTGGTCGAGGTGCACGACGAAGCCGAAACCGAACGCGCACTGAAACTTTCCTCTCGCCTGATCGGCATCAACAACCGCAACCTGCGCACCTTCGAGACGACGCTGGAAACCTCGGAGCGGCTGGCGAAACTGGTGCCGGCCGACCGGCTGCTTGTCGGCGAGAGCGGCATCTTCACCCATGCCGACTGCCGGAGGCTGGAAAAGGCCGGCATCGGCACGTTCCTGGTCGGCGAAAGCCTGATGCGGCAGGCCGACGTGACGGCCGCGACGCAGGCCCTGCTCGGCCTCGACGCGGCGACGGCGGCGCGGGCCTGACCATGAGCGGCGCAACCGGCCTCACCCATATCGGCGCGCAAGGCGAAGCGCATATGGTCGATGTCGGCGCCAAGGCCGAAACCGAGCGCACGGCGATCGCCGAGGGCTATGTCTCGATGTTGCGCGAGACATTGGCGATGATCCTCGCCGGCAATGCCAAGAAAGGCGACGTTCTGGGCACGGCGCGCATCGCCGGCATCATGGCCGCCAAGAAGACACATGAGCTGATTCCGCTCTGCCATCCGCTGCTGTTGACCAAGGTTTCCGTCGAGATCGAACCGGTCGAGGCGCTGCCCGGCCTGAAGGTGACGGCGCTGGCGCGCGTCACCGGCAAGACCGGCGTCGAGATGGAGGCGCTGACGGCCGCTTCCGTCGCCTGCCTGACCATCTACGACATGGCCAAGGCGGTGGACCGCGCCATGACGATCTCCGGCATCCGGCTGGTCGAGAAGACCGGCGGCAAGTCCGGCACCTACGTCGCGGTTCCGGCGGAAAGGGCGCGCTGATGGCCCTGCTTCCCGTCGAGGAAGCGCTGCGGCGCCTGCTCAACGGCGCGGCGCCGCTGCCGGCCGAAAGCGCGGCGCTGCACGATGCCTTCGGCCGTGTCCTTGCCGAAGCGGTGACGGCACGCCGCACGCAGCCGCCTTTCGACGCGTCGGCGATGGACGGCTATGCCGTCCGGGCAGTCGACGTGGCCACCGTTCCCGTTCGGCTCTCGGTGGTCGGCGAAGCACCGGCCGGCCGCGCCTTCGCCGGCACTGTGGCGGCAGGCCAGGCCGTGCGTGTCTTCACCGGCGCGCCGCTGCCGGCCGGCGCCGACACAATCGTCATCCAGGAGAACGTGCGCCGTCTCGACGGCGCTACGATCGAAGTTCTGGAGCCCGCCGGGGAGAGCCGCAACATCCGGCGCGCCGGGCTGGATTTTCGCACCGGCGACGCACTGCTGGAAAAAGGCCGGCTGCTCGACCCGGCCGCGCTGTCGCTCGCCGCATCCGCCGACCACCCGCGAATCGCGGTGGTGCGGCGACCGCTGGTCGCCGTCATCGCCACCGGCGACGAACTGGTGGCGCCCGGCGGCGCTCTCGGCCCGGACCAGATCATCTCCTCCAACGCCTATGGCGTCGCGGCGGCGGCGGCATCGGTGGGCGCGCGCGCACTCGACCTCGGCATCGCCGCCGACCGCAAGGAAGCGATCGCCGCGCTGGTCAGGCAGGCGGTGGAGGCAGACGCCGACGTCATCGTCACGCTGGGCGGCGCTTCCGTCGGCGACCGCGACCTCGTCCACGACGTTCTGACCGGCGAGGGCATGACGCTCGATTTCTGGAAGATCGCCATGCGCCCCGGCAAGCCGCTGATGTTCGGGCGCCTGGGCACCAGATGGTGCATCGGCCTGCCCGGCAACCCGGTGGCGAGCCTGGTGTGCTCGCAGCTTTTCCTGAAACCGCTGCTTGCCCGCCTCGGCGGCCGCCCCTTCGCTCAGGACATCAGAGCTGCCCGGCTGGGTGGTGCCCTGCCCGCCAACGACCAGCGGCAGGATTATATCCGCGCCGTGGTGCGCGAGACGCAGAACGGCCTCCTCGCCACGCCCTTCGGCGTGCAGGATTCATCCATGCTGCGCACGCTGTCGGACGCCAACGGGCTGATCGTGCGCACGCCCCATGCGTCGGCGGCCGCCGCCGGCGACCTCTGTTCCGTCCTGCTGCTGCGCGATCCCGCCCCCGCCACGGCATCCTGAACAAATCGTCAACGCATTCACTAAACTTTAAACGGTTGCGGAACACAACTGGAACAGATAGTGTTTGTTCCGGGTTTGTTTTCCGATTCTGTTTCGAGCACCTGGGGGCCCGAATGTTGACGCGCAAGCAGCACGAACTTCTTGTCTTCATCCATGAACGGCTGAAGGAAAGCGGCATTCCGCCGTCCTTCGACGAGATGAAGGAGGCGCTGGATCTCGCTTCCAAGTCCGGCATCCACCGGCTGATCACGGCGCTGGAGGAGCGCGGCTTCATCCGTCGCCTGCCCAACCGGGCGCGCGCGCTGGAGGTGATCCGCCTGCCCGATTCGATCGCGCCGGGGCTCAATGCGGCGAAGAAATTCTCGCCCGGCGTCATCCAGGGTGGCCTTGGGCATGGCGGCAGCGGACGCGCGGCGCCCAAGGAAACGCCGCGCCTGCATGCCGCCGGCAACGACGATGCCGGCGCGGCGGTGTCGATCCCGGTCATGGGGCGCATCGCCGCCGGCGTGCCGATCGCGGCGATCGAGAGCCGCACCCATTCCATCACCGTGCCGCCCGAGATGATTTCCGGCGGCGAGCATTACGCGCTCGAGGTGAAGGGCGATTCGATGATCGAGGCCGGCATTTTCGACGGCGACACGGTCATCATCAAGAACGCCAGCACGGCGACGCCGGGCGAGATCGTCGTAGCCATCGTCGACGACGAGGAGGCGACGCTGAAGCGCTTCCGCCGCAAGGGCGCTTCGATCGCGCTGGAAGCCGCCAATCCGGCCTACGAGACGCGCATCTTCGGTCCTGACCGGGTATCGGTGCGAGGCAAGCTGGTCGGGCTGATCCGCCGCTACTGACTGACGCCGGCCGATCTTCCGCCAGGCCGCCTTTCGCGCGGTCGGCAGCTGATGCACCGGCTGACGGCGAAGTCACTAGACCGGCCGTTGCGGGTCAGCGATTCGAAGCTGAACCTGCTGCGGGCCTATCCGGGGTTTTGGGTTTCCGGTCCTTGCGTTGATAGGGAGCAAGTCCTCTCGCTTCGCGTGAGAAGGCGCGCTGGACGTGCCAGGGGCGGTAATTTTCCTCCACCGCGAAACGGACTTCCGGCGCGCGGTTTGCAGCGGGGTCGAAATAGACCGCCGCGCTGCCGGAGCGGGCAAGCTGGCGGGCGGTGATCACGGAAACGGCGGAATCGCGGCAGGGGTCTTTTGCCCTGGCGTCGGCGATGACGATGAGCGAGGCGAACGCACAGGCGGGCCGGGCCGCGGCGGTGTCCTGGGCGCGCACGACGATGGCGCCGGAAGGATGGCGTGCCAGGCACAGGCCGTCCGCGCACAGGAAGGGCGTGCCGGGCGGCAGGTCGAGCGCGGCATCGGTGCCGGTGAAGCGTGTATCGGCGCCTTTCAGCGTCTCGGGCGTCACCAGCGTCTCGGCGTCGAGCGCGCGACGCCAGTTGTCGGCGGTGAACCCGTTGGGCCGAGCGCGGCTGACGGCAAGCTCCCCGCCGCCGATCGGCAGCGCCACCAGCTTCGCGTCTTCCGACACCAGCGCGTCCGGCGTCCTGACCTGATGGATCGTCACCAGCCCGGCCAGGGCGAAAGGCAGGGCCGCCAGCCTGAGCCACGTCGTCGCCATGGTGGCGATGACCAGGGCGACCGTGACGAACAGCACCGACTGGACGGACACAAGACCGACGGCGTCGAGCGGCGATCGCTCGGCGATCCAGCCGGAAATCGCGATCATCGCCGTCAATCCCTTGCCCATCACGTAGAGAAACGGCCAGTCGGCGCCGAAGGGCATGGCGATGGCCGCTAGCACCGCGAAGGGCATGACCAGTATGGAAACGATCGGCATCACGGCAAGATTGGCGAACAGGCTGAGCGGCGCGACGCGCTGGAAGTGCCACATGGCAAAAAGCGTCGTGGCGCTGCCGGCGACGATGGAGGTGAGCGCGGCGGCGCCGGTCGCGGCCATGAGCCGATGCGCCATTGCCCACGGCCACGGGCGGTTGGGCGGCGCTCCGTCTCCGCGACCGGCGCGCCGGCCGCTCCAGCCTGCATAGGCGCCGACAAGGGCCGCGGTGGCGGCGAAGGACATCTGGAAGCTCTGGCCGACGACTTCGTGCGGCGACACCATAATGACGGCAATGGCCGAGATGGCGAGGTTGCGCATGGTCAGCGCCGCGCGGTCGAACAGCACCGCCGTCAGCATCACCGCCAGCATGATGAAACTGCGCTCGGCCGCCACCACCACACCGGAGATGAACAGGTAGGCCGCAATGGCGAACAGGGCGGCGGCGGCGGCGTATTTCTTCACCGGCCGGCGCGAGGAGAACTCCGGAAACAGCGCGAAGGCGCCGCGCAGCAGCGCCATCACCGTTCCGGCTACCAGCGCCATATGCAGACCCGAAATGGAGATGATGTGATAGATGCCGGTCTTGCGCATTGCCTCGTTGATCGTCTCGGGAATGCCCGCACGCACGCCGACGATGAGGGCCGCTGCGATCTCCCCTTCCGGCCCGCCGATGGCAGCGCGGATGCGGTCGGCTATCGCATCGCGGGCCCGCTCCACCGCCGCCGACAGGCGCTGCGCCAACGGCGCCGGCGTGGCCGTCTCAAGCGTCGGATTGGTGAGAAAGAAGCCACTGGCGCCGATGCCGTCGAAATAGCTTCCGAACGAAAAGTCGTAGCTGTCGGGGCGCACCGGCCCGGTCGGCGGTAAAAGCCTGGCAAAACCGCTGACCGTCGCGCCGGCGGTCAACCCCGGCGGCACGGCGCGGGCCGAAAGGCGCACGCGGTCCGGCTGGTAGCGCAGTTTCGGCCTCGCCGTCGAAAGCACGTCCAGGGTCAGCCGGATGCGGCCGTTGGCCATGGCATCGATCGCGGCGACGCGGCCGGTCAGCCGGGTCGATATTTCGGACCCGAACATGACGGTCGAAGCGCGCCACGTCTCGACCTTGGCGCACAGGGCGCCCAGCGCAACCAGCAGCGCCGCCATCAGCGCCAGGTGCAGCTTCGGCCGCGAGCGCGCCAGCAGCGTCGCGACGCCGAGCGCTGCCGAACTCGCCAGCGGCTGGAGGAAACCGGGTTCCTCAGTCAGCGAGAAATAGGCAACCACCCCGACCGCCAAAAACACCGGCACCAGCAGGAAAGCGACGCCACGGTCGATCTCCGCGGTCGCCGCAATCGCCGTTTCAGCGGCGAGCCCACGCAGGGTGGCCTTTCGCAACGTCCGCATGAGCCGAACAAGAACGCCGGACCTTGTGGCGGATCGCTGCATGGATGGCCGGGAAAAGACCCCCGGGTCTGCCCGTTCCAACGAAGCGATGTCGATGCGGTCCGGTGCGTGGCTTGCAGTTTTCGCCGCGCGGCCGCCTGTTGCCGATGGCGAATCCACAGGACCGCCGGCAAAGTCGGCGTGTCCGCTTCGTTCAGGCGGCCCGCGCGCCGGCGAAATCGCCTCGGGCTCGGCGGAAGGCGCAAACAGCGCCCTTTCGTTGGCGCCCTGCGTCCTGCCTGCCTCGCGTTCCTCGCCCCGGCCCCGTCCGGCCATCGGCCCCTGCCCCTTGCGCCGTGGACCTCCTATGCTACATGAACGCGCGGCGCGGGAAAGTCCGGCGCCGCATCCGCACAAAGCCGAGCTTTTCTCCATGTCCGACACGATCGTCACCCGCTTCGCCCCCTCGCCCACCGGCTTCCTGCACATCGGCGGCGCGCGCACGGCGCTGTTCAACTGGCTCTATGCCAAGCACACCGGCGGCAAGATGCTCTTGCGCATCGAAGACACCGACCGCGAACGCTCGACGGAGGCCGCGACGGCGGCCATCCTCGATGGCCTGACATGGCTCGGCCTGACCTGGGACGGCGACGCCGTCTCGCAGTTCCAGCGCGCGGGGCGTCACCGCGAGGTGGCCGAGGAACTGGTGCGCGCCGGCAAGGCCTACTACGCCTACGAGACGCCGGAGGAACTGGCGGCCATGCGCGAGGCGGCGCGGGCGCAGGGCCTACCGCCGCGCTACAATGGCCAGTGGCGCGACCGCGATCCGTCCGAGGCGCCGAAGGGCGTGCCGGGCGCGGTACGCATCAAGGCGCCGCGCGAGGGCGAGACGGTCGTGCACGATCTCGTGCAGGGCGAAGTGCGCTTCCCCAACAAGGATCTCGACGACCTCATCATCCTGCGTTCGGACGGCGTGCCGACCTATATGCATGCCGTCGTGGTGGACGATCACGACATGGGCGTCACCCACATCATCCGCGGCGACGATCATCTCACCAACGCCGCGCGCCAGACCACGATCTACGAGGCGATGGGCTGGGCCGTGCCGAAGATGGCGCATATCCCGCTCATCCACGGCGCGGACGGCGCCAAGCTTTCCAAGCGCCACGGCGCGCTCGGCGTCGAGGCCTATCGCGCCATGGGCTACCTGCCGGAGGCGCTGCTCAACTATCTGGCGCGGCTGGGCTGGAGTCATGGCGACGACGAGGTGATGTCGATCACCGACATGATTTCCTGGTTCGACATCGTCGACGTCAACAAGGGCGCGGCGCGTTTCGACTTCGCCAAACTGGAGGCGCTGAACGGTGTCCACATGCGCGCCATGGACGATGCGGCGCTGACGAAGATCCTGATCGAGACGCTGCCGCATCTCCCTGACGGCAAGGCGCTGGCCGACAGGCTGGACGACAAGGCGAGAGCCCAGCTCCTCGAGGCCATGCCCGGCCTCAAAGAGCGCGCCAAGACGCTGATCGAACTCGCCGACAGCGCCTGGTTCATCGTCGCGGACCGCCCGCTCGCGCTCGACGAGAAGGCCGCGACCATTCTCGACGCCGGCGCCAAGGGCGTATTGCGGGCGGTGCTGCCCGGCCTGCAAGCGATCACGGACTGGAGCGCGCACAATGCGGAAGCGGCCGTGCGCACCTATGCGGAACAGTCGGGCCTGAAACTCGGCAAGGTGGCGCAACCGCTGCGGGCGGCGCTGACGGGCCGGTCGACGTCGCCCGGCGTGTTCGACGTTCTGGCGGTCCTCGGGCGCGACGAAAGTCTGGCGCGCATTTCCGATCAAATCGATTAGGGAAAGCTGGCCCAAGAAAATTGGCATTGAAAGGTGTCTTTTGCGGTGCAACATTGCCGCTGGACCAATGAGGCCGATTTGGCGGCAATCCCTACAATAGCTGCTTTTTTAGGCATTTTGCGTTGCAGGATATTTTTGTCCGACGGGACAGAGGAAACGAAAAGGAGTTTGCAATGACCGAGCAGATCGCGAAACTCGAGCTGGGCGGCAAAGCGCACGAATTCAAGGTCCGAAGCGGCTCCGTCGGCCCCGACGTCATCGACATCGGCGCGCTTTACAAGGACACCGGCGCCTTCACCTACGATCCGGGCTTCACCTCCACGGCCAGCTGCGAATCGGCCATCACCTATATCGACGGCGACGCCGGCATCCTGCTGCATCGCGGCTATCCCATCGACCAGCTCGCCGAGCACGGCGATTTCCTCGAGGTCTGCTACTTGCTGCTCTACGGGGAACTGCCGACGAAGGCGCAGAAGGACGATTTCGACCACCGCGTCACGCGCCACACCATGGTGCACGAGCAGATGTCGAAATTCTTCTCCGGCTTCCGCCGCGACGCGCACCCGATGGCGGTGATGTGCGGCGTGGTCGGCGCGCTGTCGGCCTTCTACCACGACTCGACCGACATCTCCGACCCATACCAGCGCATGGTCGCCTCCATGCGCCTGATCGCCAAGATGCCGACGATCGCGGCGATGGCGTACAAGTACCATATCGGCCAGCCCTTCGTTTACCCGAAGAACGATCTGAACTTCGCCGCCAACTTCCTGCATATGTGCTTTGCGGTGCCGTGCGAGGAATACAAGGTCAACCCGGTGTTGGCGCGCGCCATGGAACGCATCTTCATCCTGCACGCGGACCACGAGCAGAACGCCTCGACCTCCACGGTGCGTCTGGCAGGCTCGTCGGGCGCGAACCCCTTCGCCTGCATCGCGGCCGGCATCGCCTGCCTGTGGGGGCCGGCGCATGGCGGCGCCAACGAAGCGGCGCTCAACATGCTGTCCGAGATCGGCCATGTCGATCACATTCCGGAGTTCATCGCCCGCGCCAAGGACAAGAACGATCCGTTCCGGCTGATGGGCTTCGGCCACCGCGTCTACAAGAATTACGACCCGCGCGCCAAGATCATGCAGAAGACGGCGCACGAGGTGCTCGGCGAACTCGGCATCAAGGACGATCCGCTGCTCGACATCGCCATGGAACTGGAAAAAATCGCGCTGACGGACGAGTACTTCATCGACAAGAAGCTCTATCCGAACGTCGATTTCTATTCCGGCATCACGCTGAAGGCACTCGGCTTCCCCACCACCATGTTCACCGTGCTGTTCGCGGTCGCGCGCACGGTCGGCTGGATCGCCCAGTGGAAGGAAATGATCGAGGACCCGCACCAGAAGATCGGCCGTCCGCGCCAGCTCTACATCGGCGCTCCCGAACGCGACTACGTGCCGATTGCCAAGAGGTAAGGGATTACGTGAGTAGGGGAATAAGGGAGTAAGGGACCGGAATATCTCCCTATTCCCCTATTCCCCTATTCCCCTATTCCCCTTCACCACATCCATTACCGCCGCCGCCGCGATCTCGCCCGACGGTTTCGCCGTCGTCATGCGGCGGCGCACTTCGGCGAAGCCGTCTTTCTGCCACCCACGCAGTTGCGTGTCGGCCCACAGCGCCTCGACGTGGCGCGCCAGCGACATCGGCCGCACATAGCTGTTGTAGCTTTCGGGCACGACCGGCCGGTCGGCGATCAGGTTCGGCAGCACGCCCGTCCAGATCTTCACAAGGCTCTGCACCGCCTGCATGACCGGATCGAAGCGGTAGCAGGAGATCATCGGCACGCCGCTCAGCGCCAGTTCCAGCGAAACGGTTCCAGACGCGATCACGGCCGCGTCCGCAATGCCGAAAGCACGCCACTTGCCTTGCGGATCGGTGACGATTTCGGGCCGTTCGTTCCAGTTCGCCGTCGCGGACCGGACGAGATCGGCGACATGCGGCACGGTCGGCAAAATGAGCCGCATCTTGTGGCCGCGCCGGCCGAGGATCGATACGGTTTCGCCGAACGGCTCGATCAGGCGACGCACCTCGCCGCGCCGGGAGCCGGGCAGGATCAGCAGCGTCTTGACCCGATCCAGCGAAAAATCGCGCGGCTTCGCCTGTTCGGCGGCGGCGGCCAGCACGCCGGGGTCCTGCGTCAGTCGATGGCCGACAAATGTGCCGGGCGGCCCGCCCAGCCGTTCCAGTTCCTTCGCCTCGAACGGCAGCAGGCACAGGATGCGGTCGACGTAAGGGCGCATGGCCGGCGCCCTGCCCGGCCGCCAGGCCCAGACGCTCGGGCAGACATAATGGACGATCGGGATCGCAGGCGCTGCCGCACGCACCTTGCGGGCGACACGCAACGAAAAATCCGGACTGTCAATGGTAATGAGGCAATCCGGCTTTTCCCGCGTAACAAGGGCGGCGATCTCGCCGATGCGGCGCATCAAGCGCGGCAGACCCGTCATGATCTCGCTCAAGCCGATCAGCGCGATCTCGCCAGCGTCGAAGGGCGACTGCAGGCCGAGTTCGGCCATGTGCCGGCCGCCCAGCCCGACGAGGCGCACCTCGCGTCCTGTGGCCTTGCGCAAGGCGCGCACAAGGTCGGCGCCCAGCAGGTCGCCCGATTCTTCGCCGGCGACGATGGCGATCTTCAGCGGTTCAGTCGCCATCGCCACCCTCCCGCGCCGGCAGGCCGAGCGCAAACAGGCCGAGCGCATCGGCGCGCGCGACCAGCCCCGGTCCGTCCATGACCAGCGAGCGGCCAGCCTCCACCGCGATGCCGGACAGGCCGGCGGCATGAGCCAGCTCGATGGTGGTCGGTCCGACCGTCGGCAGATCCGCGCGCAGTTCCTGGCCGGGTTTCAGGCATTTGACCAGCACGCCGCCCGTCTTGCCGGCGAGCCGGCCGTGCCCGCGCAGGTCGCGCACCCGTTCCAGCAGGCCGTTCGTGCCTTCGATGCCTTCCAGCGCAATGGCGCGGCCGCCGATGGCGACGGCGCCCTGCCCGATATCGAGCGCGCCGATCGCCTCGGCGGCGGCGCGCGCGGCGGCGACGTCGCGCCAATCCTTCGGCTTGGGCGTGGTCTTCGTCCAGGCACCTTCCGTCGCCAGCAGCTCCGGCACGATCTCATGCGCACCGACGACATGGATTCCGTTGGTTTCCAGCCGGCGCATGACGAGTCGCAGCAGCCCGTCGTCACCCTGGGCTAGCCCGGCTATGACGGTGGGCAGCCAGGCAAGCAGGCTGAGGCTCGGCCGCAGGGCCGACAGTTTCGGCCGGCGGCGGATTTCACCCGCCATCACCAGATGCGTGACGCGGTGGCGCTTCAAGATGGCGACGAGCTTGCCGATGTCCTCCAGCGGGCGCGTCTCGTGATCGCAGCTTTCCAGCAGCGAGCCCGGCTCGGCCTCTCCGGCAAGGATGAGCACGAAGGGGTCGGCGCCCTGCTCCTTCAGCGCCTTGGCGATCGTCAGCGGCAGCGCACCACCGCCGGCGATGATGCCTGCTCTTGCGCCAGCCGGCAGAACATAGCGCGCTTCGCCGTCAGTCTTCGTCATCGCCGTCGTCGCTGTCCAGCGGCGGCACGGTGTAGTAGCGCTTGTCGCGGGTCGACAGGAAGTCGACGATCTTCATGACGATAGGGGAATTGGCGAATTCGGCGCGCGCCTTGACGAGATTCTCGGCGAGCGGATGGGTATGGCTGAAGATCATGCGGTAGGCGCGCCGCATCTCCTTGATCTGGCTCAGCGGCATGCCGGACCGTTTCAGCCCGATGATATTGAAGCCGCGCAGCTTGGCGCGGTTGCCGACCGCCATGCCGTAGGGAATGACGTCCCCGACGACGGCCGAACAGCCGGCCAGAAAGGCGTTGTCACCGACGCGGACGAACTGGTGGACGGCCGTCAAGCCGCCGACATTGACGTTGTCGCCGATCTCGCAATGGCCGGCCAGCGTGGCGCCGTTGGTGAAGGTGGCGTTGCGGCCGACGACGCAGTCATGCGCGATGTGGGTGTAGGCGAGAAAGTAGCCGTTTTCACCGATGATCGTTTCGCCACGGCTGCCGTCGGTGCCGATATGCATGGTGACGTTTTCGCGGATGGTGCAGTTGGCGCCGATGACGAGCGTGGTGCGGCCGCCCTTGTGCTTGGTGTTCTGCGGCGGCGCGCCGAGAGTGGCCATCGGATAGACCTTGGTGCCTTCGCCGAGCGTCGTCGCGTTCATGATCGACACGTGGCTTACGAGTTCGACACGGTCGCCGATCACCGCGTCCGCGCTCACATGGCAGAACGGGCCGATGCGGACACCGCTGCCGATCCGCGCGCCCGGCTCGATGACGGACGACGGATGAATGATTGCCTGGGACTGCATGGACACCTGTTCTATTCGTCGACGACCATCATCGCCTGGATCTCGGCCTCGGCGACCTTGGTGCCGTCGACCATGCCCTCGCAGGCGAACTTCAAAAGGTTGCCGCGCTTCTTGAGCTTTTTTACGTAAATGCGCAACTGGTCGCCGGGAACGACCGGCTTACGGAACTTGGCACCGTCGATGGTGAGGAAATAGACCAGCGACGGCTTCGCGGCGCGGGCGGCGCGGATACAGATCGCGCCGGCGGTCTGTGCCATCGCCTCGACGATCAGCACGCCCGGCATCACCGGCTGGTCGGGGAAATGGCCGAGAAAATGCAGTTCGTTCATCGTCACGTTCTTGATGCCGACGGCGGAATTGTCACCGTCGATATCGACGATGCGGTCGATCATCAGGAAAGGATAGCGATGCGGCAGGAGCTTCATCAACCCGATGACATCGACTGCCTCGAGCGTGGAGGCGACGGCGTCAGCCATTCTTGTCCCCTCTGGAATGCTTGGTGAAATTGCGGATCGCCGACAGTTCGCGGAAGAAATCGCGCATCGGCTGGGCCGGCAGGCCAGCCCAGCGCTCGCCGGCCGGGATATCGTACATCAGGCCGGCCGAAGCGGCCACCTGCACACGGTCGCCGACGGTCAAATGGTCGGCGATGCCGACGCGGCCGCCCAGCATGACGAAATCGCCGAGAGTGACCGAGCCGGAAATGCCGCAATGGCCGGCGATGATACAGCCGCGACCGATGCGGACATTGTGGGCGACCTGCACCAGATTGTCGATCTTGGTGCCTTCGCCGATGACGGTATCGGCCATGGCGCCGCGATCGACGGTGGTGTTGGAGCCGATTTCGACGTCGTCCTGGATGATGACGCGGCCGATCTGCGGTACGCGCTCCGGTCCCCTGGCGCCGCCGACGAAGCCGAAGCCGTCCTGGCCGATGCGGGCGCCGCCATGGATGATGACGCGGTTGCCGACCAGTGCATACTGGATGCTGACGCCGGGACCGACATAGCCGTCGCGGCCGATCTGACAGTCGCGACCGATGACGGCGTTCGGCGCCACGACGGTGCCCCGACCGATGCCGACGCCGGGACCGATGACGGCGCCGGCCTCGATGACGGCGCCCGGCTCGACATGGGCGGAGGCATCAATATGCGCGCCGGGCGACACGCCGGTTTCGGAGGTGAAAGCGACGGGAGTGGCGGCGGCCGGGAACATCAGCCGGCCGACCATGGCGAAGGCCTGGTGCGGCCGCGCATTGACGAGCACGGCGACGCCGGCCGGCGCCTTGTCGGCGAATTCGGGCGGGCACAGGACTGCGGCGGCGCGCAAGCCTTCCATCAGCCCGATATTGCGCTTGCCTTCGACGAAGACGAGCGCGCCTTCGTCGCCGTCGCCGGCGGACGCGATGGTTTCGATCAGCGTTTCGGAATAGGCGGTATTGGAAAGCTGGGAGCCGGTCAGGTTCGCGACCTCAGCCACCGTATACCGGCGTGAAGGCACAAAGAACACCGGATCCGTCATTCGAGAGCAATGTCCAGCTGGCTCGCCCGCTTCCGGACCGGGAGGCCCGGAAGCTTGGTCTGGCGGCAATCAGAAGCGGGTCGATATGCCGAAGTTGAACTCCTGCACGTCGTCGGTCTTTTCCTTGGCGAGCGGGACCGCGTAGTCGATACGCAGCGGGCCGAACGGCGACGCCCAGATCAGGCTGACGCCGGCCGATGCACGCCACTCCATGCCGGTGGACGACGCCACGGCGCCAGCGATCTTGGTGCCGTACAGCGTAGCGGCGTCGGCAAACACCGCACCGCGCAGGCCGATGCTTTCGGGCACCAGCGGCAACGGGAACTGCGCCTCGGCCGAAGCGTTGAAATAGGTCGTGCCGCCGAGGTGATCGTATCCGGCCGCGCCGTCTATGCCGTTCTTGTAGGCAACAGGGCCTATGCCGTTGAAATCGAAGCCGCGAATGATGCGGTCGGTGCTCTGGAACTGATCGAATATGCGCAGGTCGTTGTTGCCGTAGCCCGAGATGTAGCCGGCGCCGCCGGACACAAGGCCGACGATATCCATCTCTTCCGACAGGGTCTGATAGACCGAGCCGCGCGCCGTAAGCTTGTAGTACTTCGCGTCGCCGCCGAGGCCGGCGAACTCCGCGCCGACATTGGCGTAGATGCCGTAGTGCGGATTCTTGGTGTCGTCGATGGTGTTGTAGATAATGTTGCCGCTGACGGACGATTTGATCCACGGGCTATTGGCGACACCGTCGCGAATAGGCAACGAGACATCGCAGCCAGCATCAGGAACGCCATCGTCATTGGCATCGCAGCGCTTGTCGTAGGAATATTCTTCCTTCGAGATATTGTACGCCAGCTGCGTCGAGATGTTGTTGGTGATCGGCAGGCCGAAGCGGACCGTGCCGCCGGTCGTCTGCACATCATAAGTATCGTATTCGCGCGTCGACCGGAAGATGTCGAAGCCGGCCGCAATGCGGCGCCCGAGGAAATAGGGCTCGGTGAAAGAGAGGCCGAAGTCGCGCGAGTGCTTGCCGCCACCGGCCGAGAGGCGGATGAACTGGCCGCGGCCGAGGAAATTGCGCTCGGTGATGGCGCCCTGCACCGACGGGCCGGGCGTGTCGCCACCGGTCGAATAGCCGGCACCGATGGAGAACTCGCCGGTCGACTTCTCGACCACGTCGACCACCAGCACCACCTGGTCGGGCTCGGAGCCCGGAGCGGTGGAAATATCGACCTTCTCGAAGAAATCAAGCGCTTCCAGCCGCTTCTTCGCGCGCTGGATGAGGACCTGGTTGAAGGCGTCGCCTTCGCTCACGTCGAACTCGCGGCGAATCACGTAGTCGCGCGTGCGCGTGTTGCCGCGAATCTCGATGCGCTCGACATAGGCCTTGGTGCCCTGGTCGATGGTGTAGACGACGGAAATGGTGTGGTTCTCGAAATTCCGGTCGCCGCGCGGCGTCACCTGGGCGAAGGCATAGCCTTGCCCCGCGACCTTTTCGGTCAGCGCGACGATGGAGTCCTCGACGTCCTTGGCGCTGTAGACATCGCCCGCATGCGTCTCGAGCACCGACTGAAGCGCCTTCGAATCGACCTCGGGGATCGAGCTGTCGACGCTGATGTCGCCGAACTTGTAGCGATCGCCTTCGTTCACCGTGATGGTCACGGTGTATTCGTTGGTCTGGTCGTTGAGCTCGCCGAAGGCCGAGACGACCTGGAAGTCGGCATAGCCGTGGTTGTAGTAGAAGCGGCGCAGCAGCTCTTCGTCCGCCTTCAGCTTGTCTTCGTCGAAGACGTCGTCACGCAGGACGAAGGACAGGAAATTCGAGCGCTTGGTGTTGATGATATCGGCCAGCCGGCGGCTGGAATAGGCGTGGTTGCCGACGAAGTTGACCGCAGCGATCTTGGTGCGGCCGCCCTCGTTGATGTTGTAGACGACGTTCACGCGGTTGTCGCCGAGATCCATGATCTGCGTCGTCACCGCAGCGTCGTCGCGACCGATATGGGCATAAGCCGCCTTGATCGCCTGCACGTCCGCATCCGCAGCGGCCTGCGAGAATGAGCTGCGCGGCTTCAACTGCACGGTGTTGGAAAGCTGGGCGTCCTTGATCTTCTTGTTGCCCTGGAAGAGCACCTGGTTGACGACCTTGTACTCCGACACGGTGACGACCAGGCTCGAACCGACCTGGTTGATCTGCACGTCGGAGAACAGGCCGGTGCCGAACAGCGCCTTCACGGCCTGATCGATGTCGGCGCTGGAGAA
This sequence comes from Mesorhizobium sp., assembly GCF_017306545.1. Taxonomy (GTDB): domain Bacteria; phylum Pseudomonadota; class Alphaproteobacteria; order Rhizobiales; family Rhizobiaceae; genus Mesorhizobium. Next base: position 25,934 of record NZ_JAFKID010000045.1, read on the forward strand.
GGACTTGCCGGGCTTGATCGCGATGTAGTTGCGAATCGTGTCGGCTTCGACACGCTGGTTGCCGCGCACCTCGATCCGGCTGACGACTGCCGCGTCGGCAATCGAAACGGCGGCAAGCTGCGCGACCACAGCGCCCGGCACGACCAGCGCGGCGGACATGGCCGCCGCGGACGCGGCGCTTAGAAACTTGGATGCTGCCTTCATCGGGCTTTAGAACCTTTTTCTCGAAGTCCCCACGGCGAGAAAACCGGACGTGCGGTCAATTTCCCATACCGTAATAACCGGATTTTCCCTACACGCAAGGCTTCTGGTTAATTTGTATTTACTTGCCGCCGCAGCGTGGCTTTCGCGTCACTCCTATCCCCCCGCATGGTAAACGGGGCCTGAACGCGATCGTGCCCGAAACCGAATTTCTTCATGATTTCAGCATCCAAACAAATCGTTCCAGAAAACGAATCCCATGAAGGCCAGCACCAGCACGAAACCAGCCCGATAGACGGCCTCCATCATCCGCTCCGACACCGGCCGACGGATCACCGCCTCGATGGCGTAGAAGAGAAGATGACCGCCATCCAGCGGCGGAATCGGCAGCAAGTTCAGGATACCGATTCCGACCGATAGCAGCGCAACCAGTTGCACCAGCCATTCGAAGCCAAGCTTGGCCGCCTGCCCCGCCATGCCGGCGATCTTGACCGGTCCGCCGAGCTGGCATTTGTCCTCGCGGCCGACCGCAAAGCGCTTCATGAACTGGCCGGTGCGCTCGACGATGTGGCCGGTTTCTTCGACCGCCGCGCCGAACGCCTGAACTGGCGTATAGGCGACGAGGCGTGGCTGCCCCATTTCCCGGTTGTTGACGACGCCGATGACGGCGACCTGCACCTTGTTGCCGAGCGCGTCCTTCTGCTCCATCAGCTTCGGCGTGGCGACGACCGTGACGTCCTTGCCGTCGCGCAGCATGACGAAGGTGATGGCGTCGCCGCCGCGGCCCGAGACGAGGCGCTGCACGTCGGCGAAGGTTTCAACCTTTTCGCCGTCGACGCTGACGAAGCGGTCGCCCGGCATGATGCCGGCGGCCGCGGCCGGGCTGCCGGCGGTGACTTCGGCAACCGTCGGCTCGGCCACGTAGCGCCCGTAGGTCGTAAACAGCACGGTGAAGACGGCGATGGTCAGCAGGAAATTGAACAGCGGCCCGGCAAAGACCGTCGCCGCGCGCTTCCAGACCGGCTGGGTGTGGAACGCCACCTTGCGCTCGGCCTCGCTCAGAGCGGCGGTGTCCGACGCGCTCGGGCTTGAGGTGGCGTTCATGTCGCCGACGAATTTCACATAGCCGCCGAGCGGAATGGCGCACAGCTTCCAGCGCGTGCCGTGTCGATCGTTGAAGCCGAGGAGTTCCGGGCCGAAGCCGACGGAAAAGGCGCTGACGCCGATGCCGCACAGCCGGCCGACCAGATAATGCCCCATTTCATGGACGAAGACGACGACCATCAGCACGAAGAGGAAGGGCACCAGCGTTCCGAACACGATGCCTTCGGTGCTGGTCAGGGCCTGCAAGAATTCGTTCACCTGTCGCCCCTAACTGCCCGCCTGCATTGCCTGCCCGCCCCGAATTGCCTGCCTGCCCCGAATTGCCTGCCTGAATGTGCCGCCGATCGAGGCGAATCCGTGGCGCCCCGCATCCGCCGACCGGATGCCCTCAACCTGCGAACAGGCCGTGTGCCGGATGGTCGGCCGAAGCGGCGGCGCAGCCGATGAGGTACAGTGCCAGGGCTGCGGCGACAAGACCGTCCACGCGGTCCATCACGCCACCGTGACCGGGGATGAGCCGGCCGGAATCCTTGCGACCGTGGCGCCGCTTCACCCACGATTCGAACAGGTCGCCCGCCTGCGAGACGGCCGAAAGCAGGAGCGCGACAAGGCCGAGCCAGGCAAGGTTGCCGGCGCCGGCAAATGCCGCGAGCACGACGCCGGCGACGACGCCACCAACAGCGCCCCCCAGTGCGCCGCTCCGTGTCTTGCCGGGCGAAATCGACGGCGCGAGCTTCGGGCCGCCGACTGCGCGACCGACGAAATAGGCGAAGATGTCGGTGGCCCAGACCACGGCGAACAGGAACAGGATCGCCAGCAGGCCGGAATGGTCATCGCCGCGCAGCAGCGCCAGCGAGAAACCGGACAGGCCGGCATAGGCGATGCCGGGCGCATCCCACCGCCCTGCCCCGGCCCCGCGCATGGCGGAAAAAATTGCGGCGATCGCCACCAGTGCCGCAAGCAGGACAAGCAAAGCCAGTGCCGGCAAGCCCGCAGCGAGTGCCGCAAGGAAGGCCAGCATCAACACCGAGGCAAGGAAATCCAGCGGCTTCAGGCCGTCGCCGCGCCGCGCCATCTCGGCCCATTCATAGAAGACGGCGCCGGCAATCAGCACCGCGACCAGCCGGAACGGCACCCCGCCATACCAGGTCGGCACCAGGATAAGAACGATCAGCACGATCGCCGAAATCACCCTTACCTGAAGGTTGCTCATGAGGTGCTCGCTGAGGTGGCGCCGACGACGGCCGCGCTCACAGGGCGATATCCTGCGGCGCCAGCCCGCCGAATCGGCGTTCGCGGCGGCCGAAGGCGTGCAGCGCTTCGGCAAGCTGCTCCGGCCCGAAATCCGGCCAGTAGCAGGGCAGGAAAATCAGCTCGCTGTAAGCGGCTTGCCAGAGCAGGAAATTGGAAAGCCGCATCTCGCCGCTGGTGCGGATGACCAGTTCCGGGTCCGGAATTCCCGCCGTGTCGAGGGCGCCGGCAAAAAGGTCGGCGCCGATGTCGTCGGCTGCGATCGTTCCGGCGACGGCAGCGGCGGCCAGCTTGCGGGCGGCGCGCACGATCTCGTCGCGGCCGCCGTAGTTGAAGGCGATCATGAGGTTGAGCGCGCCGTTGTGCTGCGTCAGCGATTCGGCCTCTTCCAGCAGCGCGCGGATATCGGCCTGCAAGCCCTCTCGATCGCCAACGATGCGCACGCGCACGCCAGCCTGGTGCAGTTCGGCCAGATCGCGGCGGATGAAGATCCTCAACAGCCCCATCAGGTCACTGACCTCGGACTTCGGCCGCGACCAGTTTTCCGAAGAGAAGGCGTAGACCGTCAGGTGCGTGATGCCGAGGCCGGGGGCGGCGCGAACCGTCTTGCGCAGCGCCTCGACGCCGGCGCGATGCCCGGCAAGGCGCGGCAGGCCACGGGCCTTCGCCCAGCGGCCATTGCCGTCCATGATGATCGCGACATGCGCGGGAGTTACCATCGTCCTGCTTTCAGCCGGCGAGACTGTGTCGGCCAAGTCTTTCCTAAACCGGTCCGCTTGCGGAAACCGCATGCTAGACCTGCATGATCTCCGCTTCCTTCTCGGCAAGCAGGCTGTCGATGACGCCGATCGTCTCGTCGGTCAGCTTCTGGACGCGGTCGGCCTGCTTGCGCTGATCGTCTTCGCCGATCTCGCCGTCCTTCTCCGCCTTCTTCAACGCTTCCATGCCGTCGCGGCGCACATGGCGCGCGGCGACGCGGGCGTTCTCGGCATAGGTGTGCGAAATCTTGACCAGTTCCTTGCGGCGCTGCTCGTTGAGTTCCGGCAGCGGGATGCGCAGCGTGGTGCCGTCAACGATCGGGTTGAAGCCGAGGTTGGATTCGCGGATCGCCCGGTCGACGGCGCCGACCATCGACTTGTCCCACACCGAAACCGAAAGCATGCGCGGCTCCGGCACCGAAACGTTGGCCACCTGGTTGAGCGGCATGGCCGTGCCGTAGGCCTGGACCTGGATGGCATCGAGCAGATTTGAGGAGGCGCGGCCGGTGCGCAGCGACGCTAGGTCATGCTTGAAGGCGGTAACCGCTCCGTCCATGCGCCGCTTCAGATCGTCGTAATTGCTGCTCATTGCCTCTCCTCGGCCCGCTCCGCCGGCCCAAATCTGAAAAAGGTCCCTGCGGATCAGGTATCCGCGACCACGGTGCAGCGGCCGCCGCCCTTCAATATTTCCCCGAAGCCGCCTTTTTCGTGGATCGAATAGACGATTATCGGAATGTTGTTTTCGCGCGCAAGCGCAATTGCGGCCGTATCCATGATGGAAAGGCCCCGGTTGATGACTTCGTCGTGGCTGATGCGTTCGAAACGGGTGGCGTGCGGGTCCTTCTTCGGATCGGCCGAGTAGACGCCGTCCACCTGCGTGCCCTTGAACAGCGCATCCGCGCCGATCTCGGCCGCGCGCAACGCCGCCGCCGAATCGGTGGTGAAGAAAGGGTTGCCGGTGCCGCCGGCGAAGATCACCACCTTGCCCTCGTTCATATAGGCGGTGGCCTGGCGCTGCGAAAAACTTTCGCACAGTTCCGGCATGGCGATGGCCGACAGCACCACGGCATCGACGCCGATCTTGCTCAGCGACGTGCGCAGGGCAAGCGAATTGATGACGGTCGCCAGCATGCCCATGTGGTCGCCGGTGACGCGGTCGCCGCCCTTGGAGGCGACCGCGACGCCGCGAAAAATGTTGCCGCCGCCAATGACGACGCCGACCTCGACGCCGAGCGCCCTCGCCTCGGCGATGTCGGCTGCGATGCGGTCCACGACGGACACGTCGATGCCGAAATGCTGTTCGCCCATCAGGGCTTCGCCCGACGCTTTCAACAGGACACGTCGGTAGAGAGGCTTGGCCGTCATCTGGTCCTCTTGCTCGTAACGATGGGCGCCGGTCGGCGGGCGATGCCGGTCCGGCCCGCCCTGCGCGGTTCACATGATGGGCGACCGGATACACGAAGGGCGCCGCGATGTCACGCGGCGCCCCTGGTGAAACGCACCTGCCCGCGGCAGGGCTTACTTCTTGACGGCTGCGGCCACTTCGGCGGCGAAGTCCGTCTCTTCCTTCTCGATGCCCTCGCCGAGCGCAAAGCGCAGGTAGGCGGTGATCTTGGCCGGAGCGCCGATGTCCTTCTCGGCTTCCTTCAGCGCCTTCTCGACCGTCAGGTCGGGGTTGAGCACAAAGGCCTGCTTCAAGAGCACGACTTCCTCGTAGAACTTGCGCAGGCGGCCCTCGACCATCTTTTCGATGATGTTCTCGGGCTTGCCGGACTGGCGGGCCTGTTCGGAGAAGATCGCCTTCTCGCGCTCGACGGCGGCCGGGTCCAGCGCATCGACGTCCAGCGACAGCGGGTTGGTCGCGGCGACATGCATGGCCACCTGGCGGGCGAAGGCGCCGGCCTTGTGGGCGTCGCCGGCGGTCTCGATGGCGACCAGCACGCCGAGCTTGCCGAGATTGTCGGCAACGGCGTTGTGGATATAGGTGGCGACCGCGCCCTGCGCGACCGTCAGCTTGTCCGAGCGGCGGAAGCCGAGGTTTTCGCCGATGGTGCCGACGGCGTCCTTGATCGTGTCGGTGACGGTCTTGTCGGAGCCGGGATACTTGGCGTTCGCCACCGCCTCGGTCGAACCGTAGGCGAGCGCAACCTTGGCGACGTTGGCGACGATCGCCTGGAAGGCGTCGTTGCGGGCGACGAAGTCCGTCTCGGAATTGACCTCGACGATGGCCGCTTCGCGCAGGCCCGCCTCGACGCCGATCAGGCCCTCGGCCGCGACGCGGCCGGCCTTCTTGTCGGCCTTGGCGATGCCCTTGGCGCGCAGCCAGTCGACCGCCGCTTCCATGTCGCCGTTGGTTTCGGCCAGCGCCGCCTTGCAGTCCATCATGCCGGCGCCGGTCAGGTCACGCAGTTCTTTGACCTGTGCTGCTGAAATGCTCATCTGATGCCTCTTTGTCTCGAAAAGGCGCATTTTCCCCGGCTGGGGCCTCAATGCGCGGGCGCACCATCGAAACCTCGATGATGCGCCGTTGATTCAGGCGGACCGTTCTCTACGCATTTCCGGACGCAAAACCGCTTCACACTTTTGCTGGAAATGCTCTGGCACGCCGTGATTTCAGGAATGTGAAGGCCGGGACCGGCCTTCGCCTTCTCAGGCTTCCGGCGTCTCGGCGGCCGGCGTCTCGTCCAGCGCCGGCTCGGCCGGAGCTTCGGCGGAAGCGCCGAGATCGACGCCCAGCGAGCCCTGCTGGCGGGCGATGCCGTCGATGGCGGCCTTGGCGATCAGGTCGCAGTAGAGCTGGATGGCGCGCGCGGCGTCGTCGTTGCCGGGGATCGGGAAATCGACCTTGTCCGGATCGCAGTTCGAATCGACGAT
>NZ_JAFKID010000046.1 GCF_017306545.1 Mesorhizobium sp.
CGTCACGCTGCGCGTGCCACCTCTCCCCCTGCCCGGGGGAGAGGAGCGCCAATCGCCGGAGCTGCGCTCCTCGCCCCCACGGAGTGGGGGAGAGGTGGCTCGGCGAAGCCGAGACGGTGAGGGGGAGATTGACTGTCACGCCGCCTTGCTCCGGTAGGTGGAGGCAAACCGGCGCAGGCGGCTCGCGGCCTCGCGCAGCACGTCCTCCGGCTGGCACAGGCTGATGCGGATATGGCCGGCGGCCGCCTCGCCGAAGGAGGAGCCGGGCATGACGGCGACCTTCTCGGCATCTAGGAAGGCCCAGGCGAATTTCTCGTCGTCCGGCTCAACAGCGGAGATATCGAGCATGGCGTACATGCCGCCTTCCGAGCCGCGCACCGTGACGTCGTTCATGCCGCGCACGGCGTCGAGGAACACGGTGCGGCGGCCGGCATAGCGTTCGGCGATCTCGCTCACGCCGTAACCGTTGTTCAGCGCCTCGATCGCCGCATGGCTGACGAAATCGGTCAGGCCGTAGGTGGTGACCAGATTGAGGTTGACGGTCAGCGCGATGAAGTCCGCCGGACCGGTCAGCCAGCCGAGCCGCCAGCCGGTCATGCCGTGGCTCTTCGACATGGAATTGATGACCAGGGTGCGCTCGGCCATGCCGGGCAGGGCGCGCGGCGAGACATGCTCGCCGCCGCCGAGCGTCCAGTAGACCTCGTCGGAGAGCAGCCAGAGGTCGTGCCGGCGGCAGACGTCGGCCAGGCCTTCAAGGGCCGCGCGCGTATAGACGGCGCCGGTCGGGTTGTTCGGCGTGTTGATGAGGATGGCGCGGGTGTTTTTCCGCACCGCCTTTTCGATTGCTCCCGCATCCGGCTGGAAGCCGTTCGCGGCGCGGGTCTCGACCACGGTGAAGTCGGCTTCCGCCGCGCGGAAGGTGCCGGGATAGGTGGCGTAGTAGGGCGCCACGACGATGGCATGGTCGCCCCGGTCGAGCACGCCCTGCACGGCGGCGTAGAGCGCGGCCTGCCCGCCCGGCGTGACGATCACCTCGTCGGCGCCGGTTTCGACGCCGGTGCATTGCGTTGAAATGCGCGCCATGGCGTCGCGCAGCGCCGGTATTCCGGGCAACGGCGTATAGTGGTGATGGCCGCCGCGCACGGCGCCGACGCAGGCTTCCACCGTCTCGACGGGCGTATCGAAATCGTGGTCGCCGACCGACAGCATGATGATCGGTTCGCCGGCCGACTTGCGCTGCCAGGCGGCGAAATGCACCTCCCAGCCGTCCTTGCCGGAAGGGATGATGTTGGAAATGCGGGATGAAGGCTTGGGCATCCTAGCTTCTCAATCGCTCGTTCTTCGGGTCCCACAGCGGCTCGTCGTTCTGCACGACCGCCTTGAAGCGGTCGCCGAAGATCTCGACCTCGACGGTGGAACCGGGCTCGGCGAGGTCGGCGCGGATCATGCCCAGCGCGATCGACTTGTCCACCCGGTGGCCAAAACCTCCTGACAGGGTTTCACCGACGATTTTCCCGTCGTGCCAGAGGGTGGCCATATAGGGCGCGTCGCACTCGCCGGGGTTTTCGACCACCAGCGTGACGAAGCGCTTTTTCACGCCCTGCTGCTTTTCGCTGGCAAGTGCCGCCTTGCCGCGGAAGTCGGGCTTGTCCCACTTCACGAAGCGCTCAAGCCCGCCTTGAAGAACCGTATAGTCGGTCGAAAGGTCCTGCTTCCAGGCGCGGTAGCTTTTCTCGAGCCTGAGCGAATCCAGTGCAAACATGCCGAACGGCTTCAGGCCATGTTTGCGGCCGGCTTCCCAAACCGCGTCGAAGACGGCGGCGGTGTCTTCCGCCTTGGTGTGGATTTCCCAACCGAGTTCGCCGGCGAAGGAGACGCGTACCAGTTGCAGCCAGTGTCCGCCGATCTGACAGGACTGGTGCGTGAGCCAGGGCAGGGACAGGTCGGCGTCGCTGACCTCGGCCAGAATGGCGCGGGCGTTCGGCCCGGTGAGGATCTGGCAGGAGAACCGTTCGGTGACATTTTCCAGAGTCAGTGCCGTACCTTGCGGCAGATGGCTGCGAAGCCACTCGAAGTCGTGCAGTTCGGCGACCGCGGCGGTGATGAGGAAGAACAGGTTCTCCTCCAGCGCCATGATCGACATTTCGGTGACGATGCGACCGTGGTCGTCGGCGAAATAGCCGAGGCCAATGCGGCCGGGCTTCGGCACGATGCCGGTGATCTGGGTTGCCAGCCAGTCGCGCGCGCCGTCGCCGGCCAGCCGAAAACGTGAGAAGCCGGGCAGGTCCAAAATGCCGGCGGCGTCGCGCACGGCGTGGCATTCCTCGCGGATGCGCGTCTGCCAGGGGCCTTCGCGGCGGAAGGTCTGGGTCGCTTCCTCGGAGGTGTCGTCGCCCGGACGGGCGTACCAGTTGGCGCGCTCCCAGCCATTCGCCGCGCCGAACTTGGCGCCGAGTGCCTTGATGCGATCGTGAATGGGCGAAAGCTTGCGGCTGCGCGCCGCCGGCCAGGCGTGGCGCGGGAAGGAGATGGCGTATTCGTGGCCGTAGATTTCCTTGCCCTTGGCGACGGCATAGTCGGGCGCGGAGGCGAAGGCGGTGAAGCGGCGCGGATCGCAGCTCCACATGTCCCATTCTGTGGCGCCTTGCGTCACCCATTCGGCCAGCACCTTGCCTGCGCCACCCGCCTGGGCAATGCCGAAGGTGAAGACGCAGGCTTCGAAGGCGTTGGGCACTCCGGGCATCGGGCCGATCAGCGGGTTGCCGTCCGGTGCGTAGGGGATCGGACCGTTGATGACCTTGGACAGCCCCGCCGTGCCGAGGATCGGCACGCGCTCGACGGCGTCGTTGAGATACCATTCCAGCCGCTCCAGATCGTCCGGGAAGAGCTGGAAGGAGAAGTCCGCCGGCATCGGGTCGTCGGCGTTCGCCCAGTGCGCGCGGCAGTTGCGCTCGTAGGGGCCGAGGTTCATGCCGTTCTTTTCCTGCCGGAGATACCAGGAGGTGTCTACGTCGCGCAGCAGCGGCAGCTTGTGGCCGGCTTCCTTCGACCACGCGGCCAGCTCGGGGATTTCCTCGAACAATATGTACTGGTGGCTCATCACCATCATGGGGATGTCGCGGCCGAACATCTTTCCCACTTCGGCGGCGCGGTAGCCGGCGGCGTTGACGACGATCTCGCAGCGGATTTCACCTTGTTCCGTCTCGACCACCCATTCGTCGTTCTCGCGCCGAACGCCCGTCACTGGGCAAAAACGCACGATCTTCGCCCCCATGTCGCGCGCACCCTTGGCTAGCGCCTGCGTCAACTGGGCAGGGTCGATATCGCCGTCGTTGGGATCGTAGAGCGCGCCTTTCAGGTCATGGGTGTCGATGAAGGGGTAGCGCTTGACGATCTCGTCCGCGCCGATCACCTCGATGTCCATGCCCTGGTAGCGGCCCATACCCTTGGCGCGCTGGAATTCGCGCATGCGCTCGTCGGTGTGCGCCAGCCTGAGCGAGCCGGTGACGTGGTAGTTCATCGGGTAGTCCACCGCCTTCGCCAGCCCGCGATAGAGCTCGGTCGAATAGCGCTGCATGTTCATCAGCGACCAGGAGGTGGAGAAGGTCGGCACGTTGCCGGCCGCATGCCAGGTCGAGCCCGAGGTCAGCTCGTTCTTCTCCAGAAGCACGCAGTCGGTCCAGCCGGCCTTGGCGAGATGATAGAGCGAGGAGCAGCCGACGGCGCCGCCGCCGATGACGACCACGCGGGCGCGTGCCGGAAGATCAGCCATTTTTTCCTCCCCGTTCCATTCAACAAACGGCCATTCAATAAACCGGCGGCGACACGACCCAGATCACCACGGCGGGTTCCGTGCCGGGGTTGCGCCAGCGGTGGGGTTTCTTCTCGAAGCGGAAGCTGTCTCCGGCTGTGAGCCGGTGCCATATGCCGTCGATCTCGATCTCGAAGATACCGGCGACGACATAGCCCGCTTCCTCGGTCTGGCGCAGGTTGGGCGCCGCAAGCTCCGCGCCGGGTGCGAATTCCGAGCGCACCATCTCGAAGGAGCCGCCGAGGTCCGGCGACAGAAGCTCTTCCACGAGGCCGGTGTCGCTGGTGCCGAGCGCGCGGCGCCGGCCGGCCCGCACGATCGTGCCGCGCTCGCTTTCGTCGGGCACGTCATGGCCGAAAAACAGGCTGATCGGCACGTCGAACAAGGCTGCGAAAGCACGCATATCGGCCAGCGAGGGCATCGACAGGCCGCGCTCGACCTGGCTGACCCAGCCGACGGAGCGGCCGAGTTTCAGCGCGATTTCCGTGAGCGTCAGCCCGCGCGCCTTGCGTAGCGCGCGGATGTCGCCGGCGAGCAGGTGCTCGCCGGGTTCCGTCTGCGGCTTTGCGGCAGGGCGTGGCATCGCGCGTTCCATGAAAAGTCTTATGCGATTTTCATGTGATCGCTGTTTCGTGAAAAAATCAAGCAGAATTTCACGGCATCACAAGATTCGCTTGCGGTCCACCGGCGGTTGGGGCAAAGCCACCCCGAATGGCGAGGGGACGTCTGCTTTACAACCGACGGGCTGGTAGGCCCTGGCAGGGAATGGCCAATGCTGGCGCCGGATGACCGCACACCTTTGATGGACGAAACGGAGGCGGTGGACGAGGCGATCGTTTCCCGCCGGTCGGTGCGCGCCTTTCTGCCCGATCCTGTCGACGACGAGACGATCCGCGCTATCCTTACCGTGGCAGCGCGCGCGCCTTCCGGCACCAACATGCAGCCCTGGCGGGTCTATGTGACCAAGGGCGCGGTGAAGCAGCGCATCACCGATGCCATCCTCAATTCCGGCATCCGTGCCGAAAAGGCGGAATGGGACGAATACAAATATTATCCCGACCAGTTCTTCGAGCCGTACCTGACGCGGCGGCGCGCCAACGGCTTCGGCCTCTACGGCGTGCTCGGCATCGGCCGGCGCGAAGTGGACAGGATGCGAGCCCAGCACGACCGCAATTTCGTTTTCTTCGATGCGCCGGTGGGCATGATCTTCACCATCGACCGGCGGCTCAACCAGGGCTCGTGGATCGACTACGGCATGTTTTTGCAGAACATCATGATCGCGGCGCGGGCGAGGGGGCTGCACACCTGCCCGCAGGCGGCGTTCGCACCCTATCACCGGCAGATCAGGCCGGTGCTGAACATCACCGACGAGGAAGTCGTGGTGTGCGGCATGGCGCTCGGCTACGAGGACACGTCCAAGCCCGAGAACGATTTCCGCACGGATCGCGCGCCGCTGGAGGAGTGGGTGACGTTTGTGGGGGAAGGGGAATAGGGGAGTAGGGCAATAAGGGAATATGAGATTAAGTTTGAGTTCTTCTTTCCTATTCCCCTATTCCCCTATTCCCCTCACCTCATTCCCGCTCACATTGGCGCCGTCCTGCGGCGTCAGATGCAGGTAGGCGAACAGGGCGGCGAGCGTCACCAACCCTTCGATAACGAACAGGATGCGGAAGTCGCCGGCCTCGGCCGGTCCGTTGCCGGCCAGGACTGAGAGCAGGGCGGCGGCCGTGCCGACGCTGATCGCCACGCCGAGCTGCCACAAGATGTAGTAAAGCGCGCTGAAGCGGGCGAGCTGGTCGGGCGCGATGTCGGAATAGGACAGGTTGCCGGTCGAGGCCCACTGAGCCGAGCGGAAGACGCCGAAGACGAAGATGTAGGCGAGCACGATCCACACCGGCGTCGTCGCCTGCATGAGCGCGAAACCGGCCACGAGTGCTGCGCAGATCGGCGTGTTGATCACCAGCAGCCTGCGGAAGCCGAGGCGGCGCAGCACCGCCGGCATGAAGAAACGCACGATGATGGAGCCGACCGCCGCCATGAAGGTGAGCGAGCCCGCCGCCACGGCGCTCATGCCGAAGCCGAGCTGGAACATCAGCGGCAGCAGGAAGATCACCGAACTCATGCCGATCGTGTCCAGGCCGCCGCCGGTCAGGAAGGAAATGCGGAAGGTGCGGATGCGGAGCAGGTTGAGGTCGAGGATCGGGTTGGGGCTGCGCAAACAATATAACGAGGCGACCGTCAAGATAGCGACGGCAAGCCCCAGTTGGAGGGCGATGCCGGAGCCGGCGGCGTCCTTGGCTGCCATCGAATCCATGCCGAGCACCAGGAGCACCATGCCGGCGCTGACCAGCAGGAAGCCGGGGAAATCGAAAGGCCTCCGCGTCACTTTATAGCCGGTTGGAAACAGCATGAACGCGGCGACGGCGGCGGCCACGGCCAGCGGAATGTTGATGAAGAAGATCCAGCGCCATGAAACCCAGGTGGTCAGCGCGCCGCCCAGAAGCGGCCCGACCAGCGGGCCGGTTTGGCCCGCGAGCGAGATATAGAGGTTTATCTTCAAGGTGCGGTTGCGCGGGAAGCTTTGCAGCACGGTGACTTGGCCCAGCGTTCCCACCAGCGCGCCGCCGAATCCTTGCAGGGCGCGCGCGGCGACCAGCGACCACAGGTCGCTCGCCATGCCGCAGAGTGCGGAGGCGACGCCGAAGACGAGGACCGCGAAGCAGTAGGAATTGCGCAGGCCGAAGCGCTCCGCCGCCCAGCCGCCGATCGGCATGGTTATGATGAGGGACGCGACATAGGCGGTGATCAGAAGGCCGAGCTGGCTCGCCGGGCGGCCGAGCGTCTCGCCGATGCCGGGCAGGGCGGTGACGATGACGTTCTGATCCAGGCTGGTCATGAAGACGCCGCAGGCCACCGTCACCGGCACGAGAAGCGACACGGTGCCGAACGTCTCGGCGGAGTCGGTCGCGGGCGTGGCGGGTTGTGCATCCATGCGGGATGGCGAGATCGACGTAAAAGCCGTTTTCAGGTCAGCCGGCGATCGTCACGACCACCGATTCCTGCGGCGACTATCGAGCCGGATTCATCTGCTCTCAAGCAACAGGAACGGTATGTCGTAAGGCCAGCTATCTGCGCGGCATATAGGCCATGCACTCCAGTTCGAGTTGGGCGCCGAGCGCAAGGCCGTTGGCGCCGAAGGCCGAGCGGGCCGGCAGGCGATCCGGGTCGAAATAGTCGAGATAGATACGGTTGAATGCGGGCCAGTTCGCCATGTCGGCCAGCATGACTGTGCATTTGAAGATGGCGGCGAAGGTCAAGCCGTTTTCTTTCAGCACCGCGCCGATGTTGTCCATGGTCTGGCGTGTTTCGGCCTCGATGCCGCCCCGCACCAGTTCCAGCGTGCCGGGCAAATTCCCGAGCGCGCCTGACAGATAGAGAATATCGCCAACACGCACGGCCTGGCTGAACGGTAGCTTCGCCACCTTTGCCGCCGATGAGTTGATGAACTCCATAGCGCGCCTCCTCTTCAAGCCACTTCGTAGCCGACTTCCTCGCTGCCGTGGCACAATGCCGTCCAGAAAGAGCGGGCGAAGGAACGGAAGACGTGGACGTCGAAGCGGTCCGGTCCCGTGCGCTGGATCTGCGCGAAGACGTCGTGATGCGTGGTCGAGCGGCCGGCGCCGAGCGGGAAGGCGGCGAGCGAAAAGTCGATGGCGAAGAATTTCGCCAGCACCCATTCGGCCTCAGGGCCTTCGATGCGGATGACGGTGCGGCCGTGCGACAGGTCCGTCACGGTGCCGATCGCCGGCGTAATCGCCTTGGCGAAGGCAGCCGCCAGCCCGTCCTTTTCGTCGACCACGGTGAACTTGCCGGGCGCGAAGCCGAAAGCGGCCTTGCCGCCCTCACTGACGCCGCCACCGGCGCCATCGGGTAGCGCAAGGCCGGTAACGGTGCGGATCGCGTCGATCATCCGGCGTTCCTCGCCCGGCCACGCGGCAAGCTGGACGATCGAGCCCGGACGCGGTTCCGACAGCGCCACGCCGACGCCGTCCTCGAAATTGCCGTGCGGGCCGGCGCGGTAGACCTGTGCCAGCGGCGACAGGCGCTCGATCTCGATTGACCTAGCCATGCATGCGGCTCCCTTCGGGATCGAAGAAATGGTGGCTGACGATCTCGACCGGGCCGAAACGGCCGCGCAGCGGATCGGAGGTGAAGGCGCGGCTGCCGTGGCGCGCTTTGCCGCCCTCGACCAGCGCCAGCGCGATGTATTTGCCGAGCGAAGGCGAATAGCAGCAGGCGGTGATGTGGCCGATGGAACCGTGCGGATTTTCCTCGTCCAGTTGCTCGACGATGTGGGCGCCGCCGTTCAGCGGCCGGTTGTCGAGGGAAACGATGCCGACGAGTTGCAGGCGGTCGGCGGCGACCAGCCCTTCGCGATCCATCATGGCCGAGCCGACGAACGGCTTTTTCTTCGACAGCATCCAATCGAGATGCAGGTCACGCGCCGTGGTGCGGCCGTCGATCTCGGCGCCGGTGACGTGGCCCTTCTCGATGCGCATGGTGCCGAGCGCCTCCAGCCCGTAGGGCACGAGGCCGAACGGCTTGCCCACTTCCATCAGCGTTTCCCAGACATGCGTGCCCCAGTCGGCGCCGCAATAGACCTCGAAGGCCATCTCGCCGGAAAAGGAAAGGCGGCAGATCATCACCGGCACGCCGCCGATCTCGCCGTGGACGATGCCCATGAAGGGGAGCGCGGCGTTGTCCACCGCGGTGCCCTCGACACAGGCGGCGAGGATGGCGCGGGCATTCGGCCCGCCGATGGCGGCGCCGGCCCACTGGTCGGTGACGGAGGTGATCGTGACTTTCAGCTCCGGCCAGATCACGTCGAGGAAATATTCCAGATGCTGCATCACCTTGCCGGCATTGGCCGTGGTGGTGGTCATCAGGAAATCCTGCTCGCCGAGCCGCCATGTCGTGCCGTCGTCGAAGGCCAGCCCGTCCTCGCGCAGCATCAGCCCGTAGCGCGCCTTGCCGACGGCGAGGGTGGAGAACATGTTGGTGTAGACGCGGTCGAGCAGTTCGGCGGCGTCGGGTCCCTGCACGGCGATCTTGCCGAGGGTCGAGACATCGACGATGCCGGCCGTGCCGCGCGTTCCCTTCGTTTCGCGCACATAAGCTTGTTCGACGGTTTCGCCGGCATGGCCGTAAATCTGCGGCCGCCACCACAGGCCGGCGGAATACATCGTGGCACCGTTGGCGATGTGCCAGTCGTGCATCGGGGTGAGCCGCTCCGGTTTCAGGTCGCCGTGGCGCTCGCCGGCCAGCGAGCCGATGGAAACGGCGGAGTAGGGCGGGCGGAAGCGGGTGGTTCCGACCTGCGGGATCGCCTTGCCGAGCGCGGCCGCCATGATGGCGAGGCCCGGCACGTTGGAGGTCTTGCCCTGGTCGGTCGCCATGCCGAGCGTGGTGTAGCGCTTCAGGTGCTCGACCGAGACGAAACCCTCGCGATGGGCGAGCCGCACGTCCTCGGCGGTCACGTCGTGCTGGAAATCGACGAAGCTTTTCCCCGTCACCTGAATCTCGAAGACAGGCTCGGAGCCCGGCGCGCCGGGGGCTGCCTCGATGGCAGGCGCATCGAAGTGGTCCCGCCCGGCACTGCAAGCTGCAAGCCCGGCCGCGTGGCCCTGCTCGATCGCCTCGTCGGTCGAGAAGGCGCCGGTAAAGGCGCCGGCCCCGGTCCATTTCTGCGTCGGCTTCGGCGGCAGAAAGGCTTGCAGTGCCTCGTTCCATTCGGCCTTGGCGCCGGCCTGGCTCGCGAGATGGATGGCGGGCGACCAGCCGCCGGACATCAGCAGGCAATCGACGGCGACGGAGCGCGGTTCGCCCGATACGGTTCCGCTGGCGGCGTCGAAGCGCTGCACCTTGATACCGGTCAGTTTCCTGCCGCCTTCCGCGGCGACGACGGCATGGCCCGGCAGCATCTCGGTTTCGGCCTTGCCGGCGAAATCCAGCATGTCGGCGGAAATGTCGGCACGCACGTCGATGATGGCGACGATCGCCGCGCCAGCCTGTTTCAGCGCATGCGCGGCACGATAGGCGCTGTCGTTGTTGGTGAAGACGGCGACCTTCTGGCCCGGCAGCACGCCGAACTCGTTGGCGTAGCGCTCGGCCGCACCCGCCAGCATGACGCCCGGCCGGTCGTTGCCGGGAAACACCAGCGGCCGCTCCAGCGCGCCGGTCGCCAGCACGACGGTTTTTGCGCGGATCGTCCACTGGCGATGGCGCGGCTCGCCCTTGGCGGGATGCTGCTTGTGGTCGCTGACGCGCTCAAGGGCCGCCAGCGTGTTGCCGTCGTAGTAGCCCCAGACGGTGGTGCGTGGCAGGAGGCGCACATTGTCCACCGCGCGCAGGTCGTTGACGGCGGCAGCAGCCCATTCCGCCGCCGGCTTGCCGTCGATGACCTCGCCCGACCAGTTGGCGGAGCCGCCGAGGCGGGGTTCGAGATCGGCGAGGATGACGCGCGCGCCTTTTTCCGCCGCCGCCTTGGCTGCGGTCAACCCGGCCGGGCCGGCGCCGACGACCAGCACGTCGCAGAAGGCGTTCATGCGTTCGTAGCGCGCCTTGTCGGGCACTGTGCCGGCGCGGCCGAGGCCGGCGGCGCGGCGGATGAAGCGCTCGCAGACCATCCAGAAGCGGGTGCCTTTCAGCGGCCCGATTATCGGGCCCATGAAGGTCTTGTAATAGAAGCCGCCCGAGATCAGCGGCCCGGCAAGCTGGTTGACGGCGCTGACGTCCCATGAAAGCGAGGGAAAACGGTTCTGGCTTTCGGCCACCAGCCCGTCGTGGATCTCGACCATGGTGGCGGGGATATTGGGTTCGCGCGCCTCACCGCGCAGGATCGTCACCAGCGCATTGGGTTCGTCGACGCCGGCCGCGAGCACGCCGCGCGGGCGGTGGTATTTGAAGGAACGGCCGAACAGGGAAACGCCGTTGGCGAGCAGCGCCGAGGCCAGCGTATCCCCCGGATGGCCGCTATAGGCCGCGCCGTCGAAGGTGAAGCGGATGGTGCGGGCGCGGTCGATGCGGCCGCCCTGCTCGGTGCGGCGCGGGCTCATGCCTTGCCTCCGTGATGGCCGCGCACCGGAACGGCGCTGGAGATTGCGTGCGTAAGCGTGTTGCGAACGACGCGGATATGGATGCGGCAGCCGCCCGAATGCTGCCAGATTTCGTTATGGTCGCCGGCCGGGTTCTGCCGGTCGTAGACATAGGCGTTCCAGGCGTCGAGGTCCTGCGAGTTCGGGGCAGGGCGCTGGCGGTTGCCGTCGCCCTGGTAGGTGAATTCGGACAGATCGCGCGGGCCGCAATAGGGACAGGTAATCAGCATGCTTTTGCGTCTTCTTGTTTGGCAATGATCTTGTCCATGGGCTAGTGCAGCCGCGGCGTTGCGCCCTGGCCCTTCTCGTCGATCAGGATGCCGCGCCGGAAGCGGTCGAGCGTGAAGGCGGCGTTGAGGTCGTGCGGCTCATCGCGGGCGATGGTGTGGGCGAAGCAGAAGCCGGAGGCGGGCGTCGCCTTGAAGCCGCCGTAGCACCAGCCGCAGTTGAGATACATGCCGGGCAGCGGCCCCTTGGCGATGACCGGCGAGCCGTCCATCGACATGTCGCAGACGCCGCCCCACGAGCGCAGCAGGCGCACGCCGGAGAGCGAGGGAAACATCGCCAGCATTTCGGCCATGACGTCCTCGACGATCGGCAGGTTGCCGCGCTGGGCGTAGGAATTGTAGCCGTCGATATCGCCGCCATAGACCAGCCCGCCCTTGTCGGACTGGTTGATGTAGCAATGGCCCATACCGAACGTGACCACCGTATCCAGGAACGGTTTTAGCGATTCGGTGACGAAGGCCTGTAGGACATGGCTTTCGATCGGCAGTCGGTCGATGCCGGCAAGCTGCATGACGCGGCCGGTCGAACCGGCGACGGCGACGGCCACTTTCTTCGCCCTGATCTCGCCGCGCGATGTGGAAACGCCGACGATGCGGTCGCCGTCCCTGAGAAAGCCGGTCACTTCGCAATTCTCGACGATGTCGACGCCGCGCCGGTCGGCGCCGCGCGCATAGCCCCAGGCGACCGCGTCGTGCCGGGCGGTGCCGGCGCGCGGCTGCATCAGGCCGCCGTAGATCGGGAAGCGTGCATTGCCGGAAATGTCGATGGCGGGCATCAGGCGCTTGATCTCGGCCGGCGTCATCAGTTCGGAATCGGCGCCTTGATGGCGCATGGCGTTGCCGCGCCTTGCGTAATCGTCGAACTGGGCGGGCGAATGCGCGAGGTTCAGCACGCCGCGCTGCGAGAACATGACGTTGTAGTTCAGGTCGTGCGAGAGGTTCTCCCACAGCTTCATCGAATATTCGTAGAAGCGCGTGTTGGGCGGCAGGAGGTAGTTGGAGCGCACCGTCACCGTGTTGCGGCCGACATTGCCGGAGCCGAGCCAGCCCTTTTCCAGCACGGCGACGTTGGTGATGCCGTGTTCCTTGGCGAGATAGTAGGCGGTGGCGAGGCCGTGCCCGCCGCCGCCGACGACGATGACGTCGTAGGATGCCTTCGGCTGCGGCTTGCGCCAGGCCGGCTTCCAGTCCTTGTTGCCGTTGAAGGCGTTCTTCAGCAGCGCGAGGGCCGAGTATTCCGCCATGGTTTCGTTCTTTCCCTGCCAGCGTGGCGCACACTATAGGGCAGGTGGTGCTGCCGTGGCGACTATTGCGCCATGGCTTTTCAACAGGCCGACTTGGGCAAAAGGCGTCGCACCGCGGCTTGCCCGTTCTCGATGCTGCCCCTAACAATGGCGGCCGCCGAACCTGTCGAACCTTGAGTCCGTGTCCTTGAGCCGTTTTCCGCTCTTCCGTGCCGTGCTGCATATGCTGCTTGTCGTGCTGGCGGTCGCATATGCCGCGCCCGCTTTGGCGCAAACAGCGGCACCGCCACAGGCGTCGGGCCAGGCGAAGGTTGCCATTGTCGCCGAGCAGCAGAACGTGTTGCAGGGACTCACCGCTAAGGTGAACGACCTCGAAAAGCAGATCGGCCAGAACAAGGACGACGACGACAAGCTCGTCGATATAAGGCTCAAGCTGGATGGGCTTTCGCAGGAGGCCTTGCAGAGCGCGCTGGCTTTGCGGCCGCGGATGGCGGAAATCAACAAGCGGATCGAGCAGATCGGGCCGGCTCCCGCGAGCGGACAGCCGGCGGAGCCGGAAATCGTCAGCCATGAGCGCCAGACGCTGACCTCCGAAAAGGCGGAGATCAACGCGGCGATCGCCACGGCGCAGGCGCTGTCGGTGCGCATCGGCAACCTCATCAACGAGGTCGCGACGACGCGCAGCGACCTGTTCCGCAACCTTCTGACCAGGCGATACGCGCTGACCGACGCCTTCAGCGGGCAGGTGCTGTCCGACGCCCAGGCCGGTTTCTCCTCGCTCTACAAGGCGATTTCCTCGTGGCTGAGTTTTGCGCTGAAATACAAGGCGCAGCCGATGCTTCTCGCCACGATGATGGCGCTGCTCGCGGCCTTCGTGCTGATGTTCGGCGGCCGCCGCATCTTCGGTCGGCTGATCGACCCCACAAGGACCGAGGCGCCGTCCTATCTCAGCCGACTGTCGCGCACCTTCTGGTCGACGCTGCTGCCGACCATGGCGCTCGGGGTGTTTTTCTCGGCGACCTATTTCTTCTACGACTATTACGGCGTGCTGCGCGGCGATATCAGGACCTTCCTGGCCACCGCCATGACCGTCATCGGCCTCGTCTTCTGCGTCAACCGGCTGGCCAACGCGGCGCTGTCGCCGGCGCGCCCCCAGTGGCGGCTGATTCCCGTCGAGCCGGAAGCGGGGCGCTGGCTGGTTCGACTGACGACGGCGATGGCACTCGTCATCGGCGTCAGCAGCTTCCTCGCCATCGTCAACAACCAGATGAGCGCGCCGCTGTCGTTGACGGTGGCGCGCAGCTTCCTCGCCGCCGTCATCGTCGGCATCCTGCTCGTCCTGATGGGCATGGTGAAGCCGTTCCGCACGAAGGAGGGCGAATGGCGGCGCTGGCCGGTATGGCTGCGCACCAGCGCTTATGGGCTCGGCGCCTTCACGATCGGTGCGGCGCTGCTGGGGTATATCGGGCTTGCCACCTTCGTCTCGCTCCAGGTGGTCGTCACCGGCACGATCTTGCTGACGGCCTATATCGGGCTGTTGTCGGCGCGCGCCATCGGCGCCGAGGGCGGCTTTGGAAATTCCTTCGTCGGCCGCTGGCTGGCGGAAAACTCGTCGCTGGAGGAGAACACGCTCGACCAGCTCGGCCTGGTCGCCTCGATCGCGCTCAACGTGCTGATCGTGCTGATCTTCCTGCCGCTGATCCTGATGATGTGGGGGTTCCAGCCGGGCGACATCCAGGCCTGGGGCTACAGGCTGGCGACCGGCATCACCATCGGTTCCGTGACCATCTCGTTCACCGGCATCCTGTCGGGCATCGTCGTCTTCATCATCGGCTATTTCCTGACGCGCTGGTTCCAGGGCTGGCTGGACGGCTCCGTCATGGCGCGGGGCAAGGTCGATACCGGCGTGCGCAACTCCATCCGGCTTGCGGTCGGCTATGCCGGCGTGGCGCTGGCCGGGCTGGTCGGCGTTTCGGCGGCGGGCATAGACCTGTCGAACCTCGCGCTCGTCGCCGGCGCGTTGTCGCTGGGCATCGGCTTCGGCTTGCAGAACGTCGTCTCCAACTTCGTCTCCGGCCTCATCCTTCTGGCCGAACGGCCGTTCAAGGTCGGCGACTGGATCGTCACCGGCGACGTCTCCGGCATCGTCAAGAAGATCAGCGTGCGCGCCACCGAGGTCGAGACGTTCCAGCGCCAGTCGATGATCCTGCCCAATTCCAGCCTGATCAACGGTGCGCTCGGCAACTGGACGCATCGCAACAAGCTCGGCCGCATGGAGATCAAGGTCGGCGTCGCCTACGACAGCGATGCGCAAAAGGCGCACGCCGTGCTGACCGAGATCGCGCGCGGTCATCCGATGGTGCTGAAAAACCCCGAGCCCTTCGTCCAGTTCACCAATTTCGGGCCGGCGGCGCTGGAGTTCGAAGTGCGGGTCTTTCTGGCCGATATCACCAACGGCGGCTCGGTGCAGAACGACATCCGCTTCGCCATTCTCGATGCGTTCGACCGGGAAGGGATCGCCATTCCCTCCACCGTGCGTTCCATGGTGGAAAAGAAGCCGGCGCTGGAACCGTGGCCTGCCGACGACGACCGCACGGAGATCGAAGCGGCCGAGCAGGAGCAGGCGAAGGCCGAGGCGGCGCGCCGGCAGCCGAAGGGCCGACGGCGTGGGCCGAAGCCCGATCGGGGCTGACGGTTCCGCCTCTCCACGTGCTGCCGCGACCGGTGAAACCGATTGTGGCATGAATGCGGCATTCAGTTGCGGTTCAGCTTCAACCCCGTATAGAGTGCGGGCATGGCGAAGGCCGTGCCTGGGACAACAGAGGCGGTGGCAACACCGGGATCGCAATGTGGAAGTCGCTTGTCGCTGCGGTCGTGCTCATGGCCGTGACCGGTCCGGTGCTGGCTGCCAGCGCCGTCAACAAGGACAGTGAAACCCGTACGCTGATCGTCACCGAGGGCGGCAGCAAGTCGGAACTGTCGCTTGCCGCCGGCGAGACGGCGCAATTCTGCCCCAGCGGCTGCTTCGTGACGTTCCCGAACGGCGACCTGGAGGCGCTGACCGGCGCCGAAACCATCGAGATTTCAGGCGGCGTCGCCCGCATCAAGTAAGCTCGACGACAGCATGGGAAGGCCGGGCGGACGCCCGGCCTTGGCTTGTCCGGAGCGAGGCGCGCGCAGGCTGGTCGCGCCGCGTTCGGACGATGTCGCAAACAGGCTGCAATCGCGCCGCACCGCTCTATAGTGTGCCGAAATTCCAGTTTCCGGCATCCTGCTTCGGAGTGAGCGCAATGGCAGAGTTTCCGAAAAAGGCGAAGGTCGTCATCGTCGGACAGGGCGGCATCGTCGGTGCCTCGATCGTGCATCACCTGATCGAGCGCGGCTGGGACGATATCGTCGGCATCGACAAGTCGGGCATCCCGACCGACATCGGCTCGACCGCGCACGCCTCCGACTTCTGCTACATGACCAGCCACGACTTCCTGTCGTGCTGGACCTCGCTCTATTCCCTCGATTTCTACGAGAAGATGGGCCACTACGACCGCGTCGGTGGTCTCGAAGTGGCGCGTGTCGGCGACGACGCGCGCATGGACGAGATCAAGCGCAAGGTGGCGTCGGCCAAGGCTTTCGGCACGCGCGCCCGGCTGGTCGGTCCCGCCGAGATCAAGGAAAAGTTCCCGCTGATCGAGGAATCGGTGGTGCAGGGGGGCCTTTGGGACCCCGACGCCGGCCTCGTCATCCCGCGCTCGCAGACGGTCGCCGGCAAGCTGGTGGACCAGGCCGAAAAGGCCGGCAAGCTGAAGGCTTTCGCCAACACGCCGGCCAAGTCGCTGATCATCGAGAACGGCCGCATCAAGGGCGTCGTTACCGACCGCGGCACGATCATGGCCGATTATGTGGTGGTCTGCGCCGGGCTGTGGGGCCGGCTGATTGCCGAGATGGCGGGCGAGGACCTGCCGGTGATGCCGGTCGATCATCCGCTGACTTTCTTCGGCCCCTATACCGAGTTCGCCGGCACCGGCAAGGAAATCGGCTACCCGCTGATGCGCGACCAGGGCAACTCGGCCTATATGCGCGACACCGGCGACCCGAAGACCTCGGAAGGCGGCATGATCGAGTGGGGCTACTACGAGGAGACGAACCCGCGTCTCGTCCATCCGCGCGACCTGCTTGAAAAGGACCAGGCGCGGCTGTCGCCGTCGCAGCGCGACCTCGACATGGAACAGATCCTCGAGCCGCTGGAGCGCGCCATCGAGCTGACGCCGATCCTCGGCGAACTCGGCTACGACGAGCGGCGGTCCTTCAACGGGCTGTTGCAGGTCTCGGCGGCCGGCGGTTCGTCCATCGGCGAGAGCCAGAAGGTGAGGGGGCTGTGGTACGCCGTCGCCATCTGGGTCAAGGACGGGCCGGGCTACGGCAAGCTGGTGGCCGACTGGATGACGGACGGCCGTACCCATATCGACCACAATTCGATCGATTATTCCCGCTTCTATTCGCATCAGCTCACGGAAGACTTCATCGCCGGGCGCTGCGGCGAGGCGGCGCAGAAGATCTACAACCCCGCCATCCACCCGCGCGAACCCTACGCCACCGGCCGCAACGTCAAGCGTTCGCCCTTCTACGAGCGCGAGAAGGAACTGGGCGGCTACTTCATGGAACTCGGCGGCTGGGAGCGCGCGCACGGCTACAAGGCCAACGAACACCTTTTGGAAAAGTACGGCAACCGCGTGCCGGTGCGCGAAAACGAGTGGGACAACCGCCACTTCTGGCGCGTCTCCAATGCCGAGCACCTCGCCATGAGCGAAGACTGCGGCATCGTGAACCTGTCGCATTTCTACATGTTCGAGGTGGCCGGCCCCGACCATGAGGCGCTGATGGAATGGCTGTGCGCGGCCAAGATCGGCGGCGACAACAACATCGGCAAGGGCATCTATACCCACTTCCTCGACGACGAGGGCATGGTTCGCGCCGACCTGACCGTCATCCGCATGGCCGACCGCTGCCGCGTCGTCGACGGCGCCGATGCCGGCCCGCGCGATTTCCACTATGTGAAGCGCGTCGCCGAGGACAAAGGTTTCGACGTCACCGTCACCGACGTGACGGAGAAGTATGTTACCGTCGGCATCTGGGGGCCGAACGCGCGCGCCACCTTGCAGAAGGTGGTGGAGGACCCAGACGGGCTTTCGCTTGAAAACTTCCCCTTCGCGGCGATCAAGACGATCAAGATTGCCGGCAAGGACGTGATGGCCTTCCGCCTCTCCTATGTCGGCGAGCAGGGTTGGGAACTGCACATGCGCTATGAGGACGGACTGGCGGTATGGGACGCGCTGCGCTCCACCGGCGTCATGGCCTTCGGCGTCGAGACGTATGCGAACTCGCGCCGCATGGAAAAGAGCCTGCGCTTGCAGAACGCCGATCTGCTGACAGAATACAACCTGATCGAAGCCGATCTCGCCCGCCCGAAGGTCAAGGAAGCGGATTTCCGTGGCAAGGCCAAGCATCTGGAGTACAAAGCGCGCGAGCACCAGCCGGCCATGCTGTGCACGCTGGTGATGACCGACAACCGCGATTCCAAGGGCGTGGCCCGCTATCCGGTCGGCATCATGCCGGTGATGGACCCCGCGACAGGCGAGACGCTGGTGGACGAACTCGGCCGCCGCTCCTTCACCACCTCGGTCGCCTACGGCCCGACCATCGGCAAGAATATCGCGCTGGCGTACCTGCCATGGGCCTATGCCCAAGAAGGCCGCAAGCTTGAGGTCGAGTATTTCGGCGACACTTATCCCGTCGAAGTGGCGGGCGTCGGCTACAAGCCGCTTTACGACCCGGAAAACCTCAAGCCTCGGAGCTGACAGGCAATCCTTCCTTCTCCCCGTTTACGGGGAGAAGGAACTTAGGCCGCCAGCAAATGCTTGCGGTCGACGCGCTCCTGCTGCGGCGAGCGGGCGTAAAGTTCGCGGTAGCATTTGGAGAAATGCGAGGCTGAGACGAAGCCGCAGGCGACCGCCACCTCCACCACCGGCAGAGACGACTGGATCAGCAGATGGCGGGCGCGGTCCAGCCGGATTTCCAGGTAATAGCGGGCAGGGGAGCGCCCCATCTCGGACCGGAACAGCCGCTCGATCTGCCGGCGCGACAGGTCGACATGGTCGGCGATCTCGATCAGCGACAGCGGCTCGGAAAGATTGGCTTCCATCAGTTCGATGATGGTCAGCACCTTGGAGTTCTGCACGCCCAGGCGAGCGCGCAGCGGCAGGCGCTGGCGGTCGGTCGGGCTGCGCACGCGGTCGGTCAGCACCTGCTCGCAGACGCGGTTGACGAGGTTCTCGTCGAAATCGTCGCCGATCAGCTTCAGCATCATGTCGAGCGCGGCGGTGCCGCCGGCGCAGGTGTAGATGTTCTGGTCCACTTCGTAGAGGTCGGCGAACACGTTGGCCTTCGGGAAGGCTTCCTGGAAGCCCGGCAGGTTCTCCCAGTGGATGGCGCAGCGCTTGTTGGAAAGCAGGCCGGCATTGGCGAGCACGTGGGCGCCGGTGCACAGGCCGCCGATGGCGACGCCGCGGTTGTACTCCTCGCGCAGCCAAGCGAAGACCGACTTGTTGTGGTATTTCTCGACGTTGATGCCGCTGCATACGATCGCCATGGTCGGCCTGTCCGGCCCGGCCATCTTGCGCCGCTCGTCGTCCAGAGACGTATCGACCGCGCATTCGACGCCGTTGGAGGCGCGCACCGGCCTGCCGTCGATGCTGGTGAGGCGCCACTTATAGGCCTCGTAGCCGAGCATGCGGTTGGCGATCCGGAGCGGGTCCAGCGCGGTCGCGAACGCCACCATGGTGAAATCCGGAACGAGAAAGAACACAAACGATCGCTTGATCGGATGCTTGACGGCGTTCACGGTATCCTCCCCGCAGCCTGATGACGCGAACAGGACGTCGCGATCAGCATAGCGTCATCAGGAAAAACCTTTCCTGTCAATTGGGTAGGAAGTTCCGCGAGGATTAAATTTGCGACATGGGTCGCAAACTGGCAATCGCCGGCATGGGCGGCTGTGCTGCTACACGCAGCGGTTGTCGGACCGAGCACCGCGCCGCGCAAACGAACGCCGCGCCAACCGTATGGAAGGCGCGGCGCGGTTCATGAAAAAAGGGCGGCCGCGATTGGTGCGCGGCGGCAGGATCAGGCGACGAAGCCGAGACGGGCCGCTGCGACCGCACCGGTCTGGCCGGGCATTGTGTTGGCGAGGCGCTGGCGCTCCAGGGCCGTGGTCAGGTTGACTTCGCGGCGGGAAAAGAGGCGGCTGAAGAATTTCATGGCGATCTCCGATCGTTTGCTCAGACGGGTCGCCTTCGCATGATGGAGTGGGGCCGGCTCGTTTGATGGCGATATAGTGTTGTGCATTGCAAAATGAAATCGCAAATGCGAAGCGCTTCGCGGCAAAAACGACATCGGATGCTACTTTCTTATCCGCGACGGAGAAGAAATCGTCCGGTTTTACAGGGTGTTAACCGACCTTTTCGTCGGTGCGCCATTTGTTCATATGCGGCATGCGTTTCCCGCATATCTGGCCGGGGCGGCCTGCCTGAAAGGCAGGCCGTGTGGTGCAGACGCCGCGCGATCAGTGCGACTGGCGCCTCGTCGATGCAGGGCGCGCGCCTTCGGGCGCGTCGGCGGCTTCCGGCCAGCCGAGATCCTTTTGCAGTTCCTGCGGCAGCGAGCGGAGCGCGCGCTCGGTCTGGTAACGGGTGCGGGCGGCGCTGAACTCGGTCGCGATACGACCGATGGTCGACAGTATCGATGACATGGTCTTCTCCTTTGCGTTCCGGTCGCAGGCTGCGGTTCGCTTCTGGATCGGGCGAACCGGCTTTTCATCGCCTTTTGACGATGTTGACTATGAGGCCGGATTGATGTTCAATCAAACGAAATGGAATGATGTTTTTCATCAGGAAAATTGAAGGCGCTCCATGAACGCTCCGCTCAACCACCCGCTGCCGCTGCTGGACCTCGACGTGCTGCGCACCTTTGTGGCGATCGCCGAGACAGGCAGCTTCACCACCGCGGCCACTGCCGTCTACCGCACGCCTTCGGCCGTCTCCATGCAGATCAAGAAACTGGAGGATATTCTCGGCCGTTCCGTCTTCGCGCGTGACGCGCGTTCCGTATCGCTGACGACGGACGGCGAGATGCTGCTCGGCTATGCGCGCCGGCTGCTCGCCATCAACCGCGAGGCGGTATCGAAGTTCATCGTTCCGGATATCGTCGGCGTGGTGCGGCTCGGTGCGCCGGACGATTACGGCGAGCGGGTGCTGCCGCATGTGCTGAAGCGCTTCGCCCAGTCGCATCCCTCGATCGCCGTCGACGTCACCATCGACCAGTCGATCAATCTGCGCCGGCGCATGGACGACCGGGCGCTGGACCTGACGCTGCTGACCAATTCCTACAAGACCAGCGCCATCGGGGCCGAGGTGCTTTTGACGGAGCCGATCGTCTGGGCCGGCGCCAAGGGTGGCTCGGCGCACCTGCGCGACCCGCTGCCGGTGTCGGTGTGGGAGGAGGGCTGCGTGTGGCGGGCAGGCGCGCTGGAGGCGCTCGGTCGGCAGGGCACCAACTATCGCGTCGCCTATATGAGTGCGCACACGGCCGGCCAGCGCGCGGCGATCATGGCCGATCTCGCGGTGGCGCCGCTGCCGCAATCCTTTCTCGGCTGCGACATGGTGGCCCTCGGCCAGAGGGACGGCATGCCGGAAATCGGCAACTACAGCCTGGCGATGGTGGTGACGCCGGATGCCAGCGCTCCGGTCAAGGCCGTCGCCGACCACATCCGCGCGACGTTCGAGGTGTTCCGCGAGACGGGAAAGTTCTGACGCCCTATTCGGCCGCGTCGCGGCGTGTCTTTTGTCGTTCGGCGGCTTCCGGATCGGCTGTTTCGGCTGCATCTTCGGTCAAAAACGCCACCATGCGGTCGCGTGCCAGCCGGGCTTCCGGCATGCGGATGAGCGGCCAGACATGGAACATGCCTTCGCCGTAGACGATCTCGACTTCGACGCCGGCGGCGCGGGCCTTGTCGGCGAAGACCAGGTTGTCGGGCGATAGAAGGTCCCGCGAGCCAGTGAACAGCAGCGTGCGCGGCAGCACCGACAGATCGCCGTAGAGCGGGCTGATGTGCCAGTCGGAGCGCTCCATGCCGGCGCCGTAGAGGCGGATCGCTTCCAGCCCGCCCGGAATATCCAGCCACGGATCGCGCGGCGCCATCTCAACAACCGCCGGATTGGTGAGCGACATGTCGAGGCCGGGCGAAATCAGCACATGGCTGCCGGGCAGGGGCAGGCCTTCCTCCGCCGCCATCATCGTCAGCACCACGGCCATGTTGCCGCCGGCGGAATCGCCCATGAAGACGATGTCGGCGGCCTCGCTCTCACCCAGCATCCGCCGATAGACGGCGCCGACCATGCCGAACATGGCGTGGAAATCGTGCTCGGGCGCGATCGGATAGATCGGCACGGTGACGCCGAAGCCGGTGCGCTCCGCGATTTCGGCAATCAGCGCCCAATGATAGGACGTGATTTCAAAGACATAGGCGCCGCCGTGCATGTAGAGAATCCGCTTTCGCGGGTTGGCGCACGGCGCAATCTCATAGACGGGAAAACCGTCGATGCGGGTCTTGCGCATGGTGAGGCGCTGCGCCATCCAGGCCGGCGGCGCGTGGCTTTGCTTGCGGCGCGCATGGGCGATCCAGCGCCGCATGTTCTCGGGTGAGGCAAACGCCTTCTTGCGGCTGTGGCGCAGGACGAAGGCGACGACATGGCTGGTGAGGCTGGGCATAGAGGACACTCGCCGGCGTCATACGGCCGGGCCGCATGGATGCTCCCTCGACCGAAAATGTTTCCTGATTGCCGCCGCTGTCAAGGATGACGCAAAGTCAGCGTGCGGCTTCGTACCGTGCTCGCGGGCGAGAGGATGGGCGGCAGCCCGGGCGGCGTTCGGCTATAGGCCTGCCCGCCGCCGGTCGCAGTGCTGCCGTCAGCGCGCCGTGCTCAGGATGACGGTCAGCAATTCGTTCCGTCGCGTTTCGCGCGCGGTGGAGGGCCAGCCGATATCCTTCTGGATTTCCGGCGGCAGGCTGTCGAGCATGCGCACTGCCTGCCTGCGCCGATAGTGGCTTTTCATAGCCGCGCCGAAGCGGCCGATCGTATCGAACATGATCTCTTCCTTTTCCGGGACAGCCGGTGCGACAGGCACCGGCGATGGCGTCCCAAATGGAAGGGGAATGTATCGATTTGATTTCGCTAAAAGCGCGTTCTGTTTCGGATTGGCTCGATTTCGAAACGGTTCAGCTTCTGCCGCGCCGTGCGGCGCGCTCCTCGCGCGAACGCCGCCGCGGCGTGGCTTCGCTCGCGCCAGCCTCTTCGCTGTCGGCCTTGCGTGGCGGCAGCTTCACCTGTTCGGCCAGCTTGGGGAAGGCGTCGACCTTGTTGGGCAGGGCCATGGCGTTGATGAAAAGCTGCTGGAAGTCCGGTTCGAGGGCCGTCTCCACTTTCTCGATCCTGGAGACTTCGCGCTCGATCTCGCGGCGGTGGTCGCGGTTGAGCAGCGCCATCAGCGCGCCGGTGCCGGCTGCATTGCCGACCGCCTTGACCTCGGTCAGTTCGCAATCCGGGATCAGGCCGAGCACCATGGCGTATTTCGGGTCGATGAAGGAGCCGAAGGCGCCGGCGAAGCGGATTGTGTCGACCGTCTCGACGCCCTGCTTTTCCATCAAAAGCTTGGTGCCGGCGTAAAGGGCCGCCTTGGCGAGCTGGATGGCGCGGATGTCGTTCTGGGTGACGGTGATGCGCGGCTGGCCGTCGCGCAGCAGGTAGGAGAAGGTGCGCCCGTTCTGGAAGATGCGCGGCGTGCTGGCCGACAGCGCACCGTCGATGACGCCGTCTTCCGAAATGAGGCCGGAGAGATACATCTCGGCCACGACCTCGATGATGGCCGAGCCGCAGATGCCGGTGACGCCGGTCGCCTTCGCGGCTTCCTCGAAGCCCTCTTCGTCAGACCATTTGTCGACGCCGATCACCCGGTATTTGGGCTCATAGGTCAGGGGATCGATGCGCACGCGCTCGATGGCGCCGGGGGCCGCGCGCTGGCCGGACGAGATTTCCGCGCCCTCGAAGGCCGGGCCGGTCGGTGAGGAAGCGGCGACGACGTGGCTCTTGTTGCCGAGCACGATCTCGGCATTGGTGCCGACGTCGACCAGGAGCATCATCTTGTCCTGCCGGTAAGGGCCTTCCGACAGGGTCGCGCCGGCGGCGTCCGCGCCGACATGGCCGGCGATGCAGGGCAGCAGGTAGAAGCGGGCGCCACGGTTGATGTCGATGCCGATGTCGTGTGCCCAGCCCTGCACCGCGCCGGAAACGGCGAGCGCGAACGGTGCCTGGCCGAGCTCGGTCGGGTCGATGCCGAGGAACAGGTGGTGCATGATCGGATTGCAGACGAAGACGCTGTCGAAGATGTCCTTGCGGTCGACGCCGCCCTCGGCGCAGACCTTGCCGATGAGGTCGTTGACGGCCTGGTGCACCGCCGCCGTCATCGCCCCTTGGCCGTCGGGGTTCATCATGACGTAGGAGACGCGGCTCATCACGTCCTCGCCGAAGCGGATCTGCGGGTTCGGCGCGCCGGCCGAGGCGACGATGCGGCCCGACAGCAGCGACACAAGATGCATGGCGATGGTGGTCGAGCCGATGTCGCAGGCGACACCGTAGGCCTCGTTCTTCAGGCCGGGATAGAGGGCGACGACCGTCGGCCGCGAGAACTCCATGTCCTTGTGAATGGCTGCGGTGACGGCCCAGTTCTCCTTGCGCAGGATCTTCTGCACCTCGGGAATGATGTGCTGGGCGACGCGCAGGTCCTTCCAGCCCCAATCCTTGGCGAGCACGGCCTTGAGGCGGTCGAGGTCGCCCAACGGCTTGTGCATGTCGGGCTCGTCCACCTCGACGTAGCACATCTGGATCGCCGGGTTGCGCTCGATGACGCGGTCGGTCGCGGCCTTGCGGATGGTCTGTGCGTTGATGACCGTGTCCTGCGGCACGTCGACCACCAGATCGCCCTGGACGGTGGCGGAGCAAGAGAGGCGGCGCCCGTCGGCCAGGCCGCGCACGCGCTCGTAACGCTCTTCCTTCGGCCCCTTGGGCGAAATGTGGTCGAGCGAGGAGACGATCTTGTGCTTGGCGAAATTGCCTTCCTGCACCTCGATCTGGCAGCGGCCGCAGGTGGCGCGCCCGCCGCAGACGGATTCCACATAGACGCCGAGCTGGCGCGCGGCGTCGAGGATCGGCGTGCCGATAGGAAAGCGTCCGCGCTTGCCGGACGGCATGAAGAGCACGAGGGGATCACGGACTTCCAC
Organism: Mesorhizobium sp.; assembly: GCF_017306545.1. Lineage (GTDB taxonomy): Bacteria > Pseudomonadota > Alphaproteobacteria > Rhizobiales > Rhizobiaceae > Mesorhizobium. The sequence continues at coordinate 24,882 of NZ_JAFKID010000046.1, forward strand.
GTTCATATCGCTATACTGCCTAGAAATGCCCGCTTCGCTTTAAGACCTTGTTGCCGAGTTGACGGGACAATGATTGGGCCACGGAGATCATCATGGCCTACCTGCTTGTCTCTGCCGTTCTCGGCTCCTTCGTCATGGTGCGGCTGATGAAGGGCCCATGGGGCCGGAACCCGCACTATCTGGCTGCGGCGATTGCCGGCTCGGTGGCCGGAACATTGCTTCTGCACGCCTTCTGGCCGGCGATGGACGACGATTTCATCGTCGGCGGGCTGGTGGGCATTGCCGGTCCCATTGCCGGCATCATGCTTTTCGATGCGCTGCTGAAAACGGCCTAGAGCGAAATGCCGTTTCCCTGAATCGGCATTTCGCTCTAACCATTTATTTTTGAAGCATGATGTTTTCCGAAAAGTCTGCAACTTTTCGGCATCATGCTCTAGCGACCGCAGACCAAGGCCTCCGGTCGCCGTCTTCGCCCGTTTCCCGCATTGGGAGCCGGCATATGTGCCGAACACGAGACAGTCGGTCTCGATGTCCGCCAGGCGGACCATGTCTACCCCCTCGCCATCCTCGCCTCGCGGCCGCCGCGGCGGCGGCCACCGGCCGCTGCGCCGCCTTCGGCAGCGGCGGGCGAAACTACCGCCACCGGCGGCGGGGCGGCGTGCTCGCCCGGCTTGAAGTCCTTGTAGGTCTTGATCCAGGTCATGCAGTCCTTGTCGGTGCCGGCGAGCACGTTGGCGGCGCGCACCGCCTCCATTTCCTGCGGCCGCACAGGGTTCATGATCGCCGAAGTCATGCCGGCGCCAATCACCATCGGGATGAAGCCGGCGTTGATACCGTGGCGGTGCGGCAGGCCGAAGGAGATGTTGGAGAGGCCGCAGGTGGTGTTGACCTTCAGTTCCTCGCGCAGCCGGCGCAGCAGCGCGAACACCTGGCGGCCGGCATCGCCCAGCGCGCCGATCGGCATGACCAGCGGGTCGACCACCACGTCGTGCGCCGGAATGCCGAAATCGGCGCAGCGCTGGACGATCTTCTTGGCGACGGCAAAACGCACGTCGGGGTCCATGGAAATGCCCGTCTCGTCGTTGGAGATGGCGACCACCGGCACGTTGTATTTCTTCACCAGCGGCAGGATCGCCTCCAGCTTTTCCTCCTCGCCGGTGACGGAGTTGACCAGCGGACGGCCCTTGGCGACCTTGAGCGCCGCCTCGATGGCGCCCGAAACCGAAGAGTCGATGGATAGCGGCAGGTCGACGAGGCCCTGTACGATCTCCAGCGTCTGCACCAGCAGGCCCGGTTCCGTTTCGTTCGGGTTGACCGAGGTCACGCCGGCATTGACGTCCAGCATGGTGGCGCCGCAGGCCGCCTGTTCCAGCGCGTCCTTCTTCACCGTCTCAAAATTGCCTTCGATCATCTCGGCGGCCAGCTTCTTGCGGCCGGTCGGGTTGATGCGCTCGCCGATCACGCAGAATGGCTGGTCGAAGCCGATGACGATTTCGCGGGTCGCCGAGGCGACGATGGTGCGGGTCATGAATCTCTCCGTCTTGATATAAAGATTTCTTTATATCGTTATCTGTTGTCAATCAAGCGATGGCGCGCGCTCAGTGCGCGGTCTTCACCATGTCCACCTGTGTCTCGGTGATGTTCTCGTTGAGGATGCGGTCGAGGCGTTCGGCGACGAGGCGGTCGTCGGCGCGCACCTCGCGCTTCCATGGCTGGCGGCCCTTCAGCACGCCGGATTCGTCGACGATCTCGGCGACGTACTCCTCCTGGCGGTAGGCCATGACATGCACGCCGGAAACGCCGGGGATTTCCTTCACCTCGTTGATGATGTCGATGCAGAGCTTCTTGCCCTCGGCCTTCTGGTCCTGCGCGCCTTCCAGCCGCTTGATGACCGCGTCGGGGATATGAATGCCCGGCACGTTGGAACGGATCCATTTCGCCGTCTTGGCCGAAGCCAGCGGGCCGACGCCGACGAGGAGGAAAATCTTTTCCAGATGGCCGAGATCACGGGCCTTGTTCATGAACGTCTTGAACATCGGCACGTCGAAGCAATACTGCGTCTGCACGAACTGCGCGCCGGCGGCGATCTTCTTGCCGAGGTGGATCGGGCGGAAATCGTAGGGCGGGGCGAAGGGATTGACGGCGGCGCCGAGGAACAGTTGCGGCGGCGTGGTCAGCTTGCGGCCGGACAGGAACTTGCCGTTGTCGCGCATGATGCGGATTGTCTCGAGCAGCGACGAGGAATCGAGATCGAAGACGGGCTTGGCGCCCGGCTGGTCGCCGGCCTGCACGCCGTCGCCGGTTAGGCACAGCATGTTGGCCACGCCCATGGCGGCGCCGCCCAGCACGTCGCCCTGAATGGCGATGCGGTTCTTGTCACGGCAGGCGATCTGCATGATCGGGGCGTAGCCCATGCGCGTCAACAGCGCGCAGATGCCGACCGAGGACATGTGGCAGTTGGCGCCCGAGGCATCGACGGCGTTGATGGCGTCCACCCAGCCGTCGAATATCCTGGCCCGGTTGTAGACGTCTTCCGGGTCGGCGCTGTCGGGAGGGTTGAGTTCGGTGGTGACGGCGAACTCACCGCGGCGCAGCACGCGCTCCAGCCGCCCGCGTGAGGTGTGGCCGGGCAGCGGCTCCAGCGGCAGGTGGATGCCGGCCGGGTTCTCGTCTCGCTGAGGCGGGCGGGCGGGGGTCATGCTGCGTTTCCGGATTTGGCGGCTTCACGCGCGGCCGCCGCCTGCGCCGTCACGCGCAGCCAGGCGGAGGTCTCGCGCAGCGACTGGTCGACCGGCTTCTGCACGTTGAGGATGGCGTCGCCCTTGACCATTTGCCGGGAGCCTTCCCACGCCTTCACCCACACGCAAGGCATGTCGGGTTCGACTTCGCAATTGCCGTTGGCACGCACGCCGCCGCAGGGCCCGTTGCGCAACTGCTTGGGGCAGTTCATCGGGCAGGACATGCCGGTGGAAGAGAGCACGCACTGGCCGCACATGCGGCAGTCGAACATGAAACCCTTCACGCGCTTTTCGATGAATTTCACCGGCGCCTCGACGCGGCCGTAGCCGATGCCCTTCCACAGCGGGTGCAGCATCAGGAAGGCGTCGGCGAAACGGGCGTAGAACCATTCGAGCAGGCGCGAATGGCGGATCGACCACAGGCGCACGGCGAAGGAGCGCTGCACGCGCCGCTGCGGCGAGACGTCGGCCGGCTTGTAGTCGCTTTTGGGCGCCGATTTCTTGACGGCGGTGGCCTGCGTCATGCCGCCGGTCGCGGCCGGCGGAACTGTTTCGGCCGCGGCGCTCGCCGGGCCGGCCGCCGTCGTCGATTTCGGCTGGGTGCTATCCATGTTCCTTGCCGCCTGCCTTGGCGAGAGCGACCAGCCGCTCCCGGTGGTACGCTGCTTCCAGGTCGTTCACCGCCTTGTCGGCCTCGGCTTCGAGATCGTCGCCGACGGGGATGGGGTCGGCACGGCGCCATTCCGACAGATAGTCGTCGGTAGCGGCCGCGCCCGAACGCATCGCGGCCATGTCGATGGCTTCGGTGAAGCGCAGCGACAGTTCCCGCTTGGCGGTCAACCGGCCTCGCTTGACGGTGACTTGTGCGGGGATATCGCGCCAGTAGACGACGATCAGATCAGCCATGACTTGGTGAACTCCTCTGGTTTCGAGCATTGCCGCAAGCGGGCGCCGCCGCTTCTCATGGGGCGACGCGCGGGCTTTCAAAAGCGACGCATTGGGATGTCGCAAATAGCTGGATTTGCGGCGAGGGAACGCTACCAGACGCCTTTCGTCAAGCCGGTCCACAGGTAGAACCAGATCGTCGGGTGATACCATTGCCGGGACGGCAGGTTCGTTTCCATGATCTCGACCGGGCCTGTAGTGACGGCCTCGATGGCCTCGGCGCAGGCGTCGGCCGAGAAGGAGGCCATCGTCATGGCGTAGCTGGGAATGGAATCGCCGGGCATCGGCCTGGATCGCACCTGCCGCACGATGCCGCCGGTATCGACGCCCGCGTCGACCAGATGCACGGTTGCGCCGAAGTTTTCAGCGTCGCCGGTCGCCAGGGCCCAGTAGCCACCGTTCATGCCGCGATATTTCGGCGTGATTCCGGCATGGAAATTGAGGACGGGACAGGCGATGTGCCCGAGCGTCGCGCGCGACACGAGGCGGCAGCCGTTGAGCAGCACGACGTCGGCGCCCATGGCCGCGATGGCGTCAGTGCATTCGCTCGAATCGGCCGATGCGACATCAACGATACGCTGGCCGGAGCCGGGCTCGGTGCGCAACCCGCATTCCTCGACCGTCTGTTGCCGGCGGCGGCTGGAGCGTGAGCGGAACAGTTTCCCGAACACCATGGTTCCCAATTGCCCGGCGACGGTCACTTTGCCGAAACGGCGGGCGCGGGCGCGCAGCAGGGCGCCCTTGGATTCGGGCTCCTCCAGAATGACGGTGACAGGTCCGATGCGGTCGCTCAGCGCGTTGACGAGGGCCCAGACATGGGCCCCGCCCGCGGTGACGACGGCGACGCGGCGCTGGTCCGTTTTTTCCTCGTTCATGTCTTCCCCCGTCGTCGGGCGAAGTATCGAGGGGCAAGAGTTAAGATTTCGCGCGCTCAGCGCTTGAATTCGATGATGTCGAGATTGGATTCATAGTACGGGGCAGGGAACTCGATGCGCCATGCGTCCGTGCCTGTGCGGAAGGCGTAACCGACCTGATCGGTCTTCGGCCCGCTGCCGTAGCGCGGCACCGGATCGCCTTCGACGAAGAAGCTGCCGAGATAGATCGCCCGCTTGGCGTCGTCGTCGTAGAAGCGTCCTTTGGTGCGTTGCGAACCGGTCAGCTTTTCCAGCATCCAACCGGAGCCGTCGTCGCTGACCTTGCACTTGAACCAGCCGTAGATGACGAGCGCGCCGAAATCGCCGCCGGCCTTGATGGTGCGGCATTTCCAGGTGCCGGTGAGCGGCTTGTCGGAGAACGGCACCAGCGGGCGCGCGAGGATCGCATCGAGTTCCTTCACCTCGGCCGGATCGCCTTTCCGCGCTTCGGCCAACGCCGCCTTGCGGGTTTCGCCGTATTTCTCCAGCCTGGCCTTGTCGGCGGGTGTGATCAGCTTCTGCACCACGCCGTCGGCATGGGCAGAGGCCGCGAGCGGCACGGCGAGAATGGCGAGGGAGGCGCTGCGCAATTTCATGGACTGTCCCGTCGAAAACGCACGGCTCTGTGCCGTGCGCGCCGATTAGGACACGGCTCCCGCTGCTCGCGCAAGCCCTTGCACAAGGTCGCCATAGCCGGTCGGACGGCGCTCATAGACGAGGCCGAGCAGTTTGGCCGCGTCCTCGGCCACCTTGTCGAGTTCGGGGTCGTCGGTCTGTGCGAGGTAGATCAGCTTCTCGTAGTTGCCGAAATAGTCGGCGATCAGCTCCGGATGCTTGTCGAGGCCGAGCGGCTTCATGAAGAAGGCGTCGAACTGCCGGCACAGGAAGTCGGTCATGTAGAACGACATCATGTCGTCGTCCGCCACCTTTCGGTAGGCTTCCATGCCCTGATAGAAGGCGAAGCAGTGCGGGCCGGCCATGCGCTGGACGCCGTGCTTTGCGATCACGGTATCCAACAGGCCGCCGGTGCCGCAATCGGCATAGCCGACGAAGATGTTGGCGTAGCCTTCGGCTTTCGCCTCGGCGATCGCCTTGTCCATGGCCGGAGCGATGCGGTCGGGGTAGAAATGGAACTCGGCCGGCAGGCAGGTGAGGTCGAGATGGTCGAGACCGAGCTGCTGCTTGACGGCCAGGATTTCACGCGCGAGCATGCCGCAGGCGATGACGAGCAGCCTTTCGGGTTTCCCGTCCTTTTGGGGTTGCATGGATTCTTGCGGGCTGGTCATGGAACCGGCCTAGCCGCCTTTCGTTTCGGCGAACGGGTTTTATCGAGAAAGGAAACAGCAGCCATGAAATTCATCCGCCTCGCACCCTTTGCCGTCATTGCCGCGGCGCTCATGCTGGCCGGATGCGCCAACACCGTCCGCGGCGTCGGCAAGGACGTCAAGAGCACGGCGCACGCCGTTGAGGATGCCGTCAACTGACGGCCGCAATCTGTTCCGGACAAACAGCCGTCTTCAGGCGCCTGAGGTCCGCAGGCCTCAGGCGGTGGCGCGCAGGTTGTGCTTGCGCTTCATGAAGTCCTTGGCCGTCTCCACCGCCACGGCGGCGTCTCGGCAATAGGCGTCGGCACCGACGGCCTTGCCGAATTCCTCGTTGAGCGGGGCGCCGCCGACCAGCACGACGTAGTCGTCGCGGATGCCCTTTTCCTTCATCGTATCGATGACGACCTTCATGTAGGGCATGGTGGTGGTGAGCAGCGCAGACATGCCGACGATGTCGGGCTG
>NZ_JAFKID010000008.1 GCF_017306545.1 Mesorhizobium sp.
TGTGTTTGCTATGGACGAGACCTTTTCCCTTACCAGTGGAAGCCGCCTGGTTCGACCATGCAACTTGACGAGCGTCATGCGGCGAGAGCATGCTGGCGAACAGAGAGACTTTGACTGTCTGCCCCATTTCCTTCCGCTCTTAGGACGTTGTCGATCATCTGGCGACTGCATTTTCGGAAAAGCCGCCGTGGGTAGGCTGACGGGCCGGTGCGAGATCGGTCCCATGCCTCCATTGGCTGGGCTGGTCGCTTTGAGGATCGGCTGGGATGTTTGCCGTGGAAGCGTACGCCGCTGTCCGGCACTTTGTGTTTGTCGAGGGTAAAAGTCGTCGCGAGGCTGCGCGTGGTTTCTAGGTAAGCCGCGAGACGGTTTAGCCGCTCACTTCACCACGAAGCCGTGCGCGAAGGGGTCGCGGTCGTCGATGAAGATGGTGTTGTAGCCGGTCATGCGCGCCCATCCCGCGATGGACGGGATGATGGCGTCATGGTTGGCCACCGTCGCCGCCGCCTCGACACGGCCCTTGAACAGCGAGCCGATGATCGATTCGTGCACGAACTCGTCACCGACCTTGAGCTTGCCCTTGGCGGCAAGCTGCGCCATGCGCGCCGAGGTGCCGGTGCCGCAAGGCGAGCGGTCGATGGCCTTGTCGCCGTAGAACACGGCGTTGCGGGCATGCGCGCCGGCCTGCGTCGGTTTGCCGGTCCATTCGATATGGCTGAGGCCGCGGATTTCGGGGTGTTCGGGATGCACGAACTCGTATTTCGCGTTCAGCGCGGCGCGCAGCTTCGGCGACCAGCCGATCAGCTCGCCGGCGGTATGGTCGGCCATGTCGCGAAAGTTCTTCTGCGGCTCGACGATGGCGTAGAAGTTGCCGCCATAGGCGACGTCGACGACGATCTCGCCCAGGCCTTCGACCTCCGCCGTCAGCCCTTCGGCATAGAGGAAGCCGGGGACGTTGGTCAGCCGCACCTCCTCGACGAAGCGGCCCTCCTGGCGGTAGGCGATGTCCACCTTGCCCGCCGGCGCGTCGATCGAAAGCCGTCCCGGCTCGCGCGGAGCGATCAGGCCGTTTTCGATGCCCATGGTGACTGTGCCGATGGTGCCGTGGCCGCACATGGGCAGACAGCCGGACGTCTCGATGAACAGCACCGCCACGTCGCAGTCGGGCCGCGTCGGCGGATAGAGGATGGAACCCGACATCATGTCGTGGCCGCGCGGCTCGAACATCAGGCCGGTGCGGATCCAGTCGAATTCGCGCAGGAAATGCGCTCGCTTCTCCAGCATGTTTGCGCCTTCCAGGCGTGGGCCGCCGCCGGAGACGAGGCGCACCGGGTTGCCGCAGGTATGGCCGTCGATGCAGGAGAAGGTGTGGGTGGCCATGATCGGGTCCTCTGTCAGAAACGTTGCGGCGAAAAGGGGGTCATATTTATGGCCGGCGGTTGGCCGGTGATCAGGTCGGCGACCAGCCGGGCGGTGCCGGCGGATTGGGTCAGGCCGAGATGGCCGTGGCCGAAAGCATAGGTGACGCGCGGCGTGGCGCGTGCCCGCCCGATCGCCGGCAGGCTGTCCGGCATGGAAGGGCGAAACCCCATCCATTGCGTGCCGCCCCCGGTCTTCAAGCCCGGCAGGAAGGTTTTCGCCTTCTTCAGCATCGCCTCGGAACGCTTGAAGTTCGGCGGCAGCGACAGGCCACCGAGTTCGACCGCGCCGCCGACGCGGATGCCGGTGGAAAGCCGGGTGACGACGAAGCCATGGCCGCCGAAGGTGACCTGCGTGCTGAGGTCGAGCGCGTCGGCGGGCAAGGTGGTGTTGTAGCCGCGCTCGGTTTCCAGCGGGATGCGTTCGCCGAAGCTGCGGGCGATGCGGTGCGAGAAGGCGCCGGCGGCGAGCACGACATGGCCGGCGCGGCGCGGCGTTCCGGCGATCACGTCGACACCGTTGTCGACCGGACGAAGCGCCGACACCTCGGCGCGCTCGATGCTGCCGCCGTTGGCGATGAAGCGCTCGGCCAGAGCCAGCGTGTAGAGCTTCGGGTCGGCGATTGAATACCAGCCGGGCGTGAAGGTCCCATGCGTGAAGCGCGGCGCGATGCCGGGCTGGATGTCCGCCATCTCGTCCGCCTTCATGTGGCGGAATTCGATGCCGTGTTCGGCGCGCGCCCGCCAGCCGGGCAGCGAGGCGTTCAGCTCGGCCTCGCTCTCGTAGACTTGCAGGTTGCCGTCCTTGCGCAGCATCCCGATGGTGCCGGTGGCCGCAAGGAACGGCTCCAGTTCGGCCTTGGAGAGGTCCATCAGCGCCGTCTGCGCGGCGGTCGATTGCGCCACCCGGCCGGGCGAGCAGGCCCGCCAGAAGCGGAACATCCAGGGCGCGATCCGCAGCGCATAGGCGGGCGGCACAGAGAGCGGGCCGAGCGGGTCCAGCAGCCATTTCGGCGCCTTGCGCAGGATGCCCGGCGAAGCGAGCGGCAGGATGTCGGTGAAGGCGAAGGCGCCGGCATTGCCGGCGGAAGCGCCCGCGGCCGGGCCTTCCCGGTCGAGCACGGTGACGGAAAGGCCGCGCGCCTGCAACGCCAATGCCGCCGACAGGCCGACGACACCGGCGCCGACGACGATCACATCCGGCTGCCGTTCCGCCCCCGGCATCATCGCCTCACCGCGCCTCGACCGGTTCGGGCAACAGCGCCGCCGGGACGTTCTGATAGGCAACGGGCCGCAGGAAGCGCCTGATCGACAAGGTGCCGACGCTGGTGGCGCCGAAATTGGTGGAGGCCGGATAGGGGCCGCCATGCACCATGGAATCGACCACCTCGACCCCGGTCGGGAAACCGTTGACCAGCACGCGGCCGGCCTTGCGCTCGAGGATCGGCATCAGGGAGCGGGCAGCGTCGAGATCGGCGTCGTCCATGTGCAGCGTCGTCGTCAACTGGCCTTCGAGGCCGAGCGCCAGCGCGCGCATCTCGCCCAGCGAGCCGACCCGCACGACCAGGCCGAGCGGACCGAACACTTCCTCGCCCATCGTATGGTCGCGCAGGAACTGCGCGCCGGTCGTCTCGAACAGATTTGGCGAGGCGCTGCGCCCCTCGGATTCCGTCACCAGCACCGGGCGGATCGAGTTGCGGGTGGCGAAACGCTCCTGGCCGGCGCGATAGGCGGCGGCGATGCCGTCGGTCAGCATGGTCTGCGCCGGCACCTTTTCCAGCGCCGCGCGGGTCGCGCCGACGAAACGGTCGGCATCGGCGCCGTCGATCACCACGGCGATGCCGGGATTGGTGCAGAACTGGCCGGCGCCCATGGTGAGCGAGCCCGACCAGCCCTGGCCGAGCGCCACGGCGCGGTTGGCGACCGCATGCGGCAGCACGAACATCGGATTGACGCTGCCGAGCTCGCCGAAGAACGGGATCGGTTCGGGCCGCGCCGCGCACAGGTCGAACAAAGCGCGCCCGCCGCCGAGGCCGCCGGTGAAGCCGACCGCCTTGATGTGCGGGTGCTGGACCAGCGCTTCGCCGACCGAGCGGTTGCCGCCTTGGATCAGGCTAAAGGTGCCCTTCGGCATGCCTGTCTTCTCGATCGCCGCCTTCACCGCTTCCGCGACGATCTCGCCGGTGCCGGGGTGGGCCGAATGGCCCTTGACCACGACCGGGCAGCCGGCGGCCAATGCGGCTGCCGTATCGCCGCCCGCCGTGGAGAAGGCGAGCGGGAAGTTGGAGGCGCCGAACACCGCAACCGGGCCGATGGGGCGCTGGATCATGACGATCTCGGGGCGCGGCGCCGGCTGGCGCTCGGGCTGGGCCGCGTCGCGGCGGCGGTCGAGATAGTCGCCCTTGCGGATATGGCTGGCGAACAGCCGCAACTGGCCGGTGGTGCGGCCGCGCTCGCCTTGCAGGCGGGCGGCGGGCAGGCCGGTTTCCTGCGTGCCGATCTCTGTGATCGCCTCGGCACGCGCCTCGATCTCGTCGGCGATGGCGTCGAGGAAGGCGGCGCGCTCCTCGCGCGACTTGGCGCTGTAGGTCCAGAAGGCGTCTTCCGCTGCCTGGCAGGCGCGGTCCACCAGTTCCGCCGTACCGACGCAGAACTCGTGCGCGGGGCCGTGTGCGGGCGAGGAAGGAAAACGCGCGGCGCTTTCCACCCATTCTCCGGCAATCAGGTGTTTGCCATGTGGTGTGAAGCTCATAGGAATGCTCCTGTTTACGGGAGGACGGCAATGCGCTTTAGCACGGCGGCCGGCTTGCTATTCTGTCGGCACATTAAATACAATATGTATGCAGATATGCAACCAAAGAATCGGAAAGAAGCCGCATGAGTGAAACCGTTATCCTGGGCGTCGAGGCGCTGACCGGCCGGGCCGAGGCAATCTTTCGCAAGGCCGGCCTGTCTTCCCGGCACGCGGCGGCCCTTGCTCGCGTGATCGTCGCCGGCGAGCGCGACGGCTGCAAGTCGCACGGCATCTACCGCATCGAGGGCTGCCTGCGAACCCTCAAGGCGGGCAAGGTGTCGCCCGATGCCGAACCCATCCTGCACGACGACGGTTCGGCGGTCCTGCGCGTCGCAGCCGGCGGCGCCTTTTCCTGCACGGCATTCGAGCTCGGCGCTCCCGTCCTTGCCGAGCGGGCGAAGCGGCTTGGCCTTGCAGCGCTGGCCATCAACGACTGCACGCATTTTTCCGCGCTGTGGCCGGAGGTCGAGGTGCTGACCGGAATGGGGGTGGCCGCACTTGCCATGTGCCCGAGCTATTCCACGGTTGCGCCGGCGGGCGGGAGCCGGCCGCTGCTCGGCACCAACCCGATCGCCTTCGGCTGGCCGCGCCCGAACCAGCCGCCCTATGTCTTCGACTTCGCCACCTCGGTCGCCGCGCGCGGCGAAATCGAGCTGCATCGCCGGGCCGGCCGCGCCTTGCCCGAGGGATGGGCCCTCGATGCGGAAGGCGAAGCCACGACCGACCCGGAAGCGGCGCTGTCGGGCGCCATGCTGCCTTTTGGCGGCCACAAGGGTTCGGCCATCTCGACGATGATCGAATTGCTGGCCGGCGCCATGATCGGCGACATGACCAGCAGCGAGGCTCTGGACTGGCTCGGCACCACGGCGCTGGCGCCGCGGCATGGCGAACTCATCCTGGCCTTCTCGCCCGAGCGTTTTGCCGCCGGCCGGCCCGGCGATCCGTTCGCGCGAGCCGAGACGCTGTTCGAGGCCATCGTCGGGCAGGGCGCGCGGCTGCCCTCGCAGCGCCGCTTCGCCGCGCGCGAAAAGACCATGGCACACGGCATCGTCTTGACCGCCGCCGAAGCCGGGCACCTGGATCGGTTGGAGGCGCAGGGTCTGGATGCGGTGTCCTGACCATGAAAAAGGCCCTCCCGGCGGGGAGGGCCTTCTGTCCGCATGAAGGGATTGACCGTCAGGCAGCGTATTTCTGCACCGCTCCGGTCTGCTTCGACCAGTTGGCGTACCAGGTATCGAACAGCTTCAATTGCGCCTCGACGTAGCCGCGCTGGCTGTCGCTGAGGGCGTCCGTCTCGTTGAAGTGCAGCGTGTATTCCGGATTCCCCTTCAGAACCATCATGTGCTTGAAGTAGAGCACCAGGTCCGGGCCTTCGTCGAAGGAGGAGAGCACGCCGAGCGCGGCTTCCAGTTCGAGCGCCCGCTGGCGAGCCTCGACGTCGCCCTTCGCCGCCGCCTGGCTGAGCGCGACGAGATGCAGCACCTCCTTCGGCAGCACGCAGCCGATGCCGGTGATGGCGCCGCCGGCGCCGCAGTTGACGAAGCCGTGGAACACGGCGGTATCGACGCCGATCATCAGCACCACCTCGTCGTCGCGGCTGGTGATGTTCTCGGCCGCGTAGCGCAGGTCCGCGTGGCCGCCGAACTCCTTGAAGCCGACGAGGTTCGGATGCTCGGCGCGCAGCGCGAAGAACAGGTCGGCGCGGGTGGCGAAGCCGTAGTAAGGGCTGTTGTAGATCACCGCAGGCAGGTCGGGTGCCGCGGCGAGGATCGCCTTGAAGTGGTTCTTCTGGGCGGCGATGACCGAGCCGCGCGACAGAACGCGCGGGATCACCATCAGGCCGCGTGCGCCGACCTTCTGGGCGTGCGCGGCGTGCGCCACCGCCGAAGCGGTGTTGACGGCGCCGGTGCCGACGATGACCGGTACGCCGGCCTTCACCAGCCGCTCGACGCCCTCCATGCGCTGCGCGTCGGTGAGCAACGGCCAGTCGCCCATCGAGCCGCAATAGACGACGGCCGACATGCCGGCGGCGATCAGTTCCTTGCCCTTGCGCACCAGCGCGTCGAAATCCGGCGTGCGGTCGTCCTTGCAGGGGGTCATCAGGGCCGGCATGCAGCCGGAAAAGACCTGCGCGCTCATTCTCGTCTCCTTGCGGTTAGCCGTTCTGCGGGTGGATTGCTCATTAAGTCGACGGCCATAATACCATATGTATTTTATTTGTCGACAAGAATTTCCGCCCCGAAGAAATCATGGCTCCCGCACGGCGAAGCCGGGCCGGCCGCCGATGGCCGATGTTCTTTCTAGAGAGCGATCTGCTGGCGGCGGTCGCGCGCGATCATCTCCTGGATCTGGCGCACGATCTGGTCGGCATGGGCGCTGGCCAGCCGGTCGGCAGCCTCGACGTCGCGCGCTTCGATGGCCGCGATGATGTCCTCGTGCTCGACCACGTAGCGGTGCGGCAGGTGGTCGTCGAACGAGGAATAATAGATGCGCAGGATGCGCCGGCCTTCGTCCAGCAGCCGGCAGAACAGTCCGGTATAATACGGGTTGCGCCCGGCCTCGGCGATCGCCGCGTGGAAATCGCGATTGGCGGCGATCATGGCCAGCGCGTCGTGCGTCTCGACGGCGCGGGCGAATTCCTGCTGGCGGGCACGGATGGTTTCGAGGTCGGCCGCCGTGCGGGCCTGTGCCGCCAGCCGTGTGGTGACGCGGTACATCAGCGTCATCGCGTCGAAAAAGGTGTGCAGGTTGAGGAAGTCGATGTTCGACACCACCGTCGAGCGGTTGGGCAGCGTCGTCACCAGCCCTTCGCCGGCCAGCCGCACCAGTGCCTCGCGGATCGGCGTGCGCGACATCGAAAGACGTTCGGCCAGTTGCACCTCGTCGATCGGGCTGCCCGGTGGCAGGACGAGGTCGAGGATGTCATCGCGCAATATGTCGTAGACGAACTTGACCCCTTCGCCGCGCTTACGCTCCGCCTGCGATGCCGTCGCCTTGTCGTTCATATCGATTCCTCTTTGTCGACATGAAGAATACAGGCTTCGCCGAAATGTTCAACCGAGCCGGGAGGCCCGAACGGACGGCTCCTCGGCTATCGAGTGATCTGATCCCCGAAAATTGGGCCGTTCAGAATTGGAGTTTTCGGCTGTAATTTTCCGACTGGGAAAGGGGCGGAAGACGATGAAGGCATCGAATTTTCCCTACGCCTGCCGGCGCCCGAAACTTTTCACGGATCTAGACTTGCTGCACCTCGTCACGACGGGTTCGCTTGCAACTGCGCGCGTAGGCTGCGGGCGGAACCCCGACCCGACGGGCAAATGCGACGCTGAACGTGCTGGACGAACTGTAGCCTACGCGCTCAGAAATCTCGGCGATGCTTAGGCGATCGTCGCGCAGGAGGTTCTTGGCGAGCGCCATGCGCCAGCCGAGCAGATACTCCATCGGTGCAACGCCGACCTCGCGACGGAATCGGTCGAAGAAGGTCGAGCGCGACAGGGCCGCTTCCTTCGCCAGTTCGCCGACCGTCCAAGCGCGGGTCGGATCGTCATGCATCCGACGCAACGCCGCCGCGAGCCGCTCGTCCGCCAGCCCCCGCAGGAGTCCCGGTGCGGCGGTTCGCTCCGTCGTATTCCGAAATGCCTCGATCAGCAGCACCTCAAGGAGGCGAGCCAATACCACGTCGCGGCCGGGTCGATCGGCTCGGGCTTCTCCGCTGAGCAACTCGACCAGTGTTGTCAGGCGACGGTCGCCGCGCACGACCACCAACTGCGGCAGTAGCGAGACCAGAAGCGGAGCGTCGTGTGCACCGAACAAGCAATAGCCGATCAGCATGCGCGTGTCGGGTTCGCCTGGCCCGCCGAGATGAAAGACGCCAGGGCGGATTTCGACCGGGTCCATCACCCGACCACCCGACGGCGGCGTCAAGCTCGTGACCGTGAAGTCATACGTCGCGGGGATCAGGACGAAATCTCCTGCCTGGACCCTTACGGATGGCTGCCCGCTGACCGACAGCTCCAGATCGCCTTCAAGCAGGGCCGCATAGAAGGGCCCCTCCCGGGGTGGGCGTACGGCCCAGGGGCTGGTCGCGGTCACCAATTTGGAGAAGGACGCGCTCGGCTGAAGCAGGCTTATCATCTGAGTGAGGGGGTCGATCATTGCCGGACTATCTCAAACAAGATACGGACGCATAACCGTAGCACGTCCGGTCTGCGTCGGATATCTCATGGTCGCCTTCCCAAGGAGACCTGACCCATGAAAACCGTTCTGATCACCGGCTGCTCGACCGGCTTCGGCCGCGAAACCGCCTCCCGTTTCCTGGCGGAAGGGTGGAACGTCATCGCCACGATGCGCGATCCTTCGGCCAACACGCTGCCCACATCCGATCGGCTTCGCGTGCTTTCGCTCGATGTCACGGATGCGGACCGTATCGCAGCTGTGATGGTCGAGGCCGGTACTGTCGACGTGCTAGTCAACAACGCCGGCATTGGCTGGCTGAACGCCGTGGAAGGCACGTCATTGGAAATGGTCCGTCGCGTCTTCGAGACGAACACCTTCGCAACGATCGCGGTGATGCAGGCCGTGCTGCCGGGCATGCGCGAACGGCGGGCCGGCGTGATCGTCAACGTCAGTTCCAGCGCCACCATGAAGCCGTTACCGCTCCTGTCTGTCTACCGCGCCAGCAAGGCGGCGGTGAACGCCCTCACCGAGGCGGCGGCGCTGGAGCTGGCAGCATTCGGCATCCGCGTGGCGGCGGTCCTGCCGGGGGCGGCGCCCACGACCAGCTTCGGCGACAGCGCGCGGGCGCAGATCGAAGCGAATGGCGGTTTCCCTGACGCCTATGCGAGTTTTGCCCAGCAGACGATTGCGCGCATGCAGCAGGCCGCAAGCGGCCCAGTGACGACCGCGCAGGATGTCGCAAAGGCGGTCTTCCGCGCGGCGACCGACCCCAGCTGCCCGACGATCCTTCCGGCCGGTGCCGACGCCGTGGCTTGGTTCGAGGGTCGCTGACCGACGTGACGGTATAAGCGCCCAAGCGTCCAGAGCAAGCACGCGAATGAACAGAGTCCGTTGCTGGTCCGTCATGCCGGCGAACCGGCCTTGATCGATACCCGTCCAGCGCGAGCTGGACGGGTGTTGCCTGGGCGGAACCAGAAACCATCCGCGAGCGGAGGATGGCGAATGACGGTCAATGAAGCGTTGGATAAAATGCGGCCAGCTGCCTTCACTGCACTTTATCCCGTAGCCACGACGCCTCAGGCGTTTCCTTTCCTCGTTTCGAGTTGATCAATATGGGCACCGATGCTGATCCAGATCGTGTTCGGCCTGTCGATCGCGGTTGCGGCCAGCTCATTCTTCCTGTCGTTATTCTCGTTCGGCGGCGCGGCGCTCGTCTGATGGCGGCCGCCTTTGAACAACTCGACGCGGTGCCCGGATACATGATCCCCCCGCATCGCACGCTGACCGAACAGATCCTGCACGGTGGGGCAGTCGAAATCGGGCAGGCATCTGCGAATCCCCGCTTTCTTGGCGGTCTGAGGGGAGGGCATGTCATGCTGAACCTCACCGAATATCGTCGTAACGCTCAACGTCTGGCGGACTCTCTCTGGGTGAGGTGGCGCTTCTCCTTCCCCTACTCTTCTGACCGGCCCTTGCCTTCGCGATCGCGCTGGTAATGCTTGCCGAGCGGGAAGGGTGGCAGCCAGGATTCGCGGCGGATGGTCCACAGTTCGTAGGTCGGCATCAACTGGTCGGGCGCATCAAGCGAGCCAAGGTTGACTTCCACTTCGTCGCCGCTGCGCGAGAAGACGGACGAGCCGCAGCGCGGACAGAAATGGCGACCGGCGTAGGCGCCTGTCTCGCCCTCGATTGCCACCGCCTCCTGCGGAAATATCGCCGAGGCATGGAAGAGTGCGCCATGATGCTTACGGCAGTCGAGGCAATGGCAAAGGCCGACGCGATATGGCCGTCCGGTTGCGACGAGACGGACGTTGCCGCACAGACAACCGCCGGTGAAACGATCCATGTCGAGATCTCCTGCCAGATCAGGGGCTGTCATGGCTACGACAGATCGCGCTCGTCTTGCAAATTTCCGATATCCCTGAGCTGAGGCGTGTCGTTCGAAAATGAACCCGGTTTCGGGTCAAAGACAGGCATGAGATGAAGGCCTAGGGCGCGGGCGCATCCTAAAAGACGGCGGCGCGCTCCAGGCTCACGGTACCCACGTCATCGAGCGGTCGCCTGCGCCGGCGGTTCTTTCTGATCGGGCGTTGATGCCGCGCCAACAGTTCGGCCGGTACGGCGAGATCTGCTTTTGCAGGCCAGGTGAGGGTGTCACGAACGGGAAGATCCGGCGAAAAGGAAGGGCGGAAGCTTGTCGGCTCCCGCCCAGGGTCGTGTGGATCGGAGATGCAATTCCGCGGGGCGTTTAGCGCATTACCGGCAGCTTCTCGAACTGATGGTAAGGCGGAGGTGACGAAAGCGTCCATTCCAGCGTCGTGGCGCCTTCGCCCCACGGATTGGCCTGGGCGATGCGTTTGCGGGCAAAAGCTTCCGCTATCATGATGAAGAACAGGACGAGGCCGGTAGCGGAAATGTAGGAGCCGACCGAGGAGATGAAGTTCCAGCCGGCAAAGGCGTCGGGGTAGTCGGCATAGCGGCGCGGCATGCCGGCGAGGCCGAGGAAATGCTGCGGGAAGAACACCAGGTTCACGCCGATGAAGGTGATCCAGAAGTGCAGCTTGCCGAGCGTCTCGTTGTACATGTAGCCGGTCATCTTCGGGAACCAGTAGTAGAAGCCGGCGAAGATGCCGAAAGCGGCGCCCAGTGACAGCACGTAGTGGAAGTGCGCCACCACATAGTAGGTGTCCTGGAAGGACCGGTCGAGGCCCGGATTGGCGAGCTGCACGCCCGTCACGCCGCCGATCGTGAACAGGAGCACGAAGCCGATCGCCCACAACATCGGCGTCTTGAAGGAGATGGAGCCGCCCCACATGGTGGCGATCCACGAAAACACCTTCACACCCGTCGGTACCGCGATCACCATCGAGGCGAAGGCGAAATAACGCTGGGTGTCCACGGAAAGGCCGACCGTGAACATATGGTGCGCCCATACGACGAAGCCGATCACGCAGATCGCCACCATGGCGTAGGCCATGCCCAGATAGCCGAAGATCGGCTTCTTCGAGAAGGTCGAGATGACGTGGCTGACGATGCCGAAAGCCGGCAGGATCATGATGTAGACTTCCGGATGACCGAAGAACCAGAACAGGTGCTGGTAAAGGACCGGATCGCCGCCGAATTCGGGCGTGAAGAAGGACGTGCCGAAGTTGCGGTCGGTCAGGAGCATAGTGATGGCGCCCGCCAGAACCGGCAGCGAGAACAGCAGCATGAAGGCCGTAACCAGCAGCGCCCAGGCAAACAGCGGCATCTTGTGGATGGTCATGCCCGGTGCGCGCATGTTGAGGATCGTCGTGATGAAATTGATGGCGCCGAGAATGGAGGACGCGCCCGACAGGTGGATCGACAGGATGACGAGATCCACCGCCGGCCCCGGCTGGCCGGTGGTCGAATAGGGTGGATAGAGCGTCCAGCCGCCGCTATGGCCGAGGCTGCCTGCCGCACCGGGGACGAAGAGCGAGGTCAGGAACAGGATGAAGGAAGCCACCAGCAGCCAGAACGAGATGTTGTTCATACGCGGGAAGGCCATGTCCGGCGCGCCGATCATGATCGGCACGAACCAGTTGCCGAAGCCGCCGATCAGGGCCGGCATCAGCACGAAGAAGATCATCACCAGGCCGTGCGCGCTGACGACGACGTTGTAGGTGGACGGGTCCTGGAATATCTGAAGGCCGGGCTCCTGGAGCTCGGCGCGAAGCGCCACCGAAAGGCCGGTGCCGAGAATGCCCGCCAGCATTGAAAACATCAGGTAGAGGGTGCCGATATCCTTGTGGTTGGTCGAGTAGAACCAGCGCGCGAGGAATGAAGGTTTGTGGCCCTGGTGGGCGTCATGGGTTGCTGCGGTGTCCGACATGGGGCTCCTGTCCTTTCTTTGACAGGACGGTTCGATGCGGGCGGCGGTGACGTCGCCGGCAGAACCGGCCTGCTGTTTTCTCTCAGTCCGTCAAGACGACGTCCATGGCGATATCGTGGGGTTGGGGGTGAATGGTCGGCATGCGCGCCTCGGCATAGCCGACGCCGATGGCGACGGGCTTGCGGCGCATGGCGGCGAGCGTCCTGTCGAAAAAGCCGCCGCCATATCCCAGGCGGTGATGGTCTTCGTCGAAGCCGACGACCGGGGCGACGACGATGTCGGGCTGCACCGCCGGGCCGCGCGCCGGCGACGGAATGTTGCCTATGCCGTTCTCGAGCAGGTCGCCCGGCGACCAGATGCGGTATTCCAGCGGCCATCCCTTCTGGATAACGACCGGCAAGGCGATGCGGCCGCCGCGCTCGACGACCCTGATCGTCCAGTCGCGCAGGTCCGGTTCGCCCTGCACCGGCCAGTAGACGCCGACGACGCGGCCGCTGAAGCGGCTGATGGCGAGATCGAGCAGGCTGGCGATACGCTGCGCCTTGCGCTTGCGTTCCTCGACGCCGACCGCAAGGCGCTCCGAAATCAGGCGTTTCCGCTCGGCCTGGCGCCAGCGGACCACGTCCGGCCAGCGTTCCGGCTGATCGGTTTCGCACCGGGGTGCCGAGTCATATGCCAGGCATGCGGCGGCGCCCGGCTCGCCGGCTTCGCCCGCCCGGCTTGCCTGCGTCATGACGGTCCTCATTGTTTGACGGCTTGTTTCCCGCCGAACGTGCAACCGCGTAAAGCAGAAGGCAAACGGAATTAAATGCTGTATGAATGCAAAATTGTTGCATTTATCGGAGGATTGCATGGATATTGACCGGGCTCGTACCTTTCTGGAGATCATCCATTCCGGCAGCTTCCTGAACGCTGCGGACCGTCTTCATGTCACCCAGACCACCGTCAGCGCCCGCATCCGCACGCTGGAGGACGAGCTTGGCCGCAAGCTCTTCGTGCGCAACCGCAACGGCGCGCAACTGACGCCGGCCGGCCGGGAGTTCCAGTCCTATGCGCAATCCATGGTGCAGCTTTGGGAGCGTGCGCGCCACCAGCTTGCCATTCCTGACGGCAGGACCAGCATCGTCGCGCTCGGCGGGGAACTCAGCCTGTGGAATCCGCTGCTGCTGGACTGGCTTGTGTGGATGCGCAAGGCGATGCCGCATGTGGCGATCCGGGCGCAGGTCGGCGTTCCCGACCAACTCCTCGAACAGTTGCGCACCGGCGTTCTCGATATCGCCGTGCTCTATGCGCCGAAACTCCTGCCCGGCTTCACGGTGACGCTGTTACAAGAAGAACAACTGGTCCTCGTCAGAAGCGTCCGCCGGCAAGGCGACGTGGAACCGGAGGGCTATGTGGATGTCGACTGGGGACCGCAATTCGCGGCCCGGCACGAAGAAGGCATTCGCGGTTTCGGCGAACCCGGCCTGATGGTCGGGCTGGGTCCGCTGGGCTTGAGCTACATCCTGCGTGCCGGCGGCATAGGCTACTTCCGCAAAGGCATGGCCGCGCCGCATATCGAGGCCGGCGAACTGGAACTGGTCGAGGGCGCGCCCGAATTCACGTATCCGGTCTATGCCGTCTATCCGGAGCCGGCCGAGGGGCGCGAGGATCTCGGCGAAGCCCTGCGCGGTTTGACGGAAATCGTAAAGTAGCCGCCCGGCTGTGGGGCGTCGCGGAATAGCCTATGTCGGTTCTCCGGAATGGTCCAAGCGCGCGGCGAGCAGCGTGGCGATCACCAGTTCGCGGCCGGCCCGGCTGATGCCGACGCCGGCGGGCCGGCTGGCCACGAGGCCGAGCGCCAGCAGCCGTTCGGCGGTCACGGCATCGAGGCCCGGATAGGGACCACGATTCAGGCGCTTCAAAGCGGTCCGCTCGTCGGCGGTCAGGGCGGACCAGTCGACCGTGGCGGCCGGGCTATCGGGTGCCGGGTTGCCTGCCTCGCCGCCGGCCCTTCCGCCGGCTCCTGATTTTCGTCTCACAATAGCGGTTCCGTCTTTCTCGGTGGGAGGGGTTACGCCTACTTTTGCGACCGGACGAGTGTGGAAGCGGCCAAAATCGGCCATTTGCGCCATCAAACGCGGCAATTCACGAAATTTTTTTGCCGCAACATTCCTGTTGCCCGGCTTTTTGCTGAAAGAACAAAGTCGTCGCCGCTTCGCCGGTCCTTGGAATGATCGTCTAGGATCGGCTTTGTAGCAATTTTATCGCATTAGTTAGCAATATCATTCATTTGTCAGCCTCCCTTTTCACGCTGCAAACGTGCCTTGTCGGCACCCTGAAACGCCCTTTTTTCGCTTTCGGAACAGGCGCTGAACAGCTTGCAAACGAGACATTGGAAGTCGCCGCCATGACCGCTTTGGAGTTTCCGGGACCTGGCCTGAACGCCGATCAATGGAACCAGGTCGGCGCACTTGCAACCTCGTTGCGGCCCGGCCAGGCGCTGTGGCTGAGCGGCTACTTCGCCGGCATCGACCATGCGGCGCGCGGCTTCGGCGACGATGCCTTGCCCCTGTTGCGGGATGGCGGCGCCAAGGCGGTTGCCGCGCCCGCTGCGGTTGCCACGCGCACGCTGACCATCCTCTACGGTTCCGAGACGGGCAACAGTGCCGCGTTGGCGAAGGCGCTCGCTGCTGCCGCCCGCGCCAAGGGCATCGAGCCGACCGTCGCCGACATGGCCGACTACAAGCCGCGCCGGCTGAAGGAGGAGCAGGACCTGCTGATCCTCGCCTCCACGCATGGCGAGGGCGAGCCGCCGCGCTCGGCCGCCGGCTTCTTCGAGTTCGTCGAGGGCCGCAAGGCGCCGCGGCTGGAGGGCGTGCGCTATTCCGTGCTGGCGCTGGGCGATTCCACCTACGAGTTCTACTGCGGCGCCGGCAGGCGGCTGGACGAACGGCTGGCGGAACTCGGTGCGACCCGCATCCGCGCGCGTCTCGATTGCGACGTTGACTACGACGAGCCGTCCGCCGGCTGGATCGCGGCCGTCGCCGACGATCTCGCGCCGGCCAAGGCGAGCGCCGTGCCGGCCACGGTTGTTGCCCTGCGATCTTCGACCGCCGCCGTCGCGTCCGTCTTCGACAAGCGCAATCCGTTCGTCGCGACGGTGACGGAGAACCTTCTGCTCACCGGTCGCGGGTCGAGCAAGGAGACGCGCCACGTCGAACTGTCGCTCGGCGGCTCGGGCCTGTCCTTCGAGCCGGGCGACGCGCTGGGCATCGTGCCGCGCAACGATCCCGCCCTGGTGGAATCCCTGATCGGCGCGCTCGGCCTCGACGCGGCTGCCACCGTCGCGGTCAAGGACCGTTCGCTGCCGCTCGGCGAGGCGCTCGGCGGCACGTTCGAGATCACCGCCGCGACGCCGCGCTTCCTCGACCAGTGGGCCGAACTCTCCGGCGCCGGCGAGCTTCAGGCGCTGCGCGGCGAGGGCGCCGCCGAGGCGCGCCGGGCCTTTCTCGACGGCAATCACGTCATCGACATCGTCAAGCGCTTCCCGGTGCCGGGCATTGACGCCGCAAGCTTCACCGCCGGCCTCAGGCCATTGCAGCCGCGCCTCTATTCCATCGCTTCCAGCCAGAGTCTCGCGCCGGACGAAGTGCACCTGACGGTCAGCACCGTGCGCTACGATCTCAACGGCATGGCGCGCAGCGGCGTCGCCTCGGGCCATCTCGCCGATCGTTGCGACCTCGACGCCGAATTGCCGATTTACGTGCAGGCAAACCCGCATTTCCGCCTGCCGGGCGACGACGTGCCGATCATCATGGTCGGCGCCGGCACCGGCGTCGCGCCCTACCGCGCCTTCCTGCAGGAGCGCGAGGTGCGCGGCGCGGCAGGCAAATCCTGGCTGTTCTTCGGCGAGCGCAACTTTGACAGCGATTTTCTCTACCAGACCGAATGGCAGGGCTTCCTCAAGGACGAGGTGCTGTCGCGCATGAACGTCGCCTTCTCGCGCGACGGCGCGGAAAAGGTCTATGTCCAGCACCGCATCGCCGCCGAGGCGCGCGAGGTCTATGCCTGGCTGGAAGAAGGCGCGCACGTCTATGTCTGCGGCGACGGCGCCAGGCTGGCGCCGGACGTGCACAAGGCGCTGGTCGCCGTCGTGCAGGAGCAGGGCGCCAGGAGCCGGGAAGCGGCCGAGGACTATATCGCCGGGCTGCAAGCCGCCCATCGCTACCAGATCGACGTTTATTGAGACAAAGCCGTGACCACGATTGAAGTCGACCGCAGCCGCGACCTCTCGCAGCCGTTGGAGAAGCTCGGCCCCGACGAGACGATGAAGGCCAACAGCGACCAGCTGCGCGGCACCATCGCCGCCGGGCTGGAGGTGGAACTGACGGCGGCGGTGCCGGGCGACGACATCAAGCTGATGAAGTTCCACGGCGTCTACCAGCAGGACGACCGCGACATTCGCGACGAGCGGCGCCGCCAGAAGCTGGAGCCGGCCTATCGCTTCATGGCGCGGGTGCGCCTGCCGGGCGGGGTCCTGTCGTCCAGCCAGTGGCTGAAGCTCGACGCGCTCGGCCGCGCCTATGCCAACAACACGCTCAGGCTCACCACCCGCCAGACCTTCCAGTTCCACTACGTGCACAAAAAGAACCTGCGCGCCTTGATGCAGGGGCTGCACGACGTGTTGCTCGACACCAAGGCGGCCTGCGGCGACGACGCGCGCGGCGTCATGGCCTCGATCAACCCGCAGCTTTCCGCGCTTCACGCGGAGGTCTACGCGCTGGCCAAGCAGGCGAGCGACCACGCCATCCCTAAGACCGGGGCCTATCGCGAGATCTGGTACGGCGAGGAGCGTGCGGCGCCGACGAGCGAGCCGGAAGAGCCGCTCTACGGCAAGACCTACATGCCGCGGAAATTCAAGATCGGCTTCGTCATTCCGCCGATCAACGACATCGACGTCTATGCGCAGGATCTCGGCTTCATCGCCGTCACCGAAGGCAAGGAACTGAAAGGCTTCAACGTCGCCATCGGCGGCGGCATGGGCCGCACGGACAACGCGCCGAAGACCTATCCCAGGCTCGCCAGCGTCATCGGCTACATTGCGAAGGACAAGGTCATCGAGACCTGCGATGCCGTGATGACCGTGCAGCGCGACTACGGCGACCGCGTCGAGCGCAGCCGCGCCCGCTTCAAATACACGGTCGACGACAAGGGCCTCGACTTCATCAAGAGCGAGATCGAATCCCGGCTCGGCTTCGCATTGGAGCCGGCGAAACCCTACAATTTCACCTCCAACGGCGACGCCATCGGCTGGCAGCGCGGTGAGGACGGGCGCGAGCATTTCACGCTGTTCATCCAGAACGGCCGCGTCAGCAATTTTCCTGATCTCGCGCTGTTCGACGGCTTGAGGGCAATCGCCCAGGTGCACAAGGGCATGTTCCGCGTCACGCCGAACCAGAACCTCATCATCGCCGATATCGAACCTGCCGACCGGCCGGCGATCGAGGCGCTGCTGAAGCAGTACAAGCTCGACACGCTGAACAAGGCCAGCGGGCTTCGCCTCAATTCCATGGCTTGCGTGGCGTTTCCGACCTGCGGGCTGGCCATGGCCGAGAGCGAGCGCTACCTGCCCTCGCTGGTCGGAAAGATCGATGAAATCCTGGCCGAGCATGGCCTTTCCGAAGAGCCTATCACCATCCGCATGACCGGCTGCCCGAACGGCTGCGCCCGGCCCTATATCGCCGAGATCGCGCTGACGGGGCGGGCGCCGGGCAAGTACAACCTCTATCTCGGCGGCGGCTTCCACGGCCAGCGCCTGAACAAGATGGTGCTGGAGAACGTCGCCGAGCCGGCGATCCTCGATCATCTCGGCAAGGTCATCGGCGATTTCGCGCACAACCGGGAGCCGGGCGAACGCTTCGGCGACTTCGCCATCCGCGCCGGCCATGTGGCGGAAGTGAAGGAAGGCCGGTTCTTCAACGATTGAGGGAACGGTAGCGCCGCTGGTCACGCGTCAGGGGCGACAATTCTGTTGGGTATCCGCACTCGATACCCCCACCCCTAACCCCTCCCCGCAAGGGGGAGGGGGATTCTTGCGACGGCGCCACAGTTCGTCGTCAATGATGATCTAGAGGAGACGGCGGCGTCTGCGTCTCCCTCCCCCTTGCGGGGAGGGGACAGGGGTGGGGGTGCGCGCCCTCAGCGGTTGGAAGCCGGCGTCGGCTTTTCTCTTTACTTTTGTTCCTTTTTTGTTCTAAATTCATGCCGGGACAGGGTCGGTTTTCGCAAGGGAGCACGACGATGCCCGAGTTTATCCAGCCCGCATTCGATTTCATCGAACCGCCCGATCCTCGCCGGCCGAAGCGGCCGGAGCGGGTTTTCACCTGCATCGGGGCCGGCACGGCCGCAGCGGACGCCGTTCGATGCCGGGAGCGGATCAAGCGCGACAATGCGATCTTGGCGAAGGGGATTGCGCCTGAACGATTCCATATCTCGCTCTGCGGCCTCGGCGATTATGTTCGCATTCCGAGCCGCGTTCCTTTCGCCGCCATGCGCGCGGCCCGATGTATCGCCCTGTCGCCGTTCGAGGTCGTGCTTTACCGTGCCGTGACCTTTCCCGGCTTCAATCCTGACAGGCGGCCGACGGTCCTGCTCGCCCAAAGCGGGGAGCTTCGCGAGCTTGGCGCTGTGCTTTTCGGGCATCTTCGCCGTGAAGGGCTGAAAGCCGGGGAATTGATAACGCCGCACATGACGCTGTTCTACAGTCCGCGCTCCATTCGCCCGGTCGATATCGAGCCGATCCGCTTCCGTGTCGATCGTTTCTACCTGATCCACAGCGAGCGGGGGCTGACACGATACAATGTGCTCGGCTGCTGGCTGCTCAACGGCTTGGGCCTCGCAACCGCCGGCCCCCTAGCCTTTGGTTCCATGGCTGCATAAAGTCCGCTGCGCTAAAAGGTGGCCGGACGCCGCTGCGGAGGACAATGCCATGGATTTTTCGACGGTCGACCGCACCTACGCCGATGCGCGCCGGAACTTTCATCCCGTCGTTCCGGAAGGGTTCAATTTCGCCTTCGACGTCATCGACGACTGGGCCGCGCGCGACGACCGCACGGCGATCATCGCCGTGTCGCGCGACGGCGAGACGGTGCGGCACCTGCCGTTCTCATGGTTTGCCGACCAATCGAACCGCTTCGCCAACGCCTTGCGGTCGCGGGGCGCCAGGCCGGGCGAATTCGCCGTGGTCATCGCCGGCCGCGTGCCCGAATGGTACACGGTGCTGTTCGGCTGCATGAAGGCCGGCGTGGTGTCGATGCCCGGCACCAACCTTTTGACCGCGCACGACATCGAATACCGGGCCAACCACGCCAAGGCGACGCTGGCGATCGTCGCGCCCGAGCATTGCGAGAAGGTGGACGCCATCCGCGCCGCCTGTCCGACGCTGAAGCATTTCATCGTCGTCGGCGGCGAGCGCGACGGCTGGCTGTCGCTGGAGGCGCTATTGACCGAGGCCTCGCCCGTCCTCGACCGCGCGGCGCTTCCCGCGACGCATGCCGGCGACATGATGATGGCCTATTTCACCTCCGGCACCACCTCCATGCCGAAAATGGTGCCGCGCGACCACGGCTATGCGCTGGCGCATGCGGCGACGGGCCTGTTTTGGCAGGACCTGCGGCCGGGCGACGTGCACTGGTCGCTGACCGATACCGGCTGGGCCAAGGCCGCCTGGGGCATCCTGTTTCCGCAGATGGTGCTCGGCACGCCCTGCGTGCTTTACGACGGTCCGACGGCCTTCAACGCCGAAATGCACCTCAATCTTATCGGTAAGCTGAAGGTTACGACTTTCTGCGCGCCGCCGACGGTCTACCGCCTGTTCGCGCAGCAGGACCTTTCGCAATACGATCTTTCCTCGCTGCGGCGCTCGCTCGGCGCCGGCGAGCCGCTCAACCCGGAAGTCATGCGCATCTGGAAAAAGGCGACCGGCACGGTGATCGCCGACGGCTACGGCCAGACCGAGACGATCAACATCGTCGCAAATTTTCCCGGCGAGGAGGTGCGCCCCGGCTCGATGGGCAAGCCGGTTCCGGGCTTCGACGTTGACGTGGTCGACGACGACGGCAAGCGGATGCCCGACGAGGAGGTCGGCCATATCGGCGTCAGGGTCACCGATCCGTGGCCGCCCGGCCTGTTCCACGGCTATTACGAGGCCGGTGGCAGGCTCGACACGAAACCCTTCCGCAACGGCTGGTACTATACCGGCGATACCGCGCGGCGCGACAAGGACGGCTATCTGTGGTTCGTCGGCCGCTCGGACGACCTGATTTCCTCGGCCGGCTATCGCATCAGCCCGTTCGAGGTGGAAAGCGCGCTGCTGGTGCACGATGCGGTCGCCGAAAGCGCGGTGATCGGCAAGCCGGACGCCACGCGCGGCGAGATCGTCAAGGCCTATGTCGTGCTCGCCAAGGGCTTCACGCCGTCCGACGAACTGGTGAAGGACATCCAGGATTTCTGCCGAAGAGAGACGGCGCCCTATAAATATCCGCGCGAGATCGAGTTCGTCGAGGCGCTGCCGAAGACGATTTCGGGAAAGATCCGGCGCGTCGAACTGCGCGCGGCGTCGAAAGACAAGTAAGCATAATCTTACGTATTGACCGGCGACCCTGCATCGCGGTCGGTCAATGCGATGTGGCAGCAGCCGGAGCCGTGGCCGGGCGTCCAGGTGACGTTGTCGAAGCGCACGCCGGTCGCTTCGAACAGGCCGCGGTCGAAGGCGCCGGCGATGCGGCACAGCGTGGCGAGCTTTTTCTCGCCGACGCCGGCGTCGGTCCATGCGTCCTTCAGCGGGCAGCGCTTGACCCGGAAGGCGATGCGGTCGGCATGACGCTCGACGTCGGTCGGATACATGCGCCCGCCGTCCGGGCTGACAGCAAGAAAAGCCTCGCCGATGGCGCGCGCGTCGTTCGGCCCGAATTTGGTGAAGGCGGCGACCGCGACCTCCCGGCCGCGCTTTTCGATGATGCGGATCATCAGCTCTTCGGCCTGTTCGGCGCCGAGATCGGCGGTCAGTTCGTCCAGCATCAGCCGGTAGAGGTCGGCGCGGTTGCGGAAGGCGGCTTCCAGTTCGGCAGCGAGCGTCTCGGCCGGGGCGTGGGCGTTTTTCTCGGTCATGATGCATCCTGTCCTGTAAATCCGTGCAGTTTCGGCGTCGCCGCCACCAGCGCCTTGCCGACCGCCGATTGCGGGGCGTCGATGACGGCGCGGGCATCGCCCTGTTCAGCCAGCCGGCCGCCGTCGAGGATGGCGACGCGGTGGGCGAAGACGCGCACCAGGCCGAGGTCGTGCGAAATGAACAGATAGGCGATGCCGTCGGTGCGCTGCAGATCGGCGAGCAGTTCGAGGATCTTGCCCCGCACCGAGACGTCGAGCGCCGAGACGGCCTCGTCCAGCACGATCAGCGACGGTTTTGTCGCGATGGCGCGGGCGATGGCCACGCGCTGGCGCTGGCCGCCGGAAACCTCGTGAACGGCGCGGCCGGCAAGATCGGTTGAGAGGCCGACGCGCTCCAGCAGTCCGGCGATGCGGCGCGGCCGCTCGGCACGCGGGGCGATACGGTGGATGCGCAAGGGATCGTCCAGCACGCGCGCCACGGTGGCGCGCGGGTTGAAGGCGGCGAGCGGGTCCTGGAACACCATCTGCATTTTTGCCCGGTGCGTGCGCAGGGGGGCACCTTCCAACGCCAGCCAGTTTTCGCCTTCGAAGGTGACGCTCCCTGCGTCCGGTTCGATCAGCCGCAGCAGAAGACGTGCGACGGTGGATTTGCCGGAACCGGAGGGGCCGGCCAGCGCCAGCGTTTCGGCCGCATCGATATGAAAGGATATGGCTTCAGCCGCGGCGACAGTGCTGTCGCCGCGGCGGAAGCGCTTGGCGAGGCCATCGACTGTCAGCAGATGCTCAGCCATTGACGGGTATGTCCGTAGTGGCGGCAAAGAGCGGCGGGCTGTCGAGGCTGATATGGGCGACGACCAGGCTTTGCGTGTAGGGATCTTGCGGGCGGCCGATCACCTGCCGGGTCGATCCAAGTTCCAGCAACTTACCGTTGCGCAGCACGGCGATGCGGTCGGCCAACTCGGCGGCGAGCGCAATGTCGTGGCTGACGAACAGCAGCGTCATGCCGTCCTCGGCGACCAGACGGCGGATCAGCGCGACGATCTCGGCCTGCACGATGGTGTCGAGCGCGCTGGTCGCCTCGTCGGCGATCAGGAGTTTCGGCCGGGCGGCGATCGCCGCGGCAATCGTCACGCGCTGCTTCTGGCCGCCGGAAAGCTGGTGCGGATAGGCGTGCACGAGCGTATCGGGATCTGGCAGGCCGACGCGGCCGAACAGGTCGCGCGCGCGCGCCAGCGCATCGGTCCACGACAGGCCGAGATGCGTGCGCGCCACCTCCGCCACCTGGCGGCCGACCGCCATCACCGGGTCGAGGCTGCCGGCGGGGTTCTGGAAGACGAAGCCGATGTCGCGGCCGCCGAGCGGCGGCGCACCACCCCATACGATGGTGCCGGCGCTTTTGGCCGAGGCCGGCAGCAGGCCGGCGACGGCAAGCGCCAGCGTCGACTTGCCCGAACCGCTTTCGCCGATGAGTGCCAGCCGCTCGCCGGCGCGGATGTCGAGGTCGATGGCGCTGAGCGCCAGGGCATCATCGCCGTAGGCGACAGTCAAGCCGCGTAGGGCGACCAATGGAACTTGCGGTGCTGCGCTCATGACAGCCCCTTTTTCACGGCCGCGCTCTCGACCGCGCCTTCGCCGGCGAGGTAAACGCCGAGTACGGTCACCACCAGCGCGATGCCGGGAACGATGGACAGGAAGGGCGCGGTGCGCAGCACGGTGCGGCCTTCCGCGACCATGCCGCCCCAGGTCACGCGGTTGGGATCGCCGAGGCCAAGGAAGGAAAGGGCTGCCTCGATCAGGATCGCCTGGGCTACGATGATGGACGACAGCGCCAGCACCGGCGGCAGCGCGTTGGGCAGCACCTCGCGGAAAGCGATCTCCAGCGGGTGCATGCCGACCACGCGCGCGCCGGCGACGAAATCGCGTTCGCGGATCGACAGCACTTCGGCCCGCGCAATGCGGGCCGGGCCGGTCCAGGCCGACAGCGCGATCGCCATCACCACCACGGAAAGCGAGGGGCCGACGATGCTGACGAAGGCGAGCGCCAGAAGGAAGCCGGGCACGGTCTGGAAGGCGTCGGTCAGCCGCATCAGCGCCTCGTCCGCCAGCCCGCCGGCGAAGCCGGCCAGCGTGCCGATGACGGCGCCGACGGCCAGCGAGGCCGCTGCCGCCGCCAGCCCGACGACGAGCGAGGTGCGGGCGCCGTGGAACAGCTCGGCCAGCACGTCGCGGCCGAGCCGGTCGGTGCCGAGCGGCAGCGTCCAGTCCTGGAAGGGCGGCACCAGCGCCGGGCCGGCGATGCGCAGCGGATCGCCGGGAAAGATCAGCGGTGCTGCCAGCGCCATGGTTGCCAGCAGGACGAGGATGGCTGTGCCGGCCATCGCCTCGGGCGTTTGCAGGAAACGGCCTCTCATGCTGTGGCCTCATTGGCGCCGACGCGCGGGTCCAGCAGCGCGTAGGCGATGTCGACCGCGAGGTTGATGAGGACGACGGTGACGGCGCTGACGAGGATGATGCCGAGCAGCAGCGGCGTATCGCGCCCGGCCACGGCCTCCTGCGCCAGCCGGCCGAGACCCGGCACGGAAAAGACGCTTTCGATGACCACTGAGCCCCCGAGCATTTGCGCCGATTGCAGGCCGAGCATGGTGACGAGCGGCAAAAGCGCGTTGCGCGCCACATGGGCGAGCACGATGCGGCGGCGCGGCAGGCCGCGCGCACGGGCGGCAAGGATAAAATCCTGCCGCCAGACCTCGGCCATGCCGGCGCGCATCATGCGCAAATAAAGCGCCAGGTAGATGAAGCCGAGCGCGGAGACCGGCAGCACCAGGTGCCAGGCGATATCGGCGGCGCGGGCGAGGCCGGTCTTGTTCGAAGCGATCGTTTCGATGCCGGCGATCGGCAGCCAGCGCAGGTCGACGGCAAAGACGATGACCAACACCAGCGCCAGCCAGAAGCTCGGCACCGCATAGAGCGCCAGCGAGCCGGTGGAGAGCAGCCGGTCGCGCAGCGAGCCAGGCCGCGCGCCGGCGACGATGCCGAGGGCGGAGCCGAGGAAGAAGGAGAGCGCCGTGGCGCTGCCCATCAAAAGCAGCGTGTTGGGCAGGCGCTCCAGCACGACGTCGCGGATCGGACGCGAGAAGGTCACCGACCAGCCGAGGTCGAGGTGGAGAAGCGCCCACAGGTAGTTGGCAAGGCGCGTCCATATCGACTGGTCGAGCCCCCAGGAATGCCGCAGCGCCTCGACCAGGCCGGCGTCGCCGCCCATGGAGACGACATAGGCGTCCACCGCGTCACCGGGGGCCGCCTCCAGCATCAGGAAGGAGCCGACGACGACGATCAACAGCACGAAGACGGAGCCGACCAGCCGGCGGCGGACGAGGCGGAGGGTGCGGGTCATGGAAGGGTGCCGGGTGCCGGGATAGCCTGGTTGGCGGCTGGAATACCCCCACCCCTAACCCCTCCCCTTAAGGGGGAGGGGAACTCAGGGCGCGGCAGCTCCCCCTCCCCCTTGAGGGGAGGGGTTAGGGGTGGGGGTACAACGCCGCATGCAATTGTTATTCCCCTAAGCCGATTCAAGGGGAGATCGGCAGGCCGCCGGAGAATAGCGCGCACGAAATCCATGGCCGGACCTTACCGGCAAGCCGGCGTTCGGCTCAATCCCGCACGCCTATTCCGCCAGCCATGTATCGGCCCAGTTGGACACCGCCCAGCGCGGATTGTTCGCGATGTTGCGCACCTTGTCGCTGGCGACCGAGGTAAAACTCCATTCGGCGACGTTGATCAGCGGCAGGTCGGCGGCGACCTTCTTCTGGAATTCGCGGTAGAGTTCGGTGCGCTTTTCCGCGTCCAGTTCCTCGGAAGCCTTCTCGATGATGGCGTCGATCTCGGCGTTCTTGTAGCCACCCTGGTTGGAGAAGGGCACGCCGTCCGGAATGCCGCTCTGCACCAGGATTGTGGTGGAGATGGCCGGGTCGCCGCGGAACACAGGCGGGCCGACGGCGAGGTCGAAGGCGTGATCAGTGTAGACAGCCTTGATGTGGGCGGCCGAGTCGTTGTTGACGAGCTGGGCGTCGATGCCGACGGCGGCGAGCGCCTGGCGCAGATAGTCGCCGAACTGCTTCGTCTCGTTGAAATAGGGCGCCGGCAGGAGCCTCAGCGAAAAGCGCGTGCCGTCGGCGCCCTTCTTGTAGCCGGCGGCGTCCAGCAGCGCGTTGGCCTTGGCGACGTCGAACGGATAGGTTTCGACGTCCGGCGTGTAGAATTGCGGGTCGTTGGCCGGCACCGGGCCGGTGGCGGCGTGGGCGTAGCCGAGAAACACCGTCTTGACGACGAAGTTCTTGTCGATGGCGTGGGCGATGGCCTGCCGCACCTTGAGGTTCGCCAGTTCCTTGCGGCGGTGGTTGATCTCGACGACAAGCTGGTAGGTCAGCCCCTCGTAGCCCTTGGTCACGACGGTGAGGCCCGGCACCTTGGAGATGCGCTCGAGGTCGGCCAGTGGCACGGCCGAGAAGGCGGCGAGCTGGATCTCGCCGGCTTCCAGCGCATTCGCGGCCGAGGTACGGTCGGGCAGCACCTGATAGATGATCTCGTCCAGATAGGGCTGGTCCTTCTCCCAATAAGCCGGGTTCTTCTCCAGCCGGTAGTACTGGCCGGCCTTGTATTCGGCGAACTTGAACGGGCCGGTGCCGACCGGGGCGTTGTTGGCCGGGTTCTCCTCGATCCTGGTGCCCTCGTAGAGATGCTTCGGCACGACGCTGGAAAGCGCCGGCAAGGCGTTGCGGACGAGCTGGAAGGGCGTCGGCTTGGAGAACTTGAAGACGGCGGTATGGTCGTCCGGCGTCTCGACGGCCTCGAGGTCCTTGAAGACCGTGCGCCCGAGGTTCTGCAAGGGCTTCCACACTTCGAGCGCCGAAAACGCCACGTCGGCGGCGGTGAAGGGCTTGCCGTCGTGCCAGGTCACGCCTTCGCGCAGCTTGAAGGTGACCGAGCGCCCGTCGGCGGCGCCTTCCCAACTCGTCGCCAGGCGCGGCGCGAGCTGGTCCTTGGCGGTGTAGTCGGCCTCGGCCAGCGTCTCAATAACCTTGCTGGAGACGAAGAAGACGCCGTTGGAGGCGACGATGGCCGGGTTGAGGTTGCGCGGCTCGGAATCGGCGGCCACCACCAACCGGCCGCCTGCCTTCGGCGTCTGCGCCCACGCGAAGCGGGGCAGGGCGGTCGAGGCCATCAGTGCGGCGGAGCTGGCGAGCAGGCTGCGTCTGGAAAGGGAAAAATCGGGCATCAAGAGCACTCCGTCATCAGGCCGGCTGTCGCGCCGCGCGGCTTTGCGGCATCGGTGCGCGATTATGGCCCTCGCGGGAGCTTACGCCAGAGAAGGAATTGGCGCGAACGGGCGTGGCCGTGAAAATTTCGTTCGCTGGCCCAGTGCCGTGCGGTCGAGGGTGCTCTTCTCGGCCGTGCAAGATGAAGTCTGGCCTTTGTTCCGGAAGACGATCAGTTTCCGCTGTTCCATGGCCCGTGGAACGCGCCCTGTTCGCCGATGCGCTCGAAGCCGTGCGCGCCGAAGAAATCGCGCTGGCCCTGGATGAGATTGGAGGTACCGCGCCCCTGTCGGTAGGCGTCGAAATAGCCGAGCGCGGAAGATAGCGCCGGCGCCGGCAGGCCGGCCTCTGCCGCGCGGGCAACGATGCGGCGCAGCGACGGATGGGCTTCCTTCATGAAGGCCACGAAGGCGGGCGCCATCAGGAGATTTTTGTCCGCGCCGCCGCCGGAAAAAGCCTCGGCCATGGTGTCGAGCATTTCCGAGCGGATGATACAGCCGGCGCGCCAGATTTTGGCGATCGTCGGCATCGGCAGATTCCAGCCGAATTCCTTCGAGGCGCCGGCCATCACCGCGAAGCCCTGCGCATAGGCGGCGATCTTGCCGGCGAACAGGGCAAGCTCCAAGTCTTTCAGGAGCGCATCCCTCGGCGCATCGATCTTTTCCACGGCGAGCGCGCCATAGGCCTTTTCGGCGGCCTGCCTTTCGTCTTTCAGCGAGGAGAGCACGCGCGCCGCCACCGCCGCCTCGATGGCGGTTGCCGGGATGCCGAGTTGCTGTGCTTCTATGACCGACCATTTGCCGGTGCCCTTCTGGCCGGCACGGTCGAGGATGACGTCGACCACCGGCCTGCCGGTCTTCGGGTCGTCGGCGGCGAGAACCTTGGCGGTGATCTCGATCAGGTAGGAGTTCAGCCGGCCCTTGTTCCACGTCTCGAAGACGGGCGCGATGTCCTTCGCACCCATGCCGAGCCCGTCGCGCAATATGCCGTAGATCTCGGCGATCATCTGCATGTCGGCATATTCGATGCCGTTGTGGATGGTTTTCACGAAATGCCCGGCGCCGTCCGGACCGAGCCAGGCAGCGCAGGGCTCGCCCTTGAACTTGGCGGAGATGGCGGTGAGCACGGCTTCCACGCGCTTCCAGCTTTCTTCCGTGCCGCCGACCATGATGGAGGGGCCGTGGCGTGCGCCTTCCTCGCCGCCCGACACGCCCATGCCGATGAAGGTGAGGCCGGAGCCTTCAAGTTCCTTGAAGCGGCGCACGGTGTCGTGGAAATTGGCGTTGCCGGCGTCGATGATGATGTCATTCGCTTCGAGGTCGCCGCGAAGGGCGGCGATCTGCTCGTCCACCGGCTTGCCGGCCAGCACCATGATGATGATCGGGCGCGGCGGCCGGATGGCGGCGGCGAGTTCGGAAAGGCTGTGGCAAGGCACGATGCGGTCGGCAAGCGCGCCGGCATTGGCCTTGAACGCGTCGACGCGGGCGACGGTGCGGTTGAAGACGGCGATGCGGTGGCCCTTCTCGGCGATGTTGAGCGCCAGGTTGGAGCCCATCGTGCCAAGGCCGATCAGGCCGATTTCGGCTTTTTCCATCGTTTTGTCCTCATTTACGGCGGCGGCTCTGTTGCTGGCCATGATGGCACGCGGCCGGTGCCGACTTCAATCGATTTGGCGGCGAGAGCCTATGGCCGGATGTCGATCGGCGCCTCGATCTGCACCATGTCGAAGTCTGAGACGAGAATGTCGAGGCGTGCCGTCCAGCGGCCGGCAACCGGAATGACGAGGTTGTCGATGCGCCATGTTCCGTCACCCGGCTTTTTCGCCTCGCGCTTCAGCGGGCCGATGCCGGAGTCCGGCTTGGACAGGACAAGCGTCACCCCCTTGGCGTCGAGCGGGCCGAAATCGCCGGTCATGACGACGATGGAGGTGGTGGTTTCACCGGTGTGGCCGGGGGTGATCGTAAGATCCGCCATCGCCTTTTCGGTGTGGATATGGATTACGGCGGGTTGTGCCGCGGCGATCGCCAGGGCGCGCGGCGGCGGGGTGAAGCGCCAGCCTGCCGCGACACCGAAAACGGCCAGAACGAGCAGCATTTCGGCCGCGATGGAGCGGGAAAGCCGAGCGGTCGAGCGCCGGTTGCCGGCCTCGGCCGGCCCGGTGAGGCGCCAGCGATTCAGGGCGGCAAGGCCGAACAGCACCGCCAGCAAAG
Source organism: Mesorhizobium sp. (assembly GCF_017306545.1). Lineage (GTDB taxonomy): Bacteria > Pseudomonadota > Alphaproteobacteria > Rhizobiales > Rhizobiaceae > Mesorhizobium. The sequence continues at coordinate 28,917 of NZ_JAFKID010000008.1, forward strand.
CGAGCTTCACCGTCAGCAGGCGGCCGTAGGCGGTGGTCAGCAGGGCGTCCGGCGTCTGCACCTGGATGACGGCGAGCCCCGCGCCGGACAGGGCCAGGATGGCGACGACGGGCAGGATCGTGCGCGAAAAGCGGGCAAGAAAGACGGGCGCATCGGGGCTTCGCCGCTTTAGGGCGAGCCCGAGCGGCAGCAGCGCGCCGGTCCAGAAGGCGATGCCGGTGCCGTGCAGGAAAACCAGCGGCCGCGTCAGCCATTGCGGTTCGGCGGCGCTGGCATGGCCGCTGGCGGCAAGGGCCGCCCCGATACCGGCGAGCGCGGCCGCCGCCAGCAGGCGGCGCCCCGGCAGGACCAGAGACAGCAGGCCGAGCCCGAGCGCGACGGCGGCGATCAGCACCGTCCAGGCGAAGCTGGTGGACAAGGCGGCACGCCAGATCGCCGGATCGGCCCAATGCGACAGCGGCGCGTCCAGCGCGTCGAGGCCTTGCAGGCCGAGGGAGACGGGCGCGGCGGCGAGGCCGACGAGCAGGAGGGCGGCAATGGCGCGGAAGCCGTCGCGGCCGCGCGCCAGCCAGGCGAGCGAGAAGGCCCCGCCGATGCCGAGGAAGAGGCCGGCATAGAGCAGCACCTTGCCGGACCAGATGGCTGCCCTGAGCGGCCAGTCGATCGGTTCGGTGGTGGCGGGCGCCGCGCTCGGCGCGCCGATGGAGAACAGCAGCGAACCGGCGACCGGGTGGCCGTCTGCGGAAACCACGCGCCAGCTCAGCACATGCGTGCCGTGTGCGAGGTTCGCCGGTGCCTTGATGGAAACGGTGGCGCCTTCGGTATGGAAATCGGACAACCGGCGCGGTGTGCCGTCGGGGGCGACGAGGGTGAGTTTGAGCGGCGCCACCGGCTCGCTGAAGGTGAGGACGAAGCGCGCCGGGCTACCGGTCAGTATGGCATTGTCGGCGGGCTCGGCGGAAATCAGCGCGGCATGGGCGAAGGCGGCGGCCGATAGGGTGAGTAGCAGGAAGAGGGAGAGGATGAGGCGGGCTATCGCGCGCGGTGTGCATTCCCGTCTCTGCCCTTGTCGGGGCGAGCCATGTGTCTCGCTCGCCCTTCGGATTCCGACTCGAGGGACATCGGCGCCGCAGCTTTGCCCAAAGTCGCCAACGTTGGCGTCTCGTGGCAGCGCCGCAAAGTCCCCCTCCCCGTTGTGGGGAGGGGTTAGGGCCGGGGGTGCGCCGTCGTCGGCGATAGCCCTCTCGTCGAGAGGGAAGCCCGTAGACGGAACGGAGCGGGATGCGGGTATCATCTGCTATGCCTGAGACCAGGCGGTCCTTCATTTCTTCGGCAGCAGCCTGACGCCGGGTGCTGGGGTTTCGAGATCATCCTCGTTCTGGCCGGCCTGCGGTACCTGGATCCAGCGCTCGACCGCGCCGCCCTCGCATTCCTGCACGACCGGGAAGTACAGCGTCTCGCCCGCCGGCAGGTCGCCCGCAAGCGTGCCGCGCAGGACGAACTCGTCGTAAAAATCGTCCGGCAGGTTGCCGCCCGTCCAGTCTATTTCCTGCACGCCCTCGGTCACGGCTTCGCCGTAGAGCGTGTAGGCCTTGGCGTATTTGCCCTTCACCGTCTTCACCTGCCAGCCGGGTTTGGGCATCGGCTTGGCGGCGATGAAGCCTTCCGGCATCTTGATGCGGATCGCCACGGTCGCCTTGCCGTCGCAACCATGCGGCACGCGCAGCACCGCCTTGTAGGCGGAGCCGACGGCGGCCTCGGGCGTTTCGAGGGTGACATGGGCGAGCGCTGTGCCGGTCGTGGCAAGCAGGGCAGCCGCGCAGATGAGAAACCGCGATCTAGTCATGGTCCATCTCCATGCCGCCGTTCATGCCTTCGACCTGGAATTCGACCGTGACGCTGCCGGCCTTTTCGAAGGTCAGCGTGGCGGGAAAGTTCTCGCCCTGCTTGGCCGGGTGCTTCAGGCCCATCAGCATCAGGTGATAGCCGCCGGGCTTCAGCTCGAGCTTGCCGCCGGCGGGGATTTCCAGCCCGCCCTCGACCGGGCGCATGGTCATGACGCCGTCCTTGACGGCCATTTCGTGCACCTCGGCCTTGGCCGCGATGTCGGAGCTTATCGAGACAAGCCTGTCCGGCGCGCTGCCGTGATTGGTGACGGTGAAATAACCGCCGGCGACCTTGGCGCCCGGCGGCGTGGCACGCGACCATGGATGGTCGATCTCGAGGTCGCCGACTTTGAACTCATGCGCCGAAGCGGCCCAGGGACCGGCGAGCAGAAGGGCAAGCGCCAGCGAAGCGGCCGCGCCTGCCTGGCGAAGAGGATTCGGAGTGTGTGGGCGGCCTGAGCCTGCCCGCGAGAAACAGAAATTGGACATGGATGCTCCATGAAGATCGTGCCGCGCCGCCCTGCGGCCGCGACGAATGACGATTGTTTGGATGATCGTGGCCGCGGGAGGTTCCTGCGGCTGGTCGTGCTCAGGCGAGCGCCGGCGGGGCGCGCGGATTGGCCTGGGAGCGATGGCGGCTGAAAAGCGGGCGCTCGGGAACGGCGGCTACGGTCGCGCCGATCTCGACAAAGGCGATCTTCAGCGCCGGCAAAGCGTCCGGCGGCGTGCCGAGGCCAGAGGCGGAAAAGGCGCAGCCGAGCGCGCAGCAGGACGGCTGGTGGCCCTGCGGGCTGCCGGCGGGCTGTTCGGCAGCGCCCGCATGGGTGCAGATGACGTTGCCGAAGGCGTCCGTCTGCCCGTCTGTTCCCGTACCAAGGGCGAAGGCGCCGAGCAGCGTTTGCAGGACGAGCACATAGGCGGCGGCGAACGCCACCGGCATGCTCCATTTCCTGCGCTTCGCGAAAGCCACGTCCTTCCCCTCTTTCCGGCTGCCAAGACCTAGCACGCCATCACGCGCCGGGAAATCGCCAAACGGTGCGGCATCCGCGCCGGTCGAGGCTTGTCTATACCGGATCGCCGGCGGGAAGTTTGATCTGGCGCATACTTTCGGCGTGTTTCGCGGCCGGCTCTGCGGAAATGTCGCTTTCGGGGACCGAAGCCAGCAGCGTGTCGCGCGCCGACTTCAGGTGCCGGCGGCAGGCGGCGTAGACCTTGGCCGGGTCGCGCGATTTCAGCGCGGCGATGTAGGCAAGGTGCTCCTGTAGCGCCACCTCGTTGCGCAGGCGCTCGCCCGCCTTGTTCCATTGGTAGTGGTAATGGAAGACCATGGCGATGACGTCGTAGAAGTCGACGATGAAGCGGTTCAGCGAAGCGCCGTGGACCAGCCGGTGGAAACGCTCGTCCAGTTCGGAAAATTCGCCGAAGCGGGTGGCGAAGGCACGGCCAAGCGCATGATGTTCGGCTTCCAGCCGGTCAAGCTCGGCCCAGGCGGGGTCGTCCTGCGGCAAGGCGGCAAAGGCGGCGGCCGAGCGCAGCTCGAACATCTCGCGGATCTCGGCCAGCTCCAGCGCGAAGGACCGGGTAAAGCCCTTCAGCACCCAGTGGCTGTTGCGGCGTTTCTCGATCAGGCCGAAGCGGGAAAAGCGGATCAGGAATTCGCGCACGCCTGTGGTGCCGACGCCGATTTCGCGCGCCAGTTCCAGTTCGTTGATCTGCATGCCGGGTTCGGCGCCGCCGGCCAGCAGCCGGCGCATGAACGAGCGTTCGATGACCTGCGAGAGCGAATCGGTTTCCTCGGTCGGGAAATAATCGTCCGCGCAGGGTGCCCGCAGCATCGTCTTGTCGCGCTTGTTCCAGGAAATCAGCCCCGTTTCCGCCATCCGCGCCAGGATCAGGCGCACGGTGGTGCGGCTGACGCCGAGCGTGGCGCCCAATTCCGGTTCGGAGGCGAGGCTGCCCGCCGCGCCGAGCAGGCCTAGGCAGCGGTTATAGGCTTCCTTGTAGACGTTGTTGCCCCTGGCCATCGGCAATCCCGAGAGAAGGCCGGTTCCGGCCGGCTTCGAAGGTCAAAAAATGATTTGCGCGGAATTGTTCTTTTCCGATAAAAGACAGTATAGCCATACGGGCCGCTGTCAACCGGCGGCCTTTCACCGTCATTCCAGGAAATGCCCGTGCCAGCCGCCGCCACCATCCTTCTGTCTCCCGCCGACAACGTCGCCGTCGCCAATGGCAAACTGGAGGCCGGCGCCGCCCTGCCGCAAGGGGCGAAGGCCGTCCAGCCGATCGAACCCGGCCACAAGGTCGCCATCCGGCCGATCGCGGCCGGCGAGGCTGTGGTCAAATACGCGCAGGCGATCGGCCGGGCGACCTGCGATATCGCGGCGGGCGAGCATGTGCATTCGCACAATCTTGCCTTCGAGTCCGGTCGCCTGCCGGTCGTGCCGCCGGGTGAGGCGTTGCGCGCCGAGGCGGCCGACAAGGCCCGCACCTTCATGGGCTACCGCCGCGCCGACGGGCGCGCCGGCACGCGCAACTTCGTCGGCATCGTGGCCAGCGTCAACTGCTCGGCGACTGTCTGCCATGCCATCGCCGACGAGGCGAACAAGCGGCTGCTGCCGCTCTATCCCGGCATCGACGGCTTCGTGCCGATCGTGCACGGCCAGGGCTGCGGCATGAGCGCGACCGGCGACGGCATGATGGTGCTGCATCGCACGCTGGCCGGCTACGCCCGCCATCCCAATTTCGGCGGCATCCTGATGGTCGGCCTCGGCTGCGAGGTCAACCAGTTGACGCTTTACGGCCAGAAGGGCGTTGCGGCGGGAAAACGCCATTTCAACATCCAGGATTCCGGCGGCTCGCGCAAATCGGTGGAGCGGGCGATGGGCGTGCTGGCGGAAATCGCGGCGGAAGTCGGCGCGCTGAAGCGCGAGCCGATCCCGCTCAGCGAAATCGTCGTCGGCCTGCAATGCGGCGGCTCGGACGGCATGTCCGGCATCACCGCCAATCCGGCGCTGGGTGCTGCCGTCGATCTCCTGGCAGACGTCGGCGGCATCGGCATTCTTTCCGAGACGACCGAGATTTACGGCGCCGAGCATCTGCTGGCCTCGCGCGCGGCGAGTCCGGAAATCGCGGAGAAGCTCGACGGCCTGATCAAGTGGTGGGAGGACCACGTCGCCCGGCACGGCGCTTCGATCGACAACAACCCGTCGCCCGGCAACAAGCGCGGCGGACTGACCACCATCCTGGAAAAGTCGCTCGGGGCGGTGGCGAAAGGCGGCTCGACGCCGCTCAACGGCGTCTTCAATTATGCCGAGAAGGTTTCCGGCCACGGCCTCGTCTTCATGGACACGCCCGGCTACGATCCGGTTTCGGCGACCGGACAGGTGGCCGGCGGCGCCAACATCATCGTCTTCACCACCGGGCGCGGCTCCTGCTTCGGCAGCCATCCGACGCCGTCGATCAAGGTCGCCACCAATACGGCGCTCTACAACGCGATGGAGGAGGACATGGACGTCAATTGCGGCGTCATCGCCTCGGGCGACCGGAGCATTGCCGAGATGGGTCGGGAACTTTTCGAGCTGATCGTCGAGACGGCATCGGGCAAGAAGACCAAGAGCGAACTGTTCGGCTACGGCGACAACGAGTTCGTGCCGTGGCACCTTGGCGCCACGCTCTGACCACGAGCGGCCGATACAGGCGGCAAGGGGAGATTTGCGGATGAAGACGCGCCGCATCGGCAGGACAGGGCTCGAGGTCACGGAGTACAGCTTCGGCGGCGCTTCGCTCGGCAATCTTTATCAGACTGTGTCGCCAGAGGGCGCTTTTGGCGCGCTCGATGCGGCCTGGGGCGCCGGCATGCGCTATTTCGATACGGCGCCGCATTACGGCTTCGGCCTGTCGGAGCGCCGCTTCGGCGACTACCTGCGGGCGAAGCCGCGCGACAGCTACGTTTTGTCCACCAAGGTCGGGCGCCTGCTGAAGCCGGTGCCGGAAGACCAGGTTCCCGATGTCGGCTTCGTCGATCCGCTGCCGTTCAAGCTCGAATACGACTACAGCTATGACGGCATCATGCGCTCTGTCGATTTCAGCTATGCGCGGCTGGGGCTGAACCGCATCGATATCCTTTATGTGCACGATATCGGCGTCTACACGCACGGCATCGAACAGACCGAAATCCATCTCAGGCAGTTCCTCGACGGCGGGCTGAAGGCGCTGGAAGAGCTGAAATCGAGCGGCATGATTTCCGCCTACGGGCTCGGCGTCAACGAGGTCGAGGTTTGCCTGAACGTCATGCACCGGGCGCCGCTCGACTGCATCCTGCTTGCCGGCCGCTATTCGCTGCTCGACCGTTCCGCCGAAGCGGAGCTGATCCCGCTCTGCCGGCAGGCCGGTACCTCGCTGGTGGTCGGCGGCGTCTTCAATTCGGGCATCCTGGCGACCGGCGCCAAGCCCGGCGCGCATTTCGACTACGGCGCCGCGCCGCAGGCCATTCTGGACAAGGTCGCCGCGATGGAGGCGATTGCCGCCGATGGCGGCTATCCGCTGGCCGCCGCCGCCATGAAGTTTCCGCTTGCGGAACCTGCGGTGGCGACGGTGCTGATCGGCACCGCCAAGGCGTCCAGCCTGAAGCGCAACATGGATTTGCTGAAGATCGACGTGCCTGCCGCGGATTGCGAGAAATACCGCGCGTATACGACCGTGCAGCAGCCGCTGACGGGAGCCGTGCGCGAATAGGGCTTTTTAGCCAGTCGCATTCGCCGTCGGCTGGACGATCCGAGGTCGGTTTTGCGGCCGCCTTTCGCCGCAATTGCGAGCCAGCCTTGCGCCGTGACGATTCCCAAGCTGCTTGCCGCTTTGCCTCTCCTCCTTGCCGCCGGATCGGCTCATGCCGGCGCGAGCGGTCTTTATGTTTATTGCGACAACGGGCTGCGCTGCGTGAAGGCGCCGTGCCCGTCCAGCAGCGTGCTGGACCTCAGGACCGGCGCGGTCATCAAAGGCGTGTCGGTCGATACGAAGCGGTTGCCTGAAAAGGATCGGCCGGCCGACCTGCCCGACCGGCTCTACGCCGGAAAGCTGGTGCTGCGCGGGGCCGTCGAGCGGCGGATGGTGACTTATACCGGCAAGGCATACGCCTTGCCCTATCTCGTCGCCACGGCGATAGAGCGCAAAGCCACGGCAGATGAAGCGGCGCGCTGCCGCGGCCGCTAAGCCTTAAGCAGCTTTTCCGCGGCAGCGGCGATCGCCAGTAGCCGCCGGTCGTGGCCGGCGCGCGCCACCAGCATCAGGCCGCTGGGCAGGCGGGTGCCCGGCATCGGCAGGGTGATGGCGCAGAGGTCGAACTGGTTGGCGACCTGGGTGTTTCTCAACAGCAGGCCTTCGGTGTGGTCGCGCAACCGCTCGTCGGCCGCCATGGCGGCGATCGGCGCTGCAAAGAGTGGCACGGTGGGCAGCACCAGCGCGTCGAGGCCGGTCAAGCGCTCGTCCATGGCGGCCGCCAGTTCGGTGCGCCGGCGCAGGGCGCGGATGTAGAAAGGCGTCGGCACGGCAACGGCGCGCACAAGCGGTTCCTCGACGTGCGGATCGACCGGAGCGCCTGCGCCTTCAGCCAGCCAGTCGGCGTGGATTTCCGCTCCTTCCAGCGCCGCAAGCGAGCCGCGCTTGCGCGTCGCCTTCATTTCGGACAGCAGGTCGTCGATACCGAAATCGGCAATATGCGATCCTGTAAGCTCAAGCTTACGGATTGTCGCATCGAAGGCGGCGGCGATTTCGTCCTCGATGTTCTCGAACAGTATGCCGCGCGGCACGCCGAAGCGCAGGCCGGCAAGCGACAGGACGGGCAGGGGCGCGGCTTCCTCGCCGGCCATGACGGCGTCCGCCGCCGCGCAATGCGCGACGCTGCGGGCGAGCGGGCCGATCGAATCCAGCGTCGGCGACAGCGGGAAGGCGCCGGCCAACGGCACCCGCCGCGCCGTCGGCTTGAAGCCGACGATGCCGTTGAGCGCCGCCGGGATGCGCACCGAGCCGCCGGTGTCGGAGCCGATGGCGATCTCGCTGGTGCCCTCGGCGGCCGAAACGCCGGCGCCCGAGGACGAGCCGCCGGGAATGAGGCTGGCGTCGGCGGCGTTGCCCGGCGTGCCGGTGTGCGGGTTGTCGCCAATGGCCGTGAAGGCGAATTCCGTCATCGTTGTCTTACCGATGATGACGGCGCCGGCCCTTCGCAACCGCATGACGATTGCCGCGTCGGCGGCGGCGGGCGGAGCGTTGCGCCGCAGCACGGAGCCGGCCAGCGTCGGCTCGCCGGCGACGTCGAACAGGTCCTTGATCGAGACGATCGCGCCGTCCAGCGGCCCGAGCGTGACACCGGCCTTGCGGCGGGCATCGGCGGCGTCGGCTGCTGCGCGGGCGGCTTCGGCATAGAGCTTGGCGAAGACGCGCTCCTCGTCGGCGCGGGCTTGCAGGCGATTCAAGATTTCTTCGAGACAGTCGCGGGATGACGGCAAGATCGCACTCCGGATTTCAGCCGACCTTGCTATAGCAGGGCTACTGGGGCGCAACACCCCCGTTGGCTTGGGCCATCGATCCGAAGGACTATCGACTATCCGTCCTGTCCGAAGGCTTCTACGGCGTCCGGCCGGCTCAGGCTTTGCAGCGAAGCCACCGGCTTGCCGGCGATGCGCGCCATCACCGCGCGTGCCAGTTCAGAGCCCGCCAGCCGCACGTTTTCGTTGACGACGTGAATCTGCGGGCGCAGCAGGTGCAGCAGGCGCGATGCCTGCTTGGAAACGATGTCGATGTCGCTGCCGAGACGGAAACCGGCATCCTCGATGCCGGCGACCAGCGCGAAAGTGGCCGCACCCGCGCCGCTGACGATGCCGTCCGGCCGCACCTTGCGCCTCATCATTTCGGCCGTGCGGGCGCGGATCGCCTCGATGGAATGGTCGACGGTGACGCCGGTCAGCGGCGCCTCCGTCAGGCCGTGCTCGGCCAACGCCTCGGCGAAGCCGTCGCGCATGTGGTGGAAGTAGCTGAGGTTGGCGGGCGGCGCCAGAAGCGCCAGCCTGCGACGGCCGAGCGCCGCCAATCTTTCCACCGCCTGTGCGGCGAAGGCGGTGTTGTCGAAGTCGTGATAGGGGTGCTCGATGCCCATGGCGGTGCGGCCGTGCGTGGCGAAGGGAAAGCCGTGCTCGGTCATGTAGCGCACGCGCTTGTCGTCCGGCTCGGTGCGCGAAATGATGATGCCGTCGGCCGATGCCGTTTCGACGATGTAGCGCACCGGTTCCAGCGGATCGTTGTTGCGCGAATAGGGCGTGACGATGAGGTGATAGGGCGTCGGCGCCAGCGCTTCCGAGATGCCGTAGATCATGTCGGAGACGAAACCGCCGATCTGCTCCTCGGTGTCGAGCACCAGCGAGATGACGTTGGTCTTGCCGGTGCGCAGGCGCACGCCGGCGCGGTTCGGCCGGTAGCCGATCTGGCGGGCGACGAGCTGCACGCGCTTGCGGGTCTCGGCGCCGATCTCCGGCGCGTCCTTCAATGCGCGCGAGACGGTGGTGACGCCGAGCCCGGTCATGAAGGCAAGCGTCTTCAGCGTCGGCCGTTCGGCCTGCTCCGTCTCGTCCGTTCCGCTGGTGTGGCTGTCCTGGTCCATCGCTTCCGCCCTGCAAGGCGCATAGCAGTCGCATCGTCGTCCCGCAATTGCCGACGCGGCTGACTTCCGCATTTATTCTGAAACGTTACAGATATGCAATTACCTTGGTCTGGATTTATGGAAATTAAAGAAAAACAAGATCTTGTCGCTTCCGTGGGTTGAGGATGTGGCTCCAGTTTGGCAGGAGGGTTGCGTTGGACGACATTTTACCGTATCCAAAATCTGTAACGTTTCAGATTTCTGGGAGGAAAGCGAAATGCGATACAGAAGCGTCACCGCCTTGCTGGCGGCGAGCGCCGCCGCCCTTGCCTTTGCAGGCACCGCGGGAGCCACGGACCTGGAGGTGACCCACTGGTGGACCTCGGGCGGCGAGGCGGCCGCAGTCGCCGAACTCGCCAAGGCCTTCGACGCCACCGGCAATCACTGGGTGGACGGCGCCATCGCGGGCTCCGGCGACACGGCGCGGCCGATCATGGTCAGCCGCATCACTGGCGGCGATCCGATGGGGGCGACGCAGTTCAACCATGGCCGCCAGGCCGAGGAACTGGTCGAGGCCGGGCTGATGCGCAACCTCGACGACATCGCGGCGAAGGAGAACTGGAAGGGCGTCATCAACCCGCCGTCGCTGCTCGAAGGCTGCGTGCTCGACGGCCATGTCTATTGCGTGCCGGTCAACATCCATGCCTGGCAGTGGCTATGGCTGTCGAACAAGGCCTTCGCCGATGCCGGCGTTGCGGTTCCAACCAACTGGGACGAGTTCGTGGCTGCCGCACCGGCGCTCGAGAAAGCCGGCATCACGCCGCTCGCCCTCGGCAAGCAGGGATGGCAGGAGGGCGGCCTGTTCAACAACCTGGTTCTCGCGATCGGCGGCAAGGACCTTTACCTGAAGGTCTATCAGGACAAGGACGCCGCCGCCGCCGGCGGGCCGGATATGGCGAAGGTCTTCAAGGCCGCCGACGACGCCCGCAAGATGGCCAAGAACTCCAACGTCCAGGACTGGAACCAGGCCACCAACCTGGTTATCACCGGCAAGGCCGGCGGCCAGTCGATGGGCGACTGGGCGCAGGGCGAATTCCAGGTGGCGGGGCAGGTGGCCGGCAAGGACTACAGCTGCCTCGTCGGGCTCGGCATGCCGAATGCCTATATCACCACCGGCGGCGACAGCTTCTATTTTCCCAAGCTGGCCGACGAGGAAAAGTCCAAGGCGCAGGAAGAACTGGCTTCGGTCATGCTGTCGCCGAAGACGCAGGTGGCCTTCAACCTCAAGAAGGGGTCGATGCCGGTGCGCGGCGATGTGGACCTCACCACCGCCAACGACTGCATGAAGAAGGGCCTCGAGGTGCTGAAGGCCGGCAATGTCATCAAGAGCACGGATGAGTTGATCAGCCCCGACACCAACACGCAATTCAACGACCTGATGGCGGAATTCTTCGCCAAGCAGGACATGAGCGTGGAGGACGCGCAGAAGCGCTTCGCCGACATCATCGGCTCGGCCGACTAGGACGGCGCCAGGCAACCGGCCCGGTTCCGCTCAGCGGGACCGGGCCATCCCTGTCACGCAATGAAGACAGCGATGCGCAGCCAGAGCGAACGCCCCAACCCTCTCTTTCGCAATCTCAATGCGAAGATCGCCTCGATCCCGATGGTGCTGACAGCGCTCGTCGTGTTTGTCGGCGGCACGGCCTGGACGGTCCTCTACTCCTTCACCAATTCCAAGCTTCTGCCGCGCTGGAAGTTCGTCGGCCTCGACCAGTACGAGCGGCTGTGGTCGACGCCGCGCTGGCTGGTCTCGATCGAGAATCTTTTCATCTACGGCGCGCTGTCGCTGATCTTTTCCTTCGTCATCGGCTTCCTGCTGGCGGCGATGCTCGACCGCAAGATCCGCTTCGAGGACACGTTCCGCACCATCTTCCTCTATCCGTTCGCGCTGTCCTTCATCGTCACCGGGCTGGTCTGGCAATGGCTGCTCAATCCCGATTTCGGTGTGCAGCACGTGGTGCGCTTGCTGGGCTGGGAGAGCTTCACCTTCAATCCCCTCTACGACCGCCAACTCGTCATCTACGGCATCCTGATCGCAGCGCTGTGGCAGGGCACGGGGCTGATCATGTGCCTGATGCTGGCCGGTCTGCGTAGCATCGACGAGGATATCTGGAAAGCGGCGCGGGTGGACGGCATTCCGGTGTGGAAGACCTATCTGTTCATCGTCATCCCGATGTTGCGGCCGGTCTTCGTCACCACGCTGGTCATCATCGCCTCGGCCATCGTCAAGGTCTACGACCTGGTGGTGGCGCAGACCGGCGGCGGTCCCGGCCATGCATCGGAAGTGCCGGCAAAATACGTCTACGACTACATGTTCCTCGGCCAGAACCTCGGCCAGGGTTTCGCGGCTTCGACGATGATGCTGCTTTCGGTGGTCATCGTCATCGTGCCGTGGGCCTATCTGGAATTCGGACGGCGGGGGCGGCGATGAACGTTGCGACAGCCGATACCGCTGCCGATGGACCGCGTGGCCGCAAACCGCGCCGGATGCTGTCGCGCCGCAACATCATTCTCTACGGTACGCTGTTCGTCGTGGCGGTCTATTATCTTTTGCCGCTCTACGTGATGGTCGTGACCTCCCTGAAGGGCATGCCGGAAATCCGCCTCGGCCACATCTTCGCGCCGCCGGTGGAGATCACCTTCCAGCCCTGGGTGAAGGCGTGGGCACAGGCCTGCACGGGCCTGAATTGCGACGGTCTCTCGCGTGGCTTCTGGAATTCGGTGCGCATCACCGTGCCGTCTGTGCTTTTGTCGATCGCCATTGCCTCGGTGAACGGCTATGCGCTCGCCAACTGGCGCTTCAAGGGCGCGGAGGTGTTCTTCACCATCCTCATCGTCGGCGCCTTCATTCCCTATCAGGTGATGCTCTATCCGATCGTCATCATCCTGCGCGAGATGGGCCTCTACGGCACGTTGACCGGGCTGGTGCTGGTCCATTCCATCTTCGGCATGCCGATCCTGACGCTGCTGTTTCGTAACTACTTCACGGCCTTGCCGGAGGAACTGTTCAAGGCCGCGCGCGTCGACGGCGCCGGCTTCTGGGGCATTTATCTCAGGATCATGCTGCCGATGTCGCTGCCGGTCTTCGTCGTCGCCGTCATCATCCAGATCACCGGCATCTGGAACGACTTCCTGTTCGGCGTCGTCTACACCAAGCCCGACCTCTACCCGATGACGGTGCAGCTCAATAACATCGTCAATTCCGTGCAGGGCGTGAAGGAATACAACGTCAACATGGCGGCGACGCTGCTGACCGGCCTGGTGCCGCTGCTGGTCTATTTCGTTTCGGGAAAACTGTTCGTGCGCGGCATCGCCGCCGGCGCTGTGAAGGGGTGAGCGCATGAACCTGACCGTCCCCTCCAGCGCCAGCGTGTCCGTCAAGGACCTGTCGCTCGATTTCGGCGCCGTCTCGGTGCTGAAGGCGCTCAACCTCGACATCGCCGAGGGCGAATTCGTGGTGCTGCTCGGCCCGTCCGGATGCGGTAAGTCCACGCTGCTCAACTGCATCGCCGGTCTGCTCGACATTTCCGACGGCCGCATCTTCATCAAGGGCCGGAACGTCACCTGGCAGGAGCCGGCCGAGCGCGGCATCGGCATGGTGTTCCAGTCCTATGCCCTCTATCCGCAGATGACGGTGGAGAAGAACCTGTCCTTCGGCCTCAGCGTTGCCGGCACGCCGAAGGACGAGATCGCCCGGCGCATCGCGCGTGCGGCGGAAATTTTACAGATCGAACCGCTCTTGCAACGCAAGCCGGCGGCGCTTTCCGGCGGCCAGCGCCAGCGCGTCGCCATCGGCCGGGCGCTGGTGCGCGACGTCGACGTCTTCCTGTTCGACGAGCCGCTGTCCAACCTCGACGCCAAGCTGCGGTCGGAACTGCGCGTCGAGATCAAGCTTTTGCACCGGAAGCTGAAGAACACGATGATCTACGTCACCCACGACCAGATCGAGGCAATGACGCTGGCCGACCGCATCGCCGTCATGCGCGGCGGCGTCATCCAGCAGTTCGATGCGCCGCCGGTCATCTACAACCGGCCGGTCAACCGCTTCGTCGCAGGATTCCTCGGCTCGCCCGGCATGAATTTTCTGGAGGGGCGATTGGAGGGCGGGGAAGGCGGCTGGCATTTCGCCGCCGACGGCATCTCCATCCCGCTGTCGACCTACGGTTTCGAGCGCAATCCGCAAGCGGGACCGGCGGCCTTCGGCATCCGGCCGGAGCACATCGCGCTGAACAGCGGCGAGGACTGGCCGTTTTCGATGACGGCAACGGTCGAGGTGGTCGAGCCGATGGGCTCGGACACGCTGGTCTGGCTGCTCGTCGCCGGTCAAAAATTCAGCGTGCGCGTCAGCGCCGAGCGGGCTCCGTCCGCCGGCGACACCGTGACGATCGGCTTCGACCCGATGCGGGCCTCCCTGTTCGACGGCGAGGCCGGCAAGCGGATTTGAGAATTTTCCTCCCAGCAAACGGACAGAAACGATGAACTGGTCATTCCAACTCTACAGCGCCCGCAACTTCCAGCCGTGGGATGCCGTGCTGAAAATGCTCGGCGAGGTCGGCTATACTGAGGTCGAGGGCTTCGGCGGCGTCTACGACGATCCGAAGGCCTTGCGCGCCGAACTCGACAGGAACGGGCTCGCGATGCCGACCGGGCATTTTTCCATCGATGCGCTGGAGAATGATTTCGACGGTGTGCGCCGGATCGCCGAGGCACTCGGCATGAAGCTGTTGATCTGCCCTTACCTGGAGGCGCAGGCGCGGCCGACCGATGCCGCCGGCTGGCGCGGTTTCGCCGAGCGGCTGGCGAAGGCCGGCGAGAAGGCGAAGGCGACCGGCTACGGCTTCGCCTGGCACAACCACGATTTCGAGTTCCAGGCGCTGCCCGGCGGCTCTGTGCCGATGGAGCACATCCTGTCGGCCGCGCCCGGCATCGGCTGGGAGATGGACGTCGCCTGGGTGGTGCGCGGCGGTACCGATCCGCTGCCCTGGATCGAGAGGCACGGCAAGCGGATTTCGGCGGTGCATGTGAAGGATATCGCCAGGGCGGGCGAGGGGCTGGACGAGGACGGATGGTCCGACGTCGGCCACGGCACCATCGACTGGCCCGGGCTGTTCAAGGCGTTGCGCGCCAGGACCGCTGCCGACCACTACGTCATGGAGCAGGACAACCCGAACGATATCGGCCGTTTCGCACGTCGGTCGATCGCATCGGCCAAGGCCTGGTGAGCGGAGGGGACCATGGTGAAAAGACTCGGGATCGGCGTCATCGGCTGCGGCAACATCTCGGCCGCCTATTTCCGTCTGGCGCCGCTGTTTCGCGGCATCGAGATGCGCGCCTGCGCGGATATCGCCATGGAGGCGGCGCGGGCGCGGGCGAAGGAGTTCAAGCTGCGCGCCGAGACAGTGGACGACCTGCTCGCAGCGAAGGACATCGACATCGTCGTCAACCTGACCATTCCGGCGGTGCATTACGAAGTGTCGAAGCGTGTGCTCGACGCCGGCAAGCACGTCTATTCGGAAAAGCCGTTCGTGCTGTCGGTGAAGGAAGGGTTAGACCTCAAGAAGCGGGCCGGGAAAAACGGCCTGCGCATCGGCTCGGCGCCGGACACTTTCCTTGGCGGCGCGCACCAGCTCGTGCGCAACCTGATCGACACCGGCAAGGTGGGGAAAATCACCAGCGGCACCTGCTACGTCATGAGCCACGGCATGGAGCACTGGCATCCCAACCCGGACTTCTTCTTCCAGCCGGGGGCCGGGCCGGTGCTGGATATAGGCCCTTACTACGTCACCGACCTGATCCAGCTGATCGGCCCGGTACGCCAGGTTGCCGCTGTCGCCACCACGCCGGCGAAGGAGCGCACGATCCTGTCGAAACCGCGCAAGGGCGAGAAGATCCCCGTCAACACGCCGACGACCATCCATGCGATTCTCCAGTTCGAGAATGGCGCTGTGGTGACGCTGAACACGAGCTGGGATGTCTGGCGCCATGGCCATGCGCCGATGGAACTCTACGGCGAGGCCGGCACCGTCTTCGTGCCGGACCCGAATTTCTTCGGCGGCACGGTCAGCTACACCAAGGGCGAATCGACGGTGAAGACGCTGCCGAAGTGGGATCATCCCTTCGCCGTCGCCAACGAGAAGCATCCGCACGGCATGATGGCCAATTACCGCACCGCCGGTCTTGCCGACATGGCGCTGGCGATCATGGAGGGCCGGCCGCATCGCTGCTCGATGGAACTGGCGCTGCACGCGGTGGACGTCATGACCGGGATATTGAAATCCGGCGAGACGGGAAAATTCGTTGCCATGCAGACGACGTGCGGGCGGCCTGCTGCGCTTGGGGTGAAGGAGGCGAAGGGACTGCTGGCGAAGAAGTAGCCTTGCCGTTTTGTCCCAAACAGGCTGAATTGCAGGTGCGTCCGACGCACCCGCAATTTCTTCTGACTGGAACATCTCATGCCCTATACCCCTGCCGAAAATCGTTACGCCTCCATGCTTTACAATCGCTGCGGGCGCTCGGGTCTGAAGCTGCCGGCGATCTCGCTCGGCCTGTGGCACAATTTCGGCGACGACACGCCGCACCGCACCAAGCAGGCGATCGTGCGCAAGGCGTTCGACCTCGGCATCACCCATTTCGACCTCGCCAACAATTACGGCCCGCCGCCCGGTTCGGCCGAGCGCGCCTTCGGCGAGATCCTGCGCACCGACCTTGCCGGTTATCGCGACGAGCTGATCGTCTCGACCAAGGCCGGCTATGAGATGTGGCCGGGGCCTTACGGCGAATGGGGCAGCCGCAAATATGTGCTTTCCAGCCTCGACCAGAGCCTCAGGCGCATGGGGCTCGACTATGTCGACATCTTCTATTCGCATCGCTTCGATCCCGACACCCCGCTGGAGGAAACTTGTGGAGCGCTCGATCAGGCGGTGCGCTCCGGCAAGGCTCTCTATGCCGGCATCTCCTCCTACAATTCGCAGCGCACGCGCGAAGCCGCCGATATCCTTCACCGGCTCGGCACGCCCTGTCTGATCCACCAGCCGAGCTATTCAATGCTCAACCGCTGGGTCGAGGAGGACGGGCTGCTCGACACGCTGGAGGGGCTCGGCGTCGGCTCGATCGTGTTTTCGCCGCTGGCGCAGGGCATGCTGACCGACAAATATCTCGGCGGGATTCCCGAAGGCAGCCGGGCCAGCCAGGGCAAGTCGCTCAAGACCGCCTTCATCAACGAGCGGACCATCGCCAACATCAAGGCGCTGAACGCCGTCGCCGGCAAGCGCGGGCAGAGCCTCGCCCAGATGGCGCTGGCCTGGGTGCTGCGCGGCGGTCGCGTCACCTCGGCGCTGATCGGCGCCAGCCGGCCAAGCCAGGTCGAGGATTGCGTCGGCGCGTTGAAAAACCTCGACTTCAGCGAGGCGGAACTGACCGAGATCGACCGCTTCGCGCGCGAGTCCGACATCAATCTTTGGGCCGCTTCCGCCGAGCGCAAGGGGCCGCCGCGCAAGTAGGTTTCTCAAGCGGGGCCGGCCGGTTGCTCCGGCCGACTTGCCGGCAAACCGGCTTGGATGGCGCGGTGGCGGTGGTAAAATCGCCTGATCGTCGCTATGTCTTGGGCGCGGCATCGCCAATGCGGCCTGTGCCGGCAGGAACGGAATCATGACGGCCAGGGCGACACTGACGAAAAACCAGATCAACGTGCTGGAGAAGCTGGAGGCGGCGAGTGGACCGCTCAGCGCCTACACGCTGCTCGACCAGTTGCGCGAGCGGGGCTTCCGCGCGCCCTTGCAGGTTTACCGGGCGCTCGACGCGCTCATCAAGGAAGGGTTCGTGCATCGGCTGGAAAGCCTGAACGCCTTCGTCGCCTGCGCCGAGCCACACGACCATGGCCATTCCATGACAGCCTTCGCCATATGCGACACCTGCGGGCAGGTGCAGGAGTTTTCCGACGACGCCATCGGCCGTCAGCTCGAGGATTGGGTGCGCGCCGGCGGCTTCGTGCCGAAAAAAGCGGTGATCGAGTTTCGCGGCACCTGTGGGAAATGCCGGGCCGAGGCGGCCTGACGGGCACTCGTTCCATTTGGCCGCATTTGTGCGACGCCGAACGTGACCGTCCGGCTGCAAAATGCTCAATGCGCCTCGTCCCAGTTGTCGGCGGCGCGGGCGTCGACCTGCAACGGCACCGACAGCGAAACCGCCGGCATCGCCGCGTTTTCCATGATGGCCTTCACCACCGGGATGGTCGCATCGACCTCAGCTTCGACCGTCTCGAAGATCAGTTCGTCATGCACTTGCAAGAGCATACGGGCGCCGAGATTGGCCTTCAGCAGAGCGTCGTCCATGCGGATCATGGCGCGGCGGATGATGTCGGCGGCGGTGCCTTGCAGGCGGGCGTTGATCGAGGCGCGCTCGTTGAAAGCGCGCAGCGACGGGTTGGCGGCGCGGATTTCCGGATAGTGGATGCGGCGGCCGAACACAGTCTCGACATAGCCGTTCTCGCGGGCGAAGGCCTTCGTCTCGTCCATATAGTCGCGGATGCCGGGGAAGCGCTCGAAGTATTTCTTGATGTAGGCGCCGGCCTCCTCGCGGGGAATGGAAAGCTGGTTGGCCAGGCCAAAGGCGGAAATGCCGTAGATGATGCCGAAGTTGATCGCCTTGGCGCGGCGGCGGACTTCCGAAGGCATGCCCTCCACCGGTACGCCGAACATTTCCGACGCTGTGATGGCGTGGATGTCGGCGCCGTCGGCGAAAGCCTGCTTGAGCTGCGGGATATCGGCGACATGCGCCAGCACGCGCAACTCGATCTGGCTATAGTCGGCCGAAATCAGCTTGTGGCCGGGTTCGGCGATGAAGGCGGTGCGGATTTTCCTGCCCTCGGCAGTCCGCACCGGGATGTTTTGCAGGTTCGGATCGGAGGACGACAGGCGCCCCGTCGTCGTCGCCGCCAGCGCATAGGAGGTGTGGACGCGCTTCGTGTCCGGGTGGATGAAGCCGGGCAGGGCGTCGGTGTAAGTGGATTTCAGCTTGGTGAGCTGGCGCCAGTCGACGATTTTCCGTGGCAATTCGTGGCCTTCGGCGGCGAGGTCTTCCAGGAGCTGGGCCGAGGTGGACCATTGACCGGACTTGGTCTTGGAACCGCCCGGCAAGCCCATGCGGCCGAACAGAATGTCGCCGAGCTGTTTTGGCGAGCCGATGTTGATGCGCTCGCCGATCAGCTGGTAGATTTCCTCTTCGAAGCGGGCGGCGCCCTGTGCCAGATCGCCCGAAAGCCGCGACAGGATCTGCCGGTCGACCGAAATGCCACGCTGTTCCATGCGCGCCAGAACCGGCACCAGCGGCCGCTCCAGCCGCTCGTAGACCGAGACGAGGCCCTTGGCCGCCAGGCGCGGCTTCAGCACCATCCAGAGCCGTAGCGTGACGTCGGCGTCTTCGGCGGCGTAGCAGGTGGCCCGGTCGAGCGGCACTTGATGGAAGCCGATAAAACTTTTTCCCGAGCCGGCGACGTCCTTGAAGGCGATCGGCTTGTGGCCGAGCCACTTCTCCGACAGCGCATCCATGCCGTGACCGCCGGACGTGCCGGCGTCGAGCACGTAGGAGATCAGCATGGTGTCGTCGTAGGGTGCGACGTCGACGCCGTGGCGCTGCATGACGACGAGGTCGTATTTCAGGTTCTGCGCGATCTTGAGGACCGACCTGTCCTCCAGCAGCGGCTTGACCGCCGCGAGCGCCTCGCGGATCGGGATCTGGCCTTCGACCAGTCCGCCGCCGAGAAGATCGTCCTGGCCGTTTTTGTGACCGACCGGGACATAGCAGGCATGGCCGGGGCGGGTGGCGAGCGAGAAGCCGACGAGTTCCGCCTGCATCGGGTCGAGCGAGGTCGTTTCAGTGTCGAAGGCGACGATGCCGGTCTCGCGCGCTTCCTCGACCCATCGCTGCAAGGTCGGCAGGTCGCGCACGCAGTGATAGGCGTTGACGTCGATCTTGTCGGCGACAGCGGCTTCGGCGCGCAAGGCGGAGAGGAGGGAAGGAGTGTCGCCTTCCTCCTTGGCGGCTGCGCTCACGGCCGTCGTATCGCCGTTGCCTTCCGAGGCCTGCGCCTCGGCGCCGGCGCCCACGTCCGGTCCGTGTGCCGCATCGGCGCGCTCAACCTTGACCGAAGATGCTTCGATCTCGCCGGCTTCGGTGCCGGTCGCTTCCGCAACCCGGCGCGTCAGTGAGGAAAATTCCATCGCCTTCAGGAAGGCGATCAGCTTCGGCCCGTCGGCCGGCTCGAGGACGAAGTCGTCCAGGCCTTCGCCGGCGGCCGTCGGCACGTCGGTCTTCAGCGTCACCAGTTCACGCGAGATCAGCGCCTTGTCGGCGTTGTCGATGATCGATTGGCGGCGCTTCTCCTGCTTGATCTCGCCGGCGCGCTCCAGCAGCGTGTCGAGATTGCCGAACTGTTCCAGCAGTTGCGCGGCGGTCTTGGGGCCGATGCCGGGCACGCCCGGCACGTTGTCCACCGAATCGCCGGTCAGCGCTTGCAGGTCGATCATCTTTTCCGGCGGCACGCCCCATTTTTCGATCACTTCGGGAATGCCGATCTGGCGGTCCTTCATCGGGTCGTACATGCCGACGGTCGGGCCGACGAGCTGCATCAGATCCTTGTCGGAGGAGACGATGGTGGTGTCGCCGCCGGCCTCGCGGGCCAATCGGCAATAGGTGGCGATCAGGTCGTCCGCCTCGAAACCTTCCATCTCGACGCAGGGCAGGCCGAAGGCCCGCGTCGCCTCGCGGATCAGGCCGAACTGCGGGATCAGGTCCTCCGGCGGGGCTGAGCGGTTGGCCTTGTATTCGGGATAGAGGTCGTTGCGGAAGGTCCTGGAGGAATAGTCGAAGATGACGGCGAAATGGGTCGGCGTGACGCCGACATCGGTGTTCCTGGCTTCCTGAAGCAGTTTCCACAGCATGTTGCAAAAGCCGGAGACGGCGCCGACCGGCAGGCCGTCCGACTTGCGCGACAGCGGCGGCAGCGCGTGATAGGCGCGGAAGATGTAGCCGGAGCCGTCGACGAGGAAGAGGTGATCGCCTTTTTTCATGGGCAACCGATAGCGCGGCCGGGCGGCGCGGTCCACGCCTAACGGCGCGATGGCGAACAGTTCCGGCACTGTCCTGACAGGAACCGTCAGCACTTCACGGCCATATTACGAAGATGTAATCTTCGTGCCCTTGAATCGCCACGTTCCCAGACACAGATAGCAGGCATCGGCAGTTTTCGCCGAAGTCCGGAGCAAGGCCCGTCCCCCGCCTATGCCGGACACCTGCGGCAGCCTTCCCCCCTCTCCGGGCTGCCGCAATGTTTCGAGTAAGCCGCCGTGGTTCCCCCTCCACCACGGCGGCTTTTTTTGTCTATGTATCGATAACGTGCAATGCGGACTTGCCGTTGCGTACGGCAGCCACTGAGAGCTTGCGATCGAACGTTGCCAACGATCCGCCCTTCGCTTTCGCAAGCGCCAGCAAATAGGTGTCGGTCACCTGGGCCGAGGTCAGAATGCGGGCAGGATCGACGTCGGTTGAATCGAAAAGGCTGATTTCGTCGGGCCAGAAAGCGTAGCCATCCAATTCCCGCATGGCGTTGAGGATTTCGGCGACTGCCGCTGGCGAACCGGGCGAGTTCGGATAGCGAGGATTGCCGACGATCCTGATGACGCCATTTTCGGTCAGGGGACATGTCGCCCAGCTTTGCTTTCCTTCCTTGCCAAACCAGTCATGCGCGGAATCATGCGCGATATGGCCAGGGTCGATCAATGCGATCAGGACATTGACGTCGAGCAGGAAAGTCACGGCAATTCGTCGCGCAGCGCGTTGACTGTTTCGAGCGTTACCGGCGGCGTGCCGGGCCGTGGGGAAAGCAGCGGTATGCCGTTTCGTTCGGCTGGCGGCCGGGGCCGCTGCAACGCCTTACGCGCAAGTTCGGAGATGACCTCGCCAAGCGGTCGGTTCTTTTGCTCGGCGATGGCTTTCGCTGCCAAAAGCACATCATCGTCTATGGCCAGGGTCGTTCGCATCGGAGTCTTTCGCACATCACGCATCAAACATCGCGCATCAAACATCGCGCATCATAACTCCGAGCGGATCGATCTTCAAGTTGTCCCGGTGGCCTATGCGGCAGGGGCTTTTCCATCGCGCTTTGCGGCGATAGGGTCGCGGCCTTCTTATGAAAGGCCTTTTTGCTCATGTCCGCAGTTTCCCCTGTCCTCGACCGTCTCGATAAAGATCTTGACCAAAGCCTGGAGCGGCTCTTCCACTTGCTCCGGATCAAGTCGATCTCCACCGATCCGGCCTTCGCCGCCGACTGCCGCAGCGCCGCCGAATGGCTGGTGGCCGATCTGAAGACGATCGGCTTCGAGGCTTCGGTGCGCGCTACCCCCGGTCATCCGATGGTGGTGGCGCATCACGACGGTCCGGCGGGCAGCCCGCACATCCTGTTCTACGGCCATTACGACGTGCAGCCGGTCGATCCGCTGGATTTGTGGGACGCCGATCCGTTCGATCCGAAAATCAAGGACCTTGAACCGGGCCGCAAGGTCATCACCGGCCGCGGCTCCTCGGACGACAAGGGCCAGCTCATGCTGTTCGTCGAGGCTTGCCGCGCCTGGAAGGCGGTGCACGGTTCGCTGCCGTGCCGCCTGACGCTGCTGTTCGAGGGCGAGGAGGAAAGCGGCTCGCCGTCGCTGAAACCCTTCCTCGAGGCCAATGCCGAGGAACTGAAGGCCGATTTCGCGCTGGTCTGCGACACCGACATGTGGAACCGCGAAACGCCGTCCATCTGCACCTCGCTGCGCGGGCTGGTGGGCGAGGAAGTCGTCGTCAAGGCGGCGAACCGCGATCTGCATTCGGGCATGTACGGCGGTCCGGCGGCGAACCCCATCCGCGTCCTGGCCAAGATCCTGGCCGATATCCATGACGAGACGGGTCGCGTCACCATTCCCGGCTTCTACGACGGGGTGGAGGAGACGCCCTCGCAGGTGCTGAAAGCGTGGGAGACGCTGGGCGAGACGGCCGAGAGTTTTCTTTCTCCGATCGGCCTGTCGATCCCTGCCGGCGAAAAGGGCCGTTCGGTGCTGGAAATGGTGTGGGCGCGGCCGACGGCAGAGTTCAACGGCATTTCGGGCGGCTACGAAGGCAAGGGCTTCAAGACGGTGATCGCAGCACAGGCGTCTGCGAAAGTGTCGTTCCGGCTGGTCCACAAGCAGGACCCGAAGAAAGTCCGCGCCGCTTTCCGCCAGTTCGCTTCCGAACGGCTGCCGGCCGATTGCACGATCGAGTTCCATCAGCATGGTGGCTCGCCGGCGATCCAGCTCGCCTACGATTCGCCGTTCCTGACCAAAGCGCGCACCGCCTTGACCGAGGAATGGGCGAAGCCGGCGGTCACGGTCGGCAGCGGCGGTTCGATCCCCGTCGTCGGCGATTTCCAGACCTATCTCGGCATGGAATCGCTGCTGGTGGGCTTTGCGCTGTCGGACGACCGCATCCACTCGCCCAACGAAAAGTACGACCTCAATTCTTTCCACAAGGGGCAGCGCTCCTGGGTGCGTATCCTGGCGACGCTCGCGGCGGGAGCGGGCCGATGAGCAGCTCCGTCCGCTTCCATAAAGGCGACCTGCCGGATTTGTCTCACTACGATGTCGAGGCGGTCGCCATCGACACCGAGACGCTGGGGCTCAACCCGCATCGCGACCGCCTGTGCGTGGTGCAGCTTTCGCCGGGCGACGGCACCGCCGACGTGGTGCAGATCGCGCCCGGCCAGCGGCGGGCGCCGAACCTTGCCGCGCTGCTGCGCAACCGCAAGGTGACGAAGCTGTTCCATTACGGCCGCTTCGACATTGCCGTGCTCTACCATGCCTTCGGCGTCATGGCCGAGCCGGTGTTCTGCACCAAGATCGCCTCGCGGCTCACCCGCACCTACACCGACCGGCACGGCTTGAAGGACATCTGCCACGAGCTTCTCGGCGTCAGCCTGTCCAAACAGCAGCAGTCGTCCGACTGGGCGGCCGAGGCGCTGTCGCCCGAACAGCTCGACTATGCCGCGTCCGACGTGCTCTACCTGCACCGGCTGCGCGAGGTGCTGGCCGGGCGGCTGACGCGCGACGGACGCACGAAGGAGGCCGAAGCCTGCTTCCGTTTCCTGCCGACGCGCGCGAAGCTCGATCTCATGGGCTGGGCGGAAGAAGACATCTTCGCGCACAGCTGAGGGAACTTCGGCGCGGGTTCGGCGTTATGCGGCGCAAACCGATTTGAGGGGATTGCCATGACCGAGCGCAAGCCAATCGCCAGCGCGCCGAAGGACGGCTCGCAGATCACCGTTTCGTGGACCGACAAGGACGGCGTGACCAGCGAGTCGCTGGCGCGCTGGGAAGACGGCGGCTGGTGGACCTATATCGACGGCGACACCAAGAAGCGGATCGAGCCGTCCAGCTGGCGGCCCGCCGGCTCGGACGACGCCAACTCGGGCGACGCCGGCTCGGGCGACGATTGAGAAAATACTCCCGGCAGCTCGGCTATCGGGAGGCGTGATGCCTGGCGTTGCGCTCCGCGATCACCGGAGACGGGCCTGCATCGACCAGAAGGCCGGTGATGCGGGCGAAGCCGGCGAAGGATTTGCGGGCCTCCTCCGCGCTCATCTGGGCGGCCAGGGCGGCTGCACAGCAATTCAGCGCGCAACGATAGACCGGACCGCGGCGTCCCACCGGCCATTGGCGCAGGAACACCATCGCCTCGGCGACATTGTCGATATCCTCGACAGGATGACCCGGCCCGCGCGAAAGACGCACGGACGAAAGAAATTGCAAGCGATCCACGGCAATCCTCCCACGGAAACTGGCGGCCGGCTTATGGCTGGAACCTTTATCAACGCTGGAAATTCGACTTGGTTCCGCCTGTTCTTCGGCATGAGCCATTGGGCATAGTGAATGCGGGACGGCGCGCGATGGCAAATCACTTTGACTTCCAGATTGTGACAGACGGTTGCCGGCTTTGCCGCTCTGTCGCGCGGGATTCTTTCGAGGCGGAACCGCGCAGAAATTCGCCAGCGAATTCAACGCATTCGAACGATACGGCGTTAACCCGCCCTTAAACCGCCGCAACTACCGTTCAACCGGACGCCATCGGCATTCGGGGGAATACAGGGCGCAGCGCATGGCGAGCCGCAGGGACAAACGCATCGAGCCCAGCTTCGGGGAGCCGTCGCGCGCGGCTTCCGCCGACGGGTTTTCGGTGCGCGAGGAGGACCGCGTCGTGCCGGGCCGCAGCAAAGCCGCCCCCAAGGGCAAAGCACGGAAGACGAAGGCCGGGCGTCGCAGCGGCCGGCCGCGGCGCGGCCTGCTCGGCATCGCCGTGCGGCTGATCTACTGGTGCTTCGTGCTCGCCATCTGGGGCGGCATCGCGGCCGCCGGCATCGTCATCTATTATGGCGCCAAGATGCCGGCCGCGACGACCTGGGAAATCCCCGACCGCGCGCCCAACATCAAGATCGTCTCCGTCGACGGCAAGCTGATCGCCAATCGCGGCATGAGCGGCGGCGAGGCGCTGACGCTCAAGGAAATGTCGCCCTACATTCCCGAAGCCGTCGTGGCCATCGAGGACCGCCGGTTCTATTCGCATTTCGGCATCGATCCCATCGGCCTGGCGCGGGCGATGGTGACGAACATCCTGGGCGGGCATTTTTCGCAGGGCGGCTCGACGCTGACCCAGCAGCTCGCCAAGAACCTGTTCCTGAAGCCCGACCGCACGCTGGAGCGCAAGGTGCAGGAGGTGCTTCTGGCGCTCTGGCTGGAGCACAAGCACAGCAAGGACCAGATCCTGCAAATGTACCTGAACCGGGTCTATTTCGGTTCGGGCGCCTATGGCGTGGAGGCCGCCTCGCGGCGCTATTTCGGCAAGAGCGCGCGCGACGTCACGCTGGCGGAGGCGGCCCTTCTGGCCGGTCTGCTCAAGGCGCCGTCACGGCTTTCGCCGGCGCGCGACCCGAAGGCGGCGGAGGATCGGGCGCAACTCGTGCTCGCCGCCATGCAGGACGAGGGCATGGTTTCGGCCAAGCAGGTGGCGACTGCCATGAGCGCGCCGGCGACGCGCGCGCCGTCCTACTGGACCGGCTCGGAAAACTACGTCGCCGATACGGTCATGGAAGAACTGCCGAACCTGATCGGCGACGTTCAGGGCGACATCGTCGTCGATACGACCGTCGATCTCACCTTGCAGAAGATCGCCGAGAAATCGATCCGCGAACTGATCGACCAGAACGGCAAGAAGCTCAACGTCAGCCAGGGCGCGCTGGTTTCCATCGACAATTCGGGCGCCGTGCGCGCCATGGTCGGCGGCTACGATTATTCCACCAGCCAGTTCGACCGCGCCTCGGAGGCGAAACGTCAGCCGGGTTCGGCGTTCAAACCGTTCGTCTATATGGCGGCGTTGGAAGCCGGCCGCACGCCCGACAGCGTGCGCAACGACGCGCCGATCCGGATCGGCAAATGGACGCCGGAGAACTACGGCGGCAAATATTACGGCAAGGTGACGCTCGCCACCGCGTTGGCGAAATCGCTGAATTCGGTGGCGGCGCAACTCACCATGGAGGTCGGGCCGGCGGCCGTCATCGAGGCCGCGCACCGCATGGGCATCCAGTCCGAGTTGCAATCCAACGTCTCGATCGCGCTCGGCACGTCGGAAGTGACGCCGCTGGAACTGACCGCCGCCTACGTGCCGTTCGCCAATGGCGGCTATCGGCCCGAGGTCCATTTCATCCGCCGGATCACCACCGCAGACGGCAAGCTGCTCTATGCCGACGACGGCGGCAACGCGCCGCGCGTGGTGAAGCCGGAAATCGTCGGCATGATGAATTCGATGATGGCGGGCACGGTCGAAGTGGGCGGCACTGCGAGGAAAGCGGGTTTCAACTGGCCGTCGGCCGGCAAGACCGGGACCAGCCAGAATTCGCGCGACGCCTGGTTTGTCGGCTACACCGCCAATCTCACCACCGGCGTGTGGTTCGGCAATGACGACGGCTCGCCGATGAAGAAAGTCACCGGCGGCGCGCTGCCGGCGCAGGCCTGGCATGAATTCATGGTTGCAGCGCACGAAGGCGTGCCGATCCGGCCGCTGCCCGGCGGCTGGAAGCCGGCGCCCGGCGACGCGATCGTCCAGGACGACGGCCCGGCGCCCGTGCCGGCCGCCGATGTCGGCGGAGCGCGGACGGCAAGCCCTCGTCAGGCGGCGCCGGCCCAGCCGCCGCAGCCTGTGGCGTCGTCGCGGCCGGCCAAGGCGACCGAGACGGTCGATGCGGGCGGCTTCGGCATGCCGGCCGAAGATGCGGCGCCGACCGCTTCAATCAGGAGGCCTGTGCCGCCGGGCGACGTCGGCGGTCCGCTGAAGAAAAAGCAGACCTCCATCATGGATATCCTGACCGGCGGCTGACCCTAAAGTTTCGCGATCTTTCAGATCCGCTCGGCACGCTTTACATTCCTCATATTGCGCATGCCCTTGTCCCGAAATCGGGGCCGCTTTCGGGAGACATGCTCTCTCGCCACGGCGCGCGCATTCGGCTACATGTCCGGCGCAATAGCCGGAACCGACCTCAGATGACCGATACGGAAAACAGGAAGACCATCGTTCTGACCGGCGCCAGCCGCGGCATCGGCCATGCCACGGTCAAGCGGTTCTCGCGCGAGGGCTGGCGGGTTATCACCTGCTCGCGGCAGGCTTTTGCCGACAACTGCCCGTGGCCGGCCGGGCCGGAAGACCACATCCGCGTCGATCTCGCCGATCCGGAAGACGTCGGCGTCGCCGTGTCGGAAATCCGCCATCGGCTGGAAGCGGACGGCGGCCGGCTTCATGCGCTGGTCAACAATGCCGGCATTTCGCCGAAGCTCGCCGACGGCGGGCGGATGAACTCCATCGACACGCCCATGCATGTCTGGCGCGACGTCTTCCAGGTCAATTTCTTCGCGCCGATCATGCTGGCGCGCGGTCTGTTCAAGGAACTGGCGGCCGCGCAGGGCGCCATCGTCAACGTCACCTCGATCGCCGGCAGCCGGGTGCATCCCTTCGCCGGCACCGCCTACGCCACGTCCAAGGCGGCGCTCGGCTCGCTGACGCGCGAGATGGCGCACGATTTCGGTCCCGCCGGCATCCGCGTCAACGCCATTGCGCCCGGCGAGATCGACACCGCCATCCTGTCGCCGGGCACGGAGAAGATCGTCGAGACGATCCCGCTGCGCCGCCTCGGCACGACGGCGGAGGTGGCCGACATCATCTTCTTCCTGTGCTCGGGGCAGGCGGCCTACGTCACCGGATCGGAAATCCACATCAACGGCGGCCAGCACGTCTGAAGCGGGGCGTCCGGCTTTACAGCGAGGCGTCGGTCAGCGACTTTTCCAACCCGGACAGGTGAATGCCGCATTCGGTCTTGGCCTGTCCGGCCCAGCGGCCGGAGCGGGCATCCTCGCCCGGCTGCACCGGCTGCGTGCAGGGAAAGCAGCCGATCGACAGGTAGCCGTAGGCGACGAGCGGGTTTTCCCGGAGCGCGTGGGCGCGCATGTAGTCGGCCTGGTCGGCGGTGGTCCAGTGCGCCAGCGGGTTGATGCGGATGCGGTGTCCCACCGCCTCGAAGACCGGCAAGGCGGTCCGCGTCGAGGCCTGAAAACGCTTGCGGCCGGTGAACCAGGCCTCGAACGGCTCGACGCCGCGCGCCATCGGCTCGACCTTGCGGATCGCGCAGCAGGCGTCGGTGTCGGTTTCATGCAGCCTGCCCGTCGGATCGAGGCGGGCGAGCGCGGCCTCCTGCGGGGCGACGACGCGCACGTCGGTCAGTCCGAAGTCGGCCACCAGTGCGTCACGGTAGCTCAGCGTTTCCTCGAAATGCTTGCCCGTGTCGAGGAAGACGATCGGCAGATGCCGATCGATCCCGGCGATCATGTGGAGCAGTACCGCCGAGTCGGCGCCGAACGACGAGACCGCCGCGACGGCGCCCGCAAACAGGTCGGCCGCGGCGCGCTCGATGATCGCTTGCGGCGCCAGATGGCCGTACAGCGCATCGAGCCCGGCGGCATGGGCCGTGCTTTCCGCGGCGGCGGTGGTTACGGCGTCAAGCGGCCCGGATTTCGCGAGCATGAAGCGTCTCCTCGATGGGCTGCGGGCCGGCGTGGCGGCGGCTGTCGGTGATGTGGTTCCCGCGATCCTGCCGGGCGGCGGCCAGGCCGACCGCCGTCAACGTTTCGTACACCGCCTTGAGATCAGCGCGCGCCACGTGCGGCAGGACCAGGCTTTGCTCGGGGCTGATGCGCAACGCGTCGAAACCGTAGCGCGCGGCAAGGCCGGCCACAGTCTCCATCTGCTCGGCCGAGATGTCGCCGGATGCTTCGCTCGCGCCGCCGAGCGGCACCACGACCACCGCGTAATCGGGATTGTGATGGGCAAGCGTGTCGCGGGCGAGCCATTCGCCGAAGAAACGTGAATCGAGCCGGGCGAGTTTAACCGCTTCATTGCTTTCCGGGCGGGCCCGCAGGTCCGGCGGCGCGAAGCGCGCGTTGATCGTCTCGACCGTGGCTTCGGGCAGCGCCGGCTCGGTTCTTTTCAGGTCGGCCCATTCGGCTTCGACCTCATGGGCGAAGGCCTCCGCGCCGGCTTCGTGCACGAGCGTGGCGAGGCGCGCCCGGTGTTTGCCCGGACGCTGCCTGTGGCGGTCGTAGACGCGCAGGAGCGCCGTGCAGTAGGAGGCGAGGTGGTCGGCCGGCAGGAAGCCGCGCAGCGTCGCCGACGCTCCCGGCACGCCGCCGACATGGACGGCAAAGCCCAGTTGCCTGCGGTCGTTCCGGTCTAGCCGCAGGCCGATATCGTATGCGCTGGCGGTGCCGTGATCGCGCTCCGAGCCGGTGACGGCGATCCTGACCTGGCGCGGCCGGCCGGAAAGTTCCGGATGCCGCGCCGACCACCGACGCAGGATTTCGGTGAAGGGGCGCGGGTCGGCGATCTCGTCGGCCGCCGCGCCGGCGAGATGATCGGCCGCGACGATGCGGATGCCGCCGGGCGACGCCTGGGCCGGTTGCAGTTCGACGGCGGCGAGGCCGGTGAGGATCGCCGGCACGTCGGCCAGCGCCGGCCAGTCGAACCGGATCTCCCGCCGTGCGGTGAAGTGGGCGTAACCCTTGTCGTATCGGCGCGCGACATGGGCAAGCGCGCGAAGCTTTCGCGGCGTCAGCATGCCGTAGGGCAGGGGAATGCGCAGCATGTAGGAATGAGGTTGCAGGTAGACGCCGTTCATCAGTCTGAGCGGGCGGAACTGGTCTTCGGTGATTTCCCCGGCCAGCCGGCGCTCGACCTGATCGGCGAATGCGGCGATGCGGGCCTTTACGACTTCTCCGTCGAACCCGTCGCAGGCGCCTACCAGATCCTGTCCCGGCGTCCGTATCCGTTCGGCGGCGAGCATCGTCATGCGCCGGCCCTTTCCGTAGTGGGTGCGGTCCTGTCCGCCCGCCGCGCGGCAAGCGGCTCGGAACGGTCGAAGCGGGCGCCGGCGACGGCATCGCCGATGACGGTCATGACCGGGCCTGTGAGATCGGTGCGCGCCTCGAGCGACGGCAGGTCGGAAAGAATGCCGTGGAAGCGGCGGCAGGTCGGCAGGCTGGCGTTTTCGGCGACGGCGACGGCGGTGTCCGGCGAAAGTCCCGCCTCGATCAACCGGCCGGCGACCTCGGCAGCGACGCTGCGGCCCATATAGACGGCAACGGTCGCCCCGGAGACGGCGAGTTTTGCCCAGTCCGGCAGCGTGCCGCCCTTGAGGTCGTGGCCGGTGGTGAAGACCATCGAAGAGGTGACGCCGCGCAAGGTCAGCGGCAGTTCGAAGTCGGCTGCGGCGGCGAAGGCGGCGGTGACGCCGGGCACGACTTCGTAGGCGATGCCGGCCTCGCGCAGCGCCGCCATTTCCTCGCCGGCACGGCCGAACACCAGCGGATCGCCGCTTTTCAGCCGCACGACGCGCTTGCCCTCGCGGCCGAGCGCCACCAACAGGGCGTTGATCTCCTCCTGGGTTTTGGAATGGCAGCCCTTGCGCTTGCCAACCGGCAGCCGCTCGGCATCGCGGCGTCCCATGGCGACGACCGCCTCCGGCACAAGCGCGTCGTAAAGGATCGCGTCTGCTTCCATCAGCAGGCGCTGCGCCCGCAAGGTCAGGAGGTCTTCGGCGCCTGGTCCGGCGCCGACCAGCGCGACATGCCCTGTCGCCGGCGCATCGGCGCGCAGCAGGTCGGCCGCGGCACGGCGGGCGGCGGCGATGTCGCCGTCCGCGAGGGCTTGCGCCGGCGCGCCGCGGAAGAAGCCGGCCCAGAAGCGGCGCCGGCGGTTGCCTTTCGGCAGCAGCCGTTCGGCCGTGTCGCGGAAGGAGGCGGCGAGGGCGGCCAGCGGTCCGAGATGCGGCGGCAGCATCTGGTCGATCCGGACGCGGATCATTTGCGCCAGCACCGGGCCGGCGCCCTCCGTGCCGATGGCGACGGCGACCGGCGCCCGGTTGACCAAAGCAGGGGTAAAGAAATCGCACAGGGCCGGCCGGTCCACCGCGTTGACGGCGATGCCCAGGCAGCGTGCGTCGGCGGCGACGCGCGTGTCCAGCGTTCCGTCGCCACTGGCGGCGAAGACCATCACGGCGCCTTCCAGGTGGCGCGCGGCGTAAGGTGCTGCGACGTGCTCCAGCCTGTGGCCGGCCATGAAGGCGGCGAGCGCCGGCTCAACCGTTTCCGCGACGACGCGCAGCCTTGCACTCGACTGCGCAAGAAGCCGCGCCTTGGCCAACGCCTCCTCGCCGCCGCCGACGATGGCGACGACGCGATCTTCCACCCGCATGAAAACGGGGAAGGCATTCAGTCTGTCGGCGTGGTTGGTCATTGCAGAATTCCGCTCGGGACGGAATTTCTAACGGCAGGCGGGCGGTTCCAGAAGCAACGCTCTCGCGTCGCCGTTTGGGGAACACAATCGCTTTTCTGCAAGCGTCGAAGCCGAGGGAAAATTATTCCGGGTCATTCCGGAATCCGCTTCGGAGGGCTCCCTGAGCCCGCCTTCACAGAGAAGCGCAAACGATGATTTTCTATATTGCACTAAAATTATAGAATTAAAGGAATCCGGGACTGTCGCTGAGGCCCCGGAACATTCCGCCTGTCCGGCACGTTTGTCGCCAAGGCTTCGGGGGACTGCAAAAGCAAATGCCGGAAAGGGAAAGATCATGGACAATCTCATCCTCAAGCACGATCTTTGGGTGGTCGTTGCCGACGGCGAAAGGGCCCTGTTCCTGAGGAACGAGGGCGGTGCGAAACATCCGGACTTTCAGGTCGCCGACGAGATGGAGCGGGAGAATCCGGCGACGCGCGAGCAGGGCACGGAGCGGCCCCGCCGTTATAGCGACGGACCCTCGCCGCATAACAGCGCCTTTGCCGAAACCGACTGGCATCGTCTCAGCAAGGAACGCTTTGCCGACGACGTCGCCCGGCGGCTTTACAGGAGCGTCCATCAGGGGCGGATCGAAGAGTTGGTACTGGTCGCGCCGCCGCAGATCCTGGGCGCACTGCGCAAGAAACTACACAAAGAGGTCGGGGCCAGGGTGAAGGCGGAATTCGCCCGGACGCTGACCAATCAGTCTGTCCGGGATATCGAAGCCGTTCTCGGCAGTCGAAGCGTGGCGCCATGACCAGGCAGCTTTCGGGCCGGCAGCCGTGGCCCTTCGCCCGGCGTCAGCGGTCTTGGGTTTCTTCCTCGCTGGCCTCGAGCCGGTCGAGCAACTCCTTCAGATGGGCAGGAACGTCGCTGACCACCTGGAAGGCCGGCATGGCGCGCAGGAAGCGGGCTGTCGAGGGGGCCGTGAACTGGCGGCTGATATCGGCTGCCAACCTGTCCTGTCGGTCTGCGATGTTGCGGGCCATGGTCGAAATCCTGTTGGTTGGCTCCGAAACTCCTCCGCATCGCGATGGTTCCCGTATCGTACCATTGTGGCAAGCGGCTTCGGCCGACAGGATAAAATTTGATTTAACAGCGAACGGTCTTGCGCCTGCGGGTGCTCTCGTCCGCGAGTCGGCGTGCGGGCCTTGCCCCTTGATTTTTGGTGCCTGAACCTCGATATCGGGCGCAATCTCAAGACTGTTTGGCAATGGGAATTGTAATGAGCGACCATGCAAGAGACGAGCACGCGCCGCTGGAGGCCGAGACGGCCGAGGCCGCGACCGACCGCGCGGAAGGCGGCGTCGACGGCGACTATGAGGCGCTGGTCCGTCTGCTTAAGGAAAACGACGAACTCAAGGACCGGGCGCTGCGGGCGGCCGCCGACATGGAAAACCTGCGGCGGCGTACCGCGCGCGACGTGCAGGACGCGCGCGCCTATGCGATCGCCAATTTCGCCCGCGACATGCTTTCGGTGTCCGACAACCTGCGCCGCGCCATCGACGCCATCCCGGCCGAGGCCAAGGACGCTGCCGAGGCCGGCTTCAAGGCGCTGCTGGAAGGCGTCGAGATCACCGAGCGCGGCATGCTGTCGACGCTGGAGCGGCATGGGGTGAAGAAGCTCGAGCCTCAGGGCGAGAAGTTCGACCCCAATTTCCACCAGGCGATGTTCGAGGTGCCCAACCCCGAGGTGCCCGCCAACACGGTGGTCCAGGTCGTGCAGCCGGGCTATTCGATCGGCGAGCGGGTGCTGCGGCCGGCCATGGTCGGTGTCGCCAAGGGCGGACCGAAGCAGGCGGCCGGCGAAGCCCCCGCCGAGCCCGGCCCGGTCAACGAGCAGGCCGAGAAGGATGCCTGAACGGAAATGGTGGAGTAGGGCAATAAGGCAATAAGGCAATAAGGCAATAAGGCAATAAGGCAATAAGGGGTGCCGCTCGGGCGCTGCCGCCTTCGAGGTTGAGGCAGCCGCTTGACGAATCCGGCCGGGGGCCGCAGTTTCTACTGCCCTACTGCCCTACTGCCCTACTGCCCTACTGCCCTACTGCCCTACTGCCCTACTGCCCTACTGCCCTACTGCCCTACTGCCCTACTGCCGTGGTCGACGTCCGATGACCCTCGTCACCCTTCTCGACTACGCAGGCGTGGCCGTTTTCGCGGCGACCGGAGCGTTGGCCGCCTCCCGCAAGCAACTCGACATCATCGGCTTCCTGTTCCTTGCCGCTGCCACCGGCATCGGCGGCGGCACCTTGCGCGACCTCATCCTCGGCGTGCCGGTGTTCTGGGTCGCCAACCGGGCCTACGTGCTGATCTGCGCGGCGATGGCGGTGGTGGTGTTCTTCGGCGCCCACCGGGTCGAATCCCGCTACAGGCTGCTTCTGTGGCTGGATGCCATCGGCATCGCGGCCTTTTCGGTGATGGGCGCGGCCAAGGGCTTGGCCGTCACCGACTCGGCCACCATCGCGATCGTCATGGGCGTGCTGACGGCCACCTTCGGCGGCGTGCTGCGTGACCTTCTGGCCGGCGAGCCGTCGGTGCTTCTGCGGCCGGAGATCTACGTCACGGCCGCGCTCGCGGGCTCGGCCCTCTATACGCTGGGCGCCGTCGTCGGACTGGCGGCGCCGGCCGCCGCGCTGGCCGGTTTCGCCGCGGCCTTCCTGGTGCGCGGCGGCGCGCTTCGCTTCGGCTGGTCTTTCCCGGCCTACAGGAGCCGGCCGGGCCGGCGGCCGGAAGACATTCCGTAAGGAGCCGGCCGTCAGGTCCTGCCGACCCGCCGTGCTTTCGAAAGCATCTTCGGCGCAAGCATCGACCAGCTTCGTTCCAGCCGGTGGCCGAGTTCATCGTCGCCGATGGCCTCCATCCGCGCAAGCACCAGCGGCCAGTCCCTGTAATGGTCCGTCTCGAAATAGACGGCGGGGGCCGCCTGGAGCAGCATCTCCCTTTCCTCGATGGGGCAGGGAAGCACGACGGTCGCGGCGCCCTTCATCCGCGCCAGCATCTTCTTGCCGACCTTCAGGGCCGGCGTGCCGTAAGACGTTCCTTCCGTTACGCCAGGCAAGCCGTCGGCGGCGCGCTTCAAGCGCGCGAATGCCTTGGAGATGTCGCCGGTCAGGGCTCAGGCGGCGAAGCGCTGGGCTTCGGCACCGTAATAATTGACGTAGCGCGAGGAGATTTCGCGCACCGGCAGCACGATGAAAACGTCCACCGTGCCGAAATCGCGGTCGATGACGCAGCCGTCGCCGATGCGCGCGCCGAGCCTGAGGTAGCCCTTGACCAGCGGCGGCATGCCGGCGATCGCCGCCTTGGGGTTGATTGCTTCTGCCGGCATCAGGTCCATGGCCTGATAGCGTTCCGGCACGGCGCGGATGTCCCAGTCGGCGCCGGCGCGGCAATGGTGGGCGAGGTAGCTCAGCGCTTCGGCATGGGCCGCCGGGTCCGTGCCGGGGAAGGACGCGCAGCCGGTCATGACGCCGATGCGGTGGTGGTTGGTGTAGGCCCAGATGCCTTGCCACAGCACCTCGATGGTGCGCTTGGAGCGGTAATCGGGCAGCACGCAGGAGCGGCCCAACTCCAGGAAGCGCTCGCCCGGATGGCGGGCGACGAGGCCGGGCAGGTCGAATTCGTCCTGCGAATAGAAGCCGCCGGCGGCGTCCGCCGCCTCCTGGCGCAGCAGCCGGTAGGTTCCGACGATGCGGTCATGCTGCGGGCCGGCAATGCTGGAATCCAGAACGAGCAGGTGGTCGCAGACGGGATCGAAGCGGTCGGCGTCGCGGCGGTCCAGCGCCTGCAACGCGCCCTTCTGGGCACCCATCTCGTCGTAGAAGACCCGGTAGCGCACCTCCTGCGCGGCGGCGATCTCGGCCTCGTCGCGCGCAAGGCGGACCTCGAGGTTGCCGATGCGGCCAAGCAGCGCGCCGGAGGCGACGTCCGCAATGGTCGAATCGGGCAACGCGGCGGTGCCTGCGCCGTGCTTGGGCTCGCCTTGCGGCATCGCTGTGTGCACGAGTGATTCTCCTTCGAGCCATCCCTCTTGGCGCGGGGATACGATTGGGGTGCAACAGGATTGTGACAGTACCGTGTTAGGTCGTGATGGGCAATGGCCGGACCGCAAACGATCGGTCGGAAGGCGGCCGGGGTGCCGTTTCAGGCCGCTGCCTGCTCCTGCACCGCCAGCACCAGCGCCTCGGGGTCGAGCGGCTTGGTGACGAAGCCGCTGGCGCCGTGGGCGAGCAGGGCATGGCGGGTCTTTTCCTGGCTGTCGGCGGTCAGCACCATGATCGGCAACGGCGCCAGCCCGGCCTCTTCTTCATGGCGGCGGATGGCGGCGATGGCGTCGAGCCCGTCCATCACCGGCATGTGCAGGTCCATCAGCACGACATCGTAGCGGCGGCGATGGCCGGCGCCGGTCACGGCCTCGACGGCGGCCTTGCCGTTGCCCACCACCTCGACCCGGTGCCCCGCCTTCTGCAACGTGGCGCGGGCCAGCATGGCGTTGATCTCGTTGTCTTCGGCGATCAGCACCGACAGGCTCGCATCCTGGCGGACCGTCTCGGCGCGTTCCGGAGCATCGAGGCTGCGATCGGGGGACTGGACCGCCTGGCTGGTCAGCAGCACGCGCAGCAGCGTCTCGCCGCGCACGGGCCTGGCAAGGAAGGTGGCGTAACCGGCGGCGCGGAATTCGCCCAGCGTGCCGCGGTCGGCGGGGGCGATCATGATAACGGACTCGCAGCCGGCGAACCCGGCCTTGCGCAGCCGCTTCAGCACGCGGCCGTCCGCCTTCTCCAGCGCCGCGTCGACCAGAAGAACGTCGCAGCGGCCGGCGTGGGGCGCGGCCTTGGCGGCGCTGGGCACGACATGGACGCCGCCGCCGTGGTCGCGCACCGCTGCTGCCATGGCTTCGGCTTCCACGGCGTTCTTGGAAACGACGACGACGCGGCGGCCCGAAAGAATGCCGCGCCGGCCGGCTGGCGGCCCGCTCGCCTCGGCGGCGGGGATTTCAAAGGTGAATTGCGAACCTTCGCCGAGCCGGCTGGAAACCGACAGCGCGCCGCCCATCGCCGTCGCCAGCCGCCGGGAAATGGCGAGGCCGAGGCCGGCGCCGCCATGCACGCGCGTGGAGGTGCCGTCGGCCTGCTCGAATTCCTCGAAAATGCGCTCCCTGTCGCTGTCGCTGAGGCCGGGGCCTGTATCGGCGACGCTGAAACGGATGCGGTCGGCTACGCCGTCGCGGTCCAGCGCGATCGTGACGAGGACGCCGCCGGCGTCGGTGAACTTGACGGCGTTGCCGATCAGGTTGAGCAGCACCTGACGCACGCGGCCCGGATCGGCGCTGATGCGCTGCGGGACGTCCGGCTCGACATGGCAGGCGAGGCCGATGCCCTTGGCGAAGGCGCGCGCCGCCAGCAGTTCGACGACATTGTCGGCGATTTCGCGCGGCGACATCGGCTGCGGCTCGGGATCGAAGCGACCGGCCTCGATCTTGGAATAGTCCAACAGGTCCTCGATCAGCGCCAGAAGCGCGCTGGCCGAGGTGGAAACGGCGCCGACATAGGTGCGCTGCTCCGGCGTCAGCCGGGTGTCGGCCAGAAGCTTGGCCATGCCCATGATGCCGTTCATCGGCGTGCGGATTTCGTGGCTGACGGTGGCGAGGAAGCGCGACTTCGCCTGGCTGGCGTATTCGGCGCGCTCGCGGGCGCTGATGAGCGAGGACTCGGCGCGCTTGCGGGCGGTAATATCGCGCGCGATCGCCCTGTGCGAGACGGCGCCGCTGTCCTTCTCCCGCACCGACAGCTCGATCCAGGAGAACCAGCGCTGTCCCTCGGGCGTGGCGATGACCACGTCGGTGGAACTGAGGCAGTCGTGATCGGCGAAGGCGGCGTCGGGCATGACGCCGACGTCGATGCCGATCTGCGACAGCGTGCGGCCGACGAGTTCGTCCTGGTTCATGCGCACGAGGCTGGCGAAGACCCTGTTGGCGTGGACGATGCGGCCGTCGCGGTCGCGATGCACGACAAGGTCGCCCAGCGCATCGATGAGCCCGCGAAAGCGCTCGTCGCTTTCCTGCAACTCCCACATGCGGTCGGCCAGCGTTTCGATCTCGGCGTGGCTGCGGGCGGCGCTGTCGTCGAAAGCGGCAGCGGTACGCCGCGCCACCCAACCGTCGCGCAGATGGCCGAAGAAGCCGGCGAACGCGATCGCCAGCAGGCACGCGGGGATAAACAGCGCCGCGCCGGTGAGCCAGGCGAGGCCGGCCAGCACGACAAGCGCGACGAAGACGGCAAGCGGCAGGCTCGCGCGGCCTCGCGGCGCAAGCTCCGGCTGCAACGGCGGCGCGGCGATGTGCCGGCGCGCCGGCGGTGCCATAGCGTCGCCGGACGTGCCGGACGCTTGCCGTGCTACGGAATCGGACTGCGCGCTCATGCGCCCATCATTGCCACAAAGCGATTAGGGAAGATTTCGACGGACCGCTCGCATTTTAACGGTTCGGGGGTGAGACGCGGACCGCGCAGCGGACGAAAAGCCAACTGCTGGGCTTTTCGAGCGACGAACGCCGGAGCGGCGCCATCGTCCCCTCCCCCTTGAGGGGAGGGTGGGAGGCCGAAGGCCTGACGGGAGGGGGCACCTCAACCGCTCCGACGTTATCGCTGTAAAGCCCTCGTTCTACGGCCAACGACCCCTCCCACCTCGCTTCGCTCGGCACCCTCCCCTCAAGGGGGAGGGGGACGTCGGCGCACCTCATCATCGCCACGCTGCCTCTCGGCCCTGGCGATTGTCAAAGAACTGACCTCTTTGGCTGAGGTCGGGAAGCGGGCGCGGTCTGCCGTGCCTGCTAAGATAAAAACTGGCGCGGCTTGCTGCGCCCGCCGGCGATTTCCGTTCCCGTCCGTTCCGCTTCACCGCAGCTCACGGCTTCGGTTTTCTTGCGAAAACCTCCGCCGGCCGATGGCTTACAGCGCTCGTCCAGCGCGCGCCGCCCGTAGTGGCGGCAGGGGAACCCTCGGACGGAACCTCCCCGGGCAATCGTCTAAGTTTGACGATCACCGGAGGCGCCGATCCCTTCCCACGCAATCACCGTCGCGACCGGTGTTCCCATGGAAGGGACTGGTAGCGAGTATGATGCGGGCTCAGGAGATGGGGATAAACTTCGGCGAAAATTCTTTGCGGGAAGGCAGGCCAACATCACCTTCGTCATCAAATCCGACACAGTTGATGACGAAAGACCAGGACCTCCGAAGCGCCCTACATATCCACCACGACGCGGCCGCGGATTTTGCCATCGACGATGGCGCGGGCGGCGTCAAGGATGCCGTCGAAACGAATCGTCGTCGACAGCGTCTTCAGCTTGGCGACGTCGAGGTCGGTGGCGATGCGTCGCCACGCTTCCAGGCGCACTTCCTTCGGTGCCATCACCGAATCGATGCCGAGCAGCGAGACGCCGCGCAGGATGAAGGGGGCGACCGAGGACGGCAGGTCCATGCCGCCGGCCAGTCCGCAGGCGGCGACGGCGCCGCCGTAGGCGGTCATGGAGAGCACGTTGGCGAGTGTGGTGGAGCCGACCGCATCGACGCCGCCGGCCCAGCGTTCCTTGCCGAGCGGCTTGACCGGTCCCGTCAACTCGTCGCGCGCGATCACTTCGGCGGCGCCGAGATCGGTGAGATAGGCCTTTTCGGTTTCGCGGCCGGTCGAGGCGACGACGTGGTAGCCGAGCTTCGACAGGATGGCGACGGCGACCGAGCCGACGCCGCCGGCAGCCCCCGTCACCACCACCGGGCCACGGTCGGGCGCAATGCCGTGGCGCTCCAGCGCCATGACGCTGAGCATCGCCGTGTAGCCGGCGGTGCCGACCGCCATGGCGTCGTGCGCGCTCATCCCCTCGGGCAGCGGCACCAGCCAGTCGCCGTTGACGCGGGCGCGCGCCGCATAGGCGCCGTAATGCGTCTCGCCGACGCCCCAGCCGTTGAGGATCACCTTATCGCCGCGCCGCCAGTCGGGATGGTCGGAGGCCGCGACCGTACCGGCGAAGTCGATGCCAGGGACGAGCGGCCAGCGGCGGATGACCGGCGCCTTGCCGGTGATGGCGAGGCCGTCCTTGTAGTTGACCGTGGTCGCCTCCACGGCGACGGTGACGTCGCCTTCCATCAGGTCCGCTTCGGTGAAGTCGGCCACCGCCACCGACTGCTTTTTGTCCTCGTCGCGGGAAACCAGGATGGCTTTGAAGGTGTCAGGCATTTTTCTCTCCCGCGTGTCGATCAAGTCTGGGGTTCCCGGCCGGTCCGGTCAATCGTCCGAAGGTCGAGTGCCGGAGGTTGGGGGTTGGCCGCGCCAGCCGAGGAATTCCTCGAGGATGACGAGCGCCGCGCCGACGGTGATGAAGGCATCGGCAAGGTTGAAGACGGCGAACGACCAGACCGGCGTGTGGAACAGCACGTAGTCGATGACATGGCCGTAGACGGCGCGGTCGATCAGATTGCCGAGCGCGCCGCCGAGGATGAGGGCAAAGCCGATGCGGGCGGCGACCTGGCCCGGTTCGGTACGGGCGGCCAGCCAGACGACGAAGGCGGCGACCGCCGCCGCGATGACGATCAGGCCGGTGTCGCCGAGGGACGAAAACATCGAGAAGGCGATGCCGGTGTTGTAGGTGCGGAAAAGCGCCAGGAAGGGCAGCAGCTCGACCGGCTGCTGCCACGGCAGGTCGGCCTCGACCAGGGCCTTGATCCACTGGTCGAATGCGATGGCAAGGATCGCGAGCAAGCCGTAGGGCAGGAAGGATTTCACGAAGGACGTGCCTCCAGCGTCAGCGCGCCGCGCCGGACCTCGTAAAGCATGACGCCGGTCGCGACCGCGAGGTTGAGCGAATCGGCGCGGCCCGCCTGCGGGATGCGCAGGAGCCGGTCGCAGCTTGCGGCAAGCTCGTCGGGCAGGCCCTGCTGCTCGTTTCCCATCAGGAGCAGCACCGGCTTGCCGGAGAAATCGACGGTGCGGTAGTCGACCGCGCCTTTGAGGTGCGTGCCGGCGACGAGGCCGGAAAAGCCCTTGCGCCAGGCGAGAAACTCACCCGGCGTCGCCTTGGCTACCGGCACGGCGAAGATCGAACCCATGGTGGCGCGCACCGTCTCGACCGCGAAGGGGTCGGTGGTGTCGCCGACCAGGATAACGCCCTTGGCGCCGACCGCATCGACGGTGCGCAGCACGGTGCCGAGATTGCCGGGGTCGCGTACGCGGTCCAACGCCACCCAGACGTCGCCGGATTTCGGGCGGATATCCTTCAACGCGGCGAAGCGCTGGGAAAAGACGCCGACGACCATTTGCGGATTGTCGCGGCGGGTGATGGCCGACAGCACCTTTTCCGACACTTCCAGCACGGTGCCGCCGGCTGCCACGGTGCGGGCGGCGGCCTTTTCCACCGCCGGATTGCCGCGCCCGGCCTTGGCGAAGACCAGTGTTTTCACCTGCCAGCCGAGATCGAGCGCGTCGATGACCAGCTTCAGCCCCTCGGCCATGAAGGCGTGCTGCTGGTCACGGAATTTCTTCAGGGCGAGGGCCTTGATATCCTTGACCAGCGGATTGGCGAGGCTGGTGATTTCCTTCACCTGGCCGACCGCACGGCGGTGTTCGTGATCGCTCATGCGGTGGTTTCCCCATACGGGCAGTGCCGCCCCTCACCTGCCTGCCGGCATCCTCTCCCCGTGAAAAACGGGGAGAGGAGACAAGCGGCGACGCCGGCAATCCCCCTCTCCCTGTCCTTCACGGGGAGAGGGTAAGGGTGAGGGGCGGCGCCGAGGCTGGTCAGGGAAGCGCTCATGACGCCACCCAGCGGGAGAAAAGCGACGTGGACAGCGCTCGGCCGGCCGAGGTTTCGCGGATGACGAGTTCGCCCGATTCCACCCGGCCGCCCATGCCGGCGAAGGTGTCGCGCATCAAGGCGTGGGTGGCGAAGAACGAGGCGCGGATGGAATAGGCGGTCAGCACGACGGCGAGCGGTTTTGGCGTGAGGATGGACCGGCATAGATCGGCCAGCGCCGGCAGATGCTCGAACAGTTGCCAGACCTCGCCCTTGGGACCGCGGCCGTAGGCGGGCGGATCGAACAGCACGATGTCGTAGCGCGACCCGCGGCGCTCCTCGCGCTCGGCGAACTTCATCGCGTCCTCGACGATCCAGCGGATCGGTTTGTCCGTAAGACGGGCGACCTCCTGGTTCTCGCGCGCCCAGCCTATCGCCTTCTTCGAGGCGTCGACATGGGTGACCTCGGCGCCGGCTTTCGCCGCGACCAGCGAGGCGAGGCCGGTATAGCCGAACAGGTTGAGCACCTTCACCGGCCGTTTCGCGTCGCGGATCAGGCCCGCCATATGGTCCCAGTGCGAGGCCTGTTCGGGGAAGACGCCGACATGGCGGAACGAGGTGAAGCGACCGAGATAGTCGATGCCGTCGTGCTTCATCGGCCATGTCTCGCCGAGCGGCGTCGTCGGAAAGCGCCAGCGGCCCATGCCTTCCTCGTCGGTGTCGCCGGTGAAGATCGCGTCGGCCTTGTTCCATTCCTTTTCCGGCCATGCCGGTTGCCAGATCGCCTGCCCCTCGGGGCGCACGATCCGGTAGGGGCCGTATTGCTCCAGCTTGCGGCCGGCGCCCGAATCCAGCAGCGCATAGTCGGCGTTGGGCTGGACTTCGAGGATGAGCGGCAGCTTTTCCGCCGGCAGGGCGCCTTCGCGGCGGGAAAGCGGACGCGGGGCCATCGACGGCCGGTCCTGCGGGGCGGACTTCGGCGCGGGTTCGTGCTGGCGGGCCGGCCGGTCCCCAGCCTCATGCTGCCGGGCTTGCCGGGGGGAAGGCTGGCGGTCGTCGCGCCGCCTGTCGCGGGGGGATTTCAAGGCGTGCCGTTCTCCGGACTGGTCGGCCGCTTCTGCCATAGCGCCTTGCCCGGCGCAACAAAACCCGGATTGAAGGCCGGA
Organism: Mesorhizobium sp.; assembly: GCF_017306545.1. GTDB lineage: Bacteria > Pseudomonadota > Alphaproteobacteria > Rhizobiales > Rhizobiaceae > Mesorhizobium. Next base: position 71,373 of record NZ_JAFKID010000008.1, read on the forward strand.
ACTTTGCAGGGAGCGTGGAGCGACCTATCCTGCCAGGAGGAGGCCCCATGTCACGCTCCGAACGCCTGCTCGACCTCGTCCAGACGCTGCGCCGCCACCGCCGGCCGGTGAGCGGGCGGGCGCTGGCCGCCGAACTCGGCGTCTCGATCCGCACGCTCTATCGCGACATCGCCACCTTGCAGGGGCAGGGCGCGCCGATCGAAGGCGAGGCGGGGTTGGGGTACGTCCTGAGACCCGGCTTCTTCCTGCCGCCGCTGATGTTCAGCGAAGACGAGGTCGATGCGGTCATCCTCGGCCTGCGTTTCGTTTCGCGGCGCGGCGACGAGCAATTGGCAAAGACGGCCGAAAACGTGCTGGCCAAGATCGAGGCCGTGCTGCCGGCCGGGACGGAAGGCGCGGCGGCCAGCGCCTTGCTGTCCGGGCCGTTCGACAAGAGCACGGCCGGACTCGTCGCGACGATCCGCAAGGCGATCCGGGCGGAAGAAAAACTGGCGCTTTCCTACACGGACAAGAAGGGCAGGTCTTCGCAACGCGTCGTGTGGCCGGTCGTCGTTGGTTACTTCCAGGGCTATGAGATCATGGCCGCATGGTGCGAGACGCGCGGCGACTTCCGTCATTTCCGTTTCGACCGCATCGGGTCGGTGAAGCCGACCGGCCTGCGCATGCCGAAACGGCATCGCGTGCTGCTCGCCGAATGGCGGCTGAACGAGGACCTCGACGAATTGCTGTGACGGCTGCTGCCGGAAACTGACAGCGGGCGGTTTTACCTTCGGGGCATCGAAACCGGAGAAAAAACCATGCCCAACTTCGTCATCCTCTATGTCGACAGTCCCGAAAAGAGCGGCGCCTTTTATGCCGCGCTGCTCGGCCGCCAGCCGGTCGAGACCTCGCCGACCTTCGTGCTGTTCGTCTTCGACAACGGCTTCAAGCTCGGCCTGTGGTCGCGCCATACGGTGGAGCCGGCGGTGCAGGCGGCCGGCGGCGGTGCGGAAGTGGTGATCGCCGTGGATACGCCGGCTTCCGTGGATGCCACCCATGCCGACTGGGCGGCGCGGGGGCTGTCCATCGCGCAGGCGCCGACCGACATGGATTTCGGCCGCACTTTCGTCGCGCTCGATCCCGACGGGCATCGGCTGCGCGTCTATTGGCTGAGCGACAATCCGGCATAGGAAGAGACGCGGCAGGTTGGCCGCGCCTGTAGGTCGGGGCGGCGCGCTATTCCACCAAGATGCGCGCTTCCCGCGCCGCGGCGACGAAAGCCTCGCGAGCCTGTTCAGCCGCCTGGCTGCTGCCGTTGAGGACGTGCTGGCACAGGCGCCGCGCTTCGCTGAATTTCGGGGCGCCGCTATCGGGCCAATGGCCGTTCAGCGCTTCCAGCGCCTGCTTGGCGTTCATCACGTTGTGGATGTCGCCGATGATGCCGACGGCAATCGCAACGGGTTTCGTAAACCAGCCCTCAGACATCGTCTTGTCTCCGGTCAACCGCTCCCACTCGAAATCTATGGTTGGCCAGGCCGGCCGTCAAAGCAGGCCGGTTCACTTTGTCGTTACATTCCGGATTGTTAGCCCGGCTCGAGTGCGAATGGAACATGCGTAGTTCCCTGAAGCGGTTCGTTGTCCAGAGGTGTCAATCCTCTCGTGTGGTTCGAATGGACGCCGAAGGGCTGAGTGGCCGTCACCGGCTTTGGCGGCAGCGCGACCTACTCCTGGACGCCTGCGCGCCTTCCTACCGCCGCCCATAAAAAAGAGCGCACACTCCGGCGAGTTGCGCTCTGGCGGCCGCCCTATTTGGAGCCCGGCCGGGGCGATAAGGCGACACCGCCAACATAGGCTCGTCGGGCCGTTGAGGCAAGGATGGCATGGCAGGTGCCGTACTGCTGCTGGCTCGCTTACGGCTTCAGCGCGCGGTAGACGGCGATGCCGGCGGCGAGATCCTCCAAGGCCGCGCCCACCGATTTGAACAGGGTGATTTCATCCGCGCTTTCGCGGCCTTTCTTCTGTTCGCGCGCCAGTTCGGCCAGTTCGGCGACGATATCGGCCTCTTTCAACACGCCGGAGGCCAGCGGCTTGACGATGTCGCCGGCTTCCTTGGTGGCGCCGGCGCGGGTGTCGACAAAGACGCGGGCGCGAGAAATCGCATCGTCGTCGGCCTCGCGCATGGCGGGCGTGAAGCCGCCGACCAGATCGACATGTGCGCCGGCTTTCAGCAGCGCGCCCTTGACCAGCGGCGTCTGCGAGATGGTGGCGGAAGAGACGATATCGGCCTGACCGAGTTCCGCCTCGAGATCTGAAGCCGCTTCGGCGGGAAGGCCGGCGGCGCGCAATTCGGCCGCGACCTTTTCGGCGTTGGCCGGCGTGCGGTTCCAGATGCGGATTTTTTCGATCGGGCGCACGGCCGAATGGGCTTTGGCGAGGAAGGAAGACAGCGCGCCGGCGCCGATCACCAGGAGCCGCGCGGCGTCTTCGCGGGCGAGGTAGGACGCGGCGAGCGCCGAGGCCGAGGCCGTGCGCCATTGCGTCAGCCGTTGGCCGTCGATCAGTGCCTGCGGTTCGCCGGTGGCGCCGTCGAGCAGCAGGTAGAGGCCCATCACGGCCGGCTTGCCGACCGCGTTGTTGTCGGGCGAAACGGTGACGATCTTGACGCCGATATGGCCGTTCTTGGCCGCGTCAGCCTTGAAGTCGGTCCAGGCCGGCATCAAGAGCAGCGTCGAACCGGCGCTGCCGGGGCGTTCCACCGCATGATGATGGCGCACCGGCTGCACGGCGCCGTCGCGGAAGGCGTCGCGCAGAACCCCCACCAGGCCGGGAAAGGTGAGGGCGCGGTCGACGTCTGCGGCCGAAAACTGGAGCATGGAAAACCTCGGATTGGAGGGACGCGGCGCGTCAGTCCGGCGCTTTTGGCAAGGCCGGACCGGAGGAAGGGGCGGGACCGGCCGGCGCGGCTGGCGTGCGGGCGAGCGCCTGGCGAAGATTCTCGGCCTCGGCGCCGCGCTGCCGGGCCAGCTTGCGGTGGCGGCCCTGCCGTACCCAGGTGACGAGGCTGCCGATGGCGAGGCCGAGCGCCAGCGCGGCAAACAGGAAGACGAAGAAAGGCAAGGTGACGGTCAGGCCCGGATTGCCGGGGTTGAACGGATCGACGGTGAAGGCGACCATCTCGCGGTTGGCGACCGCCAGCGCGATAAGAACGATCGCCAGCGGTACGAAGACCACGATGAGGATGAAGCGGTTGATCATGGCTTTTTCCGTCGCCGGACCGGCATCGCGGCCTATTTGTCGCCGTTCAGCCGCTCGCGCAATTCCTTGCCGGTCTTGAAGAAGGGCACCCACTTCTCCTCGACCTCGACCGATTCGCCGGTGCGCGGGTTGCGGCCGGTGCGCGCCGGGCGGTTCTTCACCGAAAAGGCGCCGAAGCCGCGCAATTCGACCCGGTTGCCGTCGGCGAGCGCATCGGTGATCTCGTCGAAGACGGCGCCGACGATGTTCTCGACGTCGCGCAGGAACAGATGCGGATTGCGCGTGGCGATGATCTGCACAAGCTCAGACTTGATCATGCGGTGTCCCCGTTTGGCAAAGGCGGTCAAAAATATGAGGATGATTTTATTTGCTTTTTCCGGAAGATGGCAAGCGGGTCAAGGGTGCCAGACGGAAACGAGACCGTCAAGGAACAAGCGGTCGGCGCCGATCTCGTCGAGCACGCCGGCGCTGCCTTCCGGCAGGCCGAGCGCGCGCGCCACGGTGCGCGCCAACGCCTTTGAGAACAGCCAGCCGCCGTTACGTCCGGTGTCCTTCCAGTCGACGACCTTGAGCTTGGCGTCGACGCCCTTGGTCGCCAGCCAGGCGATCGCCTGATCCTCGCCGCCAACCTCGTCGATCAGCTTTTTGGCGAGTGCCTGGCGGCCGGTGAAGATGGAGCCGTCGGCCAGGGCCAGCACCTGATCCCTGGTCATGCCGCGGCGTTCGGCGACGATGCCGACGAACCAGTCGTAGCTGTCCATGATGAGTTTTCGGACCATTGCGCGCTCTTCGTCGGTCGTCGGATTGAAGGGTGAGGGCTCGGCTTTCAGCGGCGAGGACTTCACCTCTTCCAGCTTGACGCCGATCTTGTCCATCAGGCCTGTGACGTCGGGATACTGGATGAGCACGCCGATCGAGCCGACGATGGAGGATTTGCGCGCGACGATGTGGTCGGCCGCCGAGGCGATCATGTAGCCGGCGGAGGCCGCCAGCGTGCCGACCTGGGCGACGACCGGCTTGTCGGCGGCGAGCTTGCGGACCTCGTCGAAGATGGCCTCGCCGCCGGCGGTGGTGCCGCCGGGCGAATCGACGGTCAGGATGACGCCCTTGACCTGCGCGGACTTGCGGATTTTCTCCAGCCGTTCGATCAACTCGTCGTTTTCGGTGATGGTGCCTTCGATCTTGACGCGGGCGATGTGATCGGCCGCCGCGCCGCCGGCCTCGCCGTTCCAGAACCAGGCGGCGAGCGCCGCGATGCCGAAGGCTGCGACGGCGAAGGCCGCGACGCGCCAGAAGGTGAGCTTGCGCCGCAGGCGGCGGCGGTCGATCAGGTCGTCGGCTCTGAACGTCATGAGATGTCTCTTCGTTTCCGGCGGACGTTTTAAAGCATGAGCCGGGCGAGGGCCATCGCTTTCGATGCCGTCCGCGTGCGGCAGGATCGACAGGAGCCGGATGGATGATTATTCTCCTTCGGCGGTTCGCGATGCGCTGAGGCAGTAGCGCGGGCCTAAAACGGCCCCTTGCCGGGGCAGTGCGACCTTCGGTTCTTGCGCTGTTCTGGCGACGTTTTCCGCGGGGGAAAGGAAAGCGTCACATTTTTGCGGTTTTCCTTCGCTTGTGCTTGCTTGAGCGGCAGGTCGAACCAATTTATAGGCCATCGACCGCGAAGAATTCGGGAACGACCATGTTGGCGCGCACGACAGATACCGGCAGCGATCCCGCCGCCGTACGCGAAGAAGCGCCGCCTTCGACCCGCGCGGCCGCCTTCGGCCGGGCGCAGCGGCATTCGCGGCGCGTGCGGGCGCTCAAGTTCGTGCTGCCGGTGACGGCAGCCGTCATCGCGCTCGCCTTTCCGATTTATTCCTATCTCGTCACGCCGCCGGCCATTTCGGTGAAGGCGGACGACACCGCCTTTGCCGACGGCAAGCTGGTGATGGCCAACCCCCAGCTTGCCGGCGTCACCAAGGATAACCTGCCCTACGCGATGAGCGCAGCACGCGCTATCCAGGACGTCGCCAGCGAGAACGTCATCGGACTGGAAGGGATAAACGCCAAGCTGCCGGTCGATCCGGCGACCTCGGCGGTGGTGAAGGCGGCACACGGCACCTATAACCGCGACGCCAATACGCTGGAACTCAGCAAGGACATCGTGGTGACGACCAGCGACGGCATGGTCATGAAGCTGCAATCGGCCTTCCTCGATATGGGCAAAGGTACTATGAAGACCGGCGATCCCGTCGACATCACGTCCAAGGGCTCGCGTATCCAGTCGGATACGATGTCGGCCACAGATGGCGGCAAGACACTGGTTTTCGAAAAGCGCGTGCGTGTCGAGATCGACCCCGCCGCGACGAAGGACAAGAGCGGAGAGGCCGATGCGGCGCATTGAGGGAATGAAGCTTGCTGCCGCGGCGCTGGCGCTGCTCGTGGCGGGGCCGGCTTTGGCGCAGTCCGGCGCCAACAGCACGATGTCGGGCCTGAAGCTCGACAACAAGCAGCCGATCCAGATCGAGAGCGACAAGCTCGAGGTCCAGCAGGAACAGAACCTCGCCATCTTCACCGGCAACGTCAACGTCGTGCAGGGTACGACCCTGATGAAGGCCGGCAAGATGACGGTCTATTACGTCAAGGGCGCGGGCTCAGCCGCCACCGGCTCGGCCAACATCGATCACCTGGAGGTAGACGACAAGGTCTATATCAAGACCGAGACGCAGGTCGCCACCGGCGACAAGGGCACCTTCGACATGAAGAGCCAGGTTTTCACCCTGTCGGGGCAGAAGGTGGTGCTGTCGGAAGGTACCAACGTGCTGGTCGGCTGCAAGCTCACCGTGCAGATGAACACCGGGCTTGCCCAGGTGGACGGCTGCGGGGGCAGCGGCGGCTCAAGTGGCCGGGTGATGATGTCGATCACGCCCGATTCGCAGAAGCCCTGACCTGCATGGCGTGGCTGTCGAAGGAAACACCCGGCGAACCGGCGGCGCCGGCCATGTCGGCCGCCGACCGGGCGTCCAAGCTCAAGGGCACGCTGATCGCGCGTGGCCTGACCAAGAGCTACAAGGGCCGCACCGTGGTCAATGGCGTGTCGCTCGGCGTGCGCGCCGGCGAGGCGGTCGGCCTGCTCGGCCCCAACGGTGCCGGCAAGACGACCTGTTTCTATATGGTGACGGGCCTGGTGCCGGTCGACCAGGGCACCATCGAGATCGACGGTTTCGACGTCACCGCCATGCCGATGTACCGGCGCGCGCGGCTCGGCATCGGCTATCTGCCGCAGGAGGCCTCGATCTTCCGCGGCCTGTCGGTCGAAAACAACATCCGCGCCGTGCTGGAGGTGGTGGAAAAGAGCCGCAAGGAGCGCGACAGGACGCTGGACGAGCTTTTGGAGGAATTCCACATCGGCCATCTGCGCAAGGCGCCGTCGATGGCGCTGTCGGGCGGCGAGCGGCGACGGCTGGAAATCGCCAGGGCGCTCGCCACCAAGCCGGCCTACATGCTGCTCGACGAACCGTTCGCCGGCATCGACCCGATCGCCGTCGCCGATATCCAGCAACTCGTGCGCCACCTGACGGCGCGCGGCATCGGCGTGCTCATCACCGACCACAATGTGCGCGAGACGCTGGGGCTGATCGACCGCGCCTACATCATCCACGCCGGCCAGGTTCTGACCCATGGTCGCGCCGAAGAAATCGTCGCCAATCCCGACGTGCGCCGGCTTTATCTCGGCGAGGCGTTTACGCTTTAGGCGACGGATTCGGCGAGATCGGCTTCCGTTGGCGGCCGGTTCGGTTTGTACCGGCGTCGTTCCCCCATGCGCATGGCCCCTAACGTTCCGGTAAGCCGGTTCTGCTAGCTGTCTGCTTGACAAGCAAAAGCCGGGCCAGTTTCATCCCGGCCTATTCCGTCGCAGGACGAGGCATCCGGACCGCCATGGCGCTCGCCGCCAAGCTACAGCTCAGACAGTCGCAGTCGCTGGTGATGACGCCGCAGCTGATGCAGTCGATCCGGCTGCTGCAACTCACCCATGTCGAACTGGAGCGTTTCATCGAGGAGGAGATGGAGCGCAACCCGCTGTTGGAGCGCGCCGAGCCGCAGGGCGACGGTGCCGGCGAGGCGGCCGACAAGAGCGAGCCGGCTCCCGCCGTCCAGGACGAGTGGTTCGACGAGGCGCCGGCGGCCTGGAGCGCCGAGGCGATGTCGGAAAAGCTCGATTCCTCGCTGGAAAACCTGTTTCCCGACGACCCCGGCCGGGCCGAAAAACTGGCGCCCGATCTTGCCGCCCAATGGAAATCGGTCGGTCGCGGCGGCGGTGGCGGCGAAGGCTTCGACATGGAGGAGATCGCGGCGGCGAAAGTGACGCTGCGCGACCATGTTGGCGAGCAGATCGCGCTGACCTTCGCCGATCCGGCCGCGCGGCTGATCGCGGCCGAGCTTGCCGACGGGCTGGACGAGGCGGGCTATCTGAGGGCCGACCTTGCCGAGATCGCGGCGCGGCTCGGCACCGGAGAGGGGGCGGTCGCGGCGGTGCTGGCCGAATGCCAGGGCTTCGAGCCGGCGGGCATCTTCGCCTGCGACCTCGCCGAATGCCTCGCACTCCAGCTTGCCCAGCGCGACCGGCTCGATCCCGCCATGCGCGCGCTTCTGGCCAATCTGGAGCTTCTGGCGCGGCGCGATTTCCATGCGCTCAGGCGCCTGTGCGGGGTGGACGAGGAAGACCTGCTCGACATGATGGCCGAGATCCGCGCGCTCGACCCGCGCCCCGGCATGGCGTTTTCAGGCGGCGCCAGCGACGCCATCGTGGCCGACGTCGAGGTGCGGGCCGCCAGCGACGGAAGCTGGGCGGTGGAACTCAATTCCGAGACGCTGCCGCGCGTGCTGGTCGACCAGGCCTATTTCGCCCGCGTTTCGGGACAGACGAAAGACCAGGCGGAAAAGGATTTCCTCTCCGAATGCCTGCAAAGCGCCAACTGGCTGACCCGCAGCCTCGACCAGCGCGCGCGCACCATCCTCAAGGTGGCGTCGGAGATCGTGCGCCAGCAGGACGCGTTTCTCGTCCATGGCGTCCAATACCTGAAGCCACTCAACCTGAAGACGGTGGCCGAAGCGATCGGCATGCATGAATCGACGGTCAGCCGCGCCACCTCCAACAAATACATGCTGACGCCGCGCGGCGTGTTCGAGTTGCGCTATTTCTTCACCGCGGCCATCGCTTCGGCCGAAGGCGGCGAGGCGCATTCGTCGGAGGCTGTGCGCGACCGCATCCGCCGGATGATCGAGGAGGAGACGGTCGAGGCGGTGCTGTCCGACGACGCCATCGTCGACGCGCTGCGGGAGGACGGCATCGACATAGCGCGGCGCACCGTGGCCAAGTACCGGGAAGGCATGAACATCGCCTCCTCCGTGCAGCGGCGCCGCGAAAAGCGGGCGCTGGCGATGGCCGGCCGCTGATCGCCGCGATTTTCCACAGGACCAGGCCGACCGGGGCGCTTCGTTGACAAGCCATGGGGAAGTGGCTAGAAGCCCGCCCGCAAGAGGACGGGCATGGCCCGCATGCGGATGGTCCGTCGTTATGCCACCTGAAGCGGCCGCTGGCGCGGCCGATGGGCAGCTTGTGATCAGCCGCAGGTTCGAGAATGTAAAATCGGCGCAAAAGGCGCCGCGAAGCTTGTGCGCCGGGACCACGGGTATAAACTCCGGACAGTGTAAAACCTGAGCAGGGAAGGTCGGTTTTCGAAATGACGCTGCGCATATCGGGAAAGCACATGGACATCGGTGATGCGTTTCGCACGCGCATCGATGAGCGTATCGGCGAGGCGATCGGCAAGTATTTCGATCGGGGCTTTTCGGGCCATGTGACGATCGTCAAGGCGGCGTCCCGCTACACCGCCGATTGCGTGGTCCGGCTCGATTCCGGCACGTCGCTTCAGGCGACGGGAGAAGGGCAGGAGCCGACGCAAGCCTTCGAAGCCGCCGCCGAACGGCTGGAAAAGCGGCTGAGGCGCTACAATCGGCGGCTGAAATCGCACACCTACGGCGCCATCAACGGCAAGGGCACCGATGTCGCCTATGCGATCATGGAGCCGCTGGCGGACGACGACGAGGAGATACCGGAGAATTTCGCTCCGGCCGTCGTCGCCGAATCGACGGTGACGCTGCGAACCATGTCGGTCGCGTCCGCCGTCATCGAACTCGACACAACGGACAATCCCGTCTTCGTCTTCCGCAACGCGGGGACCGAGCACCTCAACATCGTCTATCGCCGGCCGGACGGCAACATCGGCTGGATCGACCCCGCGACCGCCAAGGCCTCGCAGGGATAACGACTGGCCGCGGTCAGGTGTGGGGACCGGTCGCGGCGGGGGAAACGAAGGATTTTCAAATGGATCTCAGTGATCTGCTCGACGTTTCGGCGATCATGCCGGCGTTGAAGGCCAACTCCAAGAAGCAGCTTTTGCAACTTCTGGCCGAGCGGGCGGCCGTCATTTCCGGCATTCCGGAGCGCGAGGTGTTCGACACGATTCTGCAACGCGAGCGGCTGGGCTCGACAGGGGTGGGCAACGGCATCGCCATTCCGCACGGCAAGCTGGCCGGGGTCAAGCACATCACCGGCGTGTTCGCGCGACTGGAGACGCCAGTCGATTTCGAGGCGCTGGACGACCAGCCGGTCGATCTCGTCTTCCTGCTTCTTGCTCCGGAAGGCGCCGGTGCCGACCATCTCAAGGCGCTGTCGCGCATTGCGCGCGTGCTGCGCGACGCCGACACGGTGGCCAAGATCAGGGGAACGCGCGACGCTTCCGCCATCCATGCGCTGCTGTCGCAGACGCCGGCCTCGCACGCGGCGTGATCCGCCCGATTTTCAGGATAATTTTCGAAAGGGCCGCCATCGGGCGGCCCGTTTCGTTTCCGGCAGCCGTCGCGCCTCAGTGCAGGGCGACGGTGGTCAGTTCGTTTTCCATGGCGCCGGCCAGCGCCCGCTCGCGCGCATCGGCAAGCAGGATCGGCTGGCCGTTGGCGGCAAACAGCGCCCACAGTTCAAGGCCGGGCGCGATTTCGGTCAGGCCGGGGAAACGGCCGCGCAGGTCGTCGCTGGAGACTTTGCGCAGATAGGCGACATGGCCTTCGCCGAGATGGGCGAATTCGCCGTTGGTCATCGGCATGGTTTCGATATTGGTCATTTCAGCCTCCTTTCAGCGGAGCGCCGGTTCCGGCCGTCCCGCATGAGAGCCATCGGCAAAGATCAGTCTTTCACCGATATGTTTATTTTCCGTACCAGTCTTTCGGCTTCCGGCCGGTCGAGGTCGATCGACAAAAGGCCGTTCTTCAACTCCGCGCCGATCACCCGCATGCCGTCGGCGAGCACGAAGCAGCGCTGGAACTGGCGCGCGGCGATGCCACGGTGGAGATAGTCGCGCTCGGTGTCGTCGGCCTGGCGGCCGCGCACGACGAGCTGGTTCTCCTCGGTGGTAATGTCGAGATCGTTCTCGGCGAAGCCGGCCACCGCCAGCGTTATCCTCAACCGTTCGGCGTTGCCTTCGGTTCCGTGCAGACGTTCGATGTTGTAGGGCGGATAGCTGTCCCCTGATTTCGCCAGGCGTTCCAGCGTCTTTTCCATCGTATCGAAGCCGAGCAGCAACGGGCTGGAAAACGGCGTCATTCTGCTCATGTTACAACGTCCTCCTTGGAGCGACATAAACCGGAAAAACCCGACTGGCATTTTTCCCGATGGCCTTGATATGGTCCGCCGCAGGGTCAAGTTCAAGCCGATTCCACCGCCACCCTCCACCCGCCCGAAAAGACTTGCAGAACAAGGAAATGCCATGACCGCTTCCCGGCCCGCCCGCCGCAAGATCATCATCGACACCGACCCCGGCCAGGACGATGCCGTCGCCATATTGCTGGCGCTCGGCAGCGCCGAACTCGACGTCATCGGCATCACCGCCGTCGCCGGCAACGTGCCGCTGAGCCTCACCGAGACGAACGCCCGCAAGATCTGCGAACTGGCCGGCCGGCCCGACGTGAAGGTGTTTTCCGGCGCCGTCCGGCCGCTGGTGCGCTCGCTCGTCACCGCAGAGCATGTGCACGGCAAGACCGGGCTCGACGGCCCGGTGCTGCCTGATCCGACCATGAAACTGCAAGCCCAATATGCCGTCGATTTCATCGTCGAGACGCTGATGAGGGAGGAGGCCGGCACCGTCACGCTGTGCGCGCTGGGGCCGCTCACCAACCTTGCGCTGGCGCTGATCCGCGAGCCGCGCATCGCGCCGCGCATCCGGGAGATCGTGCTGATGGGCGGCGGTTTCTTCGAGGGCGGCAACATCACGCCGACGGCCGAGTTCAACATCTATGTCGATCCGCATGCGGCCGAGATTGTGTTCGGCTCTGGCGCCCCGATCGTCGTCATGCCGCTCGACGTCACCCACAAGGCGCTGACGACGGCGAAGCGCATCGAGGCGCTGCGCAAGCTGGGCAGCAAGGTCGGCGATGCGGTCGCCTCCCTGCTCGACTTCTTCGAGCGCTTCGACGAGGAGAAATACGGCACCGACGGCGGGCCGCTGCACGACCCCTGCGTCATCGCTTATCTGCTCAAGCCGGAGTTGTTCAAGGGCCGCCAGTGCAACGTGGCGATCGAGACGGCATCGGACCTCACCATGGGCATGACGGTGATCGACTGGTGGGGCGTCACCGACCGGCCGAAGAACGCCATGGTGATGCGCGACATCGACGCCGACGGGTTTTTCGCCCTGCTGACGGAAAGGCTGGGGAGACTGTAGGGAACGCTTTCCTTCTCCCCGTCTACGGGGAGAAGGTGCCGGCAGGCGCATGAGGGGCGGCGGCAAGGCTGATGAATTGTACCCAGGGTCGGCGCTGCTCCTCACCCGGCCGCTTCGCGGCCACCCTCTCCCCGTAAACGGGGCGAGGAAAGAGAAGCCGTCACCTCCGCGACAGGGCCAGCCACACGCCGCCGCCGACCAGGAAGCCGCCGCCGATGCGCGAGAGCAGCTTGACGCGGTGGGCCGAAAGCATGTGGCCGGCGCGACCGGCGGCGAGCGCGTAGGCGGCGTCCGACAGCGAGCCGAAGACCAGCGCGGTGGCGCCCATCAGCGCCAGTTGCATCGCCGCGTTGCCGGCCGGATCGAGAAACTGCGGCAGGAAGGCGCCGAAGAAGATCAGCGCCTTGGGATTGCTCAGGGCGACGAGCAGGCCTTGCAGGAAGAAGCCGCCGCGCGACGGGCGGGCCGAACCGTCCGGATTAAGCCGGCCCCTGGAGCGAAACATCTGCACGCCCATCCAGATCAGATAGGCAGCACCGGCCAGCCGCAGCAGTTCGAACCAGTGGCCGAGACTCTCGACCGCCGAGGCCAGGCCGATGCCGACGACGGCGAAGACCGCCGCCATTCCGGCTTGCGTGCCGGCGACATTGGCCAGCCCGGCGCGCGTGCCGTGGCGGATCGAATTGGCGACGATCAGCGTCACCGTCGGTCCCGGCACCATGATGATGACGATGCAGGCGGCGAGAAAGGCGGCATAGACGGACGGCGACATCGGTTGCTTTTCCCGTTTCGGTCCTTGTTCCGGTTCTTTGGCCGCCGCGTCGCTGCGGTTCCTGCGATTACCGCACGGGCGATGCGGCGGTGCAAGTCTCGGCGCCGATGGCCCGGGACAGCGCCGCCTCGTAGGCTGCGCCGGCCCTCAGCACGGCGAGGTCGCCGCGCGGACGGCCGATCAACTGCATGCCCATCGGCCGCCCTCGCGCGTCGAAGCCGACCGGCACGTTGAGCGCCGGGCAGCCGCCCATGGTGGCGAAGGCAGAAACCTGCATCCAGCGGTGGTAGCTGTCCATGGCGTGCCCCGCCACTTCGCTCGGCCAATGCGTTTCGACCGGGAACGGGAAGACCTGCGCGGTCGGCAGGACAAGCAGGTCGAAGCGCTCGAACAACTTGAGCAGCGCGCGATGCCAGGCGGTGCGGGTGACGGATGCGGCGTGGATCTGCGGACCGGTGAGGCGCGCCGCACCTTCGGCTTCCCATACGGCTTCGGGCTTCAGCTTGCCGTGATGGGCGGGATTGTCGTGCAAAGCCTTGAGCGCGCAGCCACCGCTTGCCTGCCGCAACACGATAAAGGCCTGCCACAGCGCTTCGGCGTCGAAATCCGGCATGGCGGGTTCGTTGGCGAAGCCGGCGGCGGAAAAGCGCGCCAGCGCATCCTCGCACAGCGGCAGGATTCCGTTCTCCAGCGGCAGCGCGCCGCCGAAATCGCCCGCCCAGGCGATGCGGCCGGCCGTTGCCGGTTCATCCAGCCCGGCCAGGAAGGAGCCCGGCGCCTCGTAGGACAGCGGTGCGCCGGGATGGTAGCCTGCCTGTACGTCGAGCAGCAGGGCGAGGTCGCGCACGGTCCGGGCCATCGGCCCCTCGACGCCCATCTGGGCATGGAAGGCGTCGAAGCCGAGCACGCTCGGCACAAGTCCTTGCGAGGGGCGGAAGCCGAAGACGTTGTTGTAGGCGGCGGGGTTGCGCAACGAACCGCCGAAATCGGAACCGTCGGCCAGCGGCAGCATGTCGAGCGCCAGCGCAACGGCCGCACCGCCGCTCGAGCCGCCGGCGGCGAGCGCCGGATCGAGCGCGTTCCGCGTCGCGCCGAACACCGGATTGTAGGTGTTGGACCCGAGGCCGAATTCCGGTGTGTTGGTCTTGCCGATGACGACGGCGCCAGCCTTCCTGATGCGTGTGACGAACAGTTCGTCTTCGTCCGGCACGAAATCGGCGAAGATCGGCGAGCCGAACGTCGTCCTGATCCCCTTGGTCGGGGCGAGGTCCTTGATGGCGATCGGCAGGCCGAACAGCGGGCCGGTTTCCGCGCGGGAGCGCAGGCGGGCGTCCGCCTCGTCGGCGTCGCGCAGAATATCGGCGCGTTCGCGCACCGATACGATGGCGTTGACCTGCGGATTGACCGTCTCGATGCGGTCGAGGAAGGCCGTCAACACCTCGCGCACCGAAAGCTGCCGCTCGCGGATGCGGTGGGCGAGCTCCCCGGCGGAAAGGCGGCAGATCTCGCCGGCGGGTGGCGCAGCAACGCGGCTTTCGGGGCGGGCGGCGGCCATCTCAGCGATCCTTTCCGGTCAGCGCCGCATCGACCTCGGCCTTCAGCGGGATGGCGGGCTGGGCGCCCGGTTTCAGGCAGGCGAGCGAACCGGCGGCGGCGGCGCGCCGCAAGGCGTCTTGCAGCGGCAGGCCGGAGGACAGGCCGGCGGCGAGATAGCCACAGAAAGTGTCGCCGGCGCCGACGGTGTCGACAGGCACGATCTTCAGCGCCGGAACCTGGACGAAATCGCCGGGCGAGGCCGCCAGGACGCCGTCGCCGCCGAGCGTGACGATGACGCTGCGGCCGGTCTTTTCGGCGAAGGCGCGCATGCGCGCCGGTCGGTCGCCCGCCGGCAGCGCCAGCGCCTCGGCATAAAGATCGAACTCGGTCTCATTGGCGACGACGTGGTCGGCCTTGGCTATGAACGCCGCCGCCTCGGTGCGGAAGGGGGCGGTGTTGAGCACGGTGACGGCGCCGGCATCGCGCGCGGCGTCAAGCGCGGCTTCGACCGTTTCCAGCGGGATTTCGTTCTGGAACAGCACGACGTCGCCCTTCGCCAAAAGCGCCTTGGCGAGGTCGCCGGGCAGGACCGAGGCGTTGGCGCCCGGCACCACGGAAATCATGTTCTCGCCGTCGCCGCCGACAAGGATCAGCGCTATGCCGGTCGGAGCGTGCATTTCGGCGACGGCGGATAGGTCGACGCCGCCCTCCTTCAGCAGCGCCAGCGCCTCGCCGGCAAAGGCGTCCTTGCCGATGGCGCCGACCATGCGCACCTTGGCTCCGGCACGCGCCGCCGCCAGCGCCTGGTTGGCCCCCTTGCCGCCGGGAGCGGTGGAAAAGCCGTTGCCGGAAACGGTTTCGCCGGGCGCCGGCAGGCGCTCGACGGTGGCGATCAGGTCGAGGTTGATCGAGCCGATGACGATGATCATGAAAAGGAAAGCCTCCCGGATTGCTTCGGGAGGCTAGCCTGTCGAACTTGCGATGGGAATACGGCCAGTCGCAGCTCTTCCGTTAGCCTGCCGCCATCTGGCCTGCTTCCCAACCCAGGATGGCGCGCTTGCGCGTCAGGCCCCAATGGTAGCCGGTCAGCGCGCCGGATTTGCCGAGCGCCCGGTGGCAGGGCACGACGAAGGACAGGGGGTTGGCGCCGACCGCCGCCCCCACCGCACGGCTTGCCGTCGGCTGGCCGATCCGGCCGGCTATGTCGGAATAGGTGCAGGCGCGGCCCATCGGCACGCGCAGCAGCGCCTCCCAGACACGAAGCTGGAAATCGGAGCCGATCATGACGACGCGCAGCGGCCGGTCGGACCGCCATTGCGCCGGATCGAAGATGCGTGCCGCATAAGGCGCGGTCGCAGCCATGTCCTCGACATAGGTTGCGTTCGGCCAGCGGCCGGTCATGTCGGCGAGTGCTGCGCGCTCCTCGCCGGCGTCGGTGAAGGCGAGCCCCGCCAGGCCGCGGTCCGTGACCATGATCAGCGCGATGCCGAAGGGCGAGATGTGATAGCCGTAGCGCATGGTGAGCCCGGCGCCGCGGCTCTTGTAGTCGCCCGGCGACATCGCTTCGTGGGTGACGAACAGATCATGCAGCCGGCCGGGGCCGGACATGCCGAGTTCGAACGAGGTTTCGAGCAGCGGCATGCCGGAATCCAGCAGCCGGCGCGCATGGTCGAGCGTCACGGCCTGCAAAAAGGCCTTCGGCGACAGGCCGGCCCAGCGGGTGAACAGTTTCTGCAATCCGTTCGGCGTCTCGCCGACCGCTTCGGCCAGCACTTCCAGCGACGGCTGGTCGCGATAGTCGAGGCTGATCTTCTCGATGGCGCGGCGCACCACTTCGTAGTCGCTGCCTTCCGGCGTGATGTCCCTTTCGAGGACGGGATGCGGCTTCATCTTCGGCATGGATGCAGTCATAGACATATGAGCGTTCATGGCAATGTCTCCTTGGATGCCGAATATCGGCCTTGGAGCGGGCGCCAGCCACCCGAAACACGCCTGCTTCCCGCCACTTTCCGGGCCGACCACTGCTGTCGGCGCTATCCTGGCCAACCAACCGGAACGAGTGGTGCCGGGCCTGCAACCGATCGAGGAGCGCTCAGCCTACGATGCGGAGGCGAAGCGCTCAGCGGGCCTTGGCCCGTGCCAGCGCGCGGGTAAAGGCGGTGGCGAAGCTTTCGCGGTCGTCGGGGTTGAGGAAGGTGCCGATCGGAACGGCCTCGCCCTGTGCCTCCACCGCCATGCGGGTGATGCCGATCTCGGAATGGCGGGCGATGGAGAAACGCGCCCAGAACGGATTGAAATGGTGGGATTCGGCCTTGCCGGAGGGCGCCACCTTGAGGATGTCGAGCGCGGTGCGCGACACGATCACCTCCTCATGCGCGCGGGCGGCACGGTAGTTCACGCGAAAGGCGAGATAGAGGCCGAGTACGTCGAGCCCGAAGAAGCCGAAGATCGGCCAGGCGCCGCGCGAGATCATGACGACGCCGGTGACGGTCCAGCCGAACAGCAGCGTACCCATCAGGATCATGAAGCCGGTGCGCCCCAACGAGCGGTGCGGGGTCAGGAAAGCGTGGAAGAAAGGTTCGTCGGCGGCGAAATTTGCGGCGGCGGAGGCGGCGTTTGTATCGCTCATGATCCCTCATTATAGGAGTTTGCATGAGCACACCCAAGCCGAAAGATCGCCGCACCGCGAAAACAGCGCCGCCCCGCCGGAGCGGCGCCAAGGCCGTCACGCGAAAGAGGCCGGCCTCGCTCTACGGCCCGGCCGAGGTGCACGAGATCTTCCGCCGCTTTTCGGTGCAGCGGCCGGAACCGCAGGGCGAACTGGAATACGTCAACGCCTTCACGCTCCTGGTGGCGGTGGTGCTGTCGGCGCAGGCGACGGACGCCGGGGTCAACAAGGCGACGCGCGCTCTGTTCAGGGCGGCCGACACGCCGGAAAAGATGGCGGCGCTGGGCGAAGCGAAGATCGGCGCCTATATCCGCACCATCGGGCTGTGGCGCGGCAAGGCGAAGAATGTCGCCGCACTTTCCGAGGCGCTGGTGCGGGACCACGGCGGCGAGGTGCCCGAGACGCGCGAGGACCTGGTCAAGCTGCCCGGCGTCGGGCGCAAGACCGCTAACGTCGTGCTCAACATCGCCTTCGGCCAGCATACGATGGCGGTGGACACGCACATCTTCCGCATCGGCAACCGTATCGGGCTGGCGCCGGGCAAGACGCCGGAGGAAGTCGAGAAGCGGCTGATCGAGGTCATTCCCGACGAATATATGCGTCATGCGCATCACTGGCTGATCCTGCACGGGCGCTATGTCTGCAAGGCGCGCAAGCCGGACTGCCCGGCTTGCGTCATCGCCGACATCTGCAAGGCGGAGGTCAAGACCACCGACGTGCCGGCGCCGCAGGTCGAGATTGCGCCGCTCGGGCCTCCAGGCTCGACGACCGATTAAAGGCCGTAGCCGCGGGCCATCGCGGCGGCGAAGACCGGAATGAGCAGGAAGAGCGCGGCCTCGGCGCGGATGCAGGTCCTCACCGGAGCGAGTTGGGCCTCAGGCACCCGCCAATCCGGATCGGCACCGGCCAGCCGCCTCCAGGAGAGGAAGCGCATGGTCGGCATGATCGACAAGAGCCCGACGCCGGCGAACGCGGCCATCTTGGCCCAGAACGCCCAGTTGTAGACGTAGAATTCCCAGCCTTTCAGGCCCCAATAGACGCGCGCCGCGCCGACGGCGACCACCAGCATGGCGACGATGCCGTAGTGCCGGTCGATGCCGGCCAGCCGCCGCACGGTCGCCGCGTTCATCTCGTTGCGGACCAGCACGAATTCGGCGGCGATGATGCCGGCAAGCGAGAACACCAGCAGATGGTGCAGGATGGCAAGGACGAGATCCGTGGTGTCCATTTTCTCCTCGAATCGCGGGAGGGCCGGCGCAAAGTAGCACCGTTCGGCAAGGACCGCAGCGCCGGCTGGCGCGCCATGGGCGCGGTTCTGGCCCTTGCCTTTATGCGCCCGCCGAAGGATGCGAGGCGCCTCGATGGAGAAAGCCGATGCCTGTTCGCCTGACTGTGGCGCCGACCCTCGAAACCGAGCGCGCGATCCTTCGTCCGCACCGGGTGGAGGATTTCGACGCCTATTGCGCCATGGGCACCGATCCGGCCGTGTTCCGCTTCATCGGCGGCAGGGCGCGCACGCGCGAGGAAAGCTGGCAGCGCCTGCTGCGCCATCCGGGCATGTGGGCGCTGATCGGTTTCGGCTTCTGGGCGATCGAGGACAAGGCGAGCGGACGCTTCATCGGCGAAGCGGGCTTCCACGAACTGAAGCGCGCCATCGAGCCGTCGATAGAAGGGGTGCCGGAGGCCGGCTGGTCGCTTGTTGCCGGCTTGCAGGGCAGGGGATTGGGCAGCGAGATCGTGCGGCGGATGCACGAATGGGCCGACGCCGCCCTGCAAGCCGCGCGCACCGTCTGCATCATCGATCCCGAGAATGCACCGTCGCTCGGCGTCGCCCGCAGATGCGGCTATCGCGAATACGCCCGCACCACCTACAACGACCATCCCACCATCCTGCTTGAGCGGGCGGCTCGCGTTTGAACGGGCGCCGGCATGGTGTTTTCGTTGACAGGCCTCCTTCGATCTGCATGACTTCACGCATACGTGAACGATCGATCGCGGCTTTGTGAAAGGGCGCCAGGAAAGCGCGCCACAATCGGGAGGACAAACCATGCTGAACAGACGCGCATTCCTGGCGAGCACCGCTGCCGGACTGGTGGCGGCTCATCTCGCGCCCGCGTTCGCGGCCGACGCGCCGCAACTCGAAATCTTCGTGCCGGCAGCGCCCGGCGGCGGCTGGGACCAGACCGGCCGCACCATCGACCAGGTGCTGCGCAAGGAGGGGCTTATCTCGGGCTCGCAGATCACCAATGTCGGCGGCGCCGGCGGCACGGTCGGCCTGCCGCAGTTCGTCAGCCGCTACAAGGGCAAGGGTAACTCGCTCATGGTCGGCGGCATGGTCATGGTCGGCGCCATCATCGCCAACAAGTCGGCGGTGACACTCGATCAGGTGACGCCGATCGCCCGGCTGACCGGCGAGTTCGAGGCGCTGGTGGTGCCGGCGGCCTCGCCGTTCAAGACGGTCGCCGACTTCATCGCCGCGCTCAAGGAAGACCCGACCAAGGTGCCGGTGGCCGGCGGCTCGGCCGGCGGCTCCGACCACATCCTGTTCGGCCTGATGGCCAAGACGGCCGGCGTCGATCCGACCAAGATCTCCTATGTGCCGTTCGCCGGCGGCGGAGAGGCGCTGGCAGCCCTGCTCGGCAACCAGGTGGCCGGCGGCATTTCCGGCTACGGCGAGTTCTCCGAGCAGGTCAAGGCCGGCGCGCTGCGTGTGCTGGCGATTTCCGCCGACAAGCGGCAGGAGGGCATCGACGCGCCGACATTGAAGGAGTCGGGCGTCGACATCGAGCTGTTCAACTGGCGCGGCGTCTTCGCTCCGCCGGACGTTTCGGCCGAGGACAAGGCGGCGATGGTCAAGATGATGGAGGACATGACCAAGAGCGCCTCCTGGGCGGAGGAGTGCAAGAACCGCCAGTGGACGTCCATTCCGCTCACCGGCGAAGCCTACGAGACGTTTCTCAAGGAAGACATCGTCCGCATCCAGGGCATCCTGAAGGACCTCGGCCTCGCCTGAGCCTGACGCAAGGGGCGGCGCGGCCGCCCCTTTCTCCCGCGCCGGCGGAGAGGGACGGCGGCGCGGACGCATGCGGTGACGGTCTTGCGACCCCAGGGAGGACCTATGAGCGTTCACGACGAACCCGCCGCCCCCCGCGGCGTTGCCATGCCCGAACTGCTGATCGGCCTCGGCATGCTGGCGGCGGCCGGGGCGGTGTTGTGGCAGACGATGGCGATCCCGGTGTCGCCGCTCTATTCCAAGGTCGGGCCGACCGTTTTTCCCTACATCACCACCTGCGGCATGCTGGTGCTGGCGGTGCTGCTCATCAAGGCCGCCGTGCAGGGCGGCTGGCAGCCGGACGAGGAGAAGGAGACGCCGACGGATTGGAGGTCGATGGGCTTCACCGTCGCCGGCCTGGTCGCCAACCTGGTGCTGATCGACCCGCTCGGCTTCACGTTCGCCTCGACCGTCATGTTCGTGCTGATCTGCTACGGCTTCGGCAGCAGGCGTCCGCTGCGCGACGGGCTGACCGGGCTGGTGCTGGCGCTCGCAGCCTATTTCGGCTTCGCCAAGGCGCTCGGCGTCAATATCGGTGCCGGCGTGGTGGAGAACGGCGCCAACGGCGCCTTGGCGACCGTCGCAAGCTGGTTCGGAGCCTGACGTCATGGATACCTTCGCCCAGCTCGCCCACGGCTTTGTCATCGCCTTTTCGCCGGTCAACCTGCTGTGGTGCCTGCTCGGCACCACGCTCGGCACCGCCATCGGCGTCCTGCCCGGCCTCGGGCCGGCGCTGACCATCGCGCTTTTGTTGCCGATCACCTACCAGGTAGCGCCGGAAGCCTCCTTCATCCTGTTCGCCGGCATCTATTACGGCGCCATGTACGGCGGCTCGACCACCTCGATCCTGCTCAACACGCCGGGCGAAAGCGCCACCATCGTCACCGCCCTGGAAGGCAACAGGATGGCGCGCTCAGGTCGTGGCGGCGCGGCGCTTGCAACCTCGGCCATCGGCTCCTTCGTCGCCGGCACCATCGGCACGCTCGGCGTCGCCTTCCTGGCGCCGGTGGTGGTGAAGTTCGCGCTGTCTTTCGGCCCGGCCGAGTATTTCTCGCTGATGGTGCTGGCTTTCATCACCGTCTCGGCGGTGCTCGGCTCGTCGGCCGTGCGAGGGCTCGCCAGCCTGTTCATCGGCTTCGTCGTCGGCATGGTCGGCGTCGACCTGCAAACCGGCCAGCCGCGCTTCACCTTCGGCCTGACGCAACTGCTGGACGGGGTGGACGTCATCATCGTCGCCGTCGGTCTGTTCGCCGTCGGCGAAACGCTTTACGTCGCCTCGCGCCGCTATGCCGGCAAGGACGAGATCGTGCCGCTGAAAGGTTCGCTCTACATGACGGCGCAGGAATGGGCGCGCTCGTGGAAGGCTTGGATTCGCGGCGCGTTCATCGGCTTCCCGATCGGCGCCATGCCGGCCGGCGGCGCCGAAATCCCGACCTTCCTGTCCTATGCCATCGAGAAAAAACTGTCGAAGCACAAGGACGAGTTCGGCACAACGGGCGCCATTGAGGGCGTCGCCGGGCCGGAAGCGGCCAACAACGCCTCGGCCGCCGGCGTGCTGGTGCCAATGCTGACGCTCGGCCTGCCGACCTCGGCCACCGCAGCCATCATGCTGTCGGCCTTCCAGAGCTACGGTATCAATCCCGGCCCGCTTTTGTTCACCACGCAGGGCGATCTGGTGTGGGGCCTGATCGCTTCGCTGTTCATCGCCAACGTCATCCTCGTCATCCTCAACCTGCCGCTGATCGGCCTTTGGGTGAAGCTCTTGAAGATACCGGCGCCGCAGCTCTACGCCGGCATCCTGGTGTTCGCCACCGTCGGCACCTACGGCATTTCGCAATCGCCGATCGACCTCGTCGTGCTCTACCTGCTCGGCGCCATCGGTTTCCTGATGCGGCGCTTCGACTTTCCGACTGCGCCCGTCATCATCGGCATGATCCTCGGGCCGTTGGCGGAAGCGCAGTTCCGCCGCGCCATGACCATCGCCAACGGCGACTGGACGGTCTTCTTCACCCGCCCACTGTCGCTGACGCTGCTGGCGTTGGCCTTCATCGGCCTGCTCGGCCCACACATCTGGGGCTATGTCGAGCGGCGCCGGCTCAAGGGGCAGGAGGCGATACCGGGCGATGCGTGAGCTGCGATCCTGTCCATGACGGACATGCCATGACGGGCCTGCTCGCCGGCATCCGGGTACTGGACCTCACCAATGTGCTCGCCGGTCCCTACTGTGCCTATCAGCTTGCGCTGCTCGGCGCCGATGTCATCAAAGTCGAGCAGCCGGGTGGCGGCGACCTGGCGCGCCAGCTCGGAGCCTCGCCGGAACTGAACAAGGCACATATGGGAGCCTCCTTCCTGGCACAGAACGCCGGCAAGCGCTCCGTCGCGCTCGATCTCAAGGATGAAACGGACCGTCGGCGCTTCCTCGATCTCGTCGCCAGCGCGGATGCGCTGGTGGAAAATTTCCGGCCCGGCGTGATGAAACGGCTGGGGCTGGACTACGAGGCGCTGAAGGCGGTGCGGCCGAACCTGGTCTACTGCGCCATTTCCGGCTTCGGCCAGAGCGGGCCGATGCGCGGCAATCCGGCCTACGACCAGATCGTGCAGGGCCTGTCCGGCGTCATGAGCATCACCGGGACGCCCGATGCGGCGCCGCTGCGCGTCGGCTACCCGGTCGCCGACACGCTGGGCGGGCTGACCGGCGCCTTCGCTATAGCCGCAGCGCTTGTGCGCCAGAAAGCCAGCGGTGAGGGTGCCTTCCTCGACGTGTCGATGCTGGAATGCACGCTGTCGGCGCTCGGCTGGCCGGTTTCCAACTACCTGACGGCAGGCGTCGAGCCGGGGCCGATGGGCAATGAGAACATGACGGCCGCGCCTTCCGGTGCGTTCGCGGCCGCCGACGGGCTTCTCAACATCGCCGCCAACAAGCAGGAACAGTTCGTGACCCTGTGCGGGCTGATCGGCCGACCGGAACTGGCGACGGACCCGCGCTTTGCCGAGCGCGAGACGCGCAAGCAGAACCGTTTTGCGCTGAAAGCGCTGATCGAGGCGGCGCTTGCCGGCGACACGGCGGCCGCGTGGGAGGAAAGGCTGAACCGCGCCGGCGTTCCGGCCGGGCGGGTGCTGACCATTCCGCAGGCGCTGGCCGAAGAGCAGGTCGTCAGGCGCGGCATGACGGTGCGGTTCGAGGCCGTGCCGGGTTCGGATCGCCCGGTGACGGTGGTGCGTGGCGGCTTCCTTGTCGATGGTGTGGCCTCGGCACCTGTACGGCCGCCGCCGGCGCTCGGCCAACACAACCGGGAGGTTCTGGACGGCCTGGTGGAGAAGACCGCGACGGAGGATCCCCATGAGTAACGAAGGCGACGGCGGTCGCGCGCGCGGCGAGGAGTGGTGGCGGACCTCGATCATCGAGATGATGCCGGGCAGCATCCGCTTGCGCGGCTACGAGATCCAGGACCTGATCGGCCACGTCTCCTTCCCGGCGATGATCTGGCTGATGCTGCGCGGCGAACTGCCCACGGACGAACAGGCAAACCTGCTCGGCATCACGCTTGGCGCCGCCGTCGATCACGGCCCGCAGGCGCCGTCCATCGCCATCGCCCGTATGGCCGCTACCTGCGGCGTCGGCATCAACAGCGCCATGGCATCGGCCATCAACGTGCTGGGAGACGTCCATGGCGGCGCCGGCGAGCAGGCGCTTTGCTTCTACGGCGATATCGCCGCCGCGATGGACGAAGGGGCAACGCTGACCGACGCCGTATCGGTGCGGCTGACCCGCTTCTTCACGGAAGAAAGCGGCTACGTGCCGGGCTTTGGCCACCGTTTCCATCCGGTTGATCCGCGTGCGCCGCGTCTTTTGGAAGTGGTACGGGATTTTGCGGCGCGCGGCGTCATTGCCGGCCGTTTCGCCGCCATAGCCGAGGCGATCGAAGCGGAAATTAGCCGTCGCAAGGGGAAAAGAATCCCGCTCAACATCGATGGCGCCACCGCCGTCATCTACGGCGAACTCGGCTTCCCGCCGCCGTTGACGCGCGGCCTGTTCGTGTTGTCGCGCTCGGTCGGCATTCTGGCACACGCGTGGGAGCAGACCGAACAGGGCGGCCGCAACAAGGGGCCGCTGCCGCGCGAATGGCTGTGGGCCTATACCGGAACGCCCAAGCGCGACCCGCCGGAAGGCGGCTCGGAGCGATAGGGCTCTTCCGGCAACTGTGCGAAACGGTTTTGTGTCGGCAAACGTGACTTGAGCGCAGAAACAGGGTGGTCCGGCGTCTGTTCAAATCGGAACTTTTCGAGCCGTCAAGGCTCCGTCGGTTCCTGGTCCTCGGGCGGGATCGTCAGGTCCCTGACGAGGGTGGCCAATTCCGGTTCGTCGATCAGGATGGCTGCATCGTGCAGGGCAAGCCAAGCGCGCTGACGGGTCTTCTTCTCGCGCCATGCCGGAAGCTCTCCGGTGACGGCCAGCAGATAGACGGTGACGTCGACGCGCACGAAGCGTCTGGCGAGGCGCTTCCAATAGGAATAGACGCCCGCCGGCGCTTTCAGCACATTGCCCACCACGCCGGCCTCCTGCTCGGCCTCGACGGCGGCGGCCTTGCGGCCGCTCTTGCCCTTCATCGGCCAACCCTTCGGCACGATGAAACGGCGCGTCTCGCGCGAGGTGACGAGCAAGACCTCTAGGCCGCCATCCGCGCCGACGCGAAAGGGAACGGCGGCGACCTGGCGGATGCGTTCGCCCTTCCTGGCCTTGCGGACCGCGTTCTTCTTGGTGGTCGTCATCGTCCTTCCGGTCAGGCATACGAGTCATGGAACCTGCCCACCCTATTTACCGGTTCGGTCGGAGTTTGCCACGCCTTTCAGGACTAGCCGGCTAACAAGTTTATGTCAGCGACAGTCGGCAAGGTTGCCGTTCACCTGAAGCTGGCAGGCGGGCTTCATGCGCGGCACTTCCTGCCGCGGCGGCAGGATCGGCACGGCGCTGCGTTCCTGCTGGCGGTCCTGCTGCTGCTGCTGCTGGAATTGCTGGCGCGACAGCCGGTCCTGCAACGCCTGAAGGTCCCCTTGGCTCACCGAGGGGGCGCGCATGATCGGCACCGAGACGTCGACGGCCCATGCGGCCGGCGCCGGCAAGGCCGCCGCCAGCAGGCAGGCCGCCGTTGCGACGCGGACGAAATCTCGGCCGCCGGTGCGTTCGTGTCTTGCCATCTTCCCAATATAGGCCGGATCGGCGTCACTTCCATGGGCGGCGCTGCCGGCGCGCGCTTTGCCGAAAACAAAAAGGGCCGCCCGAAGGCGGCCCCGTTATCCCATTCGCTATTTGAAAACGAATTACGGGACGGTCGTGCCGATCTTGCCTGCGATGGCGCTGAACTTGCTGTTCAGGTTGCCGCCAAGCAGCGTGGCGCCGGAGATAATGGCCACGGCGATCAGCGTGGCGATCAGGCCGTATTCAATGGCGGTGGCGCCGGACTCGTCGTTGTAGAAACGCGAAAGAAGCTTCGTCATCATGATGTTCCTTTTGCCCAGTTGTAACTTCATAAGCCGGTCTCTTTTCGAACCGTGGCCCATATTGTGAGGCATCGATTTCGGTTGGGTTAAGGGGAATGGTAAACGGAAAGTGCATCGGCGCCGTCCTTAACAAATCGCCAATCCGTGCATGAATTTTGTCTCTATCGGGGACGGATACTCTGTCGTCGATGGCTGTTTTACTGTTTGGAATCCGATGTCCGCTGGTTCGCGACCTGCCGGCTGGCGTAAGCGGGTGGGAAATGTGCCGGCGGTCTTGCATCCGGCCCCGCGTGTCATAGGTAAGGGAACAGTCCGCTCCGCCGATACCGGGATGCCTGCATGACCGCCGATCCGCTGCTTTTCCGCTCCATCGTTTCCGTCCGCAGTTCGGTGCCCGACGACGCCTTTACGGCCGAGACGCTGGGCATGGTGCGCGAGGGCAGCGGTATCGTCATCCGCGACGACGGGCTGGTGCTGACCATCGGCTATCTCATCACCGAGGCGGAAGAAATCTGGCTGACCCGGCACGACGGACGGGTGGTGCCGGCGCATGCGCTGGCCTACGACCAGGAAACCGGTTTCGGGCTCGTCCAGGCCTTCGACGGGTTGGACCTGCCGGCGTTGCCGTTCGGCGACGCCGCGTCCGCGAAGGTCGGCGACCCGGTCGTGCTGGCGGACGGGCAGGGCCGGTCCGTGCAGGCGGCCATCGTGGCCAGGCAGGAATTCGCCGGCTACTGGGAATATCTTCTGGACGAGGCGATCTTCACAGCGCCGGCGCACCCGTCATGGGGCGGCGCGGCGCTGGTGGATGCGGAGGGCCGGCTCCTGGGCGTCGGTTCGCTGCGCCTGCAAATGAGCCGGGGCGGCGAAGTGGCCGACATCAACATGGCCGTGCCGGTGGATCTTCTCGCGCCCATTCTCGACGACCTGCTGATGCGGGGTCGCGTCGGCAGGCCGCCGCGGCCGTGGCTCGGCGCCTATTCGGCCGAGAACAACGGCGCTGTGGTGGTGATGAGCGTCTCGCCGGGCGGTCCGGCGGCGCAAGCCGGCCTGCGGCGCGGCGACGTGATCTCCGATATCCGCGACGAGGAAGTCGACGGGCTGGCCGATTTCTATCGCAAGGTCTGGCAGAGCGGCCCGGCCGGCGCCGAAATCCCGCTCAGGGTGGTGCGCGACGGCCGCGAAACCTGGCTGCGGGTGAAATCCGCCGACCGCAACGATTTCCTCAAGCGGCCGCAGTTGCAGTAGCGGGTGCGCCGCATTCCTCCGGTTTGTACGAGGTGGCCGTGCAGACGTCAGGCTGGTGCAGTAACCGAATCGTGATTACAGCGTGAATATTGATAGCGGGATTGTGTTTTCATCGCCTGAATTCCGACAATTTCAGTATTTTTCGACTATCCATAATAGATATACAATCCAACAAGTATTGATCGGTTTTATTACCACAAATTAATTTGAAAGTGGCTGGGGGCAGCGCTAGCTCTCTTCATGAGGCCGGGAAACGCCGGCGGCCGAAAACAGTCGGCCGCGACCCGACGCGACCAGACGGCTCGTCGACGCCCCCGCCGTGCGGACGCCGGCCGATGACTCTCCCAGGGAGACTACGATGTCCAATCCGCTTTCCACCATTCGCCGCAACCGCATGATGGCGCTCGCCGGGGTCGCCCTGCTGATCGTACCGCTGGCCACCGGGGCCGTGCTGTCGACCGGCAGCGCCAATGCCGCGGGCACGCCGCAGACCGAGCAGGCGATGCGCTCCTATTCCGATATCGTGGCGGCCGACAAGCCGGCGGTCGTCACCATCACCACCAAGATGAAGGTGCAGGACACCTCGGCCGACCAGCAGCAATTCGAGCAGCAGTTCGGCTCGAACTCGCCCTATGACCAGTTCTTCCGCCAGTTCTTCGGCGAGCAGAATCCATTCCAGAATATGCCGCGGCAGCACAGGGGCGGCCAGACCGCCATGGCGCTCGGCTCCGGCTTCATCATCTCGCCGGACGGCATGATCGTCACCAACAACCACGTCATCGACGGCACCACCGACATCCGCGTGACGCTGGACGACGGTTCGCAATACAAGGGCACGCTGGTCGGCAGCGACGCCAAGAACGACCTGGCCGTGGTCAAGATCGACGCCGGCAAGCCGCTTCCCACCGTGGCGTGGGGCGATTCCGACAAGCTGAGGGCCGGCGACGCGGTGCTTGCCATCGGCAATCCCTTCGGTATCGGCACCACCGTCACCTCCGGCATCGTCTCGGCGCGCGGCCGCGACCTGCACAACGGGCCCTATGACGACTTCATCCAGGTCGATGCCGCCATCAACCACGGCAATTCGGGCGGGCCGCTTGTCGACGACACCGGCAAGGTGGTCGGCATCAACACCGCCATCTATTCGCCGAACGGCGGCAATGTCGGCGTCGGCTTCGCCATCCCGTCCGACCAGGCCGAGGCGGTGGTCGCCAAGCTGGAGAAGGGCCAGAAAATCGAGCACGGCTATATCGGCGTCGAGATCCAGGCGGTGACGAAGGACGTCGCCGAGGCCATCGGGCTCGACAAGCAGGCAGGCGCGCTGGTGGCGCAGGTGGTCGACGGCTCGCCCGCCGCCAAGGCCGGCCTGAAGAGCGGCGACGTGGTCACGGAACTCGGCGGCAAGGCGGTCGCCACGCCGAAGGACCTGTCGCGCTTCGTCGCCGACATGGCGCCGGGCGACAAGGCCGACATCACCGTATGGCGCCACGGCAAGGCCATCGACATGTCGATCACCGCCGGCCGCAACAGCGAGGAGCGGCAGGCTTCGGCCGACAACGGCAACAGCAACGGGTCGCAGCCGGGCGCCTCGATGCAGTCGGACTCGGCGCTCGGCGTCGGGCTTGCCGGTTTGACGCCGGCGATGCGCGACCGCTTCGGCATCGATCCTTCGGTCGAGGGCGTCATCGTCACGCGGGTGGCGTCCAACAAGCCGGCCGCCGACAGCGGCATCCAGCGCGGCGACGTCATCGTCTCCATCGACCAGCAGCCGGTGACGAGCGTCGGCGATGCGGTGAAGGAGCTGAAGACGGTCGAGAAGGAAGGAAAGAAGTCGGTGCTGTTGCAGGTCCAGCGCGGCGACACTGAAATGTTCCTCGGCGTGCCGTTCAACGACGCTTGACGGCAGGTGACGGGCACCGGGCCGGCGCATGGAGCGCGCCGGTCCGGTGCGCCCCGTTTTTTGGGGCTCTGGCTTTGAGAATCACGGGGGTGATGCTCGATGAATTCGACGGCGAGCGCCGAGGCTCCTTGCCTTCGCCACATTCCGGTTGAATCGGACGAGGCCGAAACAACGGTCAGGCGGGCGTCCGGCATGAGTGAAACCGGACCACGGAACGAACAGGGGCTCCTCGGCAGCGGCTTTTCGCGTGCGCTCGACCGCATCGTGGAACCGCGCGTGCTCGGCCCCATCGTCGGCGCGGCGGCGGTGGCGATCGCGCTGTTCGTCATCCACGCCATCAGCGGCAAGGTGCATCTGCACCAGATCGAGACCGCGCTCGCCGCCACTTCGTTCGAAACGGTGGCGCCGGCGCTCTTCTTCACCTTCGTCAGCTTCGTCGCCATGGGCTGTTACGACGTCATGGCGGTGCGCCGGGTGGCACCCGGCAAGGTGCCGGCCCGCCTCGCCCTGTTCGCCGGCTTCGTCGGCTACGGTTTTTCCAACGCCATCGGCTTCCACGTCTTCGTCGGCGGCCCGGTGCGCTACCGCATCTACCAATCTGCCGGCGCCGACGCGGCCGACGTCGGCCGGATCGTCGGCATCTCCTTCCTCACCTTCGGCGGCGGTCTGTTGACCATCATCGGGCTGGCACTGCTGCTCGATCCGGCCGGCCTGCCGGCGCTGGACCTTCTGACGCCGGCAGGCGACCGCATGCTCGGCGGCGTGGTCGTCGCCGGGCTCGCCGCGGCGATCGTGTGGCTGTCGCGCGGCAACCGCCATGTCGCCATCCTCGGCTGGGATTTCCCGTTTCCCTCGGCCGGCAGCGCGCTGGCGCAGATCGGCATCGGGGCCATCGACATCGGGGCCGCGGCGGCCGCTCTCTACGTGCTTTTGCCGACCGACATCGTGCCGGGCTACGCGGTCTTCCTCGTCCTCTTCGTCGCCGCCATCATCGCCAGCGTCGTCAGCCATGCGCCGGGCGGCCTCGGCGTGCTGGAGGCGACGATCCTGCTCGGCCTGGGCGCCGGCATGCGGCCGGACGTGGTGGCGGCGCTGGTGCTGTTCAGGCTCATATACTACGTGTTGCCGCTGTTTCTGGCGGCTTCGGCACTGCTTGCCTTCGAGGTCTACCGTGTCCGCTCCACCGTCTCGACGGTCGCCGGACGCACGCTTGCGGTGACGCGCCACGTGGTGCCGCCGATCACCGCGACGCTCGCTTTCGCCGGCGGCATGGTTCTGTTGCTGTCCGGCAACACGCCGGCCGCCGTGGAACGCACCGATTGGCTGAGCGATATCCTGCCGCTGCCGTTCGCCGAGGCCTCGCACCTGCTCGCCTCGATCACCGGCCTGCTCCTGGTGGTCATCGCGCGCGGCCTTTACCGGCGCATCGCGTTTGCCCGCATCGCGGCCATCGCGCTGCTCCTGTCGGGCGCGGCGTTCTCGCTGCTGAAGGGCCTCGACTGGGAGGAGGCGGTGCTGCTGGCGGTCATCGCGCTGGTCCTGTTCGTCTACCGCAGGGCCTTCCACCGGCGCGGCGACTGGCGCGCCTTCCGCCCCGACCCAACCTGGATCGGCCTCATCGCCATCGTCATCATCGCCGCCACGCTGGTCGGCCTGCTTGCCTACCGGCACGTCGAATATCAGTCGGACCTGTGGTGGCAGTTCGCCTGGGACGGCGACGCGCCGCGCTTCCTGCGTGCCACGCTGGGGCTCGCCATCGTCGCCGCGGCGATCGCCGCCGACGCCATCATCAACCGGCCGGTGCAGGCCAGGCCGAGCGGGCCGATGCCCATTCCCGATGCCGTCCGCCACGTCCTGGAAACGTCGTCGGACACCCAGTCCTGCCTGGCGCTGCTCGGCGACAAGGCCTTCATGGTGTCGACCTACGGCCGTGCCTTCCTCATGTACGCCGTCTCCGGCCGGAGCTGGATCACCATGGGCGATCCCGTCGGCGATCCCAAGGCGGCGAAGGCGCTGATCTGGCGCTTCGCCGAAGCTGCCGACCGCGCCGGCGTCAGGGCGGTGTTCTACGCCGTGCAGCCGGATTTCCTGCCTTCCTATCTCGACATGAACCTGGCGATCCTGAAGATCGGCGAGGTGGCGCGGGTCGACCTGACCGGCTTCAGGATGGAAGGGGCGGCGCGCCAGCCGCTGCGCTACGCGATGGGCAAGGCGACTCGCGAGGGACTGACGTTCTCCGTCATCCCCAAGGCCGTGATACCGGCCGTCCTCGCCCAGCTTCGCGCGGTGTCGGACGCATGGCTGGAAAGCAAGAACGGGCGCGAGAAGGGCTTTTCGCTCGGTTATTTCGACGATGCCTACATGACCGAATTCGACTGCGCGGTGCTGAGCCGGGACGGCGAGATCGTTGCTTTCGCCAATCTGTGGCGCAGCGGCGACCACGACGAGTGCTCCATAGACATGATGCGCTACAGGCCGGGCGTGTCGAAGGTGATGATGGAGGCGCTGTTCGCCCACCTTCTGCTCTACGGCAAGGCCGAGGGCTACCGCTGGTTCAACCTCGGCGCCGCGCCGCTTGCGGGGCTGGCCGACCATCCGCTCGCCTCGACCTGGAACCGGGTCGGCACCTTCATCTATCGGCGCGGCGACGAATTTTACAATTTCGAGGGGCTGCGCGCCTTCAAGCAGAAGTTCGACCCGGTCTGGACGCCGCAATACATCGCCTGTCCAGGCGGCCTGGCGATGGCGCAGGTCCTTCTCGACGTCACCACCCTCATTTCCGGCAGCCCGATCGGGATCTTCAAGCGATGAAACGTGCTCCTTCTTTTCACCCGATTCCGGGCGGAAAACCGGTTTCCACCTTTTCTGGACTTGTCATGGCCTCCCTGCTTCCCGTCCTTGCCGCCGTCGGCTCCGCTTCCGCCCAGCCGGCCGCGCAACCGGCGACGGTCACGGCGGGCCGGCTGGAGAACGTGCGCCTGCTGCCCACCGACGGCCCGCCGAAGGCGATGGTGGTCTATTTTTCCGACCGCGGCGGCTGGAGCGCGGACGACGACGCCGTCGCCGCGGCGCTGCGCAAGGACGGCGACGTGGTGCTCGGCGTCGATCTCTCCGCCTATGCGCAGGCGCTCGACAAGGCCGACGGGCAATGCCTCTACGTCGTCGGCGAGATCACCGATCTTGCCCAGACCGCGCAGCGCCAGCTCGCCATCCAGACCTACCTGCCGCCCATCGTGGCCGGGCGCGGCGAAGGCGCGACCTTCGCCTATGCCGCGCTGGCCGACGCGCCCGCCAACACGCTCGGCGGCGCCGTCGCCTCCGGCTTCGCCAACCGGCTGACGCTGAGGCTGCCCTTCTGCCCCGGCTCGACCGCCACGAAGTCGGCTGACGCCAAGAGCTACAGCTACGCCTTCGACGTGGCGATGCCGGAGCCTGCCTCGCTCTTCGTCGACGAAGCCTCGCTCGACGCCGTGCGCGGCCAGGCGTCGGCGCAGGACGCCATCACGGTCGATGCACTGGATACGGACGATCCGGCGGGCCAGATCGTCGCCGCCGTCTCGTCGCTGGCCGGTGCGATCGAGCCTTTCGGCAAGCTGCCGGCCATCGACCTGCCGGCCACCAGCGGCAAGCCCAGGGCCGTCGCCATCCTCGTTTCCGGCGACGGCGGCTGGCGCGACCTCGACAAGACCATCGGCGAATGGCTCTCCACGCAGGACATCCATGTCGTCGGGCTGGACGCGCTGCATTATTTCTGGGCCAAGCGCACGCCGCAGGACCTCGCAACCGATGTCGGCGCGCTCGTCAAGACGGCGGACCCGACCGGCCAGCTGCCGGTGATGCTGATCGGCTACTCCTTCGGCGCCGACACCATTCCTTTCGCCTGGCCGCTGTTGCCGAAGACGCTGCAAGACCGCACCAAGGTCATCGCCCTGATGGCGCCGGGCCTGTCCACCTCCTTCCAGGTCACGATCTCGGGCTGGCTCGGCATCAGTGACAGCGGTTACGACATCCCCAAGGCGATCGCAGCGCTACCGGTCGAGCGGGTCATCTGCGTTTCCGGCAAGGAGGAAGACCAAAGCGCCTGCCGCGATCCGATGTTGAAGGATTTCACCCGGATCGAGACCGAGGGCGGCCATCATTTCGACGGCGAGTACGAGGCGCTTGCCCAGCGGTTCATCGACCGACTGTAACGTTTCCGGGCAGGCACAGGCCACATTGCAGGCAGTTGCAGGATCGTCGGCTGTGCTGGCGGATTGCGGCAGAGGCCGCAGGCTTTGCAGGTCGGGGGGTGATTGCTCGATCTATGGTATTTCGGAAAATTTCTGATATTTTTTCAAAATGCCCGAAAGCCATGTCAACACCACCGTATCCGAGGCGACCTATCGTCAGATCAGGGCCGACATCATTTTCGGGCGTTTGACACCCGGCGAGAAGTTGCGGCTGGACCGGCTGAAGACGCTTTACGGCGCCAGTGTTTCGACGCTGCGCGAAATCCTCAACCGGCTGGCCTCGGACGGTCTGGTGATCGCCGAGGGCCAGCGCGGTTTCGAGGTGGCGCCGGTTTCCCCGCAGGACCTGAAGGAGATCGCGGCGCTCAGGCAGTTGCTGGAATGCTATGCGATGGAGCTTTCCTTCGCCGCCGGCGACATGGACTGGGAGGGCCGCGTGGTGGCGGCGCACCACAAATTGCAGCAGATGGAGCGGCGCATGATCGCCGGCGACCACTCCATCACCAAGGAGTGGAAGCGCTACGACTGGGAATTTCACCAGGCGCTGATTTCGGCCTGCGGCTCCAAGGTGCTGATGGACACGCACGCGGCGGTTTTCGACAAATATCTGCGCTATCAGATGGTTTCGCTGACTTTTCGCGGGCAGATCGCGGCCGACGAGCATCGCCAGATGCTGGAAGCGGCGCTGGCGCGCGACGCAGCCTCCGCACAGACGATCCTGCGCAAGCATGTCGAGGCCGGCGTCGAGCGCGGCCTGCTCGCCAGCGAGCCGGAATTCCAGAAACAGCGCAAAACCGGCACCGCCGCCTGAGTCGAGCTGAGTCGCTGGCCCGTTGAACGACGACGCCTTCACACGCGACCGTCATTCCGTTGCGCGGCCCCGGAATGACGGAAATGAAGGCGTCGGGGGAGATGCTGGAACGCTTCATCCGATAAAATGAAAAATCTATGGCGCTCCCTTCTTTGTGGGTTGCCGCATGGGAATGATCGTGCCATGATTTTTCGGGATGGCGCCAACGAAGCGCCGCGCATGCAATTCAGGGAGGAAAAGCATGACCATCAGGATCGATCGCCGCCGTTTTCTCGGCGGCATGGCCGTTGCGGCCGGTGCGCTTCCGGTTCTTAGCGCCCGGCCGTCCTTCGCTGACGACAAGGTCACGCTGCGCCTCTCGTCGCCGGCGACGCCGGGGGACCAGCGCGCGGTCGCGCTGACCGAGGTCTTCGCGCCGGCGATCAAGGATTTCGCCACCTTCGAGCCGCACTGGAACGCCGAGCTGTTCAAGCAGGGCACGGAACTCGAAGCGATCGCGCGCGGCAATCTCGAAATGTCGATCACCTCGGCGCAGGAACTGGCGACGATCTATCCGGAATGGTCGATCTTCACCGCCGGCTACCTGCACCGCGACGCCGAGCACCAGAAGAAGGTGTTCGCGGCCGACTTCATGGAGCCGATGAAGAAGAAGGTCGAGGACGAACTCGGCGTCAAGCTGCTGACGGTGATGTATCTCGGCCGCCGCCAGCTCAATCTGCGCACCGACAAGGACGTCAAGGTGCCGGCCGATCTCGCCGGCGTCAGGCTCCGCATGCCCGGCACCGACGCCTGGCAGTTTCTCGGCAAGGCGCTGGGCGCCAACCCGGTGCCGGTCGCCTTCACCGAGATCTACACCGCGCTGCAAACCGGTGCGATCGACGGCCAGGAGAACCCGCTGCCGACCGACAAGGATTCCAAGTTCTACGAGGTGACGAAGCAGATCTGCCTGACCAGCCATCTGGTCGACCTGAACTATCTCGCCTTTTCCAAGAAGGTGTGGGACGGCCTGAAGCCGGAGCAACAGCAGGTGGTGCAGAAGGCGGCGGACGACGCGGCCGAATCCGGCCGGAAGAAGCAGCTCAAGCTGGAAGCCGACCTCGAGCAGTTCTTCAAGGACAAGGGATTGAAGGTCTACACGCCGGACGTCGACGCCTTCCGCAAGCATGTCCAGAAAGCCTATCTCGACTCCGAGTTCGCCAAGGACTGGCCGCAAGGCATGGTCGACAAGATCAACGCGCTCTGATCCGGGCCTGACCGATGTCGGCGACCCTACGCTGGTTGCGGGCGAGGGCCGATAACGTGGCGGTGGCGCTGCTCGCCGCCATGTTCATCGCCTTCATGCTGCAAATCTTCGCCCGCTACGTCATCAATTACCCGATCGGCTGGACGCTGGAAGTGTGCCTGACCACCTGGCTGTGGCTGGTGTTCTGGAGTTCGGCCTTCGTGCTGACCGAGCGCGACCACGTCACCTTCGACCTGCTCTACCTGATCGTCGGCAAGCGCATGCAGCGCATCTTCGCTCTGGTCTCGGCGGTGGCGATCGTGGCGGGGTTCGCGGCGGCGCTGCCGGCGACGCTCGACTACATCACCTTCTACAAGATCAAGAAAAGCGCCACGTTGCACATCAGGCTGGACGTGGTGTTCAGCGTCTACGGCATGTTCGCCGTCGCCGTCATCGTCCGCTACGCCTGGCAAATCTGGAAATTGCTGCACGGCGACCGGCCGGAGCCGCATGACGAGGCGACGCCGGTATGACGCTCGCCTTCTCGCTTTGCTTGCTGGCGCTGTTCTTCTTCGCCGGCATCGGAACCCCGGTCGCCTATTCCATGATCGTGGCGGCGATCGTCTATCTCGCCGTCAAGGGGCAGGATCTCGGCCTCGCCGCCGAGCAGATCATCCAGGGCCTTTACGACGGCTTCATCATCCTCGCCGTGCCGCTGTTCATCGTCGCCGCCAACATCATGAACGCCGGCACGATCAGCGAGCGGCTTTTGACCTTCTGCATGGCGATCGTCGGCCGCCTGCGCGGCGGGCTCGGCCATGTCAACATCGTCGCCAACGTCATCTTCGCCGGCATGTCCGGCTCGGCGGTGGCCGACGCCGCCGGTCTCGGCAAGGTCATCATCGAGATGATGACGAAGGACGGCCGCTATCCGCCCGGCTACGCGGCGGCCATCACCGCCGCCGCCTCGACCATCGGGCCGATCATCCCGCCGTCGATCCCCATGGTGATGTACGCGCTCGTCTCCGATGCCTCCATCGGCTACCTGTTCCTCGGCGGCATCCTGCCCGGCCTGTTGATGGGCGTGACGCTGATGGCGCTGAACGCCTGGACGGCGCGCAGGCGAAACTTCGCCGTCGAGGAAGCGGTGCCGCTGCGGGCCTTGCCCAAAGTCACCTTCAACGCCTTCCCCGCACTCCTG
Source organism: Mesorhizobium sp. (assembly GCF_017306545.1). Lineage (GTDB taxonomy): Bacteria > Pseudomonadota > Alphaproteobacteria > Rhizobiales > Rhizobiaceae > Mesorhizobium. Next base: position 107,510 of record NZ_JAFKID010000008.1, read on the forward strand.
ATGCCGGTCATCCTGCTCTACGGCATCTATGGCGGCGCGACCACGCCGACGGAAGCGGCTGCGGTGGCGGCCGGCTACGCGCTGATCCTCGCCGCCGTGTTCTACCGCGCGCTGAGCTGGAAGGCGCTCTACGCCATCATCTCCGACAGCGCGCGGTCCTCGGCCGCGATCGGCCTGGTGATCGGCGGCGCGCTGATCTTCAACTACATCGTCGCCAGCGAGAACATCCCGGCGCAGATGGCGGCCTCGCTGAAGGGGCTGGACATCTCGCCGCTCGGCTTCCTGTTCATGGTCAACCTGCTGCTGCTGTTCCTCGGCTGCCTGCTCGACGCCTCGACCATCATCCTCGTCATCGTGCCGCTGTTCGTGCCGACCTGCCATGCCCTCGGCATTGATCTCGTGCATTTCGGCGTCGTGGTCGTCGTCAACACCATGATCGGACTGATCACGCCGCCCTATGGGGTGGTGCTGTTCGTCATCAACGCCACGACCCGCATTCCGCTGCGCGAGATCATCAGCGAGATCACGCCGTTCATCGCCGTGCTGGTGTTCGCGCTGCTTTTGATGATCCTGTTCCCGAGCATCGTGCTTTGGTTGCCGTGGCAGTTCGGTTACGTCGGATGAGCACCGCGCTTCAAGAGCACGTAGGGGCCGATGCCGGCGGCCGGGTGCGGCTCGGCCTGATCGGCGACAACATCGCCCGCTCCCGCTCGCCCGACCTGCACCGGCTGGCCGGAAAGCTGTGCGGGCTCGACGTCAGCTACGACCTGTTCGTGCCTCGCGCCATGGGCGGTGATTTCGACGCGATCTTCGATGCCTGCCGTGCCGGCGGCGTGCGTGGGGTCAACGTGACTTACCCCTACAAGGAAGCCGTCGTCGCACGGGCTCGGCCGTCAAGCGAAGACGTGCGGCGCATCGGCTCGGTCAACACCGTGGTGTTCGGCGAGGGCGATCCGGCCGGATACAACACAGACCATTCGGGTTTTCTCGCCGCCTTCCAGTCGAGCTTCGGCACCATGCCGCCCGGCAGGGTGGCGCTGGTCGGCGCCGGGGGCGTCGGCAAGGCGGTCGCTTTCGGGCTGGCGACGCTCGGCGCGCGGGAGATCGTGGTGATCGACCGCGACGAAGACAAGGCAAGGGGGCTGGCCAAGGCAGTCGCGGCCTTTTCGCAGGGTGCCGTTTCAACGACCTTCGCCGTTGATGCACACGAAGCGGTGCGCAGGGCCGACGGCATCGTCAACTGCACGCCGCTCGGCATGGCCGGCTATCCCGGCTCCGCCGTGCCGCTCGACGGTCTCGGGCCCCAGAGCTGGGCATTCGAGGCCGTCTACACGCCGATCAACACGCCCTTCAAGCTGGCGGCGGAAGCGGCCGGCCTGAGGGTCCTGTCCGGCTATGAACTGTTTTTCCATCAGGGCATCGAGGCCTTTCGCATCTTCACCGGGCGGACGCCCGATCCCGATGCGCTGCGCCGCCTGCTGACGGAAACCGCATCAAACTGACATCGAAGGAAAATCCAGTGCCCGACCTCCATCCCATGCGCGCCAAGATCGGCGTCAGCGCTGCGCTCGCCACACCTTTCGATCAAAGCGGCGGCATCGACTGGCGGCGTTTCACCGCTCACGCCGGCCAGCTGCTGGGACAGGGAATGAAGGTCGTCACCGCCTTCGGCACGACGGGGGAGGGCGTTTCGCTCGCGGCGACGGCGCGCGCACCGCTCTATGAAAAAATGGCAGAGGCCGGCATCGCCGCCGGTCAACTCGTGGAATGTGTCTACGGCCCGCCGTCGCAGGAAGCGGGCGCGCATATGCGGCGTGCGCTGGAGGCAGGCGCGGCGGGAATCCTGCTTGCGCCGCCCTTCTATTTCAAGCAGCCCTCCGAGGAAGGGGTCTATCGCTGGTTCGCCGAGGCGCTGGAAGCGACGGGTTCCACCTGCCGCGACATCATTCTCTACAACATCCCGCAACTGACCGGCGTGGCCGTCGGCGCGGCATCGGTGGCGCGGCTCAGGACGGCGTTTCCCGGCATCGTCGCCGGGGTGAAGGATTCCAGCGGCGACTGGAACCAGACGACGGCCCTGCTTTCCGACCATCGCGACCTCGCCATCCTGGTCGGCCATGAGGGCCATCTGGCGCGCGCGGTGCGGCAGGGCGCCAGCGGCGCGATCAGCGGCGTAGCGAATTTCGCACCGGCGCTGGTGGCGAAGCTGGTGCGGGGAGAGGACGACGCTGCGGTCGACGCCATCCTCGGCCTGCTGCTCAAGCTGCCGGTGGTGCCGGCCGTGAAAGGCGTGCTCGCCGCCCAGGCCGGAGACGAGGCCTGGCGGCGCGTGCGCGCGCCGTTGGAGGCGCTTTCCACGGCAGGCGATCTCGCGGCATGCGCGGCGATCGCGCAACTCGCGGAGAGCTGGCACCAGCGCTAGATCTTCGATCTAAGGCGATGCGGGAGTGCCGAGCGTTACGGCGTCAGGCGGCTAGTTGCCGAGGGCCCATGCCGAGATGTGCTTGGAATCCATGAATTCCTCCAGCCCCATGACGCCGCCTTCGCGGGCGCGGCCGGACGCCTTGATGCCGCCGAACGCGGAGCCGGCGCCGCGCGATTCGCGGTTCATCTCGATCATGCCGGCGCGCAGGCGGCGGGCGATACGGTTGCGGCGCGCGCCGTCCTCGGTCTGGACGAAGTTGGTCAGCCCGTAGACCGTGTCGTTGGCGATCTCGATCGCCTCGTCCTCGCTGTCGAAGGGGATGATCGACAACACCGGCCCGAAGATTTCCTGGCGGGCGATCGTCATCTCGTTGTTGACGTCGGCGAAAACCGTGGGGCGAACGTAATAGCCGCGATTGACCCCTTCGGGCAGGCCGGGACCGCCGGCAACGAGGCGCGCGCCTTCGTCGATGCCCTTCTGGATCAGGTCCTGGATCTTCTCCCACTGGACCTTGCTGACGACCGGGCCGATATGGTCGCCGGGCAGGTGGGCTGACGCCACCCCGGTCGCCCTTGCCGCGCGCGCCGCGGTTTCGACAGCCTGTTCGTAGGCGGGGCGCTCGACCAGCATGCGCGTCGGCGCGTTGCAGGACTGGCCGCTGTTGAAGAAGCAGCGCCAGACGCCCCACTCGACCGACTTCCGGTCGGCGTCGGCGAAGATGAGATTGGCGCCTTTGCCGCCGAGTTCCAGCGTGACCTTCTTCAGCGTGTCGGCAGCGGCCTTGGTGATCGCGATGCCGGCGCGCGTCGATCCGGTGAAGGAGATCATGTCGACGTCGGGATGTGTCGACAATTGCGTGCCGACGCCATTTCCATCGCCGTTGACGAGATTGAAGACGCCCTTCGGCAGGCCCGCTTCGTGGAGCATTTCGGCAAAGAGCAACGAGGATAGCGGCGCGATTTCGGACGGCTTGAGCACGGTCGTGTTGCCGGCCAGCAGCGCCGGGACGACTTTCAGCGTCACCTGGTTCATCGGCCAGTTCCACGGCGTGATCAGGCCGACGACACCGATCGGTTCCCAGGCCACCATCGTCGTCGGGGCATGGGCGCCGAGCGGCCGCAGGAACTCGAAGTTCCTGAAAGCGGTGATGAAATTCGTGATGTGAAATTCGCCGGCCTCGACTTGATAGGCCAGCGACATGTCGCTCGGCGCACCCATTTCGGCGGTCATCGCGGCGGCCATTTCATCGGATCGCCGGTTGTAGATTGCGAGGAGTTTTTCGATATAGGCCAGCCGCTCGGCAGGCGCCGTCCGCGACCAGGCCGGAAAGGCCGCCTTGGCGGCGGCCACCGCGCGGTCGGTGTCTTGCTGGCCGCCCAGGCTGATGACGGCAAAGGCTTCCTCGGTCGACGGGTCGATGACTTCCAGATCGTTCGGTCTGGAGGGCTCGGTCCATTCGCCGTCGATATAGAATTTCCGCTTGTCCAACAGGTCAGCCATCTTGCCCTCCGCGTCGTGGAAGCCTTCGTCGCCGATGAGCCTCTGGCCTTCGGCGCCCCGAAGGCTCTCACAATTGGGGCCAAACCGCGTGCTGGATTCTCAAGGCTTCGATTTCTACTAGAGAAAACTATAGCAAGGAATTTTGATCAATCAATCATTTGATTGGCGTGTATCGAGCGTTCTGTCGATGCCGTGGCGTCGGCATGCGGCCAGCCGTCGACGCCGCCTCAATGCGTGGAGTGTGCTTTCAATCTTGATCAAAAGATCGTTTGATGTAAGTCTTCGACGTGATCGCTGCCCTCGGCACGAGTCCGGCTCGCTGCGAAGAGAGGAACCTGTGGCGGTCGCGAACTTCCAAGCCGGTCGATGGGAAGACGGGCGGAGGATCACTCACAGAAGGCAGCCATATGACCAATTCCGTTCCGCCGATCGACCAGACAATCAGCTTTTTCCGGGTCGGCGATCTCGGCCGGACACGCGAATTCTACGAACGGGTCTTCGGCCTGCGCGTGGTGTTCGAGCGCCCCGGCAAGGTGATGATCCTGCAAGTCACCGACCGGAGTTTCTTCGGTTTCGTCACCGGCGAACTGCCGCAGGGCCAGCCGCGCATGGCGGCCATGACGCTGGTGTCGTCGGACGTGGACGGCTGGTCGCAACGGTTGGCCGGGCTCGGCGTCGAGACGAAAGGGCCGCCGATCTTCAAGCCCGAGTTCGGCATCTATATCCTCTATGTCACCGACCCGGACGGCTATACGGTGGAGGTGCTGGAAATGCGCGAGCCGGGCTGGCCCCATGCGGGGCGCTGAGGAACGGGATCGACAGGGCAGGCGGCGATCGTAGCGATGAATGCATCCATTCCACGTCCGGCCGAGGGCCGTGACCATCAGGCGCAAGTCGCTGACGGCGGCTGGCTGATGTTCCATTCGGTCGGCAAGTTCGCCGGCCAGAAAGAAGCGATCAAAGCGGCACTGGCCAGTTTCGCGGATCATTGGTGCGCGACCGACGACGGCCGCTGGGCCGAACTCGACCGGGGCCGCCAGGAAATGCTCGACCGCTGGGGCGACCTCATCGGCGCGCCGCACGGCTCGGTGATGGCGGCCGAAAACGTCACCGCCTGCTACCATGCCTTCTTCGAAGCCTTGCCGCGCGCCGTGCTGGCCGGGCGCAAAGTGCTCATCGCCGAGGACTGTTTTCCCAGCCTGCATTTCCTTTTGACCGGCCTGGCGCCGCGGCTGGGCTTCGAACTGGTCACGGTCGGGCTTCGGGAGGGCGCCGTCTCCGTCGAGGACGAGGATTTCATCGCCGCCTGGGACGAGCGGGTGGCCGTCGCCGTCGTCACCTGGGTGACGTCCACGGCGTCGCGGCGCTGCGATCTCGCAGCGCTTGCCGCGCATGGGCGCTCGGTGGGCTCAATCGTCACCGTCGACATCACCCAGGCGGCCGGCTGCCTTCCTTTCGACGTCAACGCACCGGTGGTCGACTTCGCCGCCTCGACATCGCTCAAATGGATGTGCGGCGTGCCGGGGGCCGGCATGGCTTATGTTTCGCCGGCGCTGCTGCCGTCGCTCGAACCGCGCCGGCGCGGCTGGTTCAGCCAGCCGGACCCTTTCAACTGGCAGCTCGACCGCTTCTCGCTCGCCGCCGACGCGCGCCGCTTCGACAACGGCACGCCGTCCTATCTGCCTTACATCGCCTCGTTGCCCGGCCTGCGGTGGTTGACGGAAACCGGCATCGAGCCCATCCGGGCGCATAACCTGGCGCTGAGCGCAAGGCTGATGGAGATCGCCGACGCTCATCGGTTGCGTATCGTCAGCCCCCGCGACAGCGCAAGGCGCGGCGGCACGGTGGTTGTCGAAATTCCCTCCGGCCGTTCGCCGGCCGGCGTCCAGCGCGGCCTGATGGCCGCCGGCGTCGTCTGCGACACCCGCTCGGAGCGCATGCGCTGGTCGCCGGGGTTGGTCACGGACCTGGTCGGCCTCGACAGGCTGGACCGTGAACTGGGCAGGCTGCTGCGCGGCTAGGAAAACCATCCACTTGTCTGGAGGAATGCAGACGATTACGACAGTTCGGCATATCGGGCCGCCGATGCGCCGCCTGCATTCGAACAAGGGGATCGTTTCCGTGTCAGTCGACGTCTTTGCGCCCATAGCGTCGCGCAGCACCATTCAGGACGGCGTCTACCGCCAGCTCCGCTACGCACTGATGACCGGCCGCTTCGAACCCGGCCAGACGCTGACCATGGCAGCGCTGTCGGAATCTTTCGGAACCAGCCATATGCCGGTGCGCGAGGCGCTGCGGCGCCTTGTGGCGGAAAAGGCGCTCGAACTGGCGGCCAACGGCTCGGCCCGCATTCCCGCCACCAGCCGGGCGCGGCTCGACGACCTGTGCCGCGCGCGCATCGCCGTCGAAAGTCTTGCGACGGAGCTTGCCGTGCCGAATGTCAGCGCGCGCGAGATCGTCCAGCTCGAAGAGACGATCCACGAGCATGAGACGATCGGCATTACCGACAGCGTTTACGCCATGCTCGGCAAGAACCAGGAATTCCATTTCCATCTCTACGGCGCCTCGCGCTCGGAGGTGCTCATACAACTCATCGAAACGCTGTGGCTGCGTTTCGGGCCCTACATGCGGATGCTGACCCACCATATCGAGCCGCTGCTGAAGACCGACAGCACCGGCACCTATTCGATCCATCATCGCGAGATCGTCGCCGCGCTGAAAGTCCGGGATGTGGCGGCTGCCCGTGCCGCGATCGTCGCCGACATCGAGGCGACGCGCGACCTGTTGCGCGGCCTGATCCAGGAAGAGGAGCAGGCCTGAGCCGAGGGGAACGCCGCTTGCGCGGCGATGGCTTCAGAAATACTTTGATCAATAAATCAAGCGATACGCCTGCAAGAGAACCGGTCTCTTCGGATCGTGCGGGCGGCACCACTGAACGAAACTTCCAGAGAGGGAAAAATGAGCACACAGTCAAACGCGGGACCCCTGCCGGTTAGCGGGCAGGTCACGTTCCTCTACTACAAGGACCTTGCCGAACCGGCGCGCTTCTATGGCGAGGTGCTGGGCTTCCAGAAGACCTTCGACAAGGGCTGGGTGAAGTTCTTCCGGCTGACCGAAACGTCCTGCGTCGGGCTGGTCGACGAAGCGCACGGCTTCCACAAGGTGGCGGCCGAAAACAGCGTCATGGTCAGCATCGAGACGCCGAGCCTGGAAGACTGGTACGAGCGCGCCAAGGCACGCGGCGCGACCTTCAAGACCCAGCCGAATTTCGCCGGCGCCGGCGAAAATATGGTGACCGGCTTCATGCTGCGCGATCCCGGCGGCTACACGGTGGAGTTCTTCCGCTTCAACCGGCGGGACTGATTTAGCGCAGGCGTCCGCCGCTCGCCCGGTCGAACAGGCAGACATGCCCGGCATCGAAGGCGAGCGGCACGCGCTCGCCATGGGCGAGTTGCAGCCGCTGCGTGGTGAAGATCTTCAACGGTTGTCCGGCGAGATCGGCATGGACGACGTTCGCCGCGCCTGTCGTCTCGACGAGATCGATGATTGCCTCCGTCGTTCCATTCCGGTCTGCGCCGATGCCGATGCGTTCCGGCCTTATGCCGACGGTGACGTGTCCGTCGTCCGGCAATGCCAGAGCCAGCGGCAGCGTGCAGAAGGCTTTCCCGCCGACTGTGATTTTCACGCCGGTTCCGACGCGCTTTGCCTGCCCTTCGAGGAAATTCATCGCCGGCGAACCGATGAAGCCGGCGACGAACATGTTGGCCGGATCGTCGTAGAGTTCGAGCGGCGAGCCGACCTGCTGGATGACGCCGGCGTTCATCGCCACGATGCGGTCGGCCATGGTCATCGCCTCGATCTGGTCGTGGGTGACGTAGACCGAGGTGGCGCCGAGGTCGCGGTGCAGTTTGCGGATCTCGAAGCGCATCTGCTCGCGCATGCGGGCGTCGAGATTGGACAGCGGCTCGTCGAACAGGAAGGCCTTCGGGTTGCGCACGATGGCGCGGCCCATGGCGACGCGCTGGCGCTGGCCGCCCGATAGCGCGCGCGGCTTGCGCTCGGTGAGCGCCTCCAGGCCGAGCTTGGCGGCCGCCCCGCCGACCGCCTCGGCGATGCGCGCCGCCGGCGTGCGTTTCAGCTTCAGGCTGTAGGCCATGTTGTCGCGCACGTTCATGTGCGGATAGAGCGCGTAGGATTGGAACACCATGGCGATGTCGCGGTCGCGTGGCGGCAGGTCGTTGACGCGGCGGCCGTCGATCAGGATGTCGCCGCCGGAAGCATCGTCCAGACCGGCGATCAGGCGCAGCAGCGTGGACTTGCCGCAACCGGACGGCCCGACCAGAACGGCGAACTCGCCGGAGGCGATCGACAGGTCGATTCCCTTGAGGACGGACACCGCCCCGAAATCCTTCCTGACATTGGCGATTTCGATGGAAGCCATGGTTTTGGACCCGTCGTTTCAGCCCTTCACCGCGCCGGCCGTGAGGCCCTGCACGAGATAGCGCTGGATGAGGAAGAAAAAGACGCAAACCGGCAACAGGGCCAGCACGCCGGCCGCCATCATCGGGCCGTACTCGACCGTGCCGCGGGTCGAATAGAGCAGCAGGCCGACCGGGAAGGTGCTGGCCGAAGGCGACGAATTGAGCAGCAGCGCGAACAGGATCTCGCCCCAGGCGCCGGTGAAGCAGAAGCCGACCGTGGCGACGATGCCCGGCAGCGTCAGCGGCGCGACGATCTCGACCAGCGCCTTGAAACGCGTGGCGCCGTCGATCATCGCGGCCTCCTCGAGTTCCTTCGGAATGCCGTCGAAGAAGGACTGCATGAGAAAGGTGGCAAAGGGGATGTTGAAGGCGGTGTAGATGATGATGAGGCCGGTCAGTGTGTTGGTCAGGCCGAGCACGCCGAAGATGCTGAAGATCGGCGTGATGACGATCACCAGCGGAAACATCTGCGTCACCAGCATCAGCCCGACGATCCAGAACTTGCCGCGGAAGCCGAAGCGCGAGAAGGCGTAGCCGGCGGCCGTCGCAAGCAGCGTCGAGGCGAGTGCGGTGACGCCGGAGACGATGATCGAATTGCGGAAATAGAGCAGGAAATCGCTCTTGCCGACGACGGTGGCGTAATGGTCGAGCGTCACCTTCGACGGCAGCAGGGCCATGCCCTGCTTATAGAGGATGTCGTTGGGCGTGATCGAAACCTTGAACAGCCAGTAGAGCGGGAAAAGGGCGACCGCCACATAAGCGAGCAGCGCCGCGTAGTGCAGCGTCCACTTGATCGTCCGGCTGAGGGAGGTTCCGCGCATGTCAGCCTACCGTGTGCCCAGCATCGCTTGCCGGATCGAAAGCAGCAGCAAGGCATAGACGAGCAGAAGAACCACCAGCGCGGTCGCGACGGCCGAGGCGTAGCCGAAATTCAGTCCCTGATAGGCCTGAGTGAAGACGTAGCTGGCGACGATCTGCGAGGAATCGGCCGGGCCGCCCTTGGTCATGACGACGATGAGTTCGGGCGAATTGGCGACCCAGATGGTGCGAAGCATCACCGTGATCAGCATGGTGGGCGCGAGGAAGGGTATGGTGATGGAGCGGAAGCGCTCGAAGCCGCCGGCGCCGTCGATCTCGGCCGCTTCGTAGATCTCGCGCGGGATCGACTGCAAGGCCGCCAGAAGCGTGATGGCGAAGAACGGCGTTCCCCACCAGATGCCGGCAAGGATCGGGCCGACAAGCGCATAGTTCGGGTCGGCCAGGATGTTGGTTGGCGCGCTCATCAGGCCGAGCGCATAGGCCCAGTGCGGCAGCGGGCCGATCGCGGGATTGAGCAGCCACGACCAGTTCATGCCGATCAAAAAGGTCGGAATGGCCCAGGGCAGGAAAACGATGGGCTGGATGATCGAGCGGCCGGGAAACGGCCGGTTGAGCAGCAGGGCCAGGATCAGGCCGAAGAGGAATTGGAAGCCGACGCAACTCGCCGTCCAGGTGACGGTGTTCTTCAGAGCGTTCCAGAAGCTGGCGTCGCGCATCAGGTCGCGGAAATTGTCGAGGCCGACGAAGCCGCCCGAGGTCGGGTCCAGCAACATGACATTGCGGAAGGCGTAGGAAATGCCGATGACGATCGGCACCAGCGTGGTGACGATGATGAGAATGAGCGCCGGAGCGCTGTAGAGCCAGGGTTCGAGGATGGCGAGGCGCCGCCGCGCGGCTGCGCCGGGATGGGACATGGTCATGCTCGGCCCGGATGGTTGAAGCCGGCGGCACCGGAGCGTTCAGACACCGGTACCGCCGGGAAGGAAAGCATGGCTACTTCGCCAGGTACTTCTGCTGAGCTTTGGTGAGGATGTCGGCCCACTGTTTGCCGAGGTCCTGGGCGGTGATCTGGCCGAGCAGCGCCTGCTGGCCGAGCTTCACCGCGGTCGAGCCGGCGAACAGGCTGTATTCCGGCAGGTAGGCCGGGGTGACGGTGGGGATGGCGTCCTTGTCGGCCAGCGTGTCGAACCAGGCGCGGTACTTCGGATCGGCATAGGCCGGGTCCTTCTCGGCGCTCTTGAAGACGGGCAGCGCGCCGACCGCCTTCGTCCATGCCGGATCGGTTTCCGGGCTGTCGAGCAGGGCGAGGAACTTCCACGCAAGGTCCTTGTGCTCGCTTTTGGCCATGATGCCCCACGAACCGTAGGTCAGCACGGGATAGGACTTGCCGTTCGCGCCCTTGGGCATGGGAACCACGCCGTATTCGTCCGGCGCCATATGTTCGGCCGTGGGGCCGAGCACGTCCGCGTCCTGGTCGAGCATGGCGCAGGTGCCGGTGTAGAAGCCGGCGACGGTTTCCTTGTAGCCCCAGTTGACGCTGTCCTTCGGCGCCCAGCCGTTCTTGTAGATGTCGATCTGCTTCTGGAAACCCGCGACCCAGCCGGGGCTGTCCAGCGTCGACTTGCCGTCCTTGTCGAAGAAGGCGTTGTCGCCGTTGGCGGCCGCCCCCATCATCGCCCAGGCGTTGAAGGAACCGCTGCCGCCGCGCAGGCAGTAGCCGTATTTGTCAGGGATTTTCGATACTTTCTCGGCCGCCTGCATGAACTCGTCGATCGTCTTCGGCGCCTCGGCGATGCCGGCCTGGTTCAGCAACTTCTTGTTGTAGTAGAGCGCCTTGACGAAGAAGCCGTAGGGAATGACGTAGGCGGTGTCCTTGACCTTGCGGGCCAGTTCCAGCGCCCGCTGGTTGAGGTCGCCGGCCTTGTCCCATTTTTCGATGTAGGGCTCGAGATTCTCAAGATGTCCGGCATTGGCGTAGAGCGCCACCCAGTTGTCGGGCATCTCGGCGATGTCGGGAATGTCGCCGGCGGCGATCATGGTGGCGAATTTTTCGAAGGAATTGTCCCACGGGATCGAGATCAACTCGATCTTCACACCGGGATTCTGCGCCTCGAACGTCTTGATCACCGAGTTGAGCACGGCCAGCGACTCGTCGCTGGTGTTGGTCTGCACGAAGCGCAGCGTCGTGTCGGCCTGAGCCTGTCCGGCGTAAAGGCCGCCCAGCATGGTGGCGGCGAGCAGCAATCTCTTAAGCATCCAGTCCTCCCACTTTCAGCATCGCGGTCCGGTTATCCGGTTGCCGCCCTGCGTTCTTCTCCTGCCCAGAGGATATAAAGATCATTTGATCAAGTCAATCGGGCGAATGCCGGTGGGCGTGTTTCGCCGCCTGAAAGCCGGCTGAAAGCTTGGGCCGCTATCCTTTAGCCATGCGCTGCCGTTCCGATCCAGGCGTCCGGCAGACGCGCTGTGCATCGTTTGCTGACATTCGGGAGGTTTGCCAGTGCAAGCGGATAAAGGCGGCGTGCCCGCCATTGAACTCGTCGACGTCACGCGGCGTTTCGTTTCCCCCACGGGCAAGAACCTGACGGCGCTCCGCGACTTCGACATGTCGGTCGCTCAAGGGGAGTTCGCGGCGGTTGTCGGCCCCACAGGCTGCGGAAAATCCACGACGCTCAATCTCGTCACCGGCCTTGCGCGCCCGACTTCGGGCGAGGTCCGCCTCATGGGGGCGCCTGTCAGCGGCATCGATCCGCGCGTCGGCTTCGTTTTCCAGAAGGACGCGCTGTTTCCCTGGAAGAACGTCATCGACAATGTGATGGCGGGTCCGCTGTTTCGCGGAAAATCGACGGCCGAGGCTGAGCGCCTGGCGAAAGACTGGCTCACGCGTGTCGGCCTTTCGAAGTTCCTGCATCACTACCCGCACCAGCTTTCGGGCGGCATGCGCAAGCGCGTCTCGCTGGCGCAGACCTTCGTGAACGAACCCGAGATCCTTTTGATGGACGAGCCGTTCTCGGCCCTCGACGTGCAGACCCGCACCGTCATGCACGAGGAATTGCTCAATCTGTGGAGCGAGCGGCAAGCGTCGGTCGTCTTCGTGACGCACGACCTGGAGGAAGCCGTGGCGCTGGCCGACAAGGTCTATGTGCTGACCGCCGGCCCGGCGACGGTCAAGTCGGTCTACAAGATCGACCTGCCGCGTCCGCGCGTGGTGTCGGAAATCCGCTACGATCCCGCCTTCGTCAAATATTGCCGTACGATCTGGGACGACCTGCGCGAAGAAGTCGAAACCAGTTATCGCCGTGCCAACGAAGCGGCTTGAGGGAGGCAGGCATGGTCGAAGCGGTTTTGCAGTCGAACCCCGAATATCAGAAAGCCCTGGCGGACCAGGAAATCGAAGCCCGCGCCCAAAGGGCCATTCGCAAGCGCCGGCTCGCCGTGCGCGGCTGGCAGATCGGCATTTTCGTGGCGATCTTCGGATTGTGGGAACTTGGCGCCGACACGGGCTGGATCGATCCGTTCTTCTACGCCAGCCCCAGCGCCGTCATCGAGCGCCTGGTGGATTGGGCCCAGAACGGCACCACCGAAGGCTCGCTCTGGTTCAACCTGTGGGTGACGATGGAGGAGGCGCTGATCGGTTTCGTCATCGGCTCGATCACCGGCGTCATCGTCGGCATCGCGCTTGGCCGCAACCCGATGCTGTCGGACATATTGTCCGTCTACATCAAGGCGTTCAACTCGATCCCGCGCGTGGTGCTGGCGCCGATCTTCATCATGATCCTCGGTCTCGGGCTGGCCTCGAAGGTGGCGCTGGCATTCATCATGGTGTTCTTCGTCGTCTTCGCCAACGCCTTCCAGGGCGTTCGCGAGGCCGACCGCGACCTGATCGCGAACGCCAAGATCCTCGGCGCGTCCGACTGGCAGGTCACGCGCTCCGTCATCGTTCCTTCGGCGATGAGCTGGATCTTCGCCAGCCTGCACATCTCGTTCGGCTTCGCCATCATCGGCGCCATCGTCGGCGAGTTCGTCGGTGCGCGGTTCGGCATCGGCCAGCTGATCTCCATCGCCAAGGGAACCTTCGATTCCGCCGGCATGTTCGCGGCCATCATCCTGGTCATGGTCATAACGCTGTTTGCCGAGTGGATCATGACCCTGATCGAGAACCGCCTCGCCAAGTGGCGCCCGCAGCAGAGCATCGACGTTCAGTAGAATTACGCGGCGGGCAGGCGGACCTCGACGCGAAGGCCGCCTGCCGCCGAACTGCCGAGTTCGATGCTGCCCTGTGCCGCCTGGACGACCTCGCGCACGATGGCCAGCCCCAGTCCGCTGCCGGTCGCTTGCGTGCCCAGCACGCGATAGAAGCGCTCGAAGACCTTGTCCCGCTCCGCCGGGGCAATGCCCGGCCCGCTGTCTTCGACGACGAGGACGACGCCTGCCGGGGCGGCCCGCACCTCGACCGACACCTGCCCCGGCGAGGGAGTATAACGCAGCGCATTGTCCACGAGGTTGACGACCATTTCCTGGATCATCGTGCGGTCGCCGAGGACGAGTGCGGCGTCCGGGCCGGTAAAGGAAACGTCGATGCCTTTGCGCAGGGCCTCGTCGGCGAGGCTCTCCAGCACCGCGCGCGCGGTGGCTGCCAGGTCGACGGGTTCGGCCGTCCACGATCCGCTCCCCGGTTCGGCCCGCGTCAACGTCAGCAATTGCTCGGCCAAGCGGGCGGTGCGCTGCGTGGTGTTCGACAGGGCGCTCAGCGCCTCGTTGGCCAATTTGCGGTCGCTCGCGCGGGCGGCGACGCTCGCCTGCGTGGACAGGATCGTCAACGGCGTGCGCAACTGGTGAGCGGCATTGGAAATGAAGCGCGCCTGGGCGGCCAACTGCGCCTCCGTTCGCCTGATATAGCCATTGAGGGCGCGTACCAGCGGCCGCATTTCCGTTTGCACGGCGCTCTCGTCGAAAGCGGTCTTGCGTTCCGTGTTGCTGGCCTGCACGGCGTCGCTGAATTTGAGGACGGGCGCCAGGCCGCGTCTCAGGCCGAAAATGGTGACGAGCCCCGCCACGACCACGAGTATCACCTCTTCCAGCAGGTCATAGCGCCAGATCTCCCGCTCCAGCCCTTGTGCCCGGTTCAGGGTGACGGCGACAGTCACGTCGACGGTGGCGTTGGGCCGCTGGCTCACGATGGGATGGGAGAGGCGCATGGCGCGCACCGGCTCGCCCCGGAAGATCATCTGGGCACCCTGATCGGCGGCTGCCGGTTCGGCCAGGTCCGGATAGCCGGCGATCAGGCTGCCCCAGGCGGTGATGACGCGGTAGTAGACCTTGTCGGCCGCGCCGGTGTTGAAAATCTCGAGGGCGGCGGGCGGAATGTCGACAGCCACATTGCCGCTTTCGTCGACGCGAACCGCCTCCGCTATCATCCGGGCCGATCCCGACAGCATGTTGTCTGTCACCAGATTGGCCGTCTGGCGGGCCTGGTTGAAGGAAAGGTAGATGTTGAAGCAGAGAACGCCGACAAGAGTGGCGAGCATCCAGCACAGGAGTTGAGCCTGTAGGCTGAGGCGCCAGTTCCAGATCGTCGCCCAGGCTGAGGCAACAGGGGCTGGCGACCGCAAGTCAGGAAACCCGCAGCAGATAGCCGAGGCCGCGCAGCGTTGCGATCTGCACGTTGCTTCCTTCGAGCTTCTTGCGCACGCGGTGGACGTAGATCTCGATGACGCTGGGGTCCGTGTCCGCTTCGAGGCCGAAGACGTCGTCGAAAAGCGCCGATTTCTTGACGGTCGAGCCGCGCCGCATGACCAGGTGCGTCAGCACCGAATGCTCGCGCGGCGTCAGGCTGAGCGCCTGGTCGTTGAGCCGGAATTCGCCGGTCGTGCTGTCCAGCGTCAGGTCGCCGACGGCAACGACGGGGGCTGCCAGGTCGTGATGCCGGCGGATGATCGCCCGCAGCCGTGCTTCCAGTTCCGCGAGATCGAAGGGCTTGGCGAGATAGTCGTCGGCTCCGGAATCGAGACCGGAAACACGGCCGTCGAGCGAGGCATTGGCCGTCAGGATGAGGATCGGGATCTTGCTTCCGCGTTGGCGCAGGCGGCGCAGCAGCGTCATGCCGTCGATTTTCGGCAATGACAGGTCGAGAATGACGGCCGTATAATCCGAGACGGCGAGAAAATGCTCCGCCTCCTCGCCGTCGCCGGCGACGTCGACCGTATAGGACGATTGAGCCAGCGCGCGCGCCAGCCACTCGGCCAATTCCCCGCTGTCCTCCACGATCAGGAGCCGCATTTCCAACCCGCAGCGAAAACACGTGTCTCGTCGAGGCTGCACTATGCGCATCGGCGCGGCAAAGTTCCAGTGCATCCGGGGATGGATCGAGGATGCGATGCCGGGCCGCCTTGGCGGTGCGCGCGCAGCACAAAGCCGCCGACGAAGGTCGGCGGCTTTGACTTGGGTCGCGAGTCTACTTCGCCGCCTTGACGAATTCCGTCGTGTAGGTCTTGGAAAGGTCGATCTGCTTGCCCTTCACGTTCTTCGAGAATTTCGAAAGCACGTCGAGGACGGTCTTCGGCCCGTCTTCCGGCATGACGCCGTCGGCGGTGAACATGGCCTTGCCGGCGTCCAGAGCCTTCACATAGGCCTCCTTGTCGCCGACGTAGAAATCGGCCGGCATCTTGTCGGCGATTTCGGCGGCCGTATGCGTGTTGATGAAGGCGAGCGTCTTGACGAAGGCGTTGGCCAGCTTCTGCGCTTCCTCCTTGTGGGCGTCGACCCAGGCGTTTTCCATGTAGAGGGAGGCCGCCGGATAGGTGCCGCCCAGCGCTTCCTTCGTGCCTTCCTTGGTGCGCATGTCCACCAGCACTTTTGCGTCGCCGGTCTTGAGCAGGCGCGAAATGGTCGGCTCCGTCGTCATGCCGCCCTGGATCTTGTCCTGCTGCATGGCGGCGATAAAGGTGGCACCGGCACCGACCGGCACCGAGGTGATGTCGGAAACCGCCAGACCGCTCTTCACGGCCAGATACTGGGTCAGGAAGTTGGTGGACGAGCCGAGGCCGGTGACGCCCAGGCTCATGCCCTTGAAGTCGGCGAAGGACTTGACCTCCGGGTGCTTGCTGGAAACGACCTCCACTTCGCCGGGCGCCTGGCTGAACTGGACGACGGATTCGACGAACTTGCCCTTGGCTTGCAGGTCGACGCAGTGATCGTAGAAGCCGACGACGCCCTGCACCGCGCCGGCGAGCAACTCGTTCTCGGCGTCGACGCCGGCCGGTTCGTTGAGCAGTTCGACGTCGAGGCCCTCGTCCTTGAAATAGCCGAGGCTCTCGGTGAGCTTCGCCGGCAGGTAAATCTGCTTTTCGTAGCCGCCGACCATGAGCGTGACCTTCTCGGCCGCGGTGGCGCCGTGACCGAGCGAGAGCAGGCCGGTGAGCGAAAGGGCGAAAAGCGGCGCGGCATGCGCAAGATGATATCGTGTTGCCATGGGTTCCTCCGTTTGGGTGCGTATCGCCGGCGCCTCGGCTGCGCTTCCTCCGCGATACATGGTGGAAATGTGGTCGAACGAAGCTTTCAGTCAGCTTTCAGAGGCTTCATTGGCTGGTATTCGTCCGAAAACGGATGGATTCGACAACTTGGACGGCGGGGCCGATGCTCTCTCGGGTGTGCTGGTAGCTGCGACTGCCCGTTGAGGCGCTGGCGGCTCAGGGGATCAGCACGGTCGCGCCTACGGTGCGGCGCGCCTCGAGATCGGCGTGGGCGGCGGCGGCGTCGCGCAGCGGCCGGCATGAGATCGTGTCGGCCCTGACGTCGCCGGCGGCGAGCCGGCCGAACAGGTCGGCGCAGCGACGCTCCAGATCGGTGCGTTCGGCGATGTAGTCGAACAGCATCGGACGGTTTGCCGACAGCGAGCCGGCGGCGAGGTCCGAAAGCGCGAATCCCTGGATCATGCCCGACGACTGGCCGAAATTGACGAACATGCCGAAGCGTTTCAGCGATTGCAGCGAGCCGCGCCAGGTATCGTTGCCGACGCTGTCGTAGACGGCGGCGCATCCCTTGCCGTTGGTGATCTCGCGGACAGCGGCCGCGAAATCCCGCTCGCGATAATTGATGACGTGGTCGTAGCCGTGGCGGCGGGCGAGTTCGACCTTTTGCGCCGTTCCGGCGGTGCCGATCGCGGTTGCGCCGATGGCCTTCAGCCATTGGCCGAGGAGCAGGCCGACGCCGCCCGAGGCCGCATGCACCAGCACCGTGTCGCCCGCCCTGACCGGGTAGGACGAGGTGACGAGATACTGGGCCGTCAGCCCCTTGAGCATCACGCTCGCCGCCACCACGTCGCTGATCGCGTCGGGCAGTTTCACGAGATGACGCGCGGCGATCGTGCGCCGCTCGCGATAGGCGCCGTGGCGCGCGACGTAAGCGACGCGGTCGCCCGGCGCGAAATCCGCTACGCCCGGTCCCACCGCCTCCACCACGCCGGCCGCCTCCGCGCCCGGTATCATCGTCGCCTCCGGCCAGGGGTAGAGGCCGCTGCGGAAATAGACGTCGATGAAATTGACGCCGATCGCCGTGTGCCGCACCGCCACCTCGCCTTCACCGGGCGCGGGCGTCTCGACGTCTTCCCAGGACAGCACCTCGGGGCCGCCCGGCGTGGCGGCGACCAATCCCTTGCTCATGGCGTTCCTCAGTTCTTGACGTCGAAGACCGCGTCGACCGGAATTTGCAGGGCGGTGGCCAGGTGGTTGGTCTGCGCGGCGAGGCCGATGATGGCGACGAGTTCGGCATGCTGGGCGTCGCTCATGCCTTTCGCGCGCGCCGCCGCCGTGTGCGAATGAACGCAATAGGAGCAGTTGTTGGCCGTCGAAACGGCGATGTAGATCATTTCGCGCGTCAGCGGGTCGAGCGCGCCCTCGCCGCCCATGATGGCTTTCAGTTGCCCCCATATCCGGGCGAGGTGAGCCGGATCGTTGGCCATGCCGCGCCAGAAATTATTGACGAAGTCGGATTTGCGCGTCGCGCGAATGTCGTCGAACACGGCCTTGACCGCCGGATTGGCCTCAGCCTCGGCGTCGGTCCACAATTTTACGGTTGCCATGGTTTGTCCTTTCCTGTTCAGGCGTGCGCCCAATCCCAGTAGAGCGCCCGCGCCCGCTTGGTGAGAGGCCCGTATTCGAGCTTCCTGTCGTCGAAGGCGGTGATCGGCACGACCTTGCTCATATTGCCGGAGGAGAAGATCTCGTCGGCCTCGCGAAAATCCTGGATCGTCAGCGTCGCCTCATGCACGGTGACGCCCGCCTGCCGCAGCAACGAAATCACCCGTTGGCGGGTGATGCCGTTCAGGAAAGTGCCGTTGGGAACGGGCGTGAAGACTTCGCCGCCGCGCGCCATGAACACGTTGGAGGTGGCGGTTTCGGCGACGTTGCCGAGCACGTCCGTGACCAGCGCGTTGTGGAAGCCCTTGGCCTTGGCCTCGCGCATCATGCGGGCGTTGTTGGGGTAGAGGCAGGCCGCCTTGGCGTTGACCGGCATCACTTCGAGAGTAGGGCGGCGGAACGAGGTCGTGGTGACGGTAAAGCCGGTCGGCGGCGCCATCGGGATCGCCTCCAGGCAGAGCGCGAAGGCCGTCGAGGAGGCCAGCGGCGGCACGGTGCCGGCGTCGCTTTCCTCGGCCCAGTACATCGGCCGGATGTAGACGTCGGTGCCGGGGCTGAATTTCTTCAGCCCCTCGCGGGTCAGCGCCTCGATGTCGCCGGCCGACAGCGTCGGCTCCAGGCCGAGCGCGCGGGCGGAATTGTTGACGCGCGCGGCGTGCAGGTCGAGATCGGGCGCTACGCCCTCGAACAGCCGTGCCCCGTCGAAGACCAGCGAGCCGAGCCAGGTGGCGTGGGAGGCGGCGCCCAGAATGCGCACGTCGCCTTCCTGCCAGCGTCCGTCGTAATAGGTCCAGGTCGCGCCTTGGGCGGTCATCTTTCAGTCCTTTCGCTTCAGTCGCAAAGATGCGCCGGGTCAGTGCACGGCGGCATACATGATCTTTTCCTCGGTCGCCTCGGCGGGCGAGAATTCCTCCACGATGCGGCCCTGCCGGCAAACCAGGATGCGGTCGGAGAGATTCATGATCTCGGGCAGATAGGAGGAGATGACCACGACGGCGAGGCCGTCGTCGGCAAGCCGGCGGATCAACTGGTGGATTTCGGCGATGGCGCCGACATCGACGCCGCGCGTCGGCTCGTCGAAGATGACGAGGCGCGGCTGCTGCACCAACCCCTTGCCGATCACCACCTTCTGCTGGTTGCCGCCCGAAAGCTCGACCACGCGCGCATTGTCGTTGATGGCGCGCACGCCGAGGTGCTTCGTCCATTCGGCCGACAGCGCCTGCATCTCTTTCATGCTGACGATGTGCGATTTCTCCCGGTCGCTGGCGAGAAGGCCGCCGAACAGGTTCTCGGCGATGCCCATGGTTTCGAAGAAGCCTTCGCTCTTGCGGTCCTCGGTGATGTAGACGATGCCGTCCTTCACCGCCTCGCGCGGCACCAGGTAGCGGACCGGCTCGCCGTCGAGTTCGATGGTGCCGCCGCGCAGGAAGTCGCGCTTGTAGATTCCGGAGACGATCTTGAACGTCTCGGTGCGGCCCGAGCCGATCAGTCCGAACACGCCGGTGATCTGGCCGTCGAAGATCGAGAACGAGTTGTTGCGCACGATCTTGCTCATCGACACGTCCTGCACCGACAGGATCTTCCTGCCCGGCTTGCGGAGCGCCGTCTCGTCGCGCTTCTGGTAAAGCTCGCCCGACAGCGTGCGCCCGACCATGGCGGCGATGATCGAGGCGCGGTCGAAATCGGCGGCCGGACCGCTCGCCACCAATTCGCCGTCGCGCAGCACGGTGATGCGGTCCGAAATCAGCAGCGCCTCCTCAAGCGCGTGGCTGATGAAGACGATGGACACGCCGTTCGCCTTCAGCCGCCGTACCAGGGCGAAGAAATGGTGCTTTTCCTCCGGCGTCAGCGTCGCGGTCGGCTCGTCGAAGATGATGACCTCGGCGTTGTGGTGGACCGCGCGCGCGATTTCCACCATCTGCCGCTTGGCCGCCCCGAGCGTCTCGACCATGGCGGACGGGTCGACCGGAAAGTTCAGCGATTGCAGGAATTGTTGGGCGGAGATGTAGATGCCGCGCAGCCGGTTGAGGAATTTTTCCGAGCCGAGATAGAGGTTCTGCGCCACCGTCATCGACGGCACCAGGCTGGTTTCCTGGAACACCATGGCGATGCCGGCGTCGAGCGCTTCGTTGGGCGAAGCGAAGCGCACCTCGTTGCCATGGTGGACGATGCGGCCAGACGTCGGCTCGACCGCGCCCGCCATCATTTTCGTAAGCGTTGACTTACCGGCGCCGTTTTCGCCCAGGAGCGCGTGGATCTCGCCGCGTCTCAGGTCGAAATCGACGTTGCGGACCGCGGGTGCGCCGCGATAGGCTTTGGTGACGCCTTCGAGCCGGATGATGACATCGGAAACGGAGGTCTCCATTCAGCGTGCCTCCCTTGCGAGATCGGCGAGGTCGATATCGAGAACGCAGCCGCCGCCGCGCGAGGCGACCCACAGCCTGCCCGCTTCCTCGACAACGCTGCATACGCCGTGGCGGGTACCGTTGGCACGGCTGTGCAGGCTGAACAGCGGCTGCATTCCTTCGTCCAGCCGCACCGCCATGCCGTAGGATCGGCTGGGCGACCATGGCTTGTGCACGCCCATGGTGCGGATGCCGCCGCATTGGAGCGGCTCCAGGAAGCTGCGCCCGGAAGAGAACGACGGCGCGATCCAGTAAGGCGGCGGCACGGTCGCCAGCATGTCGAGGCGGTAGTGCTCTTCCTGCAAGACGAATTCGATCAGCCGGTTGCGCGGGGCAAACAGGCAAAGCCACGCTCCGCCGCCCGGAGCCGGCGACAGGCGTGCCGGATAACCGGGGAGTTTGGCGAGCCGTTCGACCGGCGCACCCGCGCCGATGCGAAGCAGCCGATGTCGCCAGCTTTCGGCAACGACGACGCCGCCATCGAGCGGCAGCAGTCCGTAGGGGAAGGCGAGGCCGTCGGCCACGCGCTCGAACGAGGTGGCACCCGGCGCACGCTTCCACACCGAGCCGGAGGAGCCGTGCCGCATCAGGTCTTGCGACCATTGCGAGCGGGGATGGTCGGCCGAGCCGTTGGCCAGCCACAGCGTTCCGTCGGCCGCATAGGCCAACGCCGTGACGCAGCCGATCCCGGCATGGGGTTTTTCCTCGCGGTCGCCGATATGGAGCGCGCCGGTTTCGGTGGCGACCGCCAATTCTCCCGACGGCGAGACGGCAACGGCTGCGACGGGTGCGCCGAAGCTTTTGAACGGGGCTGGCTCCTTGCCGGCTTCGATCCGGTAAAGCGTATTGCCGCTGCCGGCGACCAGTCCGTCCGGCAGGCGCGCGAGGTTGTCGGCTTCGGCAAGCGGCGCTGCGGCGCGGGCGTCGTCGAGGCGCGTGTTGGGCCGGAACGCGCCGTCGAACGGCGGGATGGTGACGGCATTGCCGCGGAACAGGTCGAGGACCGGATCGAGGATCATTTCGCGCCTCCCCAATAGGAGGCCGGGCTGGTCCAGTTCTCGTCGGCGCCGGCGATGCGGAAGCGGCCGATGCGGTTGTTGAGGATGCCGCCGACGAACAGGTAGCCCTTGTGCTCGCGCATCGACGTGACCATCGGATGCGCCTCGCCGGAAAGGTCGCCCAGCGTATCGAGGATGCGCCCGCTCTCGTCGAACTTGACGACGCCGCCGGTGTTGATGTTGGGAAACAGCCAGTCGTCCTGCGGCAGACGGCGAGTCATGCGCTTGCGCATGCCGGGGTGGCGCAGCGACAGGTCGAAACTCGGCGTGCGCATGCCGAGCCAGGCCATCCAGTAGCCGCCGTCCGAGGCGCGGTTGATGTTGTCGGGATAGCCCGGCATGTCCTTGATGACGCATTCGGCCGTGCCGGCCTTCGGCCCCTCCAGCCAGTAGCGGTGGACGCGGCAGGCCCAGCTTTCGGCGAAGAACAGCGATTTGCCGTCATGCGCCATGCACACGCCGTTGGTGTAGCGGTAGCCGTCGAGCAGCGTCCTGGTCGAGCCGTCCTTCGGGTCGTAGACCAGCAGGCGGCCGGTCGGCCGGTTCTCGATGGAGTCCAGCGTCCAGTCGTGCGCGTCGTAGCGCTTGGTCGAGTCGGTGAAGTAGATGCGGCCGTCCGGTGCGATGTCGCAGTCGTTGGGGTCGCGCAGGCGGGCGTCGTCCACCACCGAGGTCAGCGAGCGCGCCGTCTCGGCCGAGAGTTTCGTCACCTTGCGCTCCGGCGAAATCGAGTAAAGCCCCATGGCGCCGACGCAGGAGATGAGGTTGCCGTCGCGGTCGAAGGCCAGGCCCAGCGGGAAGCCGCCGACATGCGCGAACACTTCCGAGCGCTTGTAGTCGGGGGCGAAGAAACGCACGATCTCGCCGTGCCGCGTGCCGCAGTAGAGATGGTCGTCGCGGTCGAGGATGACGTCTTCAGGTCCCTCCAGTTCACCGAGCCCGATGTGCTCTGCCGCCGACAGCCGGTTGTCGAGTTCGTAGGGCGTGCCGGAATCCGGTTCGGCCGACTGCGCCTCGCCCATTTTCAGGTACACCGGCGCGACATAGACCTCGTTCAGCACCTTGTGGCGGTTCTTCAGCCAGCGGATGTCAATGGTGACGGCGGCGGCCAGCATCAGGCCGAGCACCATCTGCGTGGTGCCGGTGCCGTAGCCGAGGCGGATCAGGCCGTTGGTCATCACCAGCACGATGATGGCGCCCATGATCCCCTTGACGACCGACCCGCGGCCGCCTCCGAGGCTGACGCCGCCCACGACGGCGGCCGTCAACGCCATGATTTCCAGATTCTGGCCGGTGCCGGGGCCGGCGCCGGAAAGCCGGCAGGCGATCAGGAAGCCGCCGAGGGCGGAGCACAGGCCGGAAAACACATAGGTGAAGAAGACGGTGCTGCCGACGCGGATGCCGGCATTGTGCGCCGAGCGGCGCGAGCCGCCGACCGCCAGCACGTGCCAGCCCGGCCGCGAGCGGGTCAGCGCGATGTGGGTGACGACGGCGAAGACGACGGCAAGCCACACCGAAATCGCCAGCCCGAGGAAGGTGCCGTCGCCGATATAGTCGAGGATCGGGGATTCGGCGTCCGACAGTTGCACCTGCGCGGCATAGGCCGTGACCAGTATGTCGAACAGCGCGCGGCCGAAGATCAGCGTCACCAGCGTGGTGAGGAAGGCCCTGAGTTTCAGGTAGCCGACCAGATAGCCGTTGACGGCGCCGAAGACGAGGCCGGTGGCAAGAGAGGCCGCCAGCGCCAGCCAGATCGACTGCTCCATGATGAAGAAGACGAAGACGGCCGAAAAGCAGGCAAGCCCGAAGATCGCGCCCACCGAAAGGTCGATGCCGCCGCCCAGCATTACCACCGTCACGCCGGTGACGACCAGCGAGAACTCGCCGAGCTGGCGGCTCGACGCCTGTAGCGCCGCCGGCTTGAAGAAGCCGGAAATGGCCGAACCGAAAATGGCCAGCGTCACCACCAGCGCCAGGAAGGGGATGGCGTTGTCGGTCCAGCGCTTGGTCAGGATCTCGCCGATCAGATGGCTGGGGATGCGGTTGTAGCGCCAGGCCTGCCAGCGTTCGCGAAAGGACATCAGATGCTGCTTGTAACGGTTCCGGAGCGGGAGGTGGCCGGCAAGCCGGCCACCCGATGATGCCTGAAAGCCGAGATTACTTCTGCACGCCGGCTTCGGCTTGCAGCGCCTTCAGGTCCCAGCAGGAGTCGGGCTTCAGGTCGGCCTTGGTGGTCGCCTTTTCCAGCGTGTAGATGTAGGTGTGCGAGGTGCCTGCCGGCTGGCCGCTCTGCAACAGGAACTTGATGATGGCGTTCATGTCGGCCGACTGGCGGGCGAGGTCCGTCATCACCACGGCGCCGTAGGTGCCGTCCTCGAGCTTGTCGCAGTCGGCCGTCTTCTCGCCGCCGCCGGTGGTCACGAGGAACACCTTGCCGTCGAGCTTGGCGTCGCGGATCGCCGCCGAGGCGCCGGTGGCGTCGCCGTCCCAGAAGTCGATGATCGAGCAGATGTCGGGATGCTGTTGCAGCATCGTCGTGGTCACGTTGCGCGAGGTGGTGGCGTCCCAGTTGGAGTCCGGCTTGGCGACGACCTGGAAGTCAGGGTTCTTCTCCAGCACCTTCATGATGCCGGCATACTGGTAGAGGCTCGATGCGTTGGCCTGGTCGCCCTGCACCAGCCCGATCTTCTTGGAAGAACTCGGGCCGCAGGCCTTGATGGCCGCTTCCGCCTCGAGTTGGCCCAAGCGATCCCAGTCCGAGCCGACGAAGGCGTCGGCCGGGAAATTGGCCGGATTGTCGACCAGCATGACATAGGTGCCGGCCTTCTGCGCCTTCTTCATCAGCTTGGAATAGGAGTTGAGATCGGGCGAATGGATGATGAGGACGTCGGGCCGCGTGTCAGAGGAAATGGCGTCGGTGATCGCCTGGGCGCCCGCGTCGACATTCCAGTTCGGGTCGCGCGTCTCGAAGACGCCGCCCCAGGCCTCCACTTCCTTCTTGAGATAATAGGCCCAGCCTTGCGCCAGGTCGAAGCCCATGGTGAGCGGCACCAGCATGACGCGCTTGCCTTTCAGGGCGCTGGCGTAGGCGGCGGGGCCGGGGTCTTCCGCGAGGCCTTCGGCAAAGGAATTGGCAGTGAACACGCAGATGCCGAGCGCGGCCGCCGCCGTCATGAGTGTCTTCAGGATTTTCATCGTCGTTTCCCCTTCGTTTGAAGTCTGTGCCTGTTGGAATGTTCAGATGTCGCCCTGCTGCGCCGTCTGCTCGTCACGCGGGTTGAGGATGCCGTCGATGACGATGGCGCTGAGCAGGATCGCCGCCTTGATGAGATTTTGATAGAGCGTCGGAATGTCGATGATGGTCATGGCGTTGAGCAGGATGCCGATCAGCGCCGCGCCGACCAGGACGTTGCGCACCCCGCCGCGCCCGCCCGACAGGCCGATGCCGCCGATGACGGCGACCAGTACGATGTCGTAAAGCAGGTTGGAATTGACGATGCGCGTGTTGATCGAGTGCAGGCTTGCCGCCGTCAGCAGGCCGGCGATGAAGGCGATCAGCGCCGAAAGCACGTAGCGCAGCACCTGCATGGGCCGCACCGGCATGCCGATGTTGCGCGCCGCCATCGGATTGTCGCCGGCGTAGTAGACATAGCGCCCCCATTTCGTGAAGCGCAGGAACAGGAAGGTCAGCACGGCAAGCGCGGCGAAGACGAAGACCTCGACTGGAATGTCGAGATAGCGCACGCCGCCGAAAAGCTCGATCCAGTGCCCCTGCGGCAAGGCCACGGCGTCCTGGGTGATGAGCTGCGAGCGGACGTAGCCGAAGACGAACGAACCGCTGGCCAGCGTAACGAAGATCGCGGGAACGTCGGCATAGGCCACCAGCACCCCGTTGAGCACGCCGATGCCGACGACGCCGGCCAGCACCAGCAGGAAGGCGGGCCCGTCGCTCATGCCGCCGTTCAGCAGTTGCAGATACCAGGCGACAGACATCGCCATGATGGCGACCATCGACAGGTCGATGCCGCGGCCGATAATGACGATGGCCATGCCGAAGGCGAGAATGCCGAGCACCGATACCGAGCGCACGATGGCGATCAGGTTGTCGGGGGCGAGGAAGCCCGGCAGCCCGACGGCGGCCGCGGCGAACAGGAGCACGGCCAGGCCGAGCACGATCCGTTCCTGATTGAGGCTGGCCCAGCCGATGCCGCGCATGGATTCCGTCGTCCTGTCTTGAATCGCGGCGGCGGGTCGATGATTTGCCGTACAACCCCGATGTACGCCATCTTCGCCCGCTACGGCGCGAAGGCGAAGGTAAACGCCGCCAAACCGATCAGTCCAATGAATAATAATTCTTCATATCGATGCGGATTTGGAATGGATTGTCAGGCGACCCGGCGGCTCACGGGAAGGACCTGATGCCGCCGCATTCGTTCCTCCTCGGCATCCGCCTGGATGGCGCCGCGCAATTCGTCGACGAAGCGCTGGCCGTAGGCGGGGAGCGGCGCGCTGTTGTTCCACATCGCGCAGATGTCGAACTCGATCCGCTGTCCGCGCAACGTCACCGGCTTGCGCACCAGTCCGCCGGGAAACGAATTGGCCGACGAGGGCACGATGGCGACGCCGTTTCCGGCGGCGGCCATCGAAAAGAGCGTGTGCGGAGAGTAGCTTTCCAGCTTGATCAGCGGCAGCGCGCCGGCAAGCTTGCAGGCCGCGTCGAAGACTTCGCGCGAGGCATGCCGCTTGTTGAGCGTGAGGATCGGGAATTGCAGCAGTTCGGCGATCTCCATCGGCTCGCCCGATGGCGGCAGGAACTCTTCGGTGCCCAGCGCGACGAACCCCAGCTTGCCCAGAAGCAAGGTTTCGAACAGGTCGATCGGCGCGAAGGGGCGGGCGCTGACGGTCAGGTGCACCGCGCCGGCGCGCAGCTTGTCGGCAAGTTCCGGGCCGCCGCCGTCCTCGATGCGAATGTCGATGCCGGGGTGCCGCCGCTCCCACGACTTCAGAAAGTGGGGAAGGTAGCGCTCGATGAGCTGCGAGCAGGCGCCGATCTTCAGCACGCCTGTTTCGCCGCGCCCGAGATCGTCCGCGCTGGTGCGCAGCGCACGATCCGCTTGCAGGACGTCGTTGACCTTGGCGAACAAGGCCTGCCCGCCGGCGGTGAGCCGGACGTTACGGCCCGCCTTTTCGAACAGTTCCACGCCAAGATAGGTTTCCAGCGCGCGGATCTGCCGCGACAGAGCCGACTGGGTAATGTTCAGGCGTTTAGCCGCCAGCGTGAAGTTCATCAGTTCGGCGGCTGCCGCGAATCCGGCAAAGTTGCGGATGTCCAACGCCTTCGTCTCCCGTGCCCCGACAATGGAACGCCTGCGAAATTAAGCCGAATTGTTCCCGAACGCATCCGATTTGTCGCTGGCGCGGTGCCGGGATCGAAACAGGCGGCGGCTACCATCGGTTCAAGGTGCAGTTTGCTTCGGCCACCAGTGTGAATCGACTCAAAGCCGTGCCGTCACGACGAGCGTGATCGCCGCCGAAGCCGTGGCGCCTCGCTTGTAAACGGCATCGGTCAGCGCTGCCGTTCTGTTCCGCCCAACGCCGCCAGGGTCGACGCAAGCAGCATCTGTGCGCCGGCGACGGAATGCTCCGGCTCAACGTATTCTGCCTCGTTGTGGCTGAGGCCGTCGCGGCAGGGCACGAAGATCATCGCCGCCGGCGTGACGCGGGCGAGGAACAGCGCGTCGTGAAAGGCACCGGAGAGCATCGGCTTCCACGCGAGCCCTGCGTCGGCGGCCGCATCTCGCAGGTGCTCCAGCAGCGGGGCCGAAAAAGTCGCCGGCGGCATGTCGAAGATGCGGCGCATCTCGCAGGCGCAGCCTCCTGCTTCCGCCGCCTGTGCGAGCGTGCTCCCGATCAGCGCCTCAAAGCGGTCAAGCACGGCGGTTTCGGGGTGGCGCAGGTCGACGGTGAAGGACACCTTTTCGGGGATGGCGTTGACTGCGCCGGGCTCCACCGAAAATCGGCCGACGGTGAAGCGGGCGCGTTCGTCGCCCGGCATGACGGCGGCATAGAGCCTGTCCAGCCCGCGCACGGCGGCAGCCATGGCGTCGCGGCGGAAGGCGAGCGCCGTCGTGCCGGCATGGGCGGCCTGGCCGGTGATCGCGACTTCCAGCCAGCGCGTGCCCTGTATGCCTTCGACGATGCCGATCGGGATGCTTTCGCGCTCCAGCGACGGTCCCTGCTCGATGTGCAGTTCGATATAGGCGGCGACGGGAAAGCCGAGTGGCCGCATCGCCGCCTCGGGCAGCGCAGCCAGCGTCGCTTCCAGTTCCTGTGAAAACAATGCGCCGTCATGGCCGCGCAAGGTGGCCCATTGCGCCGGGATCGCACCGGCCGCAAAGGCCATGGAGCCCATGCAGCCGGGCTGGTAGTGGCTGCCTTCCTCGTTCGTCCAGGCGACGACCTCGACCGGCGCGGGCGTCTCCACGCCGGCGTCCTCCAACGCTTCCAGGGCCTCGAAGGCGGCCAGCGTGCCCAGCGCGCCGTCGAAGCGGCCGCCGGTCAGTTGGCTATCGAGATGGCTGCCGATGAGCAGCGGTGGCCGGGAATCGTCCCGGCCCGGACGCCGTACGAACAGGTTGGCGACGGCGTCCTGATAGACGGCGAAGCCGCGCGCGGCGGCAAGCCCGGCAAGCAGGCGGCGCGCCTCGCGGTCCTCGCTGGTCAGCGCCTGCCTGTTGACGCCGCCCTTCGCGGTGCCGCCGATCCGCGCGAAGGCGTCCAGCCGGCCAAGCAGCCGCGCTGCGTCGATCCGCGGCGCGCTCATGCCGCCGCCTCGCCAACCGGCCCGTAGGCGGCTTCGTGAAAGGCGATTTCCAGCTCCTGCACACGGCCGAAGACCCCGCTCAGCCGTGCCCGCGTCGCCTCGTCCAGCCCGCCATCCGCTGCGTCGATCTGGTCGCGCAGCCATCGCGCCTGCGCGGCGAAGGCGTCGTCGGCGTGCATGGCCACCCATTCGCGCAGCAGCGGGTCGGCGATCGGCGCGGCGGCGACGCGCCTCGACCATGTCCAGTACATCCATTCGGCCGCGAACATCGCCGCCGCGATGTCGAGGAAGGAGCCCTTCTCGGCGATCTCCAGCATGCCGGCGCGGAACGCCTCGACACGCGGTTCGGCGAGGTCGAAGCGCTCCGGCTTGATGCCGCGCTGGGCAAACGTGCGCTCGAAATAGGCGACCTGCCGGTTGGCCAGTGCGTCCAGCACGCCGATCAGCCAGCGTTTCTGCTTGATCGTGCCGGCCTTGGCGGTAGCCAGCGCGAAGATCGAGATGGCGGTGTCGACGAAGGCGCCCTCGTAGACCAGATAGCGGTCAAACGCCTCCGCAGGCAGCAGCCCGCGCTCGATGTCGGTGGTGAAGCGATGGCTGACCATCGCCTCGAACACGGCCGCGTTCTCGCGCAAGAAGCGCTCCGACAGGGTTTCCCGCGCCATCCCGCTCAGGCTCCCAGCGCCGGCTCGGCCGCCGCGCGAAAGGCGCGCACGCGCTCGATGTCGACCGGGTTCCACCACACGCCGCCTTCCTTCAGCGAGGAGGCGACGATGACGCCGCTGGTGCGCTTGAGGATCTCCACGACGTTGGTCCTGTCGACGCCCGAACCGACCAGCAGCGGCAGGTGGGTGGCGGCGGCAATCTCCTCGATCTCCTCGACGGTGGCCGCGTTGCCGGTGCGCTGGCCGGTGGCGATGATGCCGTCGGCGTCGAAGAAGGCGAGGTCGCGCGTCAACTCGGCGATGGACCGGTCGGCGACGATGGCATGGCTGCCGTGCTTGACGTGGCTGTCGGCGAAGACCTTGACGTGCTCGGCGCGAAGCGCCGAGCGGTAGCGCATCGCCTCGGCGGCGCGGCCCTCCATGAAGCCCTCGTTGGCGACATAGGCGTTCGCCCACTGGTTGACGCGGATGAACCGCGCGCCGCCGGCCATGGCGATGGCGATGGCCGGGATCGGCGCGTTGGCAAGTACGTTGACGCCGAGCGGCACGCCGAGGGCGCGCCCGATGCGGTCGGTCACGACCGCCATGAAGGCGGCTGTCTCGCAGCCGATGTCCTCGGGCTTTGAGAACGGCACGTCGCCGTGGTTCTCGACCATCAGGCCGTGCATGCCGCCTTCGATCAGGGCTTCGGCATCGCGCATGCAGGCGTCGTAGACGGTGTCCATCGCGGCGCCCCGGTAGCGCGGCGCGCCGGGAAAGGCCGGGCAATGGATCATGCCGATCAGCGCCTTGTCGCGCCCGAATATTTCCCTTATGGCGCTGCCGGTATTGTTCGAGATTTCCTGCATTTCAAAGTCCTTCGGAAAAGTGTCCATGCACGCTTACGTCATCGGAAACGTGGCGGTCGACGAGACCATCCGGGTCGATCAGTGGCCGATGGCGGGCGCCTCGATCTTCGGCAGCCATGGCTCCAGCGACCTGGGCGGCAAGGGCGCCAACCAGGCGGTCGTCATGGCCCGCTGCGGCCTGCCGACGACGCTGGTGGCGCCGGTGGGCGACGGCTTCCGCGCCCGCAACATCGCCGAGCGGCTGGCGGCCGAGCCCGTCGAAAGCCGGCTGGTGCGGCTCGCCGGCCGGGCCACCGACTTCTCCATCATATTCACGACACCGGATGGGGAGAACGCCATCGTCACCACGACGGATGCGGCGGAAAACCTGCGGCCCGAGGACGCGCTGCCGGCGCTGGAAGCGGCTCGGCCGGGCGATCTCGCCGTCTTCCAGGGCAACCTGAACGGACCGACGACCGAGGCGCTGCTCGGCGAAGCGCGCAGGCGCGGCATGGCGACGGCCTTCAACCCGTCGCCGCTCAGGCCCGGCTTCGGCGCCCTGTGGCCGCTGGTCGACATCGCCTTCCTGAACGCCGGCGAGGCGCAGGCGCTGACCGGCGCCGGCGGCGCGGACGCCGCCGCCGCGCTGCATGCGCTGGGCGTCCGCGACGTGGTGCTGACGCTGGGCGCCGGCGGCGCCCTGCTTTCCGGCGGCGGACGCACGGCCAGCGTGCCCGCCGCCCGCGCCGAGGCGGTGGACACAACCGGCGCCGGCGACACCTTCATGGGCGCCGCGCTCGCCTCCGCCTTCCTGCGTGGTACGCGCCTCGACGAACTGGCGCTGGTCCATGCGGCAGCCGCCAGCGCGCTCACCGTCTCGCGCAAGGGCGCGCTGGGCGCCTTCCCGAGCGTCGAGGAGATGCGCGCGATCCTCGGGCAAGGCTAGCGCTTTTCGGCCGTCAGCCAGCCGAGGATGTTCTTCCACAGCCTGCCGTAGCCTTCCCAGGCGCAGAACTCCGGCGACAGCCAGTGCGGGCCGATGTCGGAGGTCCAGGCGGCCGTGCGGCCCTTGCCGTGCCCGCCCAGCACCAGCAGCGGATGGCCGCCCTGGTCTTGCGGCAGGCGTGCGACCAGTTCGGCACCCTCGCGCAGCTCCACCTCGTTGACGCCGAGCAGCGGCGGCCAGGCCCGGCCGGTCAGGCCCGCCATCACCGGATGGTCCGCGGCGACGACCTGGGCCACCGTGCCCTCGGGCATCTCGACGCGGTCGTCATAGGGCAGGCAGGTGACGGGCAGCGTGTCCTCGACGGCGGTGCGGCGCCAGCGCGCCTTGCCGTCGATGCCCTGGAAGGAGAAGTAGCCGCCGACCATGAGCAGACCGCCGCCCTTCTCCACCCATGCCTTGATGAGCTTCAGCCGGTTCGGCACGGTGCGCGAATGCAGCCACACGTCGGGCGGCAAAAGCAGCGTGTTGGCGCCGATGTCCGACAGGATGACGGCGTCGTAGGCGTCGAGCCCGGCCATTTCGAACGGGAACTGCTCGGCCGCCTCATGCGCGGGCATGTAGGTCAGCTCGAATTCCGAGCCCTTGAGCGCCTTCACCAGCGGCTCGGCGCCGAGATGGAAGGTGACGGAGCCGAACTGGTCGAAGCCCTTGTAGTGGGTGGCGGAACTGACCCAGCTTTCGCCGACGAGGAGAACCTTCTTTGTCATATCGTCTTTCGCTTTCTGTCTTCAAGAAATGGGAACCCGCCTCAGACGCTCGCATCGAAGACCGAGCGCGGATTGTCGTGCATCAGGCGCGCAAGAGCTGTTTCCGCCACGCCGTGCCGCTTCAGCCGCGGCAGGAAATGCTTTGGCACGAAGGCATAGCCGTTGCCGCCATAGTGGGTCAGCATCATCTTCAGGAACACGTCGTGCGAGACGAGGATGCGGTCCAGATAGCCGGCGTCGATCAGCCGCACGATGCCAAGCGCCGCCTCCTCGTCGCTCGGGCACTGTACCTGCTGGTCGGCGTAGAAGAAATCCATGCCGATCATGTCGTATTCGATGAAGGCGCCGCGCGCCGCTAGCGACGACTGGTAGGCGAAGTCGGCATGGGAGGGGTTCATGTGGCACAGCACCGTGTGGCGCAGTTCCGCTCCCTCCTCCTCGACGATGTCGAGCACCTTGTGGCCGAAGCGGAACCAGCCGGGCAGATGCACCATCAGCGGCAGGCCGGTCAGCTTCTGCGCGCGAGCGGCCCCGCGCAGCGACTTTTCCTCGGCCTTGGTGAAATCGGCGGAGACGCCGATCTCGCCGATCAGGCCGATCCTGACGCCGCTGTCGTCGACGCCGTCGACCGACTCGCGCACGATCTCGGCGGCGATGTCGTCCACCGACATCGCCGCCACCTTCGCCGGGTGGGAGGATGCGAGGTAGTAGCCGGCGCCCATGACGATGTTGAGCCCGGTGGCCTGCGACACTCGCCGCATGGCGAGCGGATCGCGGCCGATGCCCTGGCAGGTCGGCTCGACCAGGGTGCGCCCGCCGATCGCCGCGAACTGCGCCAGTTCCTTGATCGCCATGGCCTCGTCGTCGAGCGTGATGTTGTGCCGGTTGACGAAGGGGTCCTGCCGAAGCTCCGACAGGATCTCCATGCACACGAAGCCGCCGGCCAGATACTGCCGCTCCGGCTCCTTCGGCTTGTGCCACCAGCACAGGCAGTCGTTCAGCACATGCTCGTGCATCAGCGTCATGCCGAGGTCGGAGGCCGCGACGGGGCCTGCGACCGTCATCACCTTGCCGGAGCGGACATGCGCCTCCGATAGCGGGCCCGCGCTCATTTCGCCTTGCTCCGCGCCAGGCCGGGGAGCCGGAATTTCGCGTTGAAGATGCGCGTGTTCAGCCAGATGGCGATCAGGATGATGGCGCCGGTGACGATCTGGGTGAAGAACGGCGAGATGTGCATGAGGATGAGGCCGTTGCCGATGACCGCAATGGTCAGCGTTCCCAGCACCGTGCCCAGCATCGTGCCGCGGCCGCCCATCAGGGACGTGCCGCCGAGCACCACCGCCGCGATCACCTGCAACTCGAAGCCGACGGCCGCGTTGGAGGAGCCGGACCCCAGCCGGGCGGCGATCAGCAGGCCGGCGATGGCGCAGGAGATGCCCGAGACCATGTAGACCGAGGCGACGATCCAGCGCGCCGGCATGCCGACGCGGCGGGCCGCCTCCATGTTGGAGCCGACGGCCACCACCCGCCGGCCGTAGCGCGTCGAGCGGATGACGACGTAGCCGATGACGGCGATGGCCACGGCGATGAGTGCCGGAACCGGGATTCCGAAAAGGTCGCCGCGACCGAGCACGAAGAAGCCGGGCACGTTCTCGATCGGAATCGAGTAGCCTTGTGTCAGATAGAGCGCCAGTCCGCGCAGGATCGACAGGCCGGCCAGCGTGACGATGAAGGAGGGAACGTCCTGGTAGGCGACGAACCAGCCCTGCGCCAGCCCGACCAGTGCGCCGAGCGCAAGCATCGCCAGCACGGCGATCGGCCAGGGAAGACCCGCTGCGATCAGGATGGCGACCAGCGCGTTGATGAGCGCGATCATCGAGCCGACCGACAGGTCGATGCCGGCGGTGATGATGACCAGGGTCATCGCCACGGCGACAATCAGAATGGGCGCCGCTTGCCGCAGGACATTCAGGATGTTGCCGGTGGTGAGGAACGTGCTCGAGCCGATCGTAAAGAAGACGATGCAGGCGAGGAAGAAGATGGCGATGGAGAGGATCTGGGCGTTTTCCGACAGGAAATCGGCCAGCGGAGATCCCTTCGCCCTTTCGGTGTAGACGGTCATCAGTGCGCGCCTTCCCCAACGATGAGCTTGACGATGTCTTCCAGATCCGTCTCGCCGATGCGGCGTTCTGCAACCTTGGTGCCTTCGTACATGACGGCGATGCGGTCGCAGACGCGAAACAGGTCCTGGAGGCGATGCGTGATGAGAATGACGGAGACGCCGCGCGCCTTGACGCGATTGATCAGCGCCAAGACGGCCTCCACCTCGGCGACGGCGAGCGCCGAGGTGGGCTCGTCCATGATCAGCACTTTGGGTTGGAAAGCGGCGGCGCGGGCGATGGCGATCGCCTGCCGCTGGCCTCCGGACAGTTTTTCGACCTTCGCGGTGAGGCGTGGAATGCGGATTTCCAGCGCTTCCAGCATATGCTGCGCTCCTTCGAGCATCGCCTGATGGTCGAGGAACGGCCCTCTGGTGAGTTCGCGCCCGAGGAACAGATTGCCGACCACGTCGATATGGTCGCAGAGCGACAGGTCCTGGAACACCATCTCGATGTTTCTGGAACGGGCGTCGGCCGGGCCGGACAGCACGATCGGTTCGCCGTCGATGGTTATGGTGCCGCCGTCGGGAATATAGGTGCCGGATATGATCTTGGTCAGCGTCGACTTGCCGGCGGCGTTGTCGCCGACAAGGCCCAGGCATTCGCCCGGATAGATGTCGAGGTCGACGCCGCGCAGCGCTTGGTGCGAGCCGAAGGTTTTGACGATGCCGCGCAGCGAGACGCGCGGCGCCGCGCCCTCGGCAGGCCCGCCCGCAGGCCGGGGGGAATTCCCCCCGGCGGCGGCAGGCGTTGCTGCCCCGTTTGCGCTCATTTGAAGACCGCCCGGTAGGGCTCGACATTGTCCTTGGTGACGATGGTCACGGGGACCGAGATGGTCTTCTCGACGGTGCCGCCCTTGGTGATAGTGTCGAGCGCCTTGACGGCCGCCTCGCCCTCGCCGGCCGGGTCCTGCTGGACGACGGCGGCGACGTAGCCCTTGTCGATGCCGGCGATCGCCTGCGCTGTCAGGTCCCAGCCGAACACCTTGATCTGGTCCTGCTTGCCCTGGCTCTCGACGGCGGCGACGGCGCCGAGCAGCGCCGGCTCGCCAGTGGCGTAGATGGCGTTCATGTCGGGGTTGCCGGTGATCAGGTTCTCGGCGGCGGCGAGCGCGGTGTCCTGCACGTTCTGGCCGTCGACGACGCCTATGGTCTCGATGCCGTCCTTGCCCTTGATGGCGTCTTCAAAACCCTTCTGGCGCAGGTTCTGGATGTAGGAGTTGAGCGCGCCGACGATGCCGACCTTGGCCTTGCCGCCCATGTTGGCCTTCACGTAGTCGAGGAAGTGGGCGCCCATGTCCGCGCCGGCCTTGCCGTTGTCGACGCCGATCTGCGCCTTCTGCGGGCCGTCGGGCAGGATGGCGTCGATGGCCACCACCGGGATGTTGGCGTCGGCTGCCTCCTTGACGGCCGGCATGATGCCGTTGACGTCGATGGCGACGACGATCAGCCCGTTCACCTTCTGCTGGATATAGGTCTCGATGGCGCTGTTCTGCGCGGCCGGATCGTTGTTGGCGTTGAAGATCACCAGCTTGGCGCCGACGGCATCGGCCGCCTTCTGCGCGCCTTCGTTGATCTGATTGAAGAACAGCGCCTGCTGGTTGATCTGCACCAGGGCGTAGGTCTTCTGGTCTTCGGCCGCGGCCGGCTGGAGCACGCCCGTAAACAGGCTGAGCGCGGTGAAGCCGAGAGCGGCGGTGAGGGTTCTGCGTGTCGTGGTCCAGGTCATGATTGGTCTTCCTCCGTAAGGTTTGTTCCCATTGCCGTTTCTATCGCTTCGCGGGCGGGGCAACGGATTCCCGCTCGACGATCTCGACCGGCACCAGTTCCCGCGCAGCGGCTGCGGGCGGTTCCTGCCAGTTGGTTTCCAGAAGCAGCCTGAGCGCGCGCCGGCCGATGGCGCGTACCGGCTGGCGCACCGCCGTCACGGGCGTGGCGAACAGATGGAAGGGGGCGACGTCGTCGAAGCCGACCATGGAGACGTCGCCGGGGATCGACACGCCCTCGGCGCGGAAGACCTCCATCATGCCGATGGCGATCTCGTCCGAAGTGGCGAAGATGGCGGTGGCCGGCATGCCTTCGGCGATGAAGCGGCGACCCGCCGCGCGGCCGAACTCGATGGTGTAGGCGCCGCGATAGCTCGCCGGCACGATCTCCTGGCGCCAGTGCTCGCCGAGCGCGCGGCGCAGCCCGTCGAAGCGGCGGCGACCGCTGATCATCGTCTCGTCGCTGCCGACGAACAGCACGTCGCGATGGCCGTGCCGGGCGAGATGGCTGCCGGCCAGATGGCCGCCCTGCTCGTTGTCGCAGAACAGTTTCGGCACGGCGGCGTGCGGCACGTCCTCGTCGACGACGACCACTTTTTCCGCCTTGTTGATGAGCCGGGCGAGTTGCCCGTCGTCGGCATGGTTGGTGACGAAGATCAACCCGTCGACATGCTTGCGCTCGATCAGTTCGAGATAGGCCACCTCGCGGTCGCTGCGGTTCAGCGTGGCGAACAGCGAGACGGCGAGGCCGCTTCTGTCGGCTTCCTCTTCGACGGCGGCGACGAGGGTGGCGAAGAAGGGGTTGGCGATGTCCGGAACGACGAGCCCGATGGCGTCGGAGCGGCCGCGGCTGAGCCTGCGGGCATGCGGGTTGGGCCGGTAGTTGAGCTTGCGGATGGCGTCTTCGATGCGCTTGCGTGTCTCGTCCGGCAGCGCCAGCGAGCCGTTGAGCAGGCGCGACACCGTCGTGACCGACACGCCGGCGGCGGCGGCGACATCCTTCAGGCCGGCTGTCTTGTCACTCACGACGATCTTCCTCCCTGAAGTCGTTTGTGAAGCGCTTTAGTAAACCGCTTTACAATAGCGATGGAATCGATATCCCTGTCAAGCGTGTCGATGCGGAAATTTTTGCGGCATTGTCGATGCGCCCACGCTCAAGGGTGGCCATGGCGTCGTCGCAGCGGCTTTCCGGGCGACCGTTCGGCCGGGTGGTCCGGATATTCGCGCCGCGTCTTACGGCGCCAGCGAACGCATCGGCAGCGCTTAAGGGAGGAAAAAGGAATGGCCGGCAGGACGCATCGTTACCCCGTCAGGATCACCTGGACGGGCAATCGCGGAACCGGAACCTCATCATTTCGGGACTACGGCAGGGATCATGAGATCGCCGCCGACGGCAAGGCATCGATAGGCGGCTCCTCCGACCCTTCCTTTCGCGGCGATCCGGCGCGCTGGAATCCGGAGGAGTTGCTGGTCGCCTCGCTGTCGGCCTGCCACCAGCTCTGGTATCTCGGCCTGTGCGCCCAGGCCGGCATCGTCGTCGTCGCCTATGAGGACCGGGCCGAGGGCGTCATGACCGAGGAGCCTGGCGGTGCCGGCCAATTCGTTTCGGTGACGCTGCGCCCGCGCATCACGCTGGCACCCGGCTCCGATGCCGCCCTCGCCATGAGCCTTCACCACGAGGCGCATGAAAAATGCTTCATCGCCCGCTCGGTTAATTTCGCCGTTTCCTGCGAGCCGGCTATCAATCCGGATGCATGAGGCGGTAGCGGCCCTGAGGAGGCGGGCGATCATTCGCTTTCTTCGTCGCGCTGTTCCGAGGATAGGTTCTTGACCGCCTTCGCCGCCGCGCGATGTCTCAGCGGCGGCGAGGGCAGGGCGGTGAAACGCCTGCCCGATCCGGATGAAAAGCAAGCCGCCCGCTATTGCGGCTGGGGCTGCATTTTAGCCGTGGTCTGTTGCTGCTGTTTCAGCTTTCGCGCGGCCTTCTGCTTCTTGTGAAGCTCGTGTCCGGCGATGCAGCCGCCCATGGCGCCCAGCACTCCGTGATGACCGGCATAGTGCCCGGCGACCCCGCCGGCGATGGCGCCGGACACACAGCCGACAGCGCCGGCACTGGAGATCGGAACTGCGAAAGCAAGGGCGGCGGCGAATCCTGTGGCAGCAAGCTTGTTCATGGGTATCCCCGTAAGCGCGCGTTTCGACGTGTCGAGGTGGGGCCGTGATCGTGGCGCCATTGCGGCCGAGGTCGATACTCTCAAGGATGTGATCTTCCCTTGCGGCGGCTGGTTTGTCGATCGCCTCGGCAGGCATCCCGATTGCGGCAGTTGGACTTCACGGCATCGCGTGACCAACCCGGTCCGGAGGGGAGACGTTGCCCTGCGCGAGCGGGTGAAGACATGTGCGTCGGGATCATAGCGGGTGGGTCTTTAGCAAAGGAACCCTCGCGCACCACCGGCCCGCGCCGATACACCGGACGAGGGCAATGCCGATGGCACGAACTTGACACCGGCTTGCCGGCTATATCTTATGTCAAAGTTGAATTTTACAGATAGAACGACCGGAAGGCATGGCGGCCGGGAGCCTTGCTCCGGCAGGCAGGCTGACCGTGACGCGATCCATTGGTTTCACCGATATCGACTTCGACAGGAACGGCAAGCAGGTCGGGTTCGTCAGCTTTCCCTCCTCCGTTCATGACGACGCATGGGGCGTCATCCAGGTTCCGTTGACGGTCATCCGCAACGGCACCGGCCCGACCGTGATCCTGCAAGGGGGCAACCACGGCGACGAATACGAAGGGCCGATCGTCCTCGGAGAGATCATCCGCGGCCTGAAGCCGGAAGCCATGAACGGCCGGCTGGTCGTCGTGCCGGCGGTCAACCTGCCGGCGGTGGAAGCCAGCCGCCGGGTGTCGCCGCTCGACGACCTGAACTTCAACCGTACCTTTCCGGGTGATCCGCTCGGCTCGACGACGCAGCAGATTTCCCACTATGTCAGCAGCGTGCTGTTCCCGCTGGCGGACGCTTTCATCGATCTCCATTCGGGCGGTTCGTCGCTGTCCATCATCCCGAGCGCGGTGCTGGAACCTTGCGCCGACCCGCAGCTCGACGCCAAAAGCCGGGCGGCTGTCGAGGCGTTCCAGGCTCCCTTCAAGGTCCAGATTTCCAATTTCGGCGATCCGCGCACCTCGACCTCGACCGCCGTGCGCGCCGGCCTGATCACCGTCGGCACCGAGATGGCCGGCACCGGCACCGTCACGCCCGAGGCGGTGCGTATCTGTCGGCGCGGCGTGCATAACGTGCTGCGTCACCTCGGCGTCATCGAAGGCACGGTGGAAAAGGGCGAGGGCACGCCCGGCTTCCACACGATCGCCGGGACCGCTTCCTATGTGATGGCGAGCGAGGCCGGCATCTTCGAGCCCTACCACGAACTCGGCGCGGCGGTGGAGAAGGGCGAGCCGGCCGGGCGCATCCATTTTCTCGAAAATCCGGGCCGGGAACCGGTCGAGCTGCATTTCGGCGCAGGCGGGGTCGTCTACGGCAAGCGCCATCCCGGACGGGTGCGGCCCGGAAATTGCTGCCTTGTGGTAGCCTCCCCGTTCGAGGACTGACCGATGATCACGCTCGACGATATTTATCAGGCGCAGGGCCGCATCGCCCCCTTTGTGCGCCGCACGCCTCTGGTTCCGGCGGACGCGCTGAGTGCGCCGCTCGGCGAGGCCGAGCTTTGGCTGAAGCTGGAATGCTTGCAGGCGACCGGCTCGTTCAAGGCGCGCGGCGCCACCAACAAGCTGCTGGCAACGCCGCCTGACGAAATGGCGCGCGGGGTCACGACCGCTTCGGGCGGCAATCACGGCCTGGCCGTCGCCCGCGCGGCGAAGCTCGCCGGCGTGCCCGCCACCATCTTCGTGCCGGCCAACGTCGCGCCGGCCAAGATCGACAAACTGCGCAAATGGGGCGCGACGGTCGAGGTGGTCGGCTCGATCTGGAACGAAACCAATCTCAGCGCGCTCGCCTTCGCGCGCGACAGGGGCTGCGCCTACTTCCACCCCTTCGCCGACCCTTACGTGGTTGCCGGCCAGGGCACGCTGGCGCTCGAGATCCTGGACCAGAAGCCGGACCTCGACGCCATCCTGATCGCGATCGGCGGCGGCGGGCTGATCACCGGTATGGCGGTGGCGCTGAAGGCGCTGAAACCGTCGGTCCGCATTATCGGCATCGAGCCGGTCGGCGCGCCGACCTTCCACGCATCGCTGGCCGCCGGCCATGTCGTGCGGCTGGACAGTGTCACCACCCGCGTCGCCACCATGGCCTGCGCCGAGACGGATGCGGACGTCTTCGCAACGTCGCGGAACCTGATCGACGAGGTCGTCCTGATCGAGGACGACGACATGCTGGACGCCGCGCGCTGGCTCTGGTTCGAAATGGGGCTGGCGGCGGACCTCAGCGGCGC
Source organism: Mesorhizobium sp. (assembly GCF_017306545.1). Lineage (GTDB taxonomy): Bacteria > Pseudomonadota > Alphaproteobacteria > Rhizobiales > Rhizobiaceae > Mesorhizobium. The sequence continues at coordinate 147,736 of NZ_JAFKID010000008.1, forward strand.
CGCGGCCGTCGCCGCGCTGCGCAAGGGCAGACTCGCCTTCTCCGCCGGCCAGAAAATCTGCGCTCTTGTCTGTGGTGCCGGGCCGGAAGGGCTGGCCTGACGATGGCCGCGGCCTATGGCGGACCGATCATCGACGCGCATCATCACTTCTGGCGCATGGACCTCGACAGGCATCCGTGGCTGCGGCAGATTCCGGCGGGCAGCGCGGATGCGGCGTTGCGCGACGATTTTCTGCCGGCCGACTATGCCGGGCTCGCCGCCCGCCACGGCATCGTCGCCAGCGTGCATGTCGAGGCCAACTGGGACCCGGCCGATCCGTTCGGCGAAACCGCCTGGCTGGATGGGCTGGAGCGCTCCGCCGGCATCGCCTGCCGCTATGTCGCCTGCGCTCCCTTGAGCGATCCTGCCGCCGCCGCGCTGATCGAGCGCCATGCCGCCCATCCGTGCACCGTCGGCTTGAGGGAGATCGTCAGCTGGCACCCTGATCCGGCGAAGCGGCGCACGCCCGCCAACGACCGTTTCGACAATCTTATCTGGCGCGAAAACCTCAAAAGAGCCGGCGATCTCGGCCTCAGCCTCGACCTGCTGGTCACGCCGCACCAGTTTGTCGACGTCGCGCGGTTGGCGGCCGATTTTGAAACCGTCGCCTTCATCGTCAATCACTACGGCAGCCCGATGGACCGCGATCCCGCCGGCATGCGCCTGTGGCGCGACGGGCTGAACGTGCTGGCACGACAGCCCAACGTCGCCGTCAAACTGTCGGACCCGGTTGCCTATGACCATGATTGGACGTGGGAAAGCCTGCGCGACGTGACGGACAGCGTCATCGAGGCCTTCGGCCCCGGTCGCTGCCTGTTCGCCACCGACCATCCGGTATCGACGCTGCACATCGGCTTCGGCGAATGGGTCGAAGGGTTCCGGCGCATGATCGGCGGCCTGTCCGCGGACGAGGCCGCCGCCGTCATGGCCGGCAATGCCGCCCGGCTCTACCGGATCGACGCATCCGCACTTGCCGCCGGGTAGAAGCAGCGGACCTCAATGCGCCGGCTCGAGGCTTCGGGTGCCTATCGGCCCATGTGCCGGCGCCGGCCGATCCGGTCCGCCAGCGACAGCCAGCGCCGGCGCGGCTCGGGCGTCGCCGTCGACAGGGCGGCGACGGTTTCGTCCAGCAGCTCGTCCAACCGCTCCGGCGGTAGCGCGGCCTTGGCGTCGATCTCCTCGGCGATGGCGATGAAGCGCTTCGCCTGATCCGCGCCGCCGAACAGCGGCGCGACGTCGCGCGCCACGAACGCATCCCATGTCAGTTCGGGTTCCCAGCCGAAGCGGGCGAAGGCCAGATAGCTGATCTCGGTCGCGGCGTTGTAGTCCGACGGCTCTCCCCAGACGGTCAGGCCCTGCATGCCCATCCGGTAGCCCTGCCGGCTCATGTCGGCGAAGTCGCGGGCATTGAGCGCATCGCGTTCGGTGCGCGCGTCGCCGTTCCACTGGCAGGCGAACTGGCAGCGCAGCACGTTGGGCTGCGTCGGCAGGTTTTCGACGTAGCCCGCCGGCAGGGCCTGCCTCAGCCGCTTCCAGTAGGAGCGGTTGCATGTGTGCTGGTAGATGCCGCCGCGCGGCAGCGCCGCCTGCACCTCGGCGGCGACCGGCTCCAGAAGGTTGTCCCACTGCATCTCGCAATAGATCCACAGGTCTGGCTTCACCGCTTTGGCCGCCCGATAGAGCCGGGGGAAGTTCGCCGCCATGTCGGAGTGCGACCAGCTATCGCCGTATTCCTTGGCGCGGCGGGCCGCCTCGGCGTCGTTGGCGCGGCGCGCCTTGCAGCGCGGGCAATCGCAGACGCCGTAATCGCCGCTCTCGATGTTGATGCCGCCGATGTCGAAGGTTTCGGCGAGCCAGGCGACGGCCTCCTCCATCCAGTCCATCATTTCGGGCGCGCTGGGGCAGGCCGTCACCGTATAGTCGGAATGAGGGAAGTTCAGTGGAAAATCGAGGTCGGCCAACTGGAAGCCGATGTCCTTGCTGAACTCGGCCTTGTGCTGTGGATTCTGCTTCAGCCATGTGTTGAGGTTGTAGCGATGGTTGCCCTCCCAATAGACGCCGCCATAGGCGCCGATGGCGATGCCGGGGATGATGCGCACGCCGCGCTCGCGCCCGTAGCGGCAAAGCTCCTGTGCCGCCTCGACGCCGCCGTGGCTGTCGCGCAGGAAGCCGTAGATGACGATGCCGCCGATGCGGTTGGCCGAGCAGTAGTCGACCAGCCGCCTGTAGTCGGCGAGAAAACCCGAAGGCGGCTTCTGATAGGGGTTGAAGACGCCGATTTCCTGCTGGCCGATCTGCGACAGCTCCCAGTTCGTCGAGTGATCCCAGGTCCAGAAGGTGCGGTAGGGGAGGCCGGGCGCATCGGCGATCGGGCCGCGGGCCAATATCGAAACGTCAAGCTTGCGGCCGAGGCGCGCGACGAGTTCCTGCGCGCCATAGATGACGCCGGAGAACGGCCCGCCCCGCACTTCGACCTGCCCGCCGGCATCCGCCAGCGAAAACGCCCCTTCCTGCATGGCGGCGTCCTCCGTCAGCCGTATCGTTCGCCCGGCAAGCGCCGTCGCGTCGATGCCTTCGCGGAGAAGGCGCGCGGCGTGCGGATGAAGCGTCTCTCCGTCGATCGGCATGGCGCTGAACTCCTCCTTTGCGTCAAGGCGACTACACATGAAAAATTTGCGGATATCAACGTCGTGTTTTGCTAATGATATGGAACTGTTTCATCTGGAACCGGATCGAGACCCGTGAGCCCCATCCCAGACACACTTTCAGGATTGCGCCAGTCGTGGCCGATGCCGTCGCGTCCACGCCCGATCACCGTCATCGGCTGCGGCGGGATCGTTCGTGACGCGCACCTTCCCGCCTATCGCAAGGCGGGGCTGCCGGTCGCCGGGGTGTTCGACCTCGACGGAGAGGCGGCTCGGCGGCTGGCGCGCGACTTCGGCGTTTCCACCGTGCATGCCTCGCTGGAGGAGGCGATCGCTGCCTGCGGGCGCGAAGGCGTGTTCGACCTGGCGCTGCCGCCGGAGGCCGTGCTGGCGACGGTCGGTCGCCTGCCGCACGGGGCGACCGTGCTCATTCAGAAGCCGCTCGGGCCGGACGGCAGCACCGCCCGCCGCATCGTCGGCGAGCTCGATGCGCGCAACATCGTCGCGGCGACCAATTTCCAGTTGCGCTTCACGCCCTCGATGCTGGCGATCGGCGACGCCGTCGGCAAGGGCCTGTTCGGCGAGATCGTCGACGTGGACGTCCATCTTTGCGTCTACATGCCGTGGGAACTGTGGTCCTTCATCGCCAAGCTCGATGCGGTCGAGATACCCCTCCACTCGATCCATTATCTCGACTGGATTCGCGGCCTTCTCGGCGAACCGCACAGCATCTACGCGAAATCCGTGAAGCATCCGCGCTACGGCGGCCAGGCCGACGCCCGCTCCAGCATCATATTGGACTACGGCGAGCGCGTCCGCTGCTGCCTGTCGCTGAACCACACCTACGCACACGGCCCGCGGCACACCGAGGCCGTCATCCGGGTCGAGGGCCTGAAGGGGGCTGCCCATCTCAGCGTCGGCTATCTCGAGGATTACCTGAGGCCGCAGCCGGAGCGCCTCGAAATCTGCCACGACGGGCAGCCCTGGGTGGAACTGCCGCTGGCAGGCGAGCGCGTCCCGGACTCCTTCGCCTATATCATGGCAAACCTGCAACGCTTCGCCGCCGGCGAGGACACGCGCCTTGTCACCGACGTGCACGATTCGCTGAAGACGATGCTTTTGGTGGATGCCGGGCTGACCTCCAGCCGGCTGGGCGGCGTCGTTCCCGAGGCGGCCGAAGCGCCCGATGCGGGAGGCGCACGATGAACGCGCCGGCAGCACCCCGTCCGGAGCCGCTGGTCTTCCTCTACCGGTTGAAGCCGGGCATGGGGGCGGAATACGATCGGGCGCACGCGGCCGTCTGGCCCGAGATCGTCGCGCTGCTCGACGAGGCGGGCTTTCACGACTACCGCATATGGCGGCGCGGCGACCTGGTGGTCAGCAGCCTGCGCACCCGCTGGGGTTACGACCATGCGGCGCGCGTCAGCGCGGCGAGCGCCATCCAGCGGAAATGGACCGCCTCCATGGCGCATATATTCGACGAGATCGCCGACGCGAGCGGCGAGCCGCTGTGGCTCGACCTGGTTTTCGAGCATCGGCCCGACAGCCGGGCCTGAAGCACGATGCCGAAAAGTTGCAGACTTTTCGGAAAACATCATGATTCAAAAACAAGCAGTCAGAGTGAAATGCCGATTCAGGGAAACGGCATTTCACTGTGAAGGCGGTTCAGCCAAACCTGTTGGGAGGCCGCCGGGCGGCGATCCGCGCCAGTGGGAAGCTGATCTGCGGCGGCGTCCCGCCCAGCATGGTGGTGATCGTCCCGGCGGTGCGAAAGACGATCTCGCAGGCTTCGTCGAAGCCGATCGTCTGCCTGGTCGCCGGCAGATAGGGCATCGTCAGCACGGCCTGGGCGAAGCCGCTGCCGTCGATCAGGGGAAAGCTGACATCGGTGATGCCCTGAAGACCCTCGCCCGTCACCATCTCGTAGCCCCTGGCGCGGATCATCTCGGTCCTGCGCACGAGCGCGTCCGCTTCGTCCTTCGGCCGACTGCGCCGCAACTCGTCCAGCACCCAATCGCGGATGGCCGGCGGCTGGAGGGCCACGAGCAGCCGGCCCGAGGCCGTCGCCATGGCCGGGTTCTTGGTGCCGACCCGCAGGCGAAAACCGAAGGGGGCAGGGCTGTCGACCTGGGCGATGACGCGGATCGCCGTCGAATCGAGGACGGCCATATGCAGCGCCTGGTTCGCGGCGCCGGCGGCCTGGTGCATCAGCGGGGTGGCGAGGTTGATGAGTCGCGACAGCGGCGGATAGCGGTTGGCGAGGTCGAACATCCGGTTGGACAGGAAATAGCCGTCCTCGCCCCTCCGGCGCTGGATGAAGCCACGCCGCTCCAGCACCATGACGACGCGGTAGACCTCCTGCAACGACCGGCCGAGCAACTGCGCGATCTCGCTCTGGCTGACGCCCTGCGAGAGTCCGGCGAGCAATTCGAGCACGTCGAGGCCCTTCTCCAGCGCCGGGGCGCCGTAGCGCTCCTTGCCGGCCGGCTCCGCCTTGACGGCCGCGGCGCGCTTCGTGCGGGGGAGGCGGGAGGGGGATGTCTTGGCCATGTGGTGTCGAACGCACGGTCAGGGGATGTTAGTCGATGTTTATTAGTGAAAGCGGCGGCCTGCAAGGCGTCAGGCCGAAGCGAGACGGCGCGATTGTTGTCCGGCATTGCCAAGAGCGCGGAGCCCTCTAACAATGGCACCCGCAATGAGGCGCGACGGGATCGCCATGGACACGTTGACGGACAGCCTGCTCGATGAACTGCGCGCGGTGGTGGCGAGGGTCGACGGACAGGCCGTCAACGAAGCCTGCGCGGCGTTGGCCGGAGCCGGCAGGATCGCGGTCTATGGCTGCGGGCGCGAAGCCTTGCAGATGAAAGGCTTCGCCATGCGGCTGTTCCACCTTGGCCTGCCGGTGTCGGTGGTCGGCGACATGACCGCGCCTGCGCTTGGGCAGGGCGACGTGCTGTTCGCCAGTTCCGGTCCCGGCGAAACCGGAACGGTGCTGTCGCTCATGCGCACCGCGCGCGAGGCGGGTGCCGGTGTGCTGTTGATCACGGCACAGCCGGCATCGAGCGCGGCGCGGCTGGCCGACCGGCTGATCCTCGTCCCGGCGCAGACCATGGCGGACGATCGCGGCGAAGGCAGGCGCTCCGCCTTCCCGATGGGCTCGCTGTTCGAAGGGGCGATGTTCGTGCTGTTCGAGATGATGGTGCTGAAACTGAAGCAGAAGCTCGGCGTCGACGACGAGGCGATGCGGGCGCGCCACACCAACCTCGAATGACGCGGTCCGGACCGCCTGCGGCCGTCGCTAGATCGTTTCACCGTTTCATGGAAACGTCGCAACGATCCAGCTCTTTGTTTTAGCCGCATTTGTGCGACGCCAGACGATTCCGTCTGGCTGCAAAATGCTCTATTTCACCGCGCCGGCCGTCATGCCCTTGATGAGATAGCGCTCCAGCAGGACGCCGATGACGATCAGCGGCAGGATCGCGGCGAAGGACAGCGCCGCCATCGACCACCAGGAGATGCCCTGGCTGCCCGTCTGCGAGGCGACCATCACCGGCAGCGTGTTGGCGTGGGTCGAGGTCAAAAGCGCGGCGAAGAAATATTCGTTCCAGGTCAGCACCAGGCTGAGGATGAAGGAGGCGACCATGCCGGGCAGGGCGATCGGCAGGATGACGAAGAAGAACGCTCCCCATATCGACAGGCCGTCGACCAGCGCGGCTTCCTCCAGTTCGGTCGGGATCGACGAGAACTGGTCGCGCATGATCCAGATGACGATCGGCAGCACCGTCAGCGTATAGAGCAGGACCAGGCCGATGCGCGTATCGAGCAGCGCCAGTTGTTTGTAGAGGACGAGGAACGGCAGCGCCAGCACGACCGGCGGCAGGATCAGCTGCGACAGGAAGAAGAACGATATGTCGGCGTTCTTCATGAAGCCGAAGCGGTAGGAAAACCGCGACAGGCCGTAGGCCGCCAGCGAACCCAGCATGACGGCCAGCGTGGACGAGGCGACCGACGTCACGACGGAATTCATGAAGCGCTTCATGAATTCCTCGCGCACCGTGCTCGATGCGCCGATCGTCTCCGGCGACAGGCCGAGCGAGCGCCAGCCGAGCCATGCCGGCTGGTAATCGACCCAGGGGATCAGCGCGCCCTTCATGACGTTCGGCGCCGTCTTGAAACTCGTCGTGATGGTCCAGTAGATCGGGAACAGGCAGATCACCGCCCACAGGATGAGCAGCAGGTAGATGACCGCCTTGCCGCCGATGCGCAGCGTCGCCGGCACGCCGTCGCCGTCTGCGTCGCGAACAGTTTTGACCGTCATGTGCGCGGCCCCGTAAGGCGTTCGGCGAGCTTCATCAGAATGGTCATGAAGACGATGATGATGACCAGGTAGACCATCGCCAGCAGCGTGCCGTAGCCGACGTTGGAGCGGTCGCGATACTCGCGGAAGATGAACGACGTCACCGTGTCCGTGGCGCCGCCGGGCCCGCCGGCTGTGAGGTTGATGACGATATCGGCCAGCTTGAGCTTGAAGATGATGCGGATCAGGACCGCCGTCACCGACACCGGCAGCATCAGCGGAAAGACGATCTCCCAGAACGTGTTCCATGGCCCGGCGCCATCGACGCGCGCCGCCTCCGTCAAATCCTTGGGGATCGCCTGGAGGCCGGCGAGGATCATGATCATCATGAACGGGATGAAGGTCCATGCATCGAGCGCCATGATGATGAAGCGGGCGGTTTCGGCCGAGCCGAAGAAGGACGGGTTTTCCCAGCCGAGCCATCGCGCCAGCCGGGCGATCGGGCCGAACCGGATTTCCAGCATGGACTTGCCAACCATCCAGCTCACCGCGACCGGCGAGAGCATCAGCGGCAGCAGGAACGCCACCCGGAAGAACTTGCGCGCTCTGATCTCGGCGTTGAGCAGCAGAGCGAGGCCGAAGGCGATGACGTATTCGACGAGGATCGCCAGCGTATACCACACCATGTTGCCGAGCGCGTTCCAGTAGAACGGATCGGCCCACATCTGGCGCACGTTGTCCAGGCCGTTGAACTGACGCCCGAGCGGCGAGGCGAGGTTCCAGCTCGAAAAGGCGATGACGAGGCCGAACAGCAGCGGAAAGACGGTGAGCGAGATGACGAAGAGCGCCGCCGGCAGCACGAACAGCGTGCGCTTGCCGTGCTCGCCGTAGATGAGCACCTTGCTCCAGCACAGGCATGCCGCCCACAGAATATAGGCGTAGAGGGTCGGCCGCCACGACTGGAAGCCGAAATCGCCGAGGCCGCGCTCCTGCGCATATTGCGCGGCGGCGACAGCCACCATCAGCGCCGCCGAGGCCCAGACGATGCCATGGCCGAACCTGCGCCGGGCGCCGGATATGTCGTCATCGGTGACGACATGGAGAAGATCGCCCTGGCTCATGCGTCGATCAGGCTTCCAGTTGCTGCCGGCTTCCTTCGTGTGTCGCCGTCCTTGCGGACGGCAGGTGCGGGCGCGGTGTATCGCGCCCGCACCGCCTGCTGTCAGGTCATGCCGAGCGAAGCCTTGTAGAGCTTGATCTGGCTTTCGCGCCCGATCTGGTCGGTGATCTTTTCCCAGGCCGCGGCAATGGCGTCCGCCGTTTCCTGCGCCGACTTGTACTGGCCGGCGTAGCCCTTCGCCAATTCGTCCTCGGCGACGGAATAATACTGGAAGATGCCGGGGATGCGCGGCTCGATCGCGGCGTTCGGATGGTTGTAGCTGTCGAGGTTCGAGCCGAGATAGTCCTCGATATAGGCGCGGTCGTAGCCTGCCTTCTCCCACTCGTCGTAGTTGAAATGCGACTGACGATAGGGCTGGAAGCCGGACGGGTAGGCGACCGTCCACAGGCTGAGGTCCTTGCCGCCGAGATGGGCGGCGGCAGACCACGCGGCCTTGCGCTTCTTCTCGTCGCTCGCCACACGATTGGTGACGTAGACGCCCCAGCCGAGATAGGCGAGGTTAGGCGCGAAGTTGCCGCCTTCGGGCGTTTCCCACTGGCCGGTCTTGGAGTTGTAGACCTTGTCGGAACCGGGATTGGCCGAGAAGCCGACGACATCGCCGACGACCGAGGTATCGGACGTGCGAGCCATCGAGCCGACGTCGCCCCACCAGCACAAGGCCGAGCCGGTGCCGGCGAGGAACTGCTGGAACGCCGTGGTGCCCGGATCGGCGTTGATCTGGTCGGGCGGATAGGCGCCCGCCGCAATCAGGTCCATCACGTCCTGGATCGCCTGCACGAAGGCCGGATTGTTGACGCGCGGCTTCATCGTGTCGGGATCGAACAGCCAGGCCGGATCGCCCGGATGCTTGGCGTAGGCGGTCGCCCGGTCCTCCAGGAAATAGAAGCCGAAACCGCCCCAGCCCTTCAGCGGGTCGAGGAAGCCGTATGCTTTGAGCCCGGTCAGCGGGTCCTTCTGGCCTTTGATCTTCTTCGACCATTCGTCGACCTGCTGCCAGGTCTTCGGCATTTCGGTCATGCCGGTCGCGCCCGAGATGGCCGCATCCGTAAGATAGTCCTTGCGATAGGAGAAGGTGTGGGCGTCGCCGTCGATGTTGACGCGATAGGTCTTGCCGTTCCACGTGCCGACCGGCGGCTTGAGGTAGGCGACCAGATCGTCCAGGTCGATCTGCTTCTTGACCCAGTCGGGCATCTCGTCGAGCAAGCCCTTGCCCGCCGTGTCGCCCTCGAACGGCGCGCCCATTTCGAGTATGTCGAAATCGACGGTCCCGGTGGCGATCGACTGTTGCAGGCGGGCGTTGTAGTCGGCCTGCGCGAGGTCGATCCAGTTGATCTTGGCGCCGGTATAGGCTTCCCACGGCTTCAGGAAGCCGCGGAACAGAAAGTTGTGCAGGTTCTGGTTGTTGAGGCCCATGAACGTCAGCTCGACGCCGGCGAACTCGCCTTCCTTGACGTTCTCCTTGGTCGCGCCGAGGCACAGTTCGCCGACCTTCTGCCAGTCGGCATCCGTCGGCGAACCCTTGCCGACGCCCGGTATTTGCAGGATCTTGGCGCGCAGTTCCTCGTCCGCGAAGGCCGATCCGGCGAAGGCGCCGAGACCCGTCGCGGATGCGGCCGACAGCGCGGCCAGGCTTGCGGCCCCCTTCAGGACATCACGGCGCGTTGCGCCACGACGAACCATATGCTCGTAGATTTCCACTTTCATTCAACTTCCTCCCAACATTACGAAAATTCACTATTGAAACAGGAGTTTCGCCAATGTCGCCGTCAATAGTGTCACAACCCGTTGCGGAGTCAACGCCGCGATGCAATAGATTGCGGCCTGTGCATGGCTGAATTTCGCTGGCAACCAGGGTGGACGAATGGCCGAAGTTAGCATCCGCGAGGCCACCAAGTCGTATGGCGCGACGCTGGTGCTGCACGGCGTCAACATCGACATCGACGACGGCCAGTTCGTCGTGCTGGTCGGGCCGTCGGGCTGCGGCAAGTCGACCCTTCTGCGGATGGTCGCCGGCCTCGAAAGCGTCACCGGGGGCGACATCGATATCGGCGGCAGGACGGTCAACAACCTGTCGCCGGCACGGCGCGACATCGCCATGGTGTTCCAGTCCTACGCGCTCTACCCGCACAAGACGGTCGAGCAGAACATGGGCTTTTCCCTGAAGCTGAAGAAGATCGATCCCAAGGTGGTGGCTGAGAAGGTCCGCTCGGCGGCGGAGATCCTCGAACTAACGCCGCTCCTGAAACGCTATCCGCGCCAGTTGTCGGGCGGGCAGCGCCAGCGCGTGGCGATGGGACGCGCCATCGTGCGCGACCCGCGCGTCTTCCTGTTCGACGAGCCGCTTTCCAACCTGGACGCCCAGCTGCGCGTGCAGATGCGCACCGAGATCAAGGAACTGCACCAGCGGCTGAAGACGACGACCATCTACGTCACCCACGACCAGATCGAGGCCATGACCATGGCCGACAAGATCGTGGTCATGAACGCCGGCCGCATCGAGCAGATCGGGGCGCCGCTGGAACTGTTCGACCGCCCCGCCAACCTGTTCGTCGCCGGCTTCATCGGCTCGCCCTCGATGAACCGGCTGAAAGGCACCGTCACCGGCAACGGCCGGCAGGTCGACGTCTCGGGCGCTGTGTTCCCGGCGCCTGACCTGCCCCTCGCGGACGGACGGCAGGTGGTTTACGGCGTCAGGCCGGAGCATTTCGAACTGGCCGACGACGGCGTCGAGGTCCGCGTCGCCGTGGTAGAGCCGACCGGCTCGGAAACGCTGGTCTATGCCCGTGCCGGCGAGATCGAGATCGTCGCCCTGTTCCGCGAGCGCCACGACGTCCGCACCGGCGACCATATCAGGATCAGGCCGAAGGCAGGCCATATCCATATCTTCGACGCCGCCGACGGCACACGCCTTTAGGCGGCGCGGCTCTTGCAGGAGGAACCATGCTGAAGGGAATCAGTCCGCTGCTCAACGCGGACGTCTTGTACGCGCTCCGCGCCATGGGGCATGGCGACGACCTGATCGTCGCCGACACCAATTTCCCCTCCGACTCGATCGCCCGGCAGACGCGGCTCGGCCGGCTGCTGCGCATCGACAACGTCACCGCGGCCGAGGCCGTCGAGGCGATCCTGTCGCTCTACCCTCTGGATACGTTCGTGGAGGATTCCGCCGGCCGCATGGAGATCGTCGGCAGCCCGGCCGAGGTGCCGCCCGTGCAGCAGGAGGTCCAGCGGGCCGTCGACCGCGCCGAAGGCAGAGCGTGGCCGATGGTCGGCATCGAGCGCTACGCCTTCTACGAGCGCGCCAAGCAGGCCTATTGCATCGTCCAGACCGGCGAGCGCCGTTTCTACGGCTGCTTCGCCTTTCGCAAGGGCGTCGTTCCCCCGCAAGGAGAATAAAAGCGTGGCCGGTTCCGTCGTCGTCCTCGGCGTCTTCGTCGCCGACACCGCCTATCGCGCCGAGCGCCAGCCGGCGATGGGCGAAACCGTCCTCGGGCTGGACTTCAAGCTGGGTCCCGGCGGCAAGGGTTCGAACCAGGCGGTGGCTGCGGCGAAGCTCGGCGTCGAAACGCACATGATCACCCGTCTCGGCGTCGATACGTTCGCCGACATGGCGAACGAGACATGGCGGCAGGCGGGGGTGAAGCCGGCGGCGATCGCCACGCCCGAAAGCTATACGGGCGCCGCCTACATCTTCGTCGACAGCCGCACCGGCGACAATGCGATCATCGTCTCGCCGGGCGCCGCCGCGCTGATTTCCGTGCGCGACATCGACGCCAGCGCCGCGCTGATCCGGTCGGCCGGCGTGTTCGTGACGCAGCTCGAACAGCCCGTCGACGCCGCCATGCGGGCGCTTGCGATCGCGCACGAGGCGGGCGCGACGACCATCCTCAACCCCGCCCCGGCGGCAGCCCTGCCGGACGCCATCTATGCGCTCTGCGACTATGTCACGCCCAACGAGACCGAGGCCGGGGCGCTGACCGGGCAGGCGGTCGAAAGCATCGAGGACGCCAGGGCGGCGGCCGAAATCTTTCTGGCGAAGGGCGCCGGCGCGGCGATCATCACGCTCGGCAAGCGCGGCGCGCTGCTGCATACGCCCGACCGGTCCGTCCACGTTCCCGCCGTCTCGGCCGGTCCGGTGGTGGAGACGACGGGCGCCGGCGACGCCTTCAATGGCGGCTTCGCCGCGGCGCTGGCGAAAGGCTATTCGCCGCTGGAGGCGGTGAAATTCGGCTGCGCCGTGGCCGGGGTCTCCGTCACTCGCGCCGGCACTGCCCCGTCGATGCCCTCGCTTGAAGAGGCCACGGCGCTCTATGGCCGGGGATAGGGCAGGGCCCATGCACCGGAAGATATTCACTTCGCCCTCCGGGGCGGAAATTGCGTTCACGCAGCTCGGCCTCGGCACCGCCGCCATCGGCAATCTCTACCGCGCACGCAGCGAGGCGGAAACCGACGCCGCCTTCGAGGCCGCCTGGGCCGCCGGTATCCGCTATTTCGACACCGCTCCGCTTTATGGGCTCGGTCTGGCGGAAACCCGGCTGAACCGCTTCCTGCGCGGCAAGCCGCGCGAGGCCTATGTGCTGTCCACCAAGGTCGGGCGGCTCCTGGAGCCCTGCGCGCCGGGTGAAAGGACCGGCCTCGACCGCTTCTTCGGCACGCCCTCGCGCCGCGAGATCTTCGACTACAGCTATGACGGCGTCATGCGCTCCATCGCCTTCTCGCTCGAGCGGCTGGGGCTCGATCGCATCGACATCCTCTATGTCCACGACATCGACCTTTCCAACCACGGCAGCGTCGAAAAGCGGGACGCCTATATCGACCAGCTGATGGCCGGCGGCTACCGCGCGCTTTCCGAGCTGCGCGACCAGAAGGTGATCAAGGCCTTCGGCGCCGGCATCAACGATTGGGAGACTTGCGAGGTCCTGGCACGACGCGGCGATTTCGACCTGTTCCTGCTTGCCGGCCAGTATTCGCTGCTGCGGCAGGAATCGCTGAAGACCTTCCTGCCGCTATGCGAGGCGCGGGGCATCGGCATCGTGCTCGGCGGCGTCTTCAACTCGGGCATCCTGGCGACGGGGGCGGTCGAGGGCGCGATGTTCGATTATTACCCGGCCCCGCCCGCTATCCTCGATCGCGTGCGGCGGATCGAGGCGGTGGTGAAGCGGCACGGCCTGAAGCTGGCCGACGTTGCCCTGCGTTTCCCGATGGAGCATCCGGCCGTCGCCTGCGTGATGACGGGCGGCGCCACGGGGCAGGAGGTCGAGCAGGCCGTGGCCAGCCTCGAACTCGCCATCCCCGGCGCGCTGTGGCGCGACCTCGTCGCGGAAGGCCTGGTCGCCGCCGAAGCACGCTTCCGGTGAAAGGCGCCTATCCGGCGGGCGCTCCGTAGACCGGCGTGTCGAGCCCGGCCACCCGCGCCTTGATCTGGAGCGCGACGAATTTCGAATAATAGCGCGACAGCGCAAGGTTGCCGCCGTGGAACCAGAGCCCTTCCTGCGCGGTCGGTTTCCACATGTTGCGCAACTCGCCCTGCCATGGGCCGGGGTCGCCGCGCGTACCGGAGCCGAGGCCCCAGCAGGGGCCGATGCGGTCGGCAGCCTCGCGCGAGACGATCCCGGCCACCGTCTCGTGCATGGAATGGTAGCCGATGCAGGCGATGACGGCATCGGCATGGATTTCCTCGCCGTCGTCCATGACGACGCCGGCGGGCGTCAGGGAGCGGATATCCTGCCCGCTCTTGACCCTTATCTTGCCGTCCATGATCAGGTCGCTGGCGCCGACGTCGATATAGTAGCCCGAGCCCGTCCGGTAGGCCTTCATCAAGAGGCCCGTCTCGTCGTGGCCGAAATCGAGCAGGAAGCCGCTCTCGCCGAGCCTGCGGTAGAAATCGCGGTCGCGCGCGCGGATGCGGTCGTAGAGCGCCTTCTGCCCCGCCGGCACCAGCGCGAAAGGCATGGAGGCCGTCAGCGTGTCGGCCTTCTCGACCGTTATACCGCGCTCGACTGCGCGCTCCGAATAAGTCTCGAAACCGACCTCCATCAGCGTGCCGGAGCGCACGACGGTCGTCGGCGAACGCTGTATCATGGTGACGTTGGCGCCCGCTTCCCACAAGTCGACGGCGACGTCGTGGGCGGAACTCGCCGCGCCGATGACGACGCAATTCTTGCCGCGGAAGCGGCTTCCGTCGTTGTAGCGGCTGGAATGCAGGATCTCTCCGGCAAACAGCTCCATGTCCGGCAGCTCGACCGCGCGCGGCGGCCCGTAGGCTCCCGTCGCGAAGACAAGCTGCCTGGGCTTTACAACGATGCGCTCGCCCGCGCGGTCCAGCTCGACCGTCCAGAGGCCTTCGCCGGCGTCGTAGGAGGCCGAGACACAGCGCGTGGAGGTCCAGTAGTCGAGCTCCATCACCTTCACATACATTTCCAGCCAGTCGCCCATCTTGTCCTTGGGCGTGAACACCGGCCAGTGCTCGGGAAAAGGAATGTAGGGCAGGTGATCGTACCAGACCGGATCATGCAGCACGAGCGAGCGGTAGCGCCGGCGCCAGGAATCGCCAGCCCGCTCGTTCTGTTCGACGATGAGCGTCGGCACGTCGAGCTGTTTCAGACGGGCGCCGAGCGCGATGCCGCCCTGTCCGCCGCCGATGATGAGGCATTCCGGCTGCCGGCTGGTGCCGAGCTCGGCCTGCCAGCGCCGTCGTTTCTCCGACCATGTCTCGCGGTCGGGATCGGCCTTGTGGCGGACGCCGAGCGAGCGTGTCGCGCCCTTCTTCTCGGGAAACGCCTTCAGGTCCTTGACCGCGGTGAACATCGTCCAGCAGCGGCCGCCGCGCAGTCTCATGATGCCTTCGCAGCGGGCGACCGCGGTCTCGAAGGTGAACCATGCCTCGATCGTGTCACCGTCAACCGAAGGCTCGCTCGAAACATGCCACTCTGTCGGCGAGGCGGACGCGAGCGACGCCTCCAGCATGGCGACGACCGCGGCGCGGCCTTCCATGGTCTTTATGTTCCAGGTGAAGGCGAGCAGGTCGCGCCAGTAGCAGTCTTCCAGGAAAAAGTCCTCGACCGCCTTGCGCGGGCTTTCGGCAAGCATCGCCGAAAAACGCGCGAGCCATGTTTCCGCGATCTCGGACGGTGCTGTATTCGGCATCAGCCAGTCTCCCATGAAATCCACCTGTCGGCTGCGACCGATATGCAGGGCAATTGCAGCTTGGCTTCCCGCTCCCCGCAATTCAAGCAGGAAGAGCGGCCGGCGCGCAGGAAGTGCTGGCAATCATACCGGAGGGCAAATGACCAATAGAAGCCTCAGGCGTTTGTTTCTCCTGAACAATGGCAGGTATGGCTTCGGCCTGGTGGGTCGCATGGGAAACACCGACACAACAAGGCGGCCCGTCGTTCCTGCCCTGGAGCCGATCACGCCTATGGCTCCGCCAGGCTGCGACGGTGACGGACGATTTCGCCGCCCACGGCTTCGGCCACGCTCACCACCCGACGCGAGGCGGCGAGGTCGGCATGAGTGACCAGAAGGATAGGCCTCTGCATCGGCTCGCCGCCAGGCAAGCGGTCGGTGAGGAGTTGCAGCCCGGCATCCCGTGCAACGAGATGCGGCAGGACCGCAACGCCGATGCCGCACCGCACGGCCTGGGTCTGGCCGGGCAGCGTGTTTACCGCCAGCCTTGGCGCATGCTGCCCTTCGAAAGCCTCGCTCCATTTTAGCAAGGTTCCAAGACTTGCCGCCTCCGGCCAGGTTATCATGCGGCCCGGCCTGCTTCCGTCAGGCGGGCCATAGAGGCCGAAGCCCATCGTTGCCAGCTGGCGCACACGCAGATGCCCG
The DNA here is from genome assembly GCF_017306545.1 of Mesorhizobium sp. Taxonomy (GTDB): domain Bacteria; phylum Pseudomonadota; class Alphaproteobacteria; order Rhizobiales; family Rhizobiaceae; genus Mesorhizobium. The sequence continues at coordinate 163,727 of NZ_JAFKID010000008.1, forward strand.
CGCTCGGGCCGCACCATGCGCAGCGCCAGGTCGGCGTCGTGACGGTGCATGTTGATCGTCGCCGTTGAAAACAGGATTTCCACATCCAGCCCCGGATTGGCGCCCAGCAGCGGCGCGAGCGCCGGCACGATGAGCGGCGCGACCAGGCTTTCTATGCTGGTCAGCCGCACCACGCCGCGGATCTCGGCATGATCGGATGCCTCCTGCCGCATTTCCAGCATGGCCAGTTCCACCGCTTCGGCGCGTGAGATCATGGTCTCGCCCTGGTCGGTCAACATGTAGCCGGTCTGGGTGCGCAAAAAGAGCGGCAGGCCGAGCGCATGCTCCATCCTCTCGATCCGGCGGGAAACCGTTGCCACGCCGGTCCTGAGTTGCCGGGCCGCGCCGGACAGCGTTCCCTCGCGCGCCAGCGCCAGAAAAATGCGGCAGTCGTCCCAGTTCAGATCACTCATACGCCCTTCCATTTTTGGAAAGCCAATTATTGGGATTCGTCATATCTTAGATGATTCCGATAAGGCAATTTGCGTCGGACTCCAATGAGCCAGCGAGGTTGTCATGTCCGTTTCAAGTTTGACCCATGCCCCCGTTTCCCGAAGTGAGGGCGGAGCGCTCGCTCTCAGCGCCCTTGCGGCGGTGTTTTGGGGAACCAATTTCGAGGCGACGCGGATCGCGCTCGTCAACCTGCCGCCATGGACTGCGGCGGCGGGGCGCTTTGCCATTGCGGCGGTGGCCATCATGCTGGCGCTCGGCATCGCCAGAGGCATCTCATGGGGCGTGGTGCGGCGCAATCTCGTCGCCATGTTGACGCTGGGCGTGGTCGGTGTTGCCGGCTTCAATGCCGCCTTGTTCCTCGGTATGGAGACATCGAGCCCAGTGACCGCGGCGCTCATCATGGGCACCAGTCCGTTGACCACCAACCTTCTCGAATCGGTCCTGCTGCGGCAACTGCCGTCGGCGCGCGCACTTGCGGGAATGGCGATCAGCCTTGTCGGCGTCGCGCTGACGGTGGGTGCCTTCTCCGGTACGCATTTTGCGTCGGGCGATCTGCTGATTTTGCTCGGCAGCCTCGCATGGGCGCTATACACGATCGGCTGCCGCCGTTGGGTCCGCGAGGCGACGCCACTTGAAACTTCCGCATGGACAATGCTCGTCGGCGCGGTGGCCCTCGGGCTCGCGGCCTTCCTGGTGGAAGCACCGGTCGCTACCCTTGCTCATGCGCCTGCCATCGCCTGGGTATCGATCCTTTGGATGGCCTTGGTCGGATCGGTGCTGGCCTATATTTTCTGGCAGGTGGGCATCGCGCGGCGTGGACCAGGCGCTACGTCGGTGTTGTTCAACCTGGTACCGGTTTCGGCACTTGTCGTGGCAGCCGTATTCGGCCGGACGCCGGACGTGACCCAGATTGCCGGCGTCGCGGTCGCCATCTTCGGCATCATGCTGGCCAGCGGCAAACTGCCAAGTGTGTCATTCGCGCGGCTTTCCCGCCGGCCGGCATCCCGCGCAACCCGGTAGACCGGATCAGTGATACGAAGGGAATGCCGATCCCAAGAAGATCGGCGTTCCCCGAGGAAGCCCGCTGCCGGAATTGCCGGAGACGGCGCGGAAGAACTCGTGATCTTCATGGCGGGGCGCCCAATCGCCCATTTCGCTCAACTCGACAAACGGATCGCCGCGACCGATTGCGGCGGCATCTCGACGTCGAGGCTCAGCGTGCCGGCGTTTCCCGTAACGGCAAGCGGCTCGCTGCGAAGTTGCGACAGACCTTTCAGCTCGTCGACCGTTTTCGGGCTTAGATAGTCAGGCTTGCCCAGTTGTTCCCAGTGTCGCTTGGCGTTGGCGTGCTCGAGGTCGATCCGCCGAATGGAAGCCGTCGTTGCGGACGGCGCGGACTTGAGCGTGAAGGAAACCTGCTGCGTCCCGATCGGATGGCGCGGCAGGGCGAAATTGGTCAGCATGAGCGTGAACTGCCCGTCGCCGCGCACGAGCCAGGCATCGACGGTCTCATGGCTTCCTTCGACCGGCAGCATTTGCGTGCCCAGATCATGCAGCAATTGGAAGGCACGGTAGGCGGGCTTGGCAATGCCGTGGATGTTCAACAGCCCGAACCCGCCGTGGAACGGTACTGAAGGAAAATAGTTCTCCTCGAAAATGTCCGAGAACGTCCAGTAGCTGTAACCCTGCACCAGCCCGTTCGCTTCCAGCACTGTCTTGACGATGAAGGCCGCGGCATACGGGTCGTCGTGCATGAAATCGCGCGGGTTCGAGGACGTGCACCACTCCGTATAATAAAGCGGCAGGTCGCCTGCCTGCCGGCGCGCGTTGCGCGCCTCGTCGCGCAACGCGCTGCGGCGGCTCGCGGCCAGTTGCGCTTCGGTATCGTCGCCCGGCTTTCCGAAATCGTCGGTCGGATAGTGATGCGTGCTGACGAAATCAGCTGGCAGGCCGTTGGCGCGGCAGAAATTCAGGAAATCCTCGATCCAGGCGTTGTCGGCCGTCGCCGGGCCGCCGACCTTCAAAAGCGGATCGACGCCTTTGACGGCTTCCGCCGTATAGCGATACAGCTCGAAATAGTCGCTCTTTTCGCCGCTGCCGAACGCCGTCAGGTTCGGTTCGTTCCAGACCTCGAAGAACCAGGCTCGAACTTCCTCCAGGCCATAGCGGTCCACCCAGTGTTGCACCAGCTTTCTGATCAGGACCGCCCATTGCCCGTAGTCTTTGGGTCGCGAGACGTTGGCGTTGTAATGAAAAACCGTCTGATTGCCCGAGGCCAGTATTGTCGGCATGAAGCTCAGCTCGACGAACGGTTTCATGCCGATGGACAGCAGGAAATCGAAAATCTGGTCGGTGTTGAAGAACGAATAGAACAAGGTGTCGCCCTCACCGATGAGCGTTCCCATGTCGTCGCTCAAGATGCTGTGGAACCGCACATGTTTCATGCCGAGTTCGTCATGCGCCTGTTTCATTTGCGCTTGCCAATCGGCCCGTAAGGCCAGCGCCGCGCGGCCGCTGCCCACCGTGTGTTCCCAGAAATGAGGAAGCTCGGTCGCAGCCGCGTTCGCATCCGCCGAGAATTTAACCGTCATGAACGTCGCTCCTCTATGCGGTCAGGGTCAGGAACCTCGCCTTCGGCCGAAGTCGGCCTTGCGCGCCATCTTCCCGTCGCCAGCCCTATGAAATTCTTCCGCGGGGGCGATCCCGGCACCGTTGCTCTCGACGTAATGCTTCGCCGTCTCGGCGCTGCCTGACCGAGCGCGACCGCAACGCCGCACCCGATACCGGAACGGGCGCCGGTTGCGAGCGCTTTCTGGCGAGCCAAAGACTTATGATCGGACATGCGATTCGTCGAAGAGGAGGGAGAAGATTACCGTTGATGTCGCAAAAATAGCCGCCATAAAAACGCACAAGTTCAGCAGACGGTTCGATCTTTTCCACCACATCCAGGTAACGTTGAATAAAATATTCGTGATGACTGACGGCGGTACTCCGCCCTGGCCGTCGGGAGCGGCCCTGTTATCCGGATTTCGACCTATCAAACGGATGACCGGTGCCTTGACGGCGGGCCGCCAGGCGGATGTGTTCAAAAACAAGTCATCGCCTGAAAGCGCCCTACTAAACCGCGCAGGCAAGACTAGTTACATTCCCGGCACCGTGAAAACGCCCCTCACCACAAGCTGCGTCGGCAAAACCGGCAAAGTATTGCGCAGGAGAATACAAACCAACGCAAGGAGATTGCCATGACCATCCGGGATCCAGACAGCAAGGTCGTCGTAGAGAAGGACTTTGCAACGACGCGCCGCACAGTATTGCAGGCCGCATTGGGTACGGGCGGCGTGGCGTCGCTCATGGCGCTCGGCGCGTTGCCGGCGCTTGGCGCCGAAGACGGCAAGACCGGCGATTTTCCCAAGCACAAGCCCTGGAAATTCGCTTTCGTGAACCACGTCACGACCAACCCGTTCTTCGTGCCGACCCAATATGGCATCGCCGACGCATGCGCCCTGCTGGGCTGCACCTATCAATGGACGGGCTCGCAGAAATCCATTGCCTCGGAGATGGTCAACGCCATGAATACGGCCATCGCCGCCGGCGTGGACGGCATCGCCGTCTGCCTCGTTGACGAACATGCTTTCAACGATCCCGTCAAGAAGGCGATGCAGGCCGGTATCCCGGTCTTCGCCTACAATGCCGACGCCAAGGACAACGGGCGGCTGGCCTATATCGGGCAGGATCTTTATCTCGCCGGCAAGGCACTGGGCGAACGCATCGTCGGCCTGGTCGACGAAGGCGAGGTCGTCGGTTTCATCGCGACGCCCGGCCAGCTCAACATCCAGCCTCGCCTCGACGGCGCCGCCGACGCGATCAAGGCTTCGGGCAAGAAGATCACTTTCAGCCAGATCGCCAGCGGCCCGACCGTCAACGAGGAAGTGTCGGCGGTCGACGCCTATTATGTCGGCCATAAGGATGTGAAGGGCATGTTCGCCGTCGATGCCGGCAGCACCATGGCGGTCGGCAAGGCAATGGAAAAATACGGATTGCATGCCAAGGGCGTGCGCGCCGGCGGCTTCGACTTGCTGCCCGGAACGCTCGACGCCATCGATGCCGGCCATCTCGATTTTACCATCGACCAGCAGCCCTATCTGCAAGGCTTCTATACCGTCATGGAGATGTTCCTGTTCCAGATGTCGGGCGGCCTGAGCGGTCCGGCCGACATCAACACCGGCCTGAAGTTCATCGCCAAGAACAGCGTCCAGCCTTACCTCAAGACGAAAAGCCGCTACGAAGGCAACGCCAGCGCGCAAGAGCTGGTCGAACGCACAGGTCCGATCGGCGGTTGAGGTGCCGTGATGGATCAGGAAGGCGGATTCCTCCGGCCACCGGTCGCCGGACGGCGTAGTCGCGGTGGCGAGCGTGTCGGCGAAGGTGACGCTGCCGCCCCGCGCCCCGGCTTCTGGCGGCGAGCGCTGACGGCTGCGTTCCGTTATCGCGAGGCCAGCATCGTCATCGCCGGCCTGCTGCTGGTGGTCTATTTCCAGTCCTCCAGCGCCGCCTTCCTGTCTCCGCCAAACCTCGAGAACCTCGTCCAGTTCACCGGTACCACCGCCATCATCGCGGCTGGCCAGGTGATGGTGCTGGTCTGCGGCGAACTGGACCTGTCCGTGGGCATGGTCTACGCGCTGTCGCCATTCGTGATGTATTTCGCGGCTGCCGCAGGCGCACCGTCATGGCTGGCCGTGATCGCCGGGCTGGCGGCGGCAGCGCTGGTTGGCCTGATGAACGGCCTCGTCACGACCTTCCTCCTGCTGCCTTCCTTCGTCACCACGCTCGGCACACTGTTCCTGATCAACGGCTTCACGTTGACGATTTCGGGTGGCTTTCCAGTGCAGCCGCAGGCCGGTGAAGTCTTCTCCTGGATATTCGGGGCCAACGCCTGGGCGGAACTGGCATGGGCAGTGGCCATTGCCGTCGGGTTGCAATTCGTCCTGAAGAAAACCCGTTGGGGTCTGCACACCGTGGCGACCGGCGGCAACCCGACGGGCGCGGTCGAAGTCGGCATCAAGGTGCGGGCGATCAAGACCGGCAATTTCGTCCTGTGCAGCATGCTCGGCGGCTTTGCCGGCATTCTCGACGCTTTCCGCATCGGCTCGATCGATCCGCTGGCTGGCGGCACAGAGATCATGTTCGCGGCCATCGCCTCGGCGGTCATCGGCGGAACGCTGCTGACGGGTGGGGTGGGGACCATGATTGGCGCCTTCCTGGGCGCACTGGTGCTGGCGATCCTGAAGGACGGCTTCACCCTGCTTGGCGTCAGCGCCTATACGTTCGACATGATCCTCGGCGCGGCGATCCTGATGACGATGGCGGTCAACATCCGCCTGAACCGGCTGCGCGAACAGGGGGGCGGGTGATGGAACCCACTGGTCGGAGAGAAATCCTGCGCGCCGAACACATCGCCAAGAGTTTCGGGCGGGTTATCGCGCTACGCGACATCAACCTGCGGCTCGACAGGGGCGAAGTGCTGGGGCTTCTGGGGGACAACGGCGCCGGCAAGTCGACCCTTGTCAAGATATTCACCGGCTACCTCCAGCCGACGAGCGGGCAACTTTATGTCGACGGCGCGCCGGTGACGCTGCGTTCGGTCGCGCATGCGCGAAGCCTGGGCGTCGAGGCGGTGTATCAGGATCTGGCGCTTATCAATGAGTTGAACGTCTACCGCAACATGTTCCTGCAACGCGAGGCCGTGTTCGGCGGCCCGCTGGGGATTCTCGACGACGCGGCCATGCGGCGGGCGGCGATCGCGCATCTGGAGCGGATGGGTGTCAACATTCCGTCGGTGGACGCGGCGGTAGCCAAGCTGTCGGGCGGCCAGCGGCAAGCCATCGCGGTTGCCCGTTCGGTTTACCAGAAGGCGAACATCCTGCTTCTCGACGAGCCGACGGCAGCAATGGGGGCCAAGGAATCCGCCATGATTCTCGACGTCATCCAGCAGTTGAAGGAGAACGGCGATATCGGCATCGTCATCGTGGCGCATAACTACGCCCAGATTTTCGACGTCTGCGACAGGATCAATCTTGTCGAGGGTGGCACCGTCGTCTTCGACAAGTTCACCTCCGAGACGTCAGTCCAGGAACTGACCGACCTGGTGGTCCAGGAATATCGCAACGCGCGTAACCGCGGCAAAATACCGGCGCCGTAGCGAGCGGTCGTCGGCTGGCGGCTGCCGTCTGCGAACGCGGCCGTGAAAGCGGAGACCAACAGGATCGTAGACCGGTTTTCGACAGTCTCGCGGCCCACAAGACGGACGGGTTTTGGTTTCTGTCTGCACGATACGGGCGTACCCACCTCGAATATGGGGGGCGGGGCGATGACAGCCATCGAAAACCTAGGAGGTAGCCAGAAGGGCCTAATCCGGCTGCATTATCTCTGGTACGTGGCGGCGGCGTTGCTGGTGATGATCGTCGCGATCGTTGCCGGGAACGTCTGGTTCCTCAACTGGGTTCACGTCATGAGCGATACGGTCCGGCTTCAAGGTCACTTAGTGCTCGGACCCTTCGCCACACGCACTGTGCTTTCGTGGATAGAGGGGGTCTTGGTGGGTCAGCGTGCCCGCACTGCAGTGACGCTTGCGCAGGGATTGGGGCGTTGGCGCAACGGCCCTTGGGGTTGGACATAAGGGAGGACTTGAGACGATGCGGACGGTGATAATCGGATGCGCGATATGGACCATATCTGTTCTACCGGCCGTTGCCTGCTCGGAACCCTCAGCCCCCTATTGTGCCAATAGTTATGGGGCCTTCGATGATGAAGGGGAGTTCGATAGCTGCAAACGCGAGTTGGAAAACTACAAGTCAGACGTTGAGGATTTCATCAGATGCAACAAGCGGGAGGCTCAGGAGGCCATAGACAATGCTTCACGTGCCAATAGCAGGGCCATCGAGGAGTTCAATGAAGCAGTAGAGAGCTTCAACCGCCGAGCCACACAGTAACGCCACTTCAAACTCCATCTGGGAACTGAGAGGCCCTAACGCTTGCAAGAGACCTGACTTTGGCGCATCCCCGTGGGGCATCGCCCATACGTAGAGACAAATCAACTATCTGATTTCACTTGATTTTTATAGCTTAAAAGCTGGCTGGCGGAGAGAGCGGGATTCGAACCCGCGTTACGGTTTCCCGTAAACACACTTTCCAGGCGTGCGCCTTCAACCACTCGGCCACCTCTCCGTCCGTGCGCACCTGCGGCCGGTTTCGCCGTGGGGTCGGGATTGCGCTTATCCTGTGGAAGCGAGCTCTGGGCCCGCCATGAATGCTTCGACCGACGCATTCCTTCCACCGCGCCAGCCGCCGAAGCGACCGCGCGGGGCTCATCTAGTCGATCCGGAGCGGAATGCCAAGCCATATCGGCAACCGTTGCGCAGATCGGTCATTGCCAGGTCTATACGGGGGGCGGTGGCGGCTTCGGCCGATGCCGGGCCAAATGGCTTGCGGCGCAATCCGTTCCCTTGACTCGGCTCCCTTGACTTGGGGGCATCGCTTCTGTCGACTGCGGCGGTCCTCGACGGGGGTATCATGACGACGAACGAGCAGGCCGGCAGGCCGGAGCGGGCTGACAGCGGGCTTTCCTATGTGCCCGTCGCGTGGGTCGTCGTGACCATGGCGATGGAAGTCCGTGGGCTTTTCGGCATCTGGCCGGCTTTGTTTCCGGGCTACGGATTGCCACAAAGCGTCGCCGTGCTGTTCTGGGCCACGTCCGTTTTCGACGTCGTCTCCCTGCTTTGGAGCTTTTTTCTGCTCGGCCTCGCCTTCGGCCGGTCGGCACGGTTCCCGCGCCAGTTCACGATCTGGCAGAGCGCCGTCATCGTCTGGCTGGTGTGCGTGCAGGCTTATGCGCTCGTCGCCCCCGGTTTCGCCTTCGCGCCGCGGGCGCTGGCCACCGCCGCCGGAGAGATCGCCATCGGGCTCGCCTGCATCTACCTGCTCAGGAGCGGGGGCGGTGCCGAGGCGATCTATACCGGCCAGGGCGGCGGCCGGCCTGGCGTGATCGTTTCGCTGCTCTTTGCCGCGTTGGGGCTCCTTCTCGGTACGGCTGTCGGGGCCGCCGTCGGGCTCGGCGTCGGCAGCCTGCTGGCCGAGGGCCTCGACGTCGGCTGTTTCGAGGGCGGCTGCGCCTATTTCGTGCTTTTCGCCGGCGCCGTGGGCTTGCTCGTCGGCGCGGGCGCCGGCCTCGTCCTCGCCCTTTGGCTGGCTGTGCGCCGGGGCCGCCGTCGTGCGGCATGAACGGCCTTGACCGCGCCTCACTTTCGCGTGTGAAGATTGCGCAGCCAAGGCATGGACCATATCTAACGCAGCGAAGGTGTTCGAAAGCCTGATGATCCGTTTTTTCTTCCGTCTTGCCGCCATGATCGCGCTGGCCGTCTCCGTCATCATGGCGGTCCTCGACGCCACGCGCTCGGTGGCGGCTTCGCATCTGGTGATGACGCCGCTCAAGACCAGTTGGAACGCGGTTTCGCCCGAAACGCTCGCCGCCGCCGAAAGCTTCGTGCGCGAGAAGGTGCAGCCGCTGCTGTGGGATACGGTGATCGACTGGGTGATCGGCCTGCCGGGGTTCGCGGTGTTCGCAGCGCTTGCCTTCCTGCTCTATATGATCGGCTACAAGCAGGCGCGGCGAGCCAGCCGCCTCGCCGCCGGCTGACGTTTTCGCGGCACATTCCAATCAAGGGAGATCGTCATGTTTTTCCTGAGCGACATGCTGAACAAGAAGCTCAACCTGCCCAAGCCCGGCGAAGCGCTGCCCGGCCGCGCCAAGCCGATCGCAACGGCGGCCAGGCATTACGTGCTCAAGCATCCGCTCAAGGGTCCCTATCCGGACGGCCTTGAGACGGCGCTGTTCGCGCTCGGCTGCTTCTGGGGGGCGGAGCGCCTGTTCTGGCAGATCGAAGGCGTATGGGTGACCGCCTCGGGCTATTCCGGCGGTTTCACGCCGAACCCGACCTATCAGGAGGCCTGCACCGGGCTCACCGGCCATGCGGAAACCGTGCTCGTGGTCTTCGACCCGAAGATCGTGTCTTATGCCACGCTGCTCAAGATCTTCTGGGAGGCGCACGACCCGACCCAGGGTATGCGCCAGGGCAACGACGTCGGCACCACCTACCGCTCGGCGATCTACACCGTCAACGAGGCGCAGCGACAGCAGGCGCTGGCGTCGCGCGACGCCTATCAGGCTTCGCTCAAGGCCGCGGGGCGCGAGCGCATCACCACCGTGATCGAGCCGGCCGGCGAATTCTATTTCGCCGAGGAGGAGCACCAGCAGTATCTGGCCAAGAATCCAGGCGGCTATTGCGGCCTGAAGGGTACGGGCGTGTCCTGCGCCATTCCGGCCGCCGCCGCGCCGACGCCTGCCTGACGTGGCGGCGCCTTTGCGCCTCGGCGCGACGGTTTTCGACCATGCTGCGGCTTGCTGCACCATGGTTTTCCAAAAGGTCAAAATTCCAGGTGAATTTTGTTCCGGGCCATGCAAGATTGCGCCCAAGCGGGAGGAAACACTCCTGCCGGAACGCTGTCCGGCAGCCGCTGAGGAGCGGTTGGCGGCGGCGCACAAGCAATGAAACCGACAGGGTGTGGATCACATGAAACGTATCGTTCTCGGCCTGCTGGCCGCAACCGCACTGGCTTTCCCGGCCTTGGCCGACGACATCAAGCCGGCGCTGCTTTATGATCTGGGCGGCAAGTTCGACAAATCCTTCAACGAGGCTGCCTACAACGGCGCCGAGAAGTTCAAGAAGGAAACCGGCATCGCCTATGTCGACTTCGAGATTTCCAACGCCTCGCAGCGCGAGCAGGCGCTGCGCCGCTTCGCCGAGGACGGCCGCAACCCGATCATCATGACCGGCTTTTCCTTCGTCGATTCGCTCAAGAAGGTGGCGGCGGACTATCCCGACATCAAGTTCGAGATCATCGACGACGCCGTCGATGCGCCGAACGTCCGTTCGGTGACGTTCAAGGAGAACGAAGGCTCCTATGTCGTGGGCGTGCTGGCGGCGATGGCTTCCAAGACCCACAAGGTCGGCTTCATCGGCGGCATGGACGTTCCGCTCATCCGCAAGTTCGGTTGCGGCTATGTCGGCGGCGCCAAGGCGGCCGGCGCCACCGACGTCGTCTACAACATGACCGGCGACACCCCGGCGGCCTGGAACGACCCGGCCAAGGGCGGCGAGATCGCCAAGACGCAGATGGACCAGGGCGCCGACGTGATCTACGCGGCGGCCGGCGGCACCGGCGTTGGTGTGCTACAGGCGGCGGCTGACGCCGGCAAGCTCGGCATCGGCGTCGATTCCAACCAGAACGGCTTGCAGCCCGGCCATGTGCTGACTTCGATGGTCAAGCGCGTGGACGTCGCTGTCTATAACGGGCTGATGGATGCCAAGGACGGCAAATTCACCGCCGGCTCGCTGCATCTCGGCCTCAAGGAAGGCGGCGTCGACTACGCCATGGACGACAACAACAAGAACCTCGTCACCGCCGACATGAAGGCCGCCGCCGACAAGGCCAAGCAGGACATCATCGACGGCAAGATCGAGGTGCACGACTTCACCACCGACGGCAAGTGCCCGTACTGATCTGCCAGGTTCATTGAAATGCGAACCGCCGGGCATCGTCCCGGCGGTTTTGCTTTGGAGAGCCCGTGAATGCCGTGATAGACATGATGAACGAGCATGACATCGAGCCGGTCGCGCGCCTGCGCATGGCGGCGTTTTTCGGTGGCGCCGTTCGCACGCTCGGTCACGATGTGGCTGGGCTGCACAGGCTGCTGACCGGCGATGATCGTCTCGAAGTTGCGTTCGTCGCGCGCGTCGATGGGATGCCGGCGGGCACGGTTCTTCTCGTGAGGCATGAACTCGACGCCGCGCACGACGTAACGCCGTGGCTGGCTGGACTGGTCGTCGGCCCGGCATTTCGCGGCCGTGGGATCGGGGCTGCGCTGGTAAAGGCTGTCGAGGCGCATGGCCGCGCGCAGGGCGTCGAGGTGCTTCACCTCTACACCTGGGAGGCCCGGCGGTTCTATGCGTCGCTCGGCTGGCGCTCCGTCGAGACATTCGAGGAGCACGGCGAGCCCATGATGCTGATGTCTCGCCGTTTGCCTCTATAACCTGCCCGCCAGATAGCCCAGCGCGAAGGCTGCGATCAGGCCGAGCGCGACGGCGATCGCGCGGCGGTTCGGCAGCGCATGCAGCCCCATGCCGACAGTTCGCCTTACCGAGCCGATAAGGGGCTTCTCGGGGTCGATCCCCGGCAGGTCCGCCTGCCGCATCTGCGGCAATTCGGCGATACGGGCGGTGATGGCCTGCCAGCGCTCCGGCGAAGGGGAGGCCGGCGTTTCCATCTGGCCGAAGACGCGCATATCCTCGGCAAGCGCGATGACCGCGTCGCGGAACGCCGCATCGATTTCGAGGTCGCGTTCGGCGCGCTCGCGTTCCGTCTCGCTCATGCGGCCGAGAATGTAGTCGCCGGCGCGCCGGCGCTGCTCGCCGTCACCGCTTGCCGCGCGATTCGCCATGGGCTCCTCCTACCAGTGCGGCGGCTTCGTCACCGGAATGTCCGGCGCCGCCTGCTCCTCCAGCGCCAGGAAGCGCTCGGCCAGCGCATGCAGCTTGTGCTGCATCCTGTCCACGGCCTTCCATTGCTCGGCGAGTTGGCCGGACAGTTCCTCGATCGTGTGTTCCTGCTCGGCGACTCGGATTTCCAGTGCGATGAGCCGTTCGTCAGTGCTGTCCATGGGCGTCTCCCTGCCGGCCTGTGTCGCCGCGTGTCCTTGCGGCCATCGCCGGGGAATACGGTGGCTGCTGCCACCTTGGAAATTGACAATTGCGCCGCGATTTGTCGAGAGTGGAACGGGAGCGGCGCCGTTGGCAGGGACCCGGCGCCGTGTTAGGCATTTTGACCAAACGATAAAAACACGACGGGAACGACTGCATGGCTGAGGCCGCAATCGAGCTGATCGGCATCAATAAAAGTTTCGGGCCGGTGCACGCCAACCGCGACATCAACCTCGAGGTGGCGCGTGGCACCATCCACGGGATCGTCGGCGAAAACGGCGCCGGCAAGTCGACGCTGATGTCGATCCTCTATGGATTCTACCAGGCCGACAGCGGCGAGATCAAAGTCAACGGCAAGCCGGCTTCGATCAAGACCTCCAACGACGCCATCGCCGCCGGTATCGGCATGGTGCACCAGCACTTCATGCTGGTCGACAACTTCACCGTGCTGGAGAACGTCATCCTCGGCGCCGAAAGCAATGCTCTGCTGAACTCGTCAATAGCCAAGGCGCGCTCGGAACTGGTCAGGCTGGAGCGCGAATACGGCTTGCAGGTCAATCCCGACGCGCTGATCGAGGAACTGCCCGTCGGCTTGCAGCAGCGCGTGGAAATCCTCAAGGCGCTCTATCGCGGCGCCGAAATCCTGATTCTCGACGAGCCGACCGGCGTGCTCACGCCGGCCGAGGCCGACCACCTGTTCCGCATCCTCAAGCAGTTGAAGGAGCAGGGGAAGACGGTCGTGCTCATCACCCACAAGCTGCGCGAGATCATGGCCATCACCGACACGGTGTCGGTGATGCGGCAGGGCACGATGGTCGCCACCCGCGAGACGGCCAGGACCACGGTGGAGGAACTGGCGGAACTGATGGTCGGCCGGCGCGTGCTTTTGCGCGTCGACAAGGGCGAGGCGAAGCCCGGCGCCGTCAAGCTTTCGGTGAAGAACCTCGTCGTTCGGGATTCGCGCGGCGTCACCATGGTCGACGACGTGTCGTTCGACGTGCGCGCCGGCGAGATCGTCGGCATCGCCGGCGTCGCCGGCAACGGCCAGTCGGAACTGCTGGAGGCGATTTCGGGAATCCGCAATGCGGTTTCGGGCAGCGCGACGCTGGACGGCAAGCCTATCGACCTGACCGGTGCTGCCGATCCCGGTGAGTTGCGGGAACGCGGGCTGGCGCATGTGCCGGAAGATCGCCACCACGTCGGGCTGGTGCTGGCATTCGAGGAGAACGAAAATTCCATTCTCGGTTATCACGACGATCCGCGCTATCTGAAGGGGCCGCTGCTCAACATCGACGCGATCCTCGCCGACGCGAAGGACAAGATCGAGAAATACGATATCCGGCCGTCCAATCCGCGGCTGAAGACCGCCAACTTTTCCGGCGGCAACCAGCAGAAGATCGTGCTGGCGCGGGAAATCGAGCAGGACCCCGGCGTCCTCATCGTCGGCCAGCCGACGCGCGGCGTCGATGTCGGCGCCATCGAATTCATCCACAAACGGCTGATCGCCATGCGCGACGCCGGCAAGGCGGTGCTGCTGGTGTCGGTCGAACTGGACGAGATCCGCTCGCTGTCCGACCGTATCCTGGTGATGTTCGCCGGCCGCATCGTCGGCGAGCGGGGGCCGGAAGCCGGCGAAGGCGAGCTTGGCCTTCTGATGGCCGGCGTCGAGCGGAAGGAGGCGGCCGAATGAGCGTGCCCTATGCCAAGTTGCCTGCCTGGGCCGACTACGGGCTGATCCCGCTCGTCAATCTCGCCGTCGCCTTCATCGTCGCCGGGCTGGTGGTGCTTCTGGTCGGCGAGAACCCGTTCCGCGCCGCCGTCATCCTGGTGGAAGGCGCGTTCGGGCGCGGGCAGGGCATCGCCTATACGTTGTTCTACGCCACCACCTTCATCTTCTCCGGCCTCTCGGTCGCGGTGGCCTTCCATTGCGGGCTGTTCAACATCGGCGGCGAGGGGCAGGGCTATATCGCCGGCCTCGGCATCGCCATCGTATGCCTCAGCCTCGACAGCGTGCTGCCGTGGTATCTGCTGTTTCCCATCGCCATCGCGGCGGCGGCGCTGTTCGGCGCGCTGTGGGCGCTGATTCCGGCCTGGCTGCAAGCCAGGCGCGGCTCGCACATCGTCATCACCACGATCATGTTCAATTTCATCGCCGCCTCCATCATGGTCTACATGCTGGTGGACGTCATCAAGCCCATCGGCGCGATGGCGCCGCAGACGCGCAATTTCCTCGACGGCGCGCAACTGCCGAAGCTGAATTGGCTGATCGAACTGTTCGGCTTCGCGAAGATCCGCTCGGCGCCGTTCAATATCTCCTTCATCCTGGCGTTGGTGATGGCCTGGCTGGTCTGGCTGCTCGTCTGGCGCACCAAGCTCGGCTACGAGATGCGCACCTACGGTTTTTCGCCGAAGGCGGCGCGCTATGCCGGCATTTCGGAAACGCGCATCATCCTCGTCACCATGATGATCTCGGGGGCGCTGTCGGGCATGATGGCGCTCAACCCGACCATGGGCGACCAGCACAACGTGGCACTCGATTTCGTCTCCGGCGCGGGCTTCGTCGGCATCGCGGTGGCGCTGATGGGGCGCTCGCATCCTGTCGGCATCGTGCTCGCCTCCATCCTGTTCGGCATGCTCTACCAGGGTGGCGCCGAGCTTTCCTTCGAGATGCCCAACATCAGCCGCGACATGATCGTCATCATCCAGGGGCTGGTGATCCTGTTCGCCGGGGCGCTGGAGCACATGTTCCGCCCCGCCATCCAGGCCCTGTTCGCCTCGCTCAGTCCGAAATCGGTCGGCATGGCGCAAGCCGGCAAGGGGGCCTGAGATGGATTTCTTCGACGTCGCCGTCCAGACGCTGGACTCCACCGTCCGCCTCTCCGTGCCGCTGCTGCTCGCCTGTCTCGCCGGCCTCTATTCGGAGCGCTCCGGCATTTTCGACATCGGACTTGAAGGCAAGATGCTGGCCGGCGCCTTCGCGTCGGCCGCCGCCGCCTCGGTGTTCCATTCCGCCTGGATCGGGCTCGGCATGGGCATCCTGATTTCGGTGGCGCTGGCGCTGGTGCACGGCTTCGCCTCCATCACCCATCGCGGCAACCAGATCGTCTCGGGCGTGGCGATCAACTTCGTCGCCGCCGGTTCCACCATCATCCTCGGCCAGGCCTGGTTCAAACAGGGCGGCCGCACGCCGGCGCTGGCGCCGGGCGAGCGCTTCGAGGCGATCGTCTTCCCCGGCGCCGACGCCGTGCGGGGCGTGCCAATCCTCGGGCCGATCTATTCGGAATTGCTCTCCGGCCATTCGCTGCTGGTCTACATTGCCTTCCTGGCGGTGCCGTTCACCTGGTGGGTGCTGTTCCGCACCCGCTTCGGACTCAGGCTGCGCGCCGTCGGCGAGAATCCGGCGGCCGTCGATACGGCCGGCATTTCGGTGGAATGGCTGCGCTACCGCGCCGTGATCTGCACCGGTATCCTGACGGGCATCGCCGGCGCCTATCTGGCGATGGTGCAGAACGCCGGCTTCGTCAAGGACATGACTGCCGGCAAGGGCTTCATCGCGCTGGCCGCGCTGATCTTCGCCAAGTGGAAGCCGGTCAACGCCATGTTCGCCTGCCTTCTGTTCGGCTTTCTCGACGCCATCGCCATCCGCCTGCAGGGTTCGCCGCTGCCGGTTATCGGCAGGGTGCCGGTGCAGTTCATGCAGGCGCTGCCCTATGTGCTGACGGTCGTGCTGCTCGCCGGCTTCATCGGCAAAGCCATCCCGCCCAGGGCCGGCGGCGTACCCTATGTGAAGGAAAGGTAGAATGGGCGAAATAGCCAATAGCCAATAGCGAACAAGGAAAGCATTTTCGCTACTCGCTACTCGCTACTCGCTACTCGCTACTCGCTCGGAAAAGCCATGTCACACGATCTCTATCTCGCCGCGCGCGAAGCCATGAGCAAGGCCTATGCGCCGTATTCCAAGTTCCCCGTTGGCGCAGCGATCCGCACCGAGGACGGCCGCGTCTTCGCCGGCGCCAACATCGAGGTGGCTTCCTTTCCGGAAGGCTGGTGCGCCGAGACGACGGCGCTCGGCCACTACATCATGGGCGGCGGCGGCAGGATCGTCGAGATCGCCGTGATTGCTGAGCGGATGGCGAAATGCACGCCCTGCGGCGGCTGCCGCCAGCGGCTGGCGGAGTTCGCCGGTCCCGAAACGAAGCTTTATCTGTGCGACGAAACAGGCGTCGCCGAAACCGTGACGATGGGTGCTATGCTGCCCTACGGTTTCCGCGGCGACACCTGGACATGAATCGCGGGGACATGAATCGTGGAGACATGAATCGCGGGGACATGAATCGTGGAGACATGAAGGAAGCGATCGATCTTCTGGTGGAGCGGCTCGACGGATTGGCGCCGCAGGCGGCGCTCGTTCTCGGCTCGGGTCTCGGCGTCCTTGCCGGCGAGGTGGAGGACGCCGTGCGCATCCCCTACGCCGACCTGCCTGGCTTTCCGGCGAGCGGCGTCACCGGCCATGCGGGCGAGGTGGTGGCCGGCCGCTTCGGCGGCAAGCCGGCGCTGATGCTGGCCGGCCGCGCGCACTATTACGAACACGGCGACGCCGCCGTCATGCGCCCGGTCATCGAGACGCTGGCCGGCATCGGCGTGGCGCGGCTCATCCTTACCAATGCCGCCGGCTCGCTGGACCCCGAAATGCTGCCGGGTTCGGTGATGCTCGTCACCGACCATATCAATTTCTCCGGCTCCAACCCGCTGTTCGGCGAGCCGACCGATCGCCGCTTCGTCGGTCTGACGGAGGCCTACGACGCCGGCCTGCGCGCGGCGATCGAGCGGGCGGCTGGGGCGGCCGATATCCATTTGCACAAGGGCGTCTACATGTGGTTTTCCGGCCCGTCCTTCGAGACTCCGGCCGAAATCCGCATGGCGCGCGTCATGGGCGCCGACGCGGTCGGCATGTCGACGGTGCCCGAAGTCATCCTCGCCCGCTTCTACGGCCTCAAGGTCGCGGCCTGCTCGGTCATCACCAACCTTGCCGCCGGTATGACCGGGGCGGAGCTGTCGCACCAGGAAACCAAGGACATGGCGCCGCTGGGCGGCGCGCGGCTCGCCTCGGTGCTCAGGAAGGTTTTCGAGGATGGACTGCTGGAAGGGTGAGCGCCCTCTCTCCCCCTCGATGGGAGGGTGCCGAGCGAAGCGAGGCGGGAGGGGCACCCTCCACCACGCCGACGTAACGAGAGGTTGGAGCGCTGCCTTGACTGACCCCTCCCGGCCGCTGCGCGTCCACCTTCCCCTCAAGGGGCGGAAAATCGCATATGGCGCAGCACCCCCACCCCTAACCCCTCCCCTCAAGGGGGAGGGGGACTTCAGGGCATTGCCACGACACGCCAACGCAGACGATTTTGAACGAAAAGGCGGCGTCGGCGTCTCCCTCCCCCTTGAGGGGAGGGAACAAGGGTGGGGGTACTGCGCCATATGCGATAGCCCTCCCCTCAAGGGGGAGGGGGA
>NZ_JAFKID010000009.1 GCF_017306545.1 Mesorhizobium sp.
TCCCCCGTGTGGGGAGGGGCTAGGGGTGGGGACGCGCCAACTTGGACCATTTGCATCCTCAATCCCCGTCCAGCGAGGAAAACCCGGCGGTCAGGCCGAACTCGGCCGTCATGCGTGTGCCGACCAGACCGGAGAGGCTGCTGGTGACGAGGCGGAAATGTTCCAGCTTCGCCCGCTTTTCGGGGTCTGCCAGCACGGCATCGATGGGGCCGGAGGCGGCGCGGGCGTCGGCGACGCCGTTGGCAAGCTGGATATGCGTCGATTCCGCCATCCAGCGGGCGTCGCCGGACAGCGCCTCGCCGATGCGCGAAACCTTGAACAAGCGGTCCAGGCCGTCGAGATTGGCGGCCAGCGAATCGGTCGTCTTGCCCGAGCGCCAGAAGATCGCCTGCTTCGGCCTGTCGCCGTCGGCATTCGCGCCAAGGAAGCCTTTCAGCCGCACGTCGCGGACCATCTCCAGCCCGTCGATGAGCACGCCGAGCAATTCGGTCACGGCCTCCGGCCCGTCGCGATAGACCGGATTGTCGGGCCCCGGCTTCCGCCAGATCGCGGCAAAGCCGTCCGGCTTCTTCCAGGCCGTATCGACGTCGGCGGCCATGGTCTCGATGTTGCCGGCCACGGCCGCCCCATAGGCGCAGCGATAGGCGCCGCCGGCGCTCCCCAACGCATCCGCGCCGGTGCCGTAAAGGATGTATTCCAGCGCGCCCAGCCCCTGCATGGCGACACTCTTGCCGGCGATGGCGGCGGGATCGGCGGCGGACGGGTCCTTGGCGGCGATGGCGGCCTGCACCTGCTTCAACCCGATCGACTTGCGGTCCGGCCAGAACAGCATGCGCTCCAGCCGGTTGTCCTCGCGGATCGGCCCGAACTGGACGACCTCGATCGTCGACCAGGCGTCGACGAGCGCGGAGAAATCGGCGCGGGCGGTGTCGAGATTGGCTTGGGAAGGCGATGAGCAGAGCGCTTTAACGGCTTTTGCCTCGGCGGAAGCCCTCTCGTGCAAGGCGGCATAGGCCGGACGCACGAAACCATCGACGGTGCGGCCGATGACATCGGCGGCTTTCACCGGCGCCGCCGAAGCCGATTGGGCAGCGGCGAGTGACAGGGAAATCGTCAGCACCGCGAAAATGGAAGGCAAGCTAGCCACGGCTTTCAAAAAGCGGATCATCACAGCGACTCCAGGAACTTGATCAGCGTAGCGCGCGTCGCGGCACCGGCGGCGGCGAAGCGGTCGCGGGCCTTGGTGCCCTCGCCGCCGTGCCACAGGATCGCCTCGGTGAGATTGCGGGCGCGCCCGTCGTGCAGGAAGAAGGCATGGCCGCCACCAACCCGACCGGTCAGGCCGATGCCCCAGAGCGGCGGCGTGCGCCATTCTCTGCCCGTCGCCTCGCCAACCTGTTGCCCGTCGGCCAACCCTTCGCCCATGTCGTGCAGCAAAAAATCCGAATAAGGCCAGACGAGCTGGAAGGATAGCGCCTTGTCCGGCGCATCGCGGCGGGTGACGAATTTCGGCGTGTGGCAGGCAATGCAACCCATCTCGTAAAAGGCCCGCTTGCCGGCAAGGACGTCCTTGCCGCCGGCGTCGCGGCGCGCCGGCACGGCGAGGTTTTGCGCATAGAAGGTGATCAGGTCCATCACCGGCGCCGGCGCCTCGGTGTCGCCGAGGCGTGTCTGCACGCCGTTTGCCATGGCAAGGCATGCCGGCTCGGTCTCCGTGCAGTCGCCCCAATGGCGCGGCGCTTCCGGCGAGGAGATGCCGATGTCGGTCGCCAGCGCGTCGGCCGACTGCTGGCGGATCGAAGGGGCCTCAGCCTTCCAGCCGAAGCGGCCGAGCGCCGGCTTGCCGGCCGCCTCGTCCGGCACGATGTTCGGCCGACCGGAAATGCCGTCGCCGTCGCGGTCGTCCGGATCGGCATGGGCGAGGATGTCGGCGGGAGGAATCTGCTCGACGAGGCCGAGCCCGATCATCGGCGGCGTCAGACGCGGCGACAGCGTGGTGGCCGGGTCGAGCGGGCCGTAGGCGAGATCGGTCACGGAATAGGCGGGCCGGCGCAGGGAGACGGTGGTGCCGTCGCCCAGCGTGAACGGCTCTTCCGTATAGGTCACGCTCATGCGGCCTTCGCCGGCGAGGCCGGGCACGGCCAGTTCCTGCAATTGCGTGCCGTAGACGGGATCTGGGAAATTCAGCACCTCGTGCCGGGCGATCATCGCCTGCTCCTCGGCCGTGCTCGCCGCCCGTGCCAGCCGCAGGAACATGGAGGTGGTGCCGAGGGGCGGGCGGCCGCGACCGTCCTTCAGGTGGCAATTCTGGCAGGCGCGCTCGTTGAACAGCGGCCCCAACCCGTCGGACGCCTGCGTCGAAGACGGCGACGACACCCAGTTCTTGCGGAACAGCGCATTGCCGAGCTGGAACGTGGCGCGCTGCTCGAAGGTGATGTTGGCCGAGGGTTGCGAGAAGGCGTCGGCGTCGACGCGCTTCTTCGACGTGCCGGCGCCGCCTTGCAGCGTCTCGTGGTCTTCGGGTTTCGAGAAATCGGCGGTCGGCCGGGTGACGGCCTCGACGCGGGCAAGGTCCGCGGCGGAGAGGTCGGCGCGGGTTGTGAGCGCATCATCAGCGAACATCGCCTTGGACGATATTACCAGCAGAAGGCTGGATAATATGGCGAGACGGCTGAGCGCGCGCTTCGCCCCGTTTACGGGGAGAAGATGCCGGCAGGCAGATGAGGGGCGGTGCAAACCTTTCAGAGAGGGACGCTGCCCCTCATCCGTCCCTTCGGGACACAGCCCTTCGCGATGGCTCCGGGCGTTCGTCACTCGAAAAGCCCATTCGAGGGCTTTTCGTCTGCTATGCAGACCGCTTTTCACCCCCGTAAACGGGGCGAAGGAAGAACGGCGCGGCGCGCGCAGCAGTTCTAGGGCGCGCCGCATCGCATGTCCTTCAGCCCTGGTTCGTCTCGGCGTTGTCGGCCGACTCGGCATTGAGCAACCCGTATTTCTCCTCGCCAATGGAGGCGAGCAGGTCGAGCTGGGTCTCGAGGAAGTCGATATGGCCTTCCTCGTCGGCCAAAAGGTCCTCAAACAGCTTCATCGACACGTAGTCGCCCACTTCGTTGCAGATCTCGCGCGAGCGCTTGTAGGCGGTGCGTGCGTCGTATTCGCCTTCGAGGTCCGATTCCAGCACTTCCTTGACGTTCTGGCCGATGCGCAGCGGCGCCACCGATTGCAGGTTCGGGTGGCCCTCGAGAAAGATGATGCGCGCCACCAGTCTGTCGGCGTGGTGCATTTCCTCGATGGATTCGGCCCGCTCCTTCTTTGCCAGCTTTGTGTAGCCCCAGTCTTCCAGCAGCCTGAAATGCACCCAGTACTGGTTGACGGCGCCGAGTTCGAGAAAAAGCGCCTCGTTAAGCCGCTCGATGACCTGCTTGTCGCCTTTCATGGGTTCTGCTCCCGTATTGGCCGCGCAGTTCCCGCACGCGGTCCAGGTGTGAAACGATGTCGGCGCCGCCCGTCTGCGAACGGGCGTGGTAGTCCTCGGTGACCCGAATGATCGTTTCCACCACATTTGGGAAACAGCCGCAACAGCGGCCGCGTTTGTGCATGGCATGGTAGACCTTGGCCGGCACGATGAGCTGCCAGGCGTCCTCGTCGAGCAGCTTGAGGATCGTCTGCTCGATCTCTTTTTCGGTGATGATGTTGCAATGGCAGACCAGCATGTCCCTCATCCGGATGGCTGGCGGCGCGTCCTGCACGCCGCTTGCTGTCGTCGGTTGTTACTGGAAGACCTTGTCGGGCGCATCCAGGCTGTCGGAGCCCTCGAAGGCGATGGCGTCGAGCTTGAGCGTCGAGACCACCCGCTCGATCGACTTGGTCTGGTCGATCAGCGCGTCGATCGCCGCCTGCACGGTGGCGTTGCCTTGCGTGTTGCCCTCGGCGATCTGCTGGTCGTAAGCCTCGCCGGCGTCGGCGCGCGCCTTGATCGCTTCCATCTTCGCCACCGTGGCGTCCAGCTTGCCCCTCAGTTCGGTGTCGAGGGCCGGATCGGCGGCCTTGACCATGTCGGAGACGGACGGACCGGAAACCTCGGTGCCGTCGAGGCGCTTGTAGCTGCCGAGATAGGCCGCGCGAATGCCGACGGCGTCTTCCAGATGCGACATGTGGGTGTTGTCGGAGAAGCAATCCTGCTCCTCCTCCGGGTCGTGCAGCAGCAGGCCGAGCTTCATGCGCTCGCCGGCCAATTCGCCGTAGGAGAGCGAACCCATGCCGGTCAGGATGGCGGAAATGCCGGCATTGGCGTCGATCTCTTCCAGATGCTTGCGCGCCGCGCCGCCTTCCTTCCAGTCGCCCACCATCTCCTCCAGATCGGAGACGAGCAGGTCGGTGGCGGATTTCAGATACTGGGCGCGGCGGTCGCAATTGTCGTGCGTGCAGTTCTGGAGGTCGTAGTCGGTGTAGAGTCGCTCGCCGGCGCCGGGTCCCGTACCGTGCAAGTCCTGGCCCCACAGCAGGAACTCGATGGCATGGTAGCCGGTCGCCACGTTGGCCTCGATGCCGCCGGCCCCCTGCAAGGTGCCGGAGAGGAATTCCGGCGTGATCTGCGAGGCATCGACCGTCTTGCCGTCGATCTCGATTTCCTTGTTGGCGATGACGTTGGCCGTGTAGAGCGAATTCTCGTCCGACTCGGTACCGTAGCCCGCATCGACATAGTCGATCAGGCCCTCGTCCAACGGCCAGGAATTCACCCGGCCTTCCCAGTCGTCGACGACCGGGTTGCCGAAGCGATAGACCTCGGTCTGCGGATAGACGACGCGTGCGGCCTTCCAGGCGTCCTTGGCGGCCTGTTGCGTCTGAGCCGACGGCTTGGCAAGGAAGGCGTCGACGGCGGCATCCAGCGCCTTGGCCGTGGCGAGCGTATCCTCGAATTTGGCGAGCGCGATGTCGGCGTAGGTCTTGACCACCGCCCTGGCGTCGGTGTCGGCGCGGGCGGGCAGCATGAACACGGCGGCCGTCAGCGCCAGCGTGGCGACCGTAGCGGCGAGTCTGCCGCCGTGGCGTCCCTTCGTCCTCATCATCGTTCGTCTCTCTCCTTGGAATGGCGGATCGGTGCGGCGGCTCCGGACAACGCCGGAGCATCGAAAAGGCGGCAGGAAGCGGAAGGTGGCGGCAGC
This sequence comes from Mesorhizobium sp., assembly GCF_017306545.1. Classification (GTDB taxonomy): domain Bacteria; phylum Pseudomonadota; class Alphaproteobacteria; order Rhizobiales; family Rhizobiaceae; genus Mesorhizobium. The sequence continues at coordinate 5,166 of NZ_JAFKID010000009.1, forward strand.
GCGAGACGGTTCGCATCCCCAGCCGGACAGCCGACCGCGACGCCATGGCTCGCGCACAAGAACAACACCGAAAGCCTCCAATCGAAAGGGTTCAAGGCCCAGACATCAAAGGGGTGCGCCAGAAGCGCCCCGCTCTTAAAGTTGAGAAAAAGAGGAAAGTCAAACCAAATCGGCGGAAAAGCCAATTGAAACAATAGTTTGGAATTATTCTAAACTGCAACGGTCAAGTTAAGGTGACGGCGCGGAGCGCGCCGGTGAGCGTGCGCATTGACAGCGCACCGTTTCAGGTGCGACGCCGGAAACGGCTTGCGGCGCTGGCGGACAATCGCCATGTGGCGGATTGTCATAGGATTTCAACGGCACCGGCAGGCGCCGGATCGGTCGGGGACGGGTTGCGATGAAGAACGGCGTGGTCATTGTCGGCGCGGGGCATGGCGGGGTGCAGGCGGCGGCGAGCCTGCGCGAAGAAGGTTATGACGGCCCCGTCATCCTGCTCGGCGACGAGCAGGAGGCGCTGCCCTATCACAAGCCGCCGCTGTCCAAGACTTTCATCAAGGACCTGCAGGCGAAACCGCAGCCGCTGCGCGGCGAAGCCTTCTACACCGGCAGCGCCATCGACTACCGCCCCGGCACGCGGGTGGAGCGCATCGACCTTGCCGGCCGCCAACTCGAACTGGCCGGCGGCGCGGTGCTGCCCTTCGACCGGCTGGTGCTGGCCACCGGCTCGCGGCCGCGCACTCTGCCGCTGCCGGGCATTGAGCTTGCCGGCGTGCTGTCGCTGCGCTCGCTCGGCGATGCGCGGACAATCCGCGACCTGATCGCCAAAGCCGGAGAGGTCGTGGTGTTGGGCGGCGGCTTCATCGGACTGGAGATCGCCGCGACGCTCACGGCGGCCGGCTGCAAGGTGACGGTGATCGAGGCGATGGGGCGCCTGCTCGGCCGCGCGGTCGCGCCGGCGGTCGCCGCCCATGTGCGGCAGCGGCTTGAGGCGTCGGGCGTGCGCATCCTCACAGGCACGACCGTCTCGAAGCTGGAAGGCGATGCAACCGGTCATGTCGCGGCGGCCGTCACCTCCGGCGGCGAAAGGTTGCCGGCGCAGATGGTGATCGTCGGCGTCGGCGTCATACCGGTGACGGAACTGGCGGACGCCGCCGGCATCGAGACAGCCAACGGCGTGCGCGTCGATGCGCAGATGCGCTCTTCGGTGCCCGAAGTGCTGGCGGTGGGCGACGCGGTCAATTACCGGCACTGGTTCACGGGGCAGGACGTGCGGCTGGAATCGGTGCAGAACGCCACCGACCAGGCCAAGCTCGCCGCGCGCACCATCCTCGGCCACGAGGACGCCTATACGGCCGTCCCTTGGTTCTGGTCCGACATCGGCGACATGAAATTGCAGATGGTCGGGCTGACCGCCGGGGGCAATCGCGAGATCGTCGTCGGAGAACCGGCCGAGAACAAGTTCTCGATCTATCACTATCTCGGCGACCGGCTGCTCGGCATCGAATCCGTCAACCGCCCCGCCGACCACATGATGGGCCGCAAGATGATGGCTGCGGGTTTTTCGCCGGCACCGGACGTTATCGCCGCAGGCGGGGACTTGAAGGCGGCGCTGGCTGAATTTCAGGAGCGCTGACCTCCCCTCCCCCTTGAGGGGAGGGTGCCGAGCGAAGCGAGGCGGGAGGGGTCACCTCAACCGCTCTATCGCAGAGATATGTCGGCGTACTACCGCGAGGACCCCTCCCGACCCGCTACGCGGGCCACCCTCCCCTCAAGGGGGAGGGGGAGGCTAGCGCTTACGCCCGCGCCTCCCTTATCGACGCCTCCAGAATGTCCAGCGCCTCGGTCATCACATTGTCCTGGATGGTGATGGGCGACAGGAAGCGGATGACGTTGGAATAGACGCCGCAGGTGAGCAGGATCAGGCCCTTGTCCAGCGCCTTGAGGCGCACCGCGTTGGCGAATTCCGCCGACGGCAGGTTCTTCTTCGCGTCGTTGAACTCGACGGCGTTCATGAAGCCAGGACCGCGGATGTCGACGATCTCCGGCACGTCGGCGCGCAGCGATTCCAGCCGCTGCTTGAGGCGGGAACCGAGCAGGTTGGCGCGATCCACCAGATTCTCCTCCTCGATCACGTCGAGCACGGCATGCGCCGCCGCGATGCCCAGCGGATTGCCGGCATAGGTGCCGCCGAGGCCGCCGGGGGCCGGCGAATCCATCAGCTCGGCTCGGCCGGTGACGGCCGAAAGCGGGAAGCCGCCGGCAAGGCTTTTCGCCATGGTGGTGATGTCGGGGGCGACGTCGTGGTGCTGCATGGCGAACATCTTGCCGGTGCGGGCAAAACCGGTCTGCACCTCGTCGGCGATGAGCAGGATGCCGTGCTGGTCGCAGATCTTGCGCAGCGCCGAGACGAAATCGCGCGGCGCCTCGTAGAAGCCGCCCTCGCCCTGCACCGGCTCGAGGATGATGGCCGCCACCCGCGACGGGTCGACGTCGGCCTTGAACAGACGGTCGAGCGCGGCCAGAGAATCCGCCACCGTCACGCCGTGCAGCGGCACCGGGAAGGGGGCGTGGAAGACGTCGCCCGGCATGGCGCCGAAGCCCAGCTTGTAGGGCGCCGTCTTGCCGGTCAGCGCCATGCCCATGAAGGTGCGGCCGTGAAAACCGCCGGCGAAGGCGATGACGGCCTGCCGGCCGGTGGCGTGGCGGGCGATCTTGATGGCGTTCTCCACGGCTTCCGCGCCGGTGGTGACGAAGATGGTCTTCTTGTCGAAATTGCCGGGCGTGATGCCGTTCAGCCGCTCGGCCAGATGCACGTAGTTCTCGTACGGCACGACCTGGTGGCAGGTGTGGGTGAAGCGATCGAGTTGCGCCTTCACCGCCTCGATCACCTTGGGATGGCGGTGGCCGGTGTTGACGACGGCGATGCCGCCGGCGAAATCGATGTAGCGGCGGCCCTCGACATCCCATATCTCGGAATTCTCCGCCTTGTCGGCATAGATCTGCGTGGTCATGCCGACGCCGCGGGCGACCGAGGCGTTCTTGCGCTGGGACAGGTCTGAATTCTTCATGGCTTTTCTCCGAAAGGCGGCCGATGGCGTGACGGGCGGGTTCCCTGCCTTTCTGGCTCCAAACGGCGATTTCCTCAAGCCTGCACCGCATCCCGTCCGTTGGGCCTGCCGGCAACGCCTGTGGCGGTCTCATCCATAAGACCGGTTTCAATCGTACGTGGAACTTGTATTGTTTCGGCAACGCCGAAGCAGCCTCTTGCCGGGGACACGGCGGACCGGAGAACGCCATGAGGGGAAGCGTGCCACTGTCAGCCGCGTCGTCGCCACCCTTCCGCATTCACGTCCGGCGCCTGTCGGCCTTGCTCATGGTCTGTACGGCGGCGCTGACAGTTTCGGGCTGCCAGCAGAAGGAAGCCGCCGCGGCGAAGCAGCCGGTGATGGTGCACGTCGCCACGGCCGAAGTGACCGACTACGCGCCGACAACCTCGCTGACCGGCGTCATCGCGGCGCGCACGCTGAACAACCTCGCCTTCCGCGTCGGCGGCCGGGTCGCCGAGCGGCTGGTCGAAGTCGGCCAGCATGTCGACAAGGACACGGTGCTGGCGCGGCTCGATCCGCAGGAACAGGAATCGGACCTGCGTTCGGCACAGGCCGATCTCGACGCCGCCAATGCCAGCCTTGTCCAGGCCAACGCCGCCTTCGAGCGGCAAAAGGCGCTGCTGGCGCAGGGCTTCACCACGCGGCGCGACTACGACGCGGCGGAGCAGGCGGCGAAAGTCGCGCAAGGCAGCGTCGACGCGGCCAAGAGCGCTTTGGCCAACGCCAAGGAAAACCTGACCTTCACCGAATTGCGCGCCGGCGCGCCGGGCGTCGTCACCGCCCGCGCCGTCGAGGCGGGTCAGGTGGTGCAGGCGGCGCAAACCGTCTTCACCGTCGCCGAGGACGGCGACCGCGACGCTGTCTTCAACGTGCAGGAAACGCTGGTGGTCAGCACCGTTCCCGATCCGGCCGTGACGATCGCGCTGGTTTCCGATCCGAAGGTGACGGCAACGGGCAGGGTGCGTGAAATCTCGCCGGCCGTCGATCCGGCTTCCGGCTCCATCCGCGTCAAGGTGGCGATCCCCGAGACACCGGCCGCGCTGCCATTGGGCGCTGCCGTCGTCGGCACGGTTTCGGCCAAGGCACAGAAGGGCATCGTACTGCCCTGGCAGGCGCTGACCTCGCAGGACGGCAAGCCGGCGGTCTGGCTTTTCGATCCCGCCTCGAAGGCGGTGACGGTCACGCCGATCAGCGTCCTCGCCTACGAATCCGGCGTCTTCGTCGTCGACAAGGGGTTGGAGGCGGGCCAGCAGGTCATTACCGCCGGCGGCCAGTTGCTCAGCCCCGGCGAGGTGGTCGAGGTGGCGGAGGCCAAGCCATGACGCGCCGCGCCCTGCTGCTCACGCTCTGTGTCCTCGCCCCGCTCGCCGCCTGCTCGCAGGAAAAGGAAACGCCGCCGCCGGAAGTCGTGCGGCCGGTGCTGTCGATGGTGGTGGCGCCGACGGCCAGCCGCGCCATGGGTTTCGTCGGCACGGTGGAGCCTGAATTCAGCGCCAACCTCGCCTTTCGCCTGCTCGGCCGCGTGGTGGCGCGCGACGTCGAGGTCGGCGACCTGGTGAAGAAGGGAGAGACGCTGGCCGCGCTCGACCCGACAGCGCTCGACCTCGGCGTGCAGGCGGCCAAGGCGGAACTTTCCAACGCCGAGGCGCAGTCCGCCAACGCCTCGGCCAGCGAGGAACGCCAGCGCCAGCTGCTGGACTCGAAGAACACCTCGCAGGCGGTCTATGACGCGGCGAAGCAGGCCATGCAGGCGGCACAGGCGAATGTCGAGCGGGCGAAAGCGGCGCTGGCGAAGTCGCAGGAGCAGCTCGGCTACGCGCGCCTGTTCTCCGACTTCGACGGCGTCGTCACCGCCGTCGGCGCCGAGGTGGGGCAGACCGTCTCCCCCGGCCAGATGATCGTCACCGTGGCGCGCGCCGACGTGCGCGAGGCCGTGGTGGACATTCCCGACCAGTTGACCGGCGACCTGACCGCCGGCGCGCCCTTCGAGGTGACGCTGCAATCGCTGCCGACGATCAAGGCCGAGGCGAAGCTGCGCGAGATCGCGCCGCAGGCCGAAGGGGCGACGCGCACGCGGCGGGTCAAGCTTACCCTCATCGATCCGCCGGCTTCCTTCCGGCTCGGCTCGACCGTCACCGCCACCCGCGTCACCACGATCGCACCGGCGATCGACCTGCCGCTGTCGGCGCTGCTGGAAGCGGACGGCAAGGCGAAGGTCTGGATCGTCGATCCGCAGGCTTCGACGGTGGCGACGCGCGAAGTTGAAGTTTCAGGCAAGACAACCGGCTCCTTCACCGTAGCCAGTGGGCTAGCGGAAGGCACGCGCGTGGTCACCGCCGGCGTGCACAGCCTGAAGGAAGGCCAGAAAGTCAGGATCGAGGGGGCCGCGCCATGAAAGGCTTCAACCTCTCCGACTGGGCGCTCTCGCACCGCTCGCTGGTGTGGTATTTCATGCTGGTCTTCGTCGTCGCCGGCGTCGCCTCCTACCTCAACCTCGGCCGCGAGGAAGACCCCTCCTTCACCATCAAGACGATGATCATCCAGGCCAACTGGCCGGGCGCTTCCGTGACCGAACAGGCAAGGCAGGTGACGGACCGCATCGAGAAGAAGCTGGAGGAACTGGACAGCCTCGACTTCACCCGCTCGCTCACCACGGCCGGACGCACCATCGTCTTCGTCAACCTGAAGGACTCGACCAAGGCCAAGGACGTCGTGCCCACCTGGCTTCAGGTGCGCAACATGATCAACGACATCTGGTACCAGTTCCCGCAAGGCGTGCAGGGGCCGTTCTTCAACGACCGTTTCGGCGACGTCTACGGCAACATCTACGCCTTCACCTCCGACGGGCTGACCGGGCGGCAGTTGCGCGACTATGTGGAAAAGGTGCGCTCCGAGGTGCTGACCGTGCCGAACGCCGGCAAGGTCGACCTGATCGGCGCGCAGGACGAGGTGATCTACCTCGAATTCTCCACCCGCCAGATCGCCGCGCTCGGCCTCAACGAACAGGCGATCGTGCAGAGCCTGCAAGCGCAGAACGCCATCGCCCCGTCCGGCGTCATCGAGGCCGGGCCGGAGCGCGTCGCCGTGCGCGTGACCGGGCAGTTCACTTCGGAGGAAAGCCTGCGCGCCATCAATTTGCGCATCGACAACCGCTTCTTCCGGCTGAGCGACGTGGCCACCATAAAGCGCGGCTACACCGACCCGCCGGCCGGCCTGTTCCGCTACAACGGCGAGGATGCCATCGGACTGGCCATCGGCATGAAGCCGAACGCCAACCTGCTCGATTTCGGCAAGGCGCTGGACGCCAAGATGGACGCGGTGCTGGCCGAACTGCCGGTCGGCGTCGGCGTGCACAAGGTGGCGGACCAGCCGGTGATCGTGAAGGAGGCCGTTTCCGGCTTCACCCGCGCGCTGTTCGAGGCGGTCGCCATCGTGCTCGCCGTCTCCTTCGTCAGCCTCGGCCTGCGCGCCGGCTTCGTCGTGTCACTGTCGATCCCGCTGGTTCTGGCCATCACCTTCGTGGCGATGGAATATCTCGGCATATCCTTGCAGCGCGTCTCGCTCGGCGCCCTCATCATCGCGCTCGGGCTGCTGGTCGACGACGCGATGATCGCGGTGGAGATGATGGTCGCCCGGCTGGAGGCCGGCGACCCGCTACGCAAGGCGGCGACCTATGTCTACACCTCCACCGCCTTCCCGATGCTGACCGGCACGCTGGTGACGGTGGCCGGCTTCATTCCCATCGGGCTGAATTCCAGCAACGCCGGCGAATACACCTATACGCTGTTCGTCGTCATCGCCGTGTCGCTGGTGATCTCGTGGATCGTGGCGGTGCTGTTCGCGCCGCTGCTCGGCGTCACCTTCCTGCCGGCGACGATGAAGGCGCATCACGAAAGTCCCAGCCGCTTCACCAGCGCCTTCCGGCGCCTGCTGCTGGTCTCGGTGCGCCACCGCTGGCTGACCATCATCGCCACCGTGCTCATCTTCCTCGCCTCGCTGGGCGGTATGACGCTGGTGCAGCAGCAGTTCTTCCCGCCGTCCGACCGGCCGGAGCTGATCGTCGATTTCACCTTGCCGCAGAACAGTTCCATCGCCGAGACGCGCGACCAGATCGAGCGCTTCGAGAAGGTGGCGCTGACGGGCAACGAGGACATCGACCACTGGTCGTCCTACATCGGCCAGGGCGCGGTGCGCTTCGTGCTGACGCTCGACGTGCAGCCGGCGAACCCCTATTTCGGCCAGGTCGTCATCGTCACCAAGAGCATCGAGGCGCGCGACCGGGTAAAATCGGCGCTGGAAAAAATCCTGCGCGATGAGTTCGTCGGCACCGACACGTTCGTGAAAACGCTCGAACTCGGTCCGCCGGTGGGGCGGCCGATCCAGTACCGCGTCGGCGGCCCCGACATTCAGAAGGTGCGCGACCTCGCCCGGCAGTTCGCCGGCGTCATCGCCGCCAATCCGAAGGTCGGCGCGCCCACCTTCGACTGGAACGAGCCGGAGCGCGTGCTGAAGGTCGACGTGCTGCAAGACAAGGCGCGCCAGCTCGGCATCACCTCGCAGGACATCGCCAGCGCGCTCAACACCACCGTGGGCGGCGCCGCCATCACCCAGGTGCGCGATTCCACCTATCTCGTCAACGTCGTCGTGCGCTCGCGCGAGGCCGACCGCGCCTCGTTGGATACGCTGAGAAACATGCAGATCCCGACGCCGAGCGGCGAGGCGATCCCGCTGGCGGCGATCGCCAATTTCGACACCGCGCTGGAACAGCCGGCGATCTGGCGGCGCGGCCGCGTGCCGACGATCACCGTGCGCGCCGGCCTCGTCGGCGACGCCCTGCCTGACACGGTGGTGAAGGAACTGAAACCGTCGGTGGACGCCTTCGCCGCCAAACTGCCGGACGGCTATACGCTCGCCACCGCCGGCTCGGTCGAGGAAAGCGGCAAGAGCCAGGGGCCGATCGCCGCCGTCGTGCCGCTGATGCTGTTCATCATGGCGACCATCCTGATGATCCAGCTGCAAAGCTTCCAGCGGCTGTTCCTCGTCGTCGCCGTGGCGCCGCTCGGCCTGGTCGGCGTCGTCATCGGCCTGCTGGCATCCCATTCGGCGATGGGCTTCGTCGCCATCCTCGGCATCCTGGCGCTGATCGGCATCCTGATCCGCAATTCGGTGATCCTGGTCATGCAGATCGAGGATCTCGTGCGCGACGGCATGGACCGCTGGAAAGCGGTCGTGGATGCTTCCGAACACCGCATGCGCCCCATCGCGCTGACGGCGGCGGCGGCAAGCCTGGCGCTGATCCCGATCGCACGCGAATCCTTCTGGGGGCCGATGGCCTATGCCATGATGGGCGGCATCCTGGCCGGCACGGCAATCACGCTGCTCTTCCTGCCGTCGCTCTACATCGCCTGGTTCCGGTTGAAGGAACCGAAGCCGGCGGACGAACAAGAGTCTGACGAGGCGGCCGGCTGACGCCTCAGGCTTTCAACAGCCATTCGTGCTCGGGCGCGTTGTAAAACTTCCACGTCCGTTTCGGCCCGGCCATGACGTTGAGATAATAGAGGTCGTAACCGTGGCAGGCGGCGCAGGGATGATAGCCCTTCGGCACCATCACGACATCGCCGTCCTCGACCGCCATCGTCTCGTCCAGCTCGCGCACGCCGTCGGCGTCCGCGTCCGTGTAGACGCGCTGGAAGGCGAAGCCCTGCGGCGGGTTGAGACGGTGATAGTAGGTTTCTTCCAGATAGGATTCGGCCGGCAGGGCGTCGCGATCGTGCTTGTGCGGCGGGTAGCTGGAGGTGTGGCCGCCGGGCGTGATGACCTCGACCACCAGCAGCGAATCCGCGGGCTCGCCTTCGGGCAGGATGTTGGTGACATAGCGGGTGTTGGTGCCCTTGCCGCGTACCTCCTGGCCGAGATCGTCAGGCTCAATGACGCGTGCGGGCAAGCCGCCGCCAAGGCCGGGCGCCGAGCACACGGCCAGTTCCAGGTCCGTCTCGGCCGTCACCGACCACTCCGAGCCCTGCGGAATATAGACCGACCACGGCTTGCCCTCGAAGACCGACATGCGCCCGCCGAGCAGGCCGAAATCCTTGCCCCCCGCACTCGCCTTGCCTTTGCCGGTGATGAAGACGAGGCAAACCTCGGACGAGCCGGTTCCGGCCGAAACCGTCTCGCCGGGGCGCAGCCGGTGCAGGTCGAAGCCGACATAGGTCCAGCCGGCGCTTTGCGGGGTGATGTGGGCGACACGGCCGTGGCCGTGGTTCGCCTTGACGATCAGGTTCGGCATTTTTGCCTCTCAGTCCTTTTCGGCGGGATCGATGGTCGGCTGCGGCCGATCCGGCTCCGGCGCCTTGTAGGCATAAAGATACTGCCAGGCGCCGTAGCCGGCGAAGGCCAGCGCAATCAGCGCCCAGTTCTGCGAACCGCCGTAGAATTCCAGCGCCGCCCACGAAAGGCAGACAGCCACCAAGGCGACGCGCCGCCACAGCGGCCGGAAAAATGGATGGTCGGCGTCCTTCATGTGCGTTCCCGAAAATCCATCCTCAGATCGTTTCATGATGAAACGATCCGTCTCGTTGTTTTAGCCGCATTCGTGCGACGCCGGACGATTCTGTCCGGCTGCAAAATGCTCTAAGCGATACGCCGACGCCGCTCAACCCTTGGGGAAGCCCTGCGTCTCCACCGTATAGCCGGCAGCAGTCATGACCCGCATCAGTTCCTTGTGGCCGACCTCAGCCATCCTGAGCGGCGGGTTCTTCTTCGGGTCCTGCTCGGCTTCGACGACGAACCAGCCTTCATAGCCGTAATCGGCGAATTTTTGCACGATGGCGCCGAAATCGAGCGAGCCGTCGCCCGGCACGGTAAAGGCGCCGAGCGCCACCGCGTCGAGGAAGGATTGCTTTTCCCAGTCCAGCGCGTCGATCACCGGCTGGCGGATATCCTTCACATGGACGTGGCTGATGCGCTTGTGGTGCCTGTCGATGGCGCGCAGCACGTCGCCGCCGGCGAAGGCGAGATGGCCGGCATCGAGCAGCAGCGGAATGCCTTCGCCGGAGTTCTTCATGAAGGCGTCCAGCTCGTGCTCGAACTGCACGACGGCGGCCATATGGTGATGATAGGCGAGGGGCATGCCCTGACCGGCGCACCATTCGCCGAACTCCGTCACCTTGCGGGCATAGGCTTTCATCTCGGCGTCGGAGAGCACGGCCTTTTGTGCCAGCGGCTTCGTCCGGTCGCCCTGTATGGAGCGGCCGACCTCGCCATAGACGATACAGGGCGCGCCGACCGCCTTGAACAGCGCGATCATCGGCGCGATGCGGTCCTTGTTGGCGGCTAGATCCTCGACCGTCAGCGTGCCGGAGAACCAGCCGCCGCACAGCGTCACGTCCGCCGCCTTCAGGATCGGCAGCATGACGGCCGGATCGTCGGGGAAGCGGCGGCCCTTCTCCATGCCGGTGAAGCCGGCCGAGCGGGATTGCCTGAGGCATTCCTCCAGCGACACGTCGTCGGAGAGTTCGACCAGATCGTCGTTCCACCATGCGATGGGCGACATGCCCAGTTTTGCCTTCAAGATGATCTCCAGTTTTCGCTTGTGGCTCGGTGCGGCTCAATCGCCGACATGCTGGGCCTTGCGCTTTTGCTCATAGGCCCTGCGGGCAGCATTGACCTCAGGCCGCGCCGACACTTCCGGGACCGCGACGTCCCACCAATGACCGCCGGCTTCGGTCGATATCAACGGGTCCGTTTCGATGACGAGAACGGTGGTGCGCTCGCTTTGCCTGGCCGCCGCCAGCGCCGTTTCCAACTCCGAAATCGACGACACCTTTCGCGCAATCGCGCCAAGGCTGGCGGCATGGGCGGCGAAATCGATGTCGGGCAGCGTCTGGTGGCGAGCGTCCTTCAGCAGATTGTTGAAGCTGGCGCCTCCGGTCGCCATCTGCAACCGGTTGATGCAGCCGAAGCCGCGATTGTCGAGCAGCACGATCGTGAGCTTGAGGCCCAGCATGACCGAGGTGGCGATTTCGGAATTGAGCATCAGGTAGGAGCCGTCGCCGACCATGACGACGACCTCCTTGTCCGGGCGCGCCATCTTGACGCCGAGCGCGCCGGCGATCTCGTAACCCATGGTCGAGAAGCCGTATTCGGCATGGTAGGAGCCGGGGGCGCCCGCCTGCCAGAGCTTGTGCATCTCGCCCGGCAGGCCGCCGGCAGCGTGCAGGGCGATGACATCGGACCCCATCGCCCGCTGCACGGCACCGATCACCTGCGCATCCGAAGGCAGCGCGACGTTGGTGGATGCCGTGACCTTGCCGGCCTCGACCTGCCATTCGGCCTTGCCCTTGATCGCGTTGTCGGTCCAGGCAGCGGGCGCCTTCCAGCCTTTCAAAGCGGCGGCGAGTTCCTCCAGTCCTTCTTTCGCATCCGCCACCAGCGGCAGCGCGCGGTGCTTGCCGGCATCGAAAGGTTGCACGTTGAGGCCGACGAGCGTCTTGCCCTCACCCTTGAACAGCGCCCAGGAGCCGGTGGTAAAATCCTGCAAGCGCGTGCCCACCGCCAGCACCACGTCCGCCTCTTCGGCCAGACGGTTCGCCGCCGAGGTGCCGGTGACGCCGACGGCTGCCATGTTGAGCCGATTGTCGTCCGGAAGCGAAGATTTTCCGCCCTGCGTTTCGCAAACCGGAATGCCCGTCGCCCCAACGAAAGCGGCCAGCGCATCGGAAGCGCCGGAGTAGAGCACGCCGCCGCCGGCGACGATCAGCGGCTTCTTCGCCGCCTTCAATGTCGTGGCAGCAGATGCCAGTTCCCCGCGATCCGGCCGCTGCCGGCGCGGTGTCCAGATCCGCTCGGCAAAGAAGCTTTCGGGATAGTCGTAGGCTTCGGCCTGCACGTCCTGGCACAGCGCCAGCGTCACCGGCCCGCAGTCGGCCGGATCGGTCAGCACCTGCATGGCGCGGTTGAGCGCCGGCACGATCTGCTCGGGCCGCGCGATGCGGTCGAAGTAGCGCGATACGGGGCGAAAGCAGTCGTTGACGGTGGCGGTGCCGTCGGAAAAATCCTCGGCCTGTTGCAGCACCGGGTCGGGGATGCGGTTGGCGAACACGTCGCCCGGCAGGAGCAGCACCGGCAGCCGGTTGACATAGGCGACGGCGGCGGCCGTGACCATGTTGACGGCGCCCGGACCGATGGAGGTGGTGGCGGCCATGAAGCGGCGGCGGAAATTCGCCTTGCCGTAGGCGATCGCCGCATGGGCCATCGCCTGCTCGTTGTGGGCGCGGAACGTCGGCAACGCTTCGCGCTCGCCGTATAGCGCTTCGCCGAGGCCGGCGACGTTGCCGTGGCCGAAGATCGCCCAGACGCCGCCGAAGATCGGCAGCTTTCGGCCGTCGATCTCGGTCATCTGCCGGGTCAGGAAGCGCGTCAGCGCCTGCGCCATGGTGAGGCGGACGGTTTTGGTCACGAGATTCCTCCCTGTATCGGGGTGGGGGTCGTTTGACGGGAAGCCATAATGCCGCTCATGCCGCCTTGCGGCCGCGCGCGGCAAGCCAGGCGCGGGTGAGCGCGTCGAAGCGGACCGCCATGTCGGCGACAGCCTCCTCGTCCGATATTTCGCCGGCGAACCACTTTTCGGCGGCATCGATGAACAGCGTGCGGCCGACCGCGAAACCCTTGACCACCGGCACGTCCGCCGTGGCGGCGAAGGCCAGTTCCAGCTCGTCCTGCGGCGCCTCCAGCCCGAGCAGCACGACGCCGCGGCACCATGGATCGTTGCCGGTTATCGTCGCCTCGATGGCCTTCCAGGCGCCAACCGAACGCTGCGGTTCAAGCTTCCACCAGTCCGGCTTGATGCCAAGCGCATAAAGCTCCTCCAGCGCACGCGGCACGGTACGGTCATCGACCGGGCCGTTCTTCGAGGCGATGATCTCGACCAGCAATTCGCGCCCCACCTTGCGGGCGGCGTCGAACAGAGCGCGCAGCTTCTCCTGCTGTTCCCGTTTCAGCGCCGGCGGATCGTCGGGATGGTAGAAACACAGGCACTTGATGCAATGCGTCACCGGCCATTCGGTGAGTTGCGAGCCGATGTCCTGCGAGAACTCGAAGCGCAGCGGCCGCGAGCCCGGCAGTTCCACCGGCCGGCCCAGCCAGGCGAAGGGATAGCGGGCGAACTCGAACAGCGCATCGCGGCCGAATTTCTCGTCGATCAGCATGCCGTAGCCGTCGCGGCCATCGGCGACCTTCGCCGCCGCCTTCACCGCCAGCACCTTGAAGGCATCGATGCGGGAGAAATCGGCGCCGGCCTTCCCGGCCACCGCTTCCAGCTGCACACGATGATCGATGGCGAAGGCCATCAGCGAGGGAATCTGGCGCCTACGCGTCGTCGCCCAATGGACATGGGCGATGGCCTCGTCCTTGCGCAGCGCATGGTGCCTGCTGCCGTGGTCGAGGAAGAAGCTGAGTTCCTCGAAGGTCGGATATTCCGGCGAGCACAGGAGCCGCGACACGGCGAAGGCGCCGCAGGCGTTGGCCCAGGTCGCCGCCGTCTCCAGGCTCTCGCCGCCCAGCCAGCCGCGCAGCAGGCCGGACATGAAGGCGTCGCCGGCGCCGAGCACGTTGTAGACCTCGATCGGAAAACCCTTGCCGACGATGCCGGCTTCGAGATCGTCCGGGATCGGCCCGTCATAGATGATGCAGCCCATGGCGCCGCGCTTGAGCACGATGGTGGCGGGCGTGAGCGACCGGATCGTCTTCAGCGCCGCCAGCAGGTCGCTTTCGCCCGACGCGATCAGCACCTCCTCCTCGGTGCCGACGATCAGGTCGCATTCGGGCAGCACCGCCTTCATTTCGGCCGAAACGCGGTCGGATTTCACGTAGCGGCCGAAGCCGTCGGCGTGGCCGGCAAGGCCCCACAGGTTCGGCCGGTAGTCGATGTCGAAGACGACCTTGCCGCCGCTCCGCTTCATGATGCCCATGGCCTTGCGCTGCGCGGCGGCGGTGTTTTGTCGGGAGAAATGCGTGCCGGTGACGACGATCGCTCGCGCCGAGGCGACGAAAGCCTCGTCGACGTCGTCCGGCTCCAGCGCCATGTCGGCGCAATCGGTGCGGACAAAAATCATCGGCGAGACGCCTTCGTCTTCCACCGATAGCAGCACCAGCGCCGTCAGGCGCTCCGGATCGGTCTTCAAGGCGGCGACGGAGACGCCTTCGCGCACCAGTTGCTCGCGGATGAAGCGGCCCATCTGCTCGTCGCCGACGCGCGTCAGCAACGCCGATTTCAGGCCGAGCCGAGCGGTGCCGACGGCGATGTTGGCCGGGCAGCCGCCCACGGACTTGGCGAAGGAGGCGATATCCTCCAGCCGCGAACCGATCTGCTGGCCGTAGAGATCGACGGAAGCGCGGCCGATGGTGATCACGTCCAGCGCTGCTGCATCCACAGCCCCGCTCATCAGCTCCTCCCTTCGTATGGTGTTTTCGCCCGCCGCAAGGCGTTCGGCTGTTCGGTGGAATGAAATATTAATTCCATAGAACAGTCAATATGGAACACACGTTCCCATCCGGCGAGGCGGCGGACGAGGCAGCCCGGCTTAGCGTCTCGCCGCCTGCTCGCGGCGTCTCTCCGCCACCGAAACGGCAATCGCCATGGAGAGCGCCATGGTGGCGGACAGCGAGCGGAAGCCGCCGAAATCCGCCTCCGCCACCTCGAACCAGACCTTGGCGATCTGCGCCAGCGGCGAGAACGCGCTGTCTGTGATGGCCACCACCGGAACGCCCTGTTCGGCCATGCTGCGCGCCTCCTCAACGGTGGCGGGCGCGTAAGGCGAGAAGGATATGGCGATGGCGGCGTCTTTGGGGGTGGCGAAGCCGATCATCTCGGCATTCAGGCCGCCGGCCGATTCGATGAGCTGGCTGCGGACCCTGAGCTTGCCCAGCGCATAGGCCAGATAGGACGCGACCGGATAGGATCGCCGCTTTGCCAGTATGTAGACGGTGCCGGCATCGGCCAGAAGATCGATCGCCTGCTTCAGATGCGCGGCATCGATGCTGCGCGCGATATCGGCCAGCGAGGTCGATGCCGCCGCCACGAAGCCGTCGAAGACGGCGCGGTGGCCGGCGCCTTCGCTTGCCTTGGCGCGCAGCGCCGACAGCCGCTCGTCATAGGAGGAGGTGCGCTCGCGCAGCCGCTCGCGGAACACCGCCTGCATGGACGTAAACCCGTCGAAGCCGAGCTGCTGGGCAAAGCGCACCAGCGTCGATGGCTGCACGCCGGCCAGCGTGGCGATGCTGGCGGCGGTGCCGAAGGCGATGTCGTCGGGATTGTCGAGCGCATAGGCGGCGACCTGGGCGATGCGCTTGGGCAGGCTTTCTCGCCGCTCCAGGATGGCGGCGCGCAGCGAATCGAAGTCACGGGGAGCCTCGGCGCTGGTCGTTTCCACGTCGCTCATCACTGTCCCTTTTTCCGCGAGGCGGCGGTCGAGATTCCATGCCGGCCGGTGAAAATCAACCGGGGCACCCGATCGGCAGCCGCTGTGACGCGCAACGGCCGGGCCGCTTTAGCAATTTCCCCGCTGTCCGCTTGACGCTGCGACACAGAATGGAATATATAATCCAAAATCTCTTATATTGGTAGAGAAATTCTAATTTCCAACACCATCTCTAGGGAGGAGATCATGGGAACTCAGCTGAAGAAACTTCTGACGGCGGCCGTCGCCGCCGTGCCGCTGCTGGTCGGCCTCGGCGCCGTCACCGCGCATGCCGACGGCGAGCATTTCGTCTTCGTCAGCCACGCGCCGGATACCGATTCCTGGTGGAACGTCATCAAGAACGCGCTGAAGAACGCGGCCGCCGACACCAAGACCACCGTCGACTACCGCAACCCGCCGACCGGCGACATCGCCGACATGGCGCGCATCATCCAGCAAGCGGCCGCCACCAATCCCGACGGCATCATCACCACCATCGCCGACTTCGACGTGCTGCAAAGCGCCATCAAGGACGCCATCGCCAAGGGCATCCCGGTCATCACCGTCAATTCCGGCACGGCCGAGCAGTCCAAGCAGCTCGGCGCGCTGATGCATATCGGCCAGCCCGAATACGACGCCGGCAAGGGTGCGGGCGAGCGCGCCAAGGCGGCGGGCGTCACCGACTTCGTCTGCGTCAACCACTACATCACCAACGCCGCCTCGGTGGAGCGTTGCCAAGGCTATGCGGACGGGCTCGGCGTGCCGCTCGGCGACCACATGGTCGATTCCGGCCAGGACCCGACGGGCGTCTACAACAAGGTCAAGGCCTACCTGACGGCGCATCCGGGCACCAACGGCATCCTGACGCTGGGGCCGAACGCCGCCGACCCGACCATCAAGCTGCTGCGCGATACCGGCGAGACGTCGAAGTACAACTTCATCACCTTCGACCTGTCGTCCGACATCTCGCAGGGCATCAAGGACGGTATCGTCGAGTCCGCCATCGACCAGCAGCCTTACCTGCAAGGCTACCTGCCGGTGGTGCTGTTGACCGAGTACAAGCGCTACGGCGTGCTGCCGGCCAACAACATCAACACCGGGCCGGGCTTCGTCACCAAGGCGAACATCGAAATGGTCGAAAAGCTGGCGGGCGAATACCGCTAAGCGAAGAAGCGACGCGCGGCCGCGGGGACGAAATGCCCGTGGCCGCGCGCATCCGCTTCACCTTCTGACGGGGAGACTGCGATGGCCGAGAACTCAACCGTCGTGGCTGCCGGACGGCCCGCCGACGAACGCCTGCAAAAACAATCCGGCCTGCGCAAGCTTTTGTCGCGCCCCGAACTCGGCGCCATAGCCGGCACCGTTCTGGTCTTCTTGTTCTTCGGCGCCACCGCGCACGGCACCGGCATGTTCGCCGCCGACGGCATCATGAACTGGATCACCGTCACCGCACAGTTGACCATCATCGCCACGGGCGCCGCGCTGTTGATGGTCGGCGGCGAGTTCGACCTTTCGGTCGGCTCGATGATCGGCTTCGCCGGCATGATGATCGCCATCCCCACCGTCTATTTCGGCTGGCCGGTCTGGGCCAGCGTGGTCTTCGCCTTCTGCGGCGCGCTGCTGATCGGCTTCCTCAACGGGCTGATCGTGGTGCGGACCCGCCTGCCCTCCTTCATCGTCACGCTGGCCTCGCTCTACATATTGCGCGGCATGACGATCGCGCTCTCCATCCTGTTCGCCAACCGCACCATCGTCTCGGGCGTCAAGAATTTCGCCGGCGATTCCATCGTGGTGCCGCTGTTTTCCGGCAAGGCGTTCCAGGGCCTGTTCGTCTGGATGGCCAATGCCGGCATCATCGGCAAGCTGCCCAACGGCCAGCCGTCGGTGCAAGGCATCCCGGCCGTGGTGATCTGGGCCTTCGTCATCGCCCTGATCGGCCACATCGTGCTCACTCGCACCCGCTTCGGCAACTGGATCTTCGGCGCTGGCGGCGACGCCAACGCGGCGCGCAATGTCGGCGTGCCGGTAGCACGGGTGAAGATCACCCTGTTCATGGTCACGGCTTTCTGCGCCACCGTCTACGCCACCTGCCAGGTGATGGAATTCGGCTCGGCCGCCGCCGACCGCGGCGTGCTGAAGGAATTCGAAGCGATCATCGCGGCCGTCATCGGCGGCTGCCTGCTCACCGGCGGCTACGGCTCCGTCGTCGGCGCCTTCTTCGGCGCGCTGATCTTCGGCGTGGTGCAAATGGGCATCCTGTTCACCGGCGCGCCGAACGACTGGTTCCAGGTCTTCCTCGGCCTGATGCTGCTCACCGCCGTGCTGTTCAACAGCTACATCCGCCGCCGCGCCACCGGCGAGCGCTGAGGGAGAGGGCCATGAGCGAAGCTACGAACCCCTCCGCCGCCACGCCGCTGATCGAAGTGCGCGACCTGGTCAAGCATTTCGGTCCCGTCGTGGCGCTGAACGGCGTCTCCATGAAGGTGCGCCCCGGCGAGGTGCTTTGCCTGCTGGGCGACAACGGCGCCGGCAAGTCCACCCTCATCAAGACGCTGTCGGGCGTGCACAAGCCGACCAGCGGCACTTTTCTGGTCGACGGCCGGCCGGTGTCGTTCTCGACGCCACGCGACGCGCTGGATGCCGGCATCGCCACCGTCTACCAGGACCTGGCGATGGTGCCGCTGACCTCCATCGCCCGCAACTTCTTCATGGGCCGCGAGCCGATGCGCGGCGTCGGCCCGTTCAAATTCCTCGACCTCGCCTTCGCCGAGCGCGTGGCGCGCGAGGAGATGAAGAAGATCGGCATCGACGTGCGCGATCCCAGCCAGGCGGTCGGAACTCTGTCGGGCGGCGAGCGGCAATGCGTAGCGATCGCGCGCGCCGTCTATTTCGGCGCCAAGGTGCTGATCCTCGACGAGCCGACCTCGGCGCTCGGCGTGGCGCAGACCTCGATGGTGCTGAAATACGTCCATCAGGTGCGGGCGCGCGGGCTCGGCGTCATCTTCATCACCCACAATGTCCGCCACGCCTATGCGGTCGGCAACACCTTCACCGTGCTCAACCGCGGCCGCACGCTCGGCACCTACGAGAAGGCCGCCATCGGCATCGAGGAATTGCAGAACCTGATGGCCGGCGACAAGGAACTGCAACTTTTGTCCGACGACCTCGGCGGCATGGTGTGAGCGCGACCCGACACCGGTAAGGAAGCACAGATGAAGGATATCGGCGTCGGCCTGATCGGCACGGGCTTCATGGGCAAGTGCCACGCGCTGGCGTGGCGCTCGGTCGGCAGCGTCTTCGCCGGGGTCGGCCGGCCGCGCTTGGTGCATCTCGGCGAAGCGAGCGCCGAGCTCGCCCGCACCCGCGCCGCCGAATTCGGCTTCGACAAGGCGTCCGGCGACTGGCGCGCGGTGATCGAGGACCCGGAGGTGGACGTCGTCTCGCTGACCACGCCAAACAAATTCCACGCCGAAATGGCGATCGCCGCCCTCGAGGCCGGCAAGCATCTGTGGTGCGAGAAGCCGATGGCGCCGAGTTTCGCCGAGGCCGAGGCGATGGCCGAAGCGGCCAGGAAGGCCGGCACGGTGGCCATGCTCGGCTACAACTACATACAGAGCCCGGCGATCCGCCAGATCGGCGCCTTGCTCGAAGAGGGGCGGATCGGCACGCCGAACCATCTCCGCATCGAGATGGACGAGGATTTCATGGCCGATCCGCACGCGCCGTTCGGCTGGCGCCACGACGCCGCTTCCGGCTACGGCGCGCTGGACGACTTCGCCGTGCATCCGCTGTCGCTGATTGCGGTGCTGTTCGGCCGCGTGGCGCGCGTGGTGTGCGACATGGCCAAGCCCCATGCGGAGCGCGTCACCGCCTCCGGCGAAACGCGCGCCGTCGAGACGTGGGACATCGCCAGCGTGCTGATGCGGCTGGAGAACGGCCTGTCGGCGACCCTACAGGTCAACCGCGCCGCCTGGGGCCGCAAGGGGCGCATCGCCGTGCAGATCTTCGGCTCGGAAGGCACCATCCTGTTCGACCAGGAGCGCTTCAACGAATTCCAGCTTTACCTGACCAGCGACCGGCCGGAAGAGCAGGGTTTCCGCACCGTGCTGATCGGTCCGCAGCATGAGCCCTACGGCGCCTTCGTGCCGGCGCCCGGCCACGGGCTCGGCTTCAACGACCTCAAGATCGTCGAATGCCGCGAATTGATCGCCCGCATCGGCGGTGACACCAGCGCGCGGCTGATCGGTTTCGACGAGGGGCTGGAGATCGAGCGCACCGTGCACGCCATGGCGCGCTCGCATGCCGAAGGGCGCTGGGTCGAGGTGCGCTGAAGCAGCGGCACCCAGGCTATGGCTGCGCACCCCCACCCCTAACCCCTCCCCACAAGGGGGAGGGGGATTTTGCGACACCGCCGCGGTGCGCCAACCTCGGTAATTTTGCCGGAACGGACACACCGGCGTCTCCCTCCCCCTTGTGGGGAGGGGTTAGGAGTGGGGGTGCGCGACATTTCACAATATGCGCTTGTCCCTGCCGATGCAGAGGCAGACGGCCGCCGCCGCTTGGCCGTCTCGAGCCGTGTCAGGCGGCGCCCGGCTTGCTCAATGCCGCCGTGCCGTGCGCCTGCCGGCGCAGCCGAACCGCATCGGCGAGGTTTTCAAGCACAGCCTCCGTCGTCGCCCAGTCGATACAGCCGTCGGTGATGCTCTGGCCGTAGACCAGCGGCTTGCCCGGCACGACGTCCTGCCGCCCGGCGACCAGGTTGCTCTCGATCATGACACCGACGATACGCCCGTCACCGGCCGCGACCTGGCCTGCCACCTCGGCGGCAACCGACGGCTGGTTTTCCGGCTTCTTGTTGCTGTTGGCGTGGCTGACGTCGATCATCAGGCGCGGTGCCAGACCGGCACGAAGGAGCAGCGCGCTCGCCGCCTCGACGCTCGCCGCGTCATGGTTCGGCGTCACGCCGCCGCGCAGGATGACATGGCAGTCCTCGTTGCCGGCGGTCGCGGCGATGGCGCTGCGCCCCGCCTTCGTCACCGCCATGAAATGATGCGGCTGGGCCGCCGATTTCACGGCGTCAACGGCGATGCGCAGGTTGCCGTCCGTGCCGTTCTTGAAGCCGACAGGACACGACAGGCCGGACGCCAGCTCGCGGTGGATCTGGCTTTCCGTCGTGCGTGCGCCGATGGCGCCCCAGCTGACGAGGTCGGCAATGTATTGCGGCGTGGTCATGTCGAGGAATTCTGTCGCCGCGGGCAGGCCGAGATTGTTGACGGCGGCGAGCACGTTGCGCGCCAGCCTGAGGCCCTTGTCGATGTCGAAACTGCCGTCGATGTCGGGATCGTTGATGAGGCCCTTCCAGCCCACCGTCGTGCGCGGCTTCTCGAAATAGACGCGCATCACGATCTCGAGCCGGTCCGACAGACTGTCGCGCAGCGCCGCCAGACGGCTGGCATAGTCGACGGCCGCAACGGGATCGTGGATGGAGCATGGCCCGACGACGACGATCAGCCTGTCGTCCTTGCCCGTCAGCACGTCATGGACGGCGTTGCGCGCGGCCGAGACGGTGCGCGTCGCCGTCAGCGTACGCGGGATTTCGCGTATCACCTCTTCGGGCGTGCTCAGTTCCTTGAGTTCCGTGACCCTAAGGTCGTCTGTGGTGGTCAACACGGCTTTCTGCTCCTGATTTGGAGACCCGCCGGCTGAAACAAAAAAGCCGCCAGGTCTGGCGGCTGTTCGGATTTTGATGCTGCAATCTTCAGATCGAGCGCAATCCTCCCGCCGCCAGCGAGCTGTCGTAGCTAAAGTACCAGAACGTGGCGGTCAGGTGGATCATGCCGGTCAGTTAACCGAAACGGCGGCGTTTGTCACGCGCAATGTGTCATTGGACGGCAACGGTCTTGCCGGTCCTTGCCGATTTCAGCGCGGCGTCCGCCAGCTTCAGCGCCGCCAAGCCGTCGGCACCGCTAGGCGACGGCTTCGTGCCCTTGGCGAGCGCCTCGATGAAGGCGGAAATCTCGTTGGCATAGGCGTCGATGTAGCGGGTCATGAAGAAATCGTGCAGCGGCGGGCGGGTGTAACCCTTGTCGTTGGCGACTTCGATCGACACCGGCCGCTGGTTCTCCGCCGCCACCATGCCTTTCGAGCCATGCACCTCGATGCGCTGGTCGTAGCCGTAGGTGGCGCGGCGCGAGTTGGAGATGAGCGCCTGCCGGCCGGACGCCGTCTCCAGGATGACGGAGACGGAATCGTAGTCGCCCGCCTCGCCGATCTTCTTGTCCACCAGAACCGACGCATGGGCAGATACCGACACCGGCTCCTCGCCGAGCAGGAAACGCGCCATGTCGAAATCGTGGATGGTCATGTCGCGAAAAATGCCGCCGGAACGCTTGATGTAGTCCACCGGCGGCGCGCCGGGATCGCGCGAGGTGATCGTCGCCATCTCGATCTTGCCGATGGCGCCGTCGTCGATCGCCTTCCTCACCGCCGCGAAATGCGGATCGAAGCGGCGGTTGAAGCCGACCATCAGCGTGGCGCCCGTCTTCTCGACCACGCCAAGGCACTTCGTCACGCGCTTGACGTCGAGGTCGATCGGCTTCTCGCAGAAGATCGCCTTGCCGGCCTTGGCGAACCGCTCGATCAGGTCGGCGTGGGTATCGGTCGGCGTGCAGATGACGACGGCATCGATGTCCTTCGCCTTCTCGATGGCCTCGATGGTGCGCACCTCGGCGCCGTAGGCTGCCGAAATCTCCTTCGCCGCCGTTTCAAAGGCATCGGCGACGGCGACCAGCTTCGCCTGCGGATTGGAGCCGACAGCGCGTGCATGCACCTTGCCGATGCGGCCGGCGCCGAGCAGGCCGAAGCGAACCGTCATGGCGAAACTCCTTCATGAAATGGAACGAAAGAGCGATGCGCTCCTCCCGTGAAATATTTATTCCACACGACGCCGAAGCGTCAAGCGGCTATGCGAGGCAGGGATGAGAACGGGCCGCCGGGACGGCCACGGTTCAGAACAGCGCCTGCAATTCCGACAATTTGTCGTTGACCAGCCAGCCGTAATAATTCTCCTCGGGCAGCTTTTCCGGCTCGCCGGCGGCGCGGCGCCTTTCGTTTTCCGCCTTCAGCGCATAGGCGCGCTGGTCGGGATCGCCGACATTGTAGAGCGTGGCGGTGATGCCGGGATTCTGCGAAATGTCGAAGCCGGCAATGGTGCGATAGGCGTCGATCGACTTCTTCACCGTCGCGGCGACATAGTCCAACGTCAGGTCCGGGTCCATGATGGTCTTGTAGATCTGGTTCGGATCGCCGACGTCGAGCTTCGGCAGGCCGGAAACCTTGTTGACAAGATCGGTCATCTGAAGCGCCGTCAGCGGGTTGAGCTGGCCGAGGCCGAAAGTCTGACCTGCATAGTAGGGCTGGAAGAAAACGGCGCTGAAACGATTGTCCGGGAAACTTTTGCCGTCCACCGTCTTGCCGCGGAAGGTGCTGTTCCACACGCCCTCCCGGCAGGTCCACAGCGCATAGCTGTCGCTCTTGGCCGAACAGGCGGCGAATTGCGGCCGGCGGACGAAATCGGAAACGTCTTCCCCCTGGTAGGCGAAGGAAAGCTTGCTGGTGAGGTAGGAGATCGCCTTGACGTAGTAGGTCTGCAACCGGTCGTAGGCATCGACATTGTAGGTGTGCTCGCCGACGAGGGCGCCGGCGATATGGATCGGGCTGACGCCATAGGCGGCCGCCGCGTCCTTGATCTTGGCGCGCAGCTTGGCGTCGTTGGCGAGCAGCGCGTAAATCTTACGGTACTTCGCTTGGAAGGTGGTGTTGGTGGCCTGCGTGCGGTGCGTGGACGCACTGGGAATGGGGGGCTGCTCGGCATTGCGGTTGCCCGGCGGATCGAGCGTGACCGCGCCCGCCGTGGCGATACCCGCCGCGAAAGCGACCAGAACCAGGGGAAGGAAAAACTTCTTCATGCGCCGCCCAAAGTGTCGATGGGCGCAAATTAGGGTGCGCGGGCGGTGGAGTCGAGGTTTCCGTTCAGCTGTCGATCGAATGGAAAGGCGATGCCTCCATTTCGCAACACCGGACGTCCTGCCCTCCCCGCAAAGGGAGGGCAGGAGACCGCTACAGGATGAACCGCGACAGGTCGGTGTTCCGCGACAGGTCGCCGACATGCTTCTGCACATAGTCGGCGTCGATCTTCACCGTCGTGCCGTTGCGGTCGGCGGCGTCGAAGGAAATCTCGTCGAGGACGCGCTCCATCACCGTTTGCAGGCGCCGGGCGCCGATGTTCTCGACGGTGGCGTTGAGATCCACAGCTATTCCCGCCAGGGAATCGATGGCGTCGTCGGTGATGTCGAGCGTCACGCCCTCGGTCGCCATCAGCGCGATGTACTGCTTGATGAGGCTGGCCTCGGTCTCGGTCAGGATGCGGACGAAGTCCTCCTTCTCCAGCGCGCGCAGCTCGACGCGGATCGGCAGGCGGCCCTGCAACTCAGGCAAAAGGTCCGACGGCTTCGAGACATGGAAGGCGCCCGAGGCGATGAACAGGATGTGATCCGTCTTGATCGACCCGTATTTGGTCGCCACCGTCGTGCCTTCGACCAGCGGCAGGAGATCGCGCTGCACGCCTTCGCGCGACGGCCCGCCGGAAATGTCGGAGCGGGCGGCGATCTTGTCGATCTCGTCGAGGAAGACGATGCCGTCCTCCTGCGCCGATTCCAGCGCCCGTCGCACCACCTCGTCCTGGTCGAGCAGCTTGTCGGACTCGTCCTCGATCAGAAGCGCGTAGGAATCCTTGACAGTCGTCTTGCGCGTCTTGGTACGCTTGCCGCCCATCGCCTTCGACAGCATGTCGTTGATGTTCAGGACGCCGACGGAGCCGCCCGGCATGCCGGGGATGTCGAAGCCCGGCATGCCGCCGGTGCCGGTGTCGGCCACCTCGACCTCGATTTCCTTGTCGTCCAGTTCGCCGTCGCGCAGCTTCTTGCGGAAGCTGTCCCGCGTCGCCGGGCTCGCCGTCTTGCCGACCAGCGCCTCCAGCACGCGCTCCTCGGCGTTGACATGGGCGCGCGCCTTGACGTCCTCGCGCATCTTCTCGCGCTGCAAGGTGATGGCGATCTCGACGAGGTCGCGCACGATCTGCTCGACGTCGCGGCCGACATAGCCGACCTCGGTGAACTTGGTCGCCTCGACCTTGACGAAGGGCGCCCCGGCCAGCTTGGCGAGACGGCGCGAAATCTCGGTCTTGCCGACGCCGGTCGGGCCGATCATCAAAATGTTCTTCGGCATCACCTCCTCGCGCATCTGGCCTTCCAGCTGCTGGCGGCGCCAGCGGTTGCGCAGCGCAATCGCCACGGCTCGCTTGGCATCCTTCTGGCCGATGATGAAGCGGTCGAGTTCGGAAACGATCTCGCGGGGAGAGAAATTGCTCATGTCACAAAAACCCGATTTCCCTATCTGGGAATTGCACTTTGCCACTGCTTGATGGACTCGAACGGATGCAGCAGCATGATCACGTTGAGGGTGAGGTTATCCCGGATGACGTAGCCGGTGCCGATCTCGAAGAAGAGCGCGACGGCCACGACCAGCCATATAGGAAGCCAGCGCGCCATAACAAAGCCCAGCGCCATGGCCAGCGTATCGCACACGGAATTGAGGATCGAATCGCCGTAATAGTCGAGCGAAATGGTGCCGGCGCGGTAGCGGTCGATGATGAAGGGGCTGTTTTCCAGCACCTCCCAGCCGCCCTCGATCAGCAGCGCGAAGGCGAGCCGGAACCAGATCGAGCGCTTCGGGAACAGCCAGTGCGCCAGCGCATAGAACAGGAAGCCATGGATGATGTGCGAGGGCGTGTACCAGTCGGAAATGTGCTGGGAATTTTCCGAGCTGACGACGACGCCCTGCCACAGTTTCACATAGCCGCAGGTGCAGATCGCCGGATGACCCTCGATGGTGAGCGCCAGCGCCTGCAAGCCGACGATGACGGCCGCGACGGCGAGGCCGACCTGCCAGGTCATGCCGGTCGGGGCGGTGTTTTCGTTGCGTTCCGTCGGAATCGTCATTCATCGTCCCCTTCTGCGTCCACCGCCATCAACACAACATCGCCATAGACCGACGACCGCCGGCCGATCTCGCGAAAACCGGCCTTTTCATAGGCACGGATGGCGCGGCGATTGTCCGGATGCGGATCGATGACGACGCGCGGCGCGCCTTCCTCGAAAAGCTCATCGACGAATTGCCTGACGATGGCCGGGCCGTGGCCGCTGCCGATCATCTCCGGCGGCCCGATGGTGAGGTCGATGCCGAGCGTCCCGAAAGGCTGGTCGGCATAGGGATGGTCGTCTTCCAGATGCGGGTCGTAGCTTTGCAGATAGGCGATCGGCCGGCCGTCCAGCTCGACGATCAGCGGCTCGACCGAAACGCTGTCGATGTGGCCGCGGATGGCGGCGATCTCGGTTTCCGGATCGTCCCACCATGCCGCCGCATGCGGTTCGGCCAGCCAGCCGGCGATGCGCCGCAGGTCCGCCTCGCTCACCGGCCGGAAGACATAGCGCGGCTCGTCGCTACGCGGCGCCATCGATCGTTTCGACAACAAAATTGTTGTTGGTGTAGACGCAGATGTCGGAAGCGATCTGCATGGCCTTCAGCGCGATCTCCTCGGCATCCTTGTCGGTGTCGATCAGCGCGCGGGCGGCGGCCAGCGCGTAGTTGCCGCCGGAACCGATCGCCATGACGCCCCGCTCCGGCTCCAGCACGTCGCCGTTGCCGGTCAGCGCGAGAGAAACGTTCTTGTCGGCCACCAGCATCATCGCTTCCAGCCGCCGCAGATAGCGGTCGGTACGCCAGTCCTTGGCGAGTTCTACCGAAGCCCGCATCAACTGGTCGGGATATTGTTCGAGCTTCGCTTCCAGCCGCTCCAGCAGGGTGAAGGCGTCGGCCGTTGCGCCGGCGAAACCGGCAATGACGGAGCCGCCCTTGCCGATGCGGCGCACTTTTCTGGCGTTGCCCTTCATGATGGTCTGGCCGAGGCTCACCTGGCCGTCGCCGGCGATGACCACCTTGCCGCCCTTGCGCACGGTCACGATGGTCGTGGCGTGCATGCTCAGTTCGTTTGCCATGTCTTGCTCCGATTCGCGCGGCCCCGCTCAGGCAGCCGCGCGGTACGAGTGGGGTTGCGTCCTATGTAAGCCGCCCGCCGCACTTTGCAAACGCAGCAATCGGGCCTTTGCCAACTGGCAATCGCCGGATCATGCTGCTAGAAGGCAGGCGTTTTCAGCATCCGGGGCATGCCCCAGGGGAAAGACAATGGCCGCCCGTTCCGCCGAAGTCAGCCGCAAGACGAAGGAAACGGAGATTTCCGTGTCCGTCCACGTCGACGGCACCGGCAAGGCCGACATCTCAACCGGCGTCGGCTTCTTCGACCATATGCTCGACCAGCTCTGCCGCCATTCGCTGATCGACATGACGGTGAAGGCCAAGGGCGACCTGCACATAGACGACCATCATACGGTCGAGGACACCGGCATCGCGCTCGGCCAGGCGCTGTCGAAGGCGCTCGGCGAGCGGCGCGGCATCATGCGGTATGCCTCCATCGACCTCGCCATGGACGAGGCGCTGACTGCGGCCGCCATCGACGTCTCCGGCCGGCCGTTCCTGGTGTGGAACGTTTCCTTCTCGGCGCCGAAGATCGGCACTTTCGACACCGAACTGGTGCGCGAGTTCTTCCAGGCCTTCGCCCAGCACGCCGGCATCACGCTGCACGTCAACAACCGCTATGGCGCCAACAACCATCATGTCGCCGAGACCTGCTTCAAGGCGGTGGCGCGGGCGCTGCGCAGCGCCGTCGAGCGCGACCCGCGCCAGCCCGACGCCGTGCCCTCCACCAAGGGCACGCTGAGAGGCTAGCCATGGCTTCCTATGTCGCCATGGAGCCTCCAGGCCGCGCCGGCAGCGGCGAGGCCGTTCTGGTGCGCGACGGCTTTTCGTGGCTCGCCTTGTTGTTTTCGCCGCTCTGGCTGCTCTGGCACAGTCTCTGGGTCGAGGCGCTGCTCGTTTTCGCTGTATTCTGCCTGCTGGCGGCGCTCGGCGAGATGGCCGGCTTCGGCGTTGCCGGCGCGGCGCTGATCCTGCTCGTCTCATTGTTCGTCGGGCTGGAGGGCCAAAATCTGCGGGTTGCCGCGCTTCGCCGGCGCGGCTGGCGCGAGGCCGGCGTGGTCGAGGCGCAGAGGATGGCCGACGGCGATATCCGCTACGCGGCGACACTGGAAACGGTGCCGGAACCGGCGGCCCCGGCACTTGTGCCGGATGCGGCGCGCGCGCGGCAGATCACAACCGGACTGGCGCTCGGCCTGTCCCACAATCCCGGACGAAGCTGACATGCGCGTCGCCATCATCGACTACGGTTCCGGAAACTTGCGCTCGGCCACCAAGGCCTTCGAGCGTGCCGCGCGCGAGGCCGGCATCGCGGCCGAAATCGAGTTGACGGCAGACGCCGAGCGGGTGCGCAGCGCCGACCGCATCGTTCTGCCGGGCGTCGGCGCTTATGCCGACTGCGCCGCCGGCCTCAATGCCGTGCCCGGCATGTGGGAGACGGTGGAGGACGTAACGGGACCGAAGGCGCGGCCGTTCCTCGGCATCTGCGTCGGCATGCAGCTGATGTCCGAACGCGGGCTGGAAAAGACCGTCACGCCGGGCTTCGGCTGGATCGGCGGCGACGTGAAGCTGATCGAACCCGCCGACCCTGCGCTGAAAGTGCCGCAGATCGGCTGGAACACGCTTCGAATGATGCGCGCGCATCCGCTTTTTGACGGCATCGCGACTGGCGAGGACGGACTGCACGCCTATTTCGTCCATTCCTACCATCTCGACACGAGGAATGCGGACGACGTGCTCGCGACGACGGATTACGGCGGGCCGGTGACGGCAGCGGTGGCTCACGAAAATCGTGTCGGCACACAGTTCCACCCCGAAAAGAGCCAGGCGCTAGGCCTGGCGCTGATCGCCAATTTCCTGCGCTGGAAGCCATAGGAGCGAGCATGAGCAAGAAGGGCTACTGGATGGCGATGGTCGACGTGCGCGACCCCGACACCTACAAGAAATACATAGAGGCCAACGCCGCCGCCTTCTCGAAATACGGGGCGCGCTTCCTCGTCCGGTCCGGGCGGTATTCCAACCCCGAAGGACCGACCGGCAACCGGCACGTCGTCATCGAGTTCGATTCGTACGAGACGGCGCTGGCCTGCTACCAGTCGCCCGAATACCAGGAAGCGTTGAAGTATCGCCTCCCCGCCTCGGAAGCGCGCGTCGTCATCGTCGAAGGCGCCTGAGCGGATGATCCTTTTTCCCGCCATCGACCTCAAGGACGGCCAGTGCGTGCGCCTGAAGCTCGGCGACATGGCGACCGCGACCGTCTACAACGCCGATCCGGCAGCACAGGCAAAAGCCTTCGAAGACCAGGGCTTCGAGTGGCTGCATGTGGTCGATCTCAACGGCGCCTTCGAGGGCCGGAGCGTCAACGGCGCGGCGGTCGAGGCAATTCTTTCGGCGACGAAGAACCCGGTGCAGCTCGGCGGCGGCATCCGCACGCTCGCTCATATCGAAAGCTGGCTGGAGAAGGGGTTGGCCCGCGTCATTTTGGGCACCGTGGCGGTGCGCGATCCCGAACTGGTTAAGCAGGCCTGCCGGCTTTATCCGGGCAAAGTCGCCGTCGGCATCGACGCCAAGGGCGGCAGGGTGGCGGTTGAAGGCTGGGCGGAAGCCTCTCAGCTCGGCGTCATAGAGTTGGCGCAAAAATTCGAGGGCGCCGGCGTGGCTGCCATCGTCTACACCGACATCGACCGCGACGGCGTGCTTTCCGGCATCAACTGGGACGCCACCATCGACCTGGCCGAAGCCGTTTCCATTCCCGTCATCGCCTCGGGCGGGCTCGCTTCCCTTGCCGACATCGTGCGCATGACCATGCCGGACGCTGCTCGTCTGGAAGGCGCGATTTCCGGCCGGGCGCTTTATGACGGCCGCATCGACCCGGCCGAGGCGCTCGCCGTGCTGCGTGGAGCCAGCCTGGAGGCTTCCCGATGAAACTCGCCATCATTCTTTCGCCCTATGACAGCGGCCGCTACCAGGCGGGCTGCGGGCAGGGGCCGGACGCCATCATCACCGGCGGGCTGGTGGACGAACTGGCACTGCACGGGCATGAGGCCGAAGTGGTCGAGATCGAGAAGATCGAGGAGCAGGACCTGCGCGAAATCACCGCCGGCTTTGCCGTCTGCCGCTCCGTTTCGGAGGCCATTCGCGCGGCGCGCGCGGAAGGACGGTTCCCGATCGTGCTGGCCGGAAATTGCCTGACTGCCGCCGGTGCGGTCGCAGGCGAAAGCGCGGATTCCATCGTCTGGTTCGACCAGCACGCCGACATCAACACGCCCGACACGTCGGCCAGCGGCTTTCTCGACGGCATGGCGCTGGCGACGGCGCTCGGCCTGTGCTGGCGAACGCTGGCGGCCGGCATACCGGGCTTCGCCGCCGTCGATCCGTGGCGCTGCATGCTGGTCGGCGCGCGCGACATCGATACGGCGGAGGAGACGCTGCTGGCCGAATTGTCGGTGATCCGCGCCCGCTGCGCCGACCTGCCCGAGAAGCTGGAGCAGTTGAAGGCGGCGGGGGCCGAGCACACTCATCTGCATATCGATCTCGACGTGCACAATTCGGATACGTTGCAGGTCAACCGCTATGCCGCGCCGGGCGGCCCCTCGCCGGAAGACGTGCGGCAGGCCGTCTCGGCGCTGGCGCGCTCGATCCCCGTCACCGGCGTGACGATCACCGCCTACGATCCGGCCTTCGACGCCAAGGGCGAGGTGCCGCCGGTGGTCGGGCAATTGCTGGTCGAGTTCCTCGCGGCGATGGAACGCATCTGATGCTGAAAGCCCGCGTCATCCCATGCCTCGACGTCAAGGGCGGCCGCGTCGTCAAGGGCGTCAACTTCGTCGATCTGATCGACGCGGGCGATCCGGTTGAGGCGGCCAAGGCTTATGACGCGGCCGGCGCCGACGAACTCTGCTTCCTCGATATCACCGCCTCTTCCGACAACCGCGAGACGATCTTCGACGTGATCGCCCACACGGCCGAGCAGTGCTTCATGCCGCTGACGGTGGGTGGCGGCGTGCGGCAGGTGAGCGATATCCGCAAGCTGCTGCTGGCCGGCGCCGACAAGGTGTCGATCAACACGGCGGCGGTGAAAAACCCGGACTTCGTGGCCGAAGCGGCCGACAAGTTCGGCGACCAGTGCGTCGTCGTCGCCATCGACGCGAAAAAGGTTTCCGGCGCCGGCGAGGCCGCCCGCTGGGAAATCTTCACCCATGGCGGGCGGGAAAAGACCGGCATCGACGCGGTCGCCTTCGCGCGAAAGGTGGTGGACCTCGGCGCCGGTGAAATCCTGCTCACCTCGATGGACCGCGACGGCACCAAGGCCGGCTACGACATCGCACTGACCCGTGCTGTGGCGGACGCGGTGCACGTACCGGTGATCGCCTCCGGCGGCGTCGGCACGCTGGACGATCTGGTCGCCGGCATCCGCGACGGCCACGCGGCGGCGGTGCTGGCCGCCTCGATCTTCCATTTCGGCACCTATACGGTCATGCAGGCCAAAGAGCATATGGCCGCCGCCGGTCTGCCGATGCGACTCGACTCAGGCCCCGCCGCGCCGTAAATCGCCATCATGACCACGTTTTCGCTATCCGACCTGGAAAAGACCATCGCCGAGCGCGCCCGCTCGGGCGACGCGGATTCGTGGACGGCCAAGCTGTTCGCCAAGGGCATCGACAAGGCCGCCCAGAAGCTCGGCGAGGAGGCGGTGGAGACGGTGATCGCGGCCGTGCGGGGCGATACCAAAGGCGTCGTTTCGGAAAGCGCCGATCTCCTCTATCATTGGCTGGTGGTGCTGGGCATAGCCGGCGTGAAACTGGACGAGGTGCTTGCCGAACTGGAGCGGCGCACCGGGCGTTCAGGCATAGCGGAAAAAGCTTCGCGCCCGAAATGAAGCGGCTGCAACAGGACGAAGGGGAAATCCCGTTGGATCAGCTTGCGCCTACCGAGAAATATTCTCCCTACCTGTTCTTTTCGGCGCGCGAATGGGCCGCATTCCGCGCCGATACGCCGCTGACGCTGAGCGAGGACGAGATCGACCGCCTGCGGTCGCTGAACGACCCGGTCGATCTCGAAGAAGTCAAGCGCATCTATCTGTCGATGTCGCGGCTGTTGTCGGCGCATGTCGAGGCGAGCCAATTGCTGTTTCGCCAGCGGCAGTTGTTCTTCAACAAGGAAAGCGTGGTGAAGACGCCCTTCATCATCGGCGTCGCCGGTTCGGTGGCGGTGGGGAAATCGACCACCGCGCGCGTGCTGAAGGAACTTCTGCAACGCTGGCCGTCCAGTCCCAAGGTCGATCTCGTCACCACCGACGGTTTCCTGTTGCCCAACGAGGTGCTGCGGCGCGAAAACCTGATGGAGCGCAAGGGCTTTCCGGAAAGCTATGACATCGGCGCGCTGCTGCGCTTCCTGTCCGGCATCAAGTCCGGCCAGCGCGACGTGCAGGCGCCGCTCTATTCGCACCTGACCTACGACGTGCTGCCGGGCGCCTTCGCCACCATCGACCGGCCCGATATCCTGATCTTCGAGGGCATCAACGTGCTTTTGCCCGGCAAGCTGCCGGCCGACGGCAAATTCGTGCCCTTCCTGTCGGATTTCTTCGACTTTTCCATCTACATCGACGCCGACGAGAAGCTGATCCACGACTGGTACATCGCCCGCTTCATGCGGCTGCGCGAGACGGCTTTCCGCAACCCGGAATCGTTCTTCCACCGCTATTCGCAGCTTTCGGAAAGTGCTGCGCGCGCCATCGCCGAGGGGCTGTGGAGCAACATCAACCTGAAGAACCTGCGCGAGAACATTTTGCCGACGCGGCCGCGCGCCGACCTCATCCTGCGCAAGGGCGCCGACCACTTCGTCGAGGAAGTGGCGCTGCGCAAGCTGTAGACGTCAGGGTTTGGTCACGCGCCTCAGCGTCAGGTTGATGCGGCCGCCGTTCTTCAGCAGCATCGAGGTGTCGGGATAGATACGGTCGACGCCGTGATAGGCGAGCCGGCTTTCCCCACCCAGCACAACCACGTCGCCGGAGCCGAGCCGGAGCGAGACGGTGGGGTCGGTGCGTTTCGTGCCGCCGATGCGGAAGAGGCAATCGTCGCCAAGCGAGACGGAAACGACAGGGGCGGCGAAATCCGTCTCGTCGCGATCCTGGTGCTGGCCCATTTTCGCGCTCGCCGAATAGAAATTGACCAGGCAGGCTTCGGGCGGATGCGGATAGGCCGAAACCTCGTTCCATAGATCGAGCAGCATCGGCGGAATGGGCGGCCACGGCTCGCCGGTGACGGGATGGGTCGCCTGATAGCGATAGCCGCGCTCTGTGTCCGTGACCCAGCCGAGCGCGCCGCAATTGGTCATGCGCACGCTCATCTCCTTGCCGCTGCGCGGCAGCGTCGGCACGTAGAGGGGCGCTGCCGCCACCACGGCGCGGACGGCGCCCAGCAGACCGGCCTGCTCGTCCGGCGGAAAGCGGTTGGGAATGTGGCGGAAGCCATTTAAATTACTCAAAACGAAGGGCCTTCACACACCGATGCCTAGCCTTTAAAGTTAGAGGATGGATATAGGGAAGACAATTTTCGTCGCCTTCATAGGGTTCCTGCTCACAGGTGTGGTTGGCACGTGGATAAGTTACTTTTGGCAGACAAGAAATTGGCGCCTGCAGCAGGATTATCTTCGCAACAAAGAACTCCTTTCTAAGCAAGTCGAAATTGTCGAAGGCTTGGCTGATCTAGTTGGTCAAAGGAAATTTAGAATGTTTCGGGCCGCTGCAGCCTTGCGCGGTTTGGATAGTGAAAAGATCTCAACTTCATGGAAAAGCTACGACGCCTCTGTTATTCTATGGAACGATAGCGTGAATGGGTATATAACTAAGCTTAGGCAGTTTTTTACGAAAAGAATGCAGTATGATCTTGACTCTTATATAACAGAGGAATTCCAATATATAGGTTCAATTTTGGAGAGATCTAAAAAGAATTACGATATCGGAAATATTGACATGGATTACTATGGAAATTTGAAAGAAATTTCTGAGAGGTTAGAAAATTTTAATGGACATATAAACGAATACATAGGAACACTGTGGTCCCATATAGATGGATTAAAAGAGAGAATTGACGGGAAGAATTTGTATAACATTTCCGATAGAGACAATCTTTCAAATTGGCATCTTTTCAAACAAATTTTTGTACTTAGAAAGCAGTTTTAACGCATATCGCTTCCTTCGTTCAACTTTTAACCGCCATCTCTCTGATGGTTTTGATGGACGGGGGTAGACCAAGTAGGATGCAATTTCCGCAGCCTCATCCAGAGTTAGGTCATATATAGATTTACTAAAGTTATTATTGGCAACTGACTCGAAATTAGAGCTATATGCCGGATGAAAGTTTACGGGGTAGTCATATCCATAGTAAGCCATTGAAATATACGCATTTAACATATCAAATTTTTTAAAATGAAAATTACAGATCGTAGCCAAAAGCATTTCGTAAATTTTTCTTTTTTTTGTTCTTTCGTATCGTCCGGTCACTGTTCGTACAAGCTGCATTTCGATTGTGCTGAACCCTCCGTGACGTCGAAAGGTGGCCGCCAGCCAAGCATCTCTTATTAGGGAGATGGTATCTATACCCCGGTGACGAAAAAATCGACGGTCCTCAAGCAGCAAAACGAGCTTATGGAAATCCAAAAATTGGTCCCAATCTGCAGAGGGCACTCTCTCGGAAATTAAATCGATATCCTCATTTATCTTGATGAGAAAAGATTTCAGCGAAGGAAAGCGAATAGGATGGTTATGGAATCGCTTCATCTATAGAGTCCCTATGTAGAATTCCAATACACCAAAAATACCCTAGCCGTCATCTCCCACCCTGCCGCGCAGCTTCTTGACGGTCGAACGGCCCGCCTTTTCCTTCAGGCGGCGTTCCACCGCGCCCTTGGACGGCTTCGTCTTCTTGCGCGGCGGCGGCGGCGGTTCAGCCGCGCGAGCGACCAGCGCCGTCAGCCGCTCACGGGCGTCGGCGCGGTTGCGCTCCTGCGTGCGGAAACGGTCGGCCTCGATGACGACGACGCCGTCCTTGGTGGCGCGCTGGCCGGCCAGCCGGATGACGCGCGCCCGCACGCGCTCCGACAGGCCGGGCGCATTGGCCGCGTCGAAGCGCAACTGCACGGCCGTCGCCACCTTGTTGACGTTCTGGCCTCCCGGCCCGGAGGCGCGCACGAAGCTTTCGGTGAGATCGTCCAGCCGGATGACCGCTTCCGCCGAGATGATGATGTCGTCGCCGCTCATGGTGCAGTCATGACGTGGCGGCAGGGAAAAGGGAAGGGTTCTCTCTCCCCGTTTACGGGGGAGAGATGTCCGGCAGGACAGTGAGGAGCCGTGCCGGCCTTCAAACGCTCACGCCGCCCCTCATCCGTCACTTCGTGACACCTTCTCCCCGTAAACGGAGAGAAGGAAGAGCTTGGCGTCTACTCGGCCGCTTCCTGCGAGCGCGGGGCGGCGCCGAGCACGTTGGCGTCGACATGGGCTTCGAACTTGCCGAAATTGTCGATGAACATGCCGATCAGCTTCTTCGCCTGCCGGTCGTAGGCGGCCTTGTCCGCCCACGTTGAGCGCGGGTCGAGAATGGCGCCGTCCACGCCAGGAACGGCAACCGGCACTTCAAAGCCGAAATTGGCGTCGGTGCGGAACTCGGCCCGGTTGAGCGAGCCGTCGAGGGCTGCCGCCAACAGGGCGCGCGTCGCCTTGATCGGCATGCGGCTGCCGGTGCCGTAGGCGCCGCCGGTCCAGCCGGTGTTGACCAGCCAGCAGGAGACGCCGTGGCGGGCGATCAGGTCGCGCAGCAGGTTGCCGTACTCGGAAGGATGGCGCGGCATGAAGGGGGCGCCGAAGCAGGTGGAGAAGGTCGCTTCCGGCTCGGTCACGCCTTTTTCGGTGCCGGCCACCTTGGCAGTGTAGCCGGAGAGGAAGTGGTACATGGCCTGCGCCGGGGTGAGCCTGGCGATCGGCGGCATCACGCCGAAAGCGTCGGCGGTCAGCATGATGACGTTCTTCGGCTGGCCGGCGCGGCCGGTGGCGCTGGCATTGGCGATGAAGTCGAGCGGATAGGCGCAGCGCGTGTTTTCCGTCAGGCTGCCGTCGTCGAAGTCCGGCACGCCGTCGGCATCGAGGATGACGTTCTCCAGCACCGTGCCGAAGCGGCGCGTGGTGGAGAAGATTTCCGGCTCGTGCTCGGCCGACAGGCGAATGGTCTTGGCGTAGCAGCCGCCCTCGAAATTGAAGACGCCGTGCGGCCCCCAGCCGTGCTCGTCATCGCCGATCAGCGTGCGCGACGGGTCTGCCGATAGCGTCGTCTTGCCGGTGCCCGACAGGCCGAAGAAAATGGCCGTATCGCCGGCCGGCCCCTCGTTGGCCGAGCAGTGCATGGGCATGACGCCCTGTTCAGGCAGCATGTAGTTCAGCGCGGTGAACACCGACTTCTTCATCTCGCCGGCATAGGAGGTGCCGCCGATCAGCACGATCATGCGGGTGAGATCGAGCGCGATCACCGTTTCCGAGCGCGTGCCGTGACGGGCCGGGTCGGCCTTGAAGGACGGCAGGTCGATGATGGTCATCTTCGGCACGAAGCGCGCCAGCGCAGCCGCGTCGGGCCGGATCAGAAGGTTGCGGATGAACAAAGAGTGCCAGGCGAGTTCCGTGACGACGCGCACCGGCAGGGCAAGCTCCGCATCGGCACCGCCGACGAGGTCCTGCACGTAAAGGTCCTTGTCGGCCGCATGGGCGAGGAAATCGGCCAGCAGGAGATCGAACTGCGCCGGCGCCATCGCCTTGTTGGCGTCCCACCACACATGCGGCTCGGTCCTGACGTCGCGCACGACGAACTTGTCCTTCGCCGAGCGGCCGGTGTGCTGGCCCGTCTCGGCCATCAGCGCGCCGTGCGCGGTCAGCCGCGCCTCGCCGCGGCGGATCGCTTCCTCATAGAGCGCGGCCGGGCCGAAATTGTAGCGCACCGTGCCCGCCGTCTTCAGGCCGACGGCGTCGAGCCCGCAGCCCGGATTGCGTTTTCCGAGTTCCGACATGAACTGTCCTTCTTGCTTCAGCCGCATTGAACCGGCCGTGGATGGGATAGGGCCGGTTTGTGGTCAAAATCAGAATAGCTAAACAATATCAAATCATTAATCGATTTAAAAAATTTGAAAGTTGTTTAAATCGTTTATATGTGCGAAAATTTTCCCAGGTTGCCCAAAGGATCGGAGCCTTGGCGGCGTCCAATCCCCGTGAGGGTTCGAGTGTGGACTTGCGCCGGCCGCCACGGTAGGAGGTCAAGCAACGTGCCACATTTTGTACCCAATTTGTCCTGCACAAGCCCCTTCTCGAAGCACGAAGGGGACACCCGCTATGAGGGAGCCGCTGGAAATGGCAACAATCGCGCTTGTCGATGACGACCGCAATATCCTGACGTCGGTTTCGATCGCGCTGGAGTCGGAAGGCTACCGGGTCGAAACCTACACGGACGGCGCATCGGCGCTCGAGGGCCTGGCGGCGCGCCCGCCGAACCTCGCCATCCTCGACATCAAGATGCCGCGCATGGACGGCATGGAGCTTTTGCGCCGCCTGCGCCAGAAGACCGACCTGCCGGTCATCTTCCTGACCTCCAAGGACGACGAGATCGACGAGCTGTTCGGCCTCAAGATGGGCGCCGACGACTTCATCAGGAAGCCGTTCTCGCAACGCCTGCTGGTCGAGCGCGTGCGCGCCGTGCTGCGCCGCGCCTCGGCGCGCGACGCCGCCGCCAAGCAGCCCAGCCAGGCCAGCCGCTCGCTGGAGCGCGGCCAACTCGTGATGGACCAGGAACGCCACACCTGCACCTGGAAGGGCGAGCCGGTCACGCTCACGGTAACGGAATTTTTGATCCTGCATTCTCTGGCGCAACGCCCCGGCGTGGTGAAAAGTCGTGATGCGCTGATGGATTCGGCCTATGATGAGCAGGTCTATGTCGACGACCGCACCATCGACAGCCACATCAAGCGGCTGCGCAAGAAGTTCAAGGCCGTCGACGACGACTTCGAGATGATCGAGACGCTTTACGGGGTCGGCTACCGGTTCCGCGAAGCGTAGGCCGCAACGGCTATCCAAAGCGTGTCGCGATCTTCCGGATTCGCTCCGCACGCTCTAGAGACTTGATTTTACGCATGTCCCTGTCCCGAAATCGAGGCGCTTTCGGGAGACATGCTCCAGGAACCAACCGGCAGGCTGCTTATCGATGGCAGTACACGTTGAACGCACGAGATCGCCGGCCGCCGCGAAGCGGCCGTTGCGGCCGTCGTTCCTTTCCAAGGTGACGGTGCCGCTGCGCCGTTTCCTCGGCCATCACATCTTTTCCAGCCTGACCCGGCGCATCCTGTTCCTCAACCTCGCCGGCCTGGCCGTGCTGGTCATCGGCATCCTCTATCTCAACACCTTCCGCGACGGGCTGATCGACGCGCGCGTCGAAAGCCTGATGACGCAGGGCGAGATCATCGCCGGCGCCATCGCCGCCTCGGCCACCGTCGAGACGGACTCCATCTCCATCGACCCGGAGAAACTGCTCGAATTGCAGGCCGGCGAAAGCTCAGGCCCGTCGAGCGACCAGCTCGACAATCTCGACTTTCCCATCAATCCCGAGCGCGTGGCGCCGGTGCTGCGGCGCCTGATCTCGCCGACGCGCACGCGTGCGCGCATCTACGACCGCGACGCCAACCTGCTGCTCGATTCCCGCCATCTCTATTCGCGCGGCCAGATCCTGCGCTACGACCTGCCGCCGGTCGACGAAGAAAAACCGAGCGTCCTGGAGCGCATCGAGAAGCTCGTCTTCAGCTTCTTCCGCAACACAAACCTGCCGATCTACAAGGAGCAGCCGGGCGGCAACGGCGCCGCCTTCCCCGAAGTGGTGAAGGCGCTCACCGGCAGCCCCTCGACTATCGTGCGCATTTCCGAAAAGGGCGAGCAGATCGTCTCGGTGGCGGTGCCGATCCAGCGCTTCCGCGCCGTGCTCGGCGTGTTGCTTTTGTCCACCGAAGGCGGCGACATCGACAAGATCGTGTCGGCCGAGCGCAAGGCGATCCTGCGCGTCTTCGGCATCGCGGCCCTCGTCACCGCCATCCTGTCGCTGCTGCTGGCCTCCACCATCGCCACCCCGCTGCGCCGGCTTTCGGCGGCGGCGGTGCGGGTGCGGCGCGGCGTCAAGAACCGCGAGGAGATTCCCGACTTCTCCGATCGCCAGGACGAGATCGGCAACCTGTCGCTCGCGGTGCGCGACATGACCAACGCGCTCTATGCACGCATCGAGGCGATCGAGAGTTTCGCCGCAGACGTCAGCCATGAACTGAAGAACCCGCTGACCTCGCTGCGCAGCGCCGTCGAAACGCTGCCGCTGGCCAAGAACGAAACCTCGCGCAACCGGCTGATGGAAGTCATCCAGCACGACGTCAGGCGGCTCGACCGGCTCATCACCGACATTTCCGACGCTTCGCGCCTCGACGCGGAACTGGCCCGGGAAGACTCCGCCAAGGTCGACCTGAAGAAATTCCTTACCGACCTGGTCAGCGTCTCGCGCGAGGCCTCGCACCACAAGAAGGCGGTGGAACTGGACCTGAAGGTCGCCAAGCTGCCGCAGGGCGCCAGGGACTATATGGTCGCCGGCCATGACCTCAGGCTCGGGCAGGTCATCACCAACCTGATCGAGAACGCGCGCTCCTTCGTGCCCGACGGGCACGGCCGCATCAGCATCTCGCTGGCGCGGTCCGGCAAGTTCAACATCGTCACCGTCGAAGACAACGGTCCGGGCATCCGCGCCGAGAAGATCGACCGCATCTTCGAGCGCTTCTACACGGACCGGCCGGCCAGCGAGGCGTTCGGCCAGAATTCCGGCCTCGGCCTGTCGATCAGCAGGCAGATCGTCGAGGCGCATGGCGGCACGCTGACGGCCGAGAACATCGCCGGCACCAAGCCCGGCGAGCTCAAGGGCGCGCGTTT
This sequence comes from Mesorhizobium sp., assembly GCF_017306545.1. Lineage (GTDB taxonomy): Bacteria > Pseudomonadota > Alphaproteobacteria > Rhizobiales > Rhizobiaceae > Mesorhizobium. Next base: position 44,861 of record NZ_JAFKID010000009.1, read on the forward strand.
CATCGTCACTCTGCCTGCCGAAGGATAGCGAAGGCATGGCTTCGGCCCGACCTGCGACCCGGCCGGATGGATAGAACGGCCAACATCCATGCCACGGCGCTTGTGCTGGGCGACAGGGGCGTCCTCGTCACCGGTCCGTCCGGAGCCGGCAAGACGACGCTGGCGCTCGCCCTGATCGCTCGTTTTTCCGCATGCGGCCGGCTGGCGCTGCTGGTCGGCGACGACCAGATCTTCGTCGAAAAGCGCGGCGGGCGTCTCCTGTGCAGGGCGCCGGCCGTCCTTGCCGGCCTGGTCGAAGTGCCCGGCATCGGGCCGCGGCCGATCCAGGCCGAGCAGGCCGCGGTGGCCGATCTCGTCCTGCGGCTTGTCGGAGAGGGCGAGGCCACCCGCATGCAGGCCCCCGCCACGGAGACGATCGCAGGCTGTGCGCTCCCCCGCTTCGACCTGCCCCGGCGCAACGTCGCCGCCGCCTTGCCGCTGGCCGCCGCGCTGCTCGGGCGTCATCCTTTCGCCTAAGGAACAGGCACTTTCATGCTGCAATGCGTCAAAATGGCCCCGCATGGCGCTTTTTGGGGCTTGCCAATGCCTCTTGTGTCGACAAGATAGCGCTCCCGCCGCCAGCCAAGGACGGCAACTTAGACTATGCCTGTGAAGGGGCCATGACGTCGCGTACCGAAAGAATGACGGGAGCCGCCAAAGAATGATCGGACTCGTGCTCGTGACGCACGGTCAGTTGGCCACCGAGTTTCGCCATGCCGTGGAACACGTCGTCGGCCCGCAGGAGAATTTCGAAACCGTGGCGATCGGCGCCGACGACGACATGGAGCAGCGCCGCCGCGACATCGTCGAGGCGGTGGCCCGCGTCGATACCGGCTCCGGCGTCATCGTGCTGACCGACATGTTCGGCGGCACGCCGTCAAACCTCGCCATCTCGGTCATGGAATCGGGCCGCGTCGAGGTCATCGCCGGCATGAACCTGCCGATGCTCATCAAGCTGTCGAGCGTGCGCAAGGGCGACAATATGAGCGTCGCCCTCGAAGAAGCGCAGGCGGCCGGCCGCAAATACATCAACGTCGCCAGCCAACTGCTTGCCACCAAATGAGCGAAACCTCCGCCGAGCCGATTGTCCGCGAATTCCTCATCGTCAACCAGCGCGGCCTGCACGCCCGCGCCTCGGCCAAGTTCGTACAGGTCGCCGGCAGCTTCGAGGCGACCATCGACGTCGAGAAGGACGGAACCCGGGTCGGCGGCACCTCCATCATGGGCCTGATGATGCTGGCGGCCAGCCCCGGCTGCTCCATCCGCGTTCTCGCCAGCGGCCCGCAGGCCGAAGAAGCGCTGGCGGCGCTCGGCGAGCTGATCGCCCGGCGCTTCGGCGAGGACGTCTAAATCAGACATATAGGCATAAAGATTTCTTTATGTGCATTGTCGATGGCGTGCCTTTCTGCTAGGCAGGCGGTCGGTCGCGCCCGCTGCGCCGGCGCCTGAACAACGCAAATCACCGGAGAACTGCCATGACGGATCGCAAGGATTACGTGGTCGCCGACATTTCGCTGGCCGACTGGGGCCGCAAGGAACTCGACATCGCCGAAACGGAAATGCCGGGCCTGATGGCCGCGCGCGAGGAATTCGGCGAGTCCAAGCCGCTCAAGGGCGCGCGCATCACCGGCTCGCTGCACATGACCATCCAGACGGCCGTGCTGATCGAGACGCTGAAGGCGCTGGGCGCCGATATCCGCTGGGCGTCGTGCAACATCTTCTCGACCCAGGACCACGCCGCCGCGGCCATCGCCGCGGCCGGCATCCCGGTCTTCGCCGTCAAGGGCGAAACGCTCGAGGAGTACTGGACCTACACCGACCAGATCTTCCAGTGGGCCGACGGCGGCCTCTCCAACATGATCCTCGACGACGGCGGCGACGCCACCATGTACATCCTGATGGGCGCCCGCGCCGAAGCCGGCGAGGACGTGCTCTCCAACCCGCAGAGCGAAGAGGAAGAGTATTTCGTCGCCCAGGTGAAGAAGCGCCTGAAGGCGTCGCCCGGTTGGTTCACCAAGCAGCGCGACGCGATCCGCGGCGTGAGCGAGGAGACCACCACCGGCGTCAACCGGCTTTACCAGTTGCAGAAGAAGGGCCTGCTGCCGTTCCCGGCGATCAACGTCAACGACAGCGTCACCAAGTCGAAGTTCGACAACAAGTACGGCTGCAAGGAATCGCTGGTCGACGGCATCCGCCGCGGCACCGACGTGATGATGGCCGGCAAGGTCGCCATCGTCGCCGGCTACGGCGACGTCGGCAAGGGCTCGGCGGCTTCGCTGCATGGTGCCGGCGCCCGCGTGAAAGTCACGGAAGCCGATCCGATCTGCGCCTTGCAGGCGGCGATGGACGGCTTCGAGGTCGTCACCATGGACGACGCCATCGGCACCGCCGACATCGTCATCACCGCCACCGGCAACAAGGACGTGCTGACCCTCGACCACATGCGCAAGCTGAAGGACATGGCGATCGTCGGCAACATCGGCCACTTCGACAACGAGATCCAGGTCGCCGCGCTGCGCAACCTCAAGTGGACCAACGTCAAGCCGCAGGTCGACATGATCGCCTTCCCGGACGGCAAGCGCATGATCCTGCTTTCGGAAGGCCGCCTGCTCAACCTCGGCAACGCCACCGGCCACCCGAGCTTCGTCATGTCGGCGTCCTTCACCAACCAGGTGCTGGCGCAGATCGAGCTCTACACCAAGCCCGGCCAGTACAAGAACCAGGTCTACGTGCTGCCCAAGCACCTCGACGAAAAGGTCGCCAAGCTGCACCTCGACAAGCTCGGCGCCCGGCTGACCGAACTGTCGAACGAACAGGCCTCCTATATCGGCGTCACGCCGCAGGGCCCGTTCAAGCCGGAACACTACCGGTATTAATTAGACTTTTATTTATCACAACATATTGAGGTCGGGCGATTGACAAGTCGCCCGGCCTCTTTTTTGCGCGCGGCGAATCTTTCCGCCGATTCGGCAAGGCGCTATGGTGCCGTGATTCGCGACGTTTCGGGTCGCAAGGTTTTTCCGGGTATCGAGGCGTTCCGTGCGTGTCCGAGGGGGCGCGGCATCGCGGATTCGGGATCGGTCGGTCCTATAGGCGGCGGAGAGGAACGAGACATGCCGGGGGAAAGCCCGCTTCAGGCGGGAAGGGCCGTTTCCGGCGGCCACCAGGATTCGACGGGCGGCCGGGACGCGACGCGGATTGCCGGGATGCGCAGCCGTGTCCGTCGGCTGTTGCTGCTGGCCGGAACCACCCTGGTCAGCCAGTTTGCCGCCGTCGCCGCCCATGCCGCGGCGCCCGCGCCGATCTTCCCGATTGGCACGGTCGACGTCATCCAGCTTTCGGTCCTTGCCGGCGTCATGGGCGCGGCGCTGTTGCTGGCGCTTATAACGATCCGCGAGCGGGCGCGCACCTCGGCGGAGAACGTCCAGTTGAGGGCACGCATCGCCGACGTCAACGCCGCTCTGCAACGCACCGAGGCGCTGCTCAACCTGCGCGACCAGCGGGCCGTCGTCTGGTCCGCCGACAACAAGAAGCCGGACCTCGTCGGGGCCTTGCCGGCGGAAAGCGGCGCGCCGGAAGACCGGTCCGCCTTCCTCGCCTTCGGCCGCTGGCTGATGCCGCGCTCGGCCGCAGCACTGGAACATGCCGTGGCGGCGCTGCGCGAGAAAAGCGTGGCTTTCGACCTCGTCATCGAATCGCAGACCGGCGAACCGCTCGAAGTGCAGGGCCGCAAGAGCGCGGCCCATGTCATCGTGCGCTTCGTTTCGCTATCGGAAGCGCAACGCGGCCACGCGCGGCTGAAATTGGAAAACCGGCGGCTCGCCGCCGAACACGGCGCCGTCTTCGGCCTGCTGGAAGCGCTGAGGATGCCGGTGTGGATCCGTGCCGCCGACGGTGCGCTGAAATGGGTCAACCGCGCCTATGCCGCAGCCGTCGAGGCGGCCAGCGGCGACGCCGCCGTCAGCGAAGGCAAGGAATTTCTGGGCAGCCAGGCACGCACGACGGTCGCCGAGACGCACGCTGCCCGGCCGGTCTTCGAGCAGACGCTGTCGACCGTCGTCGGCGGCGACCGGCACATGTTTTCCGTCACCGACGTCGCCGGCCCGGACGGGTCGGCGGGGCTCGCCTGCGACGTCAGCGCGGTGGAGCAGGTGCGGGCCGAATACCAGCGCACCGTGCGCAGCCATGCCGACACGCTCGACCAGCTCAACACCGCCGTCGCCATCTTCGACGCGGACCAGAAGCTGCGCTTCTTCAACCAGGCGTTCCAGAAACTGTGGGACCTCGACCCGGCTTTCCTGAACAGCGCCCCCGACCACGCGCTGGTGCTGGACCGCCTGCGCACCGAAGGCAAACTCGCCGAGCAGCCCGAATGGCGCCGCTGGAAGGAAGGCCTTCTTTCCGCCTATCGCGCCGTCGAATCGCAGGAGCACTGGTGGCATCTGCCGGACGGCAAGACCCTGCGCGTGCTGGCCAATCCGCAGCCCAAGGGCGGCGTCACCTGGGTGTTCGAGAACCTGACCGAAAAGATCGACCTCGAAAGCCGCTACCAGACGGCGGTGCGCGTGCAGGGCGAGACGCTGGACAACCTCGCCGAAGGCGTGGCGGTGTTCGGGCCGGACGGGCGGCTGCGCCTCTCCAACCCCGCCTTCGCAACGCTGTGGGGCCTGGACGCCGAGACGGCGAAACCGGGCGTGCACGTCTCGGCCATCCGCAACGCCGCCGACCGGCGCACCCTGGAAAGCCCTTGGGCCGGCTTCGTCGCCGCCGTCACCGGCTTCGACGAGGAGCGGCGGGACCTTCACGGCCAGGCCGAACTGACCGACGGCAGCGTGCTGCGCCATGCGACGATCCACCTGCCGAACGGCCAGGTGATGATGACCTTCGTGGACGTCACCGACAGCGTCAACGTCGAGCGCGCGCTGAAGGACAAGAACGAGGCATTGCTCAAGGCCGACCAGCTGAAGAACGAATTCGTGCAGCACGTTTCCTACGAACTGCGCTCGCCACTGACCAACATCATCGGCTTCACCGAACTGATGGCGCTGCCGGCCACCGGACCGCTGACCGGCAAGCAGGGTGAATATCTCGAGCATATCGGCTCGTCGTCCTCGGTGCTGCTCACCATCGTCAACGACATCCTCGACCTCGCCACCGTCGATGCCGGCATCATGCAGCTCGACATTTCCGAGGTCGAGGTCGGCCGCACCATCGCCGCCGCCGCCGAACTGGTCGCCGACCGGCTGGAGGAGCATCGCATCAGGCTGACGGTGGAGGCCACCGGCGCGCCGCGCAGTTTCCATGGCGACGAGACGCGGGTGCGGCAAATCCTCTACAACCTGCTCTCCAACGCCGCCAACTACGCGCCGGAGGCGAGCACGGTGCGGCTTACCTGCCGCGGCGTCGCCGCCGGTGTCGAATTCGCCGTGCACGACGACGGGCCAGGCATGGCGCCGGACGTGCTGGAAACCGTGTTCAAGCGCTTCGAGCCGCGCGCCAACGGCGGCCGCCGGCGTGGCGCCGGCCTCGGCCTCTCCATCGTCAAGAGTTTTGTCGAACTGCATGGCGGCACGGTGCGCATCGACACCGGCGAAGGCCGCGGCACGACGGTGATCTGCACCTTCCCGGACGCGCCGTCCGGCCTGCGCGAAGCCGCCGAGTAACGCGCCGCATGGCAGGTTCGGCGCTCGATCGGTTTCTGACGGACGAGGCGGCGACCGACCGCCTCGGCGAAGACCTCGCCATGGCGCTACGCCCCGGCGACGTGCTGGCGCTGTCCGGCGACCTCGGCGCCGGCAAGTCGACGCTGGCGCGCGCGCTCATCCGGGCACTCGCCGACGACGCCGGCCTCGATGTTCCCAGTCCCACCTTCACGCTGGTGCAGAGCTACGACACGCGCATCCCTGTGCATCACTTCGACCTCTACCGGCTTGCCGACGCCTCCGAACTCGCCGAACTCGGCTTCGACGAAGTGCTGACGGACGGCGCCGCGCTGGTCGAGTGGCCGGAACGCGCAGCGGGCTCCCTGCCGGCGAGCGCCGTTACGGTGACACTGGAGCAGAAGGGCGAGGGCCGGCTGGCGCGCCTGTCCGGCGACGGCGCCGCCTTCCGGCGCATCGCCCGCTCGCTCGCCATGCGCGACTTCCTCGACGGTGCAGGCTGGGGCGACGCCGCCCGCCGCCATTTCATCGGCGACGCTTCGGCGCGCTCCTACGAAATCGTCCGTATGGCCGATATGGAACCGCGCGTGCTGATGAATTCGCCGCCGCTGGTGCTCGGGCCGCCGGTACGCGACGGCAAGGCCTATGCCGAGATCGCCCGCACCTCGCGCACCGTCGCCGCCTTCGTGGCGATAGACCGGGAACTGGCCGCCGGCGGCGTGACAGTGCCAGAAATCTTCGCACAGGACCTCGAGCGGGGTTTTCTGCTGACGGAACATCTCGGCTCCGGAGCCTTCCTCGATGCCGACAGCAAGCCTGTGGCCGAGCGCTATGGGGCGGCGGCCGAACTGCTCGCCTTCATGCACGGCCAATCGTGGCCGTACGCCCAGGAAGCCGCGCCCGGCATCATCCATGAGGTGCCGCCCTTCGACCGCGACGCCATGCTGATCGAAGCCGACCTTCTAGTCGACTGGTATGTGCCGGCCGTGACCGGCGCAGCGCCCAGCGAGGCCGTCCGAGATGGCTATCGCGCCGAATGGAATGCGCTCATCGATCGCCTGGCCGCCGCCGAGACGACGCTGATGCTGCGCGATTTCCACTCGCCCAACATCGTCTGGCGGCCCGAGCGCAAGGGCCATGACCGCCTCGGCATCCTCGACTTCCAGGACGCGCTGGTCGGACCCTCGGCCTACGACGTCGCCTCGCTCGCCATGGACGCGCGGGTGACGGTTTCGCCCGAAATCGAGAAGGCGACATACGGCGCCTATGTCGCCGCGAGGCAGGCCGCCGGCCCGTTCGACGCGGTGGCCTTCGCCGAGGCCTATGCGATCATGGCGACGCAGCGCAACTCCAAGATCTTGGGCATCTTCGTCCGGCTCGACCGCCGCGACGGCAAGCCGGCCTACCTGAAACACCTGCCGCGCATCCGCGACTATCTGAGGCGCGCGCTGGCGCATCCGACGCTGGCCGGGCTGAAGGCTTTCTACGAGAGGCACGGCATATTGGAGGAGCGGGCGCTGTGAGCGCAGAAGGCACAGAAGCGCCGAAGACTGCCATGGTGCTCGCGGCCGGGCTCGGCAAGCGGATGCGGCCGATCACCGACACGCTGCCGAAGCCGCTGATCAAGATCGCCGGCAAGACGCTGCTCGACCGAGGATTGGACAGTCTTGCCGACGCGGGCGTCGAAAAGGCGATCGTCAACGTGCATTACCTGCCGGACCAGATCGTCGCCCATGTCGCTGCCCGCAAGGCGCCGCGTGTCGTCATCTCGGACGAGCGCGACGGGCTGCTCGATTCCGCCGGCGGCATCGTCAAGGCGCTGCCGCTGCTCGGCACCGAGCCCTTCTATATCCTCAACGCCGACACGTTCTGGATCGACGCCGGCGAACCGAACCTTACCCGCCTCGCCCTTGCATGGGACGCCGCGCGGATGGATATTCTGCTGATGCTTTCCGCGCTCGACACAGCGACCGGCCACTCCGGCAGCACCGACTTTCTCCTGGCCGAAGACGGGCGCCTCTCGCGGTCGCGCGGCGATCCGGCCGGCGTGATCTATGCCGGTGCGGCAATCGTCCATCCGCGCATCTTTGCCGACGCATCTTCCGGGCCGCTGTCGCTCAACCGCTTCTTCGATACGGCGATCGCCGCCGGGCGGCTCTTCGGCATGGTCATGCACGGGCGCTGGATCACTGTCGGCACGCCCGACGCCATCGCGCCCGCCGAGGCCGCCGTCGCCGAGGCGCTCGCCGCCGCGCCATGAGCGGCCGCGTCCTCTCCATCCCTTCCGGCGCGCCGTTCCTCGAGACGCTGGCACGCGCGCTGCTTGACGGCGGGCTGGTCCCCGGCTTCCGCTTCGACGGCGATCCGCTGGCGCTCTCCGACGCCACCATCTACGTGCCGACGCGGCGCGCGGCCCGCGCCCTGCGCGGCGTCTTCGCCGAGGTGCTGGGCGGCAAATCCGCCATCCTGCCGCTGATCAGGCCGCTCGGTGAATTCGACGAGGACGAAGCCGCCTTCGACATGGAGCCGCCCGAAGCGGCGGCGATCCCGCCGCCCATCGCCGCGACCGAGCGGCTGCTGCTTCTGGCGCCGCTGGTGCGGGCCTGGAAGCGGCGGCTGCCGGCGCATGTCGCCGCCCTGTTCGAGGAGGAGGTGGTGGTGCCGGCCTCGGCGGCAGACGCCGTGTGGCTGGCGCGCGACCTTTGCGCCCTGATGGACGAGATCGAAACGGAAGGCGCCGACTGGACAAAACTCGCCGGGCTGGTCGAGGGCAATCTTGCCGGCTGGTGGCAGGTGACGCTGGATTTTCTAAAAATCGTCACCGAGAACTGGCCGGCGCTGCTGGCCGAGCGCGACCGCTCCGACCCCGCCGCCCGCCGCAGCGCGCTGATCCAGTTGGAGGCGGCGCGGCTGAAGCGCAATCCGCCGGCCGGCCCGGTGATCGCCGCCGGCTCGACCGGCTCCATCCCCGCCACCGCCGAACTCTTGGCGACGATTGCCGCCCTGCCCCGCGGCGCCGTCGTGCTACCCGGCCTCGATATGACGATGGACGCCGTCTCCTTCGCTGCCGTCACGCGAGCCGGCGCCGCCCCTGCCCTGCTCGGCCATCCGCAATACGGGCTGGCGAAACTGATCGGCAAGCTCGGCGTCACGCGCGACGAAGTTGGCCAGTTAGGGACCGTGGAGACTGTTCTTGCGCAGCGTGCGGCGCTGGTGGGCGAAGCGCTGCGGCCGGCCGAGACGACCGAATTGTGGAGCGAGACGCGCGGCCGCTTCTCCATCGCAGAGGCCGATCAGGCGCTCTCCGGGATAACCTTGATCGAAGCGGCCAACGAGCGCGAGGAAGCCGCCGCCATCGCGCTGGCGCTCCGGCAGGCGGCGGCGGAACCCGGTCATCGCGCCGCCCTCGTCACCGGCGACCGCGCGCTGGCGCGCCGCGTCTCGGCCGAACTGAAGCGCTTCGGCGTCATGGCCGACGATTCAGGCGGCACGCCGCTTGCCGGCACACCGCCGGCGACGCTGCTTTCACTGGCGCTGGAAGCGGCGTTGCGGCCAGGCGACCCGGTGGCGATTCTTGCGCTGCTCAAGCACCCGTTGCTGGCACTCGGCATGGAGCGGTCGGCGGTGCGCCATGCCGCCGAAACGGTCGAACTTGTCGCCTTGCGCGGCGGCACCGGAAGGCCGGATATCGCCACACTGCCGGCGCTGTTTACGGCGCGGTTGACACGCCTTGCCACAGAGCAGCGCCAACCCTTCTGGCTGGAGCGCCTGTCGGCGCGCGCCATCGAGCAGGCCGAGGCGATGCTGGGGCGGTCGGTGGCCGCACTGGAACCGCTGACTGCCCTGCGCGGGGAACCGGAACTTGATATCCGCGCGCTGGTCCATGCCTCCGTCACGGCGCTGGAGGCGCTGGGACGCGACGCCGACGGCACTTTGGCGCGACTTTACGATGGCGATGCCGGCGAACGGCTGGCCGAGCTGCTGCGCGGCCTGATCGCGGCGGACGCCTCTTTCACCCTTGCCGCCGGCGAAGCGCCGGACGTCTTCGGCGCGCTGATGGCCACCGAAACGGTGAAGCCGGCGCGCGGCGCCGACAAGGCCATCGCCATCTGGGGGGCGCTGGAAGCGCGCTTGCAGCATGTCGACACGCTGGTGATCGGCGGGCTGAACGAGGGCGTATGGCCGCGCCGGCCGGAGAGCGACCGCTTCATGTCGCGGCTGATGAAGACGGGCATCGAACTGGAGCCGCCGGAACGCCGCATCGGCCTCGCCGCGCATGATTTCCAGATGGCGATGGGGGCGCAAAACGTCGTGCTGGCGCGCGCCGCGCGCTCTGGCGACGCGCCCGCCGTGCCGTCGCGCTGGCTGCAACGACTGCTCACTTTCACCGGGCCGGAGCAAGCCAAGGCGTTGCGCGCGCGCGGCGAAAAACTGCTTTCATGGGTGCGCGCGCTGGACGACGGGCCGCGGCAGGATTTCGCACCGCGCCCCGAGCCGAAGCCGCCGCTCAGCACGCGGCCGACGCATTTTTCCGTCACCGAGATCGAGACGCTGCGGCGCGACCCCTATGCGATTTACGCAAGGCGCATCCTCGGCCTTGCCGCGCTGGAGCCGGCGATCCGCGATCCGGGCGCGGCCGAGCGCGGTACGCTGTTCCATTTGATCCTGCATCGTTTTTCGCGCGATTGCGCCAACCCGGCCGCGCCAGAAGCGCTGGAGGCGCTGCTCGCCGCCGGACGTGCCTGCTTTGCCGAAGCAGCGCTGCCGGATGACGTTCAGGCGGTGTGGTGGCCGCGCTTCGCGGCCCTTGCCGAAAACATCATCGAATGGGAGCGGGGCCGCGCGCTCGACGTCGCGCGCCGCCATGCCGAGGAGCGCGCCGGCAAGACGGTGGTCGGTGAAACGGGTGTCACGCTCTCGGGCTATGCCGACCGTGTCGACCTCCTGGCCGGCGGCATGGCCGACATCCTCGACTACAAGACCGGCTCCACGCCCTCCAAGGGGCAGGCGCACACGCTGTTGTCGCCGCAGCTTGCGCTGGAAGGCGCGCTGCTGAAGCGCGGCGCCTTCGCGGCGCTCGGTTCGCGCGAGCCGTCCGACCTCGCCTTCGTGCGGCTGAAGGCGAACGGCGAGGTCGTGCAGGAATCCATCCTCGACTACAACCGCAAGCCACGCAGCGCCGCCGATCTTTCCGAGGAAGCCTGGGCGCGGCTGGAAAAGCTGCTTGTCCATTATCAGGACGCGGCGACCGGCTACCTGTCGCGGGCGCTGCCGTTCCGCGAGGGCGAGCCCGGTGGCGACTACGACCATCTCGCCCGCGTGCTGGAATGGTCGGCCGGCGGCGAAGGCGACGAAGGGGGAGGCGACGAATGAAACGCCGCTACCCCATACCGACCGACACCGCCCGCAGCCAGGCGCAGGCCGCCGACCCCGCCACCTCGGCCTGGGTGTCGGCCAATGCCGGCTCGGGCAAGACGCATGTGCTGGCGCAGCGGGTCATCCGGCTGCTGCTTTCCGGCACCGATCCGTCGCGGATTCTGTGCCTCACCTATACGCGCGCGGCGGCCGCCAACATGGCGAACCGCGTCTTTTCCACCCTGTCGGACTGGACGGCGCTGCCCGACGCGGAACTGGCGGAGCGCATAACCGCGCTGGAAGGCCGGCAACCGGGCGCGGCTACCATGCGCCGGGCGCGACGCCTGTTCGCCGAGGCGCTGGAGACGCCGGGCGGGCTGAAGATCCAGACCATCCACGCCTTCTGCGAATGGGTGCTGCACCAGTTCCCGCTGGAAGCCAACATCGCCGCGCATTTCGAGATGCTCGACCAGCAGATGGAGGCGGCCCTGTTCGCCGCCACCCGCCGCGACATGATCTCGGGCGCCGGTGCCGCTGCCGGCAGCGAACTGGCGGAAGCCTTCGCCACGGTGCTGGAGCGCGGCGGCGAAGCGGGGCTGGATGCGCTGCTTGCCGAAATCGTGCGCAAGCGCGACGGGTTGCGCGCCTTCATCGGCCAGATCGGCGGCGACGGCAGCGGTTTTTCAGCGCTGTTCGACGCCTTCGGTTTCGCGACTGGCGAAACGCCCACCGCGATCGCCGCTGGCCTGTGGCCGCTGCCCGGCTTTCCGCCGGCCTATCTGGAGACGCTGGCGCTGGCTTGCCGCCGGCTGGGCGCCGCACGCACGCAGGACAGCCTTGTCACCGATGCCCAGGCCGCCTTCACCGAACCCGATCCGTTGCGCCGGCTCGGCCTGCTGGCGAAAGCGTTTCTCGGCGGCAAGGGCGAGCCCTACAAGCCGGGCTGGCTGTTCGGCAAGGCGCTGCTTGCCCAGATGCCGGACCTGCCCGAACGCTACCTGGAAGCCGCAGAGGCGATCATGGCGACCGGCGACCGGGTGGCGCTGCTTTCCATGCTGGAGGGCACGCGCGCGGCGCTGACCGTCGCCGACTGGCTGATCGCCCGTTACGAGCAGGTCAAGCGCGGCCGAGGCTTTCTCGACTTCAACGATCTGATTACCCGCACCGTCGGCCTGCTCGCGCGCGCCGACGCCGGGCCGTGGGTGCAGTACAAACTCGACCAGGGCATCGACCATATCCTGCTCGACGAGGCGCAGGACACCAGCCCCGACCAGTGGGAGGTGGTCAAGCGGCTGGCCGGAGATTTCTTCGCCGGTCTCGGCGCTCGCGACATCACCCGCACCGTCTTCGCCGTCGGCGACGAAAAACAGTCGATCTATTCCTTTCAAGGCGCGGCGCCTGATTCGTTCCACGACAGCCGCACGCTGTTTGCCGCCAACGCGCGCGGTGGCGGCGCGGCCTTCTCCGACCTGAAGCTCACCTGGTCGTTCCGCTCCACCGGCGACGTGCTGGCGGCGGTCGACCGCGTCTTCGCCGATGAGGCGGTACGGCGCGGCATCAGCCACGATCCCGATCCGCTCGACCACAAGCCGATCCGCAACGACGCGCCGGGTTATGTCGAGGTCTGGCCCTCGCTCGGCGCCGAACAAGTGGAGGAACCGGACGACTGGACGCTGCCGGTCAACCACGCCAGTGCGCCGGCCGTGCGGCTGGCCGAGACGATCGCCGCCACCGTCCGCCACTGGCTGCGCTCGGGCGAGGTGATCGAGGGCAAGGGGCGCAAGCTGAGGGCCGGCGACGTGGTGGTGCTGGTGCGCAAGCGCGACCGCTTCGTCCACGCGCTCGCCCGCAGCCTGAAGGAGAAGGGCATTCCGGTCGCCGGCGCCGACCGGCTGTCGCTGCCCGCCCATATCGCCGTGCAGGACCTGATCGCGCTCGGCCGCTTCCTGTTGCAGCCGCATGACGACCTGTCGCTGGCGGCGGTGCTGCGCTCGCCGGTCTTCGACGTGTCGGAGAAAACCCTGTTCGATCTCGCCAACGGACGTGCGCGTGGCGTCTCGTTGATCGCCGCCTTGCGGGCGAAAGCCGGTTCCGACGTGACGCTCGCGGCGATGGTAGCCCGGCTCGACGGCTGGGCCAACGAGGCGGCGTTCCGGCCGGTGTTCGAGTTCTATGCCGGCCTTTTGGCGCGCGACGGCGTGCGCCGGAAAATGATCGCGCGGCTCGGGCCGGAAGCCGGCGATATTCTTGACGAATTCCTCAACTTCGCGCTGGCCGAGGAGCGCACCGGCCTGCCAGGGCTGGACGCCTTCCTGTCGACGCTGGAAAACGCCGGCCCCGAGATCAAGCGCGAGATGGACCAGACGCGCGACGAGGTGCGCATCATGACCGTGCACGCCGCCAAGGGGCTGGAGGCGCCGGTCGTGTTCCTGGTCGACGGCGGTGCGGCACCCTTCAGCGACCAGCACCTGCCGCGCCTGATGCCCTTCGAAGCGCCGGCGCGCGCCGAATGGCGCGGCAAGGGTTTTCTGTGGCGCTCGGGTACCGATGTCGCCAACGGCTTTTCGCGCGGCGCCGCCGAACGAGCGAGGCAGTTGGCCGACGACGAATACCGCCGCCTGCTCTATGTCGGCATGACGCGCGCCGAGGACCGGCTGATCGTCGCCGGCTATCACGGCAAGCGCAAACCGTCCGACGCGACCTGGCACGCGCTTGTGTCGCGCGCATTGGTTGATGCCGCGGAAACCGAGGAACGCCCGCATCCGGTGGACGGCGAGCCGGTGCACCGCTTCCGCGCCAACGCCCTGCCGGCGCTGACAGGCGAGGCCAACGAAGCCGACGAAACGCCTAAGAATTTCGGCCCCGTGCCGGCGGCATTGTTCGAGCCTCTGCGCGAACTCGAAGACCTGCCGAAACCGCTGTCGCCGTCCGGCGCCTCGGCGCTGGTCGAAGCGGAAAAGGAGCCGGTGGCCGACCCGCGCTCGCCGGTGCTGGACGCCGAGGCCGAGCCGGGCTTCGCCGTGCAGCGCGGACTGGCGATGCATAAGCTGTTGCAGATGCTGCCCGGTCTTGCCGAAGAGGCGCGCGCGGACGCCGCCCGGCGTTATCTGGAGCGCGCCGGTGCCGGCTGGCCGGAGGCCGAGCGCGACAAGGCGCTGGCCGCCGTCGAGTCAATCCTGGCCGACCCACGCTTTGCGCCGCTGTTCGCATCCGGCTCACGCGCTGAAGTGTCGGTCGTCGGCACCATCGACTTGAAGGGCAAATCGCGCGCCGTCGCCGGCAAGATCGACCGACTGGCGGTGACGGAGGCCGACGTGCTGATCGTCGATTTCAAGACCAACCGCCCGGCGCCGGCGACGCTGGAAGCCGTGCCACCGGCCTATGTCCTCCAGCTTGCGCTCTACCGGGGGCTGCTGAAACCGCTCTATCCCGACAAGGCGGTGCGCGCGGCGCTGCTGTTCACCGAGGCGCCGGGCCTCATCGAACTGCCGGCCGAGGCGATGGACGCCGCCCTTGCCCGACTCACCGGCTCATGACACAAGACCTGCCGAGATTTGCTTGAACAACGGCGCCGCAGCCACCACATCTGGCACAACCTGTCCAACCCGAAAGGATTTTCGTCCATGGCCACCGTCAAGGTCGACAACAGCAACTTCCGCACCGACGTGCTCGAAGCCAAGGAGCCCGTCGTCGTCGATTTCTGGGCGGAGTGGTGCGGCCCCTGCAAGATGATCGGCCCGTCGCTGGAAGAGATCGCCACCGAGCTCAGCGGCAAGGTCAAGGTCGCCAAGCTCAACATCGACGAGAACCCGGAGCTTGCCGCGCAGTTCGGCGTCCGCTCCATCCCGACGCTGATGATCTTCAAGGGCGGCGAAGTGGCCGACATCAAGGTCGGCGCCGCGCCCAAGACCGCGCTGTCGCACTGGATCGGCGGCGCCGTCGCCTGATCCTTTTATCCAACGATTTTCGAGAAGCCCGGCCGTCGCGCCGGGCTTTTTGTTTTGACGGATCGGCGCTGGCGGGATCGAAACATTGCTCGTGGTCCTGACGGTCGGCCAGGCAGGCGTCTTTGCTGAGCCGACAAGACAAGGAGCACCGCCATGACCACAGAAGCCAAAGCCACCGTCTTCGTCGATAACGAGCGCGTCGTCGTCACCGAATGGCGCTTCGCCCCCGGCGCCAGCACAGGCTGGCATCGCCACGGCCACGACTATGTCGTGGTGCCGCTGATGGACGGCAAGCTGAAGCTGCTGACCGCCGAGGGCGAAAGCTTCGGCGAGATGAAGGCGGGAATTCCCTATTTCCGCAAGGAGGGCGTCGAGCACGAAGTGGTCAACGCCAACGAGACGGAATACGCTTTCATCGAAATCGAACTGAAGTAAGCGGCCCGATGCCGAAGCGTCCGTCCTGCCGCCAAAGCGGCTACCGGCACCGATGAGCGCACAGGCCCTTTGCGCGTTCCTCGCGCTCGCCGGCATCGCTGCCTATGTGCAGACCGTCACCGGCTTCGCCTTCGGCCTGGTCATGATGGGCTTCATCGCGCTTTTCGGCCTGCTGCCGCTTCCCGACGCGGCGGCGATGGTGGGCGTGCTCACCCTCGTCAACGCCACGCAGATGATGCTGCATGGCGGTCGTCACCACGTCGCCTGGCACGAGCTTCGCCTCGTGCTCTCGGCCAGCCTGCCGGCGCTCGTGGTCGGCTACTTCCTGCTGGAGTGGTTGGCCGACACCCGCGCCGACGCCCTGCGTGTCGCGCTCGGCCTGGTCATCATGGCTTCCAGCCTGCAACTGGCGGTGCAACGCAAATCCCTCGACCGGCCCTCGACGGATCGCAGCTTCGTCGGCTTCGGCATCGTTTCGGGCATCATGGGCGGGCTGTTCTCGACCGGCGGGCCGCCGCTGGTCTATCACTTCTACCGGCAGCCGATGCCCGTCGCCCGCATCCGCGAAACCCTCGTCGCCGCTTTCGGCACCGCGCAGGTGGTACGGCTTTCGCTGGTGGCCGCCACCGGCAACATACCGCCGCCCTCGACGCTGGCCGGCGTCGCCGCCGTCCCGATCGTCATGGTCTTGACCTATGCCGCCCGGCGCTGGCCGCCGCCCTTGCCGGACAAGGTGCTCAAGATGATCGTCTTCGTGCTGCTGTTCCTGTCCGGCCTGTCACTGGCCCTGCCGGCGGCGCTGCGGCTGCTGGCGGGTTGAGTGCCCTGAGTTTCGTCCGTAGGCGCCGCCCCTCACCTGCCTGCCGGCATCCTCTCCCCGTAAACGGGGCGAGGAGAGAAGCGGCGGCGTTGCAGCCAATCTCCTTCTCCCCGTTTACGGGGAGAGGGTCCCGGCAGGGGGATGAGGGGCGGCGCTGACGGATCGTCAGAGCCGCCAACGCTGGTTACACCGGCGGCGTGCCGTTCTCGGCCAGTACGGCGCCTGCCAGATAAAGCGAGCCGCCGATCAGGATGCGCGGCGGCACCTCGTCCTCGCCCAACGTGTCGCGCAGCAGCATCAGCGCCGCCGCCACCGAGCTGACCGGCTCGGCCGACAATCCGGCTTCCGTCGCGCGCACCGCCAGTTCGTCGTTCGGCACGCTGGATTCGCTCATCGACACCGGCACCGTATAGACGTGCCGGACCAGCCCCTTGAAGGCGCTGAAATAGCCGGACTGATCCTTGGTGTTGATCATGCCGGCGATCATGTAGAGGGGCCGCGGGCTTCTTTCCTCCTGCTCGGCCAGGGCTTCCGCGATGACCATGCCGGCGCCCGGATTGTGGCCGCCGTCCAGCCATATCTCGGCGCCGGCCGGAGCCAGGTCGACGAGCCTCCCCTGCGTCAGTCTCTGCATGCGGCCGGGCCAGGCGACCGCCGTCATCGCCCGGTCGACCGCCCGTTCGCTTATGGCGAAGCCGGCCGCCTTGACGCCGGCGATGGCGGCGGCGGCATTGGCGAACTGGTGCCGGCCGGGCAGGCGCGGCGGCGTCAGGTCCATCAGTCCGTCCTCGTCCTGGTAGACCATGCGGCCGTTCTCGCCATAGGCGAGAAAATCCTGCCCGTAGACGAGAAGCGGGCAATCGAGCCGTTCGGCGGTTTCGACAAGCACCTCGCGCGCGGCGTCGAACTCCTGCTGGCCGACGACGGCCGGGCAGCCGCGCTTGAAGATGCCGGCCTTTTCGGCGGCGATCAGTTCGACGCGGTCGCCGAGATAGGCCTCGTGGTCGAGCGAGATCGGCATGACGACGGAGACGGCCGGCCGCTTGACGACATTGGTGGCGTCGAAGCGCCCGCCCAACCCGACCTCGATAATCGCGGCATCCGCCGGATGCTCGGAAAACAGCACGAAGCCCACGGCGGTGAGGATTTCAAAGACGGTGATGGTCTGGCCGGCATTGGCCTCGGCGACGCGGTGGATCGCCTCGGCGAAGACGCGGTCATCGACCAGCCGGCCGCCGCCGGGCGCGGCCAGCCGGTAGCGCTCGTGCCAATGGACGAGGTGCGGCGAGGTGTGGACGTGGACCTTATAGCCGGCCTCCTCCAGCAGCGCGCGCGTGAATGCGGCGCAGGAGCCCTTGCCGTTGGTGCCGGCGATGTGGATGACCGGCGGCAGCCGGTCCTGCGGATTGCCGAGCTTCTCCAGCAGGCGCGAAACCCGCTCGAGCGACAGGTCGAACCCCTTCGGGTGCAGCGCCATCAGGCGCTCGATTTCGAGGTCGGCGGACAGGGTGGTCATGGACTGTTCCCAGGGCGGCTCCGGTCTTCACGGAATCGGCAGGACCGCTCTATTTCCTATTTGCCGCATCCCGGACGCAAAGCCGTTTCACACTCTTGCTGGAAATGCTCTAGGCGCGGCCAGGGCCGGGCACCGTCGTCGTTGCGGCAGGCTTTGTCCCAATCAGGCCGAGGGACGCGGCGCTTCCGGCTTGGCGACGGCCGGCGGCGGGATTTCGGGCGCGGCCGGCTTTTCCTCCGCCGGCACCTTCATCAGAAGCTTGAGCAGGTTGGCCACCGTCTTCTTCATCTCCAGCCGCGAGACGACCATATCGACCATGCCGTGCTCCATCAGGTACTCGGCGCGCTGGAAGCCGTCCGGCAGTTTTTCGCGGATGGTCTGTTCGATGACGCGCGGGCCGGCGAAGCCGATCAGCGCGCCCGGCTCGGCGATGTGGACATCGCCCAGCATGGCGTAGGATGCCGTCACGCCGCCGGTGGTCGGGTTGGTGAGCACGACGATATAGGGCAGGCCGGCTTCCTTCAGCCGATCGACGGCGACGGTGGTGCGCGGCAGTTGCATCAGCGACAAAATGCCTTCCTGCATGCGCGCGCCGCCCGATGCGGCGAACAGGATGAGCGGCCGCCTGCGCATCACCGCCGTCTCGAAGGCGTGGACGATCGCCTCGCCGGCGGCCATGCCGAGCGAGCCGCCCATGAAGGCGAAGTCCTGCACGGTGACGACGACCGGCAGGCCGTCGATGGTGCCGGCGGCGTTCAGGATGGCATCCTCGAGGCTGGTCTTGGCCTTGGCTTCCTTGAGGCGGTCCGTATAGCGCTTCTCGTCGCGGAATTTCAGCGGGTCCTGCATCACCTTGGGGTTCTCGACGACGTCGTATTTGCCGCCGTCGAAGAAGAATTTCAGCCGCTCCTTGGCCGAGATCTTCATGTGATGGCCGGAGGACGGAATGACGAACTGGTTCCCTTCGAGGTCCTTGTGAAAGACCATCTCGCCCGTCTCGGGGTCCTTGACCCACAGGTTTTCCGGCACGTCGCGCCGGCCGAGCATGGAATTGATCTTCGGGCGGACGAAATTGGTGATCCAGTTCATGGCTGAACTCCTGTCTGTCGCAGGGAGGTAGGAAAATTATTCGGCGGCGGCAAGGCGCGCCTGCCGCACGCCCTGTGCCAGCCCGCCGACCAGCGTGGCCACCGCCTCTGCCGGATCGGCAACCTTTTCGCCTTTCGGTCCGAGCACGTTGGCGACCGCGTTGACGATCGCCGTGCCGACCACCACGCCGTCGGCCGAAGCGCCGATGGCACGCGCCTGTTCCGCAGTCTTGACGCCGAAGCCGACGCAGACCGGCAGCGCCGTGTGTCCCTTGATGCGCCTGACCGCCTCGCTCACCTTGGCGGTGTCGGCCAGCGCCGAGCCGGTGATGCCGGTCATCGAGACGTAGTAGACGAAGCCGGAGGTGTTCTCCAGGACTTTGGACAGGCGTTTGTCGTCGGTGGTCGGGGTGGCAAGACGGATGAAATTGATGCCCGCTTTCAGCGCGGGAATGCACAGTTCCGCGTCCATCTCCGGCGGCAGGTCGACGACGATCAGGCCATCGACACCGGATGCCTTGGCATCGGCCAGGAAGCGCTCGACGCCGTGATTGTAGACGGGGTTGTAGTAGCCCATCAAAACGATCGGCGTCTCGTCGTCGTCCTTGCGGAAGTCGGCCGCCATCGCCAGCGTCTTGACGAGCGTCTGGCCGCCCTTCAGCGCGCGCAGGCCGGCGGCCTGGATCGCCGGGCCGTCGGCCATCGGATCGGAGAAGGGCATGCCGAGTTCGATGATGTCGGCGCCCGCCTTCGGCAGCGCCTTCATGATCGACAGCGAGGTGGCGTAGTCGGGATCGCCGCCCATGAAATAGGTGACGAGCGCGGGGCGGCCCTCGGCCTTGAGCTTGCCCATACGGCGGTCGATGCGGGTGATGGTCATGGCCAAGCTTAAGCCTTCTTCCTGCAGTCCGAGTCTTGCCGGATCGGAACGCTGATCCCAGATGCGGACGACCTCAATCTGTTCTTCGGTTACGCGATAAATGATCGCGAATGGAAGACGCGGGATGCTGTAGCTGCGCAACCCTGTCTCGTCCACAGGTTTGCCGATATATGCGTGCCTTGAAAGGTTTTCGACAGCCCTGACATACTGCTTGGTCGCACGTTCCGCTCCGGCCTGACGGACGCTGCCGTAGTACTCCTGAACCCATGCCAGATCGTCGTTGGCCGAAGCAAGGTAGATCAGCTCCATGAACGACGGGGCTTCAGAAAGACGTCCGGTTCAGGTGGCGGCAGTTCGTTTTCGGTGCCCCAGCTTTCGATCCAGCGATGCATAGCTTCTTGCGAGATAAATATGCCCTTGTCCGCTTCGGCGATACGCTCTTTCAAAAGTCTGCGCTCTGCTGATGATCTCTTTAAAAAGGAAGCATAATCACCGTGCGGCCCATCAGCAAAGGACGGATCGCCCTCCTGCCTGGTTTCCAAATGGCTTACCGTGCTTTCTCGTCTGGCCATGTCGAATTCCCTGGCGTCACGTTGACGCGAAACTAGCACGACCGCCTGCGTGGCTCAAATTTTCCGGCCCGCGTCGCCAATCGTCCATGGGAGGGCTTGGCCTTCAGATCTCCATGCCCATCATGCCGGCCACGGTGTGCACGTCCTTGTCGCCGCGGCCGGAGAGGTTGACGATGACGATCTCGTCCTTGCCCATGGCCGGCGCGATCTTCATCGCCTGGGCGATGGCATGGGCCGATTCCAGCGCCGGAATGATGCCTTCCACCTTGGTGCAGAGCTGGAAGGCCTCCAGCGCCTCGTCGTCCAGGATCGGCACGTAATCGACGCGGCCGCTATCGCGCAGCCACGAATGCTCGGGGCCGACGCCGGGATAGTCGAGACCGGCCGAGATCGAATGGCCGTCGAGGATCTGGCCGTCGTCGTTCTGCAAGAGATAGGTGCGGTTGCCGTGCAGCACGCCGGGCCGGCCGGCATTCATCGAGGCGCAGTGCTCGACGCCTTCCAGCCCGCGCCCGCCGGCCTCGACGCCGATGATCTTCACTTGTGTGTCGTCGAGGAAAGGATGGAACAGGCCGATGGCGTTCGAGCCGCCGCCGACGGCGGCGATGATGACGTCGGGCAGCCGGCCTTCCTGCTCGAGAATCTGCGCGCGCGCTTCCGAGCCGATGACCGACTGGAAGTCGCGCACCATCTCCGGATAGGGATGCGGGCCGGCGGCAGTGCCGATCAGGTAATAGGTGTCCTCGACGTTCGTCACCCAATCGCGAAGGGCTTCGTTCATGGCGTCCTTCAGCGTGCCGTGGCCGGCGGAAACAGGCCGGACCTCGGCGCCGAGAAGCTTCATGCGGAAGACGTTCGGCTTCTGCCGCTCGACGTCGGTGGCGCCCATGTAGACCACGCAGGGGTAGCCGAAGCGCGCCGACACCGTGGCCGAGGCCACGCCGTGCTGGCCAGCACCCGTCTCGGCGATGATGCGCTTCTTGCCCATGCGCTTGGCGAGCAGGATCTGCCCCAGGCAATTGTTGATCTTGTGCGAGCCGGTGTGGTTCAGGTCCTCGCGCTTGAAGTAAATCCTGGCGCCGCCGAGATGCCTGGTGAGGCCTTCGGCGAAATAGAGCTTCGACGGACGGCCGGCATAGAAGGTGGAGAGCGCGGTCAGTTCCGCCTTGAAGGCCGGGTCATCCTTGGCCTTGTCCCACTCGTTTTCCAACTCGAGGATCAGCGGCATCAGCGTCTCGGCGACGAAACGGCCGCCGAAGATGCCGAACATGCCCTGCTCGTCGGGACCGGTACGGAAGGAATTGGGCAAAGCCGGCTTGTTCATCGCCGATCTCCTGTCATTGGTCTGCGGCCCACCTGCCTTGAGGCCGGCCGCTTCAATATATCTCCGGCCATGCTTTAAGGGTGCCTGTCAAGCGGCGCGATGCTTGGCGGCGTTGTCCACGGCGCGGAAAAACGCCTCGATCAACGCCGTGTCCTTGATCCCCGGCGCGCTTTCCACGCCCGACGATATGTCGATGGCCGGCGGCGCGGCGACACACAGCGCCTCGCCGATGTTGCCGGCATTGAGGCCGCCGGAGAGAAAATAGTCGGTGCCGGCTGGAATTTCGGCAAGCAGCGCCCAGTCGAACGACACGCCGTTGCCGCCGGGAAGCTCGGAACCCCTGGGCGGCTTGGCGTCGAACAGGAAGCGGTCGGCGATGCCGCGATAGGGCTCGATGGCCACCAGATCGGCGGCCGTACGCACGGAGAACGCCTTGACGACGGGCAGCCGGAAGCGCGCCTTGACGGCAGCGACGCGCTCCGGCGTTTCGCCGCCGTGAAGCTGGAGCAGGTCGGGCGCCATCGCCGCGACGATGCGGTCGAGAAAGGCGTCGTCGGCATCGACGGTCACGGCAACGGCCAGCGCCTTGCCGCGCGCGGCCTGCCGCAACCGGCCGGCTTCTTCGGGCTCGATGTTGCGCGGGCTCTTGGGAAAGAAGATGAAACCGGCATGGCTGGCGCCGCCGGCGAGCGCGGCCTCCAGCGCCGCGCCGGTCTTCAGGCCGCATATCTTGATGTCGAGAGCCATGGCGGCGGGGCTTCGCACGAAACGGCAAAAGAGTCGAGGAAAAGCATCGGTTGCAGCACGGCGCCAGTGCGCTAGTTTCGCTGAAACGAACAGCGGAGCGCATCATGGCGAACGGAAACGACGGCGACCTGAAGGCGAAGCTGGCGCAGGCGCGCGCGGTTATCGCGCATCTGATGGAAAAAGCATCCTATGACGGCGCGGAAGCGCAACGCGCGCTCGCCTATTTCGACGACGACGGCTTCGACGCGAACTTCCTGCCGTGGCCGCGCCATGAGGAGGAAGGATTGCGGCCGGAAGACTTGAACGCGGCGAACGACGGTTGAGGAGAGAAAATAGAGAGTAGCGAGAGGGCCGACACGAACCCTATTCGCTATTCAAACGCGATCGCCTGCAAGGCGCCGCCGTTGCGCTTGAGCCAGGCCTTGCAACGGTCGGTGTCCGGGCAAAGCTCGGTGCACAGCTTCCAGAATTTCGGGCCGTGGTTCATCTCTTTCAGATGCGCCACCTCGTGTGCGACGAGGTAGTTTATCACCGGCTGAGGCGCCATCATGATGCGCCAGGAGAAAGACAGGTTGCCGTCCGTGGTGCAGGAGCCCCAGCGGCTCGACGTATCCTTGAAGCGGACCGCCTTGGCCTTGCGGCCGACGGCCTGCGTGTGTTTCGCAACCAACGCCTCGATCTCGCGCCTGGCCTCGCGCTTCAAGAAGTCGGCGACGCGGCGCGGCAGGTGCAGCCGGTCGCCGTGAACGATCAGCGTCGGTCCCGACACGTCGCGCGAAACCTCCACCGTGCCGCGCTTGCCGGGCTCGTGCACGATCAGGTGCGGCACGCCGCGCACCGGAATGCGGATGCCGGGGCGCACCTGCGGCCGGTCCGGCACCTTGGCCAACCGCTGCTCCAGCCAGCCCTGATGCCGGATGAGGAATTTTTCCACCTCGCCCAGCTTGAGGCCCGGCGGAACGGTGATGCGCAGGCCCTGCCCGCCGGCGTCGATGCGCAGCGTCAACCGCCGCGCCCGCTCGTTCTCGACAACGCGCAAGGGCAGCGTACGGCCGGCGACCTGATGCTCGCGCAGCTCTACCGGCTGCGGCGCCGGTTTCGACAGGGATCGGAAGAAGCCGAAGGACATGGCGCGACGATAGGTGATTCGAGGATCGGGATAGAACAAAAAAGAAACGGCGCCGTCGTGGCGGCGCCGTTCGTTCGCTTCTCTTGCAGGGCCGCTCAGTCGTCGAGCAGGTTGGTGCCCTTGTCGCCGTCCTTGTCCTTGCCCTTTGCCGGCTTATCGGGAGCGGACTTGGTCGTGGTCGGCGCGGTGTGCCGGTTGCGGTTGGCCATGAAGCGGTCGAACTCTTCCTGGTCCTTGGCGCGGCGCAGTTCGCGGGCGTATTCGTCGAATTCGCTCAACATCTCGTCCAGCTTGCGGCGCTCCTCGGCCAGACGCTCCAGTTCCTTGTCGCGCCAGTCGTCGAAGGCGACGTTGCCGGTCCTTGGGCCGGTGCGGCCGCCATAGCCCCAGCGCTGCGCGCGGTCGGCACCGCGGCGGCAGCCGGCGAAGACGCCGTCGGTGGCGCGGTTGACGTCGCGCTTGAAGCCGTCGAGCCGATCGCCCCAGATGATATAGGCGAGCATGGCGAGGCCCAGCGGCCAGAACACGACGAAGCCGATCACCATCAGCGCAATGGTCGCCGGCGTCCACGCCGGGCGGATCAAAGCAGATGCGTTCATTTCTCCCGTTCCTTCGGTTGGAGGCAGCCGGTGCGGCTGCGTCATTTCGAAATGGGAGAGGAAAAACGGCGATTCAAGACGGCGTCGGGTGAAACCGGACAAGCCCTTGATGGGGCTACTTCTTTTTCAGCCTGTCGAGGCCGGCGACGGCCAGGCCGGCGACAAGCCCCCAGAAGGCCGAGCCGATGCCGAACAGCGCGAGGCCCGAAGCGGTGACGGCAAACGTCACGGTCGCGGCCATGCGGCCGGCCTCGTCCCTGAGCGCGATGGAGAGCGCGTTGGCGAGCGAGCCGAGCAGCGCCAACCCCGCCACCAGCACGATCAGGCTTTGCGGCAAAACGGCGAAGATCGCCACCAGCGAGGCGCCGAAGGCGGCGAAGACGAGATAGGCCAGCGCATAGAACGGCCCGGTCATCCAGCGCTTCGTGGGATCGGGATGGACGTCCGGCCCGGTGCAGATGGCGGCCGAGATCGCCGCCAGGTTGGTGGTCGAGGCGCCGAGCGGCGCGGTCAGCACCGACACGAAGCCGGTGACGCCGATCAGCGGGCCGGGCGGCGGCTCGTAGCCGTCGGCGCGCAGCACCGCCAGGCCCGACAGATTCTGCGAGGCCATGGTGACGAGGTAGAGCGGCACCGCCAGCCCGATGATCGCCGAGGCCGTGAACTGCGGTCCTATCCATGTCAGCGTCGAAAGCTCGGGCGCCGGCAGGCCGCCGACACGGCCGGTGAGAAGGGCGGCCACCACGCCGCCGACCAGCACAACCAGCACCGACAGCGACGGGTTCCACAGCCTGACGAGGAAGAAAGCGGCGACCAGCGGCAGGATCAGCTACGGATCGGCGGGCACGGTTTTCGCCGCATTCATGGCGAAGGTGACGACGATGCCGGCGAGCATACCCGAGGCGACCGAACCGGGAATTTTCGCGATCAGCCGCGTCAGCGGCCGAAACAGGCCGGTGACGACGAGGAGTGCGCCGGTGACGATGAAGGCGCCGACCGCCTCCGGCATGGTGAAGCCGGACGAGGCGGCGATCAGCGCCGCGCCCGGCGTCGACCACGCGGTGATGACCGGCATCTTCGTGCGCCAGGACAGCCAGGCCGTTTCCACCGCCATGGCGAGGCAGATGGCCGTCACCCAGCTCGCCGTCTCGATCTGCGTCGCGCCGACGGCGCTTGCCGCCGCGATGATGATGGCCAGCGTGCCGCCGAAGCCGACGATCGCCGCGACGAAGGCGGATGTGGGGATGGAGGCGCGCATGTCAGGCCGCCCTCTCCACCATCGCCTCGACTGCGCCGAGCAGCATCTCCAGATCCTGCGGGCGCGACAGGCGATGGTCGCCTTGCGGTATCAGCGACAGCGTCACGTCGTCGGCCGGCAGCAGGCTGGCAAGCTTCAGGGCATGCGCAGGCGGCACGTCCGGGTCGGCCAGTCCTTGCAGGATATTCACAGGACAGTGGGTGTCGATCGGGCCGGTCATGACGAGGTTTTTCCTGCCGTCCTCGATCAGCGCGCGCGTGTAGATATAAGGCTGGTCCGAGTATTCCGAGGGCTCCTCGAAATAGCCGTTCTCGGCGAGCGCCTTCTTCTGCCGGTCGGTCAATTGCGGTTCCACCAGTTCGGCGGTGAAGTCCGGCGCCGGCGCCAGCAGCACCAGGCCGGCGAGGCGATCCTCGCCCGCCTTGCGCAGTTCCTGCGCCATGCGCAGCGCGATCCATGCTCCCATCGAGGAGCCGACCAGCACCTGCCTGCCTTCGCTGAAACGCCGGAACACGGCGAGGCTTTGCGCCAGCCAGGTGGAAATGGTGCCGTCGGCGAAGGCGCCGCCCGACTCGCCATGACCCGAATAATCGTGGCGCAGGAAGGCGCGGCCCTGCCGCCCGGCCCAGGCGGCCAGCGTCTCGGCCTTCGTGCCCAGCATGTCCGACTTGTAGCCGCCGAGCCAGACCACGCCGGGCGCAGCACCCCGTTGCCGGCGCAGCGCGATGGCGGTTCCCGCGACGTCGAGGAATTCTGGCTGCTTGTCGGGCATGGGCATCGGTTCCGGCTCGGTATTTTCGCGGGCCGGTTTTGTGGCACAGCCGGCGGCGCGCGGAAAGCGCCCCGGCCTCTTCTTCGTTTGGCTCAGCCGATACACCGGCACTGGTGATTTCTTGTCAGGCCTGTGCTATTGACTCGCCCCGCGCGCTTCCCACATTGGCGCGTCTCGCATTCATGAACCCCAAACCCTGACCTGAAACGGCTCGAGGAGACCACGACCATTCGCAGACCCTTCAAAGCAACGGCGCCCACCAAGGACGGCCCTCGCTCCAACATGGACATCCGGGTTCCCCGGGTCCAGCTTATCGATGCCGACGGCAACAACCGCGGCGACGTTTCCATCAACGATGCATTGCTGGCCGCCGAAGAGGCAGGCCTCGACCTCGTCGAAATCTCTCCCAACGCCCAGCCACCGGTCGTCAAGATCCTCGACCTCGGCAAGCTGAAATACGCCACCCAGAAAAAGGCGGCCGAAGCGCGCAAGAACCAGAAGGTCATCGAGATCAAGGAGATCAAGATGCGCCCCAACATCGACACGCATGATTACGACGTGAAGATGAAGGCGGTGCGGCGCTTCTTCGAGGAAGGCGACAAGGTCAAGCTCACGTTGCGCTTCCGCGGCCGCGAAATGGCGCATATGGAGCTCGGCATGCAGCTTCTCAACAAGGTGCGCGAGGAAACCGCCACCATCGCCAAGGTCGAGGCGGAACCGAAGCTCGAAGGCCGACAGATGATGATGGTGCTGGCGCCGCGCTGAGCGTCGATCGGTGAGGGAATCGGGCGCTCCTGAAGGGGCGCCCTTCTGTTTGCAGCCGGAGCCGGCGGGCAAGCGGGTGGCCATGGACGGAGCTCCGATGAACGACACGACAAACGACCGGCAGCCGCGCGGCGCCGCGCTGAGCCGCTACCAGTCCATGCGCCGGCTGATGCTGGCGGGACTGGTGGCGCTGCTTTTCGTGCTGCTGCTGTTCGGCCAGTCGGTCTTTCCGCCCGAGACGATCGTGCACGAGATCATCGAGATGTTCGGCGTGCTGCTGATCTTCCTCGGCATCGTCGGGCGACTGTGGTCGACCCTCTACATCGGCGGGCGGAAATCCGAAGAGGTCGTCACCGGCGGCCCCTATTCGATCACCCGCAACCCGCTCTACGTCTTTTCGAGCCTGGCGGCGGCCGGCGTCGGCGCGCAGATGGGCTCGTTCGTGGCGATGATCGGCTTCGGGCTCATCTGCGCCGGCGCCTTCCACATCGTCATCCGGCGCGAGGAGCGTTTCCTGAAGACCGCGATGGGCGCGCCTTACGAAGCCTACCTGAAGCGCGTGCCACGCTTCTGGCCAAAACTCTCGCTCTACCAGGAAGGCAACACCGGCTCCTTCAAGCCGAAGCTGCTGCGCACCACGCTTCTCGACGGCCTCGTCTTCCTGGCCGCGGCACCCTTCTTCGAGATCATCGACGCCGCCCAGACGTCGGGCTGGTTGCCGGTGCTGTTTCGCATTCCGTGAGCCGCGCCTGCGGCATCACAAGGTGTTGCGCGTCGGCCCGCTTTGCAGTATAGGGCCGCGTTCCTACAGAAAAGCCGCCCGGCAGGGCATGCCGTGGCGGTCTTTCATGCTTTCCGGGCTTTGGTCGTCCGGAGCACATAAAGCGCAATCCAGCGCGCCAGAAAAAGGATAGCAAAATGCCCAAGATGAAGACCAAATCGGCCGCCAAGAAGCGGTTCAAGATCACGGCTACGGGTAAAGTCCTGTCGGCCGCCGCCGGCAAGCGCCACGGCATGATCAAGCGTTCCAACAAATTCATTCGCGATGCCCGCGGCACGATGGTTCTGGCTGAACCGGACGGCAAGAAGGTCATCAAGAATTTTCTGCCGAACGGCCTGTAAGGCCCGGCTGGACACGCGATTTAAGGAGATCATGACATGGCCCGTGTGAAAAGAGGCGTCACCGCCCACGCCAAGCACAAGAAGGTCCTGAAAGCCGCCAAGGGTTTTTACGGCCGCCGCAAGAACACCATCCGCATCGCCAAGCAGGCGGTCGAGAAGTCGCTGCAATACGCCTATCGCGACCGCAAGGCGCGCAAGCGCAATTTCCGCGCCCTGTGGGTGCAGCGCATCAACGCCGCCGTGCGCGAGCATGGCCTGACCTACGCCCGTTTCATCGACGGGCTGAACAAGGCCGGCATCGAGATCGACCGCAAGGTCCTGTCGGACATGGCCATCCATGAGCCGCAGGCGTTCGCAGCGCTGGTCGCCAAGGCCAAGACCGCGCTCGAATATCTCAAGAACACCACGCCGAACGCTTTTGAAAGCGCCGTAGCCTGAGCTAGCGCCTTCCCAAGCTTTTCAATTCGTGATTTTGGGGAACCCGCGCTGGCACGGCTGGCGCGGGTTTTTCTTTGGGCCTGACGTAATCAATTTGGCACCACCGTCGCCGGACCGGTGCCGACAGAAGAAAGTCCGATCGTGAACGCCGCTGCTGGAAATCTCGAAGTTCTTGAAAATTCCCTCCTCGCAGCCATCGCCGCGAGCGTCGACGAGGCGGCGATCGAGGCTGTGCGCGTCGCGGCCCTCGGCAAGAAGGGCTCCGTCTCCGAACTGTTGAAGACGTTGGGGATGATGACGCCGGAACAGCGCCAGACCGAGGGGCCGGCGATCAACGGGCTGAAGAACCGCGTTACCGAAGCGCTGGGCGCTCGCAAGGCCGAACTGAAGGACGCGGCGATCACCGCCCGGCTGGCGGCCGAGACGGTGGACGTGACGCTGCCGGTGCGCACCGCGCCGGCCGAGCGCGGCCGCATCCATCCCATCAGCCAGGTGATCGACGAGATCACCGCCATCTTCGGCGACCTCGGCTTCGCCATCGCCGAGGGGCCGGATATCGAGACGGACTACTACAACTTCACCGCGCTGAATTTCCCGGAAGGGCATCCGGCGCGCGAGATGCACGACACCTTCTTCTTCCAGCCGGACGAGAAGGGCGAGCGCAAGGTGCTGCGCACCCACACCTCGCCGGTGCAGATCCGCACGATGGAAGCGCAAAAGCCGCCGATCCGCATCGTCATTCCCGGCAAGACCTACCGGCAGGACTCGGACGCCACCCACTCGCCGATGTTTCACCAGGTCGAGGGGCTGGTGGTCGACAAGACCGCCACCGTCGCCAACATGAAGTGGGTGCTGGAGGAGTTCTGCAAGGCTTTCTTCGAAGTCAGCCAGGTCAAGATGCGTTTTCGCCCGTCCTTCTTCCCGTTCACGGAACCGTCGCTGGAAGTCGACATCCAGTGCGACCGTTCGCGGCCGGGCGAAGTGCGTTTCGGCGAAGGCAGCGACTGGATGGAAATCCTCGGCTGCGGCATGGTGCATCCCAACGTGCTGCGCGCCGGCGGGCTCGACCCGGACGAATACCAGGGCTTCGCCTGGGGCATGGGCATCGATCGCATCGCCATGCTGAAATACGGCATGCCGGACCTGCGCCCGTTCTTCGACGCCGACGTGCGCTGGCTGGCTCATTACGGCTTCCGCCCGCTCGACATGCCGACGCTGTTCGGAGGGCTGAGCGGCTGACGATGCCGACCGTTCTGCGGAAATACGGAATACGGTTCCATTTCTATGGTTCGGACATGACCGAACCTCCGCACATTCACGCGACCGGTCACGGCGGAAGTGCTAAAGTGTGGCTGGACTCGCTGGAGTTCGCCGACCAGCAGGGGTTCAAGTCATCGGACCTGAAGCGGATTCTCGAAGTGGTGAACGATCACCGGACGGAAATTCTGGAGGCTTGGAATGAGTTCTTCCAAAATCTACACGGAGAATGATCGACCCACCCAGGCATGGTGCGATCCCGAGAGGCTGCATGTTCTCTTGGCCGACGGGCGGGAACTGACGACGCCGCTGTGGTGGTATCCTCGGCTCGCCAACGCCACCGCCGCCCAGCGCAACAATGTCGAACTCATGCTCGACGGCGTCCATTGGCCCGATCTCGACGAGGACCTGTCCGTGCGCGGGATGCTGAGCGGCTGGAAATATCCGACCGCCGTTCCGCCGAAGAAGAACGCGGCGTGAAGCGGCCGGTCGCGGCGGAATGACGGTGGGCGTAGGGCTGACCAAGAAAGCTTAAGACATGAACGGACCCACTCTCCACGCCGGCGGCTGCCGCTGCGGCGCCGTGCGCTTCGAGGCGAACGCCGAGCCGCACTTTATCGGCTATTGCCATTGCGGCGACTGCCGCAAGGCGACCGGCGCGCCGGTTTCGGCGTTCGTCGGCTTCAAGGCCGGCGAAGTGGCGCTCGACGGCAAGACGCTGAAGACCTTCGAGAACGGTCCGGTGGCGCGCTCCTTCTGCGGCACCTGCGGCTCGCCCGTCGCCTATGTCGACAGCCGGCTGCCGGACGATGTCTGGTTCATGCTCGGCGCCTTCGACCAGCCGGCCTATTTCAAGCCCACGCACCATGCCCATGTGCGCGAGCAGCTTCCCTTTGTCCACATGCCGGACGGCCTGCCCCGACACCTGAAAGGCAGCGTCCCCAGACCTGACGGAACAGAAGAATGAAATTCACCCTTTCCTGGCTCAAGGACCACCTTGAAACCGACGCCTCGCTTGCCGAGATCGTCGAGCGGCTGACGTCGATCGGGCTCGAGGTCGAGCATGTCGACGACAAGGCGGCGCTGAAGCCCTTCGTCATCGCCAAGGTGCTGACCGCCGAAAAACATCCCGACGCCGACAAGCTGCGCGTGCTGACGGTGGACATCGGCAATGGCGCAGCGCCGGTGCAAGTCGTCTGCGGCGCGCCGAATGCCCGCGCCGGCCTGATCGGTGCCTTCGCCGCGCCCGGCACCTATGTGCCCGGCATCGACGTCACGCTTTCGGTCGGCAAGATCAGGGGTGTGGAAAGCCACGGCATGATGTGCTCGGAGCGCGAGCTGGAAATCTCCGACGAGCACAACGGCATCATCGACTTGGCCGCCGATGCGCCGGTCGGCACCAGCTTCGCCGCCTATGCCCATCTCGACGACCCGGTGATCGAGATCAACCTGACGCCGAACCGGCCGGACGCCACCGGCGTACACGGCATCGCCCGCGACCTCGCCGCCTCCGGCCTCGGCACGCTCAAGGCCGTGCCGGTGGAGGCCGTTCCCGGCAAGGGCGCCTGCCCGGTCGAAGTCGTCATCGAGGCACCGGACCTTTGCCACACCTTCGCGCTCAGGCTCGTACGCGGCGTGAAGAACGGACCGTCGCCGAAGTGGATGCAGCAGCGGCTGATCGCCATCGGGCTGCGCCCCATCAACGCGCTGGTCGACATGACCAACTACGTCACCTTCGACCGTGGCCGGCCGCTGCACGTCTTCGACGCCAAGAAGGTCGCCGGCAACCTCGTCGTGCGCCGTGCCAGGGACGGCGAGGAGGTGCTGGCGCTCGACGGTCGCACCTATAGGCTGACGCCCGCCATGTGCGTCATCGCCGATGATAACGGCGTGGAGTCCATCGCCGGTGTCATGGGCGGCGAGCATTCCGGCTGCGACGAGACGACGACCGACGTGCTGATCGAGGCAGCGGTGTGGGAACCGCTCAACGTCGCCCGCACCGGTCGCTCGCTCGGCATCGTCACCGACGCGCGCTACCGCAACGAGCGCGGCATCGACCCGGCCTTCAACCGACCGGGCATCGAGCTTGCCACCCACATGGTGATGGAGCTGTGCGGCGGCGAGCCGTCCGAGGTGTTCACCGCCGGCAAGACGGAGATCGCCCGCAAGGTCGTCGCCTTCCCGCTGGCCGAGGTGAAGCGGCTGACCGGGCTCGACGTGCCGCGCGCCGAAAGCCTCGGCATCCTGAAGCGCCTCGGCTTCGAGCCGAAGGACGACGGCAAGGCGGTGGTGGATGTCACGGTGCCGAGCTGGCGGCCCGACGTCGACGGCAAGGCCGACCTCGTGGAAGAGGTCATGCGCATCCACGGCGTCGACGAAATCCATCCGCGTCCGCTCGCCAGCCACGACGCCGTCAACGGCCGTATCCTCACCACGTTGCAGGTGCGCAGCCGCGCCGCCAAGCGGGCGCTCGCCGTGCGCGGCATGATGGAGGCCGTCACATGGTCGTTCATCCCGGCCAGGCACGCCGAGCTGTTCGGCGGCGGCCAGCCGGCGCTGAAGCTCGCCAACCCGATCGCCGCCGACATGTCGGACATGCGGCCCTCGCTGCTGCCCGGCCTGATCGCCGCCGCGCAGCGCAACGCCGACCGCGGCTACGGCGACGTGGCGCTATTCGAGGTGTCGGGCACCTATGAAAGCGATACTCCGCAAGGCCAGCGGCGCGTTGCCGCCGGCGTCAGGCGCGGCACAGCAGGGCTGACCGGCGCAGGCCGCCATTGGGACGGCAACGCGGCGCCCGTCGGCGTGTTCGACGCCAAGGCCGACGCGATCGCAGCACTGGAAGCCTGCGGCGCGCCGGTGGACCGCTTGCAGGTCGAGACGGGCGCTCCCGACTGGTACCATCCCGGCCGCTCGGGCGTGATCAAGCTCGGGCCGAAGGTCGTGCTCGGCCACTTCGGCGAATTCCATCCGAAGACGCTGGAGACGCTGGACGTCGCCGGCCCGCTCTGCGGCTTCGAGGTCTATGTCGACGCCGTGCCGGAGCCGAAGGCCAAGGCGACCAAGACCAAGCCGAAGCTCGACCTGTCCGCCTTCCAGGCGGTCAAGCGCGACTTCGCCTTCGTGGTCGACCGCACGGTCGAGGCCGGCGCGCTGAGCAAGGCGGCGGCAGCAGCCGACAGGAAACTGGTGACGGGCGTCAACGTCTTCGACGTGTTCCAGGGCGCCTCCCTCGGCCCCGACAAGAAGTCGATCGCCATCGAAGTGTCGATCCAGCCGCTCGAGCGCACGCTGACCGACGAGGATTTCGAGGCGCTGGCGAAGAAGATCGTCGACAACGTCGCCAAGCAGACCGGCGGCGTGCTGAGGGCCTGACGGCTTGCGCGACCGGTCCGAATCGCCTTCTCAATGGGCGATGGACCCGCTGTGTCACTCCGGCCTGCCGTTCGAGGAGCAGCGCGCGCTCTTCCTCGACATCGTCCTCGCCGATCCGCTGATCGGCGAGGCGCTGCGGCGCGCCGCGGCGCTCGCGCTGCCGGACTGGCTGATCGTCTCCGGAGTGCTCTACAACGCGGTCTGGAACCGGCTGACCGGCAAGCCTTCCGGCCACGGCACCAAGGACATTGATCTTTTCTATTTCGACGCCTCCGATCTTTCCTATGAAGCCGAGGATGGCGTCATCGGCGCGGCAGAAGCGCGGTTCGCGGACCTGCCAGTGTCGGTCGAGATCCGCAACGAGGCGCGCGTCCATCTCTGGTTCGAAGCACGTTTCGGCGGCCGTTACCCGCAGCTTTCCTCGTCCGCGCAAGCGCTTGGCTATTTCGCCGCGCGCACCCATGCCGTCGGCCTGCGGCTCGATGCGGCCGGCCGGCCGGAACTGTTCGCGCCGTTCGGCCTCGACGACATTTTCTCCTTCAGGCTGACGCCGAACCGCGTGCTGGACAACCGGCGCACCTATGAGGAAAAGGCCGCGCGCGCGCGGCAGAACTGGCCGCAGATCGAGCTCGTGCCCTGGTAGGCGAAATCCCGATCTCGATCATGCCGTTGATTCGCCTCAGCGGTTCGTCTGCGCCATGGCCGCGACCGCATAGCGCTGGCCGCAGATCTGCTCCGGCGAAACGAGGCTGCCGATCTCGGTGAGTTCGGACTTGCTGAGCGAAATTTCGGTGGCAGCGACGTTCGCCTCCAGATTGGCGATCTTGCGCGAGCCAGGGATCGGCACGATGAAATCGCCCTGGGCGAGCACCCAGGCGAGCGCGAGCTGCGCCGCGGTCTTGCCCTTCCGCGCGGCGAGTTCCTCAAGCCTCGCCACCACTGCGAGATTGCGCCGGATGTTCTCCTCGTCGAAGCGCGGCAGGCCGCGGCGGAAGTCCTTTTCGCCAAGTTCGGCCGCCGAACGCACCGCACCAGCAAGAAAGCCGCGACCGAGCGGACTGAACGGCACGAAGCCGATGCCGAGTTCGCGGCAGACGTCGAGCACGCCGCCTTCAGGATCCCGCGTCCACAGCGAATATTCGCTCTGCACGGCTGCTATCGGATGCACCGCATGAGCCTTGCGGATGGTCGCCACCCCGGCTTCCGAAAGGCCGAGCGCGCGCGCCTTGCCTTCGCGCACGAGGTCAGCCATGGCGCCCACTGTTTCTTCGATCGGTACATCCGGATCGACGCGGTGCTGGTAGAGAAGGTCGATCGTCTCGATACCCAGCCGCTTCAACGAAGCTTCAGCGACGGCACGAATGTGCTCGGGTCGGCTGTTCAGGCCCGGAACCTGCTTCGGCCCATCGTCGGTCTGGATAATGTTGAAGCCGAATTTGGTTGCGATCGCCACGCGATCGCGGAACGGTTTCAGCCCCTTGCCGACCAGGACCTCGTTGGTGAACGGGCCATAGACTTCCGCCGTATCGAAGAAACTGACGCCAAGCTCGACCGCGCGATGCAGCGTGCGGATCGCGTCCTTCTCATCCTGCCCGCCATAGGCATGGCTCATGCCCATGCAGCCGAGACCGATGGCGCCGACCGCCAGTTCGGTCCCCAGTTTGCGCGTTTTCATGCCGGTCTCCGTTCCGCCGCGTTAGCCCGATTGTGCCCATCGCTGCCTGTCGGGCGCAACCCACTGAGCCGAAAGAATCGGCTCGGATACGGATATTCTGGAAGAACCTCTCTTCATCCGTCGTTGCATGATCGATGCCGTCTTTTCGTCTGCGCAACACCACCACCCGCTACGGCTGGATCGCGATCCTGCTGCATTGGCTGATTGCCGTGCTGTTCATCGGCCAGTTCGCGCTGGGGCTCGCAATGGTGCGCATCGCCAGCCAGCGCACGGCCTTCGAGCTGATCCAGTGGCACAAATCTTTCGGCTTCCTGCTGCTCGGGCTGGTGCTCGTCCGGATCGGCTGGCGGTTGGGTAACGCCCGGCCGACACTGCCGGAAACGGTCGCGTCGTTCGAGCGGCGGGCAGCCCCGCTCGTCCATGCCCTGCTCTATGCGGCACAACTTGGCGTTCCGCTGAGTGGCTGGGCGCTGGTGTCGGTCTCGATGCTGGAGGTGCCGAGCGTGCCGTTCGATCTCTTCGTCATGCCGAACCTGCCGCTCGTCGTTTCCGACGACGCCGAGACGTTCTGGTCCGGCGCACATCAATGGCTCGCCTGGGCGGGCATGGCACTGGCGGCACTGCACATCCTTGCCGCTCTGCGCCACCGTTTCCTGCTCCGCGACAGCGTCTTTCAACGCATGATCGCGCCGTCGTCCGGTGACGAACCGCGGGAATAGACCCGCTCCGTACTTCGTTCGTCTCAGGAAGGCCCGCCGCGTCGGGCGGCCTTGCCCAAGGACCGCAGCCATGTTCGTCCGCACGCTGGCGCTGCTTGTCGCGCTCTCGCTTCCCGTTTCCACGGCCTCGGCCGACGTTTCGCTCGGCGATGCCGCGGGCCGCTACAGTATCGGTGCCGGCGGCTCGTCGATCCGCTTCTCCATCGCCAAGCTGGGCGGCGGCGGGCTGAACGGCGCCTTCGGCCGCTTCTCCGGCACCATCCGCATCGACGGCGCCGATGTCGGCCGCTCCAGTGTCGAGATCACCATCTTCCCTGACAGCGTCGGCACCGGCCAGGGCCGCATCGACGCCTTCCTGCGCTCCGACGCGGTCTTCGACAGCGCGAACGCGCCGCAGATCGTCTTCCGTTCCACCAGCGTGAAACGCACCGGCGAGACGACCGCCGTCATCGCCGGGCGGCTGACCGCGCGCGGCAGGTCGTCGCCCGAGGTGTTCACCGCGAAGCTGGACAGCCTGAAGCGCGGCACCGTCGCCTTCCACGTCACCGGCAAGGTGCTGCGCTCGAGCTACGGCATGGATGTCGGCACGCCGATCTACTCCAACGTCGTCGACTTCGACATGACGCTGGTCGGCCGGCGCGGCTGAGGGCCATCCTCCCGGCCATTGGCATGGGCGCCGTTTTCGGGCACACCTTGCCCGAAGGCAATGCGCAGGAGAGGAAACATGTTCCGCTGGGGTGTTCTTTCGACGGCCAAGATCGGGCGCGAGCAGGTTCTGCCGGCCATCGCCGATTCGCAAAACGGCGTGCTCGCCGCTGTCGCCAGCCGCGATCCCGCCAAGGCGCGCGCACTGGCCGACCGCTTCGGCGCGCCCCATGCCTTCGGCTCCTACGACGAATTGCTGGCGTCGAAGGCGGTGGACGGCGTCTATATCCCGCTGCCGACAGCGCAGCATGTCGAATGGACGGCGAAGGCGATCAAGGCGCGAAAACATGTGCTGGTGGAAAAGCCCCTGGCGCTGGACGCCAAGGACATCGAGCCGCTGATAAAGCTGCGCGACGCCCATAAGGTGCTGGTGTGCGAGGCCTTCATGGTCATCTACCATCCGCAATGGATCAAGGTGCGCGAACTGGTGCAATCGGGCGCCATCGGCCGGCTCAGGCACGTACAAGGCGCCTTTTCCTACTTCAACGTCGATCCGGCCAACATGCGCAACCAGCTCGCCCTCGGCGGCGGCGCGCTGCCCGACATCGGCGTCTATCCGACGGTTTCGACGCGCTTCGTCACCGACCGGGAACCGGTGCGCGTGCAGGCGACGATCGAGCGCGACAAGACGTTCGGCACCGACATCTATTCCTCGGTGCGCGCCGATTTCGGCGACTTCGAGCTGTCCTTCTATCTTTCGACGCAGATGGCGGCGCGGCAGGCTATGGTCTTCCACGGGGACGCAGGCTTCATCGAGGTCGCCTCGCCGTTCAATGCCGGGCTCTACGACCATCACCGCATCGAACTGCACAACCACAATCATGCCGAGGCGCAGGTCTTTCGCTTCCCCGGCACGCAGCAATACCGGCTGGAGGTCGAGACGTTTGCGCGCGCGGCGCAAAGCGGTGAAAAAGGGGGCGGCAAGGAGCGGGTCTTCACGCTGGAGGAATCGGTGCTCAACCAGAAGGTCATCGACGCCATCTTCCGCGCCGGCGACAAGGACGGATGGGAGACGGTGTGAGCGACGCTGACGCCGTCATCGTCGGCGCGGGCCTCGCCGGGCTGGTCGCCGCCTGCGAATTGACCGACGCCGGCAAAAAGGTCGTCGTTCTAGACCAGGAACCCGAGCAATCGCTGGGCGGGCAGGCCTTCTGGTCGTTCGGCGGGCTGCTCATGATCGACACGCCCGAGCAGCGGCGCATGCGCATCCGCGATTCGCGCGATCTCGCCTGGAGCGACTGGCTGGGCACCGCCGCCTTCGACCGGCGGGAAGACCATTGGCCGCGCCGATGGGCAGAAGCCTATGTCGATTTCGCCGCGGGCGAAAAGCGGTCGTGGCTCGTGGCGCGAGGGATAAGATTCTTTCCCGTCGTCGGCTGGGCCGAGCGCGGCGGCGGCAATGCGTCGGGCCACGGCAATTCCGTGCCGCGCTTCCACATCGTCTGGGGCACAGGGCCGGGCGTGCTGGAACCGTTCGTGCAACTGGCGCGGGAGGCCGAAAAAGCCGGACTGCTCAC
The DNA here is from genome assembly GCF_017306545.1 of Mesorhizobium sp. Lineage (GTDB taxonomy): Bacteria > Pseudomonadota > Alphaproteobacteria > Rhizobiales > Rhizobiaceae > Mesorhizobium. The sequence goes on from NZ_JAFKID010000009.1 coordinate 82,575, forward strand.
CTTCCGCTTCCGCCACCGGGTCGACGGGATCGTCACCGCCAACGGCACGGTGAGCGGCGTGCGCGGCGCCGTGCTGGAAGAGAGCGCGGTCGGGCGCGGTGAAAAGAGTTCGCGCGGCGTCGTCGGCGATTTCGACCTGACGGCGCCGATCGTCATCGTCGCGTCCGGCGGCATCGGCGCCAATCACGACCTGGTGCGGCAGAACTGGCCGCAGCGGCTCGGCGCGCCGCCGAAGCGCATGATCACCGGCGTGCCGGATCATGTCGACGGCCGCATGCTGGCGATCAGCGAGGCGGCCGGCGGCCGGCTCATCAACCGCGACCGCATGTGGCATTATGTCGAGGGCATAAAGAACTGGGCGCCGGTGTGGACCGACCACGCCATCCGCATCCTGCCCGGTCCGTCTTCCATCTGGCTCGACGCCACCGGAAAGCGCCTGCCGCCGCCGCTCTATCCGGGCTTCGACACGCTGGCGACGCTGGCGCATCTGCGCGCCACCGGCCATGACCATTCCTGGTTCATCCTGACGGAAAAGATCATCCGCAAGGAATTCGCGCTTTCCGGCTCGGAGCAGAATCCGGACCTGACCGGCAAAAGCTGGCGGCAGGTGCTCGGCCGCGCCACGTCGGGCATTCCGGGCCCTGTCAGGGCCTTCATGGACAAGGGCGAGGATTTCATCATCGAGCACGACCTGGCGAAACTGGTCGAGCGCATGAACGCGCTGGCCGGCGACGCGCCGCTGCTCGATGGCGCACAAGTCGAGCGCGAAATCCGCGCCCGCGACCTGCAACTCGACAATCCTTTCTCGAAGGACGCGCAGATCGTCGCCCTGCGCGGCGCGCGCAAATATCTCGGCGACCGGCTGATCCGCACCGCCAGGCCGCACAAGATCCTCGATCCCGAAAACGGGCCGCTGATCGCGGTACGGCTGAACATCCTCACCCGCAAGACGCTGGGCGGGCTGGAGACGGACCTCGACAGCCGCGTGCTCGGGCATGACGGCCAGCCTGTGCCCGGCCTCCACGCCGCGGGCGAGGCAGCCGGTTTCGGCGGCGGCGGCATGCACGGCTATGCCGCGCTGGAAGGCACTTTCCTCGGCGGCTGCATCTTTTCGGGCCGGATCGCGGGGCGGGCGGCGGCAAAAGCCGGTTAACCGCCCCGCGAATGGTTGGAGATTACGCCGCCAATCCTTCTTCGCGCAGGCTCTTCTGCACGGCGGGGCGCGCCGCGACATCGGCGAGGAAGCGCTGCACGTTGGCGAAGCCGGAGAGGTCGGGGCCGACATGGCCGGCCCAGCCGAGCACGGTCCACAGATAGGCGTCGGCCACGGTGAAGGTGTCGCCCGTCAGGTATTTATGATTGGCGAGATGCGCGTCGAGGAACTTGGCGCGCTTGGCCAGGTGTTCCTTGCTGATGACCCTGGCGGCGTCCGGCGTGTTCGGCTTGAGCAGCGGGCTGAAGCCCTTGTGCAGTTCGGTCGCGACGAAATTCAGCCATTGCTGGACGCGGTAGCGGGCCATTTCGCCGGCCGCCGGGATCAGGCCGTTGCCGGGCTTGCGGTCGGCCAGGTACTGCACCACGACGGACGCCTCGGTCAGCGTTTCGCCGTCGTCGAGCACCAGCGCCGGCACATAGCCGTTGGGGTTGGTGGCCAGGTAGTCCTGCTCGGTTTCCGTCTTCTTGCTGGCGCCGTCGACCCTGACGAGATCGAGGGCGATGCCGGCCTCGTTGGCGACGATGTGAGGGGCCAGCGAGCAGGCGCCGGGCATGTAGAAAAGCTTCATTTCGCGAGATGCTCCATCGAGAGGAAATGCGCACCCCTTCCCACAAGAGAGGCACCGCTCCAACCCCGCCGCCGGTGAACAGAGCGTTTATCACGTCCGGTTGCCGCATACCGCGCGAAGGCGTGCGCAGACTGCTTGCGCAGCAAGGGGCCTGTTCTTATATACGCCGCACAACCGTCCGAGCCGTGCACGCCACGGCTTGCGGCGGAATTCTTGTGAACAGGGGCTTTCGCCGGAACGCCTGACAGGGTCCTTGAAAGCCTGCTCGAAGGAGAGAACGACAAAATGGCAAAAGTAATCGGCATCGATCTGGGAACGACCAATTCCTGCGTCGCCGTCATGGACGGCAAGGACGCCAAGGTCATCGAGAATGCGGAAGGCGCGCGCACGACGCCTTCGATCGTCGCCTTCACCGCTGACGGCGAGCGCCTCGTCGGCCAGCCGGCCAAGCGCCAGGCGGTGACGAACCCCGAAAACACCGTCTTCGCGGTCAAGCGCCTGATCGGCCGCCGCTTCGACGATCCGGTGACGGCCAAGGACAAGGGCCTGGTCCCCTACCACATCGTCAAGGGCGACAACGGCGACGCCTGGGTGGAAGCCGGGGCTAAGAAGCAGTCGCCCTCGCAGATCTCGGCGATGATCCTGCAGAAGATGAAGGAAACGGCGGAAGCCTATCTCGGCGAGAAGGTCGAGAAGGCCGTCATCACCGTTCCGGCCTATTTCAACGACGCCCAGCGCCAGGCCACCAAGGACGCCGGCAAGATCGCCGGCCTTGAAGTGCTGCGCATCATCAACGAGCCGACCGCGGCCGCGCTCGCCTACGGCCTCGACAAGAAGGACGGCAAGACCATCGCCGTCTACGACCTCGGCGGCGGCACCTTCGATATTTCCGTGCTTGAGATCGGCGACGGCGTCTTCGAGGTGAAGTCGACCAACGGCGACACCTTCCTCGGCGGCGAGGACTTCGACATGCGCCTGGTCGAGTACCTGGCGGCGGAGTTCAAGAAGGAACAGGGCATCGACCTGAAGAACGACAAGCTGGCGCTCCAGCGCCTCAAGGAAGCGGCGGAAAAGGCCAAGATCGAGCTGTCGTCCTCGGCGCAGACCGAAATCAACCTGCCCTTCATCACCGCCGACGCGACCGGCCCCAAGCACCTGACGCTGAAACTCACCCGCGCCAAGTTCGAGAGCCTGGTGGACGATCTGGTGCAGCGCACCATCGCGCCCTGCAAGGCGGCGCTCAAGGACGCCGGCCTCCAGGCCGGCCAGATCGACGAGGTGGTGCTGGTCGGCGGCATGACGCGCATGCCGAAGGTCCAGGAAGTCGTCAAGCAGTTCTTCGGCAAGGAGCCGCATAAGGGCGTCAACCCCGACGAGGTGGTGGCGCTGGGCGCGGCCATCCAGGCCGGCGTGCTTCAGGGCGACGTCAAGGACGTGCTGCTGCTCGACGTCACCCCGCTGTCGCTCGGCATCGAAACGCTGGGCGGCGTGTTCACCCGCCTGATCGAGCGCAACACGACGATCCCGACCAAGAAGAGCCAGGTGTTCTCGACGGCCGAGGATTCGCAGAGCGCCGTCACCATCCGCGTCTTCCAGGGCGAGCGCGAAATGGCGGCCGACAACAAGATGCTCGGCCAGTTCGACCTCGTCGGCCTGCCGCCGGCGCCGCGCGGCGTGCCGCAGATCGAAGTCACCTTCGACATCGACGCCAACGGCATCGTCAACGTCTCGGCCAAGGACAAGGGCACCGGCAAGGAGCAGCAGATCCGCATCCAGGCTTCCGGCGGCCTCTCCGACGCCGACATCGACAAGATGGTGAAGGACGCCGAGGCGAATGCCGAAGCCGACAAGCAGCGCCGCGCGCTGGTCGAGGCCCGCAACCAGGCCGAAGCGCTGGTCCATTCGGCCGAGAAGTCGCTGAAGGACTACGGCGACAAGGTCTCGGAAGCCGAGCGCAACGCCATCTCCGACGCCATCGCGGCCTTGAAGACGGCCGCCGAGGGCGACGACGCGGCCGAGATCGAGGCCAAGAGCCAGGCGCTCGCCGAAGTTTCGATGAAGCTCGGCCAGGCGATGTACGAGGCCTCGCAGAAGGAAGCCGCCGAGAGCGACGCCAAGGCGGACGCAGCCAAGGATTCGGACGTCGTCGACGCCGACTTCGAGGAACTGGACGACGACGACAAGAAGAAGTCGGCTTAAGCGGTCGAGATTGCCATTCCACGGGCCGGATTTTCCGGCCCGTTTTGCTATTTGAATGAGTTTATGTGATTATACATGGAATCGCATATAAAAGGCTAAACTCTTTATGGACCGCATTCGCAATCCATATGCCCCTGGCGCCGGCAGCCCTCCTCCAGAATTGGCCGGACGAGAAGCTCTGATCGAGGAAGCACACGTAATCCTGGGGCGCACACGAATAGGGCGTCCTGCGCAGGGTATGATTCTGGTCGGCTTGAGGGGCGTCGGGAAAACGGTTCTGCTTTCAGAGGTCCGCAAGATTGCGGAAAGAGAAGACTTTGCAGTGATCTTCGTCGAAGCACACGAAGGAAAGAAGCTGGCGGAACTGATCGTGCCGCCGTTGCGAGAACTACTCTATGCGATAAGCTCGCTCGAAAGTGCCAAAAATCTCGCGGCTCGCGGGTTGCGGGTTCTAAAGAGCTTTGTGTCGTCACTGACGGTCACGATAGAAGGCGTAACATTCGGGCTCGGAGTCGAACAGGAGGCTGGCGTCGCCGACAGTGGCGACATCGAAGCAGACTTGCCGCGGCTTTTCGAGGTGGTCGGCGAGGCGGCAGCGGCGGCCGGCAAGCCGGTTCTCCTGCTCATCGACGAAATCCAATACTTGGAATCTGGAGAGTTCAGTGCATTGATCATGGCGATGCACCGGATAAATCAGCGCCAGATGCCGATGGCAATGATCGCCGCTGGTTTACCTCAGACTCTGGCCTTGGCAGGCAATTCCAAATCTTATGCCGAACGGCTTTTCCGCTATCCTGAGGTCGGCGCACTGAATGACGCGGATGCCCGGCGCGCGCTGGAGGAACCCGCCCGCTCCGAAGGCGTGGCGTTCGAGGAAGGGGCTATCCGGCGCATCCTTGATGTTACCAAGCGCTATCCATATTTTCTTCAGCAGTGGGGCTATGACGCTTGGAATTCAGCAGAAGAAAGTCCCATATCTGCGCATGACATCGACATGGCGACAGGACGCGCAATAGGCGAACTCGACCAAAGCTTCTTCAAGGTGCGCTTTGACCGTTGCACGCCAGCAGAGAAACGATACATGCAGGCACTCGCCTCACTAGGTCCGGGAAAGCAGCGCTCAGGCGACGTCGCGGAGAAACTGGGTGTCAAGGTAACGTCACTGGGGCCGGTGCGAAATTCGTTGATTCGCAAGGGAATGATCTATTCGCCTGCCCACGGCGATACGGCATTCACGGTCCCCTTGTTTGACGAATTCATGAAACGGGCAATGCCGGACAAAGCGGTGCGAGCAGAATAAAAACATGTCCAAGACTGACTTCTACGAAACGCTCGGCGTCAAGAAAGGCGCCGACGAGAAGGAACTCAAGACGGCGTTCCGCAAGCTCGCCATGCAGTTCCATCCCGACCGCAACCCCGGCGACCATGCCTGCGAGCACAAGTTCAAGGAAATCAACGAAGCCTACGAGACGCTGAAGGACCCGCAGAAGCGCGCCGCCTACGACCGCTTCGGCCACGCCGCCTTCGAGAACGGCGGCATGAACGGCGCCGCGCACGGTTTCGCCGCCGGCGGCTTCGCCGACATCTTCGAGGATATTTTCGGCGACATGATGGGCGGCGGCGGGCGGCGGCGTTCGTCGGGCGGGCGCGAGCGCGGCGCGGACCTGCGCTACAACATGGAGATCTCGCTGGAAGAGGCCTATGCCGGCAAGACCGCGCAGATCCACGTCCCGGCTTCCGTCTCCTGCACCGAATGTTCCGGCTCCGGCGCCAAGCCCGGCACCCAGCCCGTCACCTGCACGCTGTGCGGCGGCCACGGCAAGGTGCGCGCCACGCAAGGGTTCTTCTCCATCGAGCGCACCTGCCCGCAATGCCAGGGCCGCGGCACGACGATCAAGGACCCTTGCACGAAATGCGCCGGCCAGGGGCGCGTCACCGAGGAACGGTCGCTGTCGGTCAACATTCCGGCCGGCATCGAGGACGGCACCCGCATCCGGCTGGCCGGCGAGGGCGAGGCCGGCCTGCGCGGCGGCCCGGCTGGCGACCTCTACATCTTCCTGGCGGTGAAGCCGCACGAATTCTTCCAGCGCGACGGCGCCGACCTCTACTGCAAGGTGCCGATCTCGATGACAACGGCGGCGCTTGGCGGCTCCTTCGAGGTGGCGACGCTGGACGGCACGCAGACGCGCGTGAAGGTGCCGGAAGGCACGCAGAACGACCGCCAGTTCCGCATGAAGGGCAAGGGCATGCCGGTGCTGCGGCAACCACAGGTCGGCGACCTCTACATCCAGGTGGCGGTCGAGACGCCGCAGAACCTGACGCGGCGCCAGCGCGAATTGCTGGAAGAGTTCGAACAGCTCTCCTCGAAGGAGAATTCGCCGCAGTCGAGCGGCTTCTTCAGCCGCATGAAGGATTTCTTCGAATCCTTCGGCGAACGCTGACGCTGTCGCCCGAGAGCGGACACCGGTTTCGGGATAAAACCGCGCGTGAAACCCGAAGGGCAAAGCGACAAAAAATGTCTTGTCCACGACTTTTCGCGTCGTTCTTTTCTTGCTTACGCTGCGGCACTCGTTCATAGCGGGCCGGGGAGCCCAGCGGGAGATGAACTTTGATGGCACGCAGCATCGGGTTGAAGCGGGCGCTCGCCGAACGCTTCGATGACGAACTCCAATTCTTCAAGGGCTGGATCGACAGGCCGAAAACCGTCGGTTCGATCGTGCCCACCAGCTCCGTCACCGCCCGCAAGATGGCTTCCATCGTCGACACCGGTTCCGGCCTGCCGGTGCTGGAGGTCGGGCCCGGCACCGGCGTCATCACCCGCGCCATCCTGGCCCGGGGAGTGAAGCCAGAAAACCTCTATGCGCTGGAATATTCGCCGGAATTCGTGCGCCACCTGCGCCGCCTCTATCCGCGCGTCAACGTCATCGAGGGCGACGCCTTCAACCTGTCGGCGGCGCTCGGCGACCATCGGGACAGAACCTTCGATTCGGTCGTCTCGGGCGTGCCGCTGCTCAACTTTCCCGTGCCGCAGCGCGTTGCCTATATCGAAAGCCTGCTCGACCGGATTCCCGCGGGCCGGCCGATCGTTCAGCTCACCTACGGCCCGCTGTCGCCGATTCCGGCCGGGCGCGGCGCCTATACGGTCGAGCACTTCCACTTCATTTTCCGCAACATTCCGCCGACGCAGCTTTGGATCTACCGCCGCCGCTGAACCGGCACGCGCCTCGGCATTGATCTTTCCCCGGCTTTGCCTATACAGCGCTTCCAGTGCAGGGAGCGCCGATGCCCGTCATCCCGAAAATCCTCGTCTTCGCCGGCTCCGTCCGCAGCGGCGCCTTCAGCGGCAGGACGGCGGACGTCGCCCAGAAGGTGCTGGCGCTGGAGGGTGCGGAGGTGACGCGCGTCTCGCTGGCCGACTATCCGCTGCCGATTTTCGACCAGGATCTCGAGCGGGAAAAGGGCATTGCCGACAATGCCATGAAGCTCGCGCGCCTCATCGCCGCACAGGACGGCGTGCTGATCGCCACGCCGGAGTACAACGGTTCCATCCCGCCGCTGCTCAAGAACGCGATCGACTGGGTGAGCCGGGTGCGCCACGACAACGGCACGGTTCTGCGGCCGCTGGCCGGAAAGCCGGCCGGGCTATGCTCGTCCTCGGCCGGCCATTTCGCCGGCATCCGCGCCGCCAACCACCTGCGCGCCGTGCTGGTGCGCTGCCAGATGGAGGTGGTGACGCCCGAATGCTCGGTGCCGGAAGGGGCGACAGCCTTCGACGAGGCCGGCCATTTCCGCGACGAGCGCCTGTTGAAATCGATGGAGGTCCTATGCCGAACGCTGACGCAAGCCGCCCGCCTCGCCTCGACGCGCATCGAGCCGTGAGCGCCGACACCATGCGCGAACGCCTGATCGTCGCGCTCGACGTGCCTTCGGTCAAGGACGCCGAAACGGTGGTGCGCGATCTCGGCGACGCCGTCTCCTTCTACAAGGTCGGCTATCAGCTCGCTTTCGCCGGCGGCCTCGACTTCGCCCGCGACCTGGCGCGCACCGGCAAGCAGGTCTTCCTCGACATGAAGCTGCTCGACATCGACAACACGGTGGCCAAGGGCGTCGAAAACATCGCAAAGACCGGCATGGCGATGCTCACCATCCATGCCTACCCCAAGGCGATGAAGGCGGCGGTCGAGGCCGCGCAAGGCAGCGGCCTCGTCCTGCTCGCCGTCACCGTGCTCACCTCCATGGACGAGCGCGACGTGATCGACGCCGGCTACGAATACGATCCGCACACGCTGGTGCTGCGCCGTGCCGAACAGGCGCTGGCCGCCGGCATGGGCGGCATCGTCTGCTCGGCCGAGGAGGCAGCGGCCGTGCGCCGGATCGTCGGCCCCGATCTCGCTGTCGTCACGCCCGGCATTCGCCCCGCCGGCGCCGCACACGGCGACCAGCGGCGCGTGGTGAACCCGGCACAGGCGATCCGCAACGGCTCCAGCCATCTGGTCGTCGGCCGGCCGATCGTCGGCGCGGTTGACAGGCGGGCGGCTGCGGAGGCTATTCTGACCGAGATGCGTTCGGCCTGAACGGGCGGGCGCCGGCTCGGCAATTTCGGGAAAACCGGATACCGGTTCTACGTCTGGACTTGCGGGAGAACATGGGAATAGCAGGAGAACAAAGAATGCCGAAGGGATACTGGATCGCCCGCGTCGACGTGCGCGATCCCGAGCGCTACAAGGACTATGTCGCGGCCTCCAAGATCGCCTTCGACAAATACGGCGCCAAATTCCTGGCGCGCGGCGGTGAACACGAGAAGGCGGAAGGCCAGGGGCGCGGCCGCAACGTCATCATCGAGTTCGAGACGCTGAAGGTGGCGCACGACTGCTACCACTCGCCCGAATACCAGCACGCCGCCGCCATCCGCCAAAAGGTCGCCGACGGCGAGATCGTTCTGGTCGAAGGCAACTGAAGGCCCACTTGCAGACAAGTTTGCGCGCCCCGCTCAACGAATCTTAAGGCGGGGCGGGTAATTGCTTGGCCTCGCGTATCGGCCCGGCCGATGCGCCGTCGAGCGAGCGCCCGTTCATGCAACGCACAACAGCCCCGCGCCTCTACAACCTGGACCTCCTGCGGCTCGTCTCGGCCGCGACCGTGCTCTGCTTCCACTACGGCTTCCGCATGGCGATTTCCGGCGAGGGCGGCGGCGTCGGCTTCCCTGAACTGGCGCCGGTGACGATGTGGTTCGACGCCGGCCTCCTGGTCTTCTTCGTCATCTCCGGCTACGTCATCGCCCTGTCGGCCGAAGGCCGTTCGGCCTTCGACTTCGCCGTCGGGCGCTTCGCCCGGCTGTGGCCGACCTTCGTCGTCTGCGCCACGGTGACGGCGCTGGTACTGCTCGCCTGGCCGGTGCCCGGCATTCCGCGCCCGACGCTGCCGCAATGGCTGGCGCAGTTCGTCTTGATCTCGCGGCTGGCCGGCCAGCCCTTCATGGACGGCGCCTACTGGACCATCGCCTACGAAATCATTTTCTACAGCTGGGTGTTCCTGCTTCTCGCCGCCGGCTGGTTCCATAAAGGCTGGCGCATCGCCGTGCTCGCCTGGCTGGCGATCTCGGCCGGCAACGAGTTTTTCCTGCATTCCGAAGCGGTCACGAAGCTCTTCATCACCGAATATTCCGGCTTCTTCGCTTTCGGCCTCGTCCTCTTCCACGCCCGCCAGCGCTTCGACCGGCGGGCTGCCGCGCTGCTGGCGCTGGCGCTCGCCTGGGGAGTCGCCTCGACCTATGTGGTCGAGCCGCGCATGGTCGAGCAATACGGCGTGCATCGCGCCTTCTGGGGCGTCGGTCTGACCGGCATCGCGGCAACCGGCCTGGTCACGCTGGCCGCCGTCCTTCCGGCGCTGCCGATCCGCCCGGCGCTGGCCTACGGGCTCGGCGCACTGACCTATCCGCTCTACCTGCTGCACCAGCATATCGGTTACGCCGTGTTCACCCGCTTCGCCACGCCGCAGAACCGCTGGCTGGTCGCCGGCCTGCTGGTCGCCGCCCTGCTTCTCGCCGCCTGGCTCATCGCCACGCTGGTCGAGCCGCCGGCGCGGCGCGCCATCGTCACCGCCTCGCGCCGACTGAAGCTGCCGGTTTTTTCGCGCCGCCACCCGGCCTGAGGCGTCTACATCAGCCGAAAGGGAATGCCGGAGATCAGCGCCTTCACATAGCGCTTCTTCTGATAGAGGCCGTTGAGCGACACGCGGCCGATGGCGGTCGGCCGCTCGAGCGTCCAGGGGCCGAGCACGCCGGGTTGCGTCGTCACCGCCACAGTAAGGCCGGCATCGGCCGCCGCCCGGAACTCACGCTCGCCCACCGCGGCGGGAAAACCATAGGGATAGGCGAAGCTCTGCGGCCGGCGTCCGACATAGGCAGCGACCGCCTCGATGGAACCTTCGATCTCGGCGCGCAGCCGCGCCGCATCGACACGCCGCAGCGCGACATGGGTGAGCGTATGCGCCCCGAACCGGGCAAGCGGATCGGCGGTGGCCAGGGCCGCGAGTTCCGCCGCATCCATCACCAGCCGATCAGCGATGCCGAGCGGATCGATGCCGTGCGCCCGCGCGGCCTCGTCCAGCCGGGCTATGGCGGCATCCTCGTCGCCGCTCTGGACGAAGGTGCCGAGACGGTCGAAGACGGCCTGCTTCTCGGCCGGGGTTGCCAGCGGCACGGCTTCGACGCCGGCGCCGAAATCGAACTCCAGCCTGCCGGCGGCGCCCGTCAGCGCCTCCGCCGTCTCCCACCAGAGCGAGCGCCTGCGCTCGACGAAACCCCTGGCGATGAAGATCGTATAGGGCACGCCATGGCGGCGAAAGACGGGCGCCGCATGCTCGGCATTGTCGCGATAGCCGTCGTCCAGGGTGAAACAGACGAAGCGCCGCCGCTCCGACGGGTCGGCGAGCAGCGCCGGCAGGTCTTCCAGGGCCGCCGGCACCAGCCCGCATTCGAGCGCGGCACGGATCGCGATGTCGAGAAAATCCGGCGTTATCGAAAGCAGGGCATTGGGATCGTACGCCTTGGAGACACCCGGCCGCACATGGTGCAAGGTGAAGACGAGGCCGCGCCCGCCCGCCGCCGGCCACAGCTTCCAGCCACGGCTCAGCGCCACGGCTTCCAGCCCGCCTTGAATGGCGGCGCGCTTGAGGAGGCGTTTTACGGTGCTCATGCAGCGAAGCCGTCGCCTGTCAGCGCAGGATGCGGCGCGTCAGCACGCGCCATCCGGTCAGGGGCAGGTCGATCAGCCCCGGCACCGGATCGTCGCCGGCAAAGGTCGCCCAGGCGCGCACGGCGCCGAAGGAGCGCAGGTAGGCGGCCGGCTTCAGCGCGCCGCGGCCGATCAGCGTGGCCGCCGACGCCATGTCGCGCGCCAGATACATCCAGGCGGTGCCGGGACGCGCCTTGGCCGGGGCAACCGGCAGGCCGTTCGCGCTCTGCCACGCCAGCGCGCCGAGATCGATGCCGGCCGCCGCCGCCAGGCCGAACCACGACCAGGGGCGCGGATTGACGTCGAGCAGTTTGAAAGTGCCGTCGCGGGCGTCGCGCTTGAATTCGATCTCGACCAGGCCCTGATGGCCGATCGAGCCCAGCAGCCGCCGCGCCGCCGCCACGATTTCGGGCACGTCTACCACTTCGACATAGGTAGAGGTGTAGCCGAAATCGACCGGGTACTGCCGCGTCCGCCGCGCCGTGAACTCGGCCACCGGCTGCCCCTGCCGCCACAGGGCCGCATAGGAGAACTGGCTTTCGCCTCCGCCGGGAATGAGCTGCTGGACGACGACATTATCGAGGCCGATCTGGCCGACGGCGTCCCGGTAGGCCGCAACGAAGGCGTTCCGGTCGTCGGCGCGTACCACCTTGGCGCGCGAGAGGCGGTTGTCGCCGCCGCCCATATTGGGCTTCAGCACGACGGGAAAGCGGATGTCGGCGCGCATGGCCTCGTCCAGCGAGGCGAAGCGATAGGTTTTCGGGACATCGAGGCCGAGTTCTTCGGCGCGACGATAGAGCAGCGGTTTCTCGCACATCCATTTCAGCCGTTCCCACGGCGGCAGCATGACCCGGAAGGCGCCGGAGAGCGCTTGCGCCGCCTGCGAGACGAAGCGCACCTCGGCATCGCCGCCGGGAACCAGAAGGGCGTCGCGCAAGCCGTGCGTGGCGGCGAGGTCGAGCAGGAAGTCGACCGCTCCGCCGGAGTCCGGACCGTCCCATCGGCTGGTGCCGCCGACGCGGCGCGACCAGCCGGGCAGCGGCGTATCGTTGGAAACCAGATGCACCCGCACGCCCCCGGCGCCGAGGCTGCGCGCCAGCGCCAGCGTGCCATGCGCGCCGCCGAGCACGACGACGCCCGGCGCCATGGGTGGCGTGCCGGAAACGCGGTCGTCCAAACCGGGGTGAGGCGTGTCGGACATGGTCTGCTCCGGCAACCGGCACTCATCGTCGAGAGCAAAGCGCGCCATTGGCAGGCCGATTGGATGTTTCGGCCGATCCTAGCCATGGCCGGTTAACAAACTGCTCCGGCAGCGGTCCACAAGCCGGCCGAACGGCCGCTGTCACGGACTGTGCCATAGGTGTTCGGCCGCGGACGACGAGAGCCTCGGACCATGACGTCGGGCACCGGCAAGCGGAAAAGCGCTCCTGCGCCATTCCCCATTGAAGCAGGCTCCTGCTTCCGCTAAGAAGCCGGAGCCGGCCGGCTCGCCGGGCGGCATCTGGCGGTTCATGCAACCGCCCGAGCACCCGTAGCTCAGCTGGATAGAGCGCTGCCCTCCGAAGGCAGAGGTCACAGGTTCGAATCCTGTCGGGTGCGCCAACAAACCCAGCATTCTCAAGGCTTCCAGCGGTCTCGGTTTGTTTCTTCTGCAGCTTCATGCGGTTCGATGCCGGAACAGAGCAGGAATTTGAGGCTCTTTTCCGTACAAATCTCGTACACCGTTTCCCTTTTTGTTCTGGAGGTCGCTTGCGATCGAAATAGGAACGTGCTTGCCTCCCGCCACTGGGGCGACCTTTGAATGGAGGCCGCAATGGCAAGACGACAAAAGCCGAAAATGCTCTCGCAAACCGAGGTCGGTCAAATTCTGGCCGCCGCCGAGTGCCTGATGAACACCATCAACCGCGCGAGTGTCCGTACCGACACGGATCAATACAGAGCGATGCGAGACATCAACGATGCTGTTTGGGAGGGCGCAAAGATAATCGCCGGGTCGGACAGGCCGTGGCCCATTTATAGCTCCGTGGGGCCGTGCTGACGGGCGGCGCGGCTGTAAAAAACTTCACCGGCCTGCATTTTCTCTCTTGCAAATACGGATAAAATCCGTATATTAAAACCATCAGCAACGGGGCAGCGCCCCACTTCCTCGGGAGACGATCCGATGACCACCATCACCATCCAGCCCAAGTTCTACGAAGAGAGCAACCGCCCTGGCCGTCTCCAGATCGTCGCCCCCATGCCTGCTCTGACGGGCAGCGAGAAGCAGATCGCCTGGGCGACCGACATCCGCTCCGCAATGCAGATCGAACTCGGCGAGAAGCTTGCCAAGATGATCGGCGTCAACTGGGGTTGCATCCTTCAGAGCGACATCGACTACATCGCCGAATGCCAGGCCAAGCTCGATGCGTTTTGCGCCGACCCGAAATATACCGCCTCCTTCGACAAGCTCGAGGCCGCGTTCTCGATCGCACAGGCTCATTTCTGGATCGAGAACCGCGACGACACGATGGACCAGTTGGTCCGCAGCGCAGCCGCCTTCCTGGCGAGCGCCTGACATGTCGGCCTTGGCTGAAATCAAGGTCGTGCCGCTCCCCATGGGGGCGGCATCCGGCGCGGCGGTGAGCTTTGCGAAGGATGCGGAGCGTAACGCCCGATTCAAGGCGCGCTTTCCGAAGGCTCGCTGGAGCAGCCAAACAGGCTCATGGCTGATATCCGGCAAGACGGCAGCCGAGCGCGCCGCCCTCTGGGCCGAGGAAGAGGCGGCCCGCGGCGCCTTGGAAGCCAGGCTGCGCCTGCGAGCCGAGATTGATCGCGCCTGGCACGAGGCCGACCCTGCGGTGCGCGCGGCGAAGGAAGAAAGACGCCGGCGGCGCGAGGCAGAAGACGCCGCAGCCGAGGAAAAGCGCCAGGTAGAACTCGACAGCCGCCGCTACAAGCCGGACGATGCCATGATCGAGAGGATCGTGGCCGCCCACATGAGGAGCGTCGAAGCCGGCAAAGGCCGCATCGGTCCGGCCTACACCGTCGGCCCGGAGCGCCTGCGCACCTTCCTGCGGCGAGGGATCGCGCCGGGCAGCCACACGTCCGCCGGGCCGGATAGAGAGCATTTCGGCGCCGGCCTGACCGTGACCTATCTTGGTGACGGCCGCATGCTGCTGGTTTCGAAGTATCCGCGCATCCGTGGCCGGAACGGCAGGTGGCAGGAGGTTGAGGTCAGCCGACGCGAAATGATCGCGTCGACCGAACTCATGGAAAAGCTGCTGTCGCACCTCGCATGGCGCGAATTCATGCCGCGCAGCGGTTTCGGCGTACCCAACTGCAGATGACAGGAGACAAGCGATGAACGGGACCGAACTGCGCGAAGCGCGCGCTGCCCTTGGAAAACTGTGGAAGCTCGACCGACCCCTGCACCTGGCCGAGATCGGCAGGGCGCTGCGCCTGACCGGGCGCGATCCGGGCGAGACCGTGCTTAAATGGGAGCGTGGCAACGGCCCCAGCGGCCCCGCATCTGTCGCCATCGAAATGATGCTGGCCGGCTCGCCACCGCCCGACGACATGGCCACGATCATTTCGCAGCGCGGCCGGCCGTCTGTGGTCACCGCGCTCGAAGGAGAGTCTAGCAGCGAGTGAGGCTGTTCGTTCCGAACGCAATAGCCCAGCTCAAGCCGCGGCTGAAAAAACGTCATCCCCGCACATTTTCCCTCTTGCAAATACGGATAAAATCCGTATATTAAAACCATCAGCAACGGGGCAGCGCCCCACTTCCTCGGGAGACGATCCGATGACCATCACTTTCAAGACCGTCAAGGGTGCCACCGTCGAGTTGACCGCCAACTACGGCATCGAGGCGCGGGTTATCGGCCGAGACGATATGCGGTTTTCCGGCGTCGAGCTTGTCGAGGTCGCCGGGCACGGCCTCTGCGTCGCAATGGGGCCGATCAAGGCTGAAATCCGCAGCGAAGACCTGGATGCGGTCAAAGCCTTTTTCGCTGCCGAGGAAATGGCTCGCAAAGAGCGCGCCGCAGCCTACCTGGCCTCTGACGAGCACAAGGACGACGCCTTCCGCGCCAAGTTCTACCGTCGCAACAGCGACTATTGATGGGAGGATAAGATGGACAACCGCCAGAAGATCGCCCTGCACAAAGCCCTCGAAACCCCGATCCGGCTTACCCGCCACGACGCGGCCCGTATCGCGCTCGCCCTCGAATTGCTCGGCGAGCAGCATTGGCGCCTCGCGGCCGACCTTGAAAGCGCCATGGCACATACGCTGTGGGCCGCCGAAAACCTGGCACAGGTCGAGGCCGCAGCGCCCAAGGTTGCGGGCGATTTCCCCGGCTTCGACAGGCCGGTCGAAACCCCCGAAGTCATAGCCGCCCGCCAGCACGTTGATCGCTACGAAAAGGAGTGGTGGGCGGTCAAAGCCAGGATCGACGCCGTCTCGACCGAACTTGAGCAGTCGATCGGCCTCGCTGCCTATGCCGCCCACGACGAGGCTCGGGTGCCGTCATGAGCCTCAATCCCATCATTACCGCGGTCGCCAGACAGGCGGCCGCGATGGACAGCCCGATTTCGAGCGTCTCGATCACGTCGCCGCTGGTCACCGGGACCGCCCTCCTGTCCATCAGTTGGGCGAAATTCGATGACGGCCAATGCGACATCGACGACATGCCGGCAGGTGTCGGGGTCCGCATGATGTGCCGCGCCCCCGACAGCGTAGCCCCCTTGCCGCCCATGGTGGACGCCGAGGGCATGGCAATAGGCGCGGCCTGGGCGCACGGCGCCTGGGATATCAACCGCACGGTGATCCCGGCTGGCTATGATGGTCCCCTGCCGCCGAACGTTGCCTTGATCGCAGATGCGGTGCGCGAGCAAGGATATGTATCGTGGACCTGGCGGCCCATGCTGCGCGGCCCGGAAATCCGGGCCAAGCAGAAGCGGCCGGACCTGACGTTGGACAAATGGACGCTCGGCCGTGATGGCGCCCCGCCGGAAGTGCGCCGCCCTCCGATCGTCGCCGGCCGCTCGGTCCTTATCAAGCTCGGAGACGACGGCACCCGCAAGCCCGCCGCCAGCAGGCGCAGGTCGTGGCTCGCGACCGACCGCCAGCGCGCCTATCTGCAAGTCCTGCTGCGCAAGGCCGGCGAGGACGAGACGCTGCCGGACGATCTCGACAAGCGCTCGGCATCGGCATGGATCGACAGGCTGACTGGCACAGCGATTCCTGCACCGGCTCCAAAGCCGAGAAAACGGTCCTTGCGCATCACCGTCAACCAGTGGCGGCTGATCGACCACTACCTGTCCCGGCTCGGCCGCGGTGGCCTGCCGATCAACACCATGAGGCTGATGACCCACGACAAGGCGCAAGCGATGCTCGCCGAGCTGCAGGCTCTCCTCGTGGCCAGATCAAAGAGGGACGCCGCATGACGAAATTTATCTGGCACGTCGCTCTCGGGGCGGGCGATGCGACGGCAGAGCCGTGCGGCTACACCGACGCGCAGCTTGCGGCGTGGCGCGGCCACATCGACCATGCGATCGACGCCAACGCTGGCGCGCCGATCCCCGGCCAGCCGGGGTATGCGGTGTCAGCCCGCGTGATCGGCAGGTCGCTGCTGTGTAGCGTCGGCCGCGCAGACGATAAAACCGCCCTCGTCACATTTTGCGTCGTCGAGCATCAGCGACAGGCCCGCAAGGCATGGGAGGCCTTGCACGAGGGCTACCCCCAGTTTGCCGCGACGCTGACCGCGATACCGCAGGTGCCCTACTGCGCGGTGCGGGCCGAGGCGGGCCTTGTCTACGATCAAGCAGCCGCCGCCTGGCTCGACGGCTACCAGCTCGCCGTCGCATGGGCGTGGCTGACCAGGAGGGATACCGATGCCTGAGCCTCACGACTGGACCGCAGATCCGCGACCGCTGTCCGACTGCCTCAAGGATTTCAACCGGATCATCAACGGCGGCCGGGTTTCGGGCGCCCGTATGGCCGGACAGACCGCACTCGGAATTCGCAGCGCCGACACCTACGCAGCCCTGCTTAAAAGCGGATACTCGACACCCTGGGAGGCGGTACTGCGCCTTGCCATGGTCGAGGCCGAGAGACGGGGCGGTGGACAAGCAGCCGGAAAACCTTGACGCCTCGCGCGCAGCACTCTCTACTGCCACTGTCGCCTCCGGGCGTGGGTCCTAAGATCATCAGCAGCACATCGCAGGGTGGGGACCCATGCCGTACCAATCGCGCGAGGAGCGACAATCCTCTCCGCATCCGGGCCTGCTTGCCAAACCTCCGGTCGCGCCGGCACCTCCATCCCGCACGGCTTATGCAAACCGCCCTCGCCTGCTGGCCGGCCCCTACGTCGCGCCGACGGTCCAATGCGGCGATGTCCTCGCCGACGAGATCGACGGCGACGTCGAGGTCGGCTCCTACTCGGCAGGCCGCATTGCGTGGCCCTGCCGTCGCAAGCCCGGCCGGCGAAGCCTGATCCTCACCGGCGACCTGGTGCTGGCGGTGCGGACCGAAAGCAGCGAGGCGATCCAGTATTGGTTCGGGGTCGGCGCCGTCACGGCCTGGAAATGGCGTTCAGCGCTCGGCGTGGACCGGCAAAACAACGCCGGCACGCAAAAGCTCTACCGCGACCTCAAGCCGGCCAAGCTCACGCCGGACCGCGCCGCCAAGGGCCGGATCGCCGCGGCGTCGCCCGCCGCCATCGAGCGCATGGCGGCGGCAAAGCGAGGCGTCCCCGCGCATCCCCGCACAAGGGCGGCGCTGATCGAGGCGGCGAAAGCGCCCAAGCCGGACGGCTGGGGCGAAAGAGCGAATCGGTGGATGCTGGCCGGCAAGGCGGCGACCCCTGAAACGCAAAAAGCCCGCCCCGGCGAGCCGGAGCGGGCGGGCAAGTGCAGATGGTGCGCAGCAGTCAGGGAGGCGGCCGGCCTGTCATCCATGTGTAGACGCCGACCAGCCATCCGGCGGCGCCGACCACACCGATCCCGATCCTGATGAGCCATCGGCCGAGCGTGCCGGCGCCCTCTGCCTTGGTGATGAGCGTCGTCGTCTGGACGGTTACCTGCTCCATCCCGTCGAGCTTTGTCTTCGTCGAGGCAACGTCGGCCTCCAGATGCGTGGTCCGCATCACCAGGTCGTCGAGCCGCCGGTGCACCCCCGCCCGGCTCGTCTCGGCCTTTTCCATGCGATCCTCGATGCCCTCGATCTTGCCGAGGATGATGCCGAGGGTCCGCTCGACGCTTGCATTGGTTGCCATTTCAAAGCGGCCTCGTCGCTGTGTAGATGAGGATCAGGGCGGACACGGTGACGCCCGCCCATAGCACCAGGTCGATCATTTCCAGCAGCCTTGCGAGGCGCCGAAACGATTGTGGGCGGCGACCTGATCGGCAAAGGGCCGATCCGTCTTGAGGATCGTCACCGACGTCTCAAGGCTCGGCCGAAGCTTCCGCCAGCCGTCGCACGCACTCGCCGATGTCTGCGTCTGACAGCCCGAAATCAGCACACAGAGCGGCAGCATCAGCAGCAGAGATCGTGTCATCGATCTGGTCCCTTTCGCGGAGGATTTTGACGGAGGTTTCGAGCGCGTCCACGGCGGCCTGCTGGCGGCCATTGTGGGAGCCGATCAGGTACAGCGGCCCGGAAACGACGAGCGCGCCCAGCGCGGCGCCGGCTGCGATTTGGAGCCAGTTAAACATCACCCCTCCACCGCGCCGCGAATATCCTCCACCGCCGCGATGATCTGCCGGCGCAACAGGATCACGACGACGAGGCCGCCCAGCGACAGCCCGCCTATGGCAAGGATCGTCTGCCAGTCCGCCCCGAGCAGGCCGGCGACGCCGACCCCGCCCGAACCGAAGATCGTCGTCAGCCAGCCCCACAGCGTCGTCTTGGACTTGACCTCGCTGTCGATCCGATCCGGGACATAGGGCGTATCCACGATGACCTTCGGCTGGCCCTCGGCATGGCGCTTGGCGACCTCGGCCAGCGCCGCCTTGACCTGAGAGACGGACACACCCGCGTTTTGCCCGGCATAGTGGCCCTTGCCGTCGGGCTTGGGTATCGACGCCCACTCCTGTGCCAGGTTGCCGATTAGCGTGTCGAGCTTGAGCCGGCCGGACAGCCACTTGTCGATGCCGCGCTGGCCTAGCAGGTAGCAGGCGATCTCATCCTGGCAGTCGGCATCGAACAGGCGGGCGTCGGGATAGCGGTCGGGAAGCTGCTCGCGGATATCCCGGAACGTGGTGCGGATCACCTGGTAGCGCCCGACCGCCGACGAGTTGAGCCGCTTGTTGTCGGGGTCTTTGAGCATCCGGGTCTGGAGCTTGTCCACCTGGTCCAGTGTCATCGACACCAGATCGATCGTCGGCCCCTTGCCCTTGGTAACGCGGCCGTCGAGCATGACGCCGTAGCCCAGCGTCTCGTTGTAGCCGCGGCCCTTGTCGGTCCCTTCGGATTTGCCGATCAGGTCGAGCATGGGGCGGTACACATGGTACTTGTCGCGCGCAGCAGCAGTCGCCGCGCCGGTGGGCACGTTGAGCATTGTGATGGTCCTTTCGAGGGAGTTTTAACCGTGGGCGATCAGGTCACGGCCAGATACGGCTGGATGTGCCGCGCGATCATCCGCGCCATCTTGACCATGCCCGAGGCGTGCGGATGCAACCCGTCCTCAAGGTCGCGGCCGGGGCCGATCACCTTGTCAGGGTCCCAAATCTCGAAATCCTTGACGATCCCGGCCTCGGCCGCGCCGTCGATCACGATAAATCCGTAGCGCTCGGCAAGCGCCCTCAGCCCGTCCGTGAGGGACTGCATCGCTGCCGGCTCGATGTCGGCGCGCTGGATCGGCAGGACGCAAAACGGCGTCGCCATCGGCCAATGTATCTGGATGGTCCACATCGCCCAGCGGGCGGCCTCCAGCGTCTTGGATCGGTCGAGATCGTCGCGCGTCGCCTTGCCCATGGCCGTGGCGTAATCGCCGAGATTGGGCAAGCCGGTGGCATAGTCGTTGGTGCCGTTTGCCAGCACCACGTAGTTGGCCGAGCGGCCGTCCGCATAGGCGCGGCTGACCTGATTGTAGATTTTTTGCAGGTCTTCCTGGCCGCCATACTCCCGAAACGACGCGCCGGACGTGGCGTAGTTGTACCAACTATCAGCCCCCAGCATCGGCATGGCGTAGGTCGGCCAGTTGGGCTGTACGCCCTCGGTGTAGCCGCCGCTCATGTCCTTGGTCGCCGTTGCGGTGATCGAATCGCCGAACAGCAAAAACGACGCATGACGCGGGACGGGCGTCCGGTTGCCGTCGACCGCGACGACGCGCTCGGTGTAGTTTTCGGCCGACGTGGCGCGGGTGCCGAACTCAAGCTGGATGCCGCCATAGGCGGCCGCACTGGCATTGCGCTGACGCGGCGAAAACTGGAACCATTCGGCGTCGGGCGGGACCGGAATGGTCACAGGCGCCGTCATCGCATCGGTGAGATTTTCGACCGCGACGACGGTCGTCTTGTCGGCCGCCAGAAAGCGGCTCCACGGCCCCGCCGTCGATCCCGCCTGCAAGCCCCGGATCGTGAGTGAGCCCATGCCCTTGACGTAAATCTTGTCGGAGATGGACGAGTTAGCCTGCACCTGCAACGTGCCGTCGGCATAGACCTCCTGCCCCTCGGTGACGGCGAGGTAATCAAACAGGTTGACCGTGCCGCCCACGATCTTGGCGGATTGCGCCCCGGCGCCGAGTATCACAAACGGATAGGTGGTCGATGCGTTGTCGGCGATGCACAGCCACGTCGTCTCCCCGTTGACCGTGCCGGCGGTCACGAAGACCGACAGCCCGACCAGTTCGGCGGATGTGTCGGCGCCGGTGTGGCGCGTCCACGATCCTGCCCCGGTGACATAGACACCGTTTTGCGCTTCGTCGGTCTGGTTTTTGACCAGCGCCGTCGAGGAGGACGTGGTAACGCCGTCGATGGTCTGCTCGCCGGAGAGCGTGATGTTCGAGGTCGTCGCGAGATCGGCGATGATCTGGCTTTTGATGCGAGACCCAGCGATGGCGGCAACTTCATCAAGGCCAGATTCGAGAGCCGTGATACGGCTCTCCTTGTCCGTGCCCCATGACCGAATTTCAGACTTTTTCGGTTCCTTGGGATTGCTGATGGGGCCGTCACCCCAGATGTTGTTTGCCGTGTCGGACATCGACAAGCTCCATGCGGTTTCGGCCCGGCGATTGACCAGGCCATCAGGATTGAAGTTGATCGGTAATCAGGTGATGAGTTCGATCCGGCTCACGGCGGCAGCGTTCTCGCCGCCCGCGCCGTAGCCGCTGACATCGATGGTCCCGGCCTCGCTGACCGCTGCCTTGTAGTATGCCGCCCAGCCCGTCAGGACGCTCTTGCGCCGGACGGCACTCGCCGCGCTGAAGTGCATCGACACGATCAGGTCTTTGCCGGTCTGCGGAGTGAAGGCGATGGCATCGGTGGCCACTGTTTGCCCGGCAGAAGCAGTGATGCCGTTGGCCCCGCCGAACTTGAGTTGCGTCGGCGCCGCCTCGAAATCGCATGGATCGCCGGATGCCGCCGCATATCCGATATACGCTGCGTCGATTGTAAAGCCTGCCGAGTTGGCGGCCGCGAATGTGACCTTGACCTTCGTGCCGGTCGCAGACGACAGCAAATCTTGGTCGATCACCTGGCGCAGCGTATACCCGCTCCAGCCCGCGCTGTCGTCGTCGAGATCGGCCTGCACATACACCATGCCGCTGACAGCACCGATCTCGGCCACGATCTCAGCCGCTGGCGTGCTCCACTCGCCGTAGGTGCCTCGTGACCCGACAAACGCGGCCTGCACCTCGAACGTCTCGTTTGCCTGCACCGGATTGGTGTCGAGCGTGTAGACGCCGCTCGACAACGCTGCGGTCGGAAACTCCTGCTCCACCCACTGGCCTGTAGTCTTGATCCGGTAGCGCAGGACCGGCGTCACCGTGTCGTCGAGCGGATCGCCCAGCACAACACGCAGAAACACCGACGATCCGTTGCCAAGCGCCGACATGGACGTGATGACAGCAGCCGGGACGCCCTTGCTGTTCGGCTTCGTTGGAACCGGCGGGGCCGCACCCTCGTCTGTCGCGGGCGTCCATGCGTCGATGTCGTCGGGGTGCAGCGCCCACTCAATCTGAAATCCGCCGTTCTTCAGGGCGAGAAACGCCCGCTTGATCTCGATGATCTTTCCGTTCAGCGCGGGGAGGCGAACAGGCGTGTTGAGCCGAACCCACCTCTTCGTCACCTCGTTGATGCCGGACATGCGGCAGTCCAGCGTGCCGGACTTCTTCATTTGGAGCCGCTGCCACTCCCGCTTGCCGAGGCGGCGAGCCTGGCGCCACTGCTGGACACCGGCGTAGTCGGCCTCCTGAGAGAGCACCTGACCGATCTCGGCCTGGTCCGTCGCGCTCTCGAAGTAGTCGGTGACGGCCTGCGTGTATTCCGTCGCGGGGTAGACGAATTTCGGCACCAGCCGGTTGATCTCGTCTTCCTCCAGCACGTCGTTGTGGACAGTGTGGCCGACGATGTCGGCGTCGGTCATTTCGCCTACCAGCTCCTCGCGAAACTTCCCGACCGTGAGTACCAGCCCGCCGTCTCCCATCTGCGCGATGTGACCGTCGCACGCCGACAGGATGACGTTCTGGATCGCGATCGGGTCCGTCTCGGTCGTCGCCCAGGTGTTGACCTCGTATCGCTTCTCCGTCCCGCCGGCGGCCAGCGGAACGTCCTCGTCGCAGATGTCGGCTTCCTCCTTCCATCGGTCGAGATAGGGGAGCAGGGCCTGCGTGTAGTCGCGGCGCGGACCGTAGGGGCAGAAGCAGAGCCACCATGCGTAGCAGAGCGCGGCGTTCTTCGAGAATGTCCATGTCGATTGATCGTCGGGGTCCTGATCGTCATCGCGGAAGTCCCACACCAGCGCCATGTCCACCTCGTCGGAAGGCTGCGGCGCGCCGTAGGGAAACGTCTCGGCGTAGCTCTTTGAGCTGACCCCCTTGCATCGCATGAAGGCGGAGGCGGTCCCATCGCCGCGATGATCGTTCGTCCAGATGTCTTCCGCCGCGAAGGCGGTGACCGCGTCGGCATAGGCCGTCTCGGTATCCAAGCCGAGCCGGTACTGCATCTTCACCAGGTTGGAGTCCTTGCCGTATCGCTTCTTGTCGTCGCCAGTCACGGCCGAGCGGTCCACCATGTCGGAGCCGTTAACCACCACGATGTCGTCGTGCAGCCAGTGCCGCTTGAACTGATGGACGCGGTGGCCGGCGATGGCGCGGATCAGGTAGTAGTAGTTGTCCTTCTCCTCCTTGAGCATCGCCGCGCCAGAGATGCGGTTGGTGCCGACACCGAAGATGACCGGCGGCATCGGCTGCTCGCGCGGCACCTTGCCATCAGCGGGCTTCGGCGGTTTCGGGCTCAGCAGATAGTTGATGCCGAGCGAAATCGCCGTGGTCGCCAGCGCGGTCAGGCCGGACGTGACAAGGCTGACTGCTGCGGGGCCGAGCGCGAACACGGCCGAGTTCGTGACGGCTGTCAGGATGATCGCTTCGAGAAATCCGGTATGGGCAGCATGCGCCAGCGGCGATGTCGAGCATTCCAGCCCGAGGCGCTGGTTGCGCATGCGGATGTGCTGATTCATGGATGCCAGACCGTGCGGATAAACAGGTTGCCGGGCAGATGCGCGAGTTGATGTTCGTCGGCGATGATCCAGCGACGGCCCCTACGGATCGCTCCGACATCAATGCCGTCGCAGACCACCACGCCTATGTCGCCGTCCTGCGGATCGCCGTCGCGGCCGCGCCAGCCGACATTGACCAGCGCCGTCATGATAAGAGGCACCAGCCCTCGCGCCCGCTCTATGATCGCCACCGCCTCCTCCTTGGTCGCGTACGTCCCGCGATAGACGCCGGGGTCGCCCCGCCCGAAGCTGTGTGCCCAGTTCGCCAGAAACAGCGTGCAGTCGTGCCCCTGCCAGCCATCGTGGCCACCGCCATAAATCCACGGCCGCCGCGATGCCGCGTCGAGATAGTCGTCGAGGTGCATGTCAACCCTAGAACTTCGGCCAGGTCACCGGAGCGCCGCGCTCCATACGGGCCGTGCCGTCGCAGAACCTGTCGCCGGGATGCGCCGCCTTGTGGTGGACCGGGGACCATAGCGCCTGCGATGTGCGGTCCCGCGTCGTGATGCCGAAGCCGACCGACAGGGCCAGAGTAACGGTCGGGCTGTCTGTGCCGGTGACGGGCGGCATCGCCTCGGTGATGCGCGATGCCCTGCCCGTAATCATCGGGACGACCGCCGACATCGGCTGGTAGTAGTCGTCCAGTGTGGTGATGCCGACGTGGAACGCCTTGCCGCGCACCTTGACCTCGTCCAGGTTCCAGCGCGCCATGGTCGCGGGTTCGATGCCCGAAACGATGAACTCGGCACGATCTGCGACGCCGTTGAGCACTGCCTCCAGCATCGGCACGTCCTGAAGGATGCCGCCGCCAAGATAGGTTTCCTGCGTCGTCGCGTCGACACTCTCGATCCCGGCCGGAATGTCGTTGATGCCGAGCCAGAGACGGAGAGGATCGGGATCGAGGTCCAGCCGGAAGAAGATGCCGAGCTGATGCGAGCCGCGAAGTGCGGCGATGACGCCCGCCGGAACCATCAGAACGCCTCCACGAACCGCATGGACGGACGGGACTGCCAGAAGCCTTCCGCCTCCCACGGCATCGTGAAGCCAGCCGGGAACTTCATCACGCAGCGCGGCCGGGCCAGTTCGATCCTCTGCCCCGCTTCAACCGCCTGACGAAGCGGGACATCAATGGCGAGCGTGTACTGCTTGCCGCTGTAGGACACGCCATCCACAGTCTCGGATACGTCTGCCGGATCGGAACACTCCCAGTAACGCCACGCCCGCCAGCCCTTGACCGAATGATATGTGCTCATCCAGTCCGAGTGTCGCAGGTCGCGCGTCGCGCCATAGACGTTGACGACGATCTGGCCGGCGTTCAGCGCCGCCGATTGCGCAAACGTTCCGAACACAGTGGCCTGGCTATAGCCGGCGCCATCCGCGAACAGAGCGCCATCGCTGTGAGGGATGCCGTTGATGATCGGTTGCGGCACCGGAGGATAGCCGGACAATACAGGAAACGGCCCCATCCAATCGGTGAGGAAAGGCACGACCATGAACCGGAACGAGCCGTTCATGCGCGCCGCGATCCAGTTCGCGTATTCGTGTTCTTCCGGCGCTTGGACCCAGCAGTTTTCGAAAGCCCCGGCAATCATCGGGCCGCCCGACAGGCCGATGGTGATGCCCTCGCCGAGGCTGTTGCGGCCGCCCTCCATCCCGCCGCCGGGCGTATCGAAGGACATGCGCTGCGGCTTGATGAAATCGACATCGAGCGTCGGCAGGTTGATGTAAACCGCCATGTCAGGCGCGCCTCTTGAGCCGCTGGTAGCGGTGATCGTCGGCCTTCGCGCCGCCATTGGACTGGCGATAGGCGTAGTTGCCGACAGCCCGGTTCGATTCCTGACGGGCCGGACCTTCCGATATTTTCTCCACCTTCGCCTGCCAGTTGCCGTCCTGGTCGACGTAGACCCGCACATCAGCGACGCCGGACGGCGCGTTGTTGCCGCCTACCACCTGGCGGGCATGCTCCATCGACCTGAACACCGGCTCGCCGCGTTTGAGGATCGCAGGCACCTCGTCCCCCGCGATGCCGCCGGAATGATACCGGGGCGCGTTCAGGAAAACGCCGTGATCGACATAGCGCATCTGCGAGGGCGAGCCTGCGATGCCGCCGGTGTGGTAGAGGCCGATATAGCTGCCCGGATTTGCCGACAGGAAATTGAACGCCTTCGACCCGCTGAACGCCGAGTTCAACCCGCCGAACAGCGAGCCGAGAATGCCGCCCGCTCCACCGGAGGGCGCGGCCGGGAACTGGTTGAGGGCATGGCCGAGCTTGCCAAGCCCCCCGCCGAAGGTATCGAGGCTCTTACCGGCCTTGCTGACCGCTGCGTTGAACTTCTCGACATAGGCCGATCCAGTGGTGCCGAGCACGTCGGTCGCGCTCGGAGCGTTCGGCCGGCCGGTGAACCACATCGATGCAGCACCCGACGCGCCGTACTTGTCGACATATCCGCCGAAGCGGTGATCGAAGATAGCGTCTTGCAGCGCCGGGCTGCCCATGAATTGGGAGCGCGAAACCGAATGCCCCAGGGCGGCTTTCGACCATGCCGGCAGATTTGCCTCCATGATCTGATACCGGCCGAGTGCCTGCCCCATCGTCTTGTGGATGGGGCCGAGGGCCGAATAACCGCCGCTGCCGACGCTTTCGATGGATGCGATGGCGTTCCGAAAGACCTCCATGCCGGCCACGGGCGAGCCGATGCCGGACAGCGAACGAGGAGCGGAGAAGTTGTCGTTCGCAGCACCCTTACCGCTGCCGAACAGCATCTCCGCAAAGCCGGTGGCCGTTCCGAATGCGCCGGCGCCGGCCGAAGCGCCGGCTCCCGAACCGCCACCCATGAAGACGCGGATGCCTTCTTTCAGGAAATTGCTGAAGGCGGTCTTCGCGACATCGGTCAGCTCACTGATCACCGCATTGCGGATCGCGTCGCCCAGCGCCTCGCCGAAGTCGTCGCCATTCTTGATGCCGTTCTCGAAATCATCCCAGAACGACATGCCGCGCTCGTAGATACGCTCCATCCGGTCAAGCTGGCGCATCTGGAGCGCTTCGGGAGAGTTCATGTCGATCGGCAGGCCGGAACTGCGCTGCCGTGACGCGATTTGCTGCTCAAGCGGTGAGCGGAAGAACTGGCTGCGCTCAAACGACAGTTCGTCGCCCATCTTCGCCCGCGCCAGCGCATCGGCATATTTGCCCATCGCTTCGGCTGCGGCCTTGATGTTGGCGACTTCCTTCTGGTCGATAGGCTCCCCGGTACGCGCTGCCTGTTCGCGCAGCTCCTGCATGCGCTCGAATTCATAGGTCAGCTTGGCCTGCTCGGCGCCGGTCTTTCCGATCAGGTCGAGCTGTAGGCGATGCTGCTGGATCGAGCGTTCGATGGACTGGCTGCGCAGGATTGCAGCGTCACGGGCCTCGACCTCCTGCCGAGTGCGCTCCTCGGCGAGTGCGCGATCAACGCGAGCCTGCAATCCTCCGCCGCTGTCGCCGTCCTCTTTGGCGCGAGAGCGAACCTGCGCCTCGATGGCGGCAAGTCGCTCGGAATTCGAGCGGGCGCGCGCAAGCTGCTGATCGGCGGCGAACTGCTGATCAAGGATAGCAACGTCGGCGTCGCGACCGGCGACGTAACGACGAAGTTCACGTTGGTCACGAAGACCGGGACGCGTGTTCTCTTGATCGATGCGGCGCAGTACCTGCTCGACCTCCTTCAGCTTCTCGGCGAGATTGACGACCTCCTTGGCGGCCAAGATCGCGTCATCGGCCTGCTTCCCGATCCCGTTCAGCTCACCGATGCGCCGAACGTTCGTCGCGAAGCTGGAAAGATCGCTGTTGCCTTCCTTCAGTCCGAGCAGAAGGCGATCAATCTCGCTCTGGAACGGCGACATTTTGCCGGTGACGGAAAACGCATCGATCGCGGCGTCAGAAAGGCGCTGCATTTCTTCCGCAAGTTTGGCCGGTTCGCTCGACTTGCCTCGAAGATCGTCGAATATCTTGTTCAGGTTGGCGTCGAACTTTTCCAGGCCACCCTTGCCACTCCTGATGGAGCT
Source organism: Mesorhizobium sp. (assembly GCF_017306545.1). GTDB lineage: Bacteria > Pseudomonadota > Alphaproteobacteria > Rhizobiales > Rhizobiaceae > Mesorhizobium. The sequence goes on from NZ_JAFKID010000009.1 coordinate 110,525, forward strand.
TAGAAGGTCGTCAACAGCCTGTTGGAACGGGGAGTTCCTGGAGGCGAGCAGATCGTCGAGGCCGCCAGTATTGGACCCGAACATGCCGCCACGCAGAAAACTACCGCCGATGAACGTCTTCGACAAGTCGCCGGACTGCGACCGGATCGCGGCGCGAATGGTATCGACCTCGCTCCTCGCCTGCGCTTCGGTATACGCCGATCCACCGACCGGACCGCCGATGTTCTTCGACGCGTCGCCCAACTCGCCATACTGCTGTTTCAACCGGCTCAGCGTCGCGGAGTGGCTTTTCAGTACCTCATCCAGGTCTTTCGCGCCCTCTCGACCCTTCATGAACCACTGGATCGTCGCGGCGGTCGCCGCCGTGAACCCGACCGTGAGAAGCGTCGTGACGCTGAGAAGCGACCCAAGTCCTGCGCCGAGCGCGGCTAGGCCGCCACCCTGCTGGATCGCCGATGCCAGCGCCGGACCCTGCTGCAACGCAAGCGTGCCGGGCGCCTGTCCGAGGATGGACATCATTGCGATGTCCTGAAGCTGCTGGCCGGCGTTGAATCCAGCGGCCTGACGCGCGCCATGGGATATGACGTTGGAGTTCGCCGCCTGAAGCCGTTGCGATGCCACCGCGGCCTCGGCGAGTTCGGTGGCCTGGCGCTCGATCTGGACATTGGCACGCAAGACCGCAGCCGCGAGTTCGTTCTGCCCCTTGGCAGCGATCTGCGCCACGTCGGCTGTCAGCCCAAGCCGCTGGTTCATGCCGATAAGGATGCGTTCCGCGCCCTCCATCGTGATCTTGCCGCTTTCCAGCCCTCGATTGAGCTGGTTGAGGCCCTGATTGAAACGCTGCTCTGCCGCATAGCCGTCGACAAACTGGCGCGACAGACGAGCGAGAACGTCGCCGCTGGCGCTGATCTTCGCCGACGTATCAGTCACCGCTGCGCCAGCCTCGCGCGACGATGCGGCCATTGCCTTGTCGGCAGCGACCTTCTCACCGGCGCCGGCTGTATATTTTGAGGCATCGACCGCCGGCTGGACGATCAATGAACGGATTTGCTGAACCAATGGATTTCTCCACCAAACGGCCTATTGTTGCCCAACCCATCGCGGAAGGATGAGCAATGAGAACCGCTGTGCTGATTGGACTGGCGATGCTATTCGCCGCCGAGTCGTGGGCATCTGAGCGCTTTGATCTGTCGGAGGACGCGATCGCGAGCGTTCAGGCCGCCGTCACCTCCGTCCTAAAGGATCCAGACAGCGCGACATTCAGCGACTTGGCGGCGGCAAAGTCGCCGGCCGGCGACATCTTCGTTTGCGGCAAAGTCAACGCCAAAAATTCATTCGGCGGATATTCTGGCGCAGCACCTTTTATCGGAACGCTTACACACGACCTAAAGAAGTTCGTCATAGAGCGCGTCGCTGAGACTGGAGATGAGATGGCGAGGGTAATCGTGCGATGCCGAGCTGTCGGGGCAATGGGGTTGTACTAGGCGTCTGCCGCTTTGCTGTCCTGCGCCGCATACTCCAGCCATTCATCATCAATCTGGTTCATGAACGCCAGAAACCGCTCGAACGCCTCCCCCTCGATGCCGTAGCGCCGGGCATAGCCGTCCAGCGCCATGAAGCTGATCGGCGTTTGACCGCCGAACGCAAAATACTGACGGTCGAACCGAAGCGCCTGCCAAGCCCGAAGGTAGAAGGCGTGCCAAGCCTCCGTTTTTGCCTCGGCAGGACGAACCGGCACAGTTCCGGGCGGGAACTCGTCCGGGAACTCGGCCGCGAGCTTGGCGATCCATTCGTCATGGCCTTTCCGCTTGAGGTCATAGCGGAAGGCCGCGGCTAGTTTTTTGCCGATTCCTTGACGAACTCGATCTGGCGCTTGCCGACGCGACCGGCGCACCAATAGATCATGGAGCGAAGAACACGGTGCTCCTCGGCGGCGAGAATCGTTTCGACAGCATCGGCAGAATAGGCGATGTCGAAGCCACGCCAGCCGAGAAGAAGATGCTCGACGGCGAGTTGACCCTCGATGCGGGCGGCGACATCGGCCGGCACCTTGTCATCGGGATAGTTCTTCTTCAGGTCTTCCAACGCGGCCTGCCGCGCGGTCACATATGCGGAATAGTTCGTCGAGCGGACATGGAACGCGACACCAGGCAGAGGGGTCATTTCCATCGGCTTTTCGGGATTGAGGCCGGGCCATTCCTTCGGCTCTACCCACTCGCCGTCGCGTTCCTTGGTCAGGTCAGCCGCAAGGCTGCCGAGCTTGATCGTCATGTTTCACCTATGTCGGTAGGGGTGGCCGGAGCGTCCGACAACGCTCCGGCCTGTTCGTGCACGAATCCTGATGTCGGCAGGTTCTGGCGTCAGGCCTCGAAATATTCGAGGCGGTTGATGATTGCCGATGCCGCGGTCAGCGTGTCCTTCGAAACGCTGCCGGTAAGGTTCAGCATCACGTCCGTATTCTTCGATCCGGCCGATGGCGCACCGCCTGTGAAGGTGAGACGCGGCAGCGCCAGAATGACGGCCTGGCTGTTCTTCGCGGTGCGCAAGTTGATATTGCCGACCGTTCCGGCAAGCAGCTTGGCGAGCAGCGCATTCGACCCGAAATAGGTTTCCAGCGTCACATCAACCGCGAACTCACCGACGCCGATGTCAACGGCGCCGACGTTGCCGACGGCCGTGATCATGCGAAGGTTGTTGTTGAACGAGAGCTGCGCGCTTCGCACGAAGTTCGGTGACGTCACCGCGACGCCGGATTCCGCGATGCGGCCGACATTGACGTTCGCCGACATGATCGGGTTCGAGGTTTCGGCATCCGGCGACGCATCCAGTGCGGATGTCGTCTGCTCGCCGGTCAGACCGTTCATCGTGAACGTGCCGGAAATCACCTGTTCCGTGGTGAAGTTGAGCGTCGCCTGACCGACGACCATGCCGCGCTGGATAATATAGGTCGGCACGGCCTGACCCATGAACCCGCGCTCGATGGTGTGCGAGATGCGGCTGACGCCGTTCTTCAACTGATCGCCGAACCAGACCTTGACGGTCTTGCCTGTACCGGCGTCTGTCGTCCAGCCTGACGGCAGATTGTCGAGGGTGAGCGCGTTCGTGGCTATCGCGGTGATGCGCGCCCATCCGTTGCAGGCTGCGGTCGCGAACTTATCGCCGGCAGCGGAACCACCGATCTTGATCCACTGGCCGACGGCGAGACCGAGCGTCGTGAAATCGAGCGAACTGGACGTCAGGCCATCGGCCGCTGCCGAGATGTCGGCTGACGCGCCTTGGAAACCGACAACCTTGAGCCGCGCGGTGGCCGGCGGGGCAGTTTCCGCCGTCAGGCTGAGCGATGATCCGACGATCGTGGTGCCGGTCGCCGACACGACCTTGAATACCTGGTTGTTCGCTGCGTTCGTGAAGCCGGTCGCACGGACCAAGTGGCCGGCCTTGGCATCGTCGCCGTTCGCCGCAACCACATAGGTATCCGTCGTGGTGCCGGCGTCGGTGACGACACTGTCGGCGGTGCCGTCATTGTCGAAGGCCGGCGTGTTCGCCCACGAGTTGAACATCGTGGATTCGAGAAGGCTGGAGAGCGGGCTGTCCGACACCGGGTACGACAATTCGAAATTGATCGGGCCGGAGTTCTGCTCGTTGACCTTGATCGGGTCGCTGAGCATGCGGTCCGAGCGGATTTCGTTCGAGTTCACAAAATTCGGGGTGTATTGCAGCCCTTCGCCGGTAACGCGCATCGTACGCATGCGCGGGGTATCGGGCGTCGCGCCGAGGGTGCTTTCCTTGACAAGCGTCATGCGCAGGCGGTTGGAATCCGTCACGGCTTTTCTCCATGAAAGGGGCCGCCGCGATCACTCGGGCGGGACGATGTTGATGATAGGGTGAGGGGTCAGTCGGTCTTCGACTTCGACGGCTTGGCGGGTTTCGGCGCGTCGTCTCCGATGAAGCCGCGCTTTACGAGAACGGCCGGATCATGCGGCGATAGATCGTGGGCCGCCGTGATGGCGTCTCCAGTCCGGAAACGATGCGAACGCGTGGTGAAATCCTTGAGCGCCTTCATGCTGTATCCCTTTCCCATTCGATTGAGGCCGCCATCGCCCAGTAATTCGGGAAATCCCGGCCCGGTTCGCCTTCGCCGATTGACGCGTCACGGAAGCGGACGCCGTCGATCTCCTGACCCTGGAACAGTTCGATCAGGTCGCCGGCATAGCCCCTGGCTAAACCGGAGCCGGAGCCGGACGGAACCATGACGTGCATGAAGACGACGCCACCTTCGCGCCACCGGTTCGCCGTCACCGGCTCGGCACCGATGGATGCCTGGTCGAAGAAGTCGCCGAAGACCTCGACGTAGACCCATGCGGCTGTGTTCGCGTCGAGCAGGTCCTGCACGAATTCGTTTTCGTACCGGACAGGCAACGCGCCGACGCCAGCCGAATAGGTGTCGAGAACGCCCTTGATGGCGTTGAAGGCAGCTTTGCTAGACATCAGTTCACCGGATTGATGATGAGCGCGGGATAGGTGATCTGGTCGCCGGCGGCCCGGCCCTTCCTACCCTGCCCGCGCTTGAGCCTGTACGGCGCGAGAGGATGGACACCGCCCGGAACGTTGACGAACCGCAATTCAACGCTGAACGCCCCGGAAAATCGCCGAGACAGGACACGTTTTGCACCGTCGAAATGACGCGCGCCGGTCTTGTTCGCCCCGACTTCCATGCGGCGTGTGTACGGGCGCGGATTGAAGATGACGACCTCGGCGTCGGACCGCAGCTTCATGAAATCCGTCACCACGACACGCCCGCCGACGACAACCGTGAAACCATCCCGATACCGGCCCGACCGCACAGGAACTCGCTTGCGAAGATCCTCCAGCGCCGAATTGATGACCAGCGGCCAGTTCGTGAACTCGTAGACGATGCTGCCCGGCGCCTTGTAGGCTTCTTCCGGCGCCCCTCGAACCGAATTGACATAGCGCTCGTATTGCGGCGAGGCGATGCCCTCGGCAATGACCCGGCGAACCTCCTGCTTCGCGAACGCCGCGACAGCCTGGTTGATCGCTTCCGGCTCCATACCAGCCGTGGCGACGCGAAGATCGCGCTCGAAGAACTCGAAGCCGGTCGCCATCAGCCTGCCACCGTGAGTTCCACCCTGACCACCACGCCATCGACGCGGATCGGGTTGACGAAAGATACCTGTCGCGGCTTTCCGCCGACGACCAGAAAGTCATTCGGACGCGGGAGGCGCGGATCGACAGCGCCAGGCGTGACGGTGTGACCGGCAGGCCAGCCGGCAGCCAGTATCTGTGTCATCGAGATCACGGCGCGCGAAAACGCCTGGGTCGCCGTTCCCACGATTTCCGTGCCGCGAAGGCCGCGCACGCTGGCGCGGACGGTCACGTCCCTCTCTGTGAGCTGTGTGCCTTCCTTGCGGCGCAGGGTGCAGTTCTCGCCATGCATCGCAAGGTGACGGTCCAGCATCGCTATCGCGGCCGACGGTGTCATTCTACACACCAACCCGCCGATATGGCGCCAGCAGCATCGATGCTACAGGATTGCTTTCCAGCCCCGCCGTCATGTCTTGGTATTCGGTCGTGCTCACCCCTTCGACAGTTTCGCGCTTCACAACTCCGACAGCCGCGGTGGAAGTATACATGTCGCGAACGAACAGCATGATCGCCGTGCGAATCGGCGCCGGAACGGCTGCCGCCGCGCCATATCCGGCAACGAACGTGATGCTGACCGCATCGTCGCGGGAATAGACGCCAGGCCATGACTTGCCCGATGCAAGGTTCAAATACGGCCCGCGCGCGTCCGCCAGCATCATGTAGACGTCGGCATCCAAAGTCTGGCGCGCATTCTCCCCGTCGAAATACTCGACCTTTTCGATCGATGCGACCGGAGCCAACGGCAGTCGCATGCAGGCCGAGAAGCGGCAGAAATCCTGCCGCCACGTCTGTGTGACCAGCGCCCGCCCGAGTATGCCGCTCCAGCCGTCGAGATACGCCGTCGCGGCATCGATCAGCGAAGAGATCAACGTGTCGTCATCGGAATGATCGACGCGCAGATGCAGCTTCGCCTCGACGAGCGAGACGGGCGCGACGGAGGGAGCAACAGTTCGGACGGGCGCTAGCATGGCGGTCTATCAGGCCACCGGCGCGTCGTAGGGATGGCCGAGCGCAAAAACCGCACCGGCAGCGATCGACGTGCCGGAAGTCTTGGTGATGACCGCGCGGATGTAGCGCTTCGTGCCCTTGTAGCCGATCTTGTAGACCGAGCTTGCCGCAAGGCTGGCCGGGAATGCGCCCAGCATGTCGTCGTCGTCCACGTCGGTGAAGTCACCATCCGTGGTCGTATCGGACTCCTGCATGCTCATGACATAGAGACCGTCGCCGGCTATCGCGCCGGTGTTGATGATCAGGGTCGCAGAGTTGTAGCCCTGCAAATCCGCATTGCTGCCCTTGGTCGTGGCCGAAACCACGGCGGGGACCAGCGATGCGACGAGGCCGATGCCGGAAATGCCGTCCTTCATGGGACTGTCCTTTCATGGGAGCGAGGAAGGAGCGGGCGGCCGGAGCCGCCCGCCGTGAATCAGGAAGGTGCGGATCTCCGATCAGGAGGTCGCGATCTTCAGCAGCTTGATCGCCTCGAAGTTGACGATACCGCCGCCAACGCGCTTCGTGGTGTAGAAGTGCACGAACGGCTTGTTGGTGTAGGGATCGCGCAACACCCGAACGCCGAAGCGATCGACGATCAGGTACCCGCGCTTGAAGTCACCGAATGCGATCGGGAACTTCCCGGCGCTCACCTCTTCCATGCCGTCGTCGTTGTAGACCGGCTTTCCGAGGATGGTGGCGACGCCAGCCGCAGCGGTCGGGGGCGCCCACAGATAGGCGCCCTCGTTGTCCTTGAACTTGCGGACCGTCGCCATCACGGCATCGCTCATCAGCCACGATGCGCCGTTTCGGTAGCCCGACTTGAGCGCATAATAGAGATCGATCAGCGCATCGGCCTTGCTGACGGTGGCCGAGGTGTCGGCGAAGTCGCCGGCCTTGCCGGAAGCCACATAGCCGAGCTTGCCCCACGCATAGGAAGCATTCGCCACCTTATCGTAGGCGAGCAGACCGCGCGGCTTGTTCACCCCGTTGCCGGAAATGAAGGCGGCGCCTTCCTGCTCCGCGAACTCGATTGCCACTTCGTCCGCCAGCCAGGCAGCGATGTCGATGCGAGCATCGTCCAGGGCCGTCTGCGTGATGGCGGGGTTGGCGTAGAGTTCAGCCGTGTTGACGGCGATTTCGCGAAGCGTCGGCGTATCCGTCTCGGGACGCGCCTCTTCCTCGCCGACCCAGCCGGAGCCGGCGCCGCCCATGTTCACCAGCTTCTTGTAGGTGCTGGTGCCGATGGAGATCGTCCGGGCAAGCTGCCGCATGACCGACACGGTGCCGAGAACGCGATCGATGCCGGCCTCGGTCTCCTCGGGGACGAGGTAACCGCCGTCCGGATCGGACTGCGTGGTCATCTTGGCGTTGACCTCGAGTTCACGCATGTCGGCGTCGATCGCCCGGTCGCCCTTGCGGAACCAGGTGTTGAACGCGGCGGCGTGAGCGGCCACCGCGGGATCGACATCATCGCCGGCCCCGCCGACCTTGACCGCAGCGAGCGCCACGTTGGTTTCGTCGAGCGCCTTCTGAAGTTCGGCGATGGTGGCGTTGATGCGCTCGACCTTTTCGGTCTGCACCACGTCTTCCTGACCCTTCTTCAGGTCGGCAAGCGCCTTGTCGTTGTCGGCCTTGAAGGCCTCGAACGTCTGCTTCAGCTCGTTGAGGATCGCGGTCGCATTGCCACCGTCATTGCGAGTCGCGACAAGACCGCGAGCGCGGGCGTTGAGCGGGATCATCGCTCCCATGGCCGTGACGATGTCGGCATGATGGCCGATCATGGGGATGATGGAGGTGTGGTCGAACGGCGCGGCGCTGGCAAGCGACACGCCGCAGAGGATCATCGCCGCGAGAGCGGCGCAGAAAGTGGCGATCTTCATCGCTGTGTCCTTTCAGGATTTCATTGCGTTGATGAGCTGCCGGATGGCAGTCACGTCGATGCCTGCATCACGCGCGGCGGGTTTGCGGCTTGCATCGCGCGGGGCCGCCGAAACGCCCATCTCTGTCAGCAGTTCAGAGCGTTTGTCTCGGGTGAAACCGGCTCGTGCGAGCGCGGCTTCCGTCTGCCGGCGAGCCATCAGCCCCCGGTCCATGTTCTTTGCATCGCCTTCCGGCTGCTCGATCCCGTCATCGACGACATCGGCGAAGCCCTTCTCGACCGCCTCAGACGGCCCCATGAAGGTCTCGGCATCCATCAGTTTTTCGACATCGGCACGCTTCATGCCGGTGCGAGCCTCGTAGATATCGACGATCGCGCTGTCGAATCCATCGAACAGATCGGCCGCTTCGCGCATGTCGTGGCGGTTTCCGATCACCACGCCCCAGGCATTGTGCACCATCATGAATGTGCCGAGTCCCATGCGGATTTCGTCACCCGCCATGGCGATGATGGATGCAGCCGACGCCGCCCAACCCAGCACCTCGACCGTGACTTTCGCCTTGTGGGCGCGCAGCAGGTTGTAGATCGCGATGCCCTCGAACATGTCGCCGCCGGGCGAATTGATCTTGACCGTCACGTCCTTGTCGCCGATCGACCGCAGCGCGGCCGAGACGCGCTTCGCCGTCACGCCGCCGCCGGTCCACCAGTCCTCGCCGATCACCTCGAACATGGTGATGGTGCTGTCGTCCGACTTGTCGGCCGCGAGCGGCGTTTCCGCCCACTTCGCCAGCACGTCCGACGGCGCGTCCCACTGGAAGTTCTGCGGACGCTGAAACGTCTTCGCCTCAGGCAGCTTGCGAAGGCTCATCGCCATCATCCTTTTCGGGCTTGTCGCCGCCGGCCGTGTTCGGCGGATCGTAATACTGGCCGCCCTCGCCATCTTCGCGAGGATTCATGTCTTCCAGCGCGCGCACTTCATCGGGGCTGTAGACACCCCACTGCAGGGCTTTCACATAGGCTTCCCAGCGGGCCTTGATGTCACCGCGCACCAATGCCGCGCGGTTGAAGCGGGCATAGACATTCGCCTCATCGCCGATCAGGTCGCGATTGATCGTCTCTTCCCAGATCGTCAAATCGTCTTCGGCCGAGAAGGTGATGAAGCCCTGCGTCTGCGACTCGATGCCCGTTCCCCAGGATGTGTTCTTCTCGGTGTCGCCGATCATGTGCGGCGGGACGCCGAGGAACATGGCGATATCGGTGCGCGAGAATTTGCGACTCTCGATCCACTGCGCATCCTCGGCCGTCATGGCGAGCGGCGAAACCGACATCCCCTCCTCGAGGATCAAAGCCTTGCCTTCGCTCTCGCCGCCGGCCCGATAGTCATCCAGGCTCGCCCGCAGAAACTCCAGCCCTTCCTTGCCGAGCTTGCCTGGGTGCGTCAGGACGTTGGAAACGCGGGCGCCATTCTTGAAGACCGTCGCGCCGTGTCCTTCCTGCGCCAGCGACAGGCCGATAGTCTCCCGCGCATAGGTGATCGCGGAAACGCCGTGAACGCCGTCGAGCGTCAGGCCGACGAGGTGGAACACCTCCGACTGCTTCAGTTCGATCCGGCGGCCATCCTTGCGGGTGTAGGTGTAGACCAGCGACAGGTCGTCATTCTGCTTGCACTCGACACGATCCGGGTTGAGCGGGATCATCTCCAGCGGCAGGCCGCGCGACCGCACGATCATCGCATAAGCATTTCCGCGCAGGATCAGGTGCGCCTGCATCATCCGCTTGAACTGCGCCGGCGTCTGCCACCGGTTCGGCTTGCGGCGCAGCAGCGTCCACGCCGGATGGTCGGTGGCGTCTTCCCGCGTCCTGTCGTCCAACCGGCGCTTGATGTGGAGCGGCATGTTCGCCACCACGCCGCAGCGAACCCGGACGCAGGCATAGACTGCCGCAACGCGCATCGCCGTGTTCGGTGTCACCGTCGCGCCGGACGCCGTCACATTGCCGGTGCGAAGTGCTTCTTCCAGTTCCTGCGGCGTGGTGATGACGACACCGCCGCCTGCCTGCTGGATCGCCGCGCGCGGCTCAGGGGATCGGGAAGCGCCGCCCCCGAAGATGCGTGTCCAAAGGCTCATTCGAATTCCTTCAGGCGACGAGGAGGCCGCGCGCGCGATAGATGGAATTCCCGTAGGCTTCCGGATTCCAGCTCATCAGGATCGCCGCGCAGAGCATGGCGATGACGGGATCGATCTTGGCGCGGCCGGCGGCCTGCTTGGTCGCCATGTTGCCGTTGCCCTTGACCTCGATCTTCACGTTGCCGACCGACCAGGACATCAATCCCGATCCGTCATGGCTGATCGTGTCGTCGGACAGTTTGTGCTCCAGCCCCCACAATGCCGGCGACAGCGCCGGCCCCTGGCGGAGGCGATGAAGCATCGCGCCGTCGATCCCTTCCAGCGCCAGAGCGTCGACGAAGGCGGCGATGTTGTTCGGGTCGAAGCCGACCGCGTTCTTTTCCGGCAGCAGGCCGGCGTCGCGCAGCCTGGCGGCGATGGCCGCTATGCGGGTGACGTACTCCGAAACCTCGCAGAACGTCAGCGACCCTTCCGCCTCGAAATCCTTGAGCTGCGCGGCGATTTCCTTTCGCCTCTCCAGCACCTTCGGGTGCGCGAAGGCATGACACCAGACCAGCCAGCGGCGCGTTACCTTCTCCCGGCCGACGACGCAGACGCCGAAGAGATCGTCCAGCCCGCCGCCGTCGGCGCCGACCACCGCGACCTCGGAACGCTCGATCAGCGATTCCAGCGTCAGCGTCGGGTCCGCGCGAAGATCCCAGAATTCGGCGCCGCGCCAGGCGTCGTCGCCGATACCGACACCGATCTCGATGTTGAGATGCTGGCTGGCCCAGATTTGCTCGGCCTGCGCGGTAGCGCGACCGTTGTTTTCGTAGTCGGCAATCAGCCGCGCCTCGTCGATCGACCGACCGATATTCGGCAAAAGGAGCCGCCACTTGTCCTGGTCGCGCCAGAAGTCCTGGTCTTTCTGCAGGTCAGCCGGGAATTCGTACAGGACCGGCAGCATGATCGGCGATGCGCCGCCCTGCCCGTCCCTGATCTTGCGGGCCTTGATCAGTTCCGTGCGCCAGATGCCGGCCGGCGCTTCGTCCGATTGCGTCGTGATCATCAGGACCTGGCCGCCCTGCTTGGTGATGCCACCGCCCCGAATCTGCTGCATGACGGCCGCCGCCTTTGCCTTCTTGCCGAGCTCATGCACTTCGTCGATGATGGTCAGCACCGGAATTTCGCCGGTAACGATCGACGTGTCGAAACTCTTTACGTTCAACTGGGTGCCGGTCTTGCGCCGCGTGATCGACTTCAGGTGATCCTGCACCAAGAAGATTGACTTCAGCCGCTCATCGAGGCGGATCATGCCCTGAGCCTGGTCGAAGCACCGCTCCGAGATGTTCTGGCTCGGCGCCACGATCAGCATCTGCCGGTTGGGCGCTTCCTCCATGAACAGGGCGGTCAGGCCGAGCGCCGCGACATAGGTGGTCTTCGAATTCTTCTTCGGGACCATGCAAAGCAGTTCCCAGACGAGCCGCTGGCGGGTCACAGGATCCTCGCTCGCCAGGAAGGCGCAAAGGATCTCGCGGAACCAGTCGCCGCAGGCCTCCTCCAGCGCCGGCGTGCCGGGAACGTCCGGCAGGCGCAGCCGATTGAAGAATGCCACCGCCTTCGCCGCCTTTGCCGCATTGACCGGCACGTCGGCCATCGGCATCTCACCCGCCTGGATGCGCTCCCACCAGTCGGGACACGCGAAGCGCGGCAAGGCGTCAGTGCGTGACATTCTGCGCCGCCTCGTTATCAAGCTCGGCCATCAGGTCGGCATCCGCCGCAGCCGCGCGCAGTTCGTCGACCACCTTCTTGCCAGGCTTCTCCGTCGGGGCGTTCGATCCCTTGCCGCCCATGTCCGCCTCGATTTGCATGCGGTCGTTCTTCTCGATCATCGCGCCGAGCTCCTTGAGCGCGGTGATGTTGCCGGCGTTCGCCTGCTCCATCGCGATCTCGAATCGCCGAGCCTCCAGCCGGTCGCGCATCGCGTCCCGTTGCTTCAACTCGGCTCTAAAATACCGCTTCACCGTCGCCGGCGAGATGCCGACACCGTTGGCGATCCGCGAGATCGACCAGCCGAGCGCCAGCAAAAGCTTGATTTTGTTCCGGTCTTTTTCCGTCGCCTCGTAAGGAGGCCGCCCGCGCTTGCCCAAGCCCTCACGAACGGGATGACCGAACAGGTCCAAAATCTGTTCCATCGAATAAAAAATCCGCAGATGAGGGGGGGAGCGGGTCTAGGGCCGAAGGGGGTCCAGACTTTCGACCCACCCCCTCCCCGGCTGCTTGTGCAGCAAGGTCGCCGTTGTCACGGCTCGGGAAGGTTGGTGTGATCTACTGCCCCGGTTGCCACCGCTGTTGCTCAGTCCCAGCATCCGCGCGTGTGCAGGCTCGCCTGCTCCTCGCGCTGCACGTCGCTGTCATGGACCGACTTGGCGATGGTCTCAATGTTCTCCGGGTCCCAGAACAGGTCCGGGTCGCCGCGATGCGGGCGCTTGTGGTTGGCAACGGGACTGTTCGGCGCCGGATGCTTGCCGAGGCACAGCACCCCGGTGCGCTGGCAGACATACAGATCGCGCAGGTGCACGGACTGCTTAAGCTTCTGCCAGCGCGCGGTCTTGTACCATGCGCGCCAAGGCTGCGTCGCGTCGCGCTGCCGCGACCGCTGCTGTTCGTTCGATTGTCGGGACATAGCTTCCGCACTGGCCCTGAGTCGATCACCTCGATTGGCGGTGTCAGGGCAGGACGAGGCGTCGTTCTCGAATGGCGACTATGCTTCTCGACCTTGGGCGGATTCGCTAAGCCAGCTTTTCGAGATCGTCAATACCGCATCGCGTCGACACCTCGCGCCCGAACAGCATGGTGCTGATCAATGCCTCACGCTTTTCCGCGTCGATCTCGATGACCGTGCCACGCAGCTCTGCCATCATGCCGAGCGGATGCAGCACCGTGTCACCAAGCATCAGGCCGGTTGCCTGCTCCACCGGGCAGGACACCGATTCCCCAAGCATCGCCATGATGTTAGCCATCTCGCCGCTGAGCACGGGCACAGGCGTTTCGCCATCGCCGAGCAGGCAGTCGACACCGTCGAAACTCATGACGCCGAGCCATGCGCTGGCCGCGATGACGGTGCGTACGAAGACGTAGTTTCCGAGCGCGGGCATTTCCACAGAAAATCGCTTCATCGAGCGCGGATGCCGCTTCCAGATGCGCCGCATCGGGCAAACCGCCTCGATCCCGGCTGCTCGAAGTTCGCCTGCGACCGAATCAGCAGGCCAGTTCGTCCGCGCCACATACCAGGCCATCCGGGCATCGCGGGCCGCCGCCTCGCCGCGCAGCCAGTTCACCAGTTCCGCCTTCGCGCGGGCACGCCGCAGAGCCTCAACCTCGCGCTCGCTGATCTCCGGCTTGACCGCCATCATTCCGCCGCCTCATTGACCGGCTCGCTATGCGAGCGCACCGCCGCCTCGAATTCGCTCAACCGCTCCGGCCCGCCGGCCGGGAAGTAGATCACGCGCTGCTCGCCGGGATCCGGCAGCCACGGCCAGCCCCGCCGCTCGAACTCCGCGCGCCACGCCTCGAACATCGCGGTGCCGACCGGAACCGCCTCCATCGCCGGCTTCAGGCCGTGCCACCGCTCGCCGAACCGATGGCCTCGACCAAGGCGGGCCTGCCGGTAGAGCGTGTCGACCGGCTGGACGTTGCCGGTGGCGAGACTGCCGACGATAAACGCGCTCCAAACCGGCCCGAAGGGCGGAGCATAGTCGTCAACGGTAACAGGCTGCGCCTCTGGCGGCGGGAGCCGTTCCCACCGCTTCTCACCGAGATATTTCCCGAACGAGCATAGCGTCTTGCGCCCTCCGGCTTTGCCGGCCGAGGTGGCATAGTCCGCCTGTCGTTCTATCGCCGCCGCTCGCTCCGGCTGGGACAGCCTGGCCCACGCCAGCCGGGCAGCCGGTTCTGAGTCGTCCAGATAGGTCGGCCAAGCGGCGAAGGCTCGGCGGAAGGCCCGTTCCCCCAATTCCCGATCTTCCGGCCCGCGCGGCAGCGCTCTCTCTCCCGTTTCTGAATCGGTCGTTCTGAAAGGGTCGTTCTTAGGTGCCGGTTCTGGACCGGCAGGGGGTGCCGGTTCTGGACCGGCAGGGGGTGCCGGTATATCGGCAGGGGTGCCGACTGGTCGGCAGGGGTCAGCCGCCTCGGTTTCCTCCACCGAAACGCTTGCCGGATCAGGGTGTTTCGGGTCGAGAATAACGCGATAGACATGCGGGCTGTCGCGGCCGTTGTCGCTCTCCTGCACATAGCGCTCCAGGTAGCCCGCCTTTACCAGACGCTCGATCGCCTCGAAGACCGTTGAGCGTGCGCAGCCCATTTCATCGGCCATCTTGACCTGGCTCTTGCGGCACCAGCCGAGGTCGTCGGTATGGCGGCCGAGGACGCACAGAACCTGCAGGTCGCGTGGTTTCAGCGCCGGGTCAGTCGCGGCGCGCGCCGGAATGATTGAAAGTCTCGGCCCAGTCACCGCCCCGCCCTCCGCCATGCCTCGAACTCGCCGCGCAGCGCCTCCAGGAAGGCGCGGAATGCCGGCTCCTCGCACTTCATGGCGCACTCGGCGGCGAAATCCTTCGGCGAGTCCTGCCGCGGCGTCTCATTGCGCTCCGGCGGTTTCAGCCGGGCAATAGCCCGGTCGACGAGGCCGAGCAGGAACTGCATGTTCTCGGGCGCGGCGACGACAAAGGCGATTTCCGCCTCGCTGGCGCCGGCATCGAAGCGCAGCACCGGCGAAAGCTCGCCCATCGGCCCCAGCGCCTCGACGAAACAGCCGGCGTCGTCGGTGCGGCCGTCATGCACACGCGCCCAGGACGCCGGCGCGATGGCCGTGAGCTGGTCGCGGACGCGCGCGAGACGGGCGGCCTCGGAAATCATTCCGCGGCCTCCATCGCGCGCGCCAGATGGCCGCAGTTCGCGCCGGCCAGCGCCATCGCCACATAGGGGGAGACGCTGTTGCCGCAGCACGAAATCTGCGCGTCCTTCGGCAGCGGCCTGCCGTTGAACTCCAGGTCGATGATGTAGTCGGGCGGAAAGCCCTGTGCGGAGAACAGCTCGCGCGGGGTCAGCATGCGCATGCCGATGTCGACGATGGTGAACGTCTCGCCGTCGATATCGACGGTGACGAACTCGCGCTCGTCCCAGAAGCCGTGCGCGCGCATAAAGTCCGCCACCTCGCGGGCGCGGGCGATCTGCGCCTCGGAAAGCCGCTCGGGCACAAGCTCGCCCCTCGACATAGCCGAAGCGGTCCTTGACCGTGACGGTATGCGATGGCTCGTCGAGGCGGGCGCCGTCGCCTGTGCCGTAGTATTTTTGCATGAAGGGCGCGACGACCGACAGCCCGGCCCCGCCCGCCGTTATGGTATGCGCCGGTTCGTCGGCGCCGTTGAACGGCTTGCCGGCATTGCGCATCGTCATCAGGTGCGGCGCGACCAGCATCGACTTGTTGACGCCGGCCGTCGCCGTATGCGTCGGCTCGTCCATGCCGTGGCCGATTCCCTTGCCGAACTGGCGCGAGACGAAGGCCGAGACGACGCCCTGCTGCGGCGCGGAAGTGATGGTCGACAGCGGCTCGCCCGCCGGGCGGCCGGGATTGACGCCACCCTCACGGCGACTGTCGTTGTTGTGCTGCGCGAGAAATGCCGCCGCGACGCAGACATCGGCCTTGGCCGTCATCGTCGCGGCCGGTTCGTCCACTCCGCGCGGGCGGCTCTGCCCTGCCCGGCCGCCGCAGCCGACCAGCGTCGGCACCGCCAGCGCGTGCTTGGCGCCGCCGGCGACGACAGTGCCGAGAGGCGCCCCGATATCGAGGGCGCGCGGCGCCTGCCCCTCCCGCTCGCCATAGCCGGTCTGGACCAGCGTCGGCGCGATCAAAGCGTTCTGATCCTTGCTGCTGGCGGTAATGGTATGGTGAGGATCCTCGACGCTGCGGTTGCCGCCGCCCTGCTGGCCATAGGTCAGCACCGGCGCGACGATGCCGAGCGGCGCCGCGCCGCCCGGCTTTTTCTTGAAGCTGTTGGCTGTCACCGTGTGCAGCGGCTCGTCGGCGGCATGGCCGGTAGAGCCGGTCTGGAACTTGACGACGGATGGCGAAATAACAGCCTTTTCGCCGCGATGCGCGGCCGTGATGGTGTTGAACGGATCGTCAGCAGATTCCGTGCGCACGCCATGCGTCAGGTTCACCAGGAACGGCCGCTTCGCCTTCAACACGTAACGGTCCACGCCGCGCGCGACGCGGCTCATGGTGGCATCGGCCAGCGGCCTGACCGAGCGCAGGCCGTGGCGCGCGAAGATTTCGGCCGAGCTATCGAAGATCGACGGGCACGGCAGCGTCCAGTCGATCACCTCCGCCGCCGTGCGCCAGGGCAGCTTGCGGCCGGCGAGCACGTCGGGATCGTCGGGCCTGCCATGCGTCGGCTTCGGCCAGACGATCGGCCGGCCGTCGCGGCGCGCGATCAGGAACAGCCGCTTGCGGATCGTCGGCGCGCCATAGTCGCAGGCGCGCAGCTCGCGGTGCTCAAGCCTGTAGCCGAGCCGGCGAAGCTGCTTCGCCCATTTCGCGAAAGTAGCGCCGCGCTTGTCGGGGTCGGGCATCAGCACGACCCTTTGCTCCCCGTTCGGGCCGTTGCGTTTTTCTTCCCGCAGCGGCCCCCATTCGCGGAATTCCTCGACGTTTTCGAGCATGATCACGTCGGGGCGCACGCGCTCCGCCCACAGTACGACGACCCATGCCAGGTCGCGGATGTTGCGCTCCACCGGCTTGCCGCCCTTGGCCTTGGAAAAATGCTTGCAGTCCGGCGAAAACCACGCCAGCCCGACATGCCGGCCCTTGACGTAATCGAGCGGGTCGACCTGCCAGACGTTTTCCGACAGGTGCAGCGTGTCGGGATGGTTGGCCGCGTGCAGCGCCAGCGCCGCCGGGTTGTGGTTGATCGCGATGTCGGGCGAGCGGCCCAGCGCCATCTCGATGCCGGTCGAGGCGCCGCCGCCGCCGGCGAAACTGTCGCAGATCATCGGCTCGGGCGTATCAGTCGTCGCCCTGAATGTGTCGAGCGCAAGGGGAGTGTTCATTTCGCCGCCCTCCCGTCGTCATAGACGCCGGCGCGGATGAGCGCGTGCCGCACCGTCGTGTGGTCGCGGTCGCCGAACAGCCGGCCGAGCGTCGGCAACGAAAGGTCAGGCCGCGCCAGATAGGCTTCCGCCATGGCTTCCCGCCGCGCCGCGACGATGTGCTTTGCGACGTCGCGGCCGACGATCCGCCGCGCCGGCACGCCGGTGCGCGCCGCCACCTCGCGGATGATGTCGGCGACCATGCGGAGCTGCGGCTGATGCTCCTCCACCATGCCGGCGACGTCGACGAGCGCGCGCGCCTCCTTCACCGCCAGCGCCAGTTGCTGGCGGGCTTCGGCGAGCGCCGCGCCGACGATGGCCGCCGCCTCCTCCTGCGCCGAGGCTATGATCCTCGCCGCCTCGGCGCGGATATCGTCGAGCGCAGCCTCTCTGGCCTGCCTGATCTCGGCCCGCATCGGCGGCGCCGTCTTTTCGATCAGCCGTTCCCGCTGCCGTGCGGCAAGTGCTGGCGCCCGCATGTCGAGGCGCGGCAGGCCGCGATCCAGTTTCCGCAGCGCCGCCTCAGCCATCGGCCCGGCCCTCCCCGTTGGCGAAGGCCGCGAAAGCCTCCCGGTAAGTGTCGAAATCCAGCACCAGCGCGCCGGGGATCATCCCCTGTCGGTCGCGGGTCGCACGCATCAGCGTCACCCGGCGCAGCACATATTCCGCGCCGGCCTGAAACCCGGCGCGTTGGCAGGCCTCGCCGATGGTGCCGGCGAATTTCAGCAGGATCGAATCCGGCATGACGAGCAGCACGCAGGCCCGCGCGCGGTCGCCGTCGGCGTCATGCAACTGGCGGATGATAGGGATCATGGCATCCATCAGGAACTCACTGTTTCAGTGGTGGTCACGTGAAACACACGTTTCCGCCGCGCCGTCGGGCGCGGGCGTTTGCGCGGTTTCGGGGCATGGAGCGGCGGCAGGTAAAAGGCGTCGGGGTCGAGCCCCGCCCAGGCGCAGATCGCCCGGACCTTGTGGTAGGCGAGCTGCTGCGAGGCCATGACTCGCGACAGGTCGGGCGAGGTCACGCCCATCTCCTCGGCGATGGCGCGATAGCCGCGCCCGTCGAATTCCAGCATCGGCCGCAGCCGCCGCGCCAGCGCCCGAATGTCGAAATCGGCGAGCGGCCCGGCATGCGGCGCCCGTTCCCGCCGCGCCAGCTCCTCGGCGCGGTCGTCCTGCCGCATGCGCTTTTCCAGCGCCTTGCGCAGCCGCGCCATGGCGCGAAGGATGGAGGGATCGGGCGTCATTTCACCACCGCCAGTCCCGTCCGCTCGGCGAACAGCTTGGTGATGGCGGCCTTGGCCGCGTCGATACTGCGCGCCTTGTGGTGCGGCCCGGTGATGGTGCCGAGCCAGAACGACCAGGTGCAGCCCTTGGCGTCAGGATCGGGAAACACCGCGCCGACCTCGACCGAGCCGAGCTTGGCGAGGATGCGGCCGCGCGGATTGTCCGGCTGGTCCCATGAGAGGCCGATGCCTGGCGCCGCCGGCTTCGGACGCGCCAAAGCCTCGCCGGCTTTCAGCGGGCCGCACGGTTTCGCCCCTTCGAAAGTCTTCCAGTCGATCCGCACTATCGCGGTGTCGCGATGGCCATCGGCATCATATGAGCCGGTCGCCTCGTCGAGTTCCCACGAAAACCAGGCCGTGTTCATGCGGCTGGACGCTTCAGGGCCTTCCCAGCCGTCGCGGTGCATCATCGGCAGGCGGCGGGTAAAGACGTAGATCGTGCGCGGCGGACATTCGTCCATCGCAAAGCAGCGGTTGGGATCGTCGAAACCGCACAGGAAATTCAGGTTGAGCAGCAGTACCATGCGGCGCGGCCGATGCACGCGCAGCGCATGGGCGACGAAGGCGTTGAGGTCGGCGCCATAGGGCGGATTGGTGACGATATCCGGCCTGTCCGGATCGTCGCTGCGAGGCGCCGTCGACAGGAAGTTCTCCACCCGCTGGACCTCGCCGAACCGATCGGCGGTCCCGTAGTCAACGAGGTCGGAAAGCTCGACCTCATAGCCGGCGTCCTCCAGCATGCGGCTGATGGCACCCCGCCCGCAGGCCGGCTCCCACACTCTCGGCGAGAACCGCGTGAGCGACAGCAGCGCGCGCATTGCCTCCGGCGGCGTCTGATAAAGATTGTTGCCGCGTTCGGCGGCGGTGGCCGAATCGGTCCCCACCGCCGCGCGCAGATTTGCGCGCGGCAGTTCGCGCTTGAGCGCCGCGCGCGTCGGCTCGACACGCTCGGCCAGCATCTGGTCGAGCGCGCGGCGAACGATGCCAGGATCATGCTCGATGGCATCGCGCATCTGGCGCGCTTCGTGGACCTGTTTGCGGGTGAGGCCGACTTCCTCGGCGGTAAAACCGTTCCCGTCCGGAACGGTTTTCGGGCGGCCGCCCTTCTCCGCGCCGGCGGGCCGGGCGGCGTCATATTCCTTGGCGAGGCGGCTTTTCGCGAGACTCTCGATCTCCAGCGAATCCGCCTGCACGCGATAGGTCGCGTTGATCAGTTCGTCGTGGGCGCGTTTGGCCTTGGCGAGACGCGCGGCCCGCTTGGCTGCGTCGTAGATCGTCGCCGCCATGTCATGCGCCGACAGCACTTCCGCCGCGCTCGTCGCGCGCGACAGCACTGCTGCCGCCTCTTTGACAAGAGACGGCAGCGCGTTGTCAGCTATGGCGGGAGCGCCGGACATCAAGCCTCCGGAGCGCCTTCGAAGGACGGCAGGTCGGTGGCTTTCGCCGCGGCATCGAGGTCGCGCTCCACCTGCTCACGCAGGAAAAACTCCCAGCGATAGAGCTGGTAGAACCACTTGATGTCGCCGCCGGCGATGCGATAGCGCAGGCGCGCCGGAATACGCACGGCATCGCCGTCGACGAAGGCGGGCACCGACACCATGAAGATGCCGGGAATGACCACCGCCTCACCTTTGGAATTCTGATGCTCCTCGGTGAACTCGACCGTGCGCTCGCCCGTCTGGAGACGGATGCCCTGTTTCGCACGGGCCGCAACATGGACCTCCAGATGCCGCGACAGCGCAACGACCTCCGAAGGCGTCGCCATCGTCTCGCCGAACAGCCGCTCATACTCCGAACGCTCGCCCTCTCCGGGCGCGGCAAGTTCGGCGGCATGTTCTTCCAGGAACGCGGCGAAGACTTCCTGGTCCATCGGTTTTGCGTTCGCGCCGACCCACGCCTTGAATTCGTCGGTCAGCGGGAAAGCGTAGACGATGCGATGCTGGCGGTTGCGCGCCTCGCCTTCGGCATCGTCATAGTCGATCACGGCGGTGAGCTTCGGATCCGGCCAGATGCACCGCCCGAACAGCGCCGAGCGATCATCCTTGTGGCGGTCGACCAGGTTGATGAAGCTTTCCAGCGTGTCGGCCGTCGCCGTGCCCTTGCGGCGCGCCGGCATCAGCCGCGCCTCCTCCAGCAGCGGCCGCACGGAGCGGAACGCCTGCTCTTTGCGATCGAAAGCAACCGGCACCGAGGCGGGCAGCCCGGCGCCAAGGCCGGAGGTGGTGATGTTGAGGATAGTCGGCGACGCCGCCGCCGTGGCGAGCGCGTTGACGACGTCAATGGCGTGGGAATCGAGAGGCGCTTGCTGTTTGTCGGCCATGGCCGGGTCCTTTCAGGCTGGAGGGAAATCAGGAGGCTTCGGCGTCGACGGGCTCCGGCGCCGTGTTGCGGGCGGGGAACATGTCGATCTGGTTCGGGTGCTCGACCGAGAGCTGCCCGTCGATCGCCCAGAAGGGCGTCTTCATGAACTTCACGGTTTCCGGCAGCTTGCTCTTGGATTCGGCCTTGATGTCGATGCGGCCGAGCTCGTATTCGAGCGTGATCTTGACGGTGATTTCCGCCTTGCACTTGTCGGCCGGGCATGCCTCCAGCGCGTCGACGGCCTCGGTCATCTGGCGGTCGAGGTGCTGGGAGAAGTCGCCCCGCGAAAGCAGGCCGATCATTTCGCGGAAGGTGCGGAGCACGCGGCTCATGGCTGGGTCCTTTCGGGCTGGAGAGGCGCGCGCAGCCGGATCTGGCGCGTGTCGTAGATGTGCACGAGGTTGAGGAATTCCGGATGGATCGCCTTGACGTCAGCGCGCCATTCCCCCGGTTCGATCTGGTAAAGGGCGACGACCTCACCCCAAAATCGGGCGCGCCCCCCGACCTTCTCCACGATGTCGCCGACCCTGAACGTCCTGAACGTCATGGCGCCACCTGCAGAATCCGATATGTGCCCTTCTTGCCGCCGCGCGCGGCGGCGATGGTGTCGACCAGGCCCGCCTTCAGCAGGCGCTTAAAATGGTAGTTGAGGTGCTGGCCGGGCCAGCCGGCTGTCGCAGCGAAATCGGCGACGCTGCCGGTAACGACGCCGTCGCTATCGGCAAGGCGACGCAAGGCGCCGAACAGTTGGGCGTCCTTGGAACCGATGCCGTGCCGGCGGGCAAACAGGTCGGGCGAGAACCCATACGCATCCGCCGGCCCGTCGAGGATGGTATCGAAGTGCTGCTGCACGAAGGCGGTGACGGACAGCCCCGCCTTGCGCGCGGCCGTCTCGATGCGCTGGTTCGTTTCGCGGTCGCAGCGCACCGAGAAGCGGAAGCACCGCTCCTCGAATTCTGGCCGGGAAAGATCGCCGCCCATCACGACGCCTTTCCGATCTCGCGCTCGATCCGCTTGGCCAGGCGCTCCAGCGGCTCGATGCGCTCGGCGATCCTGCGCGCCTCCTCCAGCTGCGCGGTGCAGGAGCGATGCAGGTTCTTCATGTCAGCGATGACGGGCGCGGCGCGTTCGAGGAAATCGTCGAACTCTGCGTTCGAGCCCTCAGGGCCGAACAAATCCTCGCGCACCCGGCTCACCCAGGCTCGCGGCACGCCGAGATCACGGGCGACGGCGGCATCGGTCCACGGCGTCGCGTATCCCGTTTTGTCCGACAGGTAGAGTTCGTCGATCTTGGCGAAGATGATGCGGCGGTCTTCGCGGCTCATCTCGCGCGGCGGTTCGGCCGCCGCGGAATTATCCGAAGTCTTCATGGGAATGACCTTCGCCGTCTGGCGTTTCTGGCAGTCAGGACAGGCATCGTGGCGGGCGCTGGAGCCAACCTCCCATCCGTGTGAGCGAAACCAGCGCGCCGCCTGCTCCATCGAGATGGACGCGCCGGCGCGCACGAACTTGGCGGTCACGTTGCATCGCGCGCATTCGATCTGCGCGGCCTGGCGCACCTGTCCTTCGCGCTCGACCTTGACGATGGGGAAGTTGCGAACGCTCACGACGCACCCCCACGTTCCAGCGCCCGGTGCGCGCTGCGCTCGGCCTCGGTGCCACGCCCGACGATCAGGTTGCGGTGATAGCGGCAATAGCTGCCGCCCGACGTGCCGGGCATCCATTCGCCCGGCGAGATTTCGATGGCGCAAAAGCGCGTGGCGGCGCCCTCCCCGCGCAGCGGAAAGCGGCACTCATGGCTGGAGAGATCGGCAAGCACCCGGCCGAGGCTGTTGCAGCCCGGCGCGGCCTGTTCGGCGAGAGCGGCGGCGAGCGGGCGCATCACCCCGCCCTCCGCAGCAGCCGGCCCTCATGCGCGGCGAGCTTGCGATAGTTGCGCGCCTGCCGCTCGATCGCCTCGGAGGCCTCGCGCTTGGCCTCGCGCACCGTGTGCAGGCAGGTGGAGCCGACGGCGCGCAGCGCCGCGATATTGGCCTCGCTGCTCTCCTTGATCTGCGAGGAGACGTCGTCGACGTCCAGCGCCTCGCCCGTCCCGCCATCGTCGTCGAGCGGCACCAGCTTGAATCCGGCCTGGCGCGCCAGCGCCTCGAGCAGCGGTGAGGCGATGCCGGCGCCGAACTCGCCCTGCAGGTCGGCCAGAACGTCGACCGGCATGAAACTCTCGCCATGGCCGAGCGATCCGTATTTCGAGAGCTGCGCCTCGTCGACCCGCGTCACATGGGCGAAGGCGTTGGCCTTGGCCACGCGCAGCGAATGGCGCGTCGCCGCCTTGAGTTCGGCGCGGTCCTCGTCGGTCGTATGTCTCGGTAGCTTGTCCATGGCGGGCTCCGGGCAAGGCTTCGCCGGTCAAGGAAATCTCTGGTCAAAAGATTTCCGTGCCGGCAGGGTCGGTTTCGGTCAGTGTGCGGAAACTACCTCATGCAGGAGGCCCGCAAATCGATGCGCTCATGGTCCGCCACCTCGAAAACGGTTTTCACCGACGCGCCGGAATTCGGGCACGGCGTGCAGGTCCTCGGCGGCCGGCGTCCCTGCGGGGAGGGCCGGATCGCCCTCCCCGCCCGCACGCGCTCGCTCGGGGGTATGCCGGTGAGCGCCGGGGCGCTCGAATTCGTCGAGCACGGCGCGGGCGAGCGGGCCGGCGCCGATGCGCTGCACATGCGTCGCCAGCGCCAGCGTGATCGCGGCGGCGTTGTCGACCTGCTCATAAGCGGCGACCGCGCGCAGCAGGATCAGCGCATGCTCGGAAAGGGTGATGGCTTGTCCCGATTTGGCGTTGCGTCCGGCCGCCTCGGCCTGCCCCGCCGCCAACGCATCGGGGCTTGGTTTGCCCGGATGGCCATCATCACCCGCGGGGATCGCGGGAGGGTTAACGGCCGGCGCGGTACGCACCTGCCCACCGGGAGGAGGTGGCGGGCAGGAACCGAAAACATAGCAACCGAGGCGATCGCCGCGATTGGCAAGAGTGGCGTTGGCATGGAGCGACGTCATGCGGCTTGCTCCGGTGGCTTACCGAAAACGTCGGGGCGCAACGCGTACCGCGAAACACCAGTGGCTTCTTCGATCTCCAGCACTTTCTCGGCCGGAACGCGTCCCCGCGACCGCCAGTTTGCCACAACGCTCGGGCTTTTGATCCCAAGCCGTTCGGCGGCCTTTGTCGGGCCTCCAAGGCGATCAATCGCCTGCTCAATTGGTGTTGGAGCCTGTTCCATAGCGCGGCAATTATCACGCTACGTGAATTTTTTTCAAGCGGTCACACGATAATTTTTTTCACCACGTGAATATGGCATCAAAAACCATGGCTGACGGCGGTCGATCAAACACAGATATAGCTATGCGGCTCACGGCCCTGATGGCGGCGCTCGACCGCAATCAGGCGTCCTTTGCGGCCCTTGTCGGGATCAGCCAACCGGCGCTGAACAACTATCTGAAAGGCTTGCGGCGTCCAGAAATAGACGTGGCCATCAACATCCACGCAAAAACAGGTGCTACTCTCGATTGGATCTATCTTGGCGATCGGTCGGGACTACCTTCAAGGCTGATGGAGAGCCTTCCGGATCTCGCCGATCCGAAGAAAATTTCAAGATCGGCGCAGAACGGCTGACCGCCTCCCACTCCTCTCCAAGACAAAAAAGTAACTGCCGCACAAAGCCAAGCACTTGAAGCGCTTCCCGCTTGTCCTCCGGCAGTTGCGTATACACCTGGCACGCGAGACGCTTGAGGTGGGGATCCGTCTGCAATTTGTAGTCGCCCATAACCTACCCCGGAACATAACTAGAACAAGATAGGCTATTATTCCTTTTACGCGCAACCGGATAGAATCACTGATATTCACGTAGCGTGAATTTTTCGCTTGCGTACTTCACGTAGCGTGATAATTTGCCACCCCATCGCAATCCCGCGATGGAGTGGACCCATGATTTCCCCGCAATTCCGCCCTGCCACCCCGGCCGTTCCGCCCTCCGCCCGGCCCGCAGCCGGCATCGTCGAGCGCATCGCCGACAAGATCGCCGAGCTCAACCGCATCGACGAGGGCGTCTCCAAAGAGGACCTGCGCCCCTTCTTCAGCGGCGCCGAGCTGGACCGCTACGCCATCGAGGCGGCGGATTTCCACCGCGCCCGCTCCGACCGCCAGGTCGCCTGACATGGACACGCTGCAGGACGTCCTATCCGGCCTGGCGATCATGGCCGTCATGGTCGCCGGCGCCATGTGGCTGATGGTGTTCGCATGATCGCCCAGCGCACCCCCGCCCCCTATGGCGCCGATCTGATCGACGGCCTCGACCCTGTCTATGGCGACGTCACCATCCCGCCCGGCAACCGCACCGTGCGCGTCTGCAACGGCTGGCCCGAATGCGGCTGCGAAGGCGACTGCGACGGGCTCGAAGGCATCGTGCTCGGCCCGACGCCGGCCGAAAGCCGCATCCTGTTCGCCGCCCTGCTCTTCGTCGCCCTCGCCGGCCTCGGCCTCATCTGGTTGGGGCTGCGGTGATGGGCCGGGCGGAAATTCACAACGCGCTGACGCGCGAATTCGTCGAGCTCGCCGGCCGCGAGACGAAGAGCGCGGCCGAGCTGATGGTGGTGCTGGAGAGCGTCATCACCGCTTCCATGCTGCTCGCCGCGCGCCTGCACCATACCCCGCCGCACGTCGCCGCCGGCATGGTCGAGGCGGCGATCCAGCGCGCCATCGAGCGTTTCGCCGGCCAGATCAAAGGAGTCTCCAAGTGACGACTTTCCAGAATTACCGCCGCGCCGTCGGCGCTATGGGCGACCTGCAGGCGGCCGTCGACGATGCCGACGCCGAAATCGGCCGGCTGGATGCCAAGATCGCCCGGTTGCAGGCCCGCCGCGACGACATCGCCCGCGAGCGCGCCGCCCTTTCCGCCGGCGCCGCCGACATCGGCCGCCGCGTCGGCCTCATCAGCTTCCGCCAGGCGGCGGAATAGCAGCCTCACCCTCTCGCAAACGGAGACATCCTATGAGCAGCACCGCAGCCGCGCATAAACAGACATTCAGCTCCACCATCCGGCGCGCCGCGCCGGGCGTGTCGATCCTCGACGCAACCGGCGCTTCCACGCTCGCGATCCGCGCCGGCACGACCATCGGCACCGTCGATTTTCTGGATGGCCTGTCAGTCACCCTTCCCGAACTTGTCGCCGGTACTGACTACGCCGTGCGCCTGGTCGACGGCACGCCGGTCGCCGAGGCATGCGGGGACGGCGTGCCGGCCGACGCCATCGGCGGTTTCCATTTCGCGCCGGGCGGCAACGCCATGGCGCGCGCCGGCGGCGACGCCACGCCGGCCATCAACCCGCACTCTTGCTGGGATGCCGGTTTCCGGCCCTCGTGCCCGGATCCGCGCGGTATGGCGCTGATCGAACGCAACGGTCTGCGCTTCTGGTGCGACATCTACCTGCTCGGGACCAACCATCTGGCCAAGGGCACGTCGAGCTTCGGCCAGACAATCGCCGACGGCCGATCCCTGCCGATCGCACCGGACGGCAAGGGCAAGGTGAAGAAGCTCGACTACGCCGCCGCCGCCGCGATATATGCGCACCACGGCAAGCAGCTGCTCGGCGCCGAGGAATTTTTCGCGATAGCAGACGGCGTCACCGAGCGCACCGCCGCCGGCGACGAGCCGGAGACGACCGGACTGGACGCACCCCGCACCAGCCGTTTCGGCATCATGCAGGCCACCGGCAATATGTGGGTGTGGGGCACGGACGGCCATCCCGACGATCCCCGCCCCTCGATCTTCGGCGGCTCCTGGCTCAACGGCTCGAACGCGGGCTCGCGCTACGCGCACCTCGTCTACTGGCCGGCCTACTCCGTCGCCGGCTTCTCCGCGCGCGGCCGCAGTGACCACATGATGCTTGATTAGCCGGCGCGAAAGCGTCGGCTCGCTATGGGTCGACCATGATCACCGACAATCCATCCAGCAAGACAGGTCTTGCCATCGCCGAGCGCTACGAGGCGGCGGTGGCATACCTCTACCCGATCGTGCAGCGCTGCCCGCGCCGCCACGGCAAGCTTCGGGATGCGCTGCTGACGGTGATGGTCGATCAGGTCGGCCTGCTCTACCACGCCGCGAAATCCAGGCAGGTATCGCGGCTTCACGCGGCGGACGCGAACCTCGCGACGCTGCGTTTCTGGCTCCGCTTTGCCGCCGATCCCGCCGTCAGGATCATCACGCCTGGCCAGCACCGGGCAGCCCTGAAGCTGCTCGCCGAGGTCGGCGCGATGCTGGGCAGTTGGATCGCCGGCAGCGGTACGGGTGGACGGGGTAAATGATGTCGGGCCCCTCGATCTTCGGCGGCTCCTGGATCAACGGCTCGAACGCGGGCTCGCGCTACGCGAACCTCGACAACTGGCCGGACAACTCCAACGACGACATCTCCGCGCGCGGCCGCAGTGACCACGCATTCCCGGCTCGGCGGCGGCCACGGCCGCGCCGGCTCGCTTCCCGCAGGCCGCCCGGCCTGCATGGGTGGTCAGCCCGGACATCCGGCTTCGGCGAACACACGGCAGGGTCCGGCAGAGCGGGGAGTAGCGGCGATGTCGTCGAAACCCGCGGCCGGCAGTTTCGCCATGGCTAGGAAGTATCGCAACCTGATCGGGCCGATCACCACGGACGCGAATATGCTGGCGGCCTACCGGCGCACGGCGCGCGGGCGCCGACTGACGTCCGGCCACCTGGAGTTCAAGGAATTCTCGCCGCTCAATCTGGAGCGCCTGGCGCAGGAGATGCGCGACGGCATCTACCGCCAGGGCGAGCCGAACACCTTCGAGATATTCGACCCCAAGCGCCGGCAGATCGCAGCACTGCCTTTTCGCGACCGTGTCGCGCAGCACGCGCTCTGCGCCGTCATCGAGCCGATCTTCGACGCGACCTTGCTGCCGCGCGCCTATGCCTGCCGGAAGGGCAAGGGCACGCATGCCGGCGCCGTCGCCGTGCAGGCCGAGCTGCGCCACCTCACGCGAAAAGGTCAGCCGATCTACGTGCTGAAGACGGATTTCAGCCGGTACTTCGCCTCCATCGAGCGCGGCGCGCTCTGGCGGCTGATCGAAGCCAAGATTTCCTGCCGTGCCACGCTGCGCCTGATTGAGGCGATGGTGCCGCGCGCCGGCATCGGCCTGCCGATCGGCAGCCTGGTGTCGCAGATCTTCGCCAACGTCTACGCCGGCGCGCTGGATCGCCATCTGCAGCAGGATCTCGGCGAGCGCCACTGGCACCGCTACATGGATGACCTGGTCGTGCTCGGCCCGACTATGGAGCATCTGCGCCGGCTGCGCGACGACATAGAGGCGTTCTCGGCCGAGCGGCTTGGCCTCCGCTTTTCGAAATGGTCGGTCCAGCCGGCCAGCCGCGGCGTCAATTTCCTCGGCTACCGCATCTGGCCCAGCCACAAGTTGCTGCGCAAGGACAGCGTCCAGCGCGCGCGCCGCAAGATCAAGGCCTACCGGGCCGCCGGCGACACCGAGCGCCTGCAAAAATTCCTCGCATCGTGGACGGGCCACGCCCGCTGGGCCGATTCGCACAACCTCCTCAAAAGCCTTGGAGTGCAAAGATGATCGAGCGCCATTCCGGACAGATGCAGATCGTCTGCGAATGCGGCAACGCCCAGCGCCGGATCTATGAGGCCGACGAATTCGACATCATGGTTTCCGACGCGCGCGCCGAGGGTTTCGTCATCGCCAAGGTCGCCGGCGAGTGGCAGCACACCTGCCAGGATTGCGCCACGCCCGGCCGGAAGCAGCGGAGCCTGTTGTGATGGCGGCCGTCAGCACCATTCTCGAAAGCGGAAAGACCCCCGAAGAATGGGTTGAAGTCTTCGCCGCGCGCGGTATCCATCTGTCCGCCAGGACGATCCGCGCCGACGCGCGGCGGCTTGGCGCTTGCAAGATACTCGGAAACGCAATGATATTGCTGCCCGAACATATCGATCTGCTGTTTCAGGAGCCGGAAAAGTGCCACTCGAACTCTACGAGCGAGACGGATGGTGGTGGTTCAAGGGCCGCATCGACAGAATACCGTCCGGTAAATACTACCGACAAAGCCTTGGAATACCTGCGTCAGCGCCAGAAAGGGACGCCCAAGTCGCGCTCGCCGGGTTCGAAGGGAAAGAAATCAAACGTGATATCGTTGGGGAAGAGAGGGCCCTGACGTTCGACGAGGCCGTGATGCTCTATCCGGCCAATCCCATGGAAGCGGCCGACCTCGAGTCGATCCTGCCGCACCTGAAGGACCGTATCGTTGCGTCGATCACGCCGCAGGAGGTGCGCAACCTCGGGCCGATCCTCTACCCGAATGGCGCCACCGACTCCTGGCAGCGCCATGTCGTCACGCCGATCCGCGCCGTTGTCAACAACGCCCACGATCTCGGTAAATGCCCCCCGATCCGCGTCAAGGCATACACCAAGGCCGAGCGCCTCAAGCAGGACCGAGAGCGCGGCAAGCAGAGTCGCGTCGAGAAGACGCCCGGCTCGTGGGAGTGGATCCTGGCCTTTCGGGCGAAGGCCAATCCGTACCTCAAGGCGATGGCCTATTTTATGTTTGTGACCGGCGCCCGCATCAGCCAGGCGACGGCGCTCACACCGGACGATTTCGACCTCCAGAACGCGCGCGTCTGGATGCCGGAGGCGAAAGGCACTGAGGCGCAATGGGTCGACCTCCCGATGGACCTCGTCGTCGAGCTGGCGAACCTTCATCCGCGCCGGCCGCGCAAGGGGCCGCACGGAAAGGTCCGAGCGAAAAAGGCGAAAATGTTCGGCTACGCCAGCAAGAATGGCTGCTACAAATCATGGAAGACCGCATGCAAGAGAGCCGGCATCGAGGAGATCATGCCGCACGCCGCCGGCCGGCACGGGTTTGCCACCGAGCTGCTGGTCCGGCGCAAGCTCGACGCCAGGACAGTCGCTAAGGCCGGCCGCTGGGCCGACCTGACCTTGATGCAGAAAACCTACACCCACGCCGAGGACACGAAGGGCAAAGTACAGCGAGCACTTCGTACAGGATTTGTACAAGCCACCGCGCCGACTGCGAGCAAGAGGCGGAAATCGCAGTAGGATTCATCGATCCGCAGGCGACCCTCCGAAGGCAGAGGTCACAGGTTCGAATCCTGTCGGGTGCGCCATTCGAACAATTGAAAACACTGGGTAAATCGCTCTCCGCAAAACGCGACGATTAACCGATTTTCTCTGGATTTCCCATTTATACCAAGTTCATACCACATGGCATTCCTGCGACTCTTCCTTCGCCCTCACCGACTTCCGGGCAATGCCCGCGTTGTCGCCGCGCTGCATGGCCTGCCATAGCCCCCTCGGTCGCTCCGCGCCGTTCCTTTGCCTCTCCTGAGAGCGGCGGTGCAAAATTCGTCCACGGTAGCGGCGGGATGGTCCGTTTCGGGCGGCGTAAAAGTCGTCCACCTGTTTTCCTTCTGTAACGAGCGCAGAAGGGTTAGGGATCTACACCGTGGAACTCTGTCTGAAGGTCCGTCTGGCTTGCTCGGGAGGGATGGCGCAACGCCGTTGTGCGACCGGGTGGCCGTAATCTATCGTGGCGAGATCGTCGAGATGGCGGCGACCGACGCCATCTTCGGGGCGCCGCAGCATGGCTATACCCGTCAACTGCCGGCGGCGGCCCCGAACCTGTCCTGAAAGGAATCCCCTGCATGCTTCTTCTGAAAGACCTACCGGAGCGCCGGACACTCACTGCTGCCGTGGCGGAGGTCTTTTCGGGGCGGGTCGCCAGTCAGGTGACGCCGGGTGCGCGGT
Source organism: Mesorhizobium sp. (assembly GCF_017306545.1). Classification (GTDB taxonomy): domain Bacteria; phylum Pseudomonadota; class Alphaproteobacteria; order Rhizobiales; family Rhizobiaceae; genus Mesorhizobium. The sequence continues at coordinate 141,292 of NZ_JAFKID010000009.1, forward strand.
TCGTGGTTTTCGACGCCTCGGGACCGGTCTTCGACGGCGGCTTCGGCGCGGCCGGCGCGGCTGGCACGCCGCCGGGACCGCGCAGCCGCTTTCGCGTGGCTTCCTGTACAAAAAGTTTCACCGCCGCCGCGATCCTGAACCTGCGCGACGGCGGGCTGCTGTCGCTCGATGCGCCGGTGACGGACTACGTTCCCGAACTTACGCCGACGCTGCCGACCAGCCAGCCGGAGGCGCCGACGCTGCGGCTGCTGCTGTCGATGGCCGGCGGTTTCCCAACCGACGATCCCTGGGCCGACCGGCAGGAATCGCTTTCCAACGAAGCTTTCCGTGCCGTGCTGCGCGCCGGCGTCCGCTTCGCGACCGCACCGGGCACGCGCTACGAATATTCCAACCTGGGCTATGCGCTGCTCGGGCAGGTGATCGAGGCGGTCAGCGGGCGGCCTTATCCTGCCTACGTGACCGAAACCCTGCTCAAACCACTCGGCCTCGACGAGACGGGCTTCGACTTTGCCGCCGTGCCCGTAGGTTCGCTGGCGATCGGGCACCGCAAGGCCGGCGATAGCTGGGTGACGCTGCCGTTCAGCGGCCCCGGCGCCTTCTCTTCCATCGGCGGCATCGTCACCACCGCATCCGATCTGGCGCGCTGGGCTGGCTGGCTATGCTCGGCTTTTTCTCCGGCTTCCGGAGAGGCCGGACCACTCAGCGCCGCCAGCCGGCGCGAGATGCAGCGCATCCAGTGCGCCATCGCGCTGGAACAGACGGGCGACCTGCGCCTCAAGGGCTACGGCTATGGCCTCGTCGTCGAGCAGCATGCGCGCTTTGGCAATATCGTCAGCCATTCCGGCGGCTATCCCGGTTTCAGTTCGCATATGCGGTGGAACCCGGAGACGGGGTTCGGCGTGGTGGCGATGGAGAACGCGACCTATTCCGGCGCCTGGATGCCGACATCCGAGGCGCTCGGCCTGATCCTTGAAGCCGCCTCGGCCGTGGCCGCGCCGGAACCGGCCGCGCCGGCCGCCGTCGAGCGGCTGGCCGACGGGCTGCTGCGGCTTTTGTCGCAAGGCTGGGACGACGGCACCGCGGACGCGATCTTCCTGGAGAACGTCGCCCTCGACATTCCCTATGCGGAGCGCGCGCAGGCACTGGCAACGCTGCGACGGAAAACCGGCACGGTGGATGCCGCCGGGGCGCGCATCGTCGCCACCGATACCGGTGCCGTCGACGGCGGCTACGGCCGCTTCGAGCTGCGCGTGCCGTGCGCGATGGGAGACGTCGTCGCCGCGGTGCTGTGCGGTCCCTCCGAACCGATGCGAGTCCAGACCGTGACCTGGCGCGTCGAGTAGGCCGGGGGCGCATTCATTCGGCATCGGGTCTGCCTCGCCGTGCCATGGCGCGCGGTGGCCGTTCACGGGTGCAGGACGATTTTACCGATGCTGGCGCGGGTTTCACTCAGCCGGTGTGCATCGGCCGCATGATCGAGAGCGAAGCGTGCGCCGACGACCGGCGCCAGCTTTCCGTTCGCGGCCAACCCGAACAGTTCGGCCAGGTCCCGCCGCACGTTATCCACCCGAAGGAGCGGGGCGAGGGCAAAACCTTTGACCGTCTGTCCCCGCGCCAGAAATGCGTTCATGGTCCCAGCGTCCAGCGCGAAGCGGCCGAGCGCCGAACAGCAGGGTTCCCATGGGTGCCAGCAGCGTCGCGACGGCTGCGCCGAGGTCCCCGCCGACGAAATCATAGACGGTGGAAAACCCGTTGCCGCCGCTCGCGGCGGCGCGTTGTACGGGCCAGTCGCCATCGCGATGGTTTATGGCGGCATCGGCACCGAGCGACAGCGCGGCGTCGAGTTTTTCCTGAGAGCCGGCGAGCGCGACAACGCGGCCGGCACCGGCTCTTCTGGCAAGTTGCATGAGGAGCGTTCCGACACCGCCGCCTGCGGCCGTCACCAACACGGATCAATTCCTGCACGGTCGCGGCGAGCGGAGCGAGCAGCGTGGCGACGGCCTCCGTAGTTCTACGGAGCCTGGCGTCCTTCCAGCCATAGGCGCGTCATTTCCGCCTGTGAGGTGGCGCCGAGCTTGGCGCCGATGGCGGCGCGATGGCTTTCCACCGTGCGCGGCGAAGGCCCCAATCCCTCGGCGATCTGGCGGGTGCGGCCGCGACCAGTTGCGGAACCGTTCCAGCATGGCGGACGCCCGGCGCGCCTGCGTCACCGTATCGTCGAGGATCGGGGCGAGTGCGGCTGCGTCAGCTCATGGGCGAGGCCGCTCGCCATCTCGCCCAGCGCGTTGACGCGCGAGGCATGGGCGAGGCGCGAATCCAGCGCGCCGAGACGCGCCTGCTCCAACGCCGCGACGGCACGCGCCCGCTGGCGCAGGACGGCGAGCGCCGCGAGATAGGCGAGCGCGACGGCAAGCAGCAGCAGGCCGGTTTTCAGCGGAGGGAAAAGATCGGCAAGCCCGATCCGCATTCCCGTCTGCAAAAGCAAAGGCTGGGAAGCGCTGCCGAGCGCCCTGGAAAAGCGGACCGTCTGCGGCGCTCCGCCATAGGCGATCAGCGGCTGGCCGTCCGGCAGGTCGAGGCCGAGTGAAACGCCCGGCCGCGACCAGAACGCGCCGCCCTCGCCCAGCAGTTTTTCGGCGTCGATGCCCAGCATCAGCCCGTAGCGCGCGGCGTCCGAATTGGGGCTGCGCTTGACCATCATGTAGTGATCCGGCCTGCCGGCGCGCGGCAGCAAGGCGATGCGCCCGCCGGAAGCGCGCGCGGCGGCGCGCACACGCTCCGCCGTTTGTGCATCGAGCGGCTCGGTGCCGACGATCTCGCCCTGCGGATCGAGCGGCACGAGCTGCACTTCGTCGATGCGCGGATAAAAGCGCGTGATCGTCGCGGCGACCTCGAGGAAAAGGCTGTGCCCTCCGCCCTGCGCCGCCACGGCGATCGCCGACAGGGCGGTCATGTGCGCATCGTGCTGGTCGGCGCGCTGCGAGGCCAGCCGGTGCAGGACAGCGCTTTCGTCCTCCAGTTCGGCAAGCAGCGCATGGCGCTGGAAAACCGCCAGCGCCACGGCCGCCGCGACAAGCAACAGGCCGCCAATGGCGGCGAGCCTGGGCAGGCTTTCAAGGGTCGACGTGCGGCGTCTCATCGGCACATTCCGACAGGTTGCGGGCACAACGGAAATGGCGCCGTCCTTTGTCCGGCCCGGTGCCTTTATCCCACCGCATCGGGCGGAGCACGGCGGGCGGCCAGGACGGCAGCCATCCGCTCGACCAGTTCGGAAACCGGCCCGGCGCTCTCCCAGGAGTAGACGGAGACGGCCATGGCCGGTTCCACGCCGAAGGCAGCATAGGGTTTCACGCGATAGCCCGCCGTGGTGCTTCTGGGCAGGAGGGAAAGGCCGAGCCCAGCCTCCACCGCAACCAGTACGTTATGGAGGCTGCTGCCGGAAAAGGCGACATACCAGCGGCGCTGCTCGTTCTCGATACGCTCGAACATCGCCTCGCGGTAAAGACCGCCCGCCGGAAAGGCGACCAGCGGGATGGGATTGGGCCATTCGCCCGGCGCGTCGGCGCCCTCGAACCAGGCCATGGCTTCCGGGAACGTCGCCCGGCAACCCGGCTCTGCCTCGGGCTCCTTGACGACCACGATGTCGAAGTCGCCGGCGCGGTAGCGCCTCGTCAGATCGCGGCTCAGGCCGGCGGTCACGTCCAGCCGGATTGCGCGGTGCCGCCGGGCGAAATCGCCGAACACCCTCGCCATCGCGGTGCTGACGATATCCTCGGGAAGACCGATGCGGATCGAGGCCGTCCCGGCCGGATCGCCGAGCGCCGCTTCCGCCTCGTGCTGGAGGGCGAGGAGGCGCTTGGCGTAGCCTAAAAGCCGTTCGCCGGCCATCGTCGGCCGCACCGGCCGGGCGGCGCGGTCGATCAGCGCCGTTCCGACGGCGTCCTCCAACCGCGCGAGCTGCTGGCTGACGGTGGACTGCGTCATGTGCAGCCGTTCCGCCGCGAGGGTGAAGCTTCCGGCATCGACGATTGCGGTGAAGGCGCGCAGAAGGCGGGGATCGAGCATTGGCCTGTCAGGTGCGAATCTTTTCTATTTGAAAGTATAATATATTCGATCCGAACATTTAATTTCCAAATGTACCGTTCCGGCCCTATCTGGGTGTCGTGGCCTGCGACCGCAGACGCGGCAGGCCGCCTTCGCCGTCAAAGGAACAGGACAATGCTTCGCCGATCCGTCCTTGCAGGTGCCGCGGCCCTGCTGCTAGGTCCCCTCGTCGCGTCAGGAGAAACCATGAGCGAACCCTCATTGCATGCCGCCGCCGCGAAGGACGACGCCGCCGCGATCGCCAGGCTGCTGGCCGCGGGCGCCGCAATCGACGCACGCGACGATACCGGCGCGACCGCGCTGCTGGTCGCCACCCACGCCAACCGCGTCGCCGCTGCCAAGGCGCTGATCGAGGCGGGCGCCGACGTCAACGCCAAGGACAGGATCGACGACAGCCCGTATCTTTATGCCGGCGCGCGCGGCCATCTCGAAATCCTCAAGATGACGCTTCGGCACGGCGCGGACCTGAAGAGCACCAACCGCTACGGCGGCACCGCCCTCATCCCCGCTTCCGAGCGCGGCCATGTCGAGACGGTGCGCACGCTGATCGAGGCCGGCGTCGCTGTCGATCATGTGAACAATCTCCATTGGACGGCGCTGCTGGAGGCGATCATCCTCGGCGACGGCGGCGAACGGCATCAGCGGATCGTCGGCCTGCTGGTCAAGGCCGGCGCGAACGTCAACCTGGCGGACGGCGACGGCGTGACGCCCTTGCAACATGCGCGCAACCGCGGCTTCCGGCAGATCGAGACGACGCTGGTGGCCGCCAAGGCGCGCTGAAGGACCGGTCCGGAAAGAAAGGCACCATGACCGACGACAACCGTTTTCTCGGCGAAGCCATCGAACTGGCGCGCGCCAATATCGCCAAGGGCGGCCGGCCGTTCGGCGCCGTGCTGGTGCGCGACGGCACGGTGCTGGCGACGGCGGTGAACGAGATCCACGCCACCAACGACCCGACCTCGCATGCGGAACTGAACGCCATCCGCGCGGCCAGCCGCAAGCTCGGCTCGCCGGACCTCAAGGGCAGCGCCGTCTATGCCAGCGGCCATCCGTGCCCCATGTGCATGGCGGCGATGCGGCTTGCCGGCGTCGAAAAGGTTTCCTACGCCTATTCCAACGACGACGGCGCGCCGTTCGGGCTTTCCACGGCGGCGATCTACGAAGATCTCGCCCGGCCCTTCGCCGAACAGTCCATGGCCATCCGCCATGTGCCGGTGCGGCCGCAGGGCAAGACGGACCTCTATGCCGAATGGACGGCGGCGCGGGGCAAACAGGCCTAGCCATGATTGCCGCAGCGCCCGCGCGCGCCGAACGTCTCGTGCTGCTGGCCGCCGTCGCCCTGGTCGGCCTGAACCTCAGGCCGTTCATCACCGGCATCGGCCCGCTTGCGACCGATATCTCGGCCCATACCGGGCTCGACCTCAAGGGCATTTCGCTGCTGACGCTGGTGCCGATGCTGCTGATGGGCATCTTCGCCTTCGCCGGCCCCTTCCTGCAATCGCGGATCGGCGCGCGGCGCTCGACCATCGCTTCGCTCGCCGTGCTTGTGCTCGGCTCCTTCCTGCGTCTGTTCGCGGGAAACGGCTGGCAGATGGTGGGAACGGCGGCCCTGCTCGGGCTCGGCGTCGCCGTCATCCAGGCGGTGTTTCCGGGCATCATCAAGAAGCAGTTTCCCCGTCACGTCGGCATGGTCACGGGGCTCTATTCGGCGACGCTGATGGGCGGCGGCGCGCTCGGCGCGCAGGCGGCGCCGCTGATCGCCGCGGCAGCGGGCAACTGGCATATCGGCCTCGCCTGGATGGCCGTACCGGCCGTGCTGGCGCTGGTTCTGGCCGTGCGCTGCCTGCCGCGAGACACGGCCGCCGGGCAGAAGCGCGCCAGCGCGACCGCCCTTTTGAAACGCCCGCGCGTCTGGCTCCTGATGGCCTGCTTCGGCCTCGTCAACGGCGGCTATTCGACCGCCGTGGCGTGGCTTTCGCCCTTCTATCGCGAGCATGGCTGGAGCGCCGCCGCCAGCGGCAGCCTGCTGGCGATCATGGCGGTGTGCCAGGCGCTGGCGGCGCTGCTGCTGCCCATCGTGGCGAGAAGCCGCGACCTCAGGCCGTGGCTGTGGCTGACGCTGGCCATGCAGGCGGCGGGTTTCGCCGCGCTGGCGTTCTCGCCGGAAACGGCGCCCGTCCTGTGGGCGGCGGTGCTCGGCGCGGGGCTCGGCGGCTGCTTCTCCCTGTCGATGATCGTGGCGCTCGACCACCTGCCGGACCCGGCCGAGGCCGGCGCCCTGTCGGCGCTGATGCAGGGCGGCGGCTTCCTGATCACCGCGCTGCCGCCGTGGATCGTCGCCGTGCTGCACGACATGACCGGCGGCTTCACCGTCGGCTGGTTGCTGCACCTTGTCTGCGCCGTCGTCGTCGCGGTGCTGTACTGGCGTGTCACGCCGGCCAGCTACGCCGGATCGATGGGCATGCCTTCGGCGCACCCCGGCGACAAGGCGGCCGCCGCGGGATAGACGGGCGCGGCGCTTGCGCGGAACCGTCCGCGATGCCGGCCTTTCTCGCCGGGGCTGCGCCGATCACTCGGCCTTGAGCCGATAGCCGATCCCGGTTTCCGTTAAAATGTACTGCGGCCGTTCCGGATCGGACTCGATCTTCTGGCGAAGCTGGCGGACATAGATGCGCAGATACTGCACGTCCGTTTCGCTGCCCCACACCTCGCTCATCAGCATGCGGTGGGTCAGCACCTTGCCGGCATGGGCGACCAGCATGCGCAAGATGTCGTATTCCTTCGGCGTGAGTTTCACCTCCTCGCCACGCACGCGCACGATGCGGCGCACCAGATCGGCCTCCAGATCGCCGCTTCGGAAGACCGGCTGCTCGCCCTGCTGTTGCAAACGGTGCCTGAGCGCTGCGCGGATGCGCGCGAAAAGCTCCGCCGTGCCGAACGGCTTGGTGACGTAATCGTCGGCGCCGAGGTCGAGCGCCTCGACCTTGCCCTTTTCGTCCGAGCGGCTCGACAGGACGAGGATCGGCACGGCGTTGCCGGTGCCGCGCAAGGTGCGGATCACGTCCAGCCCGTCCATGTCCGGCAGACCGAGATCGAGAATGACCAGATCGGGGCCGGACCGTTCGGCCTCGGCGAGCGCGGTGTCGCCGTTCGCCGCCTCCACCACCTGGAAGCCTTGCGAGGCCAGGCTGGTGCGCAGGAGCCGCAGGATCGGCGGCTCGTCGTCGACGATCAGGATGGTGGCGGCGTTCGCGTTCATGGCGTGGCCTCCGGTTGCGCCGGCAGGGTGACGGTGAAGACCGCGCCGGGCCGGTCGGCCCGGTTGCCGGTCTCGATCGTTCCGCCCATCGCCTCGACGAAGCCTCGGCAAATGGCGAGGCCGAGCCCGGTGCCTGCCCGCTGGCTGTCCGATTTGCGCACACGATAGAACTTGTCGAAGACGCGCTCCAGATCCGCTGGCGGGATGCCCAGCCCCTCGTCCGTCACCCGCAGGCTGACCGCCTCGTCCTCGCGCCGGCCCTCGATGCGGATCGTCGTGCCGGCCGGAGCGTATTTCGCCGCATTGTCGAGAAGGTTGAACAGCACCTGCTCGAACAGCACGGGGTCGAGCTTCACCATCGGCAGGTCGGCGGCAAGCGCCGTCTCGACCCGGTGTCCGGCCAAAATCCGCTCCGCCCGCCGCAGCGTGCTGCCGACAATCTCGCCGATGTCCACCAGCCCCATGGTCGGGGCAATCGCACCGGATTCCAGCTTCGTCATGTCGAGCAGGTTGGCGATGAAGCGGTTCAGCCGTTCCGCCTCCTCCTGGATGGTTGCCAGCAGCGCCTTGCGGTCGTCCGCCGTCAGATCGGGAAGTGCCGCCAAGCCGTCCGCGGCGCCGAGGATGGAGGCGAGCGGGGTCCTGAGGTCATGCGAGATGGAGGTGAGCAGCGCCGCCTGCAACCGGTCGCGCTCGGCGGCGCGCTGCGCCCTGTCGAAATCGTCCGAGAGGTTGATGCGCTCGATGGCCAGCGCCGCCTGGTCCGACAGCGCGTCGAGCAGGCGCCGCTCGTCCGGCCTCAGCAGCGGGCCCTGCTTGTCGCTGTCGATGCCGATCACCGCGACCGGCCCGCGTCCCGTCCGCATCGGCAGGAACAGACGCCGGGCGCCGGGCAGCGTGTCGGCGCCACGCCCGGCCGGCTTGTTGCTTTCCCACGACCACTTCGCCGCCGCGAGGTCGGCTTCCTCGGCGACGTCCTCGGGCGGCCAGGCGGTTTTCAATTCGAGCGATCCGTTCTCCGGAAGGAAAAGGACGACCCGAACCTTGAGCATGGAGGCGACCTGAGAGGAAATCGCCCACAGAAGATCGTCCATCGAGGCGATGCCGGCCAGCTTGCGGCTGAACAGGTAAAGGTCCTCGGTGGTGCGGGCGCGCTGGCGTGCCACCAGCGCCTGCGCCCGCACGCTCGCCGTCAGGTTGGAGGCGACCAGCGCCACCACCAGGAAAAAGAACAGCGCCACGACGTTTTCGGGGTCCGAAATGGTGATGCTGAAATAGGGCGGCAGGAAGAACAGGTTGAAGGCCAGCACGCTGAGCAGGCTGGCGAACAGCGCCGGCCCCAGGCCGAAGGCGACGGCGCTGATCAGAACCGCGGTGAGGAAAACCAGCGCGACATTCTGCACATTGAGGAAGCGGGCCAGCACCTCGCCGCCGCCGAGCGCTACGGCGACCACCGCCGCAGTAACCAGATAGGGCCGCACGTCGAACGGCGCCGCCGCGCGCGTATCGACGGTTTTCAGCGCCGGTGCGGCCTTGTCGTCGCCGGTGACGACATGCACCGCGACATTGCCGGCACGCCGCACGATCTCGGAGGTGATCGAGCCGAACAGCATCTCGCGCAGGCGGGACCGCCGGCTGCGGCCGATGACCAGGTGGCTGAAATTGTTCTTCGCCGCGTAGTCGAGGATTTCGCCGGCGAGTTCGCGGCCGGGGATCGTCACCGCCTCGCCGCCCAGCCGCTCGGCCATGCGCAGCGCCTCGGCGATGCGGTCGCGCGCCGCCTCGCCGAGCCTGAGCGAGCGCGGCGTCTCGACATAGAGCGCGGTCCACGGCGCGCCGAGCCTTTCCGCCATGCGGCGCGCATAGCGCACGAGCGCCGCCGCCTTGGGATGCTCGTTGACGACGACGAGGATGCGGTCGCCGGCCGACCACGGGCCGGAGATCGCGTGCGCCTGCATGTGGCTGAGCAATTGCTGGTCGACGCGCTGGGCGGTGCGGCGCAGCGCCAGTTCGCGCAGCGCCGTCAGATTGCCGGCCGAGAAATAATGCGCCAGCGCCCGCTCGGCGGTGCCCGGAACATAGACCTTGCCCTCCTTCAGCCGCTGGATGAGGTCGGCCGGGGTGAGGTCGATCACCTCGATCTCGTCCGCCCGGTCGAGGAAGGCGTCCGGCACGGTTTCGCGCACCTGGATGCGGGTGATCTGCTGGACAACGTCGTTCAGGCTTTCCAGGTGCTGGATATTGACGGCGGTATAGACGTCGATGCCGGCGGCGAGCAGGTCCTCGACGTCCTGATAGCGCTTCGGATGCCGGCTTTCCGGCGCGTTGGTGTGCGCCAGTTCGTCGACCAGCACCAGCGCCGGCCTGCGCGCCAGTATGGCGTCGAGGTCCATCTCCTGAAGGTGCCGGCCGTTGTAATCGACGTGCTTCAGCGGAACGATCTCGAAGCCGTGCACCAGCGCTTCGGTCTCGACGCGGCCATGCGTCTCGATCAGGCCGATGACGACATCGACGCCGGCGCGGCGCTGGGCGGCGGCGGAAAGCAGCATTTCGTAGGTCTTGCCGACGCCGGGCGCGGCGCCGAGGAACACCTTCAGGTGGCCGCGCGTCTCCGTCGCCGCTTCACGCAGAAGGGCCTCGGGATCGGGCCGCTTGGGTTCACCGTTCTGGTCCGGCATCGGTTGCGTCTCAAGGCGACCTTTCAGTCATGGCCGGCAGAGAATCGCCGCCGGCGGGAGATTGCGCAAGGGGTGCTTCGTTGCGGGAGGAACCATGTGAATGCCCCACCCCTAGCCCCTCCCCGACTCTTGCGCCCTTAGGGTGAGGGGAAGCCGCCGCGCCCCAAGTCCCCCTCTTGCGAGGAGAGGCTAGGGGTGGAGGTATCAAGCCAATCCATGAATCCGATCTCATTGCGCCTTGGCAGCATCCAGCGCGAGGTTGAGTTCCAGCACGTTGACCCGCACTTCACCCAGCAGGCCGCCGGCCGGCTGCTCGACATGGGCGGCAACCAACGCTTTCACCACATCCTGCGAAAGCCCGCGCGCCTCGGCCACGCGCGGCACCTGAAACAGCGCCGCCTCCGGCGAAATGTCCGGATCGAGGCCGCTGCCCGAGGTGGTGACGAGATCGACCGGCACCGGCGTTCCGGGGTTCTGTTTCTCCAGCGCCTCGGCATCCGCCTTCACCCTCGCGATCAGTTTGGCGCTGGTCGGCCCGAGGTTGGAGCCACCGGAATTGGAGGCGTCGTAGCCGCCGCCGGCGGCCGACGGGCGCGGATGGAAATAGCGCTCGCCGGCGAAAGCCTGGCCGATCAGCGCCGAGCCGACGACATGGCCGTCGCGTTCGATCAGGCTGCCGTTCGCCTGCGACGGGAACACCGCCTGCGCGAGGCCGGTGACGGCCAACGGATAGACGAGGCCGGTCAGCACGGTGAGCGCGGCGAGCATGAACAGGGCGGGACGAATATGGGCGAACATGACAAACTCCTTCAGGCGAGGCCGACGGCGGTGATGACGAGGTCGATCGCCTTGATGCCGAGGAACGGCACGATCATGCCGCCGAGGCCGTAGATCAGAAGGTTGCGCCGAAGCAGCGCGGCGGCGCCGATGGCGCGGTATTTAACGCCCTTCAGCGCCAGCGGGATCAGCGCGATGATGACGAGCGCGTTGAAGATGATCGCCGACAGGATGGCGCTTTCGGGCGAGGACAGCCGCATGATGTTGAGCGCCTGGAGCTGCGGATAGAAGGCGACGAACATGGCCGGGATGATGGCGAAATATTTCGCCACGTCGTTGGCGATGGAAAAGGTGGTCAGCGAGCCGCGCGTCATCAGCAACTGCTTGCCGATCTCCACCACCTCGATCAGCTTGGTCGGATCGCTGTCGAGGTCGACCATGTTGCCGGCCTCGCGCGCGGCCACCGTGCCGGTGTTCATCGCCACGCCGACATCGGCCTGCGCCAGTGCAGGCGCATCGTTGGTGCCGTCGCCGCACATGGCGACCAGCTTGCCCTTGGCCTGCTCGGCGCGGATCAGTTCCAGCTTGTTCTCCGGCGTCGCCTGCGCCAAAAAATCGTCGACGCCGGCCTCGGCGGCGATGGCCGCCGCCGTCATCGGGTTGTCGCCGGTGATCATGACGGTGCGGATGCCCATCTGGCGCAGGGCCGCGAAGCGCTCGCGGATGCCGCCCTTGATGATGTCCTTCAGATGCACGACGCCGAGCAGTTTTCCGTCGCGCGCCACCGCCAGCGGCGTGCCGCCGGATTTCGCCACCGTCTCCGCGATCTGTCGCAACTCGCGCGTGGCCTCGCTCGCATGACGGGCATGACTGCCTGCGACGCCGGCGTCGGCGAGCATGGCATCGACGGCACCCTTGCGGATGCTGGTGCCGTCGAGATCGACGCCGCTCATGCGCGTCTGCGCGGTGAAGGGCACGAAATGAGCGTGCAGTCTTTCCATCTCGCGGCCGCGGATGCCGTATTTTTCCTTGGCGAGCACGACGATGGAGCGGCCCTCCGGCGTCTCGTCGGCCAGCGAGGACAGCTGTGCGGCATCGGCCAGGTCGCGCTCGCTGATGCCTTTGAGCGGCAGGAATTCGGTCGCCTGACGATTGCCGAGCGTGATGGTGCCGGTCTTGTCGAGCAGCAGCGTATCGACGTCGCCCGCCGCCTCGACGGCACGGCCGGACATGGCGAGCACATTGAAGCGCACCAGCCGGTCCATGCCGGCGATGCCGATGGCCGACAGCAGAGCGCCGATGGTGGTGGGGATCAACGTCACGAACAGGGCGACCAAGGCAACGACCGGAATGGCGCCGCCGGCATAGTGGGCGAAACTCGGAATGGTGACGACGGCCAAGACGAAGATCAGCGTCATGCCGGCAAGCAGGATGTTGAGGGCGATCTCGTTCGGCGTCTTCTGCCGCTGCGCGCCTTCCACCAGCGAGATCATGCGGTCTAGGAAAGTCGAGCCGGCCGCCGCCGTGATGCGCACCTTGATCTGGTCGGACAGCACCTGCGTACCGCCGGTAACGGCGGAGCGGTCGCCGCCGGATTCGCGGATGACGGGCGCGGACTCGCCGGTGATCGCCGCCTCGTTGACCGAGGCGATGCCTTCGATCACTTCGCCGTCGGACGGGATGATGTCGCCGATCTCGACGACCACGACGTCGCCGACCTTGAGGCTGGTCGCCGGTACCAGTTCATAGGTCGAGCCGTCCGGCACGAGCCGCTTGGCGTCGGTTTCGGTGCGCGTGCGGCGCAGCGCGTCGGCCTGCGCCTTGCCGCGCCCCTCGGCCACCGCCTCGGCGAAATTGGCGAACAGCAGCGTGAACCAGAGCCACAGGATGACCTGGAAGGAGAAGCCGAGCCGGCTGCCGCCGAAGACGAGGTCGCGCAGCAGGATCAGGGTGGTGAGGATCGCGACGATCTCGACCACGAACATCACCGGATTGCGGACCTGCACGCGCGGATCGAGCTTGGCGAAGGACGAACTGATGGCCGGCCCGACGATGGTGGGGTCGAAGACGCTGATTTCCGAAGTTTTGGCCATGATGCGTTCCTCAGAAAGTCTGTCCGGCGAGCATGGCGAAGTGCTCGACAATCGGGCCAACGGCGAGTGCGGGGAAATAGGTGAGGCCGCCGACGATCAGGATCACGCCGACAAGCAGGCCGACGAACAGACCGCCATGCGTGGGCAGCGTGCCCGCCGAGGCCGGCACGGTCTTCTTCGCCGCCAGTGAGCCGGCAATGGCCAGCACCGGAACGATGACGAGGAAGCGGCCCATCATCATGCCGAGGCCGATGGTGAGATTGTACCAGGGCGTATTGGCCGACAGCCCGGCAAAGGCGCTGCCGTTGTTGGCGGCGGCGGAGGTGTAGGCGTAGAGGATTTCCGAATAGCCGTGCGGCCCGGCGTTCGCCAACGAGGCAAGCGCGCTCGGCAGTACGGCCGCCGCGGCGGTGAAGCCGAGGATGGCGAGCGGCAGCGACAGCACGGCAAGCATCGCCATCTTCACCTCCTTCGCCTCGATCTTCTTGCCGAGATATTCGGGCGTGCGGCCGACCATCAGCCCGGCGATGAAGATCGCCAGGATGACGAACAGCAGCATGCCGTAGAGGCCGGCGCCGACGCCGCCGACGATGACTTCGCCGAGTTGCATGTTGACCAGCGGGATCAGGCCGCCGAGCGGGGTAAAGGAGTCCAGCATGGCGTTGACGGCGCCGCAGGAGGCCGCCGTGGTGATGACGGAAAACAGTGCGGAGGCGGCGATACCGAAGCGCACCTCCTTGCCCTCCATGTTGCCGCCGTCGATACCGAGTGCGGCGAAGGCAGGGTTGCCGTTGGCTTCCGCCCAGTAGGTGACGGCGACGCCGGCGAGGAACAGCACGCCCATGGCCGCGAAAATCGCCCAGCCCTGGCGCTCGTCGCCGACCATGCGGCCGAACACATTGGTGAGCGCCGCCCCGATGGCGAAGATCGACACCATCTCGATCAGGTTGGTGAGCGCGGTCGGGTTCTCGAACGGATGCGCCGAATTGGCGTTGAAGAAGCCGCCGCCGTTGGTGCCGAGCATTTTTATCGCCAGTTGCGAGGCGGTCGGGCCGACGGCGATGGTCTGCTTCGCACCTTCCAGAGTGGTGGCGTCTATAGAGGCGCCAAGCGTCTGGGTGACGCCCTGGCTGACATAGAACAGCGCGCAGAGGATCGAGAGCGGCAAGAGTACATAGAGCGTCGAGCGCGTCAGGTCGGCCCAGAAATTGCCGACCGTCTTGGCCGAGGCGCGCGCAAAGCCGCGGATCAGCGCCATGGCGATGGCGATGCCGGTGGCGGCGGAGACGAAATTCTGCACCGTCAGCCCGGCCATCTGGACCAGATAGCCCATCGTGCTTTCGCCGCCGTAGCCCTGCCAGTTGGTGTTGGTGACGAAGCTCAGCGCGGTGTTGAAAGTCGAATCCGGCGACACCGCGCCCATCTGCATCGGGTTGAGCGGCAGAAAGCCTTGCAGGCGTTGCAGGCCGAACAGCAGCACGAAGCCGGCGGCATTGAAGGAAAGCATCGCCAGCAGATAGGTCAGCCAGTGCTGCTCCTGCCGCTCGTCGATGCCGGCGCCTGCATAGAGCAGGCGCTCGATCGGTCCCAGGACGGGTGACAGGACAGTGCGCTCGCCCGCCATGACCCGTGTCATGTACCAGCCGAGGGGTTTTACCAGCGCGATGACGATGGCGCTGAACAACGCGATCTGGAGCCAGCCGTTGAGGGTCATGGGTTATCTCTCTTTTCGCATGTCTTTGTCCCGAAACCGGCCTCCACTTTCGGGAGACATGCTCAGAACCTTTCCGGGCGCAGCAGCGCGTAGACGAGGTAGACGAGGATGAGCGCAGCGGCGAAGCCACCCAGCGTGTAGTCGAGGATCATGACCGCCTCCTCAGAGCCGTTCGCCGGCGATGCCGTAGAGGACCAGCAACGCGAAGGCGACGAGGCCGATCGCCAGCATCAGAATGTCGAACATTGCGCCGTTCTCCATCGGCCCGGCGCCGGCCGGATGGCCGGCAGCGCGAACCGTGTTCAGGCGCTTAGATTTCGGCCTGCCGGCATATGTTTTCGAGAGAGGCGGCGGACCCGTCTCATAGTATTTGCATAGTGGGATCGGCGGTCGGGAATCCGAGTGGGGCCGGTGGCGCGGTCGCCTTGCGGGCCTTTATCAGGAGCGCTCGATATCGCGCCTGAGCACGATCAGCGTGGTCAGGTCCTGCACTTCCACCGTGTCCGCGATCGCGTCGCGCAGGCCGTTCAGCCGGTCGATCGAGACCACCTCCACTTCCACCACGAGGTCGAGCTGGCCGCTGACCGAAGACACGCGGCGCACCTCGGCATGGCCCGCCAGCCTGTCGAGAATGCCCATGGAAGGCGTGCGCGCCAGCGTCACCAGCAGGAAAGCGCGGATGACGCCGGCCTCCATCTGGCCGATGTCGGCACGATAGCCGCGGATGACGCCGCTGCGCTCCATCTGCGCCACCCGCTCGCTGGCCGCCGAGCGCGACAGGCCGACCCTGGCGGCCAGCGTCTTCATCGGGACGCGCGCCTCCTTCGACAGAATGGCGAGAATTTCGTGGTCCTTCGCGTCGGGCTGCTTCATGGCGGGCTCCTCTGCCCTGCCGGCAATATGCCGGTCTATGTCGTCAGTCTGCCGGCCTCGCCGGCACATTGCCGGGTGCCTGCTTTGCATGACCGTGCAAAACTATCCATCATAAAATCCTGCACTGAAGTTTCATCCATGACCGATCTCGATCACCCGGCTCCCGATTTCTCGCCCGAGCATGCCGCCGGGCTGGCCCGCGAGCATTTCGGCGTCAGCGGCGAATTCGCCCGCCTCGACAGCGAGCGCGACCAGAATTTCCGCCTCGTCTCCGGTGCGGGGGATTGGACGTTCAAGATCGTCAACGCCAGCGAGCCGGCGCTGGAGAGCGAGTTCCAGGCAGCGCTCTTCGACCATCTCGGCGCCGTCGCGCCCGAGCTGGCTTTGCCGCGCCTGCGCAAGACCGTGTCGGGGTCCGCGCTGGCGACCGCCGAGGGTGTTTCCGGCTTGCGTCATGCGCTGCGCATGGTGTCCTGGCTGCCCGGCAAGCCGCTGGCCGAAAGCGAGCGAACGCCGGACGTGCTGCATTCGCTCGGCCGAATGATGGGGCGCATGGACCGCGCCTTGCAGGGTTTTATCCATCCCGGCGCGCTGCGCGTGCTGGACTGGGATGTCCGCCGCGCCGGTGAATCCCGCTCGCGCCTGCACCACATCGCCGACGATGCCGACCGGGCGCTGGTCGCGCGCTTCCTCGACCGCTTCGACGCGCATGTGGCGCCGCGCCTGCCGGCGCTGCGCGCGCAGGTCATCCACAACGACGCCAACGACTGGAACGTGCTGGTCGATCCGGAGCGGCCGGATGCGGTGGCCGGCGTCATCGATTTCGGCGACGCGCTGCACACCGTCCTCATCGCCGAGGTCGCGGTGGCCTGTGCCTATTCCATTCTCGACGAAGCCGATCCCATCGGCGCGGCGGCGAACATCGCGGCCGGCTTCCACGCCGAGTATCCGCTGCGCGAAGAGGAACTCGACCTTTTGTTCGATCTGATCACGGCGCGGCTGGTCATTTCCGTCACCCTGTCGGCGCAGCGCAAGGAGCGCACCGGCGACAATCCTTACCTGGCGATCAGCGAGGCGCCGGCCTGGCGGTTGCTGCGCCGGCTTGACGCGATGAAGCCGCGCTTCGCCACCGCCATCCTGCGCCATGCCTGCGGCTTCGACGCCGCGCCCGGAGCGAGCGCGATCTCGGACTGGATCGCGCGCAATGCGAAAACCTTTGCGCCGATCCTCAAGCCGCATCCGGCGACGCTGACCAAGGCGCTGGTTCCCTATGGCGACGCCGCCAATCCGATGACCGTCGCTTCCGCCGCTGCCGAACCGCAGAAAGCGTCCGACTGGTGGGATGCCTATGCGGCCGAGCATGGCGTCACGCTCGGCATCGGGCCGTGGGGCGAGGCGCGCACCGTCTATTCCGGCGACATGTTCCGCTCGCGCCTCATCGAAGGCGTACGGCGCGACCGCCATCTCGGCCTCGACCTGTTCATGCCCGCCGGCACAAAACTCTACACCCCGCTGGCCGCGACGGTGAAAAGCGTCGAGATCGAGGAAGACCCGCTCGGCTATGGTGGCCTTGTCGCGCTGCTGCACGAGCCGGAAGGCTGCCCGCCCTTCGTCACGCTGTGGGGCCATCTCGCCCATGAGGTCGTCTCGCGGCTGAAGCCCGGCGAGCGGCTGGAAGCCGGCGCGCTGGTCGCCGAGATGGGCGCGCATAGCGAAAACGGCGGCTGGGCGCCGCATCTGCATTTCCAGATTTCCGTCGATCCGGACATGGCGGCGCGCGATATTCTCGGCGTCGGCGAGGCGCGCTATCTCGACGTCTGGCAAAGCCTGTTCCCGAACGCCGCGACGCTGGCGAGCATCCCGCCCGAAACTTTCGCACAGACGGGCCGAAGCCGCGCGGAAATCGTGGCGGAACGCAAGGCCAAGCTGCTGCCCAACCTGTCGATCTCCTATTCCGAGCCGATCAAGTTCGTGCGCGGCGAGGGCGTGTGGCTGATCGACGACCACGGCCGCGCCTATCTCGACTGCTTCAACAATGTCTGCCATGTCGGCCACGCGCACCCGCATGTGGTCGAGGCCATCGCCAAACAGGCGGCGATCCTCAACACCAACACGCGCTATCTGCACGACAACATCGTCGCCTACAGCGAGCGCCTGACGGCGACCCTGCCGCCAGAGTTGTGTGTCGCAGCCTTCGCCTGTTCCGGCAGCGAGGCCAACAGCCTGATGCTGCGCATGGCGCGCACCCATACCGGGCGCGAAGAAGCCATCGTTCTCGACTGGGCCTATCACGGCACGACGCAGGAACTGATCGACCTCAGCCCCTACAAATACAAGCGCAAGGGCGGCAAGGGCCGCCAGCCGCATGTCTTCGAGGCCGTCATTCCCGACAGCTATCGCGCACCCGATGACTGGCCCGTCGAGGAGCATGCCAGGCGCTTCGCCGCGAGCGTCGCCGAGCAGATCGAGGCGATGCGGAAACAGGGCCGCGCGCCTGCCTTCTTCCTCGCCGAATCCATTCCCAGCGTCGCCGGTCAGGTCTTCCTTCCGGAAGGCTACCTGAAGGAAGTCTACGCCATGGTGCGCGCCGCCGGCGGCATCTGTGTCGCCGACGAGGTGCAGGTCGGCTTCGGCCGCGTCGGCAGCCACTGGTGGGCCTTCGAGACGCAGGGCGTGGTGCCCGACATCGTCACCATGGGCAAGCCGATCGGCAACGCGCATCCGATGGCGGCGCTGGTGACGACGCGCGAGGTAGCCACCTCCTTCAACAACGGCATGGAATATTTCAACACCTTCGGTGGCAACCCGGTGTCCTGCGCCGCCGGCCTTGCCGTGCTCGACGTCATCGAGCAGGGCGACTTGCGCCGCAACGCCTCCGAGATCGGCGCCTATCTGGTCGAGCGTTTTCGCGCCATGCAGGCGCGCCATGAATCGATCGGCGACGTGCGCGGCATGGGCCTGTTTCTCGGTATCGAGCTGGTCGAGGACCGCCGCACGAAAGTGCCGGCGACCGCACTGGCGAAGAAGATCTGCGACGGCGTGCGCCGCCGGGGCGCGCTGATGGGCACCGAAGGGCCGCACGACAACGTCTTGAAGATGCGCCCGCCGATGATTTTCACGCGCGCCGACGCCGACCTTCTGGTCGCGCTCCTGGAGGAGACGTTCGAGGCGGTGGAGGCCGGCGGGCAGTAACAGCTTTCGCGTCGGCACGGTGCCGCCGCGGCACATCAGAGCGACACGGTTCAAAAAATGCTTCCGGCGCCCGCGCGCCGGTCGTGGGCGGGGTTTTGCTTTTTTCCAACCAAGGGAGGACTCTTATGAAACGGGAAATTCTTGCAGCGCTGGTTCTGGCCGGCTCGGCTTTCGTCGCGTCCGCGGCCGCCGCCGACACGCTGGACGAGGTCAAGGCGCGCGGCTCGGTTCGCTGCGGCGTCAGCGAAGGCGTCGCCGGCTTTTCGGCGCCGGACGCCGCCGGCAAATGGGTCGGCTTCGACGTCGATTTTTGCCGCGCCGTCTCGGCGGCGGTGTTCGGCGATCCGGAGAAGGTGAGCTACGTGCCGCTCTCCACCAAGGACCGCTTCACCGCCTTGCAGTCGAGCGAGGTCGATCTCCTGTCGCGCCAGACCACATGGTCGCTGTCGCGCGACGCCGGCATGGGCATCCACTTCGTCGGCACCGCCTACTATGACGGGCAAGGCTTCATGATCCCGAAGAAGCTCGGCGTCGACAGCGCGCTGAAGCTTTCCGGCGCCACCGTCTGCACCGAACAGGGCACGACGACCGAGCAGAACCTGACCGACTATTTCCGTGCCAACAAGATGGAATACCAGCCGGTGGTGATCGATTCCGCCGACGGCGTCATCAAGGCCTTCGAGACGGGCCGCTGCGACGTCTATTCCACCGACGCCTCGGCGCTTTATTCGCAGCGCCTCAAGCTGGCCGACCCGAACGGCTTCATGGTGCTGCCGGAGATCATCTCCAAGGAGCCGCTCGGCCCCGCCGTGCGCCAGGGCGACGACAAATGGTTCAACGTCGTGCGCTGGACGCTGTTCTCGCTGATCGAGGCCGAGGAGCTCGGCATCACCAAGGAGAACGCCGAGGCCGGCCTGAAATCGGCCAACCCGGTGGTGACACGTTTCCTCGGCGTCGAGGGCGACAACGGCAAGCAGCTCGGCCTGGACCCGCGCTTTGCCTATGCGATCGTCTCCGGCGTCGGCAACTACGCCGAGATTTTCGACCGCAATCTCGGCGCCGGCAGCGAACTGAAGATCGACCGCGGTCTGAACGCGCTGTGGAACAAGGGCGGCCTGATGTACGCCCCGCCCTCGCGCTGAGGCTCTTCGGCTTTTTGAATGGCGCGGGCCGTCGGCCTTCCATAAGGCGGCCATCATTTGCGACGTCATACCCCCTCCCCTCGTGGGGAGGGGGGTATGACCAGCCCTGATCCTCGACTCTCAGCGCTACCCCTCATCCGCCTGCCGGCACCTTCTCCCCGTAAACGGGGAGAAGAAGATTTCGCCGCCGCTTTCGCTAGTGACCAACGTTGACGACCACAACGCCAAAGGTGCGGCAGGCCCGCCTCTCCCCGTTCTGACGGGGAGAGGATGCCGGCAGGCAGGTGAGGGGCGGCGCCGACGGCCCAAGATTGGGGCCGCTGGAGTTGGAGGTGGGGTCTCAGGCGTCTCGCGTTCCAGCCGACGACCAAGTCGGCACGGAAACCGTTCATTCCGCTGCATCGCACAATAAAAACGTTTTTATTTTTCTTGAAATCGTTTTTACCGGTTGCTAGCATTCCAAAAGACGGGAGAGCGGGCGGCGAACATGGCCGAGCACAGGTCCATATCCGGTCGGCCTGCGCCGACGATCAAGACGCTGGCGGCGCATACCGGTTATTCGATTGCGACGATCTCCAAGGCGCTGCGCGGCTCGCCCGTCGTCACCGAGGCGACGCGCGAGGCTATCCTTACCGCCGCGCGCGAGCTAGGCTACCAGGCCAATGCCCGAGGCATGGCGCTACGCACCGGCAAGACCTATCAGGCCGCCGTGCTGATGCCGATCACCTCGGCCGCCGGCTACGAGTGGGACGGCGTCGAGTACACGCAGATCCTCAGCGGCATTTCGCAGGCGCTGGACGGCAGCGACTACCGGCTTTCCGTGCATGGCTACCGCAGCTTCGACGATGCCTGCACCGTTGCCCGCCGCATCGCCGACCAGCGGCTCGCCGACGGGCTGATCTTCTCCGGCGTGCTGGCCGAGGACCAGCGCATCGCCATGCTGGTCGAGGCCGATTTTCCCTTCGTGTCGCTCGGCCGCTGCCGCCAGCCGCTCACCTACGCCCATGTCGATGTGGACAACGAATGGGCGTCGCATGCGGCGACTGCGCGGCTGATCGCCGGCGGCCATCGCCGCATCGCCCTCGTCAATGCCGAGCCGCGCCTGTCCTACGCGCTGGACAGGATCGACGGCTTTTGCCGCGCCTTTCGCGAGGCCGGGCTGGAACCGTCGCTGGACCTGGTCGGGGGCGGCGACCTCACCGCGCGTTTCGGCCGCGACAGCACGCTTGCGCTTTTCAAGGGTTCGGCTCCGCCGACGGCCCTCGTCTGCGTCAACGAGGCGACCACGCTCGGCGTGCTCTCGGCGCTGGAGGCGCTCGACCGCAAGGTCGGCGAAGACGTCGACGTGATCGCCTATGACGACATCAATGTCAGCGCCTATTTCAGCCCGCCCGTCACCACTTTCTATCAGCCGATCGAATTGCTCGGCCGGCGGCTCGGCGAGTTCCTTTTGCTGCGCATGGCCGGCGAGGACCCCGCCGGACTGAGAGAAGTCTTCCGGCCGGACATGATCGGCCGGCAGCCGGACGATCTCGGCGGCCGCCTTGGCCGTCGGGCACCCACACTGCAATCTTGAAAACGGAGGAAACAAGATGAAGAAAATCCTGATTGGCTTCGCGCTGGCGCTTATGGCGTCGGGCGCGGCGCACGCCGCCGACCTTGGCGGAAAACTGCTGAAGGTGGGGTCCGACACCACCTCGCCGCCGATGGAGAGCATCGACACGGCGACCGGCCAGATCGTCGGCTTCGACGTCGACGTGGTCAACGCCGTCTGCGCCAAGATCAACTGCAAGGCCGAGTTCGTCACCACCGGCTGGGACGGCATCTTCGCCGCGCTCGACCAGGGCAGCTTCGACCTCGTCGCTTCCGGCGTCTCCATCACCGAGGAACGCAAGAAGGCGATGGACTTCTCCGAGCCCTACATCGTCAACAGCCAGGCGATCCTGATGCGCGTCGAGGACGAGGGCCTGACCGCCGACGACTTCAAGACCAAGGGCAAGAAACTGTCGGCCCAGGCCAACACCACCGACGCGCAGGTGGCCGAAGGCATCGTCGGCAAGGACAACGTCATCGCCTATGACAGCTTCGCCGCCTCGCTCATCGCGCTCAAGAACAAGGACGTCGACGGCGTCGTCATCAACGGCGCCAACGCCGCCGCCTACGAGAAGGAATTCGCCGGCGAGCTGGTCGTGCCGATCCGCAACCTGCAATCCGACCCGCTCGGCCTCGTCTTCCGCAAGGGCGACGAGAACGTCGCCGCCTTCAACGAGGGCATCGAGGCGATCAAGGCCGACGGCAGCCTCGATGCGCTGATCCAGAAGTACTGGGGCGCCAAGTAATTTGGCTATCGGTTCCGGCGTCGCAAGGCGCCGGAGCCGTTTTCTCGCGGAGGGCGGATTGAGATGCGGTTTCTGATGCGCCTGCGGCCGAGCAACCTGATCATCCTCGCCGCCCTGCCGTTCATCGTCTACCTGTTCGCCTCGTCGGGCGACTACCAGCGCTCGCTGCGCGCCATCATCGGCATCGAGCACGGTTCGTCCGTCTTCGTCCCCGGCTTTCTGCTTCTCGCGCTGGCCTTTGCGGCAGGGCTCGGCGCGGTCCTGTTTTCGCGCCTTGCGGCGCGGCGGCCTCGTCTTGCGATGGCCTGCGGCGTGGCCAACCTGATCGCCGCCATCGCGGTTGCCACAACCGGCGTCGTTCGCCCCTACGCGGCCTCCGTCGTCGCCAACGCGGTCGATCCCTTCACCTCCAAGCTGGTGGTGCAGGGCGTGACGCCGCGCAAGCTGACCGACGCCGCCGAGGCGATGGTGGCCGGATACGCCTCTGCACTGTTCTGGACCTATCTGGCGGTGACGGTTCTGGCGCTGACGCTCTTCTTCTTCACCGGCGGCCGCGCGGCCAAAGCCGGGCGCGTGATCCTGCTCGCGGTCAACGGCATCGGCCTCGTCAGCATCCTCTTCATCGCTCCCATGGCGTTTGCCGCC
The DNA here is from genome assembly GCF_017306545.1 of Mesorhizobium sp. Lineage (GTDB taxonomy): Bacteria > Pseudomonadota > Alphaproteobacteria > Rhizobiales > Rhizobiaceae > Mesorhizobium. The sequence continues at coordinate 164,108 of NZ_JAFKID010000009.1, forward strand.
GGCGTCGCCACCACGATCCGCGCCGCGGTCGCCGCCTATATCCTCGCCGCCGTGCTCGGCCTCGTCTGGGTCGGCCTGCTCAAGCTCGATTACAGCCGGCGCGCGCATTTCACCTTCATCGCCATCGCCGCGCTGCTCGCCTGTGCGGCGACGTGGTTCCTGCTCCAGCCGCGCGACGACTACGCGCTGGTCGGCGCTCTCGGCGGCAAGGTCGGCGTCGTGGCCGGTACGCCATCCGGCATGATCGGCGCCGTCCGCTACGGCCAGTTTCCCGGCGCGCCGGAAGACGAAATCCCGCTGCGCACCTTCAAGGGCCCGACCGACGCCATCGCGGCGCTGGCGAAGAAGGCCGATGTCAGCGCCGCGCTGCTGCCCGTCGCCGCCGCGCCCGCCGACCTGCCGGTGCTGTGGAAGACCTCGGCGCTCAACGACCGCGACAAGGCTTCCGGCATCACGCTGGCGGTGCTCGCCATCGTCATCGGCCTGCTCACCTTCGGCGGTCATATCCATCGCCGCCACCCTCTATCGATCGGCTCGGAGTTCATCGTCGACACGATCCGCGGCATCCCCATGCTGGTCATCGTGCTCTATGTCGGCCTGCCGCTGGCCGGGGCGCTGAAGGACGCCACGCAGGGCGTGTTCGACCCGCCGAACCTGGCGCGCGGCATCGCCGCGATGGCGCTCGCCTATTCGGCCTATCTGGCCGAAATCTTCCGCTCCGGCATCAACGCCATCCCGCGCGGCCAGATCGAGGCGGCGCGCAGCCTTGGCCTGAACGGCTGGCAGACGGCGCGCCTCGTCATCCTGCCGCAAGCCTTCCGCATCATCATCCCGCCGCTCGGCAACGAGCTGATCGCCATCCTCAAGGACACCTCGCTGTTGTCGATCCTGTCGATCCGCGACATCACTCAGCGCATGCGCGAGTTCCAGTCGGCCAGCTTCCTGCCGTTCGCGCCCTACAATTCCGCCGCCATCTTCTACATCCTGCTGACGCTCGCGGCGGCCAGCCTGGTCAGCACAGTCGAGAGAAAATATGACATCAAGCATCGATAACAGACGCGCCCTCAAGGCGCGCGCCGCCTCGCTCGTCCTGCCGCAAGGTTTCGTCTTCGGCGCCGCCACCGCCGCCTATCAGATCGAGGGAGCTCCGGCCGAGGACGGCAAGGGCGAGAGCATCTGGGACCGCTTCTGCAAGGTGCCGGGCGTCATCATCGACGGCTCCAGCGGCGCCATCGCCTGCGACAGTTACCATCGCTGGAAGGACGACATTGCGGTGCTGAAGGAACTGGGCCTTTCGGCCTACCGCTTCTCCTTCGCCTGGACCCGGCTGATGCCTGAGGGGCGTGGCGCGATGAACGCCAAGGGCGTCGCCTTCTACGACCGGCTGATCGACGATCTGCTGGCAGCCGGCATCGAGCCCTATGCGACACTCTATCATTGGGATCTGCCGCGGGCGTTGCAGGACGAAGGCGGCTGGTACAACCGCGCCACCGCCGACGCGCTGGCTGACTATGCCGCGCTCGCGGCACGCAGCTTCGGCGACCGCGTCAAGAAATGGACGACGCTCAACGAGCCGTGGACCTTCTGCTGGTCCGGCCATGCCTCGGGGGAAGATGCGCCGGGCCTGCGCGACGGCACCAAGGGCGGCGTGACCGCCAGCCATCATGCGCTGCTCGGCCACGGCAAGGCGGTTCCGGCGATCCGCGCCGAGGTACCGGACGCTTCCGTCGGCATCGTCTTCGACCTCAACGTCGCCGAGCCTGCCAGCGCCGACCCGCGCGACGCGGCGGCGGCCCGGCGCTTCGACGGCGCGCAAAACCGCTGGTTCCTCGACGCCGTCTTCAAGGGCTCTTATCCCGAAGACATGCTGACGCTGTACGGCGACCTGCTGCCGGAAATCCGGGCCGACGACAACGCGATCATCGCCGCTCCCGTCGATTATCTCGGCGTCAACATCTACCGCCGCTCGGTCATTGCCGAGGGCACCGAACTGGCGCCGCTCAACTATCGCCGCGTGCAGCCGGAAGGCCTCTATTCGGCAGTCGGCTACGAGATCTGGCCGCGCTGCATGTACGATGTCCTGCGCTACGTGAACGACAATTACGGCCCGAAGGAAATCTACATTTCCGAAAACGGCGTCGCCACGCGGTCGGAAACGGTCGGGCCGGACGGCCATGTCTGGGACGAGCTGCGCGCCGCCTATTACGTCGATCATCTGAGCGAAGTGGCGAGGGCCGCAAGCGAAGGCGTGCCGGTGCGCGGTTATTTCGCCTGGACGCTGATGGACAATTTCGAATGGGCCTACGGCTACACAACGCCCTTCGGCATCACTCATGTCGACTACGAGACACAGAAGCGCACGGTAAAATTCTCGGGCGAGATCTACGCCGCGATCGCCCGGCAGGAAGCTGCCGACAGGCCACGGAGCGTAGCGAGTGGCCGCTGAGGCAGAAGAACCCGGCACGGTGCTCGTCACCGGCGCCGGGCGAGGCCTCGGCCGCGAACTGGTCAGGCAGTATGCGGCCGACGGCTGGCGAGTGATCGGCTGCGGCCGCTGCCGGCCGACAGGCGGCTTCGAGCCGGGCGTCGAGTTCCAGCCGCTCGACGTCGCCGATCCGGAGTCTGTTTCGGCACTGGCAGCACGGCTCGCCGGCCGGCCGCTGGACGTGCTCGTCAACAACGCCGCCGTGCGCAGCGCCGCCGCCGGGCTTGACGCCTTCCAGCCGGACGACTTCCTCGCCGTGCTGCGCGTCAACACGCTGGGGCCGGTGCTGGTGACGCGCGCCTTGCTGGCGAACCTGCGGCTCGGCCGCGATCCCGTCGTCGCCAACATCGGCTCCCGCGCCGGCTCGATGGCCGAAGGCCTGCTCGACGACGATGACGACGACTATGCCTATCGCTGCTCCAAGGCCGCGCTCAACATGGCGACCGTCCAACTCGCGCGCGACTTGCAGCCGGACGGCGTCACGGTGCTGTCGCTGCATCCCGGCTGGGTGAAGACCGACATGGGCGGCGCGGAAGCCGTTCTGCCGGCGGAAGTGAGCGCGCGAGCTTTGCGGACGATCATTACGGCGGCGGAGCCTCGCAGCAGCGGTGCCTTCCTGGCCTTCGACGGTCGCAGGGTCGGCTGGTAGAGGCCGACTCTTTGCCGGCTAACCGAAGCCGATCCATCCAAGACGATGCTGCCCGGTGACTTCGAGGCGAATTTTTACGCCTTGCGTTGCTCGCGAAGCGGCTGTCGAGCGCTCAAGCCTCATGCGCGGAGCGCGCGGATGAATCATCGTCGCGGACGAAGCCGCCGGAGGCATTCAGCAGGCGCTTGGTATAGTCCTTCTCGACCCTGTGCGCGGCGAGGTCGGGCGACGCGAGCGTCTCGACCACTTCGCCGTTCTGCATCACCGCCAGCCGGCCGCACATATGAGTGACGACGGCGAGGTCGTGGCTGACCATCAGGAAGGTGAGCGCGCGGTCGCGGCGCACCTGTTCAAGCAGGTTCAGCACCTCGGCCTGGACGGAGGCGTCGAGCGCCGATGTCGGCTCGTCGAGCAAAAGGATCGACGGTTCGAGGATCAGCGCGCGGGCGATGGCGACGCGCTGGCGCTGGCCGCCGGACAGTTGGTGCGAATAGCGGAAGCGGAAGCCGGCGCCGAGCCCGACCTCGTCCAGCGCGCGCTGGATTCGCTTTTCGCCGTCGCCGATGCCGTGCACGGCGAGCGGCTCCTGCAACAGCCGGTCCACCGTCTGACGCGGATGCAGCGAGCCATAGGGGTCCTGGAACACCATCTGCACCTTGGCATAGAACGCCTTGTCGCGGCGGCGGCCGAGCGGTTTGCCGTCGAGCGTGATGGTGCCGGACGCAACAGGCGCCAGCCCGGCGACCGCCCTCAGAAGCGTCGACTTGCCGGAGCCGGATTCGCCGACGAGACCGAAGGATTCGCCTGGTTGTACGGTAATGCTCACTCCCTTCAGCGCACGGAAACGGTCGAAGACGACTTCGAGGTCGGTGACGGCGAGAGCGGGGGTCATAGCGCCCACTCCGCCTGCCGTTGCAGCACCGGCAGCGGGTGCCGGTCGGCGCCGATCTTGGGCATGCAGTCGAGCAGGCCGCGCGTATAGGGATGCTGGGCCTGCGACAGTTCCGACGCCTTCAGCTGCTCCACCACCTTGCCGGCATACATGACGACGACGCGGTCGCAGAAGGAGGAGACGAGGCGCAAATCGTGCGAGATGAAGATCAGGCCCATGCCGCGTTCCGCAACCAGCCGGTCGAGAATGGCGAGCACGTCGAGTTGCACGGTGACGTCGAGCGCCGAGGTCGGCTCGTCGGCGATCATCAGTTCGGGATTGGCGATCAGCATCATGGCGATCATGGCGCGCTGGCCCATGCCGCCGGAGACTTCGTGCGGATGCAGGTCGAAGACACGTTTGGGGTCGCGGATCTGCACCGCCGCCAGCATGTCCAGCGCCCGCTCGCGCGCCTCGGCCTTCGACACCTTCTCATGCGTGCGCAGCGTCTCGACGATCTGCCGGCCGATGGTCATGACCGGGTCGAGCGAATATTTCGGGTCTTGCAGGATCATGGCGACGCGGCCGCCGCGCAGCGCGCGCCGCTCCCGCGCCGGCAGCGACAGCAGGTCGCGGCCGTCGAAGGCAAGCTTCTGCGCCGAGACTTCCGCCTGCGGCGGCGTCAGGCCCATGATGGCGCGGCCGGTCTGCGACTTGCCGGAACCGCTCTCGCCGACGATGCCCAGCCGCTCGCGGCCGAGCGCGAAGGAAACGCCGCGCACCGCCTCGATCTTGCCGGTGCGCGTCGGGAAGGTGACGCGCAGGTCCTCGACTTCCAGAAGATTGCCGCCGCTCATTGATCGCCGCTCCGGGGGTCGAGCGCGTCGCGCAGGCCGTCGCCGAGCAGGTTGAAGCCAAGCGAGACGACGAGGATGGCGAAGCCCGGCGCGCCGGCAACCCACCACTGGTCGAGGATGAAGCGGCGGCCGGACGCGATCATCGCGCCCCATTCGGGCAGCGGCGGCTGCGCGCCGAGCCCGAGGAAGCCGAGGCCGGCGGCGGTGAGGATGATGCCGGCCATGTCGAGCGTAACGCGCACGATCAGCGAGGACAGGCAGAGCGGCATGATGTGGCGCAAGACGATACGGAAGGGTGAGGCACCCATCAACTCGACCGCCTTGATGAAATCGGAGTTGCGCACCGTCAGCGTCTCGGCGCGGGCGATGCGCGCATAGGGCGGCCACGAAGTGATGGCGATCGCCAGCACCGCATTCTCGATACCCGGCCCGAGGGCCGCGACGAAAGCCAGCGCCAGCACCAGCTTGGGAAAGGCGAGGAAGATATCGGTGACGCGCATCAAAACGGCGTCGACCCAGCCGCCGGCATAGCCGGCGACGGTGCCGACAGCCAGGCCGACCGGCGCGGCGATGATCGCGACCAGCACCACGACGAAGAGCGTCAGGCGCGAGCCATGGACGATGCGCGTATAGATGTCGCGGCCGAGGTCGTCGGTGCCGAACCAGTGGTCGGCCGACGGCGGCAGCAGGCGCGCGTTCTTGAGGTCGCCGATATAGGGCGAATGGGTGGCGAGCACGTCGGCAAGGGCGGCGACAACCAGCAAAGCGACGATGATGAAGAGGCCGACCATGGCAAGCCTGTTGGCCGAGAAGCGCCGCCAGGTGACATAGGCGCGGCCGAGCCTCGCCTGCATGCGCGAGGCGGGGCGTTCGGAGAGCAGCCATTCGCGGCGGGTCATTGCCTGTCCGGTCATGCTCATCGCGTCTTCGTCCTCGGGTCGAGTACACGATAGAGCAGGTCGGAAAACAGGTTGATGGCGATAAAAACGGAGCCGATGACGATGGTGCCGCCGAGCACAGCGTTCATGTCGGCGTTTTGCAGGGAATCGGTGATGTAGAGGCCGATGCCCGGCCAGGAGAACACCGTCTCGGTCAACACCGAACCTTCCAGAAGGCCGGCATAGGAGAGCGCGATCACCGTCACCATCGGCACGGCCGCGTTGCGCAGCGCATGGCCCCAGATGATGCGGGTTTCCGACAGGCCCTTGGCGCGCGCGGCGACGATATATTCCTGGCTGAGTTCGTTCAGCATGAAGGAGCGCGTCATGCGGCTGATATAGGCGAGCGAGAAATAGCCGAGCAGGGCGCCCGGCAGGATGATGTGGCGGAAGACGTCCCAGAACACGTCCCACTGGCCCTGCAAGGCGGCGTCGATGAGGTAGAAGCCGGTGATCGGCGTGAAGGTGTACTGATAGACGATGTCGATGCGGCCGGGGAACGCCACCCATTGCAGCTTGGCGTAGAACAGCACCAGCGCCAGCAGCGCCAGCCAGAAGATCGGCACCGAATAGCCGATCAGGCCGACGACGCGCACCAGCTGGTCGACGAGGCTGCCGCGCTTGACCGCCGCCAGCACGCCGAGCGGGATGCCGAGGATCGTACCGATCAGCGTCCCGACGCTGGCCAGTTCGATGGTAGCGGGGAAGACGCGGCGGATGTCGGCCATCACCGGGTTGGTGGTCAGCACCGAGGTGCCGAAATCGCCGTTCACCGCCGCCTTGAGATAGATCCAGAACTGCTCGATCAGCGGCAGGTCCAGCCCCATCTCGCGGCGCGTGCGCTCGACCACGCTTTCGGGCGCCCGGTCGCCCAGCACGGCGAGCACCGGGTCGATCGGAATGACCCGGCCGATGAAGAACGTCACCGCCAGCAGCCCGAGATAGGTGCTGACGGCGATGAGGAGGAAGCGGCCTATGCCGCCGGCGATGGCGAGCGCGCGGTCGCTGCCGCGCGCTCGCCCGCCTTCCGTTTCAACGACGCTCACGCGTTGCCGCCCGGGGCTATTTGGAAACGTTGCTCACGAAGTTGGTATCGAAGCTCGGGCCCAGCTTGAAGCCCTTCAGATTGGCGCGGTAGCCCGCCACTTCGAGCTGCTGGTGGATGATGACGAAGGGGCTTTCCTCCAGCGCCTTCTTTTGCAGGTCCTGGTACATGGCCGCGCGCTTGGCGTTGTCCTTTTCCAAAAGGGCGGCTTCCGTCTGCTTGGTCAGCTCCGGAATGTCCCAGGCATTGCGCCAGGCCAGCGTCTTGGTCTTGCCGTCGTCCGAATTGTCAGGGTTGGAGACGAAGGTCTGGGCGTTGGAGTTCGGATCGAAATAGTCCTGTCCCCACTGGCCGATATAGATGTCGTGGTTGCGGGCGCGGTACTTGGTCAGCGTCTGCTTGCCGTCGCCGGGGATGATCTCGATCTTGATGCCGGCCTGCGCCGCCGTCTGCTGGATCGACTCGGCCATGGCGGTGACGGGCTGACCGCTGCGCACATCCATCGTTACCTTGAAACCGTCCTTCAGGCCTGCCTTTTCCAGCAGCTCCTTGGCCTTGGCGACGTCGAGCTTGAAGGGGTTCTCGTCCAGCTCGCCGAGGTCGCCTTTCGGCAGGAAGGTCTGGTGAATCTCGCCGATGCCCTTGAGGATGGTCGAGCCCAGGGCGTCGTAATCGACCAGGTACTTGAACGCCTGGCGCACTTCCGGCTTGGCCAGCGTCTCGTTCTTCTGGTTGAGGCTGATGTAATAGACGGTGCCCTTCGGCGCGCTGACGGTGGCGAGATCCTTGTTGCCGGCGATGGCGTCGAGGTCGTTCGGCTCGAGGTTGCGGGCGACGTCGATGTCGCCGGCCTGCAAGGCCAGGCGCTGCGCCGAGCTTTCCTTCATGTGGCGGTAGATGACGCGGGCGAGCTTCGGCTTCTCGCCCCAGTAATTGTCGTTGCGCTCCATGACGACGGCCTCGTTGGCCTTCCACTCGCGCAGCTTGAAGGGGCCGGAGCCGGCATAGCCCGTCTTCATCCAGGCGTGGCCGAAGTCGTTGTCCCACTTGTGGTCGGCGTCCGGCGTCACCGCAACGGCGTGTTCCTTGACCAGCTTGGAATCGACCACCGAACCGACCGTCGAGGACAGGCAGTTCAGCACGAAGCTCGGCGCGTAGGACTTGTCGACGGTGAACTGGAACGTGGTGTCGTCGATCGCCTTGGCCTTTTCCGTGACATTGTCGCCGGTGATGCCGAACTGATCGATGATGAAGGCCGGGCTGAGGTCGAGCTTGACCGCGCGCTCGAAGGAATAGGCGACGTCGGCGGCGGTGATCGGATTGCCGGAGGCGAATTTCAGGCCGGGCTTGAGCTTGAAGGTGTAGACCAGACCGTCGTCGGAGATCGTCCAGCTTTCGGCGAGGTCGCCCTGCACCTTGGAGGTGTCGTTAAGGTCGATGCGGACCAGCAGGTCATAGGTGTTGCCCGTCACTTCCGCCGTCGACAGCTCGAACGCCTCGGCCGGATCGACGCTGATGATGTCGTCGATGGCGAAGCCCTCGACCAGCGTGTCGGCCGGCGTCACGGCAAAGGCGGGCGAGGCCGCCATGAAGGCGGACAATGCGGCGCCCGCGAGCCAGACGCGGGAGCGGGGGGCAATCTTTTCCATCAACATACGAATGTTCCCTTTGTTTTGGCGCGTGTTTCGATCCAGCCGCGTTTCAGTGCGGGGCGAACGCGAGGGCGAACCATAGCGGGCGGTTTCGCCGCCATCAACAGCGCTTTTCGCAATGGCCACAGTCAGCGTCGCAGCCTGCTGGCGGCAGCCGCCGCCATCGCTTCGGGCAGGCTCATGGCCCAATGCTCGCGGCAGTAGGCGCGGAAATCGAAGCAGGGCAAGCCGGGGCAGACCTCGAATTCGATGAGATGCACGGCGTCGTCCGCCTCAACGCGCAGGTCGAGCGAGAAGACGTCGCGCAGGCCGAGGCCGTGCATCAGTGTGGAGGCAAGCGTGCGGATGCGGGCATCTGCCTGCGGCTGGCGGCCCGCGACCAGCTCCAGCACAGGCTCGGCATAGCGGCCTTCCGCCTTCGCCGCTGTGCCGGTATCGCCATAGAGGGCAAGGCTGTCCTGCATGGTCTGAAAATCGGCGCCGGAATCGACAAAGGAAACGCCGAGCGCCTCGATGGCCGCCTCGGGCTCGACCGCCAGGAAAGAGGTGCGCGCATTGCGGCCGGCGACATAGGGCTGGACGATCGCGTCGTCGCGGTAATGCGCGAAGATGCGCCGGCTAAGCTCCAGCGCCTGCGTGAGATCGAAACAGCGCGAATCGGGCCAGATGCCGATCTTGGCACCGAGGCGGTTCGGCTTGACGAACCAGCCTTGCGCGGAAGCCGGCGGCGGCACCAGCCATTCGCCGTCGCGCGCCAGGCCGGCCGGCGGCACCGGCAGGCCGAGTGCGGCAAGCACGGCGCCGGAGCGGAACTTGTCCTGGCACAGCGCGAAGACCGAATCGTCGGCGCCGATGGCCTTGAAGCCACCCAGCCGCGCCAGCGCCGGCCCGGCGCCGCCACGGAAATAGGCGATCCCGTCAGTCAGCGTCCACACAAGCGTCAATGCCGGATCGCGCTTGGCGAGCGCCGCCGCCGCGTCGTCCAGTTCCACCGGCGCAAAGCGCAGGCCGCGCTCGGCACAGGCGGCGGCGATGGCGTCGAATTCGGCTGCGAGATCGGTCGACTGGGCGAGATAGGAGGCGATTTCGGCGGCGCGTCGCGGCTCGAAACCTTCGGCCTCGAGCCGGGCGAGGCAGGCCCGCTCCGGCTCATGGATCAGAACAAGTTCAGGGCTGGGCATGCTTTGAGGTCCGATGGAGCGGCCAGTCTCGCATTGTCGGCGAACTCCGCATCCGGCAAAACCGACGCGAAATCATCAGCGGCGCGACATCTCAGATCAGCACGCGCGACTCGAAGCGGCCGCGCACCGGCAGGTCGATGAGGAAAGTCTTGCCGGCCTGCGGGTCGGCGGCGCGCCGGCCGGCGTCCATGTCCGCCCAGGCCGAAGTGACGGCGAGACGGTCCGCCTTGGGGCCGTAAAAGGCGGGACAGGACGGCTGCCGCGCCGGCATCGCGATCGAGCGCGTCAGCTTTCCGTCCGGGGCATAGGCGTTGACGGACGCCTCGCCCCAGCGGGCGTTCCACAGCGTGCCGTCGAGATCGACCACCGAGCCGTCATGGTCGCCGCTGCCGCCGCCGCGATCGGCGAACACTTTCGCCTCGCCGACCGGCAGGCCGGTGGCCGCGTCGCAGGCGGTGCGCATGATCAGGCCGGTCTTGGAATCGGTGAAATAGGCGACCGTCCCGTCGGCGGTGAAGGCGATGGAATTGGGGATGGTGATGTCGGCGAACAGCCGCCGCAACTCGCCCTTGAAGAACCAGTAGATCGAGCCGGCGCCCTTCTCGGCCTTCTTGCCCATGGTGCTGATCCAGAAAGCGCCGCAGGGATGCACGCGGGCGTCGTTGGAGCGCGTCACCGCGTTGTCGGCCTCGACCGGCGTATGCAGCGTCAGCGTCCCAGTGGCGGCATCGCGCATATAAAGCCCGTCTTCGGTGGAAACGAGCTGGCGCCGGTCGTCGACGACGGCGAGCGCGCTCGCCATGCGGCCGAGCGGATGCGCTTTCGTTTCGTATCCGGAACGGTGCTCGACCAGCAAGCCGTTGACGATGTCGAACCAGTAGAGCGTGTCGCTGACGGGATCGTAGGTCGGCCCCTCGCCGAGTTCGCAGACGTAATCCGACAGCGGGGAAACGGCGGGCTCGCTCATGCCTTGCTCCCGAAAACAGCATCCCAGGCGGCGACGGCAGCGCGCGCCTTTGCCGCCACTTCGGCCACCGCCATGCCCGGCTTGAACAGGCTTGACCCCAATCCGAAGACGCTGACGCCCGCGGCGTGATAGCCGGCGAAATCCTTGTCGGAGACGCCGCCGACCGCACCGACCAGCGTATCGGCCGGCAGCACGGCGCGCATCGCGGCGATGCCGCCCGGCCCGAGGACGCTGGCGGGGAAGAATTTCAAGGCCGAGGCGCCGAGACGGATCGCCTGGAAGGCTTCACTCGGGCTGAACACGCCGGGCATCGTCACCATGGCGTGATGCGCGGCGCGCCTCATCACATCGGCGTCGATGTTGGGGCTGACCAGCAGCCGCGCGCCGGCGCCGTGCAGGCGGTCCACGTCGCCGGCCGTCAGCACGGTGCCGGCGCCGACCAGCGCAGCGGCCGGCAATCTGGCGGCGAGGCGCTCGATCGACACGAACGGCTCGGGCGAATTGAGCGGCACCTCGATTGCCTCGATGCCCGCGGCGAAAATCGCTTCGCCGACGGCAACGGCCTCGTCGGGTTTCAGGCCGCGCAGGATGGCGACGAGGCCACGCCGAAGCTGCGGAAACGGTGCGGTACGATTCATCGTGGCGTCTTCCAATCCGTCGTCATGGGACCATGCCGTTGCGGCGCGCCGCCTCGAACAGACCGACCCGCACCGCGGCATCGGCATCAACCGGCCGGATGGCATGGCCGGCGAGGCCGAGGGCGGCGCCGTAGAGCACGCCGAGCGGGCCGGACGCGACCAGCGTGACCGCACCGCCGCCAGGACGGTAACGGCGCGAGGCCGAGGCGATCTCGGCGCCGATCAGCAGGCCGGAGAGGCAAGCGGCGGCATCGTCCGCGCCCAGCCCTTGCAACAGGCCGGCGGCGCGGATCGAGAACAGGCGGGCCATGACGTCGCCGCCCTCGCCGAGCGCCGTCTCGCACCAGCGCCGGAACAGCGGAGCGTCGGCACTGACGGCGGCCGTATGTTCGCCCAGCGAATGGCGCAGGATGGAATGCGCGGCCAGCACGGAAAACAGTTCGCCGGTCGGCCAGGTGCCGAAGCCGGTCACGGCGCCGTCCTCGACCACGACCCATTTGGAATGCGTGCCCGGCATGCACACGACATGCCGGCCCCTGCCCTCAAGCCCGGCGCCGGCAAGCTGCGTTTCCTCGCCGCGCATGACGTCCGGCGCCTCCGCCAGCCGCTGCGCCACGCCCGGCACGATGCGGATGTCGCGGCCGGCATGCGGTACCTTCGCCGCGCCCTCCAGCACGGCGGCGAGCGGCACCGGCACGTCGGCATAGGGCGCTTCCAGCCAGCCCTGGCGGGCGCCGACCATGCCGCACATGACGACCGGCAGGCCGGCCGGCGCGCCCATGGCGGCGAGGTGCCCGTCGAGCACCGTGGCGAACCCCGTTTCACGGGCGGAGATGAGACCGTCGTCGCCGCGCCGCTCGGCCAGCACGACGCCCGCCGAGTCGATCAGCCAGGCGCGCAGCCGCGTCGTGCCCCAGTCGATCGCCGCGAAGGCGGGAACGGCGGTCACAGCAGGCCTCCGTCGACGATCAAGGTCTGCGCCGTCAGCATGGCCGAGGCGTCGGATGCGAGGAACAGGCATGGCCCGACCATGTCGTCGGCCACCATCATGCGCGGGATTGCCTGGCGGGCGATGTGGCTGTCGAGATTGTCTCCCTTGACCCAGAGCTTGCGCTGGCGGTCGGTGACGACCCAGCCCGGCGCGATGGCGTTGACGCGGATGCCGTGCCTGCCGTAGCGGCCGGCCATGGCCTTGGTGACGCCGACGACGCCGGCCTTGGCGGCGGTGTAGGCCGGCATGTCGCCGATGTTGAGCATGTAGGCGGTCGAGGTGAAGTTGACGATCGAGCCCTTGCCGGCCTGCTTCATGCCGTCCACCACCGCCTGCAAGGTGAAGAAATGCGGCCTGAGATTGACGGCGAGGTTGGCGTCCCAGCTTTCCGGCGTCAGTTCTTCGGCGGCGTGCCGGTCGTCGCGCGCGGCGTTGTTGACCAGCACCGTCACCGGCCCGTGCCGGGCGGCGGCCTCGGCTATCGCCGCGCGCAGGGCGCCGATGTCGCGCAGGTCGGCGCTGAGGTGGAGCGGGCGGTTTCCCGTTTCGGCGAGCGCCTCGCAGAGCGCCTTGCTGGGTTCCTCGGCGATATCGATGAAGGCGACCTTCGCCCCTTGCCGGACGAAGCCTTCGGTCAGCGCCGCCCCTATGCCGGAGCCGCCGCCGGTGATCAGCACCGAGGCGTTCTCGAGATCGGCAAAGCGCGCCGATGGCATCATGTCCTGTCTCTCCTTCGGCGCTAGAGCGAAATGCCGTTTCCCTGCATCGATATTCCGCTCTAACCATTTATTTTTGAAGCATGATGTTTTCCGAAAAGTCTGCAACTTTTCGGCATCATGCTTCAAGGCGGCGCGCGGCGCATCCTAGCCGCCCGCGCCGCGCGGGCAAGCGCGAAAAACGCGGTTTTCCGTCTTTTGTCAGACAAGAGTGGCGGATCAGCCGTGCCGGCGCGCCAAAGGGCGGCGGGCCTGCTCAGACCGCCTTGGCGCGCAGCGCGCCGCGGAAGGCGTCGCGCAGGTAGCCGAGCGTCGCGTCGGCGTCGGCGGGCTTGCCGAACAGGTAGCCCTGGCCGCCGCCGCAGCCGAACTGCACCAGCCGGTCGGCCTGCGCCTCCTCTTCGATGCCCTCGGCGACGACATCCATGCCCAGACCCTCGCACATGGCGAGAATGGCGCGGATGATATGTTCCGACGGGCGGTCGTCGAGGATGGACGAGACGAAGGCGCGGTCGATCTTGAGCTTGTCGAAATGGAACTCGCGCAGCCGCCCGAGCGAGGACTGGCCTGTGCCGAAATCGTCCAGCGAGACGCGGATGCCGACCCGCCTCAGATCTTCGACGATCTTCTCGGCCGAGGCCGGATCGTTCATCAGGCCGGTTTCGGTGATCTCGATCTCCAGCCGGCGCGGATCGAAGCCGGTGCGGTCGAGGATCGACAGGATGTGCAGGCCGGTGTTCTGGTCGACGAGTTGCGAGGGCGACAGGTTGAAGGCCAGGAACAGGTCCTTCGGCCAGCTTCGCGCCGCTTCCGCCGCCTTGCGCAGGATGAGCTGCGACAGCGGCCCGATGATGCCGCGCTCCTCGGCGATGGGGATGAAGACCGCGGGCGAAACGAAACCGAGGTCGCGGTCGGTCCAGCGCGCCAGCGTCTCGAAGCCGACGACGCGACGCGAGGCAAGGTCGACGATGGGCTGGAAATGCGGTTCCACCTCGCCTGCCGAAACGGCGCGGCGCAGCGCCTGCTCGATGCGGGTGACGTGCTTGGCCGCCTCCTCCATCTCGCGCGTGTAGACGACGACCCGGCCGCGCCCCGAGCGCTTGGCGTGGTAGAGCGCCGTCTCGGCCTTGTTGAGCAGGATTTCGGTCGTCTCGTCGCCGGAATAGAACAGCGAGCAGCCGACCGAGGCGGAAAGCCGCGCCGTGCGCTCGCCGACGTCATAGGGCGCCGACAGGATCTCGATCAGCATGCGCGCCCGCTCGGCCGCCGCCTCCTCCGAAAACACCATCGGATAGAGGAAGGCAAATTCGTCGGCACCGATGCGGCAGACGGTGGAATGGGCGTCCATGGAAGCGCGCAGGCGCATCGCCACCTGGATGAGGATGTCGTCGCCAGCCTTGTGGCCGAACAGGTCATTGATCGGCTTGAAGCCGTCGAGGTCGACGATGCCGACGGCAAAGGGCGCCGGATCGTCCGCGCGGTCGGCAATCAGCCTCTCGACCTTGTCGAAGAAGCGGCGGTGATTGCCCAGGCCCGTCAGCGGATCGGTGAACGCCAGATCCGTCCCATCCCTGTTTGTCTGCCCGGTGCCAAACGGAGTTTGCATCGGTTTTCCTGTTCTCATGCCGGAATTGCCGCGACCATGGCAGAAAACCGTTTAGGAATGGTATCCCTTGGCAACTTTCTCGCGCGGCGAACCGGAGGGCGCGCTCGACGATTGGCAGCGGGTCCGCGAGCCTGTACATGCTTGCTCCGACCCACATCGCGGAGACACGCCATGCCGCTCGACATCGCCGTCCAGATGGACCATGTCAGAACCGTCAACATCGTCGGCGACACGACGTTCGCGCTGTCGCTGGAGGCGCAAAGGCGCGGCCACAGGCTCTACCACTATACACCCGACCGGCTGGCGATGGTCGGCGGCAAGCTGTTCGCCCGGATCGAAGAGATGACGGTGCGCGACGAGAAGGGCAACCATTTCTCGCTCGGCGAACCGGTGCGCACGGACCTGTCCGAAATGGACGTGGTGCTGCTGCGCCAGGACCCGCCCTTCGACATGAACTACATCACCACCACGCATATGCTGGAGCGCATCCACCCGAAGACGCTGGTGGTCAACGACCCGGCCTGGGTGCGCAACAGCCCGGAAAAGATCTTCGTCACCGAGTTCGCCGACCTGATGCCGGAAACGCTGATCACCAAGGACCCGGCCGAGGTCGCCGCCTTCCGCAAGCAATACGGCGACATCATCGTCAAGCCGCTCTACGGCAACGGCGGCGCCGGCGTCTTCCATCTCGCCGAGGCGGACCGCAACCTCGCCTCGCTGCTGGAGATGTTTTCGCAACTTTTCCGCGAGCCGTTCATCGTGCAGCGCTACCTGAAGGACGTGCGCAAGGGCGACAAGCGCATCATCCTCATCGACGGCGAGCCGGTCGGCGCCGTCAACCGGGTGCCGGCCGAGACCGAGGCACGCTCCAACATGCACATCGGCGGCCGCGCCGAGAAGGCGGAGCTGACGCCGCGCGAACACGAGATCTGCGCCGCCATCGGCCCGGAACTCAGGCGGCGCGGCTTCATCCTCGTCGGCATCGACGTGATCGGCGACTACATGACCGAGATCAACGTCACCTCGCCGACCGGCATCCGCGAGATTCAGCGCTTCGGTGGCGCCGACATCGCCGCGCTGTTCTGGGACGCGGTCGAGGCCAAGCGAGCATAGTGCCGATCGCGGCGCTTTGTTCCATCGCCGCAACCGGATGCAACCGCCTCACAGCCTCCGCGCGAAAACCGTTCTTGGAATGTTCTTGATCTGATCGGCGATCCGTGCTTGTTTCGCTCGAGGGGCCGCGCGGCTATGGCGCGGGTTCATCGCGCGGATGCGGGCAGCGTCCGCATCGGGGCGGGGACGAACATGGTTGCGCGGGTTCGCACGGTCGCATTCCAGGGCATCGAGGCGGTGCCGGTGGACGTGCAGGTGATGGTGGCGCCGGGCAAGGTCGGCATGTCCATCGTCGGCCTGCCGGACAAGGCGGTGGCCGAAAGCCGCGAGCGGGTGCAGGCGGCGCTGCATGCATCGGGCCTGTCGATGCCGGCCAAGAAGGTGACGGTCAACCTCGCGCCGGCGGACCTGCCGAAAGAGGGCAGCCATTACGACCTTCCCATCGCGCTCGGCCTGATGGCGGCGCTCGGCGCCGTTCCCGCCGACGCGCTGGCCGGCTATGTCGTGCTCGGCGAGCTGTCGCTCGACGGCACCATCGCTTCGGTCGCCGGCGCGCTGCCGGCGGCGATCGGCGCCAACGCCGAGGGCAAAGGCCTGATCTGCCCGCACGGCTGCGGGCCGGAAGCCGCCTGGGCCGGCTCGGACATCGACATCGTCGCGCCGCGCAGCCTGATCGCCATCGCCAACCATTTCCGCGGCACGCAGGTCCTGGCGCGGCCGGCAGCCGGCGTACGCCAAGCCGGCACGGACCTCAGGGACCTTGCCGACATCAAGGGTCAGGAGAGCGCCAGGCGGGCGCTCGAAGTGGCGGCGGCCGGCGGGCACAATCTCCTGATGTTTGGCTACATTAATTTTCAAGTTTTTCAAGGGTTCCGGCGTGGGCTGGCGGGCTGACAAAGCTTACGAGGAGGCGCAGCGGGAGGGCTTCCGGCACTGGCGGAAATCCCTGACGTGGGGCGAATATCTGGCGTGGGAAATAAAGCGGCACGGGCCGTTTCTGATGGGAGTTGTCGCTTAGGCCTTCTGTAAGCGCTGTTCTCAGGCCACGGCCCTGAGTTCGGGAGCCTGGATGTAGGCCCATGGCAGGAGGTCGTCGATCTGGCTGTTCGGGTGGCCATTGACGATCCTGGTGAGGACATCGGCGAGATAGCCGAGGGGCTCGACGCCGTTGAGT
>NZ_JAFKID010000047.1 GCF_017306545.1 Mesorhizobium sp.
CTAGCCTTCTCCCCGTTCACGGGGAGAAGGTGGCCCGAAGGGCCGGATGAGGGGCAGCACCGGCCTCGATAAGTTCGCGCCGCCACTCATCTGCCTGCCGGCATCTTCTCCCCGTGAACGGGGAGAAGAAGGCCTTCACTTCGCCGAGCAGAGTTTCTCGGTCGTCGTCGACATCGCCGCCGCCGCCGAGAAGCCGTAGGGCTCGATGATCTTGGCGAATTCGCCGGATTTCTTCATCTTCGCCAGCTCGACGTTGAAGGCGTCGCGCAGCGCGGTGTCCTTTTTGTTGAAGGCGGCGCCGTCGCAGTAGACGGGCGCGCCCTGCACCGGGGCGATGACTTCGAGGTTCGGGTCGTTGGCCTTCTTCATCAGGTCGTTGATCGAAAGCACGGGCAGCGAATAGGCGTCGATGCGGCCGTCCTGCACCATCTTCAGGCCGCTCTGGCCGTCCGGCACGACAATGACGCGCTCGCGCGGTACGCCGGCGTTGAGCGCCAGCTTCTCCTCGGTGCCGCCGCCCGGCGCGCCGATGGTGGCGGAGGCGTCCTTGGCAACGTCCGCATAGCTCTTGAAACCTTTCGGGTTGCCTTTCTTCACCAGCATGGCCTCGGCGTCGCACAGGACCGGCTCGGAATAGGCGACCGCCGCACAGCGCTCCGGCTTCATGAACAGGCCGGCGGTGACGACGTCGAAGCGGCCCGCCTGCAAGCCGGGGATCATCGCGCCGTATTCCGAGATCGAGGCGACCACGTCCGGCACGCCGAGCCGCTTGAAGATCTCGCGGGCCACGTCGGGCGCGGCGCCCGACACCTTGCCGTCGGCGGCGACTGCCGTATAGGGCGGCTCGTTGGCGATGGCGAGACGGGCGAAGCCCTGCGCCTTCAACTGGTCCAGCTTGGCGTCGTCGGCCGATCCCGGCGTGGCGGCGGCCAGCGTCACGGCGATGGCGAGGCCGGCGGCGCCGGCCCATGCTGCAAATTTCCTCATCGTTCCCAGCTCCATGGTTCTTCTTGGTTTGTTTGGGCGGCCCGGCCGCCCGGCATGCGGTCAGACCCGGTGTCCGGCCGCGATGATCTTCTTCAGGAAGCCTTGCGTGCGTTCCTGCTTCGGATGGCGGAAAATCTCGTCGGGCTTGCCTTCCTCGACGATTTTGCCGCGGTCGAAGAACAGCACCCGGTCGGCGAAGTCGTGCGCGAAACCCATTTCGTGCGTAACCAGCAGCATGGTCATGTCGGTCTCGGCCGCCAGGCGGCGCATGACGTTGAGCACCTCCTCGACCAGTTCGGGATCGAGCGCGGACGTCACCTCGTCGAACAGCATGATCTTGGGCGATAGCGCCAACGCTCGCGCGATCGCCACGCGCTGCTTCTGCCCGCCGGAAAGCTGCGCCGGCATGTTCTTCGCCTTGTCCGCCATGCCCACCATGTCGAGCAGTTCCATCGCCCGCTTCTCCGCGGCGGCGCGCGGGGTGCCCTTGGTCAACATCGGCGCCAGCGTTACGTTGTCGAGCACGCATTTGTGCGGGAACAGGTTGAAGAGCTGGAAGACCATGCCGATCTTCCGCCGCATCTTCGTCAGGTGCCTCTCGTCGGCCGGCAGAAGCTGGCCGTTGCGCTCCATGTGGTAAAGCTGCTCGCCGTCGATCTGGATATGGCCGCCGTCGATGCGCTCCAGCGTCATCAGGATGCGCAGGATCGTCGTCTTGCCGGAGCCCGAGGGGCCGATCAGCGCCAGCTTCTCGCCCGGCATGACCTGCATCGACAGGCCGTCCAGCACCTTGAAGGCGCCGAAGCTCTTGGTGATGGCGTCGATCTTGATGATGGGCGCGGGCAAGGCGTTCCCCCGTCTCTGGAGAAGGCTGGTCCCTTAACGATGCGGAAGGTCTGAAATCATGTCAATCAGGAAAATAAAATCATGACAATTTTTCAGAGTCTACACAATTTTCGGTAGTGCTAGATCGCCAGCAGCAGGTGCTCGGGGTCGCCGAGCAACAGCTTGGTGACGACGCCGAGGCCGGCGTGCAGTTCCCCTTCCGTGGTCGAGCCGAGCGAAATGCGCACAGCCGGCTTCCACGGTTCCTCGGCGATGCGGAAGGACGCGCCGGGCGCGATGGCGACGCCCTGCAAGCGGGCCTGGGCGACGAAGGCCTCTTCGGAGCGGTCGCCGGGCAGCTCCAGCCAGACATGCAGGGCGTCGCGGCAGGTGCGGTGGGCGACGCCCTGGAGCGCCTCGCGGGCGATCTCGGCGCGCCGCCTCAGCGCGCCGCGCTGCCAGTGGACCAGTTCCAGCGCCGTGCCGTCGGCCACCCATTTGGTGGCGATCTCGGCGACCATCGGCGTCGCCATCCAGTTCGTCACCAGATGCCGGTTGGCGACGGCGGCGACGTAGCGGTCGGGCGCCGCGAGATAGCCGATGCGCAGGCCGGGAACGGTGATCTTGGAAAAGGAGGTGACGTAGAGCGTACGCTCCGGCGCGAAAGCGGCGAGCGGCGGCGCGCGGTCCTCGACCAGCGGCCCCAGCACGTCGTTCTCGATGATGGCAATGTCGTGCTTTCTCGCGACTGCGGCGATCGCCTCGCGGCGCACGGCACTCATCAACGTCGCCGTGGGATTGATGACCGAGGGCTGCACGAAGACGGCGCGGATGTCGGTCAGCCGGCAGGCCTCGTCCAGCGCCTCCGGCACGATGCCGTCGTCATCGATGGGCAGGCCTTCGAGGTTGAAGCCGAGGTAGCGGGCCAGCGGCACCAGCGTATGGTGGCCGATCGCCTCGGTAGCGACGGTGGAGCCGGGCGGCGCCACGCTCATCAGCGCCACCGTCATACCGCCGGTGGCGCCGTTGGTGAGCGTGACGTTCTGCGGTGAGGCGTCGAGCCCGCACAGTTTCAGCCAGTCCACCGCCACCGCCCGGTGACGCGGAAAGACCATGTTGGGCCGGAAGGACAGCGCGGCACTTGCCGGCAGGGTTTCGGCCAGCCAGGCCAGCGCCTGTTTCAAGCGCTCGTGGTGCATCGTCTCGCAGGCGGGCTTCAGGATCGACAGGTCGATCAGTTCGCCCAGCCGCTCGGGCAGGTAGGGCGGGTCGGGTTCGCGGCGCTGCGTCTGCACGAAGGAGCCGCGCCCCACCTCGCCCGAGATCAGCCCGCGCCGGATCAGTTCCTCATAGGCGCGCGAAACGGTCTGCACCGACAGCTTCAGCACGTCCGCCAGTGCCCGGTGCGTCGGCAGCCGGGCGCCGTTCGCCAGCCGGCCGTCATGGATGGCGCGGGCGAACTGGTCGGCCAGCGAGAGGTAGGCGGGGCGGCGGATGAGCGCCGGGTCGGGCTGCCACAATGTCATGACTTAGTAGAGAGCAAAATCAGTGCAATTGACAATCGAAATCATGCGCCCCAATGCTGCTGGCGCAACGAAAAGCGACGCCCATGGCCGGACCGAAACTCGACGCCATCGACCTGAAGATCCTCGACGCCGTCCAGCGCGACGGCCGCATCACCAAGCTCAAGCTGGCCGAGACGGTCGGCCTGTCGCCGACGCCGTGCTGGATCAGGCTCGCCCGGCTGGAAAAGGCCGGCGTCATTTCCGGCTGGCACGGCAAGGTGGCGATGCGCGTGCTGGCGCCGATCGCCACCGTCCTGATGGAGGTGACGCTGGCCAACCACCGGCAGGCGGATTTCGACCGCTTCGAGCGGGTGGTGCGCGAAATTCCCGAAATCGTCGCCTGCTGGTCGGTCGGCGGCGGCGTCGATTATCTCCTCAAGGTGATGGCGCGCGACATCGACGCCTATCAGCGGCTGGTCGATTCGCTGCTCGAGCGCGAGATCGGCATCGACCGCTATTTCACCTACATCGTCACCAAGACGGTGAAGGAAGAGGCGGTGCTGCCGGTGGCGGAACTGCTGGGACGGGGCGAAGCCTGAACGGAGTGGGCCTGATCTTGTCGCTGCTCCCCTCCGGTGGCATATTAGCCCTGTTCGGAGGTTTCGATGGACCGCGTCAATCTCGACGACACGCAGGAAACGCTGGCCGACGTCGTCGCCCGCGCCGAAAGCGGCGAGACGGTGGTGATCACGCGCGGCGGCGAGCCGGTGGCGAAGATCGAGCCGGTGGCGCGGCAATACGAGCCGAAGAAGCCGATCGATTTCGAGCGGCTGAAGCGCGTTCGCGATTCGCTGCCCTACCAGCATGAGTCGGCGGGAGATTTCATGCGCCGCCTGCGCGACGACGCCCGTTATTGAATTACTATCTCGATACGTCAGTCATCGTTTCGGTGCTCACCGAAGAGAGCCACACCGCGCGGTCGGAGCGTTGGTTCGCAGACCACGGCGGCAGCCCGAAGCTGATTAGCTGGTGGGTCGATGTCGAGTGGAGCGCCGCGATTTCGATGAAGGTCAGGATGGGCGCGCTGGACCAGGACGGGCGGGCTCTGGTCGAAACGGCCTTCCGGCAACTTGTCGATGCCTCCTTTACCATCGTTCCCGTCGAGCACGGCCATTTCGTCGCCGCGAGCGACCTCGCCCGGCGTTCCAACGGTTTGCGCGCCGGTGACGCGCTGCATCTGGCCGTCGCCGGCGCGCAGGGCGCCACGGTGTGTACGCTCGACGCCGGCATGGCGCGCGCCGCCGAAAGCCTCGGCCTGCCGGTGGTGCTGGTCTGACCCGGATCGGCGGCAGAGGAATCCGCCGGTCCGTCATGCGATCGTAGAGAGAATCTCTAGGCGGGCGGTCCGGTATGGACCGTTTCTCGCAGGGCGAAGGATAGGCTTGCCGCAACTTCGGAGGTCGCCATGTCCGCTCACGCCCATTTCGCCCGCTCGCTGCGCCACGACGCGCTCGACCGCCTGACCGACCGCCGCCTTTGTCGCGAACTCGCCTATGTCGACGGGCATTGGACCGCGGGCGCTTCCGCCGGCAGCTTCGAAGTCACCGACCCGGCCTCCGGCGCGACGGTCGCCTTCGTCGCCGCGCTCGACGCCGGCCAGACCGGGACGGCGATCGATGCGGCGTCGCGGGCCTTTCCGGCCTGGAAAGCGTTGCTGCCGCAGGAGCGCTCGAAAATCCTGCGCACCTGGTTCGAGCTTATCCTCGCCTCGAAAGAGGACCTCGCTTTGCTGATGACGCTCGAACAGGGCAAGCCGCTGGCGGAATCGCGCGGCGAGATCGATTACGCCGCCTCCTTCGTCGAATGGTATTCCGAGGAAGCCAAACGGGTGAACGCCGAGAGCGTCACCAGCCATCTGCCTGGCGCGGAGATGAGCGTGCGGCGCGAGGCGCTGGGTGTCGTCGGCATCGTCACGCCGTGGAATTTTCCCTCCGCCATGCTGACGCGCAAGGCGGCCGCAGCGCTCGCCGCCGGCTGCACGATCGTCGCGCATCCCTCGTCCGAGACGCCGCTGTCGGCGCTGGCGCTGGCCGAACTCGGCGAGCGCGCCGGTCTGCCGGCTGGCGTCTTCAACGTCGTCACCGGCGATGCCGCGACGATCGTCGGGCGGCTGTGCGAGGATGCCCGCGTGCGCGCCATGAGCTTTACAGGTTCGACCGAGATCGGCAGGCTGATCGCGCAACAAAGTGCTGCGACGATGAAGCGGCTCGTCATGGAACTTGGCGGCCATGCGCCGCTGGTCGTCTTCGACGACGCCGATCTCGACCGGGCGGTCAGCATCGCCATCGACGCGAAGTTCGCGACATCGGGGCAGGATTGTCTCGCCGCCAACCGCATCTATGTGCAGCGCGGCGTCTACGATGCTTTTTGCAAAGCCTATGCCCGGCGGATCGAGGCGCTGAAGGTCGGCAACGGGCTGGCGGACGACACGGACATCGGCCCGCTGATGCACGAGCGCGCGGTGAAAAAGGTCGAGGAGCAGGTGGCCGACGCACAGGCGCGGGGCGCCAGGCTTCTCGCGGGTGGCGAGCGTCAGGCGCCCGGCTCGCTGTTTTATTTGCCCACCCTGCTGGCGGATGCGCCGGACGACGCGCTCATCATGCGCGAGGAAACGTTCGGGCCGGTCGCCGCCGTCACGCCCTTCGACGGCGAAGACGAGGTCATCGCGCGCGCCAACGCCACCGAATACGGGCTGGTCGCCTATGTCGTCACCGAAAACGGCGCGCGCCAGCGGCGTTTGGCGGCCGCGCTGGATTACGGCATGGTGGCGGTCAACAGGGTCAAGATCACCGGCGCGCCGATCCCCTTCGGCGGGATCAAGCAATCGGGCCTCGGCCGCGAAGGCTCGCGCCACGGCCTGGAGGCCTTCACCGACCTCAAATATGTCTGCCTCGATCTGGCGTGAGCCAGCCGGCGAAACGAAAAAGGAGAAAAAGATGCTCGAACAATCCAACGAACTCGCCGCCTGGGACCGTGACCATTTCTTTCATCCCTCCACCCACATGGGCATGCACGCGCGCGGCGAGACGCCGAACCGCGTCATGGCCGGCGGCGAGGGCGTGACGATCTGGGACACCAACGGCAAGAAGAGCCTCGACGCCTTCGCCGGCCTCTACTGCGTCAATGTCGGTTACGGCCGCCAGAAGATCGCCGATGCGATCGCCGCGCAGGCGAAGAACCTCGCCTACTATCACGCCTATGTCGGCCACGGAACGGAAGCCTCGATCACGCTTTCCAAGATGATCGTCGAGCGCGCGCCCAAGGGCATGAGCCGGGTCTATTACGGCCTCTCCGGCTCCGACGCCAACGAGACCAACATCAAGCTGATCTGGTACTACAACAACGTGCTCGGCCGGCCGGAAAAGAAGAAGATCATCTCGCGCTGGCGCGGCTATCACGGTTCCGGCGTCATGACCGGCTCGCTCACCGGGCTCGCCGGCTTCCACAACGCCTTCGACCTGCCGCGCGCGCCGATCCTGCATACCGAGGCGCCCTATTATTACCGTCGCGAGGACCGCTCGCTGTCGGAAGAGCAGTTCGCTCAATATTGCGCCGACCAGCTCGAAAAGCTGGTCGTCGCGCAGGGACCCGAAACCATCGCCGCCTTCATCGGCGAGCCGGTGCTCGGCACCGGCGGCATCGTGCCGCCGCCGAAGACCTATTGGCAGAAGATCCAGGCGGTGCTGAAGAAATACGACATTCTGCTCGTCGCCGACGAGGTCGTCACCGGCTTCGGCCGTCTCGGCACCATGTTCGGCTCCGACCATTACGGCATGCAGCCCGACCTCATCACCATCGCCAAGGGCCTGACCTCGGCCTATGCGCCGCTGTCGGGCGTCATCGTTGGCGACAAGGTCTGGAAGGTGCTGGTGGACGGCTCCGACAAGCTTGGCCCCATCGGCCATGGCTGGACCTATTCGGCGCACCCGATCTGCGTTGCCGCCGGCGTCGCCAATCTCGAACTGATCGACGAACTGGGGCTGGTGAAGAATGCCGGCGAAACCGGCGCCTACTTCCGCGCCGAACTCGCCAAGGCGGTTGGCGGGCACAGACACGTCGGCGAGGTGCGCGGCGAAGGCATGCTGGCGGCGGTGGAATTCGTCGAGGACAAGGACGACCGCAAGTTCTTCGATGCCTCGAAGAAGATCGGTCCGCAGGTGGCTGCGGCGCTGGCGGAGCGCGGCGTCATCGGCCGCGCCATGCCGCAGGGCGACATCCTGGGCTTCGCCCCGCCGCTCTGCCTGACGCGGGAAGAGGCCGATACGGTGGTGGCCAAGACCGCCGAGGCGGTGAAGGCGGTGTTTGCGGGCGTTTGACTGCATCGTTTGCGCCGCCCCTCATCCCCCTGCCGGGACCTTCTCCCCGTAAACGGGGAGAAGGAGGCTGGCCGCAAACGCGCCGCTTCTCTCCTCGCCCCGTTTACGGGGAGAGGATGCCGGCAGGCAGGTGAGGGGCAGCGCCGACCTTTGATATTGTTGGACTTGACCTCATGACCGCAGAAAACGCCCTCCCCGCCACCATGGCCGCCGTGCAACTCACCGGCCATGGCGGCCTGGAAAAACTCGTCTACCGCACCGACGTGCCGGTCCCTTCCCCTGCACCCGGCGAGGTGGTGGTGAAGGTCACGGCCTGCGGCATGAACAACACCGACGTGTGGGTGCGGCAGGGCGCCTATGGAACCGAGGAGGACGCGGCCGCCGTCTCGTCGTGGCGCCGGCAGGGCAATACGCTCGCCTTCCCGCGCATCCAGGGCGCCGATACGGTGGGCGCCGTCGCAGCCGTCGGCGAAGGCGTACCGGCCTCGCGCATCGGCGAGCGGGTGATGGTCGATTTCTCCATCTACAACCGCGACGACGATTCGCTGGCCGATATCGACTACATGGGCCACGGCCGTGACGGCGGCTACGCCGAATACCAGGCGCTGCCGGCCGAGAACGCGCATGTCGTGAACACCGATCTCACCGACGTGGAACTCGCCACCTTCTGCTGCGCCTATCTCACCGGCGAGCAGATGCTGGAGCGCGCGGCGCTGAAGCGAGGCGAGCGCGTGCTGGTGACGGGCGCCTCCGGCGGCGTCGGCTCCGGCATCGTGCAACTGGCCCGCGCGCGGGGCGCCATTCCTTATGCCGTGGTCGGCAAGGGCAAGGAACAGGCGGTGCTGGAGATCGGCGCGGAGCGCGTGATCACGCGCGGCGTTCCGAACCTCATCGAAGCCGTCAATGAGGCGACCGGCGGAGAGCCGATCGACGTTGTGGCCGACCTCGTCGGCGGCGCCGTCTTCAACGACCTCTTGCGCATCCTGCGCCCCGAAGGGCGCTATACGACCGCCGGCGCCATCGCCGGCCCGGTGGTGCAGCTCGACCTCAGGACCATGTACCTGAAGCAGTTGCAGCTCAACGGCTCTAGCCAGGGTACGCGCGCCGATTTCCGCCGCATCCTGCGCTATGTCGAGCAGGGCAAGATCCGGCCTCTGGTCGGCGGCGTCTACAAGCTCTCCGATTTCCGCCGCGCCCAGACCGATTTCATGGCGAAAGACTTCGTCGGCAAGCTGGTGGTGGTGCCGGACGCGGCGTGGCCGACGTCGGCATAGGTCCGTGGCTAGAGCGAAATGCCGTTTCCCTGAATCGGCATTTCGCTTTAACCATTTGTTTTTGAAGCATGATGTTTTTCGAAAAGTCTGCAACTTTTCGGCATCATGCTTTAGCGCCGCATGCGAACCTCCAGCGCCAGGTGCCGTCGCAAAGTCCCCTCCCCCTTTTGAGGTCCGAAGGACGGGCGAGACACGTGGCTCGTCCCGGCAAGGTCAGGGATGGAGGCGCGCCACGGTGACGGTATGCGAGGCGCCCTGCCCTGACCTCTTGCGGCGGACCTGTCGCATCGGGCGCAGACCCCCACCCTTGTTCCCTCCCCGCAAGGTGGCGGGAGACGCCGGCGCCGCTGTTCCGGCTAAAATCTCCCGCTTCAGGCGCTGCCGCAAAATCCCCCTCCCCGCAAGGGCCGTTGAGGTCGGGCGGCCGGGTGCGGCTGGCTCATTGACGCCTGGGGTCCGGCCCATCAGTATGCCGCTCTCGTTCGGCGCCGACGGGCGCGGCGCTTGCCGCTTGCGTCTTCGGGTTGCCGGTTTCGCCACCGTTCGACAGGATTTGCCATGCCGCAGCAAGGCGACATCGCCGGCGCCGCCGCCCGCTCCGTGCAGGCGCGCGCCCGCGTCCGCGACCATATCGTCAAGACACCGCTGCTCGGCGCCTCCGGCATCGGCGATGCCGTGGGCGGCACGGTGCTGTTCAAGTGCGAAAACTTCCAGCTCACCAATTCCTTCAAGGCGCGCGGCGCTTTTTCGAAGCTGACCGCGCCGGCCGGCGCGGCGCACGCCATGCCGTTCGTCACCGCCTCGTCCGGCAATCACGGCATCGCCTCCAGCCTCGCGGCGGCGCGCCTGGGGCGGACCCTGTCGGTGGTGCTGCCGCACAGCGTCTCGAGGGCGAAGCTCGCGCGCATCCGTGCCTTCGGCGTCGATGTCGTTCTGCACGGCGAGGAAAGCGGCGCGGCGGAGGCGCATGCCCGCCGGCTGGCCGAGGAGAAGGGCTTTGTCTACGTCTCTCCCTACAACGATCCCGAGATCGTCGCCGGCCAGGGCACCATCGGCCTCGAACTGCTCGAACAGCACGGGGCAATCGACAACGTCTTCGTCGCCATGGGCGGCGGCGGGCTGATCGGCGGCATCGGCGCCGTGCTGAAGGCCTTCAGCCCGCGTACGAGGATCATCGGCTGCGCGGCCGAGAACTCGATGGCGCTGGCGGCGTCGATGGAGGCCGGCAAGGTGGTGGAGGTCGAGCACCTGCCGACGCTGGCCGACGGCGTCGCCGGCGGCATGGACGAGGATTCCGTCACCCTCGGGCTCGCCCGCTCGGTCGTCGACGACGTAGTGGTCTGCTCTGAAAGCGAGATCGCCGCCGCGCTGGCGCGGCTGGCGGTCGAGGAACATCTGCTGGTCGAGGGCGCGGCTGGCCTCGCGCTGGCCGGGCTGCTGAAGCAACCGGAACGCTGGCGCGGCCAGGTCAACGCCGTCGTCCTGTGCGGCGGCAATTTCGACTATGACGAGTTGATCGCCGTCGTCGCCGCCGCGCGGCCGGCAAAGGAGGCAGAGCATGGCTGAGGCATGGGACATCGAGGCGGTGCGGGCGGCGTTCCCGGCGCTGGCACTGGAGGACGACGGCCGGCCGCGCACCTATCTCGACGCGCCGGGCGGCTCGCAGGTGCCGGCGCGCGTGGTTCAGCGCATGAGCGAGATCATGCTGGGAAGCTGCGCCAACGACGGCGGCGCCTTCCGCACCTCGGTCGAGAGCGAGCGCGCCATGATGGACGCTCACGCCGCCGTCGCCGCCTTCCTCGGCGCGGCGCGGGACGAGATCGTCTTCGGCCTCAACAGCACTTCGCTGATCTTCCACTTCTCGCGCATGGTGGCGCGCGACTGGCGGGCGGGCGACGAGATCGTGCTGACCCGCATGGACCATGACGGCAATGTCGGCCCCTGGCTGATCGCGGCCGAGGAGCGCGGCGTCACGGTGCGCTGGCTCGACTTCGACCCGGAGACGTTCGAATACCGCTATGAGGCGCTGGAGGGGCTGATCGGCCCGCGCACGAAACTGGTCGCCTGCAACCACGCCTCCAACATCTTCGGCACGGTCAACGACGTGCAGCGCATCGTCGCCGCCGGCAAGGCGGTCGGCGCCGTCACCATGGTCGATGCCGTCCAGTCGGCCCCTCACCTGCCGATCGACGTCGCCGCCATCGGCTGCGACCTGCTCGCCTGCTCGGCCTACAAGTTCTTCGGCCCGCATGCCGGGGTGATGGTTGTCGCCCCTGCCCTGCGCGACCGGCTCACTCCGCTCAAGGTGCGGCCGGCTTCCATGGACATGCCGTGGCGCCACACCCCCGGCACGCCCTCCTTCGAGGCGCAGGCCGGCACGCAGGCGGCGATCGAGCATATCGCCTGGCTGGGCGAAGCTTTCGGCGCCTCCTCCCCCGAAGCGCCGC
Organism: Mesorhizobium sp.; assembly: GCF_017306545.1. Lineage (GTDB taxonomy): Bacteria > Pseudomonadota > Alphaproteobacteria > Rhizobiales > Rhizobiaceae > Mesorhizobium. The sequence continues at coordinate 11,415 of NZ_JAFKID010000047.1, forward strand.
TCCGGCGGCGCGTCGTCGCCGGGCTGGAAGCGGCCACCGCCTACGAAGCCGGCCTGATGGACCGCTTCCTCGCCGGCGCCACCGCCATACCGGGCCTCGCCCTCTACGGCATCGCCAGCCGCAACCGGCTCGACGCCCGTGTGCCGACCTTCAGCCTGCGCCTCGCCAGCCGCTCGCCGCAGGAGATCGCGGCGGCGCTCGCCGCCGAGAACATCTTCGTCTGGGCCGGTGATTTCTACGCCTATGAGGCCTCGACGCGGATCGGCCTGCGCGACAAGGGCGGGCTCGCGCGCATCGGCCTGTCGCATTATACGACCGTGGGCGAGGTGGACCGCGTGCTGGACGCGATCGCGCGGCTCGCCTGATACGGTATCGAGGGGGGAACCATGAACTACGAACGCATGCTCATCGAAAAGGAATCGCCGGAGGAATACGGTTACGACCGCATCCGCTTCAACCTGTCGGAAAGCTCGGTGCGCGACCGCAGGCTGTCGGATTTCGGCATCGCCGTTCCCGACATGCTGCTGCCCTATGGCGAGCATCGCGGCGACCCGGCGCTGCGCGCGCTGGTTGCCGCCGAAAGCGCCGGTCTCGGCGCCGACGACGTGCTGGTGACGGCGGGCGCGGCCGGCGCGCTGTTCATCATCGCCACCACGCTCCTGTCGCGCGACGATCATCTCGTCGTGGTGCGGCCGAATTACGCCACCAACATCGAGACGCCGCGCGCCATCGGCTGTGCAATTACCCTTGTCGATCTCGATTTCGACAAGGGCTTCGCCCTCGATCTCGAGGCGGTGGCGGCGGCGATCCGGCCGAACACGCGCTATGTCAGCGTCACCTGCCCGCACAACCCGACCGGCACGATGCTGACCCGCGCGCAGCTCGACGCGCTGGTGGCGCTGGTCGAGAAGGCCGGCTGCCGGCTTCTGGTGGACGAGACTTACCGCGACCTCACCCACGGCGAAAAGCTGCCGCTGGCCGCGTCGCTGTCGCCCGCCGTCATCAGCGTCGCCTCTCTGTCCAAGGCCTACGGCGCGCCGGGCGTGCGCGTCGGCTGGATCGTCAGCCGCGACGGCGCGCTGATGGAGCGCTTTCTGGCGGCGAAGGAGCAGATCGGCATCTGCGGCAGCGTCGTCGACGAGTGGGTCGGCGCCCGCATCCTCGAAGGCCGCGCCGCTTTCCTCGCCGCGCAGGCGCCGGTGCTGGCCGAGCGGCTCGCCATCCTGCGCGACTGGGTGGCGGGCGACGAACTGATCGACTGGGTCGAGCCGAAGGGCGGCGTCGTCTGCTTCCCGCGCTTCCGCTACGGCACCGGTTTCGATTTCAACGCCTTCTATCGCGACCTGCTGGAAGGCTACGGCACCTATGTCGGACCCGGCCACTGGTTCGAGATGCCGCGCAACCACATGCGCATCGGCTTCCTCTACCCGCTGGAGGACGAACTGCGCGGCGGCCTCGCCGCCATCTCCGCCGCCGTGCGCAAACATTCGCGACGCGCGGCCTGACGGCCTCTCCGGGCCGGCGCTTCAGGCGCCGCCCATATAGATGTCCATGATCTGCCGGTCGTCGCGCACGTCGGCCGGCGAGCCTTCGAAGCGCTTTTCGCCGGCGGCGAGGATATAGAGCCTGTCGGCGATCGGCATCGCCTCGCGGATGTTCTGTTCCACCATCAGGATGCCGATGCCCTGCCTGGTCAGCGTGGTGATGCGCTCCAGCGTTTCCAGCACCATCGCCGGCGACAGGCCGGCGGACGGTTCGTCGAGCAGGATGAAGCGCGGCTCCGAGACGAGCGCGCGGGCGAGCGACAGCATCGCCTGCTCACCGCCTGACAGCGCGCCGGCCAACGTCCTGCGCCGCCGGGCGAGCGAGGGATATTGCTCGATCAGCGCCTCGATGCGGGCCTCCACCAGCCGCTTGTCGGCGATGGCGTAGCCGCCCATGCGCAGGTTTTCCATCACCGTCAGGCGCGGGAAGACGCCGCCGCCCTGCGGCATCAGCACCAGCCCCTGCCGCACCACTTCGTGCACCGGCAGGTTGGAGAGCACGGTGTCGTCGAGCCGGGCGGCGCCGCCCCATACCGGCAGCGCGCCGGCGATGGCTTTCAGCAGCGTGGACTTGCCGCAGCCGTTCGGCCCGAAGATGCAGGTGATCTTGCCGGCCTCCGCCGCCAGCGAGACGCCGTGGACGATCTCCTGCTTGCCGTAGCCGGTGACGATGGTGTCGGCGGCCAGCGTGCTCATTGCGGCCGCCCCAGATAGGTCTGCATGACTTCGGAGTTGCGCACGATGTCCTCGAAGGCGCCGCTGGTGACGACGCGGCCGGAATCCATGACGATGATGCGGTCGCAGACGCTGCGCACCATCTCCATGTCGTGCTCGATGACGAGGAAGGAGACGCCGCGCTCGCGCAGGCTGGCGATGGCCTCCAGGATGATCTTGCGGATGTTGGGGTGCACGCCCGCCGTCACCTCGTCGAGCAGGATGAGCGTCGCCTGCCGCATGACGGCGCGGCCGAATTCCAGAAGCTTCTGCTGGCCGCCGGACAGGTCGGAGGCGCGGTTGTCGGCGACATGCTCCAGCTTCAGCAGGGAAAGCGTCTCCGCCGCGCGCTCCCACGCGCCCGGCCAATGCCCTTCCGCCGCTGCTGCCAGCAGGTTTTCCGTCACGCTCATATTGTCGAACAGGGCGGGGATCTGGAAGGTGCGGGCGAGGCCGAGGCGGGCGATGCGGTGCGCGCTCATGCCGGCGATGGCGCGGCCGTCGAAACGGATCTCGCCCTTGTCCGGAGCCACGGTGCCGGAGACGAGGCTGAACAGGGTCGATTTTCCGCAGCCGTTCGGGCCGATCAGCCCGGCGATCTCCTGCCGGCCGACCGCCAGGTCGACGCCGTTGGTGGCCTTGATGCCGCCGAAATGCTTGTAGAGCCCGCGCACGAGCAGGATCGGCTCCGCGGAAGCCTGTGCCGAGGCGCTCATCGCTCCCCTCCCCCGCCAACGAGCTTTCCGGCCGCCTTTTCGAGCGCGTTCGCCTTGCGCCTGACGAACAGGCCGGCGATGCCGTTGGGCAGGAAGAGCACCACCAGGACGATGGCGGCGCCGAGGACGGCGATATAGAAGGCGGTGTCGCCCCAGTGCATCCAGATCAGCCGGTTGACGACGAACAGCGCGACGCCGCCGATCGCCGGCCCCCACAGCGTGCCCAGCCCGCCGAGCAGCACCATCACCACCATCTGGTCGGTGATGTCGCCGCCGAACACCGACTTCGGATTGATGAACGTGACCCAGTAGGCGAAGATCGCGCCGAAGACCGACGCCGTGACGGCGCTGAGCACGAAGGTCTGGAGTTTCACCAGCGCCGTGTTGATGCCCATCGCTTCGGCCGCCGGCTCGTGGTCGCGCAGCGCCTTGACCTTGAGGCCGAAGCGCGAGTGCTCGAACAGCGCCCAGGCGACGAGGTAGGTGAGCGCTGCCGCGCCGAACATGGCGAAATAGAAGAAGCGTTCGTTGAGGAAGGGCGGCAGGCCGATGCCGCCGATGCCGCCGGTGAAATCCATTGCCGAGGCGAACTGGATCAACACCTCGGCGAAAGCCCAGGTGGCGATGGCGAAGTAGGCGCCGCGCAGCCTCAGCGTCGGCGCGCCGATGACGACGGCGAACACCGCCGTCACCACCATGCCGGCCGGGATGGTGACGAGGAAAGGCAGGCCGAACGGGTCGTTCATCAGGAAGGCGGTGACATAGGCGCCGAGGCCGAAGAAGGCGGAATGGCCGAAATTGATGTAGCCGGCATAACCGCCCAGCATGTTCCAGGAACAGGCCAGCCCCGCCCACATCAGCGCTCCGGTTGCGACGCGCAACCAATAGTTGTTGACGGTCCAGGGCAGCGCGACGAGCGCCACGGCGATGACGGCGAGCAGCAGAAGGCCCGGCCAGCGCGATTTCATCGGTTGCGCGGCCATGTCAGAGGCCCCTCCGCAGAATTCCCTTGGGGGAGACGAGCAGCACCACGAACAGCGTGGCGAAGATGGCGAGCAGCGAATAGCTGGAGCCGACATAGGTCGACACGAAGGCCTCGATGACGCCGAGCATCAGCGCCGCCGCCACCGCGCCGCCGACCGAGCCCAGCCCCGCCAGCACGGCGACGAAGAAGGCGAACAGCGTGTAGCGCAGGCCGACTTCCGGATTGACGGAATAGATGGCGCCCATCAGCACGCCGGCCATGGCGGTGATGCCGGCATAGAGGCCGTAGACGTTGGCGCTGAGGCGGCGGATGTTGACGCCCATCAGCGCCGCGTTGTGGCAGTTCTCGGCGGTGGCGCGGATCGCCAGCCCGTAGCGGGTGCGGTAGAGGAAGAGGAACAGGCCGCCGGCGATCGCCGCCGCGAAGACCGCCGCCGCCACCCGGATCAGCGGTACGATGACCGGACCCACCGCAAGGCTCTCGCCGCTCAGGAATGTCGTGACGTTGCGCGTGTTGAAGCCCCAGGCCGTCAGCATGCCGCCGCGCAGCAGCGTGAACAGGCCGAAGGTGAGCGCCAGCGCCATCAGTTCCGGCCGCGCGGTGCGGCTGTTGCGGACGTTGTAGAGCACCGGGCCGATCAGGTAGCCGAGCGCGCCGAACAGCACGAAGGCGAGCGGAATGGCGGCGAAGCCGTCGAGCCCCAGCAGGGCGGTGACGTAGTAGCCGAGATAGCCGCCCAGCACGACCCAGCCGCCGACCGCGAAGTCGATGACGTGCAAGACGCCGAAGGTGAGCTGGAAGGCGATGGTGAAGGTGGCGATGACGCCGCCGATCAGAAGGCCGTTCAGCAGGGTCTGGAGGAAAAGATCCAAGGCAGGAGCCGTCCGTCCGTTTGGGTGGCGGGAAGGTCTTCCCGTCTGGACACGGCGGCCGCGCGGCCGGCCCGCATCCGCGAGGGTCCGGCGGCGCGCGGTCTCGCACGCGCCGCCGTGGAGATGCTATTTCCAGGCCGGCAGCGGATAGATGTAGTCGGCGGCCGCGGCCTCCTTCGGACCCACGGCGACGACCTTGCCGCCTTGGATCTGCACCAGCACCGGCACCGGCTGGACGTTGTCGTGATAGTGCGGGCCGTCCTTCTCGAACTTGATCGGGCCGTAGAAGGTCTGGATGTCGGTTTCGGCAATGGCGTCCTTCAGCGCGACGCGATCTTCCGGCTTGAGCGCCGGCTTCTTGCCGAGCCGCTTCAGCGCATCGCCGAGCACCAGGCCGGAGGCCGCGCAGCCGGCGGCGGTGTAGTCGGGCTCGCCGCCCATCTTCTTCGTCGCCATGTCGGAGAATTCCTTGGCGGTGCCGAAGAGGTCGTCCTTGTAGGCCACGGTCGGCAGCCAGACTACCACGCCGGTGACGCCGTCGGCGTCGGCGCCGAGCGCCTGGGCGAAGGCCGGGTTGGTGATGCCGTAGTGCATGATCAGCGCCTTCGGCCGGTAGTTCAGCGACTTCGAGGTCTTGACCACGTTGATCAGGATTTCCTCATGGCCGCCGACCGCGAGGACATCGGGCTTCAGCGCGGCGATCTTGGAGATGACCGGGGTGAGGTCGCCCTCCGGCGGCACGAGTTCATACGCGACAAGGTCCAGCCCCGCCGCCTTGACGCCGTCGCGGAAACCCTCGCCGGTTTCCTTGGAGAACGGCTCGTTGACGCTGATCACCGCGACCGTTTTGGCCGCGGGATTGGACGTCTTGGCGAGCACGCCCAGCGACAGGCCGGAGGTCGTATCCACGGACGGAATGATGCCGAAGTTGAATTCGGGCTTCGCCTTCCAGACGTTCGGCGATTCCGCCGAGCCGGAAATCATCGGCACCTGGTATTTCTGGCAGATCGGCTGCACGGCGATGGTCGAGCCGCTGGTGTAGGGGCCGAACAGCACGTCGACCTCGTTCTGCACGATCAGCCGCTCGGCGGCGTCGGCGCCGGTCGCCGGATTGGACTGGTCGTCGCCATAGAACATGTCGACCTTGAAGCGGTCGCCGCCGACCTCGACGCCGCCCTTGGCGTTGATCGCCTCGGCCCACAGGTCGTAGCCCTGCTTGGTCAGGTTGCCGCCGAGGATGTTGTCGCCCGACAGCGAGGTGATGACGCCGGCCTTGAAGGTCGCCGCCTGGGCGCGCGCCGTTCGCACGAAGGGCATGCCGAGCGCGCCGGCCGTGACGGCGAGCGCGCTGCCGCCGAGAAACCGGCGGCGCGAGAAGGAACGGTGGATCAAGGTCATGACGCAAATCCTCCCTTGCGTTGTTGCGGCCAGTGCCGAAACTTTTTTCAGGCCATACGATCATATGTGCCGGGGGCAGACAAGCGGGCTCGTCGGACGGATTTGATCCATGACAATCGGGCGAATTAAGGGGCGCTTCAGGGACCATCCAATCCGCGATCGCCCTCTCTTATTGACCTCCCCTGCCCCGGTAGCCACGCCGGAGCTTCGCCGCCTTCAGCCTCGCCAGCGCGGCGCAGGCCCCCTGCCCTGTTTCATGCGACTCGATCTTGCAACGTCCCGCCGTGCCGATGCGGCCCCACGACCGCACCACCGAAACTTCGCCGAACAGCGTCGGTTGCAGGCTGAGCAGGTAGAAGCGGGCCATGTTGCGGGCGGGATCGATGCGGTGGAGGAGATGCTGGGTCATGGCCGGACCCTGCGCCGCCCTGCCCTGCCCGGTCCAACGCATTGTTTGAATCGGCGGCGGCGGATCGATTCACGGCGCTGATGGATCGGCGTTGACAGCTGTCAACTGGCCGCGGCGCCTCGGGCAAAAAGCATCGGAACGGCGCCGGAATGGTTAATTTCCGTTAACCATAAAGTGCTTGACGCGACTCGGCGGCGAGCCGATCCTTACGGAAGTTTTCGTACAAGGGCAGTTTTCGCGTAACCGGCCGGGTGTTCCGTTATCATCGGACCATGCCGTAGGAAATCGTTTCGCCGTAGGCCGGATTCGGCTTTCCCGGCGAATCGAGGCATATTGTGGCGCGATGCCGGCGATCGGCAAGGAGAATGGAGTGGACGCAGTCGTGGAACGGCAGGAGCCTGAAACGCAAGGCATGGAGACGGACCGCGCCATTGCGCGCGACGCCGAGCTTCTGTCGGCGCAGCTCCAGGCGATGCGCGACCGGCTCTATTCGCCCGCCTCGCGCAAGATGCTGCGCCGCTTTACCAGCGGCGAGGCGGCGCGGCTGATCGGCGTCTCGGACGGCTATCTGCGCCAGCTTTCCATCGCCGGCGAAGGGCCGCAGCCCGACACCGGCGCCGGCGGCCGGCGCTACTATTCGCTGGAGGACATCAACGGCCTGCGCCGCCATCTGGCCGAGCAGAACCCGGCCAAGGCGCGCCACTATCTGCCGCGCCGCGACGAGGCGCGCGGCGAGCATCTGCAAGTGCTGGCCGTCACCAACTTCAAGGGCGGCTCGGGCAAGACGACGACCAGCGTCCACCTCGCCCAGCATCTGGCGCTGGCCGGCTACCGGGTGCTTGCCATCGACCTCGACCCGCAGGCCTCGCTGTCGGCGTTGTTCGGCTACCAGCCGGAACTCGACCTCGACGGCAACGACACGCTCTATGCCGCGATCCGCTACGACGGCGACAGCCGGCCGCTGGCCGAGGTGATCCGGCCGACCTACTTCGACGGGCTGGACCTCGTTCCAGGCAATCTCGAGCTTCAGGAGTTCGAGCACACGACGCCGCAGATGCTGGCCGCGCGCCAGGACGGCGCCGAGGGGCAGGCGATGTTCTTCGCCCGCGTGCAGGCGGCGCTCGCCACCGTGGCCGACCGCTACGACGTTGTGGTGATGGATTGCCCGCCGCAACTCGGCTTCCTGACCCTTTCGGCGCTGTGCGCGGCGACTTCTGTTCTGGTCACGATCCACCCGCAGATGCTCGACATCGCCTCAATGAGCCAGTTCCTGTTCATGACGTCGGACCTGCTTTCCGTGGTGCGGCAGGCGGGCGGGGCGCTGAACTTCGATTTCATGCGCTATCTCGTCACCCGCTACGAGCCGAACGACGGGCCGCAGACGCAGATCGTCGGCTTCCTGCGCTCGCTGTTCGGGGACAGGGTGCTGACGGCGCCGCTGGTCAAGTCCACTGCCTTCTCCGACGCAGGACTCACCAAGCAGACGCTTTACGAGGTTTCGCGCGAAAGCTTTTCGCGCGCCACCTACGACCGCGCGATGGAATCGTTGACAGCTGTCAACTCCGAGATCGAAGGCCTTATCATGAGCGCCTGGAACAGGCCGGCATGACGGAGGCAGGACGATGACGGGACAAAACCGCAAGAACCAGTTGAAAGCGCTGTTCGGCACGATCGAGCAGGCGGGGGAGGCGGTGCCGCGGTCGTCGGCGCCGGCGTCCGGTCCGTCTGTGCCCGCCGTCCCGACGCCGGCCAAGGACCCGTCCGCCGACGCCCAGCGCCAGCGCAGCGCCGCCGGCGCGGTCAAGGCCATGGGGCTTTCGCTCGGCGGCCTGTCGCGCGAGGTGGAGGAAGCGCGGCGGCTGAAGGAGGCGCTCACTTCGGCCGAGCGGGTGCTGGACCTGGACGCCGGCCTGATCGACACCTCTTTCGTCACCGACCGGCTCGGCCGCGGCGACGACGCCGATGCCAGCTTCGCCGAACTGGTGCGTTCCATCGAGACGAGCGGCCAGCAGGTGCCGGTTCTGGTGCGGCCGCATCCCGACCGGCCCGGCCGCTACCAGACCGCCTACGGCCATCGCCGCATCCGCGCCGCCGAACGGCTCGGCCGGCCGGTGCGCGCCATCGTGCGCGCGCTTTCCGACACCGAGCTGGTGCTGGCGCAGGGCAAGGAGAACACCGAGCGCCGCGACCTGTCCTTCATCGAGCGCGCCTTCTTTGCCCAGGCGCTGATGGAGCGCGGTTTCGAGCGTGCCGTGGTGCAGGAGGCGCTGTCGCTGCATAAAGCCGAGATGACCCGCTTCCTGCAAGTGGCGGACGCCGTGCCGCGCCGCGTCGCCGACGCCATCGGCCCCGCGCCGAAGATCGGCCGGCCGCGCTGGATGGCGATGGCGGAGCTGCTGAAGGGCGATGCGGCGCAGGTGAAGGCCGACGACGAGATCACCAGCGCGCGCTTTCGCGCCGCCGGCTCCGACGAGCGCTTCAACCTGCTCCTGGCGCGGCTTTCGGCGCGAACGAAACAGGCCGTTGCCGCGCCGCTGGAGGCGCGCGACGGGGCAGGGCGGGCGATCGCCCGCATCGAGGCGGTGAAGGGGCGGGCCCGCGTCGAATTCCTGGACGCGCTGGGCGAGGATTTTTCCGCCTATCTGCAAGCCGAACTGCCGGCGCTGGTGGAGGCGTTCGCCGCAGGCCGCAAACCGCGGTGAGATAAATTTATCCCCGTCCCGTCGGGACGTGCGATGACTCGAGAAGACCGCGTCCGGCCATGAGGGCGGCGCATAACGAGAGAGGAAGAAACAGGCAGGAAAAAAGAAGGCCCCCGAAACGTCTCCATTCCGGAAGCCCTCACCAATGTAGCAATTGTGAGAGAATCACTTCCGACCGGCTCTGTCAAGCTCTGGATGCGCTCCGGCAATGGCTCTGCTTGCCTCGAAGCGAGGTGAAGTGATGATCGACCATATTGCGACGACGCCTTTCGGGCGGCGGGGCTTTTCTGCGGCCATGCTTTCGGGCCAGATGGCGGCCAGCCGCGCGGCGGCCGACGCCAGCGTCGACAAATGGCGCGTTTTCCGCGCCGTCTGCGAGGCCAAGGCCATGCTCGGCGTCGGCGATCGCGCGCTGGCGGTGTTGAACGCGCTGCTGTCGTTCCATCCGCAGACGGATCTCGTCGCCGGCGAGCGGCTGGTGGTGTTTCCCTCCAACGCCCAGCTTTCGCTGCGCGCGCACGGCATGGCGCCGGCGACGTTGCGCAGGCATCTGGCGGCGCTGGTGGAAAGCGCGCTGGTGGTGCGCCGCGACAGCCCCAATGGCAAACGCTACGCCCGCAAGGGCGACGACGGCGAGATCGAGACGGCGTACGGCTTCGACCTTGCGCCGCTCCTGGCGCGCGCCGAGGAGCTCGAGCGCATGGCCGAGCAGATCCGCGCCGCGCAGCGCGCCATGCGGGTGCTGCGCGAGCGGGTAACGGTGCTGCGCCGCGATATCTTCAAGATGATCGCCTATGCGCTGGACCAGGCCGTGCCGGGCGATTGGCAGGCCGTCCAGCAGACATACCAGGCGATTGTCGCCGCCCTTCCGCGCACGGCGGCCTATGAGACGGTCGAGCGCACCGAGGTACGGCTGCGCGAGCTTGCCGCCACGATCCGCAAGCGCCTGGAAATTCATGCAGATTCACAAGAATCAAGCGCCAAAGAGTCTCAAAGCGAGCGCCATATACAGAATTCAAATACCAAATCCACCGAACTTGAACCACGCTTCGAAAAGAAGCAGGGGCCGGCGGCGGCGCCTGTTCTGGAAACCAAGAGCAAGCCGTTGACCTATCCGCTGGGGCTGGTGCTGCGGGCTTGCCCGGACATCGCCGACTACGCGCGAGACGGCATTGCCGACTGGGGCGGCCTGGTCGCCACCGCCAATCTGGCGCGCTCGGCGCTCGGCGTCAGTCCGGACGCCTGGGACCAGGCCTGCGAGGCGATGGGGGCGGCCGATGCGGCGATTTGCGTGGCGGCGATCCTGCAACGGGCCGAGCAGATCCAGAGCCCCGGCGGCTACCTGCGCAGCCTGACCGACAAGGCCCGCGCCGGCCAGTTCTCCGTCGGACCGGTGCTGATGAGCCTGCTCAGGGCTGCCGGGAGCCGCGATCGGGCGAAAACCGGATGACGGCAGGGGAGGGGCCGGGTCAGCGACCTTGCAAAACGAGCGGTTCGATACGGTAAGGCTGGATAATTTTCGGCAAAAGCGTGAAACGGCTTCGCGTTCGCAAATACGGCCGGATCAAAGCGGCAAGGCGATTCCGGCGATTTCGTTCAAGTTGGAACCGATCCGGTGCGATAAGAGGAAAAAATGTCGAGAACCACGCCCGCCACTTTGGCCTTGAGCCGCGCCTCGGTGCCTTTCGCACTCGCCGAATACGTCTATGACGGCACGGCCGAGCGCGTTGGTCTGCAAGCGGCCGGGGCGCTCGGCGTTTCGCCCGCCGTCGTGTTGAAGACGCTGATGGTGGAGGTGGACGGCCGGCCGGCCTGCGTGGTCGTGCCCTCCGACAGCGAGGTGAACATGAAGAAGGTGGCGGCGGCCTTCGGCGGCAAGGCGGCCGCGATGATGAAACCGGCCGACGCCGAACGGCTGACCGGCTACAAGGTCGGCGGCATCAGCCCCTTTGGCCAGCGCCGGCAGGTGGTGACGGCGGTCGAGGAGATGGCGACCCTGGAGGCTGAAATCTACCTCAACGGCGGGCAGCGGGGCTTGCAAATCCGCATGCGCCCGGACGATCTGGTGGCGGCGCTGGAGGCGAAGGTCGCCGACTTGATCCGGTAAGGAAAAGGGCCGGCGGCAGTTGGCGAAGATCCGCCGGTTGAGCTTTCCGGGCGCCTATTCGGCGACCTTCTTGACGAACTGGGATTTCAAGCCGATCTGCCCGACGCCCGGCACCTTGCAGTCGATGTCGTGGTCGCCGGCGACGAGGCGGATGCCGCGCACCTTGGTGCCGACCTTGATGACGGAGGACGAGCCCTTGAGCTTCAGATCCTTGATCACCGTCACGGTATCGCCGTCGGCAAGCGCGTTGCCCACGCTGTCACGAACCTGGAGCACGGCGTCGGCCGGGGTGCCGGGCGCCCATTCGTGCCCGCATTCGGGGCAGTTCAACAGGGCATCCACTTGATAGGTCAGAGCGGAGGAGCAGGCAGGGCAGGGTGGCAAGCTGTCGGTCATGGCCGATGCCTATAGCCGAATGAACGCGCGGGCGCCATCGCAAGCTTGCTTGGCGTGGATATCCCACGGATATCTGCCGGAAGTGGTCCGTTGCATAGGTCTTCACGCTTTCGATCGGCGCAATACCCCCACCCCTAGCCCTCCCCCTTGTGGGGAGGGAGCAAGGGTGGGGTGCGCGGCGGTCGAGATTGACTGAAATCCTCGCGACAGTCCGGAAAGCATTCTCGTTTCCCTGCAAGCAGAGCAGGGGAGGGGGCTTTTATCAGAGCCCCGACGCTTTGGTGAGATTGACACGGAACCTATCGCGGCGGCGCTGGTATTTGCGGGTCATCTCGGCGCTCGCGTGGCCGAGCTGCTTTTGCACATAGCGCTCGTCCACTTCGGCCGAGGAGGCGAGGCCGGCACGCAACGAATGGCCGGCGAACAGGTTGGCGCGCTCTCCTTCGGCCAGATCGCCGCGCACGCCGGCGGCGAGCGCGGTGCGCTTGACCAGGCGCGCGACCTCCTGACCGTTCAGCCGCTTGGCGCCGACCGCTTTGCCCCTCGCGATGACGCGGCGGAACAGGGGACCGTGTGCGATACGGGCGAATTTCAGCCAGATTTCCAGCGCCACGACCGGGCAGGTGGCATCTGAAGAGCCGCGGCCGATCTCGACCTCGCGCCAGCCCGTCTTGCCGCGCAAGGTGACGAGCATTCCCTTGTCGTAAACCTCGATCCAGCCGCGCCCGTCCTCGGTCTGGTCGCGGCCGACGTCCAGACCGACGATTTCGGAGCGGCGCAGGGCGCCGGCAAAGCCGACAAGCAGCATCGCCCGGTCGCGCAGGCCGCGCAGGGTACCGCGTTTCAGCGTTTCCAGCATGGCGACGAGATCCTCGGGCAGCACCGCTTCCTTCTGCCGGGGCGGGGCTGCGTGTTTGTTGCGGATGCCGGCCATGACGGTGGTGATGGCGCGGTCTTTCCTATCCAGCGGCTGGCCGCGCTGGGCGTAATTCCAAGTCAGCGCGGAAAGCCGGCGCTCGATCGTCGACACGGATTTTTTGTCCCCTGAGGCAGTGCCTGTTGCGCTGCCGGAGGCCAGGGCGGTGATGTAGAGCCCCACGGTTTGCGGGTCGGGCGGCAGGAGCGCAAAACCCTGGCGGCGGCACCAGGAGGAAAAATGCTTCCAGTCCGAGGCATAGGCGCGGCGGGTATTGGCCGAGCTCGCCGCCTCGACATAATCTCGGGCGCGATCGGCGAGCGCGTCGAGATGCGCCGGCAAGCGCGGAGTCGAGACGGCCTGAAGGGCAGGGGTGGGGGCTTGGGCCGGCGGCTCTTCCGGTGCGCGACCCATCTCCAGGACGACGTCGATGATTTCGGGCATGTCGTCGGCGATCGAGCCGTCGGGCTCGGCCAAGGCCGCAGGCGCGATTTGATCGACAACATCCTGATCGACATCCGGCGCCGTTTCTTCTGATCGAGCGGAGCGGTGCCGAGTACGATTTTCGAGGTTTTGATCGACGAGAGAGGCCATTTCGTAGGGGTTTCATAAAACAACCGATAAGGCAACATTATCGTTCATTATTGCAATCCGACATGTGCGGCGGTTTGTGGCTTCAATGCTTGCGTAAAGCGCCGCCGTGATTCATCCTTTCGCGGATGATTCTCCGGCCCAAACCCTCGCAGGCTAGACTCGCCGCGCTCCCCGGCGCCGCTCTCGCCGCCCCCGGTGCGACGATACCGACCTGGCTGCGGCGTGCTATCCCGGCTGCGCAAAGCCTTGCCGCGCACAGTCTTGAAGATACGGCTATCGCCGCCGGCGCCGCGCTCAGCGCGCTCGATGTGGTGGTCCGCCGCCAGGAACGGTGGGGCGGCGCCTGGCGGCAGCGGCTGGCGCTTTCCGCCGCCGCGACGACGGCGAAACAGGCAGGCCGGATCGAAGATGAAGCGGCGCTGCGCGACACCGTACTGCTGACAAAGGCCGGGGATGACGTCGGCCCGGCCGGCCGCATGGTTTTGGCGTGGCGCCGGCTGGTAACACGGCCGCCGGAAGATCTATTGACGAGAAAACCTCTCGGCGTGGTTCTGGAGGAATTTGGCCACCCGCTCGACGATGAGGCGCTCGGCGACCTGGCAGATGAGCTTCGGAAGCTCGGCGCAGGCGGGATGGTCGACATGGTAGTCGGCGGCTTTGCCGCGGCCGAGCGCAATAGCTTTGGGCGCGCCACCGGCGCCTGGCTTGCCGACGCTCTTGTCGCACAGCGACTGGGCTGGCCGCGTGCTGTGCCGCTGCTCGGTGGGGAGTTCAATGCGGCTGGTCCGGCTCGTCCGCGGCGAGCCGGAACCGGCATCGCGGCGAGCCCCGAAGATGAAAGCACCCGGGCGAAGAACCTGCTTGCTGCGCAGGCGCGCGCCGCGCTCCGCGCCGTCGATCTGTCCACCGAACTCGGGCGCAAGGCGGATCGGCTGCTCACGGCGGCGCCAAGGCTGAGGGCCAAGGCGGCGGATGCCGTCGTCGAGAAGCTCTTGTCTGATGACGCGATCGTCGCCTCCGAAAAAATCGCCGGCATGAGCGACCGCGGCCTGCGCCGCCTCTTCGACCGGCTGGTCGAGCTCGGCGGGGTGCGCGAGCTGACCGGCCGTGCCGCCTTCCGCATCTACGGGATTTGACGATCATGGCGGACAGCGCAGCCAGGCGACGAAAGGGAGGGCGACCAGATGAGGCGCTGTTTGACCGGGAGCTGGATCACCTCCCGCCCGAGGTCCGCTGGCGCGAATGGATGAACCGGGTCGAGGCGACGATCTTCGCGGCCAGCGAGCCCGTCGGCCGCGAGACGCTGGCGAAGATCGTCGGAAAGAGCTGCAGCATCGACCTTCTCATCGACGATATTCGAGAGGAACTGCGGGGCCGGCCTTATGATCTGGTCAGCGTCGCCGGCGGCTGGAAGCACCTGACGCGGCCAGCCTATGCCGATGCCATCCGTGCGGCCGTAGGCGGCGGTGAGACAAAAACCAAGCTGACGCAGTCCGAAGTTCTGGTTCTGATGTGCATCGCCTACTTCCAGCCGATCACGCGTGCAGAACTGTCGTCCTTCTTCGGCAAGGAAGTGTCGCGCGATCTGGTCGGCCATCTGCGCGGATCTGGCCTGATTGCCTCCGGGCCGCGCAGCCCGACGCCCGGCGCGCCCTACACCTATGTCACGACAAGAGAATTCCTGCTCGAGTTCGGCCTCAACACCCTCCGAGATCTGCCGGATTTCGAGGCGCTCGAGGATGCCGGCCTGCTGTCGAAGGAAAAGCTGCTGGCTGGCGATATTCACAGCGGGCTGGCGATCGAGGGGAGTGACGGCGAAGAGCCGGAGTTGGATCTCGTCGAGGATCAAGTTTCTCGAGAGGGGGTTCGAGCGTTTGACCGGATGTAGGCGGTCTTCACGCGCGCAGTCACCTGCATTTTGATTGACACATGCAAGCACATGTCGTCGGCATCGGCATATCCGCGATCGATCGACATTCCGCAACTGAAGGTGTCGCAATTGCGATCGTCTGGAATGCGCCGCCTATATCGGACGTTCGATGCTCGGATCGGGTAGCCTGAAAGCGGTCGTTCGCTCGGGTCCACGGTCTAGCTAGTTTACATGGTTGATTGTGCGATTCATCGGCTCGGGCAGCTTTACGCCGCCTCGTCGTCTCCGGTATCCTGCCGCGCAGCGGCTTCCATTTCGGCGACGTCATCCGTAAAGTCGATGATCATCAGAATGGGCTCTTCATCCGGATGCTCGTCATTGAAGTGATCGACATCCTGCTTGATCTGGAAACAGTCGTCCGAGATCGATTTACGACGCTGACGCGCTTTATCTGGTGACCAATCTGGTCCTGGTTGCATTGGTGCGGACGCTCGAGAATCGCCTTTCGCGTCATCAACGGTGGTAAGCGTCCAAAAGGTGATAGCGATACGCTTCAACTGTACACGTTCGACAGACCAAGCAAGAAATTTACTCCAGGTTCTAACCTCCTTGTTGTTGCATATCGAATGGCGCACCGCTCAGGCCCAGCAAGCATGGAAGTCGTAGAGGCTTGCAATTGTTT
>NZ_JAFKID010000048.1 GCF_017306545.1 Mesorhizobium sp.
CGCGCCGATGAACGGCGACAGGATAATGACGCCGACCCAGCCGATGGCCGCACGCACCTCGTCTTTCGTCATCGCGGCATGCGCGGCGGCAACCGCGGCGATCAGCGTCGAGACGGCCGCGAGGATATGCGGCCAATGGGTGACGATCAGAGTCCACATGGCTGACAACTTATGCGGTTGTCAGCGTCGCCGTCGATAGGAAGGTGCGGTGAGGCGATGGTCGGCGAGAGGGTTTCCTGGCATCCCCTGCTCTTGCCCCCCCTCACCGTCAACATGGATGGATGAGGCGTTATCGGGCTGTTGCGATTATTCGAGCACTGCGGGCTGCTTTAACGAATGCGCGGCGACAGGCGCTGCCGGATTGCCAGCCGTCCAGAGCATCCCGGCAGGTGCGGAGGGCCCGGCGGTAGGCTCGGCAATGGGATGATCGATCAGGCCATGCGTCCTGCATCGCCTCGATGGCCTCATAGGCGCTGTCGATCTTCCGCGGCCCCGTGGGCCTCAGGTTGAGAATGACAGGGTGAGAGAAAAGCACGTCTTCCAGAATTCCCTCCTGTGGACATGGCCTAGTTGAACGAAGGCAGCGAGCGGGCGCCCGCCGCCTTCGCGCCGATCCTTATAGTTTCACCTGCTGAAGCTTGTCGGAGAGCTTTTGCCGATCCTCGACGGATTTCAGCCGGATCGTCATGGCCTCGCTCTTGACCGGAACCTGGGGCGGCAGGCTGACCGGCACTTCGGGAGCGTGCTGTGCGACCCACTGCCTGAAGCGAGGCAACTTGTTCGGGCCGGCAATCGGAAAGGTGAAGCTGTATCTGAAAGTCATGGAGACAATCCAAAGTGTTGGCGCACAGAAACGGGCGCACGCAATCGGCGCCTCGATCCGGACACGCAATGATTTCGGGTGGGGACGTGCTTCCGATCCTGGCGCCGCTCTTGCTTTCGCAGGTAGTGACGCCAGGCAATCAGCCTATCAGCAGGCGGCCTTTGAAGAATGTGAAGCACGGTCGCATGGAGACTGTCTCGGCCAAAGGGCGCGGAATGTCAAACCGACGGGCGATCGCGGCGTCTGCTGTTCGTAGCCGCTGGTCGGCGCGCTGTCGCGCTTCGGCCTGCGCTCGCTGGCCAGCGAGGCGGCGCTGGCGCGCGATGCGGTGAAGGTGCTCGGCGTGCGTTGCGAAACCGTCGAGCAGGCCGTCGGCACCCTGTCCGGCGGCAACCAGCAGAAGGTGGTCATCGGCAAATGGCTGGCGGCGCGCCCGCGCGTGCTCCTGCTCGACGAGCCGACGCGCGGCATCGATGTCGGCGCCAAGCGCGAAATCTACGACCTGATCTTCCGGCTAGCGCGCGAGGGACTGGCGATCGTCGCCGTCAGTTCCGAGATGCCGGAATTGCTGCACCTGTCGGACCGCATTCTGGTCATGGCCGAGGGGCGCCAGACCGGCGTGCTCAGCCGCGCCGAGGCCAGCGAGGAGCGGATCATGCAGCTTGCGGCGCCGCGCCGCGCAAGGGTGGCGGCATGAGCGCGCTGAAACTCATTTCCCGCACCAAGCTCTATTGGGGCCTGATCGCCATTTTCCTGATCGGCGTGCTGGGGTCGCCGGTGAGTTCGAAGGGCAACAACATCTTTCTGTCGTCGGGCAACCTGCTCGACGTGCTCAGGCAGGTCTCCACCACCGGCCTGATCGCAACCGGCATGACCGCCGTCATCATCACCGCCGGCATCGACCTCTCGGTCGGCTCGCTAATGGCGATCGGCTCCGTGGTCTGCGCCATGCTGCTCACCATTCCGGGCGACACGCCGGCTTCGCTGATGGGCATTCCGGCGGTGGGTTTGACGGCGCTTGCCATCGGCGTGCTGGCAACACGCTTCGTCTTCGCCAACCGAGCGAAGATGGCTGCGGGCGAGGGCGCGCACCGCCATGTGCAGCTCGATGCGATGCGCGGCTGGATTGTTCCTGCGGTCGTCGGCGCCGTACTCGCCGGGCTCGCGCTCTGGTACCTGCTGCCGCAGGTGGAAACCAAGTTTGGCGTACTCGGCGTGCTGATCGTCGCGCCCTGCGTGTGCATGCTGTTCGGTGCGCTGAACGGCGTCATCATCGTCGCCGGCCGCCTCCAGCCCTTCATCGTCACATTGGCCATGATGGTGACGGCCCTCGGCATTGCGCGCCTCACCGCCGGTCAGAACAATGCCGTGCTGCCGGTCTACACCGGTTCCAACGCCACGGAAGATTTCGAGGTGCTGCGCTCGCTGGTGTTCGGCGTGGTGCCGATGCCCGGCCTGTTCTTCCTCGGGGCCATCCTCCTCTACGGCGCGGTGCTGCGCTTCACGCCCTTCGGCCGCTATGTCTACGCCATCGGCGGCAACGAGGAGGCGGCGCGGCTGTCCGGCATCGCTTCGGGCCGCGTCAAGATCGCCACCTATGCGATTTCCGGCCTGCTGGCGGGCGTTGCGGCGGTGCTCTACGTGGCGCAATACCGCCAGGGCAAGCCGGACGCCGGCGCCGGCCTCGAACTCGATGCCATCGCCGCCGTCGTCATCGGCGGCACCAGCCTGATGGGCGGACGCGGCAGCCTCGCCGGCACGTTCTGCGGCGTGCTGATCTTCGGGCTGCTGTCCAATATCCTGCAACTCCACAACATCAATTCAAACCTTCAGCTGGTGCTGAAGGGCGTCATCATCGTTGGCACCGTGCTCGTGCAGGAGCGCAATGCCGGCGATCTGTTGGGATTTTTGCGCTTCGGCACGACGCGGCCGGCGCAAAAAGAAACGGTCGCGCCTGAGCGGCCGTCGCAAGAAACGCGAAACCTCGGAGGAAACGCCAATGAAACGCCGTGACATGCTTGCACTTGCCACTCTTGCCGCCACCTTCGCGGCCACGACGGCCCTGACCGGCAATGCTTTTGCCCAGAACAAGAAGTGGACCATCGGCTTCAGCCAGGTCACCACCATCGAACCGTGCCGCGCCCAGTTCAACAAGGACATTCTGGCCGAAGCCGCCAAGCATCCGGAGATCAACCTCATCATCACCGATGGCGAGGACAAGACGGAGAAGCAGGTCGCCGACGTCGAGAACCTGATCCGCCAGGAGGTCGACGCGCTGCTGGTTTCGCCGAAGGAGTCGGCCGGCCTCACCGGTGTCGTGCAGAAGGCGATCGACGCCAAGATCCCGGTCTTCGTGCTCGACCGCAACGTCGACACAGACCAGTACACGCAGTTCGTTGGCGGCGACAACGAGCTGATCGGCCGGGCCGCCGGTGAGTACGCTATGGAACTGCTTGGCGGCAAGGGCAAGGCTGCCGGCAACGTGGTCGAGATATGGGGCGGCATGGGCACGCAGCCGGCGCATGATCGCCACGACGGCTTCCACGAATTCACCGACAAGGAGCCGGGCATCAAGAACCTGCTCGACCAGCAGTCGGGCGACTGGAAGCAGGACCAGGCCTACAACATCATGGCCAACGCGTTGAAGGCCAACGAGAAGATCGACCTCGTCTACGGCCACAACGACCCGATGGCCTATGGCGCCTATCTAGCCGCCAAGGACGCCGGCCGTGAGAAGGAGATGAAGTTCATCGGTATCGACGGCCTGCCCGATGAAGGCGTGCAGATGGTCAACAAGGGCGAACTGACCGCGACCTTCACCTATGTCACCCCCGGCGCCGAGGGCCTGCGCCAGGCGATAAAATTCCTCAACGGCGAAAAGGTCGAGAAGACCATCACGCTGCCGACGCAGAAGATCACCAGCGAAAACGCCGCCCAGGTGCTGAAAGACAACGGCCTTTGAACAATATGGTGAACCGCCGGGTCTTGGCCCGGCGGTTCACTGCATTTTACGGGTGCCGACACGACGTACCGCTGTGCCGAAAGCAAGATGGACGGCGGTGCCATCAGGACCGTTCACTCGTTCGCCGACGCGGTACAGAACGCCGCGCTCAGGCAGCCCGGCACTGCCGATATGTCCCTACAGCCTGAAGGTGGGCGCTGCCGCGGTGCGGACGAAAGCCAACGGCACGGCTTTTCGGGCATCGAGCGCCGTCGAGCGGATGAGGGGCGATCAATTGCGACTTGAGGCCTTTCAATTCGGAAACACAGTGTTGATTTCCGCCACCGCTTCGCAGGTGAGAGGCGAGGAAGGGCGGTCGCCGATGAGGAAGAACAGCTTGGCGGTCTGCTCCAGTTCCTCGCAGGCGTAGACGGCGTCGCGGAGCGACTTGCCGGCGACGACGGGGCCGTGATTGGCCAGAAGCATGGCGTGATGCGATCTCGCCGCCTCGCGCACGGCCTCGGCAAGCCTCCTGTCGCCAGGCCGGAAATAAGGAACCAGCGGCAACTTCCCCACCCGCATGACATGATAGGCGGTCAGCGGCGGCAGCACGTCGGACGTATCCTGATGGCACAGGCATGATACCGCGACGGAATGGGTCGAATGCAGGTGTACGACAGCCGCGGCGGTTGGCCGGACCTCGTAGACCGCCAGATGGAAGAATGCCTCCTTAGAAGGCGGATCGCCGGCCAGCAGTGCCCCCTCGGGCGATACTTTCGAGATGCGGGCGGCGTCGAGGGCGCCCAGCGAGGAATTGGTCGGCGTGACCAGGATGGACCCGTCGGCCAGACGCACCGAGAGGTTGCCGGCCGCGCCGTGCGCCAGCCGCCTTTCGTAGAGCATCGCGCCGAATGTCACGATCTCGTTGCGCAGATTTTGTTCGTCCATCGTCATGTCTTCCCTGCCAGCCGCGCCAGTGCCTTTTCGAAGAAGTCCGGCGAGCCGAAATTGCCCGATTTCAGTGCCAAAGCCAGCGTGCCTTCGCGGTTGGTGAGCACGGGAACGCCGGGATCGATCTCGGGCCCGATGGCGAGCGCGTCGAGGCCGAGCGCCGTCACCACCGCGCCCGAAGTCTCGCCGCCGGCTACCACGAGCCGGCGCAGGCCGCCTTCCACAAGGGCGCAAGCCAGTCCGGCGAAAAGAGATTCCAGATTTTCCGACACCCGTTCGCGGTCGTGGCGCTGCTGGACCCGCTCTACCGTTTCCGGATCACTGGACGAATAGACCAGCGGCGACCGGCCTTCGTGCTGCGTCACGAAGGCGGCCAGGTCAGCTGCCCCGGTACGCCCGCTCATGACGTCGCCGACATCGACGGCAAGGGCCGGATGGCGTTGCGCATGCAGTTCCACCTGCCGGCGCGTGGCGCCGGAGCAGCTTCCCGCCAGGATCGCTTCCGGGCCGTCCACGCCGCGGAAGCCGCCGGTGACGCCGGCCGCCTCACCGCTGTCCAGGAAATTCGCGGCAAGGCCGAGCGCGATGCCCGAGCCGCCGGTGACCAGCGCGGCGCCGTTGCAGGCGCGGCCGAGCGCCAGTAGGTCGTCGTCCGTGGACGCATCGGCGATCACCAGAGTCTCACCCCGACCGGCGGCATCGGCAAGCGCCGCGCGAACTGCTTCGGCGCCTGACCTGACCACGGCGGTTGGAACGAGGCCCACCGGTCCGGACACCTGTCTGGCCAGCCAGCGGCGGATGTCGGGGTCGGTCATCGGGGTGAGGGGATGGTTCTGCATGCCCGATTCGCTGAGCAGCCTGCCGTGCACGAACAGATGGCCCTGATGGACGGTGCGGCCGGTAGCGGGGAAGGCGGGGCAGGCCAACACGCCCTTGACGCCGAGCGCATCGGCCAGCGCCTCGGCAACCGGGCCGATATTGCCCTGCGGCGTGGAATCGAAGGTCGAGCAATATTTGAAGACGATCTGCCGGCAGCCCTGCGCCTTCAGCCATTCGAGGGCGTTGAGCGATTGTTCGACGGCTTCGAGCGCCGGGATGGAGCGGGTCTTGAGCGAAACGACGCCTGCCTCGACGTCGCCGGCAGCGGTCTCGCGGGGAATTCCGAGAAACTGCATGGTTTGCAGGCCGTCGCGCCCGCGCGGTCCCCTGGCGAGCGTGTTGGCGATGTCGCTGGCGCCGGTGAAGTCGTCCGCGATCACTCCGACGAGCATGGCGTCATCGTTCTCCCACGGGGTTGCTCGCGACGAGGCCCTGCATCATGTCGACGGCCGCCTCCGGCGCGGTCAGTACCGGAACCCGTACCGCGCGCCGCACGGCTTCGGCCGCGCGCGAGGTGGAAAAATGGGCCAGCATGATCGCGTCGTATGCGTCGAGTTCGGGTGCCTTCTCTGCGACTAGCCGATTGTGCGTCGTCGCGTCGCCCTTACGAAGATGATCTATTGCACCCTCTGCGACAATGGTGGTCAGCGTCGCGCCGGAACCGGTCTCGCGCACGAACTCCTCGAATTCCTGTGTCATGGTGGGTACCGATGGCGCGAAGGTCGCGATCATTCCGATGTGGCGGCCCCGCTGCAACGCAGACCGGAACATGGCCTCATTCGGCTTTAGCACCGGTACCGGCAATTCGGCGGCCATCCGCTCGATCGCCGGCCCGAAGGCGGAGCAGGTGACGAGGATGCCGTCGGCGCCGATCCTGTGGGCATAGCGGCCGAAGGCAACGAAGCGTTCGATCATGCCGGGCGACAGGTCTTTGTCCCTGGCGCGGTCAATCGTCAATCCGTCGTCGAGCAGGTTGACGGTCTCGGCCTCGGGCCAGCGCTGCGCGAACGCCTCGCTGATCGGCTCCATGGCGACCGGCGTGGCGTGGAGAAGGACGATGCGGGGTGCCTTTGTCATGTCGCTGTCTTGACCTCAGGAGGATGCGGCCGGGGCGAGCCGCGAGACGAGTCCGCCGTTGCGATAGGCGCGATCGGCTTGTGGCGAGACGAGCGCCTCGACGAAGCGACCGGCACCCTCGGGATCGAGCGCGTCGCTGAATATGGCGACGGAGAAATCGGTCGATACCTGGTATTCCTGCGGGAACAGCCCGGCGATCTCGATGCCCGGTACCGACATCAACTCGCTCGTCTGCTGCACGGCAAGCTCGGCTTCACCGGACGCCACCTTCTCGGCGGTAAAGCCGGCCGGAATGACCACTGGCTTGATCGCGCCGGTGATACCGAGGCGTTCGATCAGGCCGGCGAAATAGATGCCGCTGGCTCCGCCTCTCGAATAGGCGACACCATCGGCATTGGTCAGCGCGGCCTTGAACGCCTCGGAGTTGGAAAGGTCGGGCTTGCGCCCGCCGGCTTTTATGCCAATGCCGAGTACGGCGCGCGCGATAGACATCCGCGTGTCGGCCCGCACGACGCCTTGTTCCACCAGCCGGTCCATGGCCTCGTCTATGACGACGACGACGTCGGCCCTGCGGCCTTCCTCGATCTGGCGCATGAGCACCGTCGTGGGCTCCCACACGATATCGAGGCGTGCGCCTTGGGATTTTTCGAAACCGGGCACGATCCAGCGGTCGAACGCCACCTTGAGCGCGATAGCGCTCATGACGGAAATCGTTCCGTTCGGGCTGGAGATATGTCCGGTCATAGGCGGCTTCCTTGTCTGGCGCTTGGCGGTTATGAGGCTGGTTGGCGTGATCTGATCATGTCGGATGTCAATTCCTCCAGGCCGCGCAGGCCGAGGAGCGCCATATCGCGCTGGATCTCGTCCTTGAGAAGGCCGATGGCATGGCCGACGCCGGCCTTGCCGCCTATCGCGGCGGCATAGAGGAAGGGGCGGCCCAGGAAGACGAAATGCGCACCCAGTGCGAGCGCCTTGAGCACGTCGGTTCCGCGCCTGATGCCGCCGTCCAGCATTACGGCAAGGTCCGGGACCGCGGCGAGGATTTCCGGCAGCACGATCATCGGTGCGATCGCATGGTCGAGCTGGCGGCCGCCATGGTTGGAGACGATCACGCCGTCGGCGCCGCATTCACGCGCCGCTCTCGCATCGGCGGTCGAAAGGATGCCCTTGATGACGAGCCGGCCCTTCCAGCGCGCACGGATCGCTTCGACATGGCGCCAGGCGAGCTGGTCGCGGTTGTTCAGGTTGCGGACGAAGTTCTGCGACATCATGGGCGGTCCGCGCACGGCGTCCATGTTCTCGAAGTGCGGCACCCCGTGCTTTATGAAGGTGCGCGCCACCGTGCCCAGCAGCCAGCGCGGATGGAGCAGACTGTCCAGAGCCACTTTCGGCGTGACGCGCAAAGGCATGCTGAAGCCGCTGCGTGTGTTGTTCTCGCGGTTGCCAGGCACGGGTGTGTCTGCCGTGACGACCAGTGTGCCGAAGCCGGCCGCCGCCACCCGGTCGATCATTGGGTCGATCCGCGACTGGTCGCCCGACAGATAGGCTTGAAACCAGGCGTCCGGATTTTCCCTGACGATTTCCTCCAGCCGGATCAGTGAGGATGCGCTGAGGATCATGGGCACGCCGGCAGCCTTGGCCGCCGCTGCCATTTCACTGTCGGCGCGATAGGCGACCATGGCCGCTCCGCCGAGCGGTGCGATGCCGAACGGCGCTGTGTAACGCCTGCCGAACAGCGTGCAGCTTTGTTCCCGACCGGAGACGTCCATGAGGGTGCGGGGCACGAAGGATAGCTCCGTCAGCGCCTCGCCGGCCGTCCGCATGGCGGAGCCGGTTTCTACCGCGCCGTCGACGTAGCCGAAGATCATGCGCGGCAGGCGCCTCCGCGCGACCTTCTCGAAATCGTCGAGCGAAAGGAGGCTGCGAAAGCGGCGAGGCGGGGCCTTCATCGCCCGCGCGCTCACCGCGAGCGAGGCAGGCTCGGAAAGGGTTCGTGAGACCGCTGCCGTTTTGGGGGTGTCAGCGCTCATGCCCTTATCCGGCAAGTACGACGGCATGCTGCGGCAGCCAGTTCAGCACGACCCGGTCGCCGGTCTCGAACAACCGGGCCTCGCGGTTCTGCTGGAAGACGGTGAGTTCCGAGGTGCCGGTCGTCACATGATAGGTGACCGAGGCGCCTATATAGACCGGTCGTACCACCGTGCCGGAAAGCACGTTCACCGGCTGGCCATCCTCGGGCAGGGCGGCCTTGGCGGCGCTGATGCGGAATTTCTCCGGGCGCACCGTGGTGACCACCCGTTCGCCATTGGCAGGCACGACGTCGCTGGTCAGCACCAGCGTTCCGTCATCAAGCCGCACCGAGCCGAGGCCTCCGTTGTTTCCGGCGGAGTGGCCTTCGAGGAAGTTCGTGGCGCCGAAGAATTCGGCCGCGAACGCGTTCTGCGGCCGCTCGTAGATCTCGTCGGGGCGCCCGGTCTGGACCACCTCGCCCTTGCGGAAGATGGCGATGCGGTCGGAAAGGGTCAGCGCCTCCTCCTGATCGTGCGTGACGAGGATGGTGGTGATGCCAACCTCGCGCTGGATCTGGCGCAACTCGATCTGCATCTGCTGGCGCAGGTTCTTGTCGAGCGCGCCGAGCGGCTCGTCAAGCAGGAGCACGCGCGGCCGCGACACCAGCGCCCGTGCCAAGGCGATGCGCTGCTGCTGCCCGCCCGAAAGCTCACGCGGCCGCCGCGACCCATAGGCGCCTAGTTGCACCAACTCCAGTATGTTGGCCACGCGCGACCTGATCTCGGCGTCCTTCACGCCGCGCACCGAGAGCGGGAAGGCGACGTTTTCGAAGATCGTCATGTGAGGAAACAGCGCGTAGTTCTGGAAAACCATGCCGATGTCGCGCTTGTAGGTGGGGATGCGGCTGATGTCGCCTCCTTCGATCAGGATTTCTCCGGACGTCGGTTCGACGAAGCCGGCGATGGAGCGCAGCAGGGTCGTCTTGCCGCTGCCGCTGGGACCGAGCAGCCCGAAGAACTCGCGCTCGCCGAAACTCAGCGAGACGTCGTTGAGAGCGATCACGTCTCCGTACCGCTTCGAAACATTGCGGATGTCGACCTTGCTCATTTGGCGCCTCCGAACCGGTAGAACCTGGAAACAACGACCAGCAGCAGCATCGAAAAGACGATGATGATGGTGGAGATGGCGTTGATCTCGGGGGTGAAGCCCTTGCGGATCGATGCGTAGATTTCGACCGGCAGGGTCGTGACGCCGGGAGGCGACAGGAAGTAGGAGGTGACGAACTGGTCGAACGAAATGCCGAAGGCAAACAGCGCCGCCGCCGCGACGCCCGGCGCGATCATCGGCAGGGTGACGCGGAAGAAGGTCTGCATGGGGTTCGCGCCGAGGGTCGCGGCTGCCTCTTCCAGATCCTGGGCAAAGCTTTGCAGGCGAGCGCCCACCACGATGATGACGTAGGGCAGGGACAGCGCGACATGCGCCAGGAGCATGGCGTGCAGCCCGCGGCCAATGCCGGAATAATAGAAGAAGATGAGCATGGAGGTGGCCAGGATCAGCCACGGCACGGCCATTGGCGGAAAAAGCAGGATCTGTAGGACGGCGTGCCCCCGCACCCTGTAGCGCGACAGCGCGAGCGCGGCCATGGTGCCGATCACCGTGGTGATGACAGTGCTTGCCAACGCCAATAGCACGCTGTTGCGGCCCGCTCGCCATAGCGTCTCGTTGCCCGCAAGTTGCTCGTACCAGGCGAGGCTGAAGCGGAACGGCAGTTCGTAGCTGCTGGACTCGTTGAAACCCATCACCATCATGATGACGATGGGAAGATAGATGAAGACCAGTATGAGGCCCAGATAGAGGGAGCCGGCGGCGGAGCGGAGCGACATCGTCACGACACTTTCAGCCGGTTCTTCAGCAACGGATAGGCCGCCAGGAATATCAGCGACACGATTGCCAGAAGCGTGAAAGAAAGGGCGGCGCCCAGCGGCCAGTTGAACACCTCGGTGAACTGATCTTCGATGACGGTTCCCAACATGATGCTCTGGCGTCCGCCGAGAATGCGCGGCTCCATGAAGGCGCCGACCACCGGCACGAAGATCAGCACGACGCCGACGAACAGGCCGGGCAGGCTGAGCGGCAGGATGATGCGGCGAAAGACGGTCAAGTTGGAGGCGCCGAGCGCCTGTCCAGCCTCGACGAGCGTGTCGTCGATAGCCTGCAGCGAGATGTAGCAGGTCAGGATCATGTAGGGCAGGAAGGAATGCACCAGCCCGATGACGATGGCCGGGTAGGAATAAAGGATGCCGATCGACGGCGCGCCGGGAAGGATGAAATGCAGCATCTGGTCGACGATGCCGTCGGTCCTCAGCACCATCGTCCAGGCGAAGATGCGGATCAGCGCGTTGCTCCAGAAGGGCAGGACGACCAGCAGCAGGATCGCCTCGCGCCAGCGCCCTTTCACCAGTCTGGCGAGGACGAAGGCCGCGGGATAGCCGATCAGCACGCAGAACAGCGTGACGTGGAAGCCGAGCATCAGCGAGCGCCACGCAAGGAAGCGGTAGAAATCCTTCTGGAAGAAGGCCATGTACTGGCGCAGGCTGAAGGCCGGCTCGGCGTTGCCCATCGGCATCTTGGACAGGAAGCTGAAATAGAGCATCATGGCCAGCGGCAGGATCACCGTGACGCATAACCACGCATAGGCTGGCGCGGTCAGGCCCAGTCCTATCCATTCACGCTTCAGCTTCATGGTCCTGCCGTTCCTCGTACCTGCCCCCTGCGGCCCACCTTAGATGCTGTTGGCTCAGGCTGTCGTCTCGGCTCGCGCCTTGCGACGGTGCAGCGAAACGAGTTCGCCTGCGAGCCGGTGCTGGTCGGCCAACACCGGCGGCGACAGGCGAGCGATCTTGGCGGCGTTGTCGTCATCCAGTCCCGCCAGGGCACCACAGATGCTGCCGGCCATACAGCCGATCGTATCCGTGTCCCGGCCGAAATTCGCGCTCAGCACCACCGCCTGCCATGGGTCGCCGGCCGCCAGCCAGACGATGGCGAGCGTCGCCGGCACGGTTTCGCGGCTGTCGCAGATGACGGCGCGGCGGAAGCGCGCGTGGTAGGCTTTGCGGAATTCCTTGAAATCCTTCGACGCCTTGGCCAGTTCCAGTGCGTCCGAGATGAGGCTGCGCATCTCTTCGCCGCCCCACGGCCCGATCGCGTCGACGGCTGCTGCAAGCACGGAGTCCACCGTCGCGCCCGGAGAAAGGGCGGTGGCGATCGCCGCAGCTACCGCGGCCGCGGCATCCTGGCAGAAGGAGTTGCCGGTGACGTGCACGAGGCTTGCCAGGTTGACGGCCTGCGCGGCGGCGGCGCGCGCGTTGCCGGCATTGACGATGCCGACCGGCGCGATCGACATCGCGGAGGTGGAGGAGGGCATGGTGCCGGTCGCCAGCGTCCTGGAAGAATAACCGCGCGCCAGCTTTTCGGCGGCATGGGTGATCGAGGCAAAGAACCTGTTCGACTTCTCGCCGAATATCCGGTCGCGATGCTTGAGCCATTGCGCCGCCCAGTCGTCCGCATTGGCATTGCCGCCAGTTTCCATGAGCGCTTCAGCCAGAAGATCGCGCATGATGACGTCGTCTGTGCCGTCGCCTTCGAAACTGTCCACCCAGCCGAAGCGGCGCTCGATCTCCTCCGGCTCCTGGAGTTCGGTGGCTGACCCCATGGCGTCGCCGATCACGCCGAATGCCAGGCAGGCAAGAGCGTGCTTTTCCAGTGGGGAGGGCTCGGTCGACGACATGGCGGTTCTCTCCTGTGGGCGGCGCGTTGGCTCACGCGCCGCCTTGTTTCATCCGGTTTGGCAGTGGCCTCTAGGCGAGGGCTATTGGGCGAAATAGGCCTTGGTTTCCTGCCACAGGTCTAGATAGGCCTGACGCTGCTCTTCGCTCAGCGGTCCCTTGAAGTTGATGCGCTTCAGGTTTTCAGGCGCGGCCAGGATCTTGCGTGCGAGAGAATGGGGCGGCAGGCCCGCCATGGCCTCGGAATTCGCCGAAACCGGAGCGCCGCCGGCCTTGACCCAGCCGTCGTAGAAGCCTTTGCTGATCATGTAGTCGATGAATTTGGCAGCCATCTCCTTGTGCGCCGAGCCGACCGGGATGACCAGCGAGTCGCGGAACGCGATGGCGCCTTCCTCGGCCACGATGTAGCTGACGGGGAATTTGTCGGCGATGGCGCGATCGGCGCTGCTCGTCCAGAAGATGGTCAGGTCGCATTCCTTCGCCGCGACCAGCTTGCGCCACTCATCTTCCGACTTCCAGAATGCCTTGATCTGAGGCTTGAGCGCGCGCAGCTTCTCGGCGATCGCCTTCATATCCTGGGGCTCGTCCGGGTTCTGGCCGAGTGCCAGGGCGGCGAAGCGCACGGAATCCTCGGGATCGTCGCGCCAGCAAACGCGATTGGCATGAGCCGGGTCCCAAAGCACCTCGAGCGATGTCGACGGCGTCTGGAAGAGGTTGGTGTCGTATGTGACGGAGGTCACGCCCCAGATCCAGGCGACGCCGCGGACCTTGCCGTCGATCATGAGCTGGGGGGATTCACGCATCTCCGGGAAGAGCTTCGGGAAGTTCGTGAGCGACGCGGGATCGATCTCGTCCAGCAGCCCTTCCTCGGCGGCCTGGCCGACGAAAGCCGCATTCAGCACCACAACGTCGTAGTAGCCCGGATTGGTCCGCAGTTTGGTGAACACCTCGGGATAGGAGGTGATGTAGTCGTGCACGACAGTGGCGCCGGTTTCCTTCTCGAATTCAGCGACGGCCCAGGGTTCGTCCGTACCCCAGCCCTTCCAGTTCAGCACGTGAAGCTCTTCCGCCGAGGCCGGAAAGGCCGCCATGGCAAGCACCAGAGCCGTCAGCCCGCCTGCTGTCTTGACAATATGATTCTTCAACGATCGGAAATTGGTCATCTCGGTTCCCCAGGCTTTCGTAAGCGCTTTTTGATAACAGTAAGCGCTTACATATCTTTGATGAATGGAAGCTGTCAATAGGCCGCTTCGACAGGAGAAATGAGAATTATTTCGAGTAAATTTCCTGTAGTATCTTGAAATCAAAAGGATAAGTAGGGTGGTATGGATTTCTGGTTTTGAATAAGTGGGTGTAAGCGCTATCATAAAGATACTTGACAATGGTCGCGGCCCGAACAATGTGGTCGCCGTATGCGCCGCCGGGCCGAGGCAAATCGCGGGACCGAGAATTCGTTGCGCCACGGGCGGATGGCGGCTTCGTGATACGGAAGGGAGAGCTCCGATGAAATTGCTGATCACAGGAGCCGCGGGCCATATCGGCCGCGCCCTTCGCGGCGGCCTTGCGGACCGCTACGACCTTATCCGACTGGCCGATATCGCAGCCCAGTCTCCGGCAGGTCCGGGCGAGGAATGTATTCGAGCCGACCTTGCCGACATCAATGCGGCCATCACGGCCTGTGAGGGCATCGACTGCGTGGTCCATCTGGTCGGCATTCCGCTGGAGCCGGCCGAGAATGCCTGGGAACAGCTTCTGCCTGTCAATATCGTGAGCACCTACAATGTCTTCGAGGGCGCCCGGCGCGCAGGCGTCCGCAGGATCGTTTACGCATCCTCCAACCATGTCGTCGGCTTCTACCGGCGCGAGCAGGTGGCCGGTCCCGACGCTCTTCCGAGGCCCGATACGCTCTACGGCGTGAGCAAGGTCTTCGGCGAAGCGCTCGGCCGCCTCTACGCCGACAAACACGGCATGAGCGTCGCCTGTCTCAGGATCGGGTCGTTTCGCCAGGCGCCGGAAGACCGGCGCCAGCTTGCGACCTGGATCAGCCCTGGCGACACGGTGCAGCTTTTCCAGCGCGCCATCGAAGCCCCCGATTTTCATTTCTTCACCGCCTACGGCGTATCGGACAATGAGGGGACCTTATGGAGCAACGAGGGGTTGGAATGGTTCGGCTACGCACCGCAGGACCGCTCCGATCCGAATGCGCCGGCGATGCGGAATGCGCCGAAAGAGACATCCCTGTCCAAGATGTTCCACGGCGGCTCATATTGCGAGCAGGGTTTTACCGGCGATCCGGCCCGGATCGATTGAAGAGAGCTTGTAGAAGACCTTGAGCGAGGTAACCAAACCATCCATGCAGAAGAAGACACGGCGTCGCCAGTCGGAGCGCGTGCGTGTCGAGGACGTCGCGGCGGCGGCGGGGGTGTCGGGCGCGACGGTGTCGCGAGCGATCAACCGCACAGGCCCCGTCAGCGAAGCGATCCGCCAGCGTATCGAAAAGGCGGTGGTCGAACTTGGCTATGTGCCGAACGGGGCGGCGCGCGCGCTTGCCTCCCATCGCACGCGCGTCATCGGCGTCGTCATCCCCACGCTGGAGAACGCCAATTTCGCCATCACCGCAGAAGGTGCGCAGCGCTACCTGATGAAAAGGGGCTACCACATCCTGGTCGCCACCTCCGACTACGATCCGGATCAGGAGTGGGAACAGGTCCAATCGCTGGTCAGCCATGGGGTGGACGGCATCGTGCTAGTGGGCGCGCAGCGCGACGCCAGCGTGGTGGAGTTCCTGCGCTCAAGACGGTTGCCGTTCGTGGTGACATGGACGCTGGCCGGCGACGCTTCGACGCCCTGTGTCGGCTTCGACAATGCTGAAGCAGCGCGGAAACTCGCCACCCATCTCATCAACCTCGGCCACAGGCATATCGGCGTTATCGCCGGCCTGACCCGCAACAACGACCGCGCCGCGGCGCGCCTCGAAGGGGTTCGGCGGGCGCTGAGTGATCACAAGCTCGTTGTGGCGCGCGAGATGCTGCTGGAACGGCCCTACAGGATTGTCGAAGGCCAGCTTGCGCTGCGCGCGCTCATGGCCATGTCGCCGGCGCCGACGGCGGTCGTATGCGGCAACGATCATCTGGCCTTCGGCGCGTTGATCGAATGCGGCCGGCAAGGCATCCGTGTTCCGGAACAGGTCTCGGTGGTGGGCTTCGACGATCTGGAGTTCGCCAGCCAGATCGTGCCTTCGCTGACAACTGTGCAAGTGCCGGCGGAGGAGATCGGCCGCCGTGCCGCAGAGTATCTGCTCGCGCATCTTGCCGGCGAGGCGGCACCGCCGACGACCGAGGTCACGGTCAGCCTGATCGTGCGCGACAGCAGCGGTCCGCCGCCGCGAGCGAGCCGCGCGGCCGAGGATGGATGATGTTCGCCGCCCCACCTGAAATCAAGACGCGCGTCTTTGCTCGTATCCCCGACCACTATCGTGTCAGCGGAAGGCGTTCGACCTGGGTGGAGGCCCAGCGCGGCGGACAGCCGACAGACTGTTTCCTCGAAGGTCCTTCCTTCGACCGGCAAGGCAATCTCTATGTGGTCGACGTGCCTTGGGGACGTATCTTTCGCATCCGGCCTTCCGGCGAGGTGGATCTGGCCTGCGAATATGACGGCGAGCCGAACGGGCTTAAGATTCATCGCGACGGCCGCATCTTCATTGCCGATTTCAAGCGCGGCATCCTTGAACTCGATATCGCCAGCGGTTCCATCACGGTGGTCGTGGACAGGATGGGCGTGGAGCACTTCAAGGGCGTCAACGACCTCTTCTTCGTGCGCAACGGCGACCTCTACTTCACCGACCAGGGCCATAGCGGCCTGCACGATGCGTCCGGAAGGGTCTTTCGCCTGAGCGCCGCGGGCGAACTGGAAATTGTGCTGCAAAATATACCGAGCCCCAACGGGCTGGCCTTCGGCCCCGACGAAGGCACGCTTTTTGTAAATGTGACGCGTGACAATGCGGTGTGGCGCGTGCCGCTCCTGGATCGGCGCCAGCCCTACAAGGTCGGCGCTTTCATTCGCCTTTCGGGCGGCACCGGCCCGGACGGACTGGCGCTCGACGAGGATGGCGGCCTCGCGGTCGCCCATATCGGCCTCGGCTGCGTGTGGCTGTTCGATCGGCACGGCGAGCCGACGGCACGCATCCGCTCCTGTGCCGGCCGCGCGATCACCAACATCGCTTTCGGCGGCCCAGGCCGGCGCCGGCTTTTCATGACGGAAGGCGATTCCGGGCAGGTGCTGGTGGCGGATGTGCCGGTGGCCGGGGCGCCGTTGTTCTCGCATCTTTGAGGAGGTTGACCATGGCCCCCAGGCCGCTCATCATCGACACCGATCCCGGCAAGGACGACGCCGTCGCGATCCTGAGCGCGCTTGGCGTGCCCGATGCCCTCGATGTACGGATGATGACGGCGGCGCAGGGCAACGTAGCGCTGGAGAAGACGGCGGCGAACATCCTGCGCCTATGCGAGTTGGCGGGGAGGGTGGATATCGCCGTCCATGCGGGCTGTCCCCGGCCTATCCTGCAACCCTCCAATGCGGCGCCTCATGTCCATGGCGACGACGGTCTGGGCGGCGCCGGACTGCCTATGCCGGCCATGGCGCTTTCCCAGGGCCATGCGGTGCCGGCCATTGTCGATGCGATACGAACCTCATCCAGACCGGTGACGATCGCGGGTCTGGCTCCTCTGACGAACATCGCCATGGCCCTCGTCATGGCTCCCGACATCGTCGGCAACATCGAACGGATTGCCGTGATGGGCGGCTCGTTCAGCGGCGGCAACATCACGCCTTTCGCCAGCTACAATCTGCACAGCGACCCGCATGCCGCGCGCATCGTGTTCGAGTGTGGCGCGCCCGTGACCATGGTCGG
The DNA here is from genome assembly GCF_017306545.1 of Mesorhizobium sp. Taxonomy (GTDB): domain Bacteria; phylum Pseudomonadota; class Alphaproteobacteria; order Rhizobiales; family Rhizobiaceae; genus Mesorhizobium. The sequence continues at coordinate 17,376 of NZ_JAFKID010000048.1, forward strand.
CCTCGACGTAACGCGCAAGACGATGCCCTCGCCGCAATGGCTGGCCGCGCTGCGTGCAACGGGTTCGGCGGCCGGCGTCTTCGTGGCCGACCTGTGGAGCAACCCCACGCTCTGCTTCAACGACGCCTGCGTGATCGGCTACCTCCTGGAGCCTTCGCTCTTTCGCGTCGAAAGGACGCCGGTCGAGATCGAGATCAACGACCCGGTGGAGATCGGCCGCACGCGACGGTCGCCGAGCGGTCGGCCGGTGGACACGGTGATGGACGTGGATGTGCCGGCGTTCTTTGATCTGATGCGGCGCACGCTGTGCGCCACAGGCGCTGAACAAGAGGTGCTCGAGGCCGATGGGGCGGAAGGCTCTCGCCCTGCCGTTGCAAGGCGGGCGACAGTCTGAAGAATCGCTCTTGGAGCGGCATAGGATACCGCTGATGTGGTCTCCTTGCCCGTAGGCCGGGTTCCTCGCCGCGACCACGTTTCTCCGGATTGTCGCGCGCAGCCTGCGGCGATCAGGCAGCCATGGCCGCCGTTAAAGACACCTCGCAATCTGTTTGCGACCGAACGTTCGGTCTGGCGGCCTTTGTGCGTAGTGCCGAGAATTCAACCCGCACCAATCATTGGAGCCAGGACTTCGCGCAGCGTCGTCTGGCCGGTCGCTGTTTCTCCGACATCTCGTTCGACGTCGATACGTCCCGCGTTGTGGGCCTGGTACGTTTCAGCGACGAGTTTTGCATAGCTGGAGCTAAGCCCGCCACCGACCAGCGCCCGAACCCATTCGGCTTGGGGAAGCTCCTTGGCCGTGATCCGGCGGCCGACGAGTTCCCCCAGGACGCAGGCCACGTCTTCGGCGCTGTATCGTTCCGGCCCTTCCGCATGGACGATACGAAGCGGCCCTCCCCTCGCAGACATGAGGAGTTCGGCCGAGAGCAGGCCAACATCGGATGCCGAAACCGTCGGAAATCGCTTGGTAATGGGATGGTGTAGGCTGGGTAGAACACCGTTCCGGATTGCCTGTTTGGCCAGGCGGCTCCAGTTCTGCATATGTTCCGCCGACCTCACGAACGTCAACGGGATGTTGAGTTTTCTAAGTTCATCCTCCAGATAACGAAACGTCAGCGTGATCCCCGTGCCGGACGCGAGATGGGCGCCATAGTCGGAAATCGCCAGGACGGATCGCGGACGCGCCGCATCGAGCGCAGCGGCGATCGCCGCGATTGCAGCCTGCATCTCTGACGATGCCTCTTCGGCACGCGTGCTCGTCGGACAGATCACTTGCACTGCCGTCGCATCCTGCATGGCCTTGCAGAGCGCGCCGCTATCTCGAATGTCGGCTACCGAAATCTTGCAACCGTTCGCCTGAAGGTCCTGCGCGGCCTCACCGCTTCGCACGACGGCCGTAACCGATGCGCCCAAACGGCGCAGTTCGCTGATCGTGCTTTTTCCGACTTTGCCAGTCGCCCCAAGAACTACAAACATAGTCTTCATCCTTAACATCTGTCGAAGACGCAATGAGCATGGCTGGTCATCTACCGTCGCGCAGAAACGGCCAATCAAGAGCAGGAATGGCCAGAAAATGATGGTAGACCGGTTCCCTTTACCATCCTGCTCTGGATAGGGAAGTTGGCGTGACCCCAAGATAGCGCCTCATCATGTGAGCCATATGGCTCTGATGCGCGAACCCTGTCTTGAGCGCGACCTCGCTGAGCGGAAGTTCGCGCGAAACGATCAGTGCTTTCGCACGATCAACCCGGCGGCGAATGACATATTGATGCACGGGCATCCCGAACGAGCGTCGGAAAAGAGTCTTTAGGTGCGAAACGCTGATGCCAGCCACCCGCGCCAACTCCGCCAAGGACAAATCGTGCTCCAAATGGCCTTCGATGAACTCCGCCAGACGCCGCCGCTGGCTGAGTGACAGTCTCTGCTTTGCGGGTACATCCTTTGGCTGGAATCGACTGCAGATAAGTTGATATGCCAGCGCCTTGCCGAGGCTTTCCGCTACAAGCCGACCCGGCCGACTGCTTGTGTCGAATTGCGATTCCAAAGCCAGCGCGATGTGTTCGATGCGAGTATCCCGATGCTGAAACGTCGGCGCCAAAGTGATGCGCGCGGGATCGATGCCAAGGTCTTCCGCGGCTCCGTGCAAGAGTGTCGGACTTAGCCACAGCCGAAGAATGGAACAATCGTCATCGTCTTCCCATTCACCGTCGAGTCCGGCGGGAACGATGTCGATGTCCCCATCCGACTGGATACGATTGTGGCGCTGGCCATCGCATCGGCAAGAAGCATTCACGGATTTTCCGATATGGATGCCAAGGCGGTGGTGCGCAGATGCAGGCACATAGGTAGCTCCCGCGGGAATAGCCCTGCGTTCCACCTTGATCCCGATTTGGTCCAGCCAATCGTCGGCCACATCATTGTCCTTATCTATCGGATCGCAGACACACTCACATTTGGCGGATCAGATTGCTGGAACGCCACTCCGTGCATTGCAAGTCACGTCCTCGGGCAAAGACTCTTGCCCATTCTCGGCTATCGTCCCCGGTTCCGCCTCCATGAGCAATCGCCGCCGGGCTCGAATTGTTTCAGCCTCCCCAAGCCCGATCGCTAGCGCCAACTGACGCCTCGCCCGAACCGCGCGAGTTGTGCAATCCCGCCCACCGCCCTGAAACGATCATCCTGTCAACCGCCACGTCGGCATCTACCCGACTCCCCCGAAGTGCTGATCACGGATCAGTCGAGCACCATCACTTCCAACCCATCCAGGCTTTCGCGATTTGCCACGGCCTCGATGCCGACGATGCGATCGCCCTTCAAGGTGACGTGCAGGACAAGCAACGTGCGGCCGCCGGCCTCCACAACAACGCCGAGCGCGCCGTCGAGCATGGCCGGCTTGGCGCCGCGGGCGCGGCCGTTGAACGCATTGGCGACGGACTTAGGTCCGCGCAGTTCCGCCTGGGAACCCAATCGCGTTGCGGCCTCGTCGGCCCGGAACATCACGTCGGGATCGAGGATGGCAAGCAGCGCCTCGAAATTGCCGTCGCGCGAGGCCGCGATGAAAGCCTCGACCACGCTACGCCGTCGGACACGATCTGCCTCCGGCGAGACCGAGGTGCCCTGTACGCGCTGGCGGGCTCGGCTGGCAAGTTTGCGCGTTGCATCGGTCGTGCGTCCGACGATCGGGGCAATGTCGTCGAACGGCAGGTCGAACATGTCGTGCAACACGAAGGCGACCCGTTCGGCCGGCCCCAGCGTTTCCAGGACAACCAACATGGCAAGGCCGACGGAATCGGCCATGGCGATCTCATACCCAGGATCATAGGAAGCGGTGCCCGCCTCGGCCGGCAGATCGGGCTCACCGTCGCCGATGGCATCTTCCCGGCGCAGCTTACGTGAACGCAGCATATCCAGGCAGATGCGCGCCACGACCGTTCTCAGCCAGCCGCCGATGTTGTCGACACCGCCGACATCGGTCCGGTTCAACCGCAGCCATGCTTCCTGCACGGCGTCTTCGGCCTCGGCGCGAGAGCCGAGCATGCGGAAGGCGACCGCCGTCAGATGAGCGCGGTTCGCCTCGAACTGGCCGGCCAGAATCTTTTTTTCGTCCATCGGTCACATTCCCTGTCTGCCGCGCGTCATGCCTGTGACGAACGAAATCCGGCCGATGTGACCAACGGGCGCCGGAATCGTCTTGAACCCGATCTAACACGGAGATGAAAGCCATGCAGTCGAGAATGAAGAACCCCGCCCTTGTTATTCCCGAAGCCATGCAGGCGCTGATGGCGCTGAACAAGGCAACGGAAAAGAGCGGCCTTTCGGCGGTCACCACCAAGCTGGTCCACCTGCGCGCCAGCCAGATCAACGGATGCAGCGTATGCGTGGACATGCACGCGCAGGAACTCAAGAAGGCCGGCGAAACCGACCGCCGCATCTTCGCCGTGGCGGCCTGGCGCGACACGCCGTTCTTCACCGAGGCCGAGCGCGCGGCACTTGCGCTCACCGAGGCCGTCACCCGCATTGCCGACCGTTCAGACGCCGTGCCGGACGATGTCTGGAACGAAGCGACCCGGCATTACGACGAGAAGGCCATCTCCGGGCTGCTCCTGCAAATCGCACAGATCAACGTGTGGAACCGCCTGAACGCCAGCGTGCGGCAGGTGGCGGGCGCCGCGTGGAACTGAACTGGGAATCGTGCGGGAGGCCGGCGCGCACTCGCGTCGCGGCCGAACCGCGGGGAAGAAATAAAGGGTGAAGAAAACTATGACGAACCAATTCCCGGACTCTTGCGAAAGCCGGCTGGAACGCGGCAAGCGGGTGCTTGCCGAAATCGACGGCGAAGCCGGCGACAATGTCGTGGCCGCGCTGGCCGACATTGCTCCCGACTTCGCGAACTACCTGTTCGAGTTCCCGTTCGGCGACATCTACAGCCGCCCTGGCCTCGATCTGCGTGCTCGCGAGATCGCGACGATCGCGGCGCTGACGGCGATGGGAAACGCGACCCCGCAATTGAAAGTCCATATCGAGGCCGGCCTGAATGTTGGGCTGACCAGGGACGAGATCACCGAAACCATCATGCAGATGGCTGTCTATGCCGGCTTCCCCGCCGCCCTCAACGGACTGTTCGCGGCTAAGGAGGTCTTCGCCATGCTGCTCAGGGCGCAAGTTCAGACTTGATGTTCTCCGGACGTTCCTCAATTTGGCCAATATCGCAGCTTCGGGCCGATTGGGCCTATTTCATCGACATAGACCCGTTCAGCCGCAATTACCTGACCATCGGCCTCGGCTTCGACGCTCAGGTCGGCGACGGCTGAAACCTCGGTTTCGATTATCGGACAGCCCATGGCAGCGGCGGCAACAGTCGAGATCACACGTTTGCGGTCAAGGCCGGGGTAGCTTTCCGAGGCGCAGCCCGGGCCCGGCATAAGGCCGGTCGGGCCACGTGGCGGCAGATCGCACCGGTTCAGCGAAGTCTATCGCGGGGCTGATCTCGTCGCCGTTACCGGATCGTCCTACCGGCAGGCGCGGCGGGGATTTGGACGGCGCGCTGGCCAAGCCAGATGCTGCCGACGATATTTCCAGCCGATCACCCGCGCCGAGCTATCTTCGTTTTTCGGCAAGGAGATCGGCCGCGACCTGATCGGTCATTTGCGCGGTGTCGGTTTCATCGCCTCGGGCCCGCGCAGCCCGACGTCCGGGGCAGCAGACCCTTGACTCCGGTGCAGACGGGGCATGGGGGGACATCCGCTCGGGTGGGCGGCTAAGATGTCATGTTGCCGTCGCCGGCACGCCCTCGACCTCGGCTACAGCTCGTCCATGGTCTTCTTCACATGGGCCGGATTCGACGAAATGGACGAGGTTACCGGCGACGGCCATGCCGAACTGCTCGATGACGGCTCCATCGAGATCACATTCGCCTATCACAACGGAGACGAGGCCTTCCTCAAAGCCAAACGAGACACTTCTTCAACAGCCTGCTAATTCTATGACGGAGGAATCGCCAATCTCGGCTGAAACGACGGCAAAGTCCTTGATATGAGAGATGCCGCGCCCGTCTACCGAAATGCCCCGTCCGGCGGTCATCGATAGCAGGCCGGGGTAGCCGCCGTATCTATATCAAGGCGTCGCGGATGGCCTTGACCGCCGCGATCGCGGTGCGGGTTCGCGCGGCATCGACGAATTCCGGCCAACTCGACAGGACGACGGCGGCGAAGTCCGCCGCCGGATCGACGTAGATCAACTGGCCGAACACGCCGCGCGCCATGTAGGCGGCGCTTTTCCCGCCTTCGATCCAGAACTGGTTGTGATAGGCGCCCTGCGGCAGCACGTCGTGATAGACGCCGCCGAAGAGCCGGGGCTGCGCGGCGGCGGTGATTTCCTCGATCCATCCCGCCGGGACGATGCGCCGGCCGTTCATTTCGCCTCGGCCCAGATGCAGCAGGGCGAAGCGCCCGTAATCGCGCAATGTCGCGTTGAAGCCGCCGTCGCCCAGCGCATAGCCGGCCGGATCGACGGTGAAATAGGCGTCTTCCCCTGCGCCCATCGGCGCCCACAGTTCGCGGCTGACGAGTTCGGCCAGCGGCACGCCGGCGGCGCGCTGCAGGATGAAGGACAGCACGTCGGTTTCGATCGAGCGGTAGCGGAAGGAAGCGCCGTGCGCGCATTCCGCTTCGGTCAGCCGCAGGATCAGCTCCCATACCGAGGCGGGCCAACTCGCGTCGCGCCGGTCCTTCCAGCCGCTGGCGGCGTCGATCATCGCCATGTGCGAATCGGCCGCCGTATAGGTCTCGTCGAAGACCACGCCGCTCGTCATGTCGAGGACATGCTGCACGGCCGCACCACTGTAGGCGGTGGCCCCAAGCTCCGGCAGATATTCGGTGACGGGCGCCGCCGGATCGACGAGGCCGCGACCGATTAGGATGCCGGCGACGGTGCCGACCACCGATTTGGCGACCGACTGGGAAAGATGCGGCGTGCGCGCATCCATGCCGTTGTGATAGCGCTCGGCGACGATTTTTCCGCGATGCAGGACGAGCAGCCCGTCATTGTAGCTGGTGCGGAGAAAGCCGGCGATCGTGTCGTGCCGGCCGTCGACGGAAAAGCCGATCCCGTCGATAGCTTGATGTGCTTGCCGCAGCGGGCTCGCTGGCCCTTCTCCGCGCCAGACCTGCGCCGTCGGCGCCATCTCGCGCACGTGCTGGAAGGTCCAGCGGTTCCACGGCGCCCGGTCCCAGTCGCTGCGCGGGATGATCGGGGCGCCCGGCCGGGCGGGGTCGCGAAACGATGAACTGTCGGTCATGAAAACAATCTTTCCCCGAAAATCGGACTGAAAAATCGGACGCTCAGTCCTTGCCGCGCAGGTAGGAGCCGCCGACGAATTCGCCCAGCAGCGAGGCCATGTCGCTCATCTTCGAGAAATTCTCGCGCGCCTTCGGGCCGAGTCGCGTCGCCACCGCGTCGATCATCAGGTTGAGGACGACGCTGATCCCGGCCGTCGAATCCCAGAACGTCCTGACATGGGTGTGCGCCTCGAAGACGAAGCGGGTGTAGGAGAACGCCCAATGGCTGAACTTGTCGGTGACGATGATGAGCGGCATGCCGAGGTCCTTCAACCTTCCGGCCAGCTTGACGCCGCGCACCGCATAGGCCGCGGTGTCGACCAGCACGACGAGGCTGTCGCGCGGATCGGCAGCGATGATCTCGCCGAAGGTCCCGCTCGAATTCTCCACGAAGATGACGTTCGGCCGCGCCCACAGGAGTCGGCTGGCGAAATCCAAAGCGAGTCCCTTGGAAGCCTGGAAACCGACGACATAGACGGTCCTCGCGCCGGCGAGCTCGGCCGCCGCCTCGCTCCACGCCTCCGAGGCCGTCAGCTCGTAGGCCTTGACCACCGCTTCTAGGTCCAGCTTCAGGCTTTCCTGAAGCGCCACGCTGCGGTCGTCGCGCGTTTGGAAACGCGCCATGTAGTCGTCGACGTCGTTCTCCCTCTCGGCGATGGAGACACGCAGCCTCTTCTTCAGGTCGCGCAGATTGTCGAAGCCGAGGCCGCGCACGAAACGCGTCACCGTCATCTCGCTGACGCCGGCCGCCTGCGCCACGCTGGCACCCGTCTCGAAGGGCAGCATCTGGATGTTGTCCAGCATGTAGCCGGCGACGCTCTGCTCGGACGGCGACAGGTCCGTCATGCGCGCGCGCAGCATCGCCTCCAGGTCGATCTTCTGGTCCTCGCCGCCCACTGATGCCTTGTCCTTGTGCGCTTTCGCCAAGATCAGCCCTCCCCGAGACGCCCTGGGGAAGCCGGTTCGTCGGCATGGATTGCCGGCACGCCCTGGCCCCAGATGCCGCGTCCGCCTTCAAGCTCTTCCTCCAACTGGCGCGCCACGGCAAGCAGCAGATCCTCGCGGCCGAAGCTGGCGACGAACTGGATGCCGATGGGCAGGCCGCCCTGGCTGCGGCCGAGAGGCAGCGAAACGGCCGGCTGGCCTGTGGCGTTGAACAGGGCCGTGAACGTCTCCTTCGGCGCCAGATCGTCGAAAACCGTGTCGAGGTCCAGCCCGGCACGGTCGGGGTCAAAAGCTCCGATCGGCTCCGGCAGGATGGTGCTGGTCGGCGTCACCATGAGGTCGTAGCCGGCCATGAAGCGGCCGATTTGCCGCGTCACCCGGTCGTAGACGGCCAGTGCCTCGATCAGCTGCGCGGCATTCAGCGTCAGGCCGTGACGGTACGCCGCGAGCACGGTGGGGCCGAGCGTGCTTTCGTCCAGGGGGCGCCCCATCCGTGCCGCCATCGCCGGCATCCCGGCGGCGGCGTCCGCCGCCCAGATGATTTTCTGTGCGTGCAGGAAGGCGCCGTAGTCGAAGTCGGGGGAGGCCTCCTCGACGCGATGGCCGAGCGCTTCCAGCCGCGCGGCCGCCGCCGTGGTGGCGGCGAGAACCTCGGCGTCGATGGGCAAGCCGGACCACGAGCGGGTGCAGAGCGCGACGCGAAGCCCCTTCGGCCGTTTTGCGATGGCTTCGAGGTAGGTGCCGTCCGGCGGCGCGATCTCGTAGCCGTCGCCGGCATCGGGGCCGTGGCAGGCGTCGAGAAGGGCCGCCGTGTCGCGCACCGAGCGGGTGAGCAGGAAGCCGGTCGCCAGGCCCATCAGCGGGGCGACGGCACCGGGCGAGCCGGTGATGCGGCCGCGCGACGGCTTCAGGCCGATCAGCCCGCAGAAGGAGGCAGGATTGCGGATCGAACCGCCGCCGTCGCCGCCCTGCGCGAAGGGCACGACGCCGGCCGCCACCGCCGCCGCCGCGCCGCCGCTGGAGCCGGAGACGCCCCGGCTCGTGTCCCAGGGATTGCGCGTTGCGCCATAGAGCAGCGTCTCCGTCGCGGCGGCGACGCCGAATTCGGAACTGGTCGTGCGGCCGGCATTGGCGAGGCCCGCCTGGCGCAGCCGCCGCCAGTAGACGGCGTCCGTTTCGGGGCGGAACCCTTGCGCCAGCCGGCTGCCGAAGGAAGCCGGGCGCCCGGCCTCGATGGAGAAATCCTTGGTCAGCGTCGGAATACCGTGGAACGGTGCAGGCCCGGCCGCTCGCGGCAATGCCTCCAGCGCATCGGAATAAAGCTCGATGACCGCGTTGAGGGCGGGGTTGGTTTTTGCGACGGCCTCGACGAGGCAACGGCCAAGGTCGGCGGGCGTCACTTCTCCGGCGGCCAGCAGGCGCGCCAGTCCGGTTCCGTCGTGGCTGGCGTATTCGTCAAGGCGCATGGTGAAGCTCGCGTGGACCGTCGGCGGCGACAGGAGAAAGATGCGACAGCGAGCCGACCAGTTCCCGCGTATAGGGATGCTGCGGCGATGACAGCACTTCGCGCGCCGCGCCCGTCTCCACCACCTTGCCGCCCTTGAAGACATAGACGCGGCTGCACAGGCTGCCGACGACGGACAGGTCGTGAGAGATGTAGAGCAGCGCCAGCGCGCGTTCTTTCTGGAGGCGCACCAGAAGTTCGAGGATCTGCGCCTGCGTGGTGACGTCGAGCGCCGAGGTGATCTCGTCGGCGATCAGCAGATCCGGCTTCAGCGCCAGCGCCCGCGCCAGGCCGACGCGCTGGCACTGGCCGCCGGAAAGCTGCCGCGGCCGGCGGCCGTGCAGCGCGACGGGCAGTTCCATCATT
>NZ_JAFKID010000049.1 GCF_017306545.1 Mesorhizobium sp.
TGTGTTTGCTATGGACGAGACCTTTTCCCTTACCAGTGGAAGCCGCCTGGTTCGACCATGCAACTTGACGAGCGTCATGCGGCGAGAGCATGCTGGCGAACAGAGAGACTTTGACTGTCTGCCCCATTTCCTTCCGCTCTTAGGACGTTATCCGACACGATCATGCAGGGACAGACAGGGAAGCGGGCAGCCTTGAGCTGCCGGTTTTCGTTCGATCGTCGACGTGTTCGACGGCCACTGGCCGCGGCATCAAAGATGGAGAAAGGGCGGTAACTGTCGAGGAGGACGCGCATCAGGCGGGGCGGAACGATGAAATCCGGGTCGATAATTGCCGATCACTCCGCGCTACAGGATCTTCGCCAGGAAGCTCTTCGTCCGGTTCCGCTGCGGGTTGGAGAAAATCTCCTTGGGCGGCCCTTCTTCGAGAATCTGGCCGTCGTCCATGAAGATGACGCGGTGCCCGACCTCGCGGGCGAAACCCATTTCGTGCGTGACGACCACCATCGTCATGCCCTCGACCGCGAGCGTCTTCATGACCTGAAGCACCTCGCCCACCATCTCTGGGTCGAGCGCGGAGGTCGGCTCGTCGAACAGCATCACGTTGGGGCCCATGGCGAGCGCACGGGCGATCGCCACGCGCTGCTGCTGGCCGCCGGACAATTCGTCCGGATAGCTCGTCTCCTTGCCGACCAGGCCGACCTTGGCCAGCAGCCCGCGCGCGACCTCGTTGGCCTTCTCCAGTGCGATCTTCTTCACCTTGCGCGGCCCAATGGTGATGTTTTCCAGGATCGTCAGGTGCCTGAACAGGTTGAACTGCTGGAACACCATGCCGACGTGCTGGCGCAGCCTGTGGATGTTCGTCTTCGGGTCGGTCAGCACCATTCCGGCGATCTCGATCTCGCCGCTGGTCGCCGTCTCCAGCCCGTTCAGGCAGCGCAGGAAGGTGCTCTTGCCGCTGCCCGACGGGCCGATGACGACGACGACTTCCTTCTCGTCCACATGCGTGGTGATGCCCTTGAGGATTTCGTTGGCGCCGAAGGACTTGTGAAGGTCTTTAACGTTTATCAACTTGAAGCCTCCTCTCCAGGTAGGACGAGAACTTCGACAGCGAGAAGATGAGAATGAAATAGAGCACCGCGATCAGTCCCCAGATGGCGAAGGAGGCGAAGGTCTCGGCGATGACGATCTCGCCCTTGTAGACCAGTTCGGCGATGCCGACGGGCGCCAGCAGCGAGGTGTCCTTGATCGTCTGGGCCGCCTGGTTGACCAGCGGCGGGATCATCCGCTTGAACGCCTGCGGCAGGACGATGTAGCGCATCGTCTGGAAGCCGTTCATGCCGATGCTTTGCGCCGCTTCCTTCTGGCCGCGGTCGACGCCGAGGATGCCGGCGCGGATGATCTCGGTGACATAGGCGCCCTCGTTCAGGCTGAGCGTGAGGGCGGCGGCGAGGATCGGATACAACAACTGCCCGAACCAGGCATTGACCGGCAGAATGGCCGGCAGGCCGAGGACGATGAAGAAGAGCTGCACCAGGAGCGGTGTCGAGCGGAAGATCTCGACATAGGCCGTGGCGATCCATCTCAGCGGTGCAACCGCTGAAAGGCGCATCAACGCCGCGATCAGGCCGATGACCACCATCAGCACGATGGCGACGATCGAATACTGAATGGTCAGGCGCAGCCCGACAAGGATGACCGGTAGATTTTGCCAGATGACGTCCATGGAGCCTGCCCCCGACTATGCTTCCCTCACCGCAACGGACGGGAAGGCGCACCGCTTTGCGCGGCGCGCCTTTCCAGAGCCGCGCGCTCAGTCCTTGACGGCAACGTCGGTCGGCTTCACCGAGCCTTCGACGGCACCGCTCAGATCGCCGCCGAAATATGTTTCGAAAAGTTTCTTGTACTCGCCGCTCGCCTTGATCTTGGCCAGCCCGTCATTGAGCTTGGCGACCAGATCGGGCTTTTTCTTGCTGACGGCGATGCCGTAATATTCACCCGTCAGAAGCGGGCCGACGGTCATCACGTCATCGTGCTTGGTCTTGAAATCGATATTGACGGGATTGTCGAAGATGACGGCGTCGGCACCGCCGGTTTCCAGCGCCTGATAGGCGGCGTCGATGCTCTGGAACTGTTTGATGTAGTCCGACGAGAATTTGTGATCGGTGAGATAGTCGACCGAGGAGGTGGCCTTCTTGGTGGCGACCACGTGGCCTTTGAGATCGTCGAAGCCCTTGATGCCGGAACCCTTCTTGACCAGGATCGAAAGGCCGGACTTGTAGTAGGCATCGCTGAAATCGACGTTCTGCATGCGGCTGGTCTTGATCGTGATGCCGGCGACGGCCGCGTCGATCGAACCGGCTTGCAGGCTTGGGATGATGCCGTTGAAAGGCAGCGTCTTCAGGCTCACCGTCATGTTCTCGGCCTTGGCGATCGCCTTGATCATGTCGATGTCGAAGCCTGTGACCTCGCCGTTCGTCTCCGACTCGAAGGGCGGGAAGGTGGTGTCGGCGCCGACGACGATGCTGGCACTGTCCGCCGCCATCGCACCGGACGGTGCACCGAACGACAGAATGAGGCCGGACGCCAGCGATGCGGCCAGCGCGATGAGCGATCTGTTCTTCACGGTAGTCTCCTTTCGGCGGGCGTACATCGGCCTGGGTCGTGCCGGAAATCGGCACAGATGGATCGTCAAAACCGCCCTTTGCCCGTAAGGAGCTATCTGGAGCAGCATGATGCGGCGTCAAGTCGCGCTCCGAGGACTGCGCACCGGCCAAAGCGTGTCGCGTTTGACGAGGTTCAGGATCTCCGTTGCGGCTGCGGCATGAATCATTGCGGCCCAAGAAGAACCACTATGGGCGAGCCGTTACCGCTGGCGTTGCGTGAGCGTATTGCTACGTTTGGCCACGGACACCGTGTGGCGTCACGGCAGTCCAGGTTTCACTTCGGTTCATGAACGAGTTGATAAAGCTGCGCAGGAAGACTGGTTCGCCGGAGCCGCGCCGCCTGGGCCATGGTACCGGCCGGTGGCAAGCTCGCGCCGCATGCCGGCTTTGTACGGGAATGAATAGCGCCGGCGGGCGAACCGACTCTCGACGGGCTCGATCCGTCGGCATCGGTGCATCCAGATTTCATTCGCAATGCCCGGAGAAGTCTTGCGTAGTGATGACGGGATACCGGCGATTGCAATTCCGTTGCGGTTTGGCTCAACATTGGGGATGAGTAAAACACCACAGTTTCGGGGCGCGCTGACGAGCGTCGAATTGCTGCTCGCCGATCTTCTCGACAGCGTGGCTCCAATCGAGCCTTTCTCTGCGCCGGTCGACGAGGCGATGGGGTATATCGCAGCCGAAATGCCGCTGTTGGCCGCGCCCCTGCCCGCGCGCAACCAGGCCGTGATCGATGGCTGGGCGCTGTCTTCCCTCGATATTGCCGGCGCCTCGCCTTACTCCCCGGTGCCGCTGAACCAGCCGCCGCACTGGGTCGAAACCGGCGAGGCAATGCCGGATGGTTGTGATTGCGTCCTGATGCCCGACCTGGTCGAACGGCACGGACCGCTGGCGCAAGCACTCGCAGAAGCCATTCCCGGTCAGGGCGTCCGCCGCGCCGGCGAGGAGATCGCCGCGAGCCGGCCTCTGCTGTTGGCCGGCCGCAAGATTTGCGTTGCGGATACTCTGGCCTTGCTGGCCGCTGGCCGCGACACGGCCATGATCCGCGCGCCGGCCCTCACCCTCATCGATGTCGCACCGTCCGGCGGAGGCTCACTGACCGCCGACCTCATCGCCGCGCTGGCACACGAGGCAGGTGCGCGCGTTACTGTCGAAACGGTCGGCCGCGATGGGCAAATGATCGCAGAGCCATTGGCCCGAGCCACAGGCGATCTCATTGTCGTGGTGGGCGGCACGGGCGCCGGGCGTACCGATCACACGGCGGCGGCGCTGGATGAAGCTGGCACATTGATTGCCCATCGCCTCGCGCTCCAGCCAGGCGTTACGACGGCTATCGCCCGATGCGGCGGCGTGCCTGTCGTGGCGCTGCCCGGCCTGCCCGGTCATGCGTTTGCCGCCTATTTCGTCCTGGTCCAGCCGCTTATCGACCGCCTGTCCTGTCGCCTGCCACGGCAGGGCATGACCTTGCCGCTGTCGCGCAAGATCGCTTCGACTGTCGGCGTCACGGAAATCGCCCTGCTGCGCCGCGAGGCTGAAGTCTGGCACCTGCTCGCCGTCGGAGATTTCTCGCTTGATCATTTGCGCATGGCCGACGCCTGGCTGGCGGTCGGCAGCGGCAGTGAGGGCTTTGCCGCGGGGACGCGCGTCGAAGCCTTCCCTCTGCGCGCGCCCTGATGTAAGGCGCAGCCGTGAAAAGCTCCGCTCCCTCCCCGTCCCGCGAAGGCGTTGGCCAGGACCAGTTCCTGACCATCCTGTCGCGCGAAGAAGCGCTCAACCGTTTTCAGGCGGCGTTGTTCCCGCGTCCGGTTCCGAGCGAGGAAAGGCCGTTGGCCGACGCGCTCGACCTGCCGCTGGCGCACGACATCGCCGCGCCCGTCGACGTGCCTGCCTTCGACCGATCGAACGTCGACGGCTTTGCCGTGCGCTCCACCGACCTCGCGACGGCTTCCGAAGCCAATCCGGTGCCGCTCCGTCTCACCGGCGAGACCATCCATTGCGGTACGGCGCCGGTTCAGGCGGTCGAGACCGGCTTCGCGACCGTGATCGCCACCGGCGGGCCGGTGCCGCGCGGCGCCGACGCGGTGGTCATGGTCGAGCACAGCCAGCCCGCCGGCGACGACGCGATCGAGGTACGGCGTGCCGCGACGCCCGGCCAGTTCGTTTCCTATGCCGGCTCCGACATGGCGCGCGGCGAAATGCTGCTGCGCGCCGGCACTGTTCTTGGTTCGCGTGAAATCGGCATGCTGGCGGCCTGCGGCATCGCCAGCGTGACGGTGGCGCGCAAGCCGCGCGTCGCCGTTCTTTCGACCGGCGACGAACTCGTCCAGCCCGGCGAGCCGCTGCGACCGGCCGGCGTCTACGACACCAACGGTGCCATCGTCAGCGCGGCGATCCGCGAAAACGGCGGCGAGACCGTCTTTCTTGGCGCCATCGCCGACGACGAAGCCAAGCTCGAAGCGGCCATGCGGAAAGCGTTGGCAGGCTCGGACATGCTGATCCTCTCGGGCGGCACGTCCAAGGGTGCCGGCGACGTCAGCCACCGCATCGTCACCCGGCTCGGCAGGCCGGGCATCATCGCCCACGGCGTCGCGCTGAAACCCGGCAAGCCGCTCTGCCTCGCCGTCTGCGACGGCAAGCCGGTGGTCATCCTGCCGGGGTTTCCAACCTCGGCCATGTTCACCTTCCACGATATGATCGTGCCGGTGTTGCGCCGGATGGCAGGCCTGCCGCCGCGCGCGGACACGCATGTCGCGGCGCGGGTGCCGTTGCGCATCGCGTCCGAACTCGGCCGCGCCGAATTCGTCATGGTGTCGCTAGTGGAAGGCGAAGACGGCCTGATCGCCTACCCGACCGGCAAGGGCTCCGGCGCCATCACCTCTTTCGCGCAGGCCGACGGTTTTCTGCGCATCGATGCGCTGGCCGACCACCTGCCGGCCGAAACCGAGGCCGAGGTCACGCTGTTCTCGCCGCATTTGCGCATACCGGATCTCGTCGTCATCGGCAGCCACTGCACCGGCCTCGATATAGCGCTGGAGCCGCTGGCGCGCGCCGGACTGACGGCGCGCTCGCTCGCCGTCGGTAGCATTGGGGGGCTGGCGGCGGCACGGCGCGGCGAATGCGATCTGGCGCCGATCCACCTGCTCGACGAAAAGACCGGCACCTACAACACCCCCTATCTCGCCGAGGGGATCGAACTGGTTCCCGGCTGGCGGCGCATGCAGGGCATCGTCTTCCGGCCCGGCGACGCGCGCTTCGAGGGCCGCTCCATCGAAGACGCGGTCGCTGCGGCACTGGCCGATCCTTCCTGCTTGATGGTCAATCGCAACCAGGGCGCCGGAACCCGCATCCTGATCGACCGGCTTCTGAACGGCGCCCGGCCGGACGGCTATTGGAACCAGCCGCGCTCGCACAATGCGGTTGCGGCGGCCGTGTCGCAGAAGCGCGCCGACTGGGGTGTCACCATCGCGCCGGTGGCGCACGCGGCCGGGCTGGGCTTCATTCCGCTTGCCGAGGAACACTACGATTTCGCGCTGGTTTCGGCGCGCAAGGACAGGCCGGCGGTGCAGGCTTTTCTGAAGGCGCTACACTCGGATGCGGTGCGTGAGGCGCTGGAAAAGGCCGGCTTCCGCCCGGCTTAAAGCGCCAGCTTCGCCAGTGTCTCCGCTTCTGAAAGGTCCTCGACCGTGTTGGCGTTGAAGAACGGATCGACCGGATCGGCCGGCCAGTCCACCGTCGCCAGCGGATAGCGCGCCGTCCAGCGGTCGATCTTGCGCATGTCTTCTTCGACCAGCGCGTGCCTGAGGTCGACGCGCAGCGCCACCTTCCAGAGCCCAACCACCGGATGCGTGCGCCCACCGGAAGCCGCGACCGCCAGTTTCGCGTTCTCACCCTGACGTATCTCGTGCAAGCGGGCGACAAGGTCGCGCGGCA
The DNA here is from genome assembly GCF_017306545.1 of Mesorhizobium sp. Lineage (GTDB taxonomy): Bacteria > Pseudomonadota > Alphaproteobacteria > Rhizobiales > Rhizobiaceae > Mesorhizobium. The sequence continues at coordinate 6,597 of NZ_JAFKID010000049.1, forward strand.
GGAACGGGCAATCGCCGGCGACGCTAAGCACCCATTCCGTTTCAGGCCGGTTTTCGGCCGTCCAGTCGAGCGCCGCCAGCACGCCGGCCAGCGGGCCGGGATTGTCGGCCACCGTGTCGGGCACCACGGGCAGATCGAATGCCGCAAAGCGGGCCGGATCTCCGTTGGCGTTCAGGATCAGGCCGTCGCATTGCGGCGAAACCCGCTCGACGACGTGATCGAGAATGCTGCGCCCGCCGATCTCGCGCATCGGCTTATCGCCGCCGCCCATGCGGCGCGCCAGCCCCCCGGCCAGGATCACGCCGACCGTTCGCGGCCGCTCAGTCGTCATGGCCCGCCACCTTGCGCCTGTTGCGGGCCGGTTCTTCCTCGACCGAGGCGATATCTTCGTCGAAAACGATCCGGCTTTCGCCCGACAGCGCGGTAAAGCGCTTGCCGCGCGCGCGACCGACCAAGGTCAGCCCGACCTGCCGCGCCAGCGACACGCCCCAGGCGGTGAAGCCGGAGCGTGAGACGAGAACAGGGATGCCCATGCGCACCGTCTTGATGGTCATTTCGGAGGTGAGCCGCCCGGTCGTGTAGAGGATCTTGTCGGCGGGATCGACGTGATGGCGGTACATCCAGCCGGCCAACTTATCGACGGCGTTGTGGCGTCCGACATCCTCCATATAGCAGATCGGTTCGCCCTTCACGCACAGCACGCAGCCGTGCATGGCGCCCGCCTCGAGATAGAGCGAGGGGATGGTATTGATGCTGCGCGTCATCTGGTAAAGCCAGGAGGTGCGCAATTCCGCTCGCGGCAGGTCGATGCCCTCCACCGCTTCCATCAGGTCGCCGAAGGCGGTGCCCTGCGCGCAGCCCGAGGTCAGCGTGCGCTTCTTCAGCTTCTGCTCGTAGTTGGTGTTGCGCTCGGTGCGCACGACCACGACCTGGAGATCGTCGTCGTAGTCGACGCCCGTCACCACGTCGTCCGCCTTCAGCATGTTCTGGTTGAGCAGGTAGCCGATCGCCAGATATTCCGGGTAGTCATTGATCGTCATCATGGTGACGATTTCCTGCGCGTTGAGGTAAAGCGTCAGCGCGCGCTCGACCGGCACTGTGGTTTCGACCTGGGCACCCGTCTGGTCGATGCCCGTGATGCGCTCGACCAACCGCGCGTCCTGCGGGTCGGGCATGAGGGTTTGCGGGCTGGATCGTTCCCTGATCTGGTCCATATCTTCGTCGTCCATGCGTCGGCCGCCGCTGCGGCGGCGGGGAATCCCTTTCGAGGTTTGCACGAAATGGCTCGCGCGTCAGCCTTATGTAGTGATACGTCGCCCGAAAGTCGCGGCACGAACAGGTAGGAGAGCATGGCGCAACTGTCTGACGATTGCTTTGCCTTCGGCGGGCCATTGCTGCCGGTTGATGAGGCTCTGACGATGCTCGCCGACAGGCTTGAGCCGGCGGACGGCGTCGAAAGCGTTCCGCTGACCGGATTGGACGGTCGCGTGCTGGCGAAAGATATGGCCGCGCCAATGCCGTTGCCGCCCTTCACCAACTCGGCGGTTGACGGTTATGCGCTCGACGGCGCGGCCATACCGATGAAGGACGGCGCGATCTTCACGGTCGCGGGCCGCGTCCAGGCGGGTGCGTCCGCCGACATCACGGCCGCTGCCGGCGAAACCGTGCGCGTCTTCACCGGCGCGCCGATGCCGGCCGGCATGGACACGGTTTTCATGCAGGAGGACGTGCGTGTTAAGGGCGACGGCCGCGTCGTGCTGCCGCCCGGCCTGAGGCGCGGCGCCAACGTCCGCCCGGCGGGCGAGGACGTCGAGGCCGGACAGGTTGTGCTTGAGGCAGGACACCGCATGCGGCCGCAGGACGTGGCACTCGCGGCCGCTCTGGGTTTTACGCGGGTCGAGGTGCGTCGGCGCATCCGCGTCGCCGTCGTGTCGACCGGCAACGAAATCGTTGCCCCCGGCATGCCGCGCGGCCCGGCGCAGCTTTTCGATTCCAACCGCTTCATGCTGGTTTCCATGCTGACGCGCCTCGGCTGCACGGTCGAGGACCTCGATATCCTGCGCGACGACCGAAACGCCACCGCGTCCGTTTTGGCGAAGGCCGCCGCCGGCAACGACCTGATCCTGGCCTCGGGCGGCGTCTCGACCGGCGAGGCCGATTTCGTCAAGGCGGCGGTGGAAAGCGTCGGCTCGCTGGTCTTCTGGCGCCTGGGCATCAAGCCCGGCCGCCCGGTTGCGATGGGGGTGATCGGCGGAACGCCGTTCATCGGCCTGCCCGGCAACCCGGTGGCGAGCTTCGTCACCTTCACGCATATCGCCCGGCCTGCGATCTTCGCGCTGTCAGGTACGCCGTTCCAGCCACCGGTCGCCGTCCCCCTGCGCGCCGCCTTTTCTTATAAAAAGAAGGCCGGCCGCCGGGAATATGTGCGGGTCAGCCTGCAAAGAGCAGCGGGCGGTGCGCTGGAAGCGGTCAAATTTCCGCGGGAGGGGGCCGGGCTTTTATCCTCGCTGGTCGAAACAGACGGCCTTGTCGAACTGGGAGAGGAGGTTACGGCTGTCCAGCCCGGACAAATGGTGGCCTTTCTTCCCTACTCGACCCTGCTCTGACTTTGTCGTTATTGCGCCGTCGTAAGCCTCGCTTACGTCGTGTTTGCGCTTGGCCATGGCGGCGGAAAGCAATAGCTTTCATATCATGACGACGACAAAGCTTGATCTTGCCGGGTTGAAATGTCCCCTGCCCGCCCTGAAAACCCGCAAGGCGCTGGGCGCGGTCAAACCGGGCGACTGGCTTGAGGTTCACTGCACCGATCCTCTGGCGGCGATCGACATTCCCAATCTCATCGGTGAAACCGGAGATCGGATCGAGACGACGGCGCGTGACGGCGACCGAATCATATTCCTGATCGAACGGCGGATTGACCCGTCGGATCGGCAGGGCTGATAGTGAAGAGGAAGGTGCGTTGGCCAACATTGGCCGGTGCTGTAGGGAGTTCGTGCGTCCAGGCTCGATTCTTGCCCGCTGTGGGGTCGAATGGTTCCTGTTCGCATGTAAGTACCGAAGGAAAGAAGCATGACTTTTCAAGAGCGGCGGCGCCGTGATCGTGGACCCAAAGGCCGTGGCCTGGATGATCGTGCGCTTCACGAGGTCCAGGGTCTGCTGACCAACCGGGAACGCCGGCGCGACCTTCTGATCGAATTCCTGCACCTGATACAGGACAAGTACGGCTGCCTTTCCGCCGCGCATCTCAGGGCGCTCGCCCATGAAATGCGGCTGTCACAGGCGGAAGTCTATGAAGTGGCGACCTTCTACGACCATTTCGACGTGGTGAAGGAAGGCGAGACGCCGCCGCCGGCGCTGACCATCCGCGTGTGCGATTCGATAAGCTGCATGCTGGCGGGTGCCGAAGCTCTGGTGGATGCCTTGCAAAAGGGCGCCGATCCGGATGCCGTCCGCGTCGTGCGCGCGCCCTGTATGGGCCGCTGCGCCGCAGCGCCTGCGGCTCGCATCGGCGACCGCGAGGTCGATCATGCGACGGCGGACGGCCTTCTCGAAATGGCGAGGAGCGGCAAAACCGAGGTCGTGGTGCCGCCCTATGCCGACCTTGCCGCCTATCGCGCCGAGGGCGGCTATCAATTGCTTGAAAAGGTGCGCAAGGGCGAAGTCACCGCCGACGCTCTGATGGAGACGATGCAGGCGGCCGGCCTGCGCGGGCTCGGCGGCGCCGGTTTCCCGGCCGGCAAGAAATGGCAGTTCGTGCGCTCCTATCCCGGCCCCCGGCTGATGTCGATCAATGGCGACGAGGGCGAACCCGGCACATTCAAGGACCGCGTCTATCTGGAGCGCGACCCGCACCGCACGCTGGAAGGCGCCTTGATCGCGGCCCATGCGGTCGAGGCCGAGCGCATCTATTTCTACATGCGCGACGAATATCCGGCTGTGCTGCAAATTCTGCGCACCGAGATCGCCGCGCTGGTAAAGGCAGGTATTGCCAAGTCCGGTTTCATCGAGCTTCGCCGCGGGGCCGGTGCCTATATCTGCGGCGAGGAAAGCGCGATGCTGGAATCGATCGAGGGTAGGCGCGGCCTGCCGCGCAATCGGCCGCCCTACATCGCCGAGGTCGGGCTTTGGGGGCGCCCAACCCTCAACCACAATGTCGAAACGCTGTGGTGGATACGCGACATCGTCGAGAAAGGCGCGGAATGGTTCGCCGGGCTCGGCAAGCCGGGCCATCCGGGCATCCGTTCATGGTCGGTTTCGGGACGTGTGAAGAACCCCGGCGTCAAGATGGCGCCGGCCGGCGTCACCGTGCGCGAACTGATCGACGACTACTGCGGCGGCATGGCCGACGGCCACACCTTCAAGGCCTATCTGCCGGGCGGCGCCTCGGGCGGCATACTGCCCGCCTCGATGGGCGACATCCCTCTCGATTTCGGCGGCGAACTGGCCAAGCAAGGCGCCTTCGTCGGCTCGCATGCCGTTGTCGTCTTCTCCGACAAGGACAGCGCCAAGGCCGCGACCGTCAATCTGCTGAAATTCTTCAAGCATGAGAGTTGCGGCCAGTGCACGCCGTGCCGCGAGGGAACCGGAAAGATGGTTTCCCTGTTGCAAAAGGACGGGCCGCTTGACGAAAGCGCCATACGCGACCTCGAGGCCGTGATGCGCGACGCCTCGATCTGCGGCCTCGGCCAGGCTGCGCCAAACCCGGTCAACCACCTGTTGACGCATTTCCGCGAGGACCTCTGAAATGGCGGGCACAATCGAATTCACCCTGGACGGCAAGCCGGTCACGGCGGCCGAAGGCGAAACGATCTGGGACGTAGCCAAGCGCGAAGGCACGGATATCCCGCATCTGTGCCATGTCGACCTGCCCGGCTATCGCACGGACGGCAACTGCCGCGCCTGCATGGTCGACATCGAGGGCGAGCGCGTGCTCTCCGCCTCCTGCATCCGCAAGCCGATCAAGGGCATGGTGGTCAAGACCGACACCGAGCGCGCCGAGAAATCGCGCAAGATGGTGTTCGAGCTGCTCGCCAGCAATATGCGGCCAGCCGAGGAAGGCCCCGACAACCAGTCGAATTTCTGGCAGTGGGCCGCCTCGATGGGGATTTCGGGCAGCGACCGGTTCGATTCCAAATTTGGCGCCGCCGATACGGCAGGCTTTGACATTTCCAATCCGGCGATCGCCGTCAATCTCGACGCCTGTATCGCCTGCGGCGCCTGCGTGCGCGCCTGCCGCGAGGTGCAGGTCAACGACGTGATCGGCATGGCCGATCGCGGCGGCCACACCATCCCCGTCTTCGACATGCACGATCCGATGGGCCTTTCGACCTGCGTGACCTGTGGCGAATGCGTGCAGGCATGCCCGACCGGCGCGCTCTACGAAAAGACACTGATGGACCCGGCCGCCAAGACCCGTGTCATCCAGGAGTTCGACCGCGTCGTGGATTCGGTTTGCCCGTTCTGCGGCGTCGGCTGCCAGACCAAGGTTGCCGTCAAGGACAACAGGATCGTTCAGGTGGACGGCCGCAATGGTCCCGCCAACGAAAACCGCCTGTGCGTCAAAGGCCGCTTCGGCTTCGACTACGCCATGTCTTCCGACCGCCTGACCAAACCGCTGATTCGCCGCGACGACGCGCCGAAGGCCGGCGACATCGACCTGCGCAACGTCGACCCGCTGACCGTCTTCCGCGAGGCGACCTGGGAGGAAGCGCTGGAGCGCGCCACCGGCGGTCTGAAGAAAATCCTCAAGGAAAACGGCGGTCAGGCGCTGGCCGGCTTCGGTTCTGCCAAGGGCTCCAACGAGGAAGCTTACCTGTTCCAGAAGTTTGTCCGCCAGGGCTTCGGCACTAACAATGTCGATCACTGCACCCGGCTTTGCCATGCCTCGTCGGTCGCGGCTCTCATGGAAGGCGTTGGCTCCGGCGCGGTGTCGGCACCGTTCATGGACGCCATGAAGGCCGAATGCGTCATCATCATCGGCTCGCGGCCGACGACGAACCACCCCGTCGCTGCAACCTATTTCAAGCAGGCGGTCAAGAAGGGCCTGAAACTCATCATCATGGACCCGCGCAAGCAGGACCTGATGCGCCACGCCACTTACTCGCTGCAATTCAAGCCCGGCAGCGACGTGGCCATGCTGAACGCGCTGTTGCACGTCATCGTTGAAGAAAAACTTTACGACGAGCAATACATTCAGGCCAACGTGACCGGCTTCGAGGCGCTGAAAGAGAAGGTCAAGGATTTCTCGCCGGAAGCGATGGCGGAAGTCTGCGGCATCGAAGCGCCGGTGCTGCGCGAGGTGGCGCGCACCTACGCCAAGTCCGAGCGCTCGATGATCTTCTGGGGCATGGGCCTTTCCCAGCATACCCACGGCACCGACAATTCGCGCTGCCTGATCGCGCTGGCGCTCATCACCGGCCATGTCGGGCGTCCGGGCACCGGCCTGCATCCGCTGCGCGGCCAGAACAACGTCCAGGGCGCCTCCGACGCCGGCCTGGTGCCGATGTACTATCCCGATTACAAGTCGGTGGAAAACATCGACATCCGCGGCCAATACGAGAATTTCTGGGGCCAGACGCTCGATCCCAAGCGCGGGCTTACCGTGGTCGAGATCATCGACTCCATTCACGCGGGCGAGATCAAGGGCATGTACGTCATGGGTGAAAACCCGGCCATGTCCGACCCCGACCAGACCCACGCCCGCGCGGCGCTCGCCAAGCTCGATCACCTGGTGGTGCAGGATATTTTCCTGACCGAAACCGCCTGGCATGCCGACGTGGTGCTGCCGGCCTCCGCGCATGCCGAGAAACTCGGCACCTACACCAACACCAATCGCCAGGTGCAGATCGGCCGGCCGGCGCTCGACCTTCCCGGCGAAGCGCGGCAAGATATCGATATCATCATCGAGCTTGCCCGCCGCATGGGACTCGACTGGAACTACAAGGGCGTCCCTGACGTCTACACCGAGATGGCGCAGGTCATGCCTTCCCTGAAGAACATCTCGTGGGAGCGCGTCGAACGCGAGGAGTCGGTGATCTATCCGGCAGACGGTCCTGACGTGCCCGGCAACGAAATCGTCTTCACCTCCGGCTTCCCGACCTCGGACGGCCGCGGTCGTATCGTGCCGGCAGACCTCCTGCCGCCGGCCGAAGTGCCGGACAACGACTATCCGCTGGTTCTCACCACCGGGCGCATGCTCGAACATTGGCATACGGGCGCGATGACCAGGCGCGCCGGCGTGCTCAACGCCATCGAGCCATACGGCATCGCCGCCATGAACCCCTACGAGATCGAGCGGCAGGGGCTGCATATCGGCGACGTGATCGAGGTCGAGACGCGGCGCGGCACGGTGGAAGCGATCCTGCGGGCCGACCGCGAAGTTGCCGACGGCATGGTGTTCATGCCCTTCTGCTTCAACGAAAGCCCGGCCAACCGGCTGACCAACCCGATGCTGGACCCCTACGGCAAGATCCCGGAGTTCAAGTATTGCGCGGCACGCGTGGCGCCGCTTCCCCGGCATACCGAGGCCGCCGAATAGCATCGCAACCCGCCTGCGGGGCTCCGAAGGAGAGCCGGCTACGGGTACAAAAACAGGGGGCGTCGGCATCGACTATGCCGGCGATCTCCTGCGAGTCCCTTCGGTTCTCAGCGTCGTATAGTCGGCGGCGGCGATCGGCCCTGCCGGCGTTTCGATGAGCCTGAACGGGATATCGTAGAGGGCGCCGAGATTGGCCTCGTTGACCACCGCCCCTGCCGGACCGAAGCTGACCGCTTCCCTGCGGGACAGGAGAAGGGCCGATCCGCCGCAGACCAAAGCGTGTTCCGGCTGGTGGCTTGTCATTACCAGCGTGCGGCCTTCGCCGGCGAGCGTGAAGATTGCTTTGAGCACCTGCATCTGGTGCGCCGGATCGAGATGCGCGGTCGGTTCATCGAGAAGCAGGATCGGGCTCTGCTGTGCCAGCGCGCGGGCGATGCGGGCGAGTTGGCGTTCACCGCCGCTCAACTCGGCGAACGACCGTTCCGCGAGATGGCCGATGTCCATCATGTCGAGGGCCTGACGGGCCAGTTCCCGGTCCTTCGCGGCCGGCCTGTCGAACAGGCCGAGATGGGCGGCGCGGCCCGTCAGCACGATCTCCTCCACCGACAATGCGAACGCCGCGTTCTCGGTCTGCGAGACGAAGGCCAACCGTCGTGCTCGCTCGGCGGAAGGAAGGGAGCCGGCGGCATCCCCCAGGATGAGCGCACGGCCCGCGCGCGGCTCCAATATCCCGCCCAGGCATTTGAGCAGCGTCGATTTTCCGGCTCCGTTCGGCCCGAGAATGGTGAGCAGCCCACCTCGCGGCACGGTGAAGGACATGTCGCTGAAAATGGCCTTTCCGCCGTAACCGGCCGAAAGGCCAGCCGCCTCGAGCGCGAAAACCTCCTTCACATCCATGAGCGCTCCCCGCGCCGAAGCAGGATGGCGAAGACCGGCGCTCCCAAAAGGGCGGTGACGATGCCGAGCGGGATTTCCGCCGCCGTCAGCGTTCGCGCCACCGTGTCGACGGCGAGCAGGAAGATCGCCCCGAGCAGGAGCGAAACCGGGACCAGCCTGACATGATCCGGCCCCACCAGAAGCCGCGCCAGATGCGGCACCACCAGCCCGACCCAGCCGACGATACCGCAGACCGCCACGGAAGCGGAAGCAAGGAGGGTTCCCAGCGCAATATGGATGAAACGTTCAAGGGTGACGTTAACGCCGAGCGACTTGGCCGTCTCGTCGCCGAAGACCAGCAGGTTGAGGCGCCAGCGCAGCGCCATGACAAGCAGCAGCGCCGGCAGCACGACCACCGCCAGCCGGAGGAGGACACTGGCGCGCGATGCCGACAGTGAGCCAAGCAGCCAGAACTCGATCACCGGCAGCTTGTCTTCCGGGTCGGCGCTGTATTTTAGCAGCCCAAGCAGGGCCGTGAAGATGCCGCCTGTGATGATCCCTGACAGAACCAGCACAAGCGTGGGATTGCTCGAATAGGCACGGCTCAGGAGCACAGCGATGACGACGGCCAGGGCGCCGAAGGAAAAAGCGCTGAGCTGGATGCCGAGCGAGCCGCTATCCAGGAGAATGGCGACCGCCGCGCCGAATCCCGCACCGCCGGACACGCCGAGGATGAAGGGGCTGACCAGGGGATTGCGGAAAATCCCCTGAAAGGTGACTCCGCTGGCCGAAAGGGCCGCGCCGATCAGCATCGAGATCGCGATGCGCGGCAAGCGCACCTCGAACAAGACCGTCTCGACCGTCTCTGGCCAGGTGTGCTCGATGGGAAAGACCCGCGATCCGAGCACCCGCAGCAGGGTCCCGATGTCGATCTGATAACGGCCGATGCAGGCGGCACCGGCCGCCGCCACGAGCGCGGCTACGACAAGCAGGCCGATCTGTAGCCCTCCACGGGTCCGAACTTTCGGACCGGCGGCGACTTCACTTGGCGACATAGTCGGTCCGGTAGAAGGCCTGGTAGAAATCCTGCGCGTTCTTGTCCAGATCGATGTCCTTGAACAGATCGGGATGCAGCATCTTGGCCATCCAGATTTCGCCGAGCGCGATGCTTTCCGGCACTGGATGGCCCCAAGGCTTCACATATTCGGGCGTGACATAGATGCGGTCGTTCTTCACCGCCGCCACCGACTGCCAGGCCGCGTCCTTGCGGATTTCGGCGGCCACCGGCTCATAACGATCCTGCACGATGATGACGTCCGGGTTCCATGCCAAGACCTGCTCCATCGTCACTTTGCCGTATCCCTTGACGGTGCGGGCTACGTTCAGGCCGCCGGCCTGATCCATGATGACACCGGTATATTTGCCCGAGCCGTAAGTGGTCAGGTCCGGATTGGCCATATAGAGCGTCGTGCGTCCCTCCTCCGGCAGGTTGGCGGTGCGCTGATCGACGAGTGCCCGCTCGCGCGTCATATAGGCGACCAGCTTATGCGCGCCGTCCTCCTTGCCGAAGACGGCGCCGAGCAGGTTCACTGCGCCGACCACGCCGTCCCAATAGGATTTCTTTTCGTCCGTCAGGGTCGGATTGAGCTTCTTGGCCTCTTCGGGTGGCGCGGCGAAGAAGGCGACCTGGACGACCGGAATGCCGGCGGCGCGTATCTGCTTGAGCATGTCCTCCGGCGCATAGTGGGTAACGATGACCACATCCGGCTTCAGGGAGAGCAGTTCCTCCACGTTGACGGTCTTCAGGTCGCCCGGCTCGGAAAGTTTTTCAAAGCCCGGCGCCAGTCTCGCGAAGCCTTTGCCAAGCTGCTTTTGCCAATCGCGCATGACGCCGACGACCTGGTCCTGCGCTCCCAGTTCAACGATGACGTCGAGGGCATGATGCTCGAGCACAACGGCACGGCTGATCGTGTCCGGGATCGTCACCTTGTTGCCAACCTGATCGGTCACCTCACGGGCCCATGTTGGGCCAGCCACGACCAGCAGGCCAAGAACAAGGGGGATGAAAACGCGCCACAGGCGTGGCGTTTGGACGATGGCCATCGACAGTATTCCTCCTAAGGAAGCGATTGGATCGCGATGGTTATATTTCAAAAAATATAACGCAATCCCTTCTGTGTGTCTTGGAGTGAAATCGCAGCAGGTGCGCATGTCAGCTAGTTGCACGCGGCAGCAGGAAGCGCTGCGGGCTGGAAGCCGAAATCGGCCAGAAGCTTCTGGCCTGCGACGGACAGGATGAACAATGCGAAGGCCATGCCGGCACCGCTGCAATCGTTCAATACAGCCATGCCATACCGGGGAAAGGTGTTGACCTCCGGCGGAATGGCGACGACCTCGACGCCGTCCAACTTCGCGGCCAGCGGACCGAGACCCGTCCTGTAACCCAAAAACAGCGTGGCCGTGCCAGCCTTGAGTGCGTCGGCGATCACATCGTAGTTACCAGGCGGGTTCGCTGGCTCGCCGCTCCCGACCAACTTCCGCGCCTTGGCTTCCAGCATGGCGAAAGCACCCGGCCTGATCGCCTCGATATTGTGAAAAACCTCCCAGGCATAGTCTCCCGAAGGGTCTTTCAAAGGCGTCGAAGTGGCGATCGCCACGTCCGGCGCAAGCAGGCGATCGACGAAGTTCTCCGTCGTGATGCCGGCATCTTTTCGCACGATCGCAGCCAGCGTGTTGCGAGCGAAAATAATCGGCGGTCGGGCAAGGCCGGCTTCGGCCAGCCGTGCCGGATGAGCGAGATTCGCCGAAAGAAACAAGTCGGGGCGCTCGCCGGCCTCGATGCGCTCGCGCAACAGGCCCGCCGGGCCATGGCGCACTTCAAAGGTGCTGCCCGTCATCGCTCCGAAGGCCTTCGCGAGCGCCGGCAGCGCGTTTCGCAGGCTGCCGGCGGCATAGATGCCGATCGGCGTCTCGGTTCCAGCCATCAACGCCTCCGCTCTTTTCCTTGTCAAATTGACCGATGTTCCCCTCAGCAACGTCAGACCGGGCTTGTTCGGCGAAACGGTCCGGCTCACAAAGCCGATGAACTGGCCGCCATGTAGATTTGGCCGATCCGCTCGATGCCGGCCCGGTCGTCATTATCGAAACGGCCCGTCGTCGGACTGTCGAGATCGAGGACGCCGAGAACGGCGCCGTCGCGAATGAGCGGCACGACGAGTTCGGAGCGCGAATCTCCGTCGCAGAAAATGTGGCCGGGAAAGGCATAGACATCCTCGACCACAAGCGGCTCCTTGCGCGCGACTGCGGCTCCGCAAACACCGCGCCCGACTGCAATGCGCACGCAGGCAGGCTTGCCCTGGAATGGCCCGAGCACCAGTTCGCCGGGTTCCTTCAGGAAATAGAAGCCGGCCCAGTTCAGGCCGGGTAGCGTCTGGAAGATCAGCGCGGACGTATTGGCGGCGTTGGCGATCGCGTCGCTCTCGCCGTGCAGCAGGCCGGAAAGTTGGCTGCACAACTCGTCATAGAAGGCCGGTTTGTCGGATGCTTCGATTGTTCGCGCTGCAAACATGCAATTTTTCTCCGTGCGGGTGGATTTTTTTTTCACTTTCGGGTGCGGAGGCCGTCGACCGAACGAAAACCGCTCGGCGACAAGCTTACTCCGATCTGCGGAATACCTCGCCGATGGTCTTGATGACGCCAGGGTCCTTCACGCGGTAGCCCGGCACCTGCGAAATCGCGGCATGGAACTCCCTGCCCTGCATGACCTTCAGGATGCGCTTCACCGCCTCCATCTCCAGAATGTCCTTGCGGCAGACGAAGAAGTAATCCTCGGTAAGCAGTCGCACGAAATCCAGGTCGAACTGCCGCGCCGCGGCCTCGACGCCGAAAGCGACGTCCGCCATGCCGGAGGCCACATAGGCCGCCACCGCGGCATGGGTATGCTCGATCTGCTCGTAGCCGTTGATGCGCGGACCATCGAGCTGGTGCTGGGCAAGCAGGTGCTCGAACAGTTGCCGCGTTCCCGAGTCCGGATCACGGTTGACGAAGCGGACCTGAGGATCGAGCAGCCGCTCGACCGTCGTGATGCCGAGCGGATTGCCGCGCGCCACGATCAGGCCGACCTCGCGCGTGACGAAGCCGATGACCCGATGGGCGGCCGACGACAGCCAGCCCTTGCTGGCGGCGATGGCGCGTTTGCGCAATTCGCCCTGCGGCAAGTGCATGCCGGCGAGGTCGCAACCGTCATGCGCTAGTGAAACAAGTGAATTTTGGTTGGTGACATAGCGGAAATCGGCATCGATTTCCGGTTCGCGGCTGAGCAGTTCGCGCAGCTTCGGCACCGCGAAGCCATGGCTGGCATGGACGCGCAGCACCAGCGGCCCATGCGGCAACATCTGGTTGATCTCGGTCTCCAGTTCCTGCGACAGGTTTTGCAGGAAAGGCCTCAGCCGGGCCTCGAACCGTTGGCCGGCCCAGACCAGCTTGTCGCCGAAAGGCGTGAGATTTGTGCCGCTGCCCTGCCGGCGCACCACCAGCGGCATGTCGAAGAACTCCGACCATTTCTCGATCAGGTTCCAGGCGTGCCGATAGGAAACCTTCGCACGATCCGCCGCGGCGGTGATCTTGCCGGTGGCACGGATCTCGGCAAGGAAATCCAGCATGATCTCCAGCGAGCGCCCGTCCTCGCGTCGCTTGAACCGCCATAGGGGCTCGATCTCGATCCGGATCATTCCACCTCTCCGGTTGGGCACAGCATAGTGATACTATGATATGAACTTAATTTCATATTTTTGATCTCCACACATAGGCAGATCCGTTCATATTTCGGCTCCACCGTTTTTGCAGAAGATTTCATATTCCTATGGTTTTACGGGTCAATTAGCGTACGCGCCATCTCATGGCCGACCGTGCGGGTCGCGATTGTTTGCATGAGATATGAAACTGATTTCATATATGGAGCTTCGGCGTGCTCAACCGGATTGTCGATGAAACCAACAAGCTCCTGATCGACGGGCATCGCGTCGCCGCTATTTCAGGCCGTACGTTCGACACACTCAATCCCGCAACCGGCGAGGTTCTCGCCAAGGTCGCCGAGGCTGGCGCTGAGGATGTCGATGCTGCGGTGCGGTCGTCCCGCGTCGCTTTCGAGGGACCGTGGAGCCATATGAGGGCTTCCGAGCGCGGCGCGCTGCTGCTCAAGCTCGCCGACCTCATCCGCCGCGACGAGGACGAACTGGTGCGGTTGGAAAGCCTCGATTCCGGCAAGCCCGTCTCGGCCATCCGCCGCCAGGACCTGCCCGCCGTCCTCGACACGCTGACCTACTATGCCGGCATGGCCGACAAGATAAACGGGCAGGTCATCCCTGCCCGCCCGGACGCACTGACCTACACGGTGCGCGAGCCGCTCGGCGTCGTCGGCGCCATCATCCCCTGGAACTTCCCGCTGATGATCGGCATGTGGAAGATCGCGCCAGCGCTCGCCTGTGGCTGCACGGTCGTGCTGAAGCCAGCTGAGGTGACGCCGCTCACGGCGCTGAAGATCGGCGAACTGGCGCTGGAGGCCGGCTTCCCTGCCGGCGTTCTCAATGTCGTGCCCGGTTTCGGCAGGATTGCCGGCCAGGCGCTGGTCGATCATCCCGATGTCGACAAGGTGACTTTCACCGGCTCGCCGGTCGTCGGCCGCCAGATCCTGCAAGGCGCCGCCGGCAATCTGAAGCGCGTGACGCTGGAACTCGGCGGCAAGTCGGCCAACATCGTCTTCCCGGACGCCGATATCGACGCCGCCGTCAAGGCTGCCGGCTCCGGAATCTTCTTCAACACCGGCCAGGTCTGCTCGGCCGGCTCGCGCATCATCGTGCATGAAAGCATCTATGACGACGTCGTGGAGCGGCTGGCAGCACGCGCCAAGTCGATCCGTATCGGCGATCCGCTCGATACATCGACGGCCATGGGACCGGTCGTCTCGGAAGTGCAGATGAAGCGCGTGCTGAATTACATCGACATCGGCCGCAACGAGGGCGCCTCGATCGTCACCGGCGGCGCGCGGCGCGGCGAGGCCGGCTATTTCGTCGAACCCACCGTCTTTGCCGGCGTGAAGCACGAAATGCGCATCTCACAGGAAGAGATCTTCGGCCCCGTCGCCGCAGTCATCCCGTTCAAGGACGAGGACGACGCCATTCGCATCGCCAACGGCACGGTCTACAGCCTTGCGGCAGGCGTGTGGACCGGCGACATCGGTTGCGCGCACCGCTTCACCCGGAAGCTTAAGGCAGGCACGGTCTGGGTCAACACCTACGGCCCGACCGACATCCGCCTGCCCTGGGGCGGCGCGCGCGATTCCGGCTTCGGCCGCGAGCATGGCGACGCCGCCATCGACAACTTCACCGAACCTAAGGCGGTCTGGATCAACACGGGACGCTGACAGCCGCGCCGACCGGTCTTTGAACTGTCCGGCGCTTCCATCCACCGACACCGACCGGCCCGCTGCCTTCAGCAACGCGGGACAAGAAGGTTTTTGCCAAAGATCGAGGAGGCAAGCATGCGCATCGCAATCATCGGCCAGCAGGCGTTCGGCAAGAGTGTTCTGGAAGCGTTTTTGGCACGCGGCGACGAGGTGGCGGGCGTGTTCTGCGCGCCCGAAAAACCCGGCGCCCGTCCCGACCCACTACGCCTTGCCGCCGAGGAACGTGGCCTCAGGCTGTTCCAGCTTCCGAACCTGAAGAGCCCGGCGGCGGAAGGCGCATTGCGTGCACTTGATGTGGACCTCGCGGTCATGGCCTATGTGCTGCAATTCGCGCCTCAGGCCTTCGTCAACGTTCCGAGGCACGGCACCATCCAGTACCACCCGTCCCTGCTGCCGAAATATCGCGGACCGAGCTCGATCAACTGGCCGATCATCAAGGGCGAGACGGAAACCGGCCTCACCATCTTCCGGCCGAACGACGGCCTCGACGAAGGTCCGGTGATCCTGCAAAAGCGCGTCGCCATCGGCCCCGACGACACGCTTGGCACGGTCTATTTCGACCGGCTGTTCCCGCTCGGCGTCGAGGCGATGCTGGAAGCGGCCGATCTCGTCGTCGCCGGCCGTCACACCGAAACCGTGCAGGACGAGGACGAAGCCTCCTACGAAGGCTGGTGCCGTGACGCGGAAGCCAGGATCAACTGGAGCGCCCATCTCGATTTCATCCACAACCTGATCCGCGGTTGCGATCCCGCGCCGGGCGCCTGGACGACCGTGCTCGGCCAGAAAGTACGGCTGTTCGACAGCCGCAAGCATCCGGTGCGCCGCTTCGGCGACGTGGCCGGCAAACCAGGTACGATCGCCGCGATCGGCGATCAGACGGTCAGTATTGCGGTACAGGGCGGGACGGTCGAGATCGGCAAGGTCCGCACCGAAGCCGGCCAGAAGTCGTCGGCTGCCGCATTCGCCAAATCGCATGGCCTTGCCGTCGGCGACGGGTTCGAATCGGAAGCCAGGGAAAGCCTCGCCGCGGCGGCGGGCTAAGCGCTGGTCGCGGCGGCTCCGGGAGCCGCCTCTGCTTGTTCGCGGTGACGGGCGGCCGGTTCCACGGCTTCCCACCAACGCTCGACCGAAGAACCGTCCGGCTCGAGCCACGCCGGCGCGGGCGCGAATGCCCTCCAGGCATCCAAATGCCTGGCCGACACCGTCGTCAGCAACGGTTTGCCGGTTGCGACGGCGGCTGTGAACGCCGGCCAAAGACCTTGCCGCATCGCTTCCAGCTTGCCGAATTTACTGAGCACGACGACATCGGCAGATGCGATCTGCCCATGCAGCCCAGCACAGGCCCTATCCATGCCTTCCGCGTCGAGATGGCAGGTCTTGCCGGGCGGTGGGGCGTCGAGGTGAATGGAATATCGCGTGCCCGAAGCAATATCGCGCACGAAGTCGGCGCTGCACATACCTTCGATCTGGTTGTTCTCAGCCAATATGCCAACGACCCTGACGCCCACCGCACGCCAGACTTCAACTGCCCCGGCAAGAAGCGCCTGGGAATCCAGCCCTTCGCGGTTGGCGATGACGGCTACTCTGTTCTGCCTTGTCATGATTGTTAGTGATAGCACGAACCGTCGGTTTGAAGAACAGAAATGAACCCCGTTCAGCACTTGGCTTCCGCCGATCCATGCCGCCGTATCCACTCGGCAGCGAGATCGACGATTTCGGCATCGTGCCTGGTGTCGCCAAAACTCTGACGGTCGGCAGCCTTTAAGGCACTCTTGCAATAAGACAGGCAACAAGGCCCGGTCCGTCCTCGCGCATCGCGAGGCTAAGCAGCGCGCCCTGTCTTTCGGCGGCTGCCTTTGCGATCGCCAGTCCCAGGCCGCTGCCTTCGCTGTCCTGCGGCCTTGCGCGGAAGAAGCGCTCGAAGACGCGGGGCATGTCTTCCTGCGCAATGCCGGGGCCGGTGTCGCGGACTTCGATCCGGGCCTCCTGCCCGACAACGGCCACCGCGACGTCGACGGTTCCGCCGGACGGCGTGTAGCGCACGGCGTTCTCCACCAGATTGCCGAGGACGATTTCGAAATCGGCCAGCGAGCCGGTCACGGTGGCGCCGTCCTGGCGCGTGATGCCGAGGTCTATCCCGCGGCTTTCCGCGAGCGGGGTCAGGCGCGCGACGGTGTCGAGCGCCAGCCGGACAAGGTCGATCGGCTGTGGCGTCGGCGCGGGTTCGCGGGCGTCGTAGCGTGCCAGGCGCAGCAGCTTGCCGACGAGGCCGCCGGCCCTGCCGATCCCGGCTTCCAGCTCGGCCAGGCGCTCGGAAAAGCGGCCGTCCCGGTCGTCGTGGCGAAGGTTGTCGATTTGAATTTGCAGCGCCGAGAGCGGCGTGCGCAATTCGTGGGCCGCATCCGAGATGAACCGCCGCTGCCGCTCCAGAAGGGCGCGCAGCCGGGCGAGCAGCAGATTGATCGAACTGACGAAGGGAATGACTTCGGCGGGCACGTCGTCCGTGGGGACGGGATCGTCAGCGCCGCCGCTGCGCGAGGCGACGGCGGCGGCCAGGCGGTCGAGCCGGGCCATGATGCGGTCGATGATCCAGCCCAGCGTCAGCAACGACAGGGGAATCAGGATCATGATCGGAATGGCTGCCTGCAACGCCGCGTTGGCCGCCAGTTCCTGCCGGACCCTGGTGTCCTGCGAAACCTGGACGGTCCGGTCCGGCCCCGCCAGCGTGTAGACGCGCCAGTCCGTGTCGCCGGTCGAAATATCGGCGAAACCGGTCGCAGGTTGCAAGACAAGACCGACGGCTGGATGCGACTGCCGCACCGGCCGGCCGGCCGCATCCCAGACCTGGACGACGAAATCGTCCTCGGGGTCGTGCGGTGCCTCGCTGACGGGGTTTGCCGCAGGCGACGAACGCGCGTCCCCGACATAGAGGGCGATCTGCCGAAGCTGGTTGTCGAGGAAGGCGGAAGCCTCGTTGCGGACGAGGACGTAGGAGGTCGCCGCCGCGCAGACGCCGATAACCGTCATCAGCCCGGCGAGCCACAGGAAAGCGGTGCGGCGGATCGAAATCGCGTTCGTCACTTCGGGACCATCCAGCCGGCGCCCCGGACATTGCGTATGACGTCCTTGTCGAACTTGCGGCGCACATAGTGGATGAGCACGTCGATGGCGTTGCTTTCCACCTCCTCGCCCCAGCCATAAAGCTTTTCCTCGAGCTGGGCGCGGGAAAGGATCGTTCCGGGCCGCTCCAGCAGCGCCTGCATCAAGGCGAACTCGCGCGCCGGCAACACTTCGCCGTTGCCGCGATATTTGACCTCGTGGCTCGCCAGATCCAGCTCGATCTCGCTCGTGCACAACGTCGAAACCGCCTCGCCGCCATGCCGGCGCAGAACGGCGCGTATGCGGGCAAGCAGCTCCTTCACTTCGAACGGCTTGACCAGATAGTCGTCGGCGCCGAGATCGAGCCCGGCGACGCGATCGTCGAGTTCGTCGCGCGCGGTGATCACCAGGATCGGCCGCTTGTCGCCGGCGGCGCGCAACGAACGCAGGATTTGCAGGCCCGAACGGCCGGGAAGGCCGATGTCCAGCAACACAAGACCATGACCGCCGACGGCGACGGCCTCGGCGCCGAGATCGCCGTCGCGCACCCAGTCCGCCGCCATGCCGGCATCGCCAAGGGCCTGTGCCAAGGCCCTGCCGAGCATCATGTCGTCTTCGATCACCAGCACACGCATGTTGCAAGACGTAACCGAAACGGGCCCGCCTGCACAGGTTCCGGCGATGACCGGCAGCATACGCGGCGGGCTTCGACGCCGCTTCTAATTCTCTCCTAATCGAAGCCGGGTAGTCCTCGCGGATAGAGGCGATGCGGACGGCAAAGCGGCGAGCGTATTTTGCCGCAGCGACGGCCAGTCTGACCAATCACGAGGGCGGCACGAAGCGACACTTCGTCCACCGCAAAATCTACGGGGATCTCCTGATGAAACAGTTTTTCTCGCCATCGCGCTCATTGTCGCTCCAGTGGCGGTCTTCACGGGGTTCGAGCTTTACGCCAGCAACGCGCCGGCCAAGGCGGCGGGGCTTGGCGATCTTTCATCCTTCAAGACCATCATCGCCGACGTCCAGACCCTCGCTTCC
>NZ_JAFKID010000050.1 GCF_017306545.1 Mesorhizobium sp.
GCCCTCCGACGTGGAGGCGCTGTGCGTCGACGTGCTGTGCGGGCGCATCGGCCTCAGCTACCGCGCCCGCGCGCAGGGACGCACCGGCCGCGAGGCGATCGCGGCGGTGCTCGAGCGCACGCCCGTCGTCTGACAGGGGCGGGAAGCGACAATGTTCGGCTTTCAGGCCCGGCACCGCAGCGAACCGTCCGGCAGTCCGGCGGTGGACCTGCCGCTCGACCATATGATCGGCCTGCGCGCAGAGGCGGTGCGGCAGCGAACCCTGTCGGGGCGCGGCATCACCCCGCTGCCCGGCCTGGCGCGGACCCGGCTGCGCGGGCGCGGGCTGGATTTCGACGAGGTCCGCCCCTACGCCGAGGGCGACGACATCCGCCATATCGACTGGAACGTGACGGCCCGCACCGGCCGCCCGCATACGCGTCTCTATCGCGAGGAACGCGAGCGGGCGCTGACCGTGGCGCTCGACCTGCGCGCCTCCATGTTCACCGGCATGCTGCGGCTGAAGGCGGTCGCCGCCGGCGAGATGGCGGCGGCGCTCCTGTGGCAGGTGGCGGCCAATCGCGACCGCGCCGCCGTGCTGGCCTTCGACGAGACGCTGACGGAACTGTCGCGCCCGGCCCTGCGCGAGCGCGGCGTGCTCGATGCGCTCGGCGTCATCGACGCCGTGTTCGCCGCCGCCCGCCAGCGCATCGGCAAGGCGGTAGAGCCGCGCCCTCTGGACGCCGTGCTGGCGCGGATCAACCGGCTGGGGCGCAATGCCGGCCAGGTCGTGCTCGTCACCGATTGCGCCGCACCCGGCCCCGCCTTCGACGCCGAGCTGGCGGTCGCCGCACGCCGGCGGCAACTGGCGGTGCTGCGCATCGCCGATCCGCTGGAACTGTCCGGCCCGCCGCCCGGCAGCTATGCCTTCACGCTGGAGGGCTTGCCGCACCGCATTCGCCTCGACCGGGGCAACGGCAGCGCCGTGCAGACCGAACTGGACCGGCTGAACAGCGCTCTCGCACAACGCTTCGAAAGCGCCGGCGTGCCCTATCTCGTCGCCGCGACCACGCTTCAAGCCGGCGACGGCTGGCGGTTGCTGGCGCAAGCCGGGCTGGTGTGAGGCGGCGATGGAACCCGTGACACCGAAAAGCGCCGGCGATTCGCTTTCCGGCCTTCGCGACGTCCACCTGCCGCCCGTGCCGGACGGCGCTTCGCTTTTGCCAGCCGTGACGGCCGTCGTGCTGGTGCTGATCCTGGCGCTCGCCGGCGCCGTGCTTCTCGCCCGCCGCCGCTACGGCTGGGCTGGCGAAGCTGAAAGAATGCTGGAAGGCCTTGCCGCCGCGCCGCCGGACGTGGCACTGGCGGGCGCGGCCGGCCTGCTGCGGCGCATCGCGCTCGCCCGCATCGGCCCGGACGCGGCCAAGCTCGGCGGCGACGCCTGGCTGGAAGCGCTCGACCGGCTGTTCGGCGGCGATTTCTTCCGCCACGGCGCCGGCAACGTCTTCGGCGGCGCGCTCTATCGTGCCGATAGCGCGCCGGACACCAGTGCCAAGGCGCTGGCTGGCCTGCGGCGCCTGTTGCGGCGAAGGCGCCTGAAACCATGGTGAGCTTCGCCTGGCCTTGGGCGTTCCTGCTCCTGCCGCTGCCCCTGCTGGTCCTGTGGCGCAGCCGGAATGCCGACGCGGGCGGCGATGCCGTGGCCGTGCCGCCGGTGCTGGCGCAGGCGCTCGGCCGCGTCGAAAGCCGAAGCAGCCGCGCCGGTATGCTGCAATCGGTGCTGCTGTGGCTGGCATGGCTTGCCCTGATCGCGGCGGTCGCACAGCCGTCGCTGGTCGCGGGCGCCGCCGTGCGTCCGGCATCCGGCCGGGCCATGGTCGTCGCCATCGACCTGTCCAGCAGCATGGAACGGCGCGACTTCGTGCTCGACGGCCGCGCCGTCGACCGTCTGACGGCGCTGAAGTCGGTGGCGCGCGCCTTCATCGCCGCGCGCCGGGGCGACCGCATCGGCCTGGTCCTGTTCGGCGACGAGGCTTTCGCCGCCGCGCCCGTCAGCTACGATCTCGCCGCCGTTTCCAACGCCTTGGAAGAATCCGCCATCGGCATGGCCGGCCGCGCCACCGCCATCGGCGACGCGCTCGGGCTGGCCATCGTCAAGCTGCGCGACGATCCCGCCCCGATCAAGACCGTGGTGCTGCTTTCGGACGGCACCAACAATTCCGGCCAGACCGAGCCGGAGGACGCCGCGCGGCTGGCCGCCACGCTCGGCATCCGCGTGCTCACCATCGGGCTGGGCAGCGAGAAGGAAACCTCCGCCGGCGACCCGATCGATCCTTCCGCCGACCTCGACGAAGCCACCTTGCAGCGGATCGCCACGGCAAGCGGCGGCACCTTCTTCCGCGCCCGCACCACGGAAGAACTCGCCGCCGTCTATGGCGCCATCGACGCCATCGAAAGCAGCGCCGCCGAGGCGCCGCCGGTAGTGCCGCGCCTCGACATCCGCAACTGGCTGCTGCTGGCGCTGGCGGGACTGCTTGCCGTCACGAGCCTGTTGCGCTGGAGGCGGGCATGGGCGTGACGCTGCTCCACCCGCTTTTCCTGCTGCCGGCCGCACTGTGCCTGGCGGCGGCCTGGCGCTGGCGCTTTCACGCCGGCGACGACTGGGCGCGCATCATGGCGCCCGGTGTGCTGGCCCTGCTGCGCCCGCGCAACGCCGCCGGCAGGGTCGATCTCGCCTTGCTGACGCTGGCGCTGGTTTTCGCGGCGCTGGCCAGCCCGGCGCGCAAGGCCGACGCCGAAAACTCCTATGCGCTGAACGACGGCGTCCTGGTGTTGGCGGACGTGTCGAAATCGATGACGCTGACAGACGTGCGCCCCAGCCGCATGGCCGCCGCGCGCGAGGCGGTGCTGGCGATCTCGGCGACGGCCGGCGCCCGGCCGACCGCGCTGATCGCCTATGCCGGCGACGCCTATCTGGCAGAACCCTTCGCCACCGACCGCCGCCAGTTCGACGCCTTTGCCCGCGTCCTGGCGCACGGGCTGATCGCCGCCGAAGGCTCGGACCTGCCGCGTGCATTGGCGCTGGCGAGGGCAGTGATCGCGCAAAGCGGCATCGCCCATGCGCGCATCGTCGTGGCCGGCGACGGCGGCGGGCTCGACCCGAGCGTCGCCGACATCGCCGCGCGTTTCGCCGAGCGCGGCCACCGCCTCGACATGGTGCTCGTCGCCGGCGCGGCCGATACCGACGCGGCCGCGGTGCAAGCCGTGGCCGAAGCCGGCGGCGGCGTGGCCGTCCGTGCCGATGCCGACGGCAACGTCGATCTTAGCCCGCTCGGCCTCGGTGCCACGCTGCTGCCGGCCGGCGCCACCACGCACCTGGCGCTGCTGTCGAGCGATTGGGAGAACCAGTCGCACTACCTGCTGCTGCTGGCGCTGCCTTTGATGCTGCTCCTGTTCAGGCGCAGGCAGACATGAGACGGTTGGCCGTTCCGCTGCTGTGCCTGCTTGCCTCGTGCGGTGCCGCGCGCGCCGACGACAACGCCGTCGCCTATCGCCTGTTTACCGAGGCCCGCTTCGGCGAGGCGGCCGAAATCTTCACCGACCCGGCCTGGAAGGGCGTCGCCTTCTACAGGTCCGAGCAATACTGGCGCGCCGCCGAAGCCTTCGTGCGCGCCGACGATCCCGTCTCGGCCTACAATCTCGGCAACACCTACGCGCGGCTCGGCTATTACGAACTGGCGCTCGCCGCCTATCTGGACGCGCTGGCGCGCCGCCCTCAGCTTTCCGACGCCGCCGTCAACGCCGATCTGATGCGCAAGCTGATCGCCGACCAGCAGAGCGGCAAGGGCGGCCTGCAACCCGAAGCCCGCGAGATCGACAAGGTCGAGACCAGGGAAAGGCCGAAGGACGGGTCCGGCGGCAAGGGCGACGAGCACGGCAAGGCCGAGGAGCAGAAGGCCGGCGCCGAACGCGACCGCAGCCGCTCAAGCTCCGACCGGCAAGGTCAGACGCAAACCAGCGAAGGCCGCTCCGGATCGGGCACCAGGCGCGACGAGCAGGCGGGCGCCGCCGGCGAGGAGCGCATCGAGGGAACGGCGGGCAAGCGCGACGCGGCCGCCAACGAGGCGTCGGGCGGCAGCGAGGCCGAGGGCGAAGCGGCCAGCGACCAGGCCGCCGGCATGCGCATAAGGCTGGAAGCCGAGCAGGCTATCAGGCAATGGCTGAACCGCATCGTCGACCGGCCGGAGCGCTTCCTGAAGGCGCGCATCGCGCTGGAGGCGCGGCGGCGCAAGGAAAGCGGCACCGCCCCCGAAACCGGAGCGGACGCATGGTGATGCGGTTTGCGGTTCTTTTGCTTCTTGCGCTGGCGCTGCTTTCGCCGCTGCCGCCGGCCGCCGCCAGACCGGCGCCGTTCATCACAATCGTGCTGGAAACGCAGGAGGCCTTCCTGGGCGACACGGTCGTCATCGACGTGCGCTGGAGCGGCCTCGACGAGCCGGTCGATTTCTCGCCGCTCACGCAAGCGGCAACGGTCGTGCGCGAAACCGCCGGAACCTATATCGCCGTCGTCAAGGGCGAGGTGGCCGAGATCGCCAGCCGACGCATCGAGCTTCTGCCCCATGCACTCGGCCGGCTGCAACTGGGACCGCTCAACGCCGGCGACACCGTCTCCAATTCCGTCGCCATCGAGGTCACCGAGGCGCGGACGGTGGAATGGACGCCCGGCCCCGACGATATAAGGCTCGAACAGACGGTGTCGCGGCCCGACCCCTGGCTCCAGCAGGAAGTCGTGCTCGACATCGCGCTCTTCACCCGCCACCCCATCCGCGACGAAAAGGTCGTGCTGCCCGATCTTGCCGGCTTGCGCACCGTGACCGTCTACAAGGAACGCCGCACGCTGGAGGAAGCCGACGGCGGCTGGTCGAAGATCGCCTGGCGCACTCTGATCTTTCCGCAGCGCTCCGGCCCGGTCGCCATCGCCGGCGCGCGCGTCAGCGGCGCCATCGACAAATCGCGCGCCGAGCGAGCCCGCTTCGACCTCGCCGCGCCGGCGACCGACCTCGCCGTGAAGCCCGCAGCCTTCGCAGCGACACAGTGGTGGGTGCCGGCGAGCCGCCTGACGCTGGCCGACAGCTGGTCGAAGGACCCGCGCACCCTGCGCGCCGGCGACGAGGTGGAGCGCACCATCACCGTGTCGGCGCGCGACGTGCTGCCCGAGCAGATCCCCGACATCGCGATGGACGAAACGCGCGGGCTGGCGATCACCCCGCTCGGCGTCGAACGCACGATGAAACTCGACGGCGAGCGGATCGAGGCGCAGGCGGTGCGGCGCTTCCGCATCCGCGCCATGAGCCCGGTGCCGGTGTTCCTCGATACGGTCAGGCTGCGCTGGTGGAACACCGAAGACGGCAGCGCCGCCGAAGCCGTCATCCCGGCGCGCCGCATCGACATCGGCATTCCCGACCGCGACAGCCTGATCGACCATGCGCTGGCCGACGCGCCGTGGTGGCGGCGCCTGGCCGAGCGGCTGGGAGCGGCGGCCGGCCTGCGGCCGCTGCTTTTTCCCGCGCTGGCGGCCGTCGCGGTCGGCGGGCTGGCGATCGGCTGGCGCCGCCGGGCCGACATGAATGCCCGGTTTAGGGCTCGGCGACAGGCGCGCAAGCTGGGCGCGCTGGCGCGGGCCGGCGACGGCGAAGGCCTCTATCGACTGTTGCGGCAGGCGACGGCCGAGCCCGCCGTGCACCGTGCTGTCGCGCCTCTGCTGGCGGAACTGGAAGCTTCGCTGTTCGGCCCCGGAGCTACACCGGCGCCCGATCTCGGTTGGCTGGCGAGACGGGCCGGCCGTGCCTTGCGGCAGACGCAGCAGCGGCAGGCCGCTTCCGCCCTGCCGCCGCTATAGGCAAGCGCGAAAATCTATTTCGCGGGAGCGGTCTTCAGGAAGGCGATCAGGTTGGCGACGTCGTCCGCCTTCTTCAGGCCGGCGAAGGCCATCTTGTTGCCGGGAATGAAGCCGCGCGGATCGGTCAGGTAGGCCGTCAGGTTGGCCTCGTCCCAGACCAGCCCTTCGGCGCCCTTGGCCTTCATGGCGTCGGAATAGGCGAAGTCCGGCACGGCGGCGGCCTTGCGGCCGACGATGCCGTCGAGATGCGGGCCGACCTTGTTGGTCGCCGCCTCCACCGTGTGGCAGGCCTTGCAGCGGTTGAACACCTTCTTGCCCGCTTCGGCATCCTGCGCCGAGGCGTGGGCCGACAGGCCGAACAAGGCGGCGGCAAGGGCGAATGTGATTTTCATGTCCGGTCTCCTCCTGGGCATCGTCAACGATGGATGGCGCGCGCACAATGCCACCGCCGCGTCCGCGACGAGATTGTACTTTCGGCCGGGCCCGACCGGCGGCGAGTGAGTTGGCGGCGTGTCATGCGCTCCTTCCTTGGCACCGTAAAGTTGTCGACCGATTGGCGCAGCGATGGCCGCCGTTGCGACTGTCACGCGGCCGCTACATGCGCGAGTTCGCGCCAGATTTGCATGACGGCAGCGCGTAAATCTCGATGGTCGGCAGATGACAGAGTGTTGCGGGAAAGTGGAACACGTCGACGACCGGATCATGGATGGAGACGAAACGCTGAAGCTGGCGTGGTGACTTGAAGCGTTTCATGATCCTCTCCCGTCGTCGGGTCGGCTGGAGCGAATTCTCCGCCCGGTGGTTGAGGCCTTTGTGCGACCGATGCTCGACGCCCGGTATGACGTCGCGTCTGGAGGCATCATAGGACCGGAGCTTGTCGGTGATCATGACCCGTGGCGCATGGCCTTGAGACTTCAGCAGCTTGTGCATCAGGCGCCTTGCAGCCTTGGCATCTCGGCGGCTTTGCGCAAAACATCGAGGACGAAGCCGTCCTGGTTGACGGCGCGCTAGAGCCACCGCTTCTTGCCATTGATGGTCACCACACATTCGTCCAAATGCCACTTGTCGCCCAGGCATCCGGCTGAGCCGCGACGATGTCTATCGAGAACGACTTGTGCTGGCGCGGCCCGACCGGCACATCGCCTTGCGTGGCTAGGATTGTCCGCCACATCCGATAGAACTGATCGACAAGATACGCGGCACAGCCATCTCACCATCCTTGTCGGAGAAGTCCGGGGCACAGGCGGCGCAGGACAAGATCCCAAAGTACCGCGGCCTATGCCTGCTCGCGCGCGCCTGTCAGGCATTCGGCTATCTCGTCCGCTGTCGACCGGATGCGCTGGATACAGAACTCGTGCTGCGTCTCATCGAGCCAGTCGGCCACGAAGGCGATGCTGACTGCGGCGATCGGATAGCCGGACGCGTCCCGCACCGCTACGCCGATCCCGCTGACCCCGCGGATGAAAAGCTCTTCATGCGTTGCGAAGGCGGATTGCCTCGCCTGTGCCAGATGCGCGCGGAATACGGTTTCCTCAAAAGGTCCCCGTTCCCGGTAGTGCTCGCGGTTGGCCGCGACAATGCGTTCCATCCCGCCGTCCGGCAGCGCGGCCAGGATGGCCATGGAGCCTGCGCCGACGCCGAGCGGCCGGCGCGAACCGACCTCCAGGATCAGCGTCCGCATCTGCGTTTCGCTGTCGCAGCGAACGCCTCCGCCGCGACAGTCGTCCCAGTTGCAGTTGACCCAGACTGTAGGCCAGGTACCAGCGCGCACAAAGCAGTATCGAACTGGCGGCCCTTGAACATTCAATCCTCCAAAATGTCAGAGGCCGTCCTTGCCACAGTGCCGGTATTGAAAACGTTGCAAAACAACCCTCAACGCCGGCCATGTTTCTGTGAGTGGCTTGAAGATGGAGGCTCCAGTCCAGGCTACCTCGCAGATCATGGCGTTCACCATGAGATACCCCCAGAGCGTCCTACTCTTTCGCGGTCGCCTTCCGGAAGCGATTGCCGAAGTCGTCGAGGACGTGGCGTTCGGCATCCGATACCGCCCAGTAGGAAAAGGCGTCGTCGCTCCAGTGGACGACCGAGAAGCCGCCGGCCGACAGGTCGGCGCGAGCAGGCGTTCCGGTTCCGGCCTTTGAGCCGCGTGGTGCGGCGACCAGCGTGATCAGGTGCTCGTTGTAGCGGTAGACCAGAGCGGGCAGCGGGACGTCGTCCACAACCTCGACGCGGCCGCCGATGAGCTTGAACCCCTCCGCCGCAAGGTCGACCGCCGGCGGAGACACGCCTATGCGGCCGTCCAGCCAGGGTTTTACCGTGTGCCGGTCGGAGGAGGCGACATCGACGGGGCTGGCCGCCAGCAAGCCGCGGCGGTGCGCGTCGGCAACGGCGTCAGCGAAGTTCGTCGGCACGGGCCGCATCGCCCACCAGGTTCCGCCACTGGCCAGCACTGCGGCAATCATGATGGAGGCCGCCATGGCACGCCAGTCGAAAGGGGAGACTTGGGGGGCCGTAACATGGCGGGTCGCGGGCTGCGGGGCGGCCGTCACCTCCTCGCCGATGGCGGCGATGCGTGCACGAAACGCTTCGCTCACCTCGGGTCGGGGCAGGCGGCGTACCGCCCCGCTCACCGCCGCAATGCGGGCATGTTCGGCGGCAAGCGCCGGATCGCCGGCCAGACGCCGCTCGATTTCGAGCACTGCCGCCGCATCCAGTTCACCATCAACCAGTGCCTGGAGCAACAGCCGCAGACCCTCGGGATTCTCCGGCAATTTATCGTCCGGTTTCATTGCCCCTTCCCCAATTCCAAAATCAGCGTGCCACGCCCTCGCGCCAGGCGCGACATCACCGTGCCGATCGGGACGTCGAGCATTTGGGCAATCTCCCGGTAGCCGAGGCCGTTGACGTCGCGCAACACCACCACCTCGCGGAAGGCGAGCGGCAGCGCTGCGATCGCCACCTGGAGCGCGTTCGCGTCCGCCTTTTCGAGTAGCGCGGCCTCGGGCGTGTTCGCTGCGTCCGGCTGGGGCGCGAGTTCGTCGAGATCGGAAAGGCCGCCGACGGCAACGAGGTTGCGCGGGCGGTTCTTCGCCAGCCAGGTATAGGCGGCGTGGCGCACGATGGTCAAAAGCCAGGCGCGCGCATTACCGCCGGCATAAGTGCCGATGCCGGCATGGGCCTTGAGGCAGGCCTCCTGCACCACGTCTTCGGCGTCGTGGGCATTGCCGGTGAGCCAGCGCGCCAGCGAAAGCGCATCCGGGAGGTGCGGGAGAACCACCTCCCGGAAGCGTTCGCCAGCGAGCCTGCCGCTCATCTTCGCCTCATCTGCCGGCGCCGTCGCCACGCACCGCGCGGTCACGTCACGGGCTGACGGCGATCTTGCCTCGCATATGCGGGTGAAGCCCGCAGAAATAGGCGAAGTCGCCGGGTTTCGAGAAGGTGAAGGCATAGGTATCGCCCGTGTCAAGCGCCTTCGATCGGAACGACTTGTCGTCGGCTACGACCAAATGCGGTATGTCGTCGTCATTCTCGAAGACGACGGTCGTGCCCGCTTTCACCGTCAGGGTCTGCGGCTCGAAGCTGAAGTTCTCGATCCTGACACGCGGCGCATCGGCGGCATGGCCCGTTTCCGGCAAGAGAAGGGTCGAGCCGCCGGCGACAAGGGCGCAGGCAAGCAAGCGCGAAATCGACGTTCTGGTCATCTTGGGTCCTTTCGATCTCAGGCATCGGAGAGCCTGCTGTCGATGATGGCGAGTTCCTGGCCGCCGTTGCGCACCGCTACGTCGGTGATGCCGAGCAGGCTGCGCAACTGCCCGGCCGGCACCGTCATCGGGCCGGGGGCAGGCGCGGTCCCGGGCGCCGGCTGGGGGAAGGCGGTGGAGCGCGCGGTGTGGAAGGTTATGTTGCCCTCCACCTTCTGCATGATCTGGTGGATGTGGCCGTTGAGCACGGTGACCGAGCCGAAGCGCTTCAAAAGCGCCAGCGCCTGCGTGGAATCCTCGGTGCCCCAGCCCCAGTCGGCATAGACCGTCCACAATGGAATGTGGGCGAAGACGACGATGGGGGTGGAGGCACTGACCGCGCGCAGGTCGTCGGCCAGCCAGGCGAGCTGCTCGGCGCCCAGATTGCCGAGGCCGCCGGCCCTCAGGTTCACCACATTGACCAGGCCGACGAAATGCACGCCGTTCTGGTCGAACGAGTACCAGCCGGCGCCCTTGGCGTTTTTGCCGTAGCGCTCGATATAGGCGCGGCCGTTACCCTCGTCGATCACGTCGTGCTCGCCCGGCACATAGTGCACGTCGAGCCCGGTGCCGCCGATGATCTGGTCGGCGTTGTCGAACTGCGCGGCCTTGGAGAGATGGGTGATGTCGCCGGTATGGATCATGAAGGCGGGCTTTGCCGGCAATGCCTTGACCTTGCCGATCGCCTCCTTGAGCGTGTCGATGGCGTGCGGGTTGGCCGCCTTGTCGAAGCCGATGTGACTGTCGGAAATCTGCAGGAAGGTGAAGCCGCTGGCCTGGGCTTCGGCAGCCTCGGCCGCGCCGAGCAGGTTGAGCGAAACCGGCACGCCGCCCGAAACCGTCCATAGGACGCCGGTGCCGGCCCAGATCATGCATTCCAGTGCGTGGCGGCGGCTGATGCCCTCGCCATCGTCGTGATGCTGCGTCATTTTCGTCTCCTTCGACGCCCGTCATGGCGTCTGATCAGGAGACCGGGGAAGAAGAGGGTTTATTCCGGCTTTCGTACTGTCCGGCGTTCACATCGACGTGAGCTTCGAACTCACTTCGCGGCACGAGGCGTCTTGTTGAAAAGGCCGAGCAGGTCGATCGGCAGCGGGAACGACGATGTGCCGTCGTCCCGGCAGAGTGATATGCTCGCTGGCCGCCCGCCAGGCGTTGAGTTGTCGCGATCAAGATCGGCGAATGGCGGCGTGCCGGATCCTGAAAGCCTACAGCGGGTGATGTCAGGTTAGCCGGCAATGAAGTATTTGGCTGATATTCGGCGGTCATGATCCAGGCCGTTGTCGGCTACAAGCGTCATCGTTTCCCACCCGCTGTGATCGCCCATGCAGTCTGGCTCTACTTTCGATTTCCGCTGAGCCTGCGTCTGGTGGAAGAGATGCTGCTGGAGCGTGGCATCGTCGTTTCCTACGAAACGATCCGCTGCTGGGTGAAGGAGTTCGGCCCCGACTATGCCGGCCGCTTGCTGCGGAAAGCGCCCAGCTCAAGCGATAGTTGGCATCTGGACGAGGTGGTCGTGATGATCGGCGGACGCAGACACTGGCTGGCGCGCCGTCGATCAGGATGGATATGTCCACACCGGGATCGTCTACAGAGTGAGCGGCCGCATGGCCCCGACCGGGACCGCCTGGGACCGCGCGATCCTGGTGCCGATCCGCGCCGTCTGGCAGTTGCATGGCATGGAGGGGCGTGACGGCCACGATCAGCCAGGCGAGGCGGCTGCCAACGCCTCCGCCAACGACCACGATGCGCACGGCCATGAAGCCCATATCGATGCCGATGCCCCGATCGACGAGCATTTCGACGCCGGCACGCCCGGCATTCCCGCGGTTCTGGTCAAGCCGAAGACGATCGCCGACGCTTATCGCCTGCGGCAGGAATATCGCGGCGAGACGACGCTCGCCGTTTTCCCCGCGGAGGTGCTGACCCGGCTCTATGCGACGCTCGGCGACGCGCGCAGCCTGTTGCTGGCGATCGCCATCGGCACACAATTCATCGTCGTTGCGGCCATCCTGCTCGTCACGATCATGCATGTCGGGGCACGCCGACAACAGATCGGGGCTTTGCGCGCCTTCGGCGCGCCGCGGCGATCGATCGTCGCCATTGTGTGGGGCGAACTCCTGCTGCTGTTTCTCGCCGGTTTCGGGCTCGGCATTCTGTTCGGCTATGGCGCCGCGCGGCTCATATCGGCATCGCTCGTCGCAACGACCGCCATACGAATGCCCGTGGAATTTGCCCGCGACGACATATCTTTGGCGGTCTGGTTCGTAGCTCTGGCGGCACTGGTTTCGGTCGTACCGGCGCTCTCCGCCCTTCGCCTCAGCCCGGCGAGGGCGCTCAGGGCGTGACGCACGGTTCCCCCGCCGGTCGGCGCGGCCGGCGGAACGGCTCAACGAGACGCTGTTCACCTCATTGGCCCACGCCCGGTTTGATCCGGCGGCTTGGCAGGAGGACTGCAACACCGTCAGGCCCCACGGCAGCCTCGGCAACCCGCCGCCCGCAATCTGCGCCAAACTCGACGCTCCCGGCATGCAACGGGACGGAGCGCTTGAGCAGCCGGGAAGCGCCGCGCTCTCTCCTTGTGCACCACCGAGCCGGAAAGGCTCAAATGACGAAAGGACCCCGCTCTCGGCTGGATGAAGTCGGGGGCTCACGTCAAGGAGCCGCACTTCGGCAACGATGGCGATCTCGTTGGCTCCGTACGCTTGCTGTGATCCAGTGACGAAACGCGGGTGGCTCTTGCCTTGCCCCCGTCTGCGGCCGACGTCCTCTTTGACAATTACACGAAAGGAACCTGTCATGAGTGACAGCGATGTTCTCTACCCGAAGCCGACAAAGGCATTCGCCGATAAGCGGCGCGAACTCGCCCCGGATCAGGACGCTGCATTCCGCGCCTTCAGCGAAGCCGTCTTCAGGGACGGAGCCCTGCCGCGCAAGATGAAACAGATCATTGCCGTGGCCGTCGCCCACGTCACCCAGTGCCCCTACTGCATTCAGGGGCATACCAAGGCGGCGATCCGCGACGGCGCGACGCAGGAAGAACTCATGGAGGCGATCTGGGTTGCCGCCGAGATGCGCGCCGGCGGCGCTTTCGCGCACTCGAATCTGGCTCTGGCGACGTTCGACCGGATCGACGCGCAGAAGAAGACCGGGTGAGGGAGGACGCGCCGCGACCAAACTGGAAGGAAGCAGTAGGCACACAGATCATGAATTCGCAACCGGACGTTCGAGGGATTGAGGGCACTGTCGATCGGCTCGCAATCACCGAACCGGTCAACCGCGTTCTCGTCTTCATGATCGTCGCCCTGGCGCTTCTGATGATGTCCATCGATTCGACGATCGTCGCGACGATCCTGCATGCCCTGCAGCACGGGCTGGGCACGACCGTGAACTGGGTCGCATGGACACTGACGGCATACTCCTTCGGCTTTGTCGTCATGCTGCCGATCAGCGGCCGGCTCAGCGAGCAGTATGGCCGCCGCAGGGTGTTCCTCGGCTCGGTCGCCGTGTTCACGCTGGCCTCGCTGCTTTGTGGTCTGGCCGACAATATTTTCGTGCTGGTTGTGCTGCGTGCCCTGCAGGCAGCCGGCGGGGCCGGCTTCACGCCGTCGGCGACCGGCATCATTGTGGATCATTTCGGCGATGCGCGCGATCGCGCCGTCAGCCTGTTTGGCAGCATCTTTCCGATCGGCGCGATGATCGGGCCGATCTTCGGCGGCCTGTTCGTTTCCTGGTGGACGTGGCGAGCTGCCTTTCTGGTCAATGTACCGATCGGGATCATCGTTATCTTACTGACGTTGCGCTACATCCCGCGCGATCCATCTCGTCGGAAGAGAGCCTCTTCCGGCATCGATGCTCCGGGCATGTTGTTGCTCAGCGGCGGCCTGCTGGCGGGCATGCTCGCCGTCACCCATCTCGGGGGAACGAAAACGTCGATGTGGTCCGCCGGTTTTGCCGTGCCGCTGGCGATCGCTCTCGTCGCCGCGTGGGCGTTCTTCCGGCATATCGGCCGCGCCAGCCATCCGTTCGTCGCGCCGCATCTGATCTACGGACCGGATTTCGGGACCGTGAACCTCGTCAACATGGTTTTCAGCGGCGTGACCATTGGCGTGGTGGCGCTTATTCCGCTTTACGCCGCCAATCGTTACGGCATCGGCGCCCTGAACGCCGGGGCGCTGCTGATCGCGGAGGGGGCCGCGGCAATCATAATGTCGGTCGTCGTTGCCCTCGTGTTGCGGCGTACTGGCCATCGCCTGCCGATCTTTTCGGGTGCCGTCGTCATCGCGGTTGGTACGGTTCTTCTTGCTCTGCCGCCGAGATTCGGCGTCACGCCCTATGCCTGGCTGGCGGCTTCGGCCTTCGTGATCGGCGCCGGCATGGGAACGATCAATCCGGCCAGCCGCAATGCCGGGCTGCAACTGGCGCCGCGGCAAGCCTCGACACTTGCCGCACTTCGAACCCTGTCGCTGCAGATCGGATCGATCGCCACGATCTCGATCACCACGGCGATCCTTGCCGGCTCCGCCGATCCCGGCAGCATCCAGGCCTGGGTTTATATTGTGGCTGCACTCCTGATTGTCGCGGCCTTGCCGGTCATCTCGCGTGTTCCGGAACACCATGGCTCATGGTGATGAAACCGGGGCCTCCGCCCGGCGTCGATACGGCAAAACCTTATGAAATACAGAACCGGAAAAGCACGGGTTTGTGGACGGCCTCGTCAACAATGCCGGCATCATCCGCCGCGCCGACGCGCGAGACGTTCGCCTGACGAAGCGTCTGTTTGGGCCAGCGGCTCTCAAAACGGGGCGATAGTCGAAGCGCCGGCTGTAGGCTACTGCGTCACTTGCAGTTCGGCGCGGACGTGGCTGAAGTGGTTCAGCGCCGGGGGATCGATATGGTCCGGGCCTCGTCCGCGGCAACTCACGCCGCCGCGTGCGAATCGACGCCGAGATAGAATTTCTGGATGTCCTGGTTGTTGCTGAGTTCCGCGGTGCTGCCTTCGAGCACGGTGCGCCCGTTCTCGACGACATAGCCGTAGGATGCGTATTTGAGCGCGATCACCGCATTCTGCTCGACCAGAAGGATGGATACCTTCTTCTCGCGGTTGATGCGGGCTATGATCTCGAAGATTTCCTTCACGATCAGCGGCGCCAGCCCTAGCGAAGGCTCGTCGAGCAGGATCATCTCGGGATCCGCGACCAGCGCCCGGCCGATCGCCAGCATCTGCTGCTCGCCACCCGACAGGAAGCCGGCCGGCTGTGCGCGGCGCTGCGACAGGATCGGAAAATAGGAATAGACCTCGTCGAAGGCTTCCCTGCGCGGCCGCGGCCGACGCTGGGCGAAGGTCGAGGCGACGAGGTTTTCCTCGACCGTCATGTCGGAAAAGACATGGCGCCCCTCGCGCACGTGGAAGATGCCGCGCCGCACGATCCGATGCGGCGCGAGCTTCATTATGTCCTGCCCGCCGACGGTGATCGATCCGCGGGTGATACGGCCGCTCTCGAGCGGCAGGAAGCCGGAAATCGCCTTGAGCGTCGTCGTCTTGCCAGCGCCGTTGGCGCCGAGCAATGCGACGATCGCGCCCTCCGGGACGTTGAGGCTCAGGCTGGACAATGCCTGGATCACGCCCTGGTAGACGACTTCAAGACCCTTGATCTCGAGAGCGGCGGCCATGCTTACACCCGCACCCAGTCGGTGAGTTGTTCCATGTCCCAGTTGTTATCGGCGCTGAAGCGGACGATCCGCCCGAGGCCGATCTGCTGGTCGATGATCGAGACGGGCACGTCGATCAGGCCGCCGGTGTCCCAGTCCTTCACCGTGCGCATGGCGGCGGCGAGGTTGTCGCCGTTGACGTCCTGGCCGGCGTCGATGACGATCTCGAAGGCGCGCGTCGCCATCATGCTGCTGATCCAGGCGTCGAGGAAGCCGAGGCGCACATAGCCGTTCCAGTTGGGGTCCTTGGCCCGCAGGATGCCGCCGATCGTCTCCATCGTCTTGCCGGCCGGCTTGTTAGTGTCGTCGTTCCACACCTTGATGCCGATCAGTCCCTCGGCGACGTCGGGCATGGCGACGACCTTTTCGCGCTCGCTCTCCCAGATGGTGTTGAGGAAGACGACGTCGTCCATGCCGTAGTCGCGGACCAGCCGCACGATCTCCGGCCAGACGGCGAAGGAATAGCCGTGGTGGATGACGTGGGTCGGCTGTGCCTCGCGGATCGCCAGGGCGAAGGAGGAGACGTCGGTCTCGACGAATTTGGTCTGCTGGACGACCGGCACCTCGATGCCCAGTTCCTTGGCGTAGGCGACCGCGGCTTCGATGCCGTCGCGGCCCATGCCGGTCGAGGAATGGATGATGACCAGCTTGGCCGGATTCGAGCCGGCCGACTTCTTGATGTAGTCAACCAGCATCTTGAGCTGTGCGCCGTAAGTCGCGCCGGGAACGAAGTGGTAGGGATAAGCCTTCTCGTCGGCGAGTTCGGAGGCGAAGGAGCCCGACGTCATGAAGATCTTGTTGGTCGAATTGTTCTCCGGCGAGATCGCCTGGATCATGCCGGTCGATTCGCCGAACATGTAGTCGACGCGTCCCTGCGCCAGCGCCTTCTTCAGGTTGGCGACGGCGACGTCCACCTTGAAGGTGGTGTCGTTGACCGACAGGTTGATCTTGCGGCCGCGGATGCCGCCCTGTGCGTTGATCCACTTGGCGTATTCGGTGAAGCCGTCGCCCTGGAACTTGCCGCCTTCCGCGGCCGGCCCGGTCAGGTCGCAATGGATCGACCAGTTCAGGTCGTCGGCGGCGTGCGCCTTCAGGATGCTGAACTTGCCAACCGCACCGACGGCAGCGGCCGTGCCCGCCGTCTTCAGGAATCTACGTCTGCTGAACATGCTTTCCCTCCACATTTGCGACCGTTCGGTCGCGGTTCGATCGCGTCGGCCGACGGCCGGCGAACCTCTCCCTTGCGCGCTTCAGCGCGAGAATTTCTGTCGTGCGCGCTTCCACAACTGCGCCAGGCCGCGCGGCTCGAGCAGCAGGAAGCTGACGATGAGCAGGCCGAAGATGGTTTCCCGCAGCGGCGTCAGCACGGTTCCGAGATCGAGGCTGAAGACGCTGCCGAAGAGCAGCGAGCCCTCGCGCAGAAGCTCCGGCAGGAGCGTCATGAAGGCGGCGCCGAGGATGGCCCCCAGGATCGAGCCCATGCCGCCGACGATCACCGCGGACAGGAAGAACACCGACAGCAGCAGGCCGAACTGCTCGGGGTTCACGAACTGGTTGAAATAGGCGAGCAGCGCGCCGGCGATGCCGGCATAGAAGGAGCCGAGCGCGAAGGCCATCAGCTTGTAGGAGACGATCTCGACGCCCAGTACCTGGGCCGTCAGGTCGCGCTCGCGGATCGCCATGAAGGCACGCCCGACGCGTGAGCGGATGACATTGCGGGCGAAGACCGTCATGACGATCACCGCCGCGACGATCAGGTAGTAGATGCGGGTCTCGTTGTTGAGCGCATAGCCGAAGACGGTAGCCGGACGCACCGGCAAGCCGACGTCGCCGTTCGTCACCGATTGCCACTGGACGAAGACGAACTGCAGGATGAACTGCGCCGCCAGTGTGGCGATGACGAGATAGAGCCCGCGGATGCGCAGCGACGGCAGGCCGAAGGCGACGCCGATCACTGCCGCCGACACGCCGGCGAGCGGCACCGTGATCCAGAACGGCATGCCGAAATAGGTCTGCAGGATCGCCACCGTGTAGGCGCCGACGCCGACGAAGGCGGCATGGCCGAGCGACAGCAGCCCGGTGTAGCCCATCATGATGTTCAGGCCGTGCGTGGCGATGATATTGATGCCGAGCAGGCCGGCGAAATAGATCCAGTAGCGCGGCGCCACCAGCGGCAGCGCCAGCAGCGCGGCGATCAGCAGGCCGATCCGGATCCAGCGGCCGGCGTCGACGCGGGCCCCGGTTCTGGCGTGGGACGCTTCGGCGGTGACGGCCATCATATCCTCTCGACCTCTTTGCTGCCGAACAGGCCGTTCGGGCGAACCAGAAGCACAATCAACGCAAGCACGTAAGGGGTGATCTCGCGGAACTCGGTGGGCAGGTAGAGGCCGGTGATCGCCTCCAGCCAGCCGATGACGAAGCCCGACACAAGCACGCCGCCGATCGAGGCCATGCCGCCCAGGATGACGACGGCCAGCACATTGAGCGCGACCATGCCGAGGTGCGGCGTCAGCGTGTTGACGTTGGCCATCAGCACGCCGCTGATGCAGCCGGTGACGGCCGCGATCACCCAGGTGAAGGCGATGACGCGCCGCACGTCGATGCCCATGGAATAGGCGGTGACGGCGTCGGCAGCCGCGGCGCGCAGGGCGACGCCGGCGCGCGAATAGCGCAGGTAGGCGATGAGGGCGACGACGATGACCACGGCGATGGCGAAGGCGCGCGCCGTCTTGCCCGGCACGAAGACGTGGCCCAGCATGATCGGCGAGCGCGACAGGATGGCGGGAATCTGCAGGTCGTTCGGTCCCCAGACCATGCCGACGATGCCGCGGATGATCGAGCCGATGCCGAAAGTGACCATGACCACCGCGATGAAGGGCCGGCCGAGCATGGGGCGGATGGCGACGCGCTCGATCAGCAGCGCGACGGCGATCGAGCCGATCAGCGCCACGACCATGCCGAGCACCGGGCCGAGCGCCAAGGTGACGGCGGCGGCATAGAAGAAGTAGGCCGACAGCATCATCATCTCGCCCATGGCGAAATTGAAGGTACGCGACGACTTGAAGATGACGATGATGCCGAGCGCGATCAGGGCATAGATGCCGCCCGCCGCGATGCCGACGATGGAATATTCGATGAATTGCTGGAGCGGACTCACGTCTTCCTCCTCAGGCCGCGTTCTGCACGGGCTCGTCGGCCGTGCCGAGATAGGCCTTGATGACGTCAGGGTTGGCGCGCACCTGGTCCGGGTTGCCGGAGGCGATGGGCTTGCCGAAGGAGAGCACCACCACATGGTCGGAGATGCTCATCACCATGCTCATGTCGTGCTCGATGAGCAGGACCGTGGTGTTCCAGTCCTTCCTCACGCCGAGCACGAAGCGGCTCATCTCGCGCTTCTCCTCGCTGTTCATGCCGGCGACGGGCTCGTCGAGCAGCAGGATCTTGGGCTTCATTACGAGCGCGCGGGCAAGCTCGACGCGCTTCTGCAGGCCGTAGGCGAGGTCCTCGACATAATGGTGCTGGACGTGGTCGAGTTCGAGCAGGCCGACGATGTCGCGCTGGATGTCGCGGTCGAGTTCCCGCTCCTCGCGGCGCGTCAGCGGCAGGCCGAAGCCGGCGGAAAGGATGCCGCTCTTCAAATTGGTGTGGGCGCCGAGCTTGATGTTGTCGAGCACGGACATGCCGTGGAAAAGCGCGATATTCTGGAAGGTGCGCGACATGCCGCGATAGGCGCGCGCATGCGGCTTCATGACCGAAATGTCTTCGCCGTCGAGCGTGACGCGACCGGCCTGCGGCGTGTAGAAACCGGAGATGACGTTGAAGAGGCTCGTCTTGCCGGCGCCGTTCGGGCCGATGACGGACGTGATCTTGCCCTTTTCCGCATGGACGCTGACGCCGGAAAGCGCCTTCACGCCGCCGAAAGCGAGCTGGATGTCGTCGACCTGGAGCATCAGGATGCGCGCCGCCGATGCGGGAAGCCGCCGGATATCATGTCTTCCTCCCTTGTCCGGACTGTCCGTTCCGGTCATTTGCAAAACTCTAACACTTGTTCGAAAACTTGTCATCCCGGATTCCGCATTTATCCGAAGACGGGATCAAGTACCTGAAAAGACGGGACTTCTCTTCTCGATGAAGGCGGTCATGGCCTCTCTCTTGTCTTCGGTTCCGAACAGCAGGTAGGCCGCCCGGCGCTCCAGCATGATGGCGGTGTCGAGCGGTACATCCATGCCGGCCAGCACCACGCGCTTGATCTCGGCGACGGCGATCGGCGGCATCGCCGCGATGCGCGAGGCAAGCGCGAGCGCTTCCTCCACGGTGCTTTCGTCGTCCACGACCTTGCTGACCAGGCCGGCGGCAAGGGCCTCGGTGGCGGACAGGCTGGCGCCGGTCAGCAGCATCAGCATGGCCCGATGTTTGCCGATGGCGCGCGTCAGCCGCTGCGTGCCGCCGGCTCCGGGCATGATTCCCAGTCTGACCTCCGGCTGGCCGAAGGTGGCGCCTTGGCCGGCAACGATGATGTCGGCGCTCATCGCCAGTTCGCAGCCGCCGCCGAGCGCGTAGCCGTTGACGGCGGCGATGATCGGTTTCGGGCAGTCTCGGATCGCCGCCCAGTTCGCTTCGTCGCCGCGCGCCATCATCTCGGCCGGGCCGGTCGCGACCATCGCCTTGATGTCGGCGCCCGCGGCGAAGGCGCGCCTGTCGCCGGTGAGGACGATGGCGCGGCAGTCGCGGTCCTGCGCCAGCGCGAGGAAATGCTCGCGAAGTTCCTCGCGCAGTTCGGGGCTCAGGGCGTTGCGCGCTTCGGGCCGATTGAGCCGCAACAGGGCCACGTGTACTGTCGGACGCTCCAGGACAACGGCCGCCATCTGCTCCTCCTTCGGCGTCGAGCGAAAGTTCGGGGTTTACGCCGCAAAATTCTAACGGTAGTTAGATTAATGCGCCGCGATCGTGGTGTCAAAGCGGTGGCTGTTGAAATCGACGCCGTTGCGGCATGTGACTTCGGGAGGAAATGATGACCAGTCAGCCAAAGCGCCTGAGGCGGTGCCAGCTCGCCGTTCCCGGATCGAGCGAAAAGATGATGGCCAAGGCGGCGGCGCTGGAGGTCGATCACGTTTTTCTCGACCTGGAGGATGCGGTCGCCCCCTCGGCCAAGGTCGGTGCGCGCGGCCAGATCGTCGAGGCGCTGAATTCGCTCGACTTCGGCAGGTCGGTACGCTGCGTGCGTATCAACGACCTCGACACGCACTATGCCTATGACGATATCATCGCCGTCGTCGAGGGCGCCGGCGCCAACCTCGACACCATCTTGGTGCCGAAGGTCCGCAGCGCCTGCGACGTGCGCTTCGTCGACCGCCTGCTGACGCAGATCGAGGGAAAGCTTGGGCTGAAGCGCCGCATCGGCATCGAGGTTCTGATCGAGGAGGCCGAGGCCATCATGCGGGTCGAGGAGATCGCCGGCGCATCCGGCCGGCTCGAGGCGCTCATCTTCGGCATGGGCGACTATTCCGCATCGCAGGGTATAGATCCGCGCGCCATCGCCGGGGATTGCGGCTATCCCGGCGACATCTGGCACTATGCGCGCTACAAGATGATCGTCGCCGCGCGCAGCTTCGGCCTCGACGCGGTTGACGGCCCGTTCGTCAATTTCCGAGACGGCGACTGGTTCCGCACCGAATGCGTCCGCGCCAGACAGCTCGGCGCGGTCGGCAAGTGGGCCATCCATCCAAGCCAGGTCGCCATCGCGCAGGAGGCGTTCAGCCCGAGCCAGGCTGAGGTCGACCGCGCCTACAAGGCTGTCGCCGCCTATGCCGAGGCTCAGAAGCAGGGGCTCGGCGCCATCCAGGTCGACGGCCAGATGGTGGACGTGGCCACCGTACGGCTTGTCCAGCGCGTCATCGACCAGGCCGAACTGGCCGGCATCAAGCCCTCGGCGGGTGTCTGAAGCATGTCGAAATCGACCTCCGGAAATTTCTTCGAGGACTTCCGGCTCGGCCAGGAGTTCCGCCACGCGGTGCCGCGCACCATCACGACCGGCGACGTGTCGCTCTATTCCGCGCTCTACGGGATGCGGTTTCCCGTCCAGTCCTCGGACGCGTTCGCGCGCTCGGTGGGGCTGTCGCGCGCGCCGATCGACACCCTGCTGCTGTTCCACGTCGTGTTCGGCAAGACGGTGCCGGACATCTCGCTGAACGCGGTCGCCAACCTCGGCTACGCGGACTGCCGGATGCTGAAGCCGGCCTGGCCCGGCGACAGCTTCACCGCCCGCTCCACCGTCATCGGCCTGCGCGAGAATTCCAGCGGCAGGACGGGCATCGTCCATGTCCGCGCGTCCGGTTTCAACCAGCATGGCGAGGAGGTGCTGAGCTTCGTGCGCTGGGTGATGGTCCACAAGCGCGACATGGCCGCGCCGGCGCCGCAGCCGACGACGCCTGAGACGCCGGCCTATGTCGAAGCCGGACGGCTGACCGTTCCGGAGGGGCTCGACTTCGCGGCCTATGACGACGGCGTCGCCGGCAGCCCGCATCGCTTCGACGCCTACGAGA
The DNA here is from genome assembly GCF_017306545.1 of Mesorhizobium sp. GTDB lineage: Bacteria > Pseudomonadota > Alphaproteobacteria > Rhizobiales > Rhizobiaceae > Mesorhizobium. The sequence continues at coordinate 21,873 of NZ_JAFKID010000050.1, forward strand.
TCGGCGAGCGCATCGACCATATCGACGGCATGACGCTGGAAGAGGCCGAGCACCAGATCGCGACGCGCCTCTACCAGAACACCGCCAAGGGGCATTTCGACGAGCGCCTGCAGCGCGGCAGCCGTTTCGGCCGGCGCATCGTCTACGGCGGGCACATCATCTCGCTGGCGCGCGCGCTGTCCTTCAATGGGCTGGCGAACGCCGCGTTCGTGGCAGCAATCAACGGCGGGCGCCACGTCAATCCGGCCGCTGCCGGCGACACGGTCTATTGCTGGTCGCAGGTGCTCGGCAAGCAGCCGGTTGCGGGACGCGCCGATCTCGGCGCGCTGAGGCTGCGCACCGTGGCGACGAAAGACCTGCCCTGCGCCGGCTTTCCCGAGCCGGGCGGCGCGGACGACGCCTCTGTGCTGCTCGACCTCGACTACTGGGTGTTGATGCCGCGCCCGGCGCGGTGACAAGGGAACGCCATGCCGGCCACGACGACGCAGCTTGAATTTCCCTGGAGCGCTCCGCCCGAAGCCGGCCAGGTGCGGGAGGTGGCGCCCGGCCTGTTCTGGGCGCGGCTGCCGCTGCCTTTCCGCCTCGACCACGTCAACGTCTGGCTGGTCAAGGAAGACGACGGCTGGACGGTGATCGACAGCGGCTGCGCGACGCCGGAACTTCTCGGCATCTGGGAACGACTGCTCGCCGGGCCGATGCGCGGCGGCAGGATCGGGCGGGTGATCGCCACGCACGGCCACGTCGATCATATCGGCCTGTCCGGCTGGCTGGTCGAGCGCTTCGACGCCGATTTCATGGGCACCTTCGCCGAATGGGTCTGGGCGCGCGTCAGCCACACCCATGACGTGCCCGGATCGAGCGCGACCCACCACGGCTACCTCGTCCGCAACGGCTTCGACGGGGAGGCGGCTGCGCGCCTGGTGGAAAGCCGCCGCCGTTTCATCGACCTGTCGACGCCGATCCCCGGCTGGATAAACGAAATACGCGACGGCGACACGGTCGCGATCGGCGGACGGGATTGGCGCGTCATCGTCACGCGCGGTCATGCGTTCGAGCACGCCTCCTTCTACGATCCGGCAGGCAACGTGCTGATCGCCGGCGACCATCTGCTGCCAAGGATCAGCCCGGTCATCGCAGTCTACGAGATGATGCCGAAGGGCGACCCGCTGGGGGACTATCTGGAATCCTTCCCGCAGTTCGACGGCGTACGGGACGACGCGCTCATCCTGCCTTCGCACGGCATGCCGTATCGCGGCATCCGCGGACGCATCGACGAGCTTCGCGACCACCACCGCCGCCGGCTCGAGGCGACCGCCGCGTTCCTGCGCGAGCCGAAGCGTGCCTTCGAACTCACCCGCGTCATGTTTCCCCATGTCGAGGGCCCTGACAATATCGGCTTCGCGCTGGGCGAGACGCTCGCCCATGTCAACCGTCTCGTCCGGCAGGGCATCGTCGCCGACGTGTCGCCCGACAATGCCGGCGCCGTCTACCGGACCATCGCTTGAGGTGAAAAGACCATGACACGCCAGCCGAGGTGCCGCCGCTCCGTCCTCTATGTCCCCGCCGCCAATCCCAAGGCGCTCGCCAAGGCGGCGTCGCTCGCCTGCGACGCCGTCATCTTCGACCTGGAGGACGCCGTCGCGCCCGAGGCGAAGGACGAGGCGCGGGCCGCCCTGGAGGCGCATTTCCGGCAGGGCGACCAGGCAGCGCGGCAGGAGCGGATCATCCGCGTCAACGCGGTTTCCAGCGCGTGGGGCGCGCAGGACATGGCGGCGGCGGCGCGCTGCCGCCCGGATGCGGTGCTTTTGCCGAAGGTCGAGACGGGTGAGGCGCTGGCCGAAGCGCGCAGGCAGCTGGACGGCGCCGGCGGGGCAGGGGTGCGCCTGTGGGCGATGATCGAGACGCCGCGCGGCATCGTCGACCTGCGCGAGATCGTCTCCTTCGGCGCACGGGACGACGTCGGCCTCGATTGCCTGGTGGCCGGCACCAACGACATCGCCAAGGAGACCGGCCTGCCGCTGCCGGCGGGGCGCGGCACGATCGAGCACTGGCTGGCGCTGATCGTCATCCATGCGCGCGCCTTCGGGCTCGACGCCGTCGACGGCGTCTACAACGATTTCCGCGACGAGGCGGGCTTCGCCGCCGAATGCCGGGCCGGCGCGCTGGCCGGCTTCGACGGCAAGACGCTTATCCATCCAGGCCAGATCGGGCCGGCCAACGCGGCCTTCTCGCCGGGCGAGGCGGCGCTCGCCGAGGCGCGCGCCATCGTCGCGGCGTTCGCGGAACCGGCCAATGCCGGCAAGGGGGTGATCTCGGTCGACGGCCGGATGGTCGAACTGCTCCATGCCGAGATGGCGCGCAGGACGCTGGCGAAGGCCTCGTCGTGAGCTGAAGGAAGGGCGGAGATGGACAAGACGGCGATGGGCGGGGCGGTGGACGGGCCGGCGGAATCGCTTCGGGACCAGACCTGCGTGGTGACAGGCGGCGGGCGCGGCATCGGACGGGCGATCGTCGGGAAATTCCTCGCCTGCGGCGCCACGGTCCATTCCATCGACATGGCGCATGGCGGGCCGCATGCCGACGAGGACCGGCTTGTCCGCGTCGAATGCGACATCACCGATCTGGCCGCCGTCGAGGCGGCCGCGCGAACCGTCGGGCCGGTGGACGTGCTGGTCAACAATGCCGCCACCGTCACGCGCGCGGTGCCGATCACCGAACTCGATCCGGCGGAATGGCATCGCACGATCGCCGTTAATGTTACCGGTGCTTTCAACGTCACGCGCAGCTTCCTGCCGTCCATGCGCAGAGGCGGCCGCATTGTCAACCTCGCATCGACCTTCGGTCATGTCGGCTCGCCCGGCCGCGTCGCCTATTCGACGACGAAGGGCGCCATGCTGGCCTTCACCCGCAGCCTGGCGCTCGACGCCGCGTCCCTCGGGATCCGCGTCAATTCCGTCTCTCCTGGCGGCATAGCCACCGACCGGCTGGTCGAACTGTTCGGTTCCGAAGCGGCGGCCGAAGCCTATCTTTTGCCGCTGCATCCGATCGGCCGCACAGGCACGCCCGCCGATATCGCCGAGGCGGTGTGGTTCCTTGCCTCGCCGCACTCGACCTTCATGACGGGCGCCGACCTTCTCGTCGACGGCGGCTACACCGCGCGGTAAGGGCGGAACTGTCCCCTTGCCAATTTTTCGAACAATTGTTAGAAATACTCCGAGGCCGTGCGGGCGTCGGATTTCCTTTCAAGGGTGGAGCGCATGAAACTTCTGGTACCCGTGAAGCGGGTTGTCGATGCCAACGTGAAGGTTCGGGTGAAGGCGGACGGCTCGGGGGTCGAGCTTGCGAATGTGAAGATGGCGATGAACCCGTTCGACGAGATCGCGGTGGAAGAGGCGATCCGGCTGAA
>NZ_JAFKID010000051.1 GCF_017306545.1 Mesorhizobium sp.
GAACGCCCTCTGCGACAACCTTCACTCCGTCCACTATGAAGCCGTCCGGCGCGAGGCTCGCGCGCTGAAATCGATGCTGCATCCGCTGATCCTCTCGTGAATCAGCAAAAGCGTTGCCCGCAACAGCAGCAAATGTGAGTCAGAGCCGAAAATGATCCCGCGGAACGGGAACAGCCGATGGCGCACCACCTGTCCGATCGAAAATCTGGCCGTCTTCATCGCGCCTGTCGTTCGTGTCCTTGAGGCCTATTTGGCGCAGGCCGCACCGTAATTCAATCCCGGCCGGCTTGACGCGGAGGCATGGCCCCGCTAGCGCCGGCTGATGCCTTGCCAGCTTGATCGCGCAACAATTCCCGTGCCGGCGCAATGACCGACATCTTCGGCCTTGTCCTGCCGTTCTTCGGCCTGATCTTCATCGGCTTCGCCGTGGCGCGCGTCGCCGGTCAGCCGCTGGAAGAACTCGGCTGGATGAACACCTTCGTCATCTACGTCGCGCTGCCGGCGCTATTCTTCCAGCTTCTGGCCAAGACGCCGTTCGAGCAACTGACAGAATGGACCTTCATTCTCGGCTCGGTGGCGGCGACCTATATCGTCTTTTCCCTGATGTTCGCGCTATCGATGCTGATGCCGGGCGGCTCGATCGCGGAGTCCACCATCAAGGGCCTGTCCGCCGCCTACGGCAATATCGGCTACATGGGGCCGGGGCTGGCGCTGCTGGCTTTCGGCGAACGGGCGGCGGTGCCGGTGGCGCTGATCTTCTGCTTCGAGAACATCGTCCATTTCACCGTCGCGCCGATGATGATGGCGCTGGCCGGCGACGACGACCGGCCGGTGCCGCAACTCGTTCTCGGCGTCGTGCGGCGCATCGCGCTGCATCCCTTCATCATCGCCACGGCGGCCGGCGTCTGCGCCGCCTATTTCCGTTTCCAGCCATGGCTGCCGATCGAGCGGCTGCTCAGCTACCTGTCCAGCGCGGCGGCGCCCTGCGCGCTGTTTGCCATGGGGGTTACGCTGGCGCTCAGGCCGCTCAAGCGCGTTCCGTCCGAGATGGCGCCGATCGCCGCCCTGAAGCTGATCGTCCATCCGCTGCTGTGCTACGTCATCTTGAGCTGGATCGGCAATTTCTCGCCGGAATGGGTCTTTTCGGCGGTGCTGCTGGCTTCGCTGCCGACCGCGACCAACGTCTTCGTCATCGCCCAGCAGTACAACGTGTGGGTGCAGCGGGCATCCGCCAGCGTGCTCATCACCACCTGCCTGTCAGTGGCGACCGTGACCGGGCTGCTCTACCTGATCCGCCACGGCATCCTGCCGCCGGACCTTTTCCCTTAGGCCGCCGACCAGCGCGGCAAAGCCGCTGCCGGGGTGCAGCCCCTCGCGCATGAAGAACGCCCGGAGCGGCGGCAGGCCGCCGAGCAGCGCAAGCCCGGCGCCGCGCGCCACCTGCGCCGGCAGGAAGTCCGACAGCAGCGACATGTTGAGCAGGTTGACCGCGCCGCTACGCGCAAGGATATCCGGCCGGCGCCGGAAATCATAGGCGGCGAGGACTCTTGCCGACCCCGGATCGTCCTTGTTTTTACCAGCGATATCAACGAGGTCGCTTATGTCCCTCATTCCAAGGTTCAGGCCCTGCGCGCCGATGGGCGGAAAAACATGCGCGGCTTCGCCGACAAGCGCGACCCGATTGCGGGCGAAGCGGTGGGGGCTGGCCGCCGAGAGCGGATAGACCTGCCTGCCGGGCTCGACCGTGACACGCCCGAGCATCGATTGCATCTGCGCCTCGACGCGCCCGGAAAGCTCCGCATCGTCCAGCGCCACCAGTTCGTCTGCGGTTTGCGGCCGCACCACCCAGACAAGGCTGGAGCGATGCCCGCCGGGCAGGGGCACCTGCGTAAACGGCCCCGTTTCCGTATGGAACTCGGTCGAGGTGAAGGCATGGTCGCTGCGATGCTCGAAGTTGAGCACCAGGGCCGCCTGGCGATAGGCGTGTACGGTCGTGCGGATGCCTGCCGCTTCGCGCGCCGGGGAAAGCCGCCCGTCGGCCGCGACCGCCAGCGAGGCGGAAACGGCGCCGCCGCCGGCCAGCGTCGCCACGGCGTGCGTGCCATCGAAAGTCCAGGCGGAAACGGTGGTCTTGTGCCACGCAATGCCCGGATGGGCTTCCACCGCGGCGGAAAGGGCAGGGACCAATGCGGCGTTGGGCATGTTGAGGCCGAACCGCTCCTCGCCGATCTCGCCGGCGTGGAATGTCACCGTCGGACTGCGGATCAGGCGCGTCGTCGCATCGACGATGCGCATGATCCTCAGCGGTGCGGCCTGTTCGTTCAGGCTTTCCAGCACGCCGAGCCGGTCCAGCATCGCCAGCGCGGGGTTCATCAGCGCCGTGGTGCGGCGGTCCGTGGCCGTGGCGGGCGGCCCGACGAGGACGACCTCGAAGCCGGCATGGGCGAAGGCAAGCGCCGCCGCCAGTCCGGCCGGGCCGCTGCCGGCTATCAGGATATCCGTCTCCTGCGTTTCCATCGGCTGTCTCCATGCGGATCAGGTTGCCTATCCGGCACCAAAACCGAATATAGTGCACCCACGATCCGATCAACGCGGCTATTCAGCCTATCGCTGCCATGACAACGCAGGAAGACGATTTCCGCCATCTCGACGGCGCCGGCCGCGCCGCCGCCGCCGTGGCGCGCAATGCGCGTGTCACGGTCGCGGTCGTTCTTGTCCTGGCGGTCGCCTGCGCGTGGGCCATGCTGGCGGCGATGGCTGTGCGCGGCGCGCAGGCCGGCCTGCCGGGCGCCGATTCGCCCGGCGACGCCTTGCTGCGTCATCTGCCGGCATTGCCGCTGCCCGACCTGCTCGAACGGTTCGCCGCGCTGTGCCTGTCGCCTTTGCCCGTGGCATCCGGTTCCGGCGTGGAAGTCCTGGCGCTCGTCGCCATGTGGTTCCTGATGGCTGTCGGCGCCATGCTTCCTTCGGCCGCCCCGATGATCCGCACCTATTGCGAGATCGCCGATACGGCACGCGCCAAGGGCGAACCGGTCGTTCACCCGTTGGTGCTGGTGGCCGGCTATCTGACGATCTGGCTCGCCGCCTCGGCCGTTTTCGCCGCGACGACGCTGGCTGTCGGGTATTTTGCCCGGCAGGACCGCCTGCTCGATCCCGCAGCGGGATGGGCCGGCGCGGCGGCGCTCGCCGTTGCCGGCCTCTATCAGTTCAGCAGTCTCAAGCAGGCCTGCCTGAAGAAATGCCGCAACCCGTTTTCCACGCTGTTCGGCCGCTGGAGCGACCGGCCGGCGCGCATCTTCCGGCTCGGGTTGGAACAAGGCGTCTGGTGCCTCGGCTGCTGCTGGGCACTGATGCTGGTGATGTTCGCCGTCGGCATAGCCAACATCTTCTGGATGGCGCTCATCGGCCTGTTTTCCGTGGTGGAAAAGCAAGTGCAGGGGCGCCGGGCAAGCAGGCTGGCCGGAACGATACTGCTTGTGTGGGCGGCGGCCCTGCTTGTAGTGTCCCGTTGAGATCGGGGAAACGCCTATGTCCAAGTCAAGCTGGGCGATGAAGGGGGAGCTTGTACTCTCCTGCAATTGCACGGTTTTCTGCCCTTGCGTGCTGTCGTTGGGGAACCATCCGCCGACAGAGGGCTATTGCCAGACCTGGGCGGGCTTCCGCATCGACGCCGGTCATTTCGACGCCGTAGACCTGTCGGGCCTGAATCTCGGCCTCGTCATGGAGATTCCGGGCTATATGAGCCGCGGCAACTGGACCGCCGGCCTGTTCATCGACAAGCGCGCCTCGGTCTACGCCAGCAAGGCGCTGACGAAAATCTTCACAGGCAAGGCCGGCGGCACGACCTCTCTGCTGTCGATCCTCGTCGGCAAATTCCTTGGTGCCGAACAGGTGCCGATCACCTACGAAGTGCAGGACAAGACGCGCGTCTTCCAGATTCCGAAAATCATCGACGGCGCAGTGACGCCGATCGCCGGCAAGGACAGTGAGCGCGACACCGTCATCCAGAATTCCCAATACTGGATCGCGCCCGAGATCGTCGTGGCGAAATCCGACCGCTCGAAGATGCGCGCCTTCGGCCGCAACTGGAATTTCGCCGGCCGCTCGGCCGAGATCTGCAAGCTGGACTGGCGAGGACCGTGAGCAAGGACACCACGAAACCCCGGCCGGCGGCGCGTGCCAAGGCAAAGGCGAAGCAGATCGCCGAGCGCATTCCGCGCCCGAAAAAGAAGGTGACGTGGCCGCAGGCGCGCGCCTTTTCGGTGCATCTTCTCACCGCATCGGGGTCGTTCCTCGCCTTCGTCTCGCTGGTGGCGGCGAGCGAGGAGCGCTGGACGGCGATGTTCTGGTGGCTGGGCATGGCGCTGCTGGTCGACGGCATCGATGGTCCCGTCGCACGCAAGCTGGAAGTGAAGGAAATCCTGCCGACATGGTCGGGCGAACTGCTCGACAACATCATCGACTACGTGACGTATGTGATGATTCCGGCTTTCGCGCTCTACCAGCGCGGTTTCATGGGCGAGGGTCTTTCCTTCCTCTCGGCGGCGATCATCGTGGTGTCGAGCGCCATCTATTATGCCGACACCGGCATGAAGACGAAGGAGAATTTCTTCAAGGGCTTCCCGGTCGTCTGGAACATGGTGGTGTTCACGCTGTTCGTCATCGAACCGGGGCAATGGGTGTCGTTCGGCATCGTCGTCTTGTGCGGCATCCTGACGTTCGTGCCGATGAATTTCATTCATCCGGTGCGCGTGGTGCGGCTCAGGCCGATCAATCTCGGCGCGACGCTCCTGTGGTGCGCCTTCGGCGCCCTGGCGCTGGCACAGTCGGCGCTCGCGCAGTTCTATGACCAGATCGGGGTGCTGGGCGAGCAGGTCGGCCTGTTCACCAAGATCGGCATCACCGTCACCGGCGTCTATCTGTTCTGCATTGGCGGGGTGATGCAGTTTTTCCCGCAACTCGGTGCGAAAAAGGCCTGATCCATGTCGAAAGCAATCCGTATCCACGCCCATGGCGGTCCCGAAGTGCTGGCCTGGGAGGAGGCCGATCCCGGCAAGCCCGGCGCCGGCGAGGTTCTCGTGCGCCATACTGCGATCGGGCTGAATTTCATCGACGTCTATTACCGCACCGGCCTTTATCCCGCGCCCGGCGGCCTGCCGCTGGTTCCGGGCGGGGAGGGCGCCGGCGTCGTCGAGGAGGTCGGGCCGGACGTGCAGGGCCTCAAGGTGGGCGACCGCGTCGCCTATGCGGTCGGCATCGGCGCCTATGCAGAGCGGCGCGTCATCGCCGCCGACCGGCTGGTCAAGGTGCCGGACGGCGTCTCCGACGAGCAGGCGGCCGCCATGATGCTGAAGGGCATGACGGCGGAATACCTGCTGCGCCGCACCTATCGCGTGAAGGCAGGCGACACGATCCTGTTCCACGCGGCAGCCGGTGGCGTCGGGCTGATCGCCGGCCAATGGGCGAAGCATCTCGGTGCCGCGACTATCGGCACGGCCGGTTCCGCCGAGAAGGTGGGCCTTGCGAAAGCGCATGGCTACGACTACGTCATCAACTACCGCGAGCAGGATTTCGTCGCCGAGGTCGCCCGCATCACCGGCGGCAAAAAATGCGAGGTCGTCTACGATTCGGTCGGCAAGGACACGTTCGAAGGCTCGCTCGACTGCCTGAAGCCGCTCGGCCTGCTGGCGCTGTTCGGCCAGTCGTCCGGCCCGGTGCCGCCGTTCAATCTCGGTGTGCTGTCGCAGAAAGGTTCGCTCTACATCACCCGCCCGACCCTGTTCGTCTATGTCGCCAAGCGCGAAGATCTCGAGGCTTCGGCCAAGGCGCTGTTCGACGTCGTGCAGAAGGGCGTGGTGCAAATTCAGATCAACCAGCGCTATGAACTGAAGGATGCGGCGAAAGCCCAGGCCGATCTCGAAGCGCGCCGAACCACCGGTACGACTATTCTTGTGCCTTAGTGCCGATATCGACGTGTTATCGCTTGAGTTTCCGCTGAAATTCTTGAAGCTCTTTCAATCTCCGCGCCGCTATCGAACCAGAGACGGCGATGCCTACGATGCTTGCGGGAACACAGAACACGTCCGGCATACGGACAGGGAGGAACTGTGAGTGAAAAACTCGCAACCGGGAACCTCCTTGAGGTTCGCGGACTGACCAAGATATTCGGCACGCTGAAAGCGTGCGACGCCATCGACCTTATCGTCGCCAAGGGCGAAATCCACGCTCTTCTCGGCGAGAACGGCGCCGGCAAGTCGACGCTGGTGAAGATGCTGTTCGGCTCGCTGGAGCCGCATTCCGGCGAAATCCGCTGGGACGGAAAGCCGGTCAGGATCACCAGCCCCGGTGCTGCAAAGAAGCTCGGCATCGGCATGGTCTTCCAGCATTTTTCGCTGTTCGAGGCGCTGACGGCGGCCGAAAACATCGCGCTTTCGCTGGACGACGGCTCGCCGATCAACCAGATCGCCGCCAAGGCCCGCGCGCTGTCCTACAGCTACGGCCTGCCGCTCGATCCGGACTCGCTTGTCGGCGATCTTTCGGTCGGCGAACGCCAGCGCATCGAGATCATCCGCTGCCTGTTGCAGACGCCACAGCTTATCATTCTGGACGAGCCGACCTCCGTGCTGACGCCGCAGGAGGCCGACAAGCTGTTCGAGACGCTGGAGCGGCTGCGCGCCGAAGGGAAATCCATCCTCTACATCTCGCACCGGCTGGAAGAAGTGAAGCGCATGTGCGACCGCGCCACGGTGCTGCGCCACGGCAAGGTCGTCGGCCACTGCAATCCGCGCGAGGAGACAGCCGCATCGCTGGCGCGCATGATGGTGGGCAACGAGGTGAAGGCGGTGGTGCGCGCGCCGGTGGAAGGCATCGACAAGGCAGCCGCGCTCTTGGAAATCCGCAACCTCAGCCGCAAGCCGGCGACGCCGTTCTCCATTCCGCTGCGTGACATCAGCCTTTCGGTGCGCGCCGGCGAGGTCATCGGCATCGCCGGTGTCGCCGGCAACGGGCAGGGCGAGTTCTTCGAGGCGGTATCGGGTGAAGTCCGGCAGGATACGGCCGGTGCGGTGCGCATTCGCGGCAAGGATGCCGGCGCACTCGGCATCACCGGCCGCCGCCTGGCGGGCGCCGCGTTCGTACCTGAAGAAAGGCTCGGCCACGGCGCCGCGCCACGCATGAAGCTTTCGGAAAACCTCCTGCTGTCGCGCCACGCGACCGACAAGAAGGCGTTCGTCGGCGGCGGCGGCATGGTCAAGGCCGGCGCCGTCTACAGCGCCGCTCAGCGCATCATCGAGGTGATGGACGTGCGCAAGAGCGCGCCGGACCCGGAAGCGGCGGCGTTGTCGGGCGGCAACCTGCAAAAATTCATCGTCGGGCGCGAACTCGACCGCAAGCCCTCCGTGATGGTGGTCAACCAGCCGACCTGGGGCGTCGACGCGGGTGCGGCCGCACACATCCGCCAGGCGTTGATCGAACTGGCGCGCTCCGGCTCGGCGGTACTGGTCATCAGCCAGGATCTCGACGAACTGTTCGAGATTTCCGACGCCATCGCCGTCATGCACAACGGCGAACTGTCGCATCCCATGCCGATTGCAGAAGCGACTTTTGAAAAAATCGGCCTGTTGATGGGCGGTGCCGAAAGCGGCCATGGCGGCCAAGCAGCGGAGGTCGCGTGATGCGTCTCGAACTGGTCAAGCGGCCGCAGCGCTCGGCGCTTTTTTCGGCGCTGTCGCCCTTCATCGCCTTCGTGCTGACCATGATCGCCGGCGGCATCATGTTCGCTCTTCTGGGCATCAATCCCTTTACGGCCTTCAATACCTATTTCGTGTCGCCCATCAGCGAGGTGTGGCAGTTGCACGAACTGACCATCAAGGCGGCGCCGCTGATCCTGATCGCGGTTGGCCTTGCCGTCTGCTACCGGGCGAACATCTGGAACATCGGCGCCGAAGGGCAGTTCATTCTCGGCGGCATCGCCGGTTCGATCATCCCGGTCATGTTTCCGACCTTCGAAAGCCCCATCGTGCTGCCTTTGTGCCTGCTGCTCGGCATGGTCGGCGGCGCGCTTTACGCGGCCATCCCGGCGCTGCTCAAGACGCGCTTCAACACCAACGAGATCCTGACCAGCCTGATGCTCGTCTATGTCGCGCAGCTTTTCCTCGACTGGATGGTGCGCGGTCCCTGGCGCGACCCGCAGGGCCATGGTTTCCCGCAGACGGTGCTGTTCAACAACTCGGCGACTCTGCCGGAACTGTTCCCGGATTCGGGCCGCGCCAACTGGGGTTTCGTCTTCGCGCTGGTCGCAGCCGTCGCCGTCTGGCTCCTGATGAGCAAGATGCTCAAGGGTTTCGAGGTGCGCGTGCTGGGATCGAGCCCGAGGGCCGGGCGTTTCGCCGGCTTCAGCTTCAACCGCATGGTGTTCTTCGCCTTCATGCTGTCGGGTGCGCTGGCGGGGTTGGCCGGCATTTCCGAAGTCACCGGCGCCATCAACCAGCTCCAGCCGACGATCTCGCCCGGCTACGGCTTTACCGCCATCATCGTCGCCTTCCTCGGCCGGCTGAACCCGCTCGGCATCGTCGCGGCCGGCTTGGTGCTGGCACTGACCTATCTCGGCGGCGAGGCGGCACAAACCGCGCTCGGCATTTCCGACAAAGTGGCGCGCGTGTTCCAGGGCATGTTGCTGTTCTTCGTGCTCGGCTGCGACACGCTCATCCACTACCGCATCCGGCTGGTCGGTCTGGGTGCGCCGAAGCCCGACGCCGTGCCCGCACCGAAGCTGGAGGAAGCGCACTGATGGACATCGCCGTCAACATCCTGCTCACCATCGCGACCGCCGCCACACCGCTGCTGGTCGCGGCCATCGGCGAACTGGTGGTCGAGCGCTCGGGCGTGCTCAACCTCGGCGTCGAAGGCATGATGATCATGGGCGCCGTGGCCGGCTTCGGCGCCAGCTATCTCACCGGCTCGCCCTGGGCCGGCTTGCTGGCGGCCATGGTGGTCGGCGCACTGTTTTCGCTGCTGTTTGCGGTGATGACCCTGTCGCTGGCCACCAACCAGGTCGCGACCGGCCTGTCGCTGACGCTGCTCGGCCTCGGCCTTTCCGGCATGATGGGCACCGGCTTCGTCGGCCTGCCGGGCGAAAGGCTGCCATACCTGTACATTCCCTTCCTCAGCGACCTGCCTGTCGTCGGCAAGCTGCTCTTCGGCCAGGACCCGGTCTTCTACATCTCGATCGCGCTCACCGCAGCAGTCGCCTGGTTCCTGTTCCGGACGCGCGCCGGGCTGACGCTGCGCTCGATCGGCGACAGCCATACCTCCGCCCATGCGCTCGGCATCAAGGTGATCCGCTATCGCTACCTGGCGGTGCTCTTCGGCGGCGCCTGCGCAGGCCTCGCCGGCGGCCAGCTGTCGCTGGTCTATACGCCGCAATGGGTGGAGAACATGTCGGCGGGCCGCGGCTGGATCGCGCTGGCGCTGGTGGTCTTCGCCTCGTGGCGGCCATGGCGGGTTTTTGCCGGAGCATACATCTTCGGCATGATCTGGATCGGCCAGCTCCATGTGCAGGCGATCGACCTGCAACAGTTCGCCGGCGCGCCCTGGCTGCTCTACAAGGTGATGGAACTGTTGAAATCGCTGCCTTCGCAGTACCTTGCCATGCTGCCCTATCTGGCAACCATCGTGGTTCTTGTTCTAATCTCGCGCAACAAGCGCCTGACGATGATGAACACGCCGGCCTCGCTCGGCCAACCCTTCGTGCCGGATCGCTGATAACAAACGGGAAAACCAAGGCTAACTCAGAGAGGTAACACCATGAAGAAACTGCTCATTGCGCTGATGACGACCGCCGCCGGCGTGTCGTTGGCGGCGAACGCCGAGGCGGCTGACAAGCTGAAGGCCTGCTGGGTCTATGTCGGCCCGATCGGCGACTTCGGCTACTCTTACCAGCACGACCAGGGGCGCCTCGAAGCGCAGAAGGAACTCGGCGACAAGATCGAGACGGCCTATCTCGAAAACGTCGCCGAAGGTCCCGACGCCGACCGCGCCTTCGAGCGCCTGGCGCGCGAAAACTGCAAGATGATCTTCGGCACCTCCTTCGGCTTCATGGATTCCATGGTCAAGGTGGCGAAGAAATTCCCGAAGGTAATGTTCGAGCACGCCACCGGCTACAAGACCGCCGACAACCTCGGCGTCTACAATGCGCGCTTCTACGAAGGCCGCTACGTGATGGGCCAGATCGCCGCCAAGGTGTCGAAGAAGGGCGTCGCCGGCTACATCGTCTCCTTCCCGATCCCGGAAGTGGTGATGGGCATCGACGCCTTCATGCTGGGCGCCCAGTCCGTCAATCCGAACTTCAAGCTCAAGATCGTCTGGGTGAACTCCTGGTTCGATCCGGGCAAGGAAGCCGACGCGGCCAAGGCGCTGTTCGACCAGGGCGCCGACATCATCACCCAGCACACCGACTCCACAGCCGCCCTCCAGGTGGCCGAAGAGCGCGGCCTGCATGGGTTCGGCCAGTCGTCGGACATGATCAAGTTCGCGCCGAAGGCGCAACTCACGGCCAATACCGACAATTGGGGGCCATACTACGTCAAGCGCATCAAGGAAGCGCTCGACGGCACCTGGAAGCCCGACAATGTCTGGCTGGGCATCAAGGACGGTGCGGTGGAACTGTCACCCTTCACCAACATGCCTGACGACGTGAAGGCGATGGCCGAGGCGACGAAGAAGAAGATCGCCGACGGCTGGAACCCCTTCACCGGCCCCGTCGCCAAGCAGGACGGCTCGGCATGGCTGAAGGACGGCGAGGTCGCCGACGACGCCACGCTGCTCGGCCTGAACTTCTACGTCAAGGGCATCGACGACAAGCTGCCGCAGTAAGCCTGCCGGATATCCAAAAGGGAAGGGCGCCGCACGGCGCCCTTTTCTATTCCGGTCGAGATGGCTGCCCGGCCCTACACGGCCTGCCCGTAAAGATCATATGCATCGGCGCGGTCGACCTTGACCGTCACGATGTCGCCGGCGCGCAGCGGCCGGCGCGACTGGATGTGCACCGAGCCGTCGATCTCCGGCGCGTCGTATTTCGTGCGACCCTTGGCCGACGTGCCGTTCGCCTCATCGATGATGACGGGCAGGCGCTTGCCGACTTTCTTCTGCAACTGCGTGGCGGAAATCTTCTGCTGGCGCTGCATGAAGCGATGCCAGCGCGCCTCCTTGACCTCCTGCGGCACCGGTTCCAAGCCCATGTCGTTGGAGCGGGCACCGGCGACCGGCTCGTACTTGAAGCAGCCGGCGCGGTCGATCCTGGCCTCGTCCAGCCAGTCGAGCAGCATCTGGAAGTCTTCTTCCGTCTCGCCCGGAAAACCGACGATGAAGGTCGAGCGGATGGCGAGGTCGGGACATGTCTCGCGCCAGGAACGGATACGCTCCAGCGTCTTTTCGCCGTGCGCCGGGCGGCGCATGTTCTTCAAGACCTGCGGCGAGGCGTGCTGGAAGGGAATGTCGAGATAGGGCAGGATTTTTCCGTCCGCCATCAGCGGGATGACGTCGGCGACATGCGGGTAGGGGTAGACGTAGTGCAGCCGCACCCAGATGCCGAGCTTGCCCAGTTCTTCCGACAGGTCGAGGAACTTCGCCCGTACCTCGCGCTCGCCGAACTGCGAGGCCTGGTACTTGATGTCTATGCCATAGGCGCTGGTGTCCTGCGAGATGACGAGCAGTTCCTTCACGCCTGCCTTGGCCAGCTTCTCGGCCTCGCGCAGCACGTCGGCGGCAGGGCGGGAAACCAGGTCGCCGCGCAGCGCCGGAATGATGCAGAAGGTGCATCGATTGTTGCAACCCTCTGAAATCTTGAGATAGGCGTAATGGCGCGGCGTGAGCTTGACGCCCTGCGGCGGCAGAAGATCGACGAACGGATCGTGCGCGGGCGGGGCTGCCTCATGCACCGCCTCCATGACGCTTTCGTAGGCCTGCGGGCCGGTGATAGCGAGCACGTTGGGATGCCTGTCGCGGATCAGGTCGGGCGTGGCGCCCATGCAGCCGGTGACGATGACCTTGCCGTTTTCCTTCAACGCCGTGCCGATAGCGCCGAGCGACTCTTCGCGGGCGGAATCGAGGAAGCCGCAGGTGTTGACGACGACGAGGTCGGCGCCGTCATGCTTGCGGGCGATCTCGTAGCCTTCGGCGCGCAGGCGCGTGATGATGCGCTCCGAATCCACCAGCGCCTTCGGGCATCCGAGGCTGACGAAGCTGACGCGGGGGGCTGACATCGGCAAAACTTTCGGTTTTTCGAGGAAACCGCGGCGCAGTATCACAGATTTTACGGCTTGTAAGCAGCGGCCATACCGCTGCGACGCTATCGCTGCGCGCGTCTTTCGCGATCAGCTCACGGCGTTGTTGACGTGCGGCCAGACTTCCAGCCAGCCGCGCCAGACCATGTCGAGCGCGACATAGAGGATGATGAGCAGGCCGATATAGGCGATCCAGCGATGCTTGTGCAGCAGCTTGGCGATGAAGGACGCGGCAAGG
This sequence comes from Mesorhizobium sp., assembly GCF_017306545.1. GTDB lineage: Bacteria > Pseudomonadota > Alphaproteobacteria > Rhizobiales > Rhizobiaceae > Mesorhizobium. The sequence continues at coordinate 12,520 of NZ_JAFKID010000051.1, forward strand.
CCCATCAGCGCGATCGACAGAATGAGGCCAATGACGAGAACCGGGAAATGATCGCGCGCGGCACCGGCGACAGCCAACACGTTGTCGAGCGACATGGACACGTCCGCAATGACGATCTGGGTGGCCGCCTGCATCAGCGTCTTGCGCGGCGCGCGGCCCGCGATCGCCTTGTCCTTGTTGATATCCGAATTCGCGAGCGCCTCGGTCGCCTCTTCCTCGTCCGCGTGGGAGGTGCGCAGCTCGCGCCACATCTTCCAGCACACCCACAGAAGCAGGATGCCGCCGGCCAACAGAAGACCAACGATCGCAAGGAGCTTCACGGTGATGGCGGCGAACAGGATACGCAGCACGGTGGCCGCGAGCACACCGATGAGGATGGCCTTCTTGCGCTGGTCGGCCGGCAGGCCGGCGGCGGCAAGACCGATGACGATGGCGTTGTCCCCGGCAAGGACGAGATCGATGGCGATAACCTGAAGAAGCGCCGCGAAGCCCGCTGCGGTAAAGACTTCCATCGTCCGGCACACCCCAAGATTGTCGCGTCAGTATCTCAACCGGCTACTGCTTCCCCTCGCTTCCTGTCAAGGACGATGAGCCCGGCGCCGGTCATGCGCGTCACAGCGGAATGTTGTCGTGCTTCTTCCAGGGGTTCTGCAAATCCTTGTTGCGCAGCATCCTGAGCGCCCGCGCGACGCGGCGGCGGGTCGAATGCGGCATGATCACCTCGTCGATGTAGCCGCGCTCGGCCGCCACGAAGGGCGACAGGAAACGATCCTCGTAGCGCTTGGTGTGGGCGGCGATCTTGTCGGCATCGCCGATGTCCTTGCGATAGATGATTTCCACCGCGCCCTTGGCACCCATCACGGCGATCTGTGCGGTCGGCCAGGCATAGTTCATGTCGCCGCGCAGGTGTTTCGAGGCCATGACGTCATAGGCGCCGCCGAACGCCTTGCGGGTGATCACCGTCACCTTCGGCACCGTCGCTTCGGCATAGGCGAACAGGAGCTTGGCGCCGTGCTTGATGAGGCCGCCATATTCCTGCGCGGTGCCGGGCAGGAAGCCGGGAACGTCGACGAAGGTGACGAGCGGAATGTTGAAGCAGTCGCAGAAGCGCACGAAGCGCGCCGCCTTGCGGCTGGCGTCGCTGTCCAGAACGCCGGCCAGCACCATCGGCTGATTGGCGACAAAGCCGACCGTGCGGCCCTCGATGCGGCCGAAGCCGGTGACGATATTCCTGGCGAAGGACGGCTGGACCTCGAAGAAATCGCCTTCGTCGCAGGTTTTCAGGATCAGTTCCTTGATGTCGTAGGGCTTGTTGGCGTTTTCGGGGATCAGCCGGTCCAGCGACAGGTCATGTTCCGTCACCGGCTGGTAGCACTCCACTTCCGGGAGTTCGGCGGTGTTGGAGGCAGGCAGCAGATCAACCAGCCGGCGCATCTGCAACAGGGCTTCGACGTCGTTGTCATAGGCACCGTCGGCGATGGAGGATTTCGTCGTGTGCACGGACGCGCCGCCGAGTTCCTCGGCTGTCACCGTCTCGTTGGTGACGGTCTTGACCACATCCGGCCCGGTGACGAACATGTAGGAGGTGTCGCGCACCATGAAGATGAAGTCGGTCATCGCCGGCGAATAAACGTCACCGCCGGCGCACGGCCCCATGATGAGCGAAATCTGCGGGATCACGCCGGAAGCCAGAACGTTGCGCTGGAAAATCTCGGCATAGCCACCGAGCGCAGCAACGCCCTCCTGGATGCGGGCGCCGCCGGCGTCGTAGAGGCCGATGATCGGCGCGCGGTTGCGCAGCGCCATGTCCTGCACCTTCATCACCTTCTCGGCGTGCGCTTCCGAAAGCGAGCCGCCGAACACGGTGAAATCCTTGGCGAAAAGGTAGATGGGGCGACCGTTGACCGTGCCCCAGCCGGTAACGACGCCGTCGCCGGCGATTTTGCTCTTCTCCATGCCGAAATCGGTCGAGCGATGCTCGACGAACATGTCGAACTCCTCGAACGATCCTTCGTCGAGGAAAATCTCGATGCGCTCGCGCGCCGTCAGCTTGCCCTTCTTGTGCTGGGCGTCGATGCGGGCCTGCCCGCCGCCGGCACGCGCGACCTCGCGGCGGTGCTCAAGTTCCTGCAACACGTCTTTCATGATGTCCTCCAAGGCGGGCTCTGCCTTGGTAGCCATAGGGCGCAGCCGGCGCAAGCGCGGCTTTCGGCCTAGCCCGGAGGTCTCAGGAGAACGAATTTGCTGCACCGCAACATAATACCCTTGCTTTCCGCCGCCGACTCCTCCATATGCACAGGCACAAGGCGCTTGGGCCGGCGATGAAAGCCGGTCTTCTCTTGAGATTGAGACTGGTTGCGTCTGTTTCCGCCCCGAGAAGATCGGGCGGCGGAAAAGACCCGCGGCAGGATGCCGTGGGCACGACAGCGCAGCCGCGCGGACAAAGCGTCCGCCGCCTTGTCGTCCATGAAATCATCGAAGCCGGCGGGTTGCGCCCCGCCGCTATCCTGTTTGCGGCCATGGAGCCGCATGAAAGAAGAAACGTTTTGACCAACGAAAACATTGCGGAGCCGACCGGCTTCGCCGCACTCGGAATTTCCGGCCAGCTTTTGAAGGCCACCCATGCCGCCGGCTTCACCGAACCGAAGCCGATCCAGGTCGAGGCCATCCCGGCCCAGCTCGAAGGGCGCGACGTTCTCGGCATCGCCCAGACCGGCTCCGGCAAGACCGCCGCCTTCGCGCTGCCGATCCTGTCGAAGATCATGGCGCTCGGCACGAAGCGCCGGCCGAAGACGGCTCGCGCGCTGATCCTCGCCCCGACCCGCGAGCTTGCCGTGCAGATCGAGGACACCATCAAGGTGCTCGCCAAGGGCGCGCATGTCTCCACCGCGCTGGTGCTCGGCGGCGTCTCCCGCTTCAGCCAGGTCAAGCGGATCGCGCCCGGCGTCGATTTCCTCGTCGCCACGCCCGGCCGCCTGACCGATCTGGTGCGCGAGAAGGACGTCGATCTCTCCGACACCACCTGGCTGGTGCTGGACGAGGCCGACCGCATGCTCGACATGGGCTTCATCAACGACGTGCGCCGCATCGCCAAGGGTACCCATCCGGGCCGCCAGACGGCGCTGTTCTCGGCCACCATGCCGCAGGAGATCGCCGATCTCGCCAAGGGTCTGCTGCGCGATCCGTTGCGCGTCGAGGTCGCCCCGCAGGGTACGACGGCGGCCGAAATCAAGCAGAGCGTCATTCTCGCCCGCACCAAGCAGAAGCGCCGGCTGCTTTCCACCATGCTGGCCGACGAGGCGATGCGCTCAGTAATCGTCTTCGCCCGCACCAAGCACGGCGCCGACCGCGTCACCAAGGATCTGGAGCGCGACGGCTTCGAGGCCGCCGTCATCCACGGCAACAAGAGCCAGAACGCCCGCCAGAAGGCGCTCAACGGTTTCCGCGACGGCTCGGTGCGCATCCTTGTCGCCACCGACATCGCGGCGCGCGGCATCGACGTTCCCGGCATCAGCCATGTGGTGAACTTCGACCTGCCGGACGAGGCGGAAAGCTACGTCCACCGCATCGGCCGCACCGGTCGCAACGGCCAGGACGGCGTCGCCATCACGCTGGTCGATCCGACCGAGAACGCCAAGCTTCGCCAGGTCGAGAAGATCATCCGCATGAAGCTGCCGATCACCGCCGACCATCTCGGCGAGCCGGACCCGGCGCGCGAGCCGCGCCAGGACGGCGAGCGCCGCCCCGAGCCGGCCAACGACCGCTCCCGGCCGCAGCCGCAGGGCCGCAAGCCCGGCCATGGCGGACGCAATGAAGCGCGCGGCGAAGCCGGCGCGAGCGAACGCCGCGAGGGCGGCTTCGGCAAGAAGCGCTTCGGCGGTAAGCCGAACGGCAAGCCCGCTTTCGCCAAGAAGGGCGGCGCCGAGCACGCCGGCGACAACGGCAATGCCGCCAAGCCTTTCCGTGGCAAGAAGCGCTTCGGCGGTGGCCGCAACCGGCCCGCGCGCGCTGCCTGATTTTCAGCTTTGTCCTTGCCGGGCAATCGCGTCCGGCAAGGACGGTTTTTCAAAGAATGAAGTGTCTAGATCGTTTCACCGTTTCATGGAAACGGCGAAACGATCTATCTCTTTGTTTTAGCCGCATTTGTGCGACGCCAGACGATTCCGTCTGGCTGCAAAATGCTCTAGAGGCGAGGGCGCCTGACCCGGCCGAGGCTGGGGCGCGTCTTCCAGCGCGTCGCCGTGGTGATGAACCAGTGGCGAACCGGACCGGGCAACAAGGCCAGGAACTTGACTGCGTAAACCAACCGGCGGGGGAAGGCGACTTCAAAACCGCCGGTGGCGATGCTGCGGCAGATGCGGCCGGCGGCGTCGGCGGCTGAAATCAGCGCCGGAAGCCTGAAATTGGTCTTCTGCGTCAACGGCGTATCGATGAAGCCCGGATTGACGACCTGGAGGCGGATGTTGATGCGCTCGAAATCGAACCGGAGCGCTTGTGCCATGACATTGACGGCCGCCTTGGTCGCGCCGTAGGCGGCGGTGGTCGGCCAACCGAAATAGGCACTGATCGAACCAACGATCACGACGTGCCCCTTGCCCCGGCCGCGCATGCGCTCAGTAACCGGCACCAATCCGTGCACGATGCCCATCACGTTGACGTCGAAGCTGTGGCGAAATTTGCGGATCGACAGGTTTTCGCCGGAAACGGGCGCGTAGCTACCGGCGTTGAAGACGGCAAGCATGATCGGCCCGGCCGCCTGTTCGATCGCCGCAACGGCGGCGGCCATGCCTTGTTCGTCGCATACGTCGCAAGGATAGGGCAGGATGCGCCCCGGCAGGTCCCGCGCTTCTTCGACCAGGGAATCGATCAGGTCCTCTTCGCGCGCCGTGACGGCAACCGTGAAGCCTTGCGTGGCCAAAGCCTTGGCAAGCGCGCGGCCGACACCTGAGCTGCCGCCGGTGATCCAGGCAATGCCGTCCTTCGGGCTGGCCCGGTAAAGTGCCATGCTGCGTCCTGATGAAGATTGCCCCGCACCGGCTCTAGCCGCCGCCGTTGTAGAAGAAAAGGCCCTTTTCGCCGTATATGCGGCAGCAGCCGGCCTCAAGCGGTTTCATCTGCTCAAATGCGGCTATGCCAAGCAAAATCCTTCCTTGAATCCGGCCGCTCAGGTTTCTAGACCTGTTGATATCGCAGTTCGGAAGGAAAAATCATGTATCGTTCGGTGATCGAGGCAATCGGCAACACACCGCTGATAAGGCTGCGACGGGCATCGGAAGCGACCGGCTGCGAAATCCTCGGCAAAGCCGAATTCATGAATCCCGGCCAGTCGGTCAAGGACCGCGCCGGCCTGTTCATCATCCGCGACGCCGAAAAGCGCGGCCTGCTCAAGCCCGGCGGCGTCATCGTCGAGGGCACGGCCGGCAACACCGGCATCGGCTTGACGCTGGTGGCCAAGGCGCTGGGTTATCGCACCGTGATCGTCATTCCCGAGACGCAGAGCCAGGAGAAGAAGGACACCATCCGCCTGCTCGGCGCTGAACTCATCGAAGTGCCTGCGGTGCCGTACAAGAACCCGAACAACTATGTGAAACTGTCCGGCCGGCTGGCCGAGCAGATGGCGAAAAGCGAGCCGAACGGGGCGATCTGGGCCAACCAGTTCGACAACGTCGCCAACCGCGACGGCCACATCACCACCACCGCGCGGGAAATCTGGGACCAGACCGGCGGTAAGGTCGACGGTTTCGTCTCGGCGGTCGGTTCAGGCGGCACGCTGGCCGGCATCGCCGCCGGCCTGCGCGGCCACAGCAAGGCCGTGAAGATCGCACTGGCCGATCCGCTGGGGGCCGCGCTCTACAATTTCTACACCGACGGCGAATTGAAGTCCGAGGGCAGTTCCATCACCGAAGGCATCGGGCAGGGGCGCATCACCGCCAATCTCGAAGGCTTCCGTCCGGATTTCTCTTACCAGATCAAGGACGAAGAAGCGCTGCCGATCGTCTTCGACCTGATCCAGGAAGAAGGCCTGTGCGTCGGCGGCTCGACCGGCGTCAACATCGCCGGCGCCATCCGGCTGGCGCGCGACCTCGGCCCCGGCCACACCATCGTGACCATTCTGGCCGATTACGGCACCCGCTATCAGTCCAAGCTGTTCAACCCGCAATTCCTGCGCGGCAAGAACCTGCCGGTGCCGGCCTGGATGGAAGGCAAGAGCAAGATCCCGGTTCCGTTCGCGGAGACGGCGTGATGGGCTACCGCACGGAGGCGCTGTTTCGCGACGACGCCTACCTGAAGGAAACCGAGGCGCACGTCGTCGCGGTGACGGAGCGCGGCGGCGTCATCCTCGACCGCACGATCTTTTATGCGACGTCCGGCGGCCAGCCGGGCGACACCGGCTCGCTGGAGCGCGAGGACGGAAGCCGCATCGCCGTCGCCGCGACCGTGACCGGCGAGACGAAGGAAGAGATCGTCCACCTGCCGGCCGAAGGGCAGGCGCTGCCCGCTGTCGGCGAGAGGCTCAGGCTGACGATAGACTGGCCGCGCCGGCATCTGCTGATGCGCATGCACGCCGCCTGCCATCTGCTCAGTGTCGTCTGTCCGTTTCCGATCACCGGCGCTTCGGTCGCCGAAGACGATTCGCGCGTCGATTTCGACATTCCCGACACCGGCTACACCAAGGAAGACGTGACGGCGAAGCTGATGGAACTGGTCCACGCCGACCATCCGATCTTTATCCGCTGGATCTCCGACGAGGAATTCGCGGCCAATCCGGGCCTGGTGAAATCGAAGAACGTACGCCCGCCGAGCGGGACCGGGCGCATCCGGCTGGTCTGCATCGGCGAAGGCGCCACAGTGGACAGCCAGCCCTGCGGCGGCACCCATGTGGCGCGCACCGGCGAGGTGGGCGAGATCCACATCGGCAAGATCGAAAAGAAGGGGCGCGAGAACAGGCGCTTCCGCATTCGGTTCGGCCCGCCGCCTGCGAATTGATCCGCGCCGCCGCCTGCGTGTATTAAGGACACCGAAGCAGGAGAACGCGCATGGCCGAGGACAGCCCTTTTACCGTCGATGCCGACTGGCTCGAGCAGCGGCTCGGCCAGCCGGGCCTGAGCATCGTCGATGCCTCGTGGTACTTGCCGGCGCAGAAGCGCGACGCCAGGGCGGAATACGAGGCCGCACACATTCCGGGCGCAGTGTTCGTCGATCAGGACGATATCTCCGATCCGGATTCGACCCTGCCGCATACGCTGGCATCGCCGCAGCATTTCGCCCAGTATGTCGGCACCCGAGGCATATCGGCGGACGACACCATCGTCGTCTATGACGGTCCGGGGTTTTTCTCCGCGCCGCGCGCGTGGTGGATGTTCCGGGTCATGGGCGTGTTCCAGGTCTTTATCCTCGAAGGCGGGTTGGACGGCTGGAAGGCGGCGGGGCGCAAGGTCACGAACGAGCCCACCAAGATCGCCCCTTGCGTCTTCCATGCCGATTTCGACGCAGGCCGGGTTGCCAGCCTGGACGACATGCGCCGCATCGTCGAAACGGGCGCGATGCAAGTGGCGGACGCCCGCTCGCCGGGACGTTTTGCGGGCATCGACCCCGAACCGCGCGCCGGCGTGCGCGGCGGCCACATGCCGGGAGCGCGCAACGTGCCGGCCTCGGCGCTTTCGCATAGCGGCAGGCTGCTGCCGAAGGAAGAGCTCAGGAAGGTGATCGAAGGCGCCGGCATCGACCTGTCGCGTCCGGTCGTCACCTCCTGCGGGTCCGGCATAACGGCGGCGGCGATCACGCTGGCGCTGGAGACGCTCGGCCACACCGACAACCGCCTTTATGACGGCTCGTGGACGGAATGGGGCGGCCGCGCCGATACGCCGGTCGCGACGGGTCCGGTATCGGCGGGCAGGGAATAACGGCTGCCATGGACGAGACAAAGCCGATCCAGGTGACGGTGACATTCCTGGAAATGGCGGCACCGCCCGCACACTATCCGCCGGCGCCCTACGGCCGGCAGATCGCGCTTTTGCGCACGCGCGACATACCGCTGCATTTCTACCGTTACCTGATGGATCGCGTCGGCCGCAAATGGCAATGGGTCAGCGCGCTTCGGCTGTCGGACGAGGAACTCGTGGCGGGGCTGCATCGGGAAGACCGCGATATCCGCGTGCTTTATCTCGACGGTGCGCCGGCCGGCTTCTTCGACGTCAAGCCGCATCTGCCGCAGGAAACCGACCTCGCTTATTTCGGCATGATGGAGCATGCGACGGGGCAGGGGCTCGGCCGCTGGTTCCTGGGCGCCGCCATCGAGGCCTGCTGGTCGCACGGACCGAAGCGGGTGACGGTGCAGACCTGCACGCTCGACCATCCCGCCGCCCTGCCGCTCTACCAGAAGCTCGGGTTTCAGGCCGTGGCGCAGAAAAAGGAAACGATCCAGCCGATGACGCTCTCCGAGCGTTCGGCCAGCGTGATGCGGTAACGATTCCTTAACCAAACAGATTCAGGATCGACCGCACATCGTCATCGACCTGCAACATTCAGGTGGTAGACGGGATGTGTCGATGGAATGCCGACCGCGGATGAACCGGCGGCGCCACGACAGACGAGGAAGCGGGGCTTTTGCTCCGCTTTTTTGTTGCCTGCCGCTGCCGTCGCCACCAGGAAAAATGCCCGCCGCGGAGGCGACAGGCAAGAGGGGAAGGACGCTCCTTTCCGGCGGATCAGGCGGCAAGCACGGTCTTCGGCTCGACCATCTCGTAACCGAGCGACTCGGCGACCGCGCGGTTGGTGATCTTGCCCTTGTGGACGTTGAGCCCGTTGCGCAGATGCTGGTCGTCGACGATCGCCTTCAGACCCTTGTCGGCAAGCTGGAGTCCGTAATGCAGCGTGGCGTTGTTGAGCGCATGCGTCGAGGTGACGGGCACCGCGCCGGGCATGTTGGCCACGCAATAGTGAATGACCCCATCCACCACATAGGTCGGGTCGGCATGGGTGGTGGCGTGCGACGTCTCGAAGCAACCGCCCTGGTCGATGGCGACATCGACCAGCACCGAACCCTTCTTCATGCCCGACAGCATTTCGCGGCTGACAAGTTTGGGGGCTGCGGCGCCCGGAATGAGCACGGCACCGACGACGATGTCGGCGGAGAAGCATTCCTCCTCGAGCGCCTCGACCGTCGAATAGCGCGTGTGCACGCGGCCGTTGAAAAGGTCGTCGAGCAGGCGCAGGCGCGGGATCGAACGATCGATGATGGTAACGTCGGCACCAAGACCGGCCGCCATGCGCGCGGCTTGCAGGCCGACGACGCCACCGCCCAGCACCGTGACCTTGCCCGGCAGCACGCCCGGCACACCGCCAAGAAGGACGCCGCGCCCGCCATTGGGCTTCTGCAAGGCGGTGGCGCCGGCCTGAATGGCAAGGCGGCCCGCAACCTCCGACATCGGCGCCAGCAGCGGCAACCCGCCGCGATCGTCCGTCACCGTCTCATAGGCGACCGCCGTGACGCCGGAGGCGAGCAGGCCCTTGGTCTGTTCCGGATCGGGCGCAAGATGGAGGTAGGTGTAAAGGATCTGGCCTTCGCGAAGCTGCGCCCATTCGCTCGGCTGCGGTTCCTTGACCTTGACGATCATGTCCGACTTGGCGAACACGTCCGCCGCCGTCTTGGCGATCTGCGCACCAGCGGCGCGATAGGCGTTGTCGTCGGCGCCGATGCCGGCACCGGCGCCTGTTTCGACCAGCACCTCATGGCCATGCGCGACATATTCGCGGACGGAACCGGGCGTCAGGCCGACGCGATACTCGTTGTTCTTGATTTCCTTGGGGCAACCGACGCGCATTGCTGTAGTCTCCTCCTTCGGGCCTTTCAGGCCAATTCTGTATCAACGCATTGGACCATGAAAGCGCCCGCATGTGTTTGCGAAATGCGCTTGCATAGCGCCCACGCTGCCGATAATCCTTGCGCGGAATTTGAGTTTTCTCGCAGGATTCACGAAGAATGGCGCTAGATAGGATCGATATCGCTATTCTGGACACGCTCCAGAAGGACGGCCGCATCCCCAACGCGGCCCTTGCCGAGAAGGTCGGCCTGTCGCAATCGGCCTGCTCGCGCCGCCTCGACAACCTGGAGAAGTCGGGCACCATACGCGGCTATCATGCTCGCCTGTCGAACGCGGCGCTCGGCCACCAGATGACAGCGATCGTCCATATATCGCTGTCGGGCCAATTCGAGAAGACGCTGTCGGATTTCGAGGCGGCGATCAAGCGCTGCCCCAACGTGCTGTCCTGCCATCTGATGTCGGGCGAATACGACTATGTGCTGCGCATCGCCGCCCGCGACTTGGCCGACTACGAGCGCATCCACAAGGAATGGCTGTCGGCCATGCCGCATGTGACGAAGATCAATTCGTCCTTCGCGCTGCGCGAAATCGTCGACCGCACCGCGCTCGGCCTGAAGCCGGAAATGGCCTGATCGCCGTTAGGCCTGGAAGGCTTCGCTGACGAAGCGATCCATCGGAATGTCGTATTGCTGCGGATAGATGGTGGGGATGCGCTGCAATTCATAGCCGATGCCGATGACCAGCGGCTTGCGCGGCATCGCCGCCAGCGTCCGGTCGTAGAAGCCGCCGCCGTAGCCGAGCCGGTAATTGTCGGGATCGATGCCGACGACGGGCGAAATGACGATATCGGGCAGGACCGGGTCGCCGTGCGACGGGATCGGGATGTTCCACACGCCTTTTTCCAGCGGCTCGCCCGCCTTCCAGGCGCGGAAGACCAGCGGCTGACCCTTTTCGACGACGAGGGGCAGGGCGGTGCGACCGCCGCGTGCGTTCACCGACGCCATCCATGGCCGCATGTCGGGCTCGCCGCGGAACGGCCAGTAGAGGCTCACCATCTTGCCGGCGACATCGCCGATCACCGTGTCGAGCCCTTCCGCGATACGGGTCGCCATCGCCATGCGCGCATCGGCGGAGACAGCCAGCCGCGCCTGGATCAGCCGCTCGCGCTCGGCCTTGCGCCAGCGCCGCACCTCGGCCGGGATCGCCGCGGGAGCGCGGAAGGCCGGGTCGAGTTCATGCATGAAGCAGGGCGGCGAGGCGTATTGCGCGGGAATGTCGTCATCGTCTGCGGCCATGTCTGCCTCCTGCCTTGCTGCACGATCGAAGCCTAATCCTGCGCCCGATGCCGAGAGCGCCGTAATGCGACATATCCGCCGGGCGGCGGTCGCTTTCGCCGGCATGGCTCTGGCTGCCGTCGGAAAAATGGACTATCAGATGACGCGAGGAGCCGGCACCTTTTCACGACATGAAAGCCGGCTCGATTGCGACGATCCAGACCAAGGGAACCGGCCATGCGCTACGTCATCGTCATAGTCGGCATTACCTTGCTGCTGATGTGGGACGGTTTTTTCAACAACGGCCGATATATCGACGCGACGGTTCGTAGCCTTAGCCATCTTGCCAAGCTCGTCACGGGGTGAGTGGCGGACCGGGGACACGGCTCCTGACCGGTTGACGCGAAGCAGCGGTCGTCCCAAACCTGCACCCACCTCGACTCGCGACCGACATGGCCGGACCGGCCGGGGCCAGACCTCGGGAGAAGCCGCCTTGATCCGACACATCGTTTTCTTCAGCGCCCGTGACAATGAGGGCGTGGAAGCCGTACGCGAGGGCCTGAAGGCGCTTGCCGCCATCCCGCATTCGCGCGTTTTCGAAGTGGCGCTCAACAGCAAGGTCGATCCGCTGTCGAGCGAAGTGGATGTCGTCGTCTATGCGGAATTCGAGGACGCCGCCGCGCTCGCCGCCTACAAGGCGCATCCGCTCTATGCCGAGACGACGCGCAAGGTGAAGCCGCTGCGCGAATTGCGCGTTTCGGCGGATTTCGCCTCTCCCCGGTGAAGATAGCTGCCGATTTCAGGCATGTGCCGACTTTCGAGGTACGAAGTCGGCGATGAGCGGCGTGACGAAGATTTCCTGACGCCGCCCGGCCGAAACGAAAACCCCGCCGAAGCGGGGTCCGTCGAGAGGCTCGGTCTGCAACCCGTCAGGACGAGGCCTTGCCGCCGTTCTTCTTGCACTCTGCGCGGAATTTCTCGCGATCCTTGCCGTGCAGGCCCTTGGCATCGGCCAGGGTCGAACACTGCTTGGAGATCGCCTGCTTCTCGGGAGACATCTTCGTCGCCTGCTTCTTGACTGTCGTGGTCGCCGCGGCGGCAGGCGCCGTCGCTGCCGGCTTCGTGGTCGAGCTGGCCGCAAAAGCACCGGTTGACAAGAGCCCGGCGAGAGCCATGGAGGCAACGAGCGTGATGGTCTTCATGGGATTTCCTTTCGGCTACGGAGCGTGGGCAAATCACAGCCCACGGTCTTATGCCATCGGCATGTTTCTCCGTTTTTTCCGAACGGTGGAATCTTGTTTCCGAATTGTGCAAACGCCCGCAGCCATTCGCCCAAGCCGCGCCGCAGGCAGCAAAGCCTATCGAGCAGTCGCCAGAGGCCAAAGCCGGTGGCTTTGGCCGTTCCTGCTTCAGAACTTGACGCTGAGGTCGAGTTTTGCGCCGTTGTCGCGGCTGTGGGCGCCGAACTGGCCGGTGTAGGAGAGGCCGAGGGTGGCGTTGGCGCCGACGGCGAAGTCGAGGCCGGCTTCGAAGACGGCGGCGTCCCTGGCAATCGGCGTGCCGGCGATGGTGAAGGGGCTGCCGGCGGCGAAGGCGAAGGCTTGCGTGGCCAGCGGCGTGGTGTCGCCGAAGGCATGCCGCCAGC
>NZ_JAFKID010000010.1 GCF_017306545.1 Mesorhizobium sp.
TTGATTGTGACGACCCGCGACACACCGTCGTCATTCTCCAAACCCTTTTCGAGGATCGGGACGGCGGCATTGCACCTAAGCAGGCGCAAGCCGAAATCTTGTCCATTACGGAGTTGAAGTAGGTATGGCGAAGAACGGCGGCGCACGGCCGGGCGCAGGTAGGCCACGCGGCAGCGTCAGCCGTCGACATGTCGATCTTGTCGCATCCATGATGGACGGCAGGAAGACGCCGCTCGAATACCTCATGGACGTGATGGCCGATGAGAACGCCGACGAAAAGCGCCGAGATTGGGCGGCCGACAAGGCGGCGGCATTCCTGCACCCCCGTCCCCAGCCCGTCGCCCGTACCGTAGAGATTGAGTTGCCGGATACCAGCACGGTCGATGGCATCACGGCAGCGCTCAGCGCGATTACTAAGGCCGCAGCCAGCGGTCAGATAGCTCCTGCCGAGGCGCAATCGCTTTCAGCGCTCATAGAAGCCCAGCGGAAGGCTATCGAGACAGGCGAGCTTCTGGAGCGACTGGAGAAGCTGGAAGCGACTCAGGCGAAGCGGTAAGGGCGCGCGACCATGCAGAAGATGGCCAATAGACTGGAGCGGCTGGAACGAGCCATGCAGGTCAGCAATGCTCCGATCACCGATGTTCGCAGGGCGACGGATGCCCAGCTAGAGGCCTTCTTGGCCTCGCTCGGAATCAACCCCGGCGATGAGGCGGCGTTGATTGCCGTCGCAGAGGGCCGGGAAAGCCTAAAATAGGACGGAATAGGGCGGCGGCAGGCGCCCCATTGAGCGCTACGAAGCGTTCTTCAACAGCTTCGATAATATCGTTGCTATCCGCACAAACAGCAGGATCGAACAAGCCGCAAAAGCCACAAAGAGGATGGCGAACCATTTGGGCGCTATACCGTCAGCCAACGAAAAGAAACCGACGAAAGATATGACCAAAAACCCCAAGGCTCCCCACAGAGCCTCGTGCAGATAATTGAACAGCATGGCGGCGTAGCCGGTTGCCACGAGTTTTCTAAAAACAGCCGAGCCCGTAAGGCTCAGCACAATGGTTTCGGCGGTGATTATGAAGCCTACCAGTACGGACGCGACAGTCCCAGCCGCCGCCAGCATTGGCAAAGGATCAGAGGGAAACTTGCTCCCCCCTGTCAAATAGAGCCAACCGCACACGAACGCGACCGCGCCGACATAGGGCCATGACCGTTCGAAATGAATTGGCTTGATCTTCAAACCGGCAACATCCCGGTTTCCCGCCAATTGACCAGTGCTTTGCGCAGCGCTTCCCATCGATCCAATCTATCATACCTCATGCCATTTCCCAACGTCAGGCGAACGTCGGTCGATATCCTTTCTGCTACCATATCGACTTCCTCTTGACGTGAATGGTCATCGACTTTGCCGGTAATGACAGCGGATTTTACGGCTGACCCAAGCTTTACGATATCGTCAGCTATTCCCCACACACCCTCAGGCGAAAGGTGACTGCCTTTTTTCGCGGTTGATTGTAGCTTGATCGTCATTGTTTCCACGCCTTTGGGGAGCGGTGCACTCAAAACGCTGCCCAAACTACGCCCCTCATCGAGATCCACAGCCAACGCTCCAGGCACGCTCAATTCGACCTCAACGGCTCGAAAGATACCAAAGCGGCGCAGCCGTGCATAAGCCTCTGGCTTCAAAACAGCTCCTATCCCGAAACCGAAGGCATCGGGGTTTTCTGGCTTTCTGCCATCCGGCATTCCGGCCGCTCTGTCGGCGGAAAATAAGTAGTCTCGAACACTCGCCATGCGCGGGCCAGCGTGGTTGTACTGGAATGCCATATAGCCGGTGGCTTCGTCCAATACGAAAGCTGTATCTTCTGCAAAGGAGTGCCCTGCTTCCATTGCTATGGCACTTACGGGGACGGCCGGAGCCATTTTGCCGGGGCCATGACCCAACCTTGGCGCGGCAAAATCGGCCATAATCAGGCCATCACGTTTTTCGAGGCTTTCCAGCCTCATGTCGGCTGATCGCCCAGGAAACGTTCGGTTTTGAATTGGGCGAGCGGATAGCCAGTCCAGAAGTGCCGTGATGGAGCGCGGCCCGCGCTGAGCAATTTTGTATGCGTATACTTTCATGGTCCCTCCCGCCTCGAAACAATGTCACCGAGGGGCAGGAGTCAAGCTAAGAGCATCAGGCGTTCACTATGCTCCATAGGGTTTTGTCAGTTTTGTCAGTACCCCAAATGGCACTCATGCGAATTTTCTGACGCTAGAAAAGCGACCAAAGGCCAACGCCGGCCAATATCGTCAGCAAAGCTGTCATCGTCGCCACCACTAACCCCACAAGGGAGACATACACGGTAGATATAAGGCGAATAGCTGGCTTTGTTCCTGCGCGAGTACGGATGCGCCACTCGCGGATTGGGAAGGTTACCGGGCCGCCGAGAAATTCCAGATACCCAAGCGAAAGCAGACGAACGCGATATTTTACGAGGCCGGGCAATTCTCGCTTGTGCTTGATAGACCACCGCAATGCGTTCTGCAGAACGGCAACTGCACCTCCGCAAATGAAGAAGATAAGAACGACGGTCCAAGCGTGGCCAATACCCGAATCAATGGCCGCGTTTACAGGATGAGGAACCCCTTGCGTCCATAGCCATGCCGCATAGATGAGCATCGGCAGGCCGATACAGGCCAGAGCAATCACAAACAGGACGGCTCCCACGTCCTTCCAATCTTTGGCGTCACTGAACGCTTTGAGCGTCTCGCGGAGTAGATAAAGGGCCAGGGATATAAGGCCCCACAAGACCACGATGGCGATTGCGATCAACCCGAAGCCTTTCAGCCCGGTCACCATCGCATCCCGCCCAAATAGCAACACACCCGCAATAACTGCGAGTAGTAGGTTTGTCAGCCCGCGCCCTTCCATGCCGATACCCCGCCCCTCGCGGGGAGTATGGCATTTGCGCGCGACCGTTCAACCAGCAATCGCGCGCCATCCGCCCTCAATGACTGGTCGGATCGCGGAGAAGCCGAACGCCTGGATTTCCATGGTTGAGAAATTCCAATCCCATCGCCTCTAGCGTCCGCTGTACGGCCTGGACGTTCTGAGCCCGGCCGGCGATAGCGCCCGCACCGCTCGCTTCCATATTCCGAATTGTGTTGACGTTGACCGACGCCCGTTCGGCCAAGTCCTTTTGTTCGATGCCGATAAGCGCCCTTGCGGCCTTAAGCTGGTTCCCCGTCGTCAACATTCGATGCACTCTCCATCATTCAATAAATAGGTATCAGACCTAAATTACTGTTGACAAGCGCCAATCCACGTATATGGTTACCAACACTAGATGAATGGCGATGGTAACCATGATTTTCAACCGCTCGGAAATTATGAACGAAGCTCACCGCTATGCCCGCGCCTATGCCGGCCGCGAGTGGTCCTATGCCAAGCTGCTGTCGTGGGGCCTCAGGGCAGCATGGAAGGAGGCCAAGGAAGGCAAGACGGCAGCCCAGCGTAGGGCGGAAGCCATCAGGGCCGAAATCGACGCCCTGCAATACAAAACGCTTCGTTACGACACGGTGACGATGCGCCGCCGTCTCGAAAACGAACTGGCCGCGCTGGCGGCCTGATACCCTTCACAGACCACAGGAGAACATCACCATGACGAACGACGCCACGCGGGCGGACGCCGAAGTTCTGCCCGAAATCAACCGCCGGAAGATGATGCTCGGCTTTGCCGCTTCGAGCGCGGCTATGGCCGCCATCGCTGCGGCCACGTCGGAAGCGCGATCTACAGCAATCTACGAGGAGGTCAACGAAAACCCCGAACTGATCGAAGCGTTCAGGGATCTGCGCGCCGCAGAGAACGAATATTACGCCTCCAAGGATGACCTTGGTTGGCTGGCCGACGAATGGAAACACCTTTGGCCACTCGCCCCGGAGGAAATCCTCGGTGCGGCCAACGCCCATCGTCACGGCTCTTATAGTGACGATATCGAGCGGGACATCATCGGTCGCCCCATGATGCGCGATACGTCCGTCCTGACTAAGCGGCTGGCCAAGGAATTCCGCCAGGAAAACCGCGAGACCGCCTTCTTCATCGACCAGCCGGATGAACTCGCCGAACGCATCAAGGAATTCCGCAAGAGCAAACCAAAGGGAAGGACGCCAAAGTCTCTGGAGCGAAACCGCAAGTGGCTCGAAAGCACGATAGCCCACATGGAAAATCGTCTTCGTCTGGCCATCGAATATCATTCCGAGACGAAGCGCATTCGCGCCTTGGCGGGCGTCGATGCGGCGAAGCAGCGGATAAAGACCGCCGAAGATCAGTTCGACGCGGCAGCCGTTGCCTTTTCCAAGATCCCTTCGCGAACGCTGGTGGGGCTGCGCCTCAAGGCCGACGCGTTGCTTAGCACTCTTGAAAGGTGGAGATTCCCGCGCAGCGACGTTTTCATTTTCGGCGCAGTCTGGCGTTTGGTCGAAGACACCCTCGTCGCCACGCAGAACCTGGATGGCAAGCGTAAGGCCGCGCCGCTGCCTGCTTTGGAAGGCAGCGCAGTATGAGCGTCACCTACAACGCCTTGAACGACGTTCACACCGCCGCCGCTTTGCCCGTCAACCGTCGCGTCGTGGAAGACGAGATTGAACGCCTGATTGGCCTTCTCGATGGCATCGACGGTGACGAAAACCTTGAGGCAACAGGCGATGACGAGCCGTCGCTTGGGTGGCCGAATGCCGGGCAACGTCCTAGGCCTGAAATGTCGGATGACCGGGAGGTCGATAACTCCGACTATGAGGACGGTGCCGACAACGAACCAGATCTAGGTTGGACGGAGGAAACCGACCAACAGCGCCGATTGCAGACGATGCCCGGATGGAAGGCCGAAGACGGTGAGCCGAACCTTGGATTCATCGGCCACGGAACAGGCTGGACCGGCGAAGCCGTCTGTGACGAATGCGATACGGCAGAATTCGACGGAACAGGCAAAGCCATCGCGCGGGAGCAACTGAAAGCGATACCGGCACGGAGGTGCTTCTGATGTACGCCATCACAGAACATGACCGTGCCCTGATCGACCAAGCCATAGCGGCAGGAGCCGTTCGGAAAATCCCCACAGGCGTATTCGGCATCGATTGCGCTACAGACAAGCCATATCCTTCGATAGAAGCGGCCGTAGCGGCTCACGAGGCGACAGTGAACAGGAGCCGCTCCACAGGTTCTGCACCGCAGGATGAACGCGACCGGAAAATCATGGAATGTCGGCGTTCTGGACTTTCACTACGCGATACCGCAACCAAAGTGGGAATGGCACTCTCAAACGTGCATCGCAGGTTCCGAAAAATGCGGCCGGGAACGAGATGGTAGCTTTGCGGCCCGGCCTTAATGCAATCGTCGATTGCCTTCGATTTGACAATTGCGTGGTGAAGCAACTGCGCGAAGCCCTTGACCAGCAAATTGCCGCTCTGAAAACGCCGGCTGAAACCACGAAGAACTAAATCGGAGCGGTCTCATACATGGTGACCATGAGCGTTTGGCACGTTGAGCAAAATCCCAAGCTCATAGAGGAACTCGGGCGCGTCACCGTCAGATGGGCCGCTCTCGACCTTCTATTGGTTCGAATAGCGTCCATCGCCCTCAAGAACCATCCGGCCGCGCAAAGTGTCATCTTTGGTGAAAGCAACGCCGGTCAAGCGCGCTTCCGGGCCTTTGAACGGATAATCGGAGCCTCATTCTTCGATGAAGATGAGCGATCCGAAATCATCGCCCATATGAAGGAGCTATCTCGACACTATCGAGCGAGGAACGCCCTAACTCACGAACCTCTAGAAGGAACATACAGCATTGAGGGCAAGCGCTTCAAATTTCGCCTGCAATTTGTAGCCAGGGGCGGGGGAAAGAAGGACGCGGCCCTGGAGGATATCCAAAAGCATGTGCACTCAGTAGACGAGCATCTAGAGGCGCTAGAAGCTATCTTGGATCGATTGTTTGAGAGGTACGAGCAAGTGGAATAGGCGTAGGCGGAATTTCGCGTCGGAGCGAGCTATCCCCAGCCTGTATTTTTGTCATGCACCCATAGGCAGGCGAGAGCGGCGGCAGCAGTGCCGCCGTTTTTCATTGTGCTGGCAGTGGCCGGTGGGGCGTGTCAGCAAATCCCCGAGGGGTTTTGTCAGTTTTGTCAGTTCGTGTTTTGGGCGAATACGAAAAATCATCCGCCGAAGCCGGATTGCCCGAAAACCTGTTTCATGAGCCGCGAGGCCGCGAAAGGGCACTCACAACCGGACAAAGTGGGGAAGGAAGTGGGGAAGAATTCGGCAATTTAGCCAAGATGCAGGAATTTCAATATCTTGTCTGGAAGTGATGGTGGAGCCAATCGGAATCGAACCGACGACCTCTTGAATGCCATTCAAGCGCTCTCCCAACTGAGCTATGGCCCCACTTCCGGCAAAGCCGGCGCCGTTTCCGGCGTCTTCTGCGACGGAGCCTGGGAACCCCGCCGTCGATGCAGGCGGCTTCTAACGCCGCCTTTCTCCATTGGCAAGCCTCATCGAGAGGCTTTTTCGCGCCGGGCGCGACAACCGGCGCCGACCGACCGTCAGGCCTCGTCCTCGTCGTCGCCGACGCCGATCATGTCGGAAACGTCGTCGTCTTCCTCTTCCTCGTCCTCGAGGAAGGTATCGTCCTCGTCGTCGCCGAGGTCGACATCGTCTTCGTCGTCACCCATGTCGGGAAGATCGTCGCCGCCCTTGGCCTCGTCGTCGGCCTCCTCCAGCGAAACCACTTCGGCGCCTTCCTCCTCGGCGTCGACTTCCTTTTCCTCGACCTCGTCCTCGTCGTCGAGGCCGGAGACCTTGCCCTCATCGAAGAAGGAGCGCGGATAGCTCTTGCCCGTATAGGGAGAGACGATCGGGTCCTTGTTCAGGTCGTAGAACTTCCGGCCCGTTTCGGGGTCGATGCGTTTTGTGCCAAGTTCGGATTTTGCCACGGCAAGCCTCGTCAAGAAAGAATGGTCCCCTTAGCGGCTGTTCATGGCGCTGTCAAAGCCAAAAACCGGCCCCCGAAAGAGGGCGCCGCGGCGTGTTTTCGGGGTGACGCGACCGGGCCGCCATGATAGGAAAGCCGGGCAAAAACGATCACCCGGCCTGGAGCCCAGTTTCGACTGACGCGGTTCGGCCCACACACCCAGGACATCATCATGGCGCACGACGCCAAGCCAATTCCCGCCACCGCGCGGCGCTCGTCGCCGCTTTCAGGAACCGTGCGCGTGCCGGGCGACAAGTCGATCTCGCACCGTTCCTTCATGTTCGGCGGCCTCGCCTCCGGCGAAACGCGCATCACCGGCCTGCTGGAAGGCGAGGACGTGCTGCGCACCGGCGCCGCCATGAAGGCGATGGGCGCGCATATCGAAAAGACCGGCGACACCTGGATCATCCAAGGCACCGGCAACGGCGCGCTGCTCGAGCCGGAAGGCCCGCTCGACTTCGGCAACGCCGGCACCGGCTCGCGCCTCACCATGGGGCTGGTCGGCACCTACGACATGGAGACGACCTTCATCGGCGACGCCTCGCTGTCGGGCCGGCCGATGGGCCGCGTGCTCGACCCGTTGCGCCAGATGGGCGTGCAGGTGCTTCAAAGCGCGCCGGGCGACCGCATGCCGATCACTTTGCGCGGCCCGAAGCACGCCGCGCCCATCACCTACCGCGTGCCGATGGCCTCGGCGCAGGTGAAGTCGGCGGTGCTGCTGGCCGGCCTCAACACGCCGGGCGTCACCACCGTCATCGAGCCGGTGATGACGCGCGACCATACCGAAAAGATGCTGAAAGGGTTCGGCGCCGCACTCGATGTCGAGACGGACGAGCGCGGCGTGCGCCACATCTTCATCCAGGGACAGGGCAAACTGACCGGCCAGGTCATCGCCGTGCCCGGCGATCCCTCCTCCGCGGCTTTCCCGCTGGTGGCGGCGCTGATCGTGCCGGGGTCCGACATCGTCATCGAGAACGTGCTGATGAACCCGACGCGCACCGGCCTCGTCACCACGCTCACGGAGATGGGCGCGCGCATCGACGTCCTCAATCCGCGCAACGAGGGCGGCGAGGACGTCGCAGACCTGCGCGTGCGCCATTCCGACCTCAAGGGCATCGCCGTGCCGGCGGAGCGCGCGCCGTCGATGATCGACGAATATCCGGTGCTGGCAGTGGCGGCCGCCTTCGCCGAGGGCGAGACGCTGATGCAGGGGCTGGAGGAATTGCGGGTCAAGGAAAGCGACCGGCTGGCGGCCGTCGCCAACGGATTGAAGCTGAACGGTGTCGACTGCACGGAAGGCGAAGCGACGCTTGCCGTGCGCGGCACCCCCGGCGGCAAGGGGCTCGGCGCCACCGCCAAGGACGCCGCCGTGGCAACGCATCTGGACCACCGCATCGCCATGAGCTTTCTTGTCATGGGCCTGGCGGCGGAAAAGCCGGTGACGGTGGACGACGCCACCATGATCGCCACATCGTTCCCGCAATTCATGGGACTGATGCGGGCGCTGGGCGCGGAAATCGAGTAAGTGCGTCCTTCGAGGCGCGCTTCGTGCGGATCTCCGGACGGGGATCGTTTGCGCTGGCCTTCTTGATCCTGAAGTGCGAGCCTGCCCGCATGTCAGGGAATTGACGAACCAGACCGTCGAAGGACGCTCGGAAGGAGAGGATGATGGCACAGAAAGTCGCGATGATCGTCGGCGGCGGCTCGGGCATGGGCGCGGCCGCGGCGCGCAAGCTGGCGGCGGACGGATTCGCCGTCGCCGTGCTGTCGTCCTCCGGCAAGGGCGAGACGCTGGGCAAGGAACTGGGCGGCATCGGCTTCACCGGCTCCAACCAGTCGAGCGACGACCTGAAGCGTTTCGTCGACCTGACGATGGGAAAATGGGGCCGCATCGACGCGCTGGTGAACGGCGCCGGTCATGGCCCGCGCGCGCCGCTGCTCGAGATCACCGACGAACAGTGGCACACCGGCATCGACGTCTATTTCATGAACGTCGTGCGGACGACGCGCCTCGTCGCGCCGATCATGGCGGCGCAGAAGAAGGGCGCTATCGTCAACATCTCGACCGCCTGGGTGGACGAGCCGGCCGCGATGTTCCCCACCTCCGCCGTGGCGCGGGCGGGGCTCGCAGCCTATGCGAAACTGTTCGCCACGCAGTATGCGGCTGAAAATGTGCGCATGAACAACGTGCTGCCCGGCTGGATCGATTCGCTGCCGCAACTCGACGAACGGCGCGACAGCGTGCCGATGCAGCGCTACGGCACCGCCGCGGAAGTCGCCGCCACCATCGCATTCCTCGTATCCGACGGCGCCGCCTACATCACCGGCCAGAGCCTGCGCGTCGACGGCGGGCTGATGCGCAGCGTGTGAGGCGCCTTTGCCCTGCCCACGACGGGGAGGGAATCCCGCAGGCAACCGCCGCGCCGCCGCCGTTGTCCCCGACTGTCCGCCGTTTCGCCGGGAAACCATCCGGCGCATCTGAACGGAAGCGGGGTACGGTCAGGGCCGGTCAATGACCGCGCAGAAGAGACCGGCGGCGGAGGGCGTAAGCGACGATGAGAACGTGCGCCGCGATGCCGACCGCAAGGCCGATCATGTGGTCTGCCGGCGTCGCCGCCCCCGACGTCTCGATGCGCCACCAGGCATAGCCACCGAACGGCAGGAACAGGACGAGCGCGGTGACGAGGCCGGGATTGTAGGCACGCGAGCGGATGGCGCCGGCGATATGGACGAGCGCGTTGACCAGCATGAGGTAGACCGCGATCAGGCCCAACCCGAGATCGACGCGCCACGCCAGATAGATGACGACGACATCCAGGGCCCAGACGGCGCCGATGTTGATGGCGAAGACGGCCGCCGGCGTGAGCACCTCGGCGCCATGCCCGACCATGCGGTTGACATAGGTGCGGAAGCGATCGCCGTCATGTTCTTCATATTGATGGAGCATATAGACCGGCAGCAGCAGGAAGACGGCCGTGAAAGCCGGGCTCCAGTCGCTGGCGAACAGCGGCGTCAGCACAAGCATCATGATGCCGGCGAGAAAGCCGCCGTAGGTCCAGTAGTTGAATAGGCGTTCCACCCCGTGCCCCGTCATCCAGGAGGCACCCCGGTGGATGCCCGCCCGGCAATTCTAGGGCGCCGGCGATTTTCGGCAACTCCGGCACGTCGATGCGAGGCCGTCGATCTGCACCGGATATTGCCGTCACTGCCGCGCACCTACCGTTGCGACTGCATGCAGGCCAGACCAACGAGGGCGCGAGGCGCTCCACAACCCTTGCCTTTTACCGCGCCATCCGCTTCAACGCCTGTAATGACCTCGCCCCTCCTCATCGCCATCGACGGACCCGCCGGCGCGGGCAAGGGCACGCTGGCGCGCCGGCTGGCGGACTATTACCACTTGCCGCATCTCGACACCGGGCTCACCTACCGCGCCGTCGCGCATATGCTGATCGCCAGGGGCTGGCCGCTGGGCGACGCGCCGCACGCCATCGAGGCGGCCAGGCTGATCGATCTTTCCGGGCTCGACCGCTCGGTGCTGTCGGCGCATGCGGTGGGCGAGGCGGCCTCCAAGGTGGCCGTCATTCCCGAGGTGCGGAAAATCCTGGTCGGCAAGCAGCGCGCCTTCGCCGCGCAACCCGGCGGTGCGGTGCTGGACGGGCGCGACATCGGCACGGTGGTGTGTCCGGACGCCGGAGTGAAACTCTACGTCACGGCGAGCGCAGAGGTGCGAGCGCGGCGGCGGCTGGCCGAGATCGAGGCCAAGGACGGCTCCGGCGATTTCGCCACCATTCTCGCCGACATCGAGCGCCGCGACGAGCGCGACATGGGCCGCGCCGACTCGCCGCTGAAGCCGGCCCAAGACGCGCACTTGCTCGATACATCGGAAATGGATATAGAGGCCGCGTTCCGCGCCGCGCGCGCCATCGTGGACGATACGCTCGCCAAACGGGACAAGGCCTGATCGGCTTTTTGCCATGCGCCGTTGGTGACGGCGGGCAGAATAGCCATATCAGGTGAAACCAGCCTGCCAGCATTCTTTTATGCGCCGAGTTTTTGCCGCCTATGCGGCTGGGGCTTTCCCAAGGGAGCCCGGAACGCCGGCAGGCCAAACGCAACGCTAACCCACGGCGCCGCCCCGAAGGGGCATTTCAGGAGACCATATGTCAGTAGCTACCCCCACTCGCGACGATTTCGCGAGCATGCTCGAAGAATCATTCTCGCCCGGCCATTCGGGCGAAGGCCAGGTCGTGCGCGGTCTCGTCACCGCCATCGAAAAGGACATGGCCATCATCGACGTCGGCCTCAAGGTCGAAGGCCGCGTGCCGCTGAAGGAATTCGGCGCCAAGGGCAAGGACGCCAAGGAAGGCGGCCTCAAGGTCGGCGACACCGTCGAAGTCTATGTCGAGCGCATCGAGAATGCTCTCGGCGAAGCCATGCTGTCGCGCGACAAGGCGCGCCGCGAGGAAAGCTGGGTCAAGCTCGAGGAGAAGTTCTCCAAGGGCGAGCGCGTCGAAGGCGTCATCTTCAACCAGGTCAAGGGCGGCTTCACCGTCGATCTGGACGGCGCCGTCGCCTTCCTGCCGCGTTCGCAGGTCGACATCCGCCCGATCCGCGACGTCACCCCGCTCATGCACAACCCGCAGCCCTTCGAGATCCTCAAGATGGATCGCCGCCGCGGCAACATCGTCGTTTCGCGCCGTACCGTGCTCGAAGAGAGCCGCGCCGAGCAGCGCTCGGAGATCGTGCAGAACCTCGAAGAGGGCCAGGTGGTCGAGGGCGTGGTCAAGAACATCACCGACTACGGTGCGTTCGTCGACCTCGGCGGCATCGACGGCCTGCTGCACGTCACCGACATGGCATGGCGCCGCGTCAACCATCCGACCGAGATCCTCAACATCGGCCAGACGGTCAAGGTACAGATCATCCGCATCAACCAGGAGACGCACCGCATCTCGCTCGGCATGAAGCAGCTCGAGAGCGATCCCTGGAACGACATCGGCACCAAGTTCCCGATCGGCAAGAAGATCACCGGCACCGTCACCAACATCACCGACTACGGCGCGTTCGTCGAGCTGGAGCCGGGCATCGAGGGCCTCATCCACGTTTCGGAAATGTCGTGGACGAAGAAGAACGTGCACCCCGGCAAGATCCTGTCGACCTCGCAGCAGGTCGATGTGGTGGTGCTGGAAGTCGATCCGGCCAAGCGCCGCATCTCGCTCGGCCTCAAGCAGACGCTGGAGAACCCATGGCACGCCTTCGCCGCCAACCACCCGGTCGGCAGCCAGGTCGAGGGCGAGGTCAAGAACAAGACCGAGTTCGGCCTGTTCATCGGCCTCGACGGCGACGTGGACGGCATGGTGCACCTCTCCGACCTCGACTGGACCCGTCCGGGCGAGCAGGTCATCGAGGAGTACAACAAGGGCGACATGGTCAAGGCCCAGGTGCTCGACGTCGACATCGACAAGGAGCGCATCTCGCTCGGCATCAAGCAGCTTTCGCGTGACGCGGCTGGCGACGCCGCCGCTTCCGGCGAACTGCGCAAGAACGCCGTGGTGACTTGCGAAGTGACCGGCATCAAGGACGGCGGCATCGAGGTGCGGCTGGTCGAGAGCGGTCTGGAGTCCTTCATCAAGCGCTCCGACCTGTCGCGCGACCGCGACGAGCAGCGCCCCGAGCGCTTCACCGTCGGCCAGAAGGTCGACGCCCGCGTCATCGCCTACGACAAGAAGACCCGCAAGTTGCAGGTCTCGATCAAGGCGCTGGAAATCGCCGAGGAGAAGGAAGCCGTCGCGCAGTACGGTTCGACCGACTCCGGCGCTTCGCTGGGCGACATCCTGGGCGCCGCGCTGAAGAAGCAGGGCAACTAAGGTTTCCCGCCATGCGGTCGCGCCGTGGAAAACGGCGCGACCGACAGAGACAAAAACCCGCCGGAGCGATCCGGCGGGTTTTTTTCTTGAGGGGCTGGAGCAAGGAAATATCGGTGCCGGAACTCAGGCGGCCCGTCTCAGGCTTGCCCGTAAAGCGGCACCAGCGCCCCGCTTATCGTCTGGTTGGCCGGCGAGGCGAGGTAGGCCACCGTTTCGGCGGCGGCGTCGAGCGCCACCCAGCGTTTAGGATTGGCGTCGGGCATGGCGGCACGGTTGGCCGGCGTGTCCAGCGTCGAGGGCGCGATGGCGTTGACGAGGATGCCCTTGGCCTTGACCTCTTCGGCCAGCGCCACGGTCATGGCCGCCACCGCCGCCTTGCTCGTCGCATAGGCGACCATGCCGGCGCCGCGGCGCGGGTCGAGGCCGGGGCGAGCCGAGACGTTGACCATGCGGCCGGCGGTTCCCGACGCCAGCATGGCGCGCAACGCCGCCCGGCAGCACAGGAAGGCGGTGCGCACGTTGGTTTCCATCATCTCGGCGAAGGAAGCGGATTCGGTCTTGTCCAGCGGGGCGGCGGCAAAGCCGCCAGCAATGTGGATGGAGGCCCACAGGTCCGGCACGGCGCGATAGAATTCGTCCACCACCGCCGGGTCGGCAAGATAGATGTTGTGCATCAGCCGCACGCGCTCATGGCCCTCGAAGCCGAAGCCGGCAGGAGCGGCGGCATGGCTGTTCGGCACATGGCAGACCGCGCCTTCGTCGAGGAGCCGCGCCACCACCGCCGTGCCGAGCGCGCCGGTACCCCCGGTCACGACAACATGCCTGCCTGCAAAGTTCGCAGTCATTCTTGCTTCATTCCCGTTTTCACCCCGGCAGGAACCGTCGCGCCTTTTGCCCGATCACTCAACCGAAATCTCGATCAGGCGCGGTTTTTGCGCGGCGCAGGCGCGACGCAACGCGCCGGCCAGGTCCGCCGTCCCAGCCAGCCGTTCCGCGCCGATGCCGTAGGCGTCGGCGATTTTCACGAAATCCGGCGGCATGGGCGACACGCCGACCGGCTCGACGCCGATATCGCGCATCGACGTTTCGATCTCGCGGTAGCCGCGGTTGTTCCACACGACGAAGACGACATTGGCGCCGGCATCCAGCGCCGCGCCGATTTCCGGCAAGGTGAACTGGAAGCCGCCGTCGCCGGTGAGGCAGACGACCGGCGCGTCCGGGACGGCAAGGGCGGCGCCGATCGCCGCCGGCGGCCCGTAGCCCAGCGCGCCGAAGCCGGTGGCGGCGCTGAACCACCCGCCCGGCCGGTCATGGTCGTAATAGAGATTGGCGGCATAGACCGGCTGGGTGGAATCGCCGACGACGAGCGCGCCGGGCAAGGCGTCGCGGATCGCCTCCACGACCTTCACCTGCGCCTGCATGGCGGGGCCGATCTCCGCCCACGCCGCCTGGCGCGCGGCGGCGGCGCGGGCCGCGCCGGCAGAAGGCGCTGCGCCGCCGCCGGTTGCTGTCGCGCCCTGCTGTGCGGATGCGGAATGGCCGGCTTCGTCCAGCCGCGCCAGCAAGGCCGCCAGCGCTGCCGTGCAGTCGGCCCGGATCGACACCGTCACCGGCCGCCGCGCCAGTTGCGCCGCATCGATGTCGATGCGCGCCAGATTGGCCGGCAGGACAAAGCCGCCGTCGCCATACATGTCGTAGTCGGTCGGGCCGAACTCGGTGCCGGCGGCGAGAACGAAATCGGCGTCCGCCATCAGCGCACGCACCGCCTTGAGGCTCGGGCTGGCCGGAACCGCGAGAGGATGGGCGTGCATCAGGCCGCGCGCATTGGCTGTCTGCACGACCGGCGCATCGAGTTTTTCGGCCAGTGCGCGCAGTTGCGCTTCCGCCCGTTTCGCTCCGCCGCCAGCAAGGATGAGCGGGCGTTTCGCAGCGATGGCCAGACGTGCCGCTTCGGCGATTGCGCTTCCGTCCGGTGCCGGCGAAGCCGCATGACGCACCGACGGCGCCAGCCCGTCGGCCGGCACGGCCATGACGTCGATCGGGATCTCGATATGGACAGGGCCCGGCCGCGAGGAGGCAAAGAGGGCGAAGGCGGACGCCAGAACGTCCGGCAATTCATTTGCTTCGGTCACGCGGGTCGAGGCAAGCGCCACCTTTTCCATCATGCCGCGCTGATCGGGCATCTCGTGCAGATAGCCAAAACCCTTGCCGAGCGTCGCCGTGGCGTTGACGCCGGAGATCACCAGCATCGGCACGGAATCGGCGCGTGCCTGTGCCATCGCGGTGACAGCGTTCGTCAGGCCCGGTCCGGTGATGACGAAGGCGACGCCGGGCTTTCCTGAAGCGCGGGCGTAACCGTCCGCCATGAAGGCGGCGCCCTGTTCGTGCCGCGGCGTGACGTGGCGGATTTTGGAGCCTGCAAGGCCCCGGTAGAGTTCGACGGTGTGGACGCCCGGAATGCCGAAGACGGTGTCGACGCCGTGCGCTTCGAGAAGGGATATGAGGGCTTCGCCGAGGGTT
This sequence comes from Mesorhizobium sp., assembly GCF_017306545.1. Lineage (GTDB taxonomy): Bacteria > Pseudomonadota > Alphaproteobacteria > Rhizobiales > Rhizobiaceae > Mesorhizobium. The sequence goes on from NZ_JAFKID010000010.1 coordinate 15,389, forward strand.
GTCATAAGCTCTCCTCTCCCCGTTCACGGGGAGAGGATGCCGGCAGGCAGGTGAGGGGCGGCGCGAACCTGCAAAGGCTGGCTCTGCCCCTCATCCGGCCCTTCGGGCCACCTTCTCCCCGTAAACGGGGAGAAGGAAGAGCGCGTGCGCGGCTCACTCCCTAAGCACCGGCCGGGTGAGGCAGGTCGGGCCGCCCTCGCAGGCGATGCAGAGCGCATCGGCCTCGAAGGTCTGCACCGCGCAGCCGGCTGCGCGCATGGCGGCGGCCGTCTTCGGGAAACCGGCGACGGCGATCACCTGGCGCGGCGCGGTGGCGAGCACGTTCAGGCTCAGCCCGTTCGAGACGGCGAATTCATCGGCGTCGCCATGGACGAGCGCGATGCCGCGCTGGCGCAGAAGCTGGTAGAAGGCGGCCGGCAGCAGCGGCGCATGGACCAGCGCCAGATCCTCGGCCAGCGGCGAGATCACCGATTGCAGGTGCAGGCAGGCTTCCTCGCCCTGCCAAAGCGGCAGGTCGAAGCCGAGAACGGAAACGCTTTTCGGTTCGAGAATGGCGGCGAGCTGTCGGATGCCTTCTTCGTTGGTGCGCACGCCGCGCCCGACGGCCAGCGTCGTCGCATCCACCCAGACGCAATCGCCGCCCTCCACCTGTCCGGGCGCCACGATGCGGCCAAGCACCGGAACGCCCATGCGCTCATAGGCGGCGGCGTGCAGCGAGGGTTCCGGCTCGCGCAGCGCCTTGCCCATGGACAGGATGATCGCGCCGTGATCCGTCATCAGCGAAGGGTCGTGGGTGAAGACCGAATCCGCCAGCCCGTCGTCGGCATCGGTGAGCCATTCGATCTCGGCGCCGCTGGCGGCGACGAGCTTCGCCAGTTCCTCGTGCTGGTGCGCCGCCCTGCCGGCCTCGAAGCCCGGCCCGTAATGCCATTCCTGCGCCTTGGCGCGACGCATGGCGCTGCCCGCCGAGCGCATCAGCACGCGCCTGAGCGGTGCTGCCATGGACTGAGAACCGTAAGCCTTCACGCGCGCCTCGCTCCTGAAAAAATGAGAGAAAATTTCATGTGCCGGCATTTATACACTTGCATCGGACCGCCGCAAGTGCCGTAATATGCGCAAAAATGGGGAGCGCGCCGACGGCCCTGCCGCCGCATAAGGCGCTGTCGTGTGACGGGACATGCGCAGCCGGATCAGCATCCGACAAAGGGCCAGCGACGCGGAGGCAATCGTTTGACGGCCGGCGCGCAGGCCTCCATGGCGACGGCGGCGCGAGCGCAGGCCGATTCGGTCCCGGCCGAGGCGATCCATGTCGAGAACCTGCATAAGAAGTTCGGCGAACTGCATGTGCTCAAAGGCGTGTCGCTGTCGGCACGCGACGGCGAGGTGGTGGCCATCATCGGCGGCTCCGGTTCCGGCAAGTCGACGCTGCTCAGGTGCATCAACTGTCTGGAAAACCCGACCAGCGGCGTCATCCGCGTCAACGGCGAGGAAATCCGGCTGAAGGCCGACAGCCACGGCAACAGCGTGCCGGCCGACCGCAGGCAGATCGAGCGCATCCGCTCGCGGCTCGGCATGGTGTTCCAGAGCTTCAACCTGTGGAGCCACATGACGCTTCTGGAAAACGTCGTCGAGGTTCCCATCCACGTACTCGGCGTCAGGCGCGACGAGGCGGTCGCGACCGCCGAGGCGCTGCTCGACCGCGTCGGGCTGGCCGACAAGCGCGACGTCTATCCGGCCTTCCTCTCCGGCGGCCAGCAGCAGCGCGCGGCGATCGCGCGCGCGCTCGCCATCCAGCCGCGCGTCATGCTGTTCGACGAGCCGACCTCGGCGCTCGACCCCGAGCTGGTCGGCGAAGTGCTGAAAGTGATCGGCGACCTGGCGCGCGAGGGCCGCACCATGGTGCTGGTGACGCACGAGATGAAGTTCGCGCGCGAAGTCGCCAGCCACGTCGTCTATCTCAGCAACGGGTTGGTCGAGGAGGAGGGACCGCCGGAGCAACTTTTCGGCGCACCGAAATCCGAGCGCCTCAAACAATTCCTGCGCAACGTGGGATGAACCGGCAACAGGGTGAAACAGGACGGGAAACGTCCGCCAAGAACGGGAGAACGAGCATGAAGACAGTTTTCAAGATGGCTTTCGCGGCCGCCGCGCTTACATTGGCCGGCGCCTGGTCGGCCAGCGCCGAAGAGGTCAAGGTCGGCTTCTCGCCGGAAGCCTATCCGCCCTTCTACAGCCAGGACGCTTCCGGCAAATGGGGCGGCTGGGAGGTCGACATCACCATGGCGATCTGCGCCGAGGCCAAGCTCGACTGCGTGCTGACGCCGATTCCGTGGGACGGCCTGATCCCAGCTCTGAAGTCGAAGAAGATCGACACCATCATGAACTCGATGTCGATCACCGCCGAGCGCGAGAAGGAGATCGACTTCTCCGACAAATACTACAACACGCCGACCGCCATCATCGGGCCGAAGGACCAGAAGTTCGACGCCACGCCGGAAGGCTTGAAGGGCAAGGTCATCGGCGTGCAGGTGTCGACGGTTCACGCCGCCTACGCCAAGAAGCATTTCGGTTCCGTCGCGTCCGAGATCAAGGAGTACCAGACGCAGGATGAGGCCAACCAGGATCTGGTCGCCGGCCGCATCGACGCCACCCAGGCCGATTCCATCGCGCTCGACGCCTTCCTGAAATCGGATGCGGGCAAGGCCTGTTGCGATCTCAAGGGCTATGTCGCGCCCGACCTCGAAGTGCTCGGCCCCGGCGTCGGCGCCGGCGTGCGCAAGGGCGATACGGAACTGAAGGACAAGATCAACGCCGCTATCAAGGCGATCCGCGCCGACGGCAAATATGCCGAGATCACCAAGAAATATTTCGATTTCGACATCTACGGCGACGACAAGCAGTCGAACTGACGACGCCGGCCGGTCATGCACTCGGGCATGGCCGGCCGTCCTTTGCCTCCGGTCCGGCAGGACCGTTCCGAAGGTGACGATGCGGGGGACGTGACCTGACCGACGTTCTGGCAAGCCTGTTCGGCAACGGTACTTTGGGGCTTCTGGCGCTGGAGCCGCCGGGACGCGGTTCCTTCCTGCTGGCCGGCTTTCTCAATTCGGTGATGATCGCCGTCGGCGCCACCGTCGTCGGCCTCTGCCTCGGCGTCTGCGGCGCCTGGTGCAAGCTTTACGGCGGGCCGGTGGCGCGCGACCTCGCCGCCGTCTACACCACCATCGTGCGCGCCGTGCCGGAACTGGTGCTGATCCTGATCCTCTATTTCGCCGGCGCCGACCTGCTCAACAAGGCGCTGGCCGCCTTCGGCTACCCGCCGACCGACATCCCCGGCGTCGCCGCCGGCATCTTCGTGCTCGGCGTCGTGCAGGGCGCCTATTCCACCGAGGTGCTGCGCGGCGCCATCCTCGCCATCCCGCAAGGCCAGATCGAGGCAGCCCGCGCCTACGGCATGTCGCCGTCGCTGATCATGCGGCGCATCACGCTGCCGGCGATGCTGCCCTTCGCCATTCCGGGGCTGGCGAACCTGTGGCTGATCGCCACCAAGGACACGGCGCTTCTGGCCATCGTCGGCGTCAACGAGCTGACGCAGGTAACGCGCACCGCCGCCGGCGCGACGAAAGCCTATTTCACCTTCTTCATGGCCGCCGGCGCCATCTACCTGGCGCTCACCCTGTTTTCCAGCGCCATCATCGGCCGCATCGAGCGCCGGGCGCGGCGCGGCATGCCCTCGGTCGCGGGAGCCGGCCGATGAGCGAAGCGCTGATGGACGTCAGGCCGAAACGGAAGACGACGGACTGGCTGAAGCCGCACCGCATCGTGCTGATCGTCATAGGCCTGGCGATCGTTCTGGCGTCGATCTTCCTGATGCGCTGGGACTGGCTGCCGCAATACATGCCGCTGGCGCTGCAAGGCATCTGGCGCACCATATGGCTGCTGGTGGTGACGTCGATCCTGGGCATTTCACTCGCCATCCCGCTCGGTCTGGCGCAGGCGGCCGGACCGGCGTGGCTCGCCGCACCGGCGAAAACCTTCTGCACCGTCATCCGCGGCACGCCGCTGCTCTTGCAACTGTGGCTGCTCTATTACGGCCTCGGCTCGCTGTTTCCGCAGTTTCCGTGGATTCGCGACTCCTTCCTGTGGCCGTATCTGAGGCAGGCATGGCCCTATGGCGTTCTGTCGCTGACCTTGTCCTATGCCGGCTACGAGGGCGAGGTGATGCGCGGCGCCTTTGCCGGCGTGCCGCGCGGCCAGCTGGAAGCGGCCCGCGCCTTCGGCATGAGCCGCGTCACCATCTTCCGCCGCATCTGGCTGAAACAGGCGCTGCACCGGGCGCTACCGACACTGGCCGGCGAGACGGTGCTGCAACTCAAGGCGACGCCGCTGGTCGCCACCATCACCATGGTCGACATCTATGCGGTCGCCTCTCGCGTGCGGCAGGACCTGTTCGTCACCTACGAGCCCTTGCTGCTCCTGGCCGCCGTCTATATGGCGATAACCGGCGTCATCGTCTTCCTGTTCCGCAAGCTCGAAGCGCGTATTCCGACGCGGATCGGGTGACAGGGGCGCAGGCAGCATGACGGATTTCGATTCGGAACCGAAACCATGCAACTGAGTCTCGATCAGGCGACCGCTCTTTGCCGCATGGCGGCCCTCGGCGCCGGCGCCGGCGAGGAAGCGGCCGACGTGCTTTCCCGCGCCGTCGTGACGGCCGAGGCGGAAGGGAACGCCGCCGTCGGCCTGTCGCATTTCCTCGATTACCTGGACTCGCTGGCGGCCGGCCGCATCGACGGCAAGGCCGAGCCCGTCCTGACCCGGCCGGCGCTGGCCGTCTTCCTGGCCGACGCCCGGCGCGGCGTCGCCCATACCGGCTTCGAGCGCGCGCTGGAGGATGTCGCCAAGGCGGCGCGGCTGTTCGGCATCGCCGCCTTCGCCCAGAAGAACGCTTATACGTGCGGGGCGCTCGGCTGGTTCACGCGCCGGCTGGCCGAACGCGGGCTGGTGGCGATCGCGGCGACCAACGGCCCGGCGCTTATGGCCGGCGGCGGTTCGGTCAAGCCGATCTATTGCACCAATCCGCTGTCCTTCGCGGCACCCATTGTCAACGGCCCTCCGCTGGTCATCGACCAGGCGTCGAGCGCCGCCGCCTTCGTGAAAATCCGCGAGGCGGCTGATGCCGGCAAGAAAATCCCGGACGGCTGGGCGCTGGGGCCCGGCGGCAACCCGACCATCGACCCCGCCGAGGCGATGAAGGGCGCGCTGCTCGCCTTCGGCGGCAATCGCGGCGCCAACGTCGCGCTGATGGTGGAGGTGCTGGCCGCGGGGCTGGCGGGCGCCAACTGGTCGCTCGACGCACCGTCCTTCACCGAGGGCGGCGAAAGCCCCGGTTCCGGCCTGTTCGTCGCGGCGATCTCGCCCGCCTTGTTCGATGCCGATTTCGAACAGCGTCTCGGCGCGCAGGTCGAACGGCTGAGGCGCCGCTACGGCGTCCACATTCCCGGCCGCAGCGGTGCGGAGGAGGCCGAGAGGGCAGCCGCGCGCGGGCTCACCGCGTCGAAAGACGTGGTGCAGCGAATCTCGGATTTCGCCGGCCGGTATGGCGGGTGAGGGTGGGGCGCCTGTAGCCCCACATCTCGATCCCCGGCGCCAGCGTCAGGAATTGAGGCGCCGCTCTACAGCAATCCCGCCCGTTTCGCCTCGTCGCGCAAATTCTGGCGCGGGCGGGGGCCGATCTGCTGGATGACGAGGCCGGCGGCGAGCGAGCCGAGGTCGCCGCAGGTCTTGAGGGCACGGCCTTGCGTGTAGCCGTGCAGGAAGCCGGCCGCGTAAAGGTCGCCGGCGCCGGTGGTGTCGACCAGTTCCTTGATCGGCGTCGCCTGGATAACGACCGTCTCCTCGCCGCGCACGATCACCGAGCCTTTTTCCGAGCGTGTCACGGCGGCGATGCGGCAATCCTTGCGGATCTGCGTCAGCGCCTCGTCGAAGGAGGCAGTCTGGTAGAGCGACTTGATCTCGTGGCTGTTGGCGAACACCAGGTCGACCGTGCCGGAGCGCATCAGGTCGAGGAATTCGTCGCGGTAGCGGTCGACGCAGAACGAGTCCGACAGCGTCATCGACACCTGGCGTCCGGCGGCATGGGCGATGGCCGCCGTCTGGCGGATCGCCTCCTTGGCGCGCGGCGGGTCCCACAGATAGCCCTCGAAGTAGGTGACGGCCGCGGCACGCGCCTTTTCCTCCTCGACATCCTCCGGCCCAAGCTCGACGCAGGCGCCGAGATAGGTGTTCATCGAGCGCTCGCCGTCGGGCGTGACGAAAATCATCGAGCGCGCCGTCGGCGCGCCGCGTTCCAACGGCCTGGTGTCGAAGGCGACGCCCTGGGCGCGAATGTCGTGTGCATAGATTTCGCCCAGATGATCGCCGGCGACCTTGCCGAAATAGGCGGTGCGGCTGCCGAAAGAGGCGGCCCCTGCCGCCGTGTTGCCGGCCGAACCGCCGGACGCCTCGATCGCCGGCCCCATGCGCATATAGAGAAGCTCGGCGCGCTGGGCGTCGATCAGGTTCATCGCGCCTTTGATGATGCCGTTGGTTTCGAGGAAGGCCTCGTCGCACTGGGCGATGATATCGACAATGGCATTGCCGATGCACAGGACGTCATATTGGCTCATCGGGCTCCCCGCGCCTGACTGATCTCACCGGTCCGACGCGCGCATACGGGCCGGTGCGGTTCTAGAGCGAAATGCCGTTTCCCTGAATCGGTATTCCGCTCTAACCATTTGTTTTTGAAGCATGATGTTTTCCGAAAAGTCTACAACTTTTCGGCATCATGCTCTAAAGCGTTCCGCAATCTTTCAGATTCGCTCCGCACGCTTTAGATTCTTGATTTTACGCACGTCTTTGTCCCGAAACCGGGCTCCACTTTCGGGAGACATGCTTTAGCCGGTGGGGCCGGATTTGCAAGTCCGGCGCTTCATTTCAGCAAGAAGCCACGACCCAGATCGTCGTCTTCCTCGAGCGTGAACTCGGCCGTGCCGCTGTAGAAGGCGCGGCCGCCGACGCGGGCGACGATGGCTTGATGCTCGCCCGCTTGCGTCGTGCGCACGACCGCGCCGGTGAAGCGCGAGCCGACAATGCTTTCGAACGTGCGCGTCTCGCCGATGCCGATCTCGCCCCTGCCGTGCATGGCGGCCAGCCGCGCGGTGACGCCTGAGCCGGTCGGCGAGCGATCCACCTCCGCCTCGGCGAAGACGCAGACGTTTTTCGTCGGCCTCCCGCTTCCGTCGCCGCCGTCGGTGAGGATGGTGCCGTAGAGGAAGGCGAGATCGGCATGATCGGGATGGGAAAGCGGAAATTCCGCCTTGAGCTTTTCGGTCAGCGCCGTCGCCGCGTCGACGAAATCGCGCACCCGGTCGCGGCCGAATTCCAGCCCGAACTGGCGGCAGTCGGCGAGCGCATAGAACGCGCCGCCATAGGCCATGTCGAAGCCGACGGTGCCGTAGCCGGGCAGGTCAGCGGTCCGGTCGCGGGCGAACAGGAATGCCGGCACGCTCTCGAAGGAAACGGCGCCGGCCTTGCCGTCCTTCACCTCGACCGAAGCGACGACCAGTCCGCAGGGCGCCTCGATGTTGACGGTGGTCAATGGTTCGACGGCCGGCACAATGCCGCGGTCCACCGCATAGCGGCCCAGCGCGATGACGGCGTGGCCGCACATGGTGGAATAGCCTTCGTTGTGCATGAACAGCACGGCGAGATCGGCTCCGGTCAAGGTCGGCTCGACCAGCAGCGCGCCGTACATGTCGTAATGGCCGCGCGGCTCGAACATCAAAAGCCGGCGCAAATGGTCGAGGTTCTCCCGCACCCAGGCGCGCTTCTCAAGGATCGTTCCGCTGGGGATCGGCGGATAGCCCCCTGTGACGATGCGCACCGGCTCGCCGCCGGTGTGCATGTCCACCACCGTCAGCTTCGGCATCGGAGCGGTCATGCTTCGCCTCGCGAAAACAGCGCCTGGAGGTCGCCGAAGGCCATACCCTCCCTGGCGTAGCCGAAGGTCCCGGTTTCCAGCATTTCGACCGCGGCGCGGCGCACCGCGCCGAACGCCGTCGTCGTCAGTTTCGAGCCGACCGAGATGCGTATCGCGCCGGCCGCCGAAAGGTCGGCGACGGAGAAGCCCGGCACGGCGAGCACGTTGACCGGTTTCGACACCGCCGAGCAGACGGTGCGCACCATGTCGATGCTCGAAAGACCCGGCGCATAAAGCACGTCGGCGCCGGCCTTCTCGAAAGCCTGCAAGCGCCGGATCGTATCGTCGAGATCGGGCCGGCCATGCAGGAAGTTCTCGGCGCGGGCGGTGAAGACGAAATCGCGCTTCAGCGAGCGGGCGGCCTCGACGGCGGCGGCGACGCGCTCGACGGCATGCGAAAACTCGTAGATCGGCTTCGCTTCGTCGCCGGAAAAATCCTCGAGCGAGCAGCCGGCCAGGCCGGCCGCTTCGGCGGCGAACACCGTCTCGGCCGCGCTTTCGACGCTGTCGCCCTTGCCCTTTTCAAGATCGGCCGACACCGGCAGGTCGGTGGCGCCGACCAGTTCGCGGCAATGGTGGATCATCGCCTCGAAGCCGACCGCGCCGTCGGCGAGGCCGCGCGAAAAGGCATAGCCGGCGCTGGTGGTGGCCAGCGCCTTGTAGCCCAGCGACGCGAGCAGTTTGGCGGTGCCGATGTCCCAGGGGTTGGGAATGACGAAGGTGGAAGCGTGCAGGTCGCGAAAAATCTTGCCCTTGTCCATGGAAGCAATCCTCTCGGTGGAGAAGCCGCCAAGGTAGACGCACCGCGCCAGCCGGGCAAACGAATGCGATTGGCTCAGCCGCAGGCTCCTGACAGGCGCTTCAGCGGGCGTCGGAAATGGAAACGAGGCGCGCCAGGCCGCGCATGTCGTCGAACAGGATGCCGCCTGCCGCTTCCAGCCCGTGCGGGTCCGAATACGGGTCGCCGTGGTAGGAAAAGACGCGCATGCCGGCGGCGATGCCGGCCTGCGTGCCGGGCACGCTGTCCTCGACGACGATGCAGTCGGCCGGCGCAAAGCCCATGCTCGCCGCCGCATGCAGGAAAAGGTCCGGGAACGGCTTCGAGCGGCCGACCATGGTGGCCGAGAACATGGCGTGCTCGAACAGCGGCAGCAGCCCGGTGGCGCTCAGCGTGATGTGCATTTTCGACACGCGGGCCGAGGAGGCGACGCAATAGGCGATGCCGGCGGCGCGCACGGCATCGATGAAGGCGCGGACATGCGGAACGGCCTGGACGCGCCCGCCGAGCAGGTCCGGCAGGCCGGCGTTCCAGCGCTCGACGAAATCGGCGCCGAGGCTGGCACCGGCGGCCTCGACTTCCTGCTGCACCGACACCATCGAGCGGCCGGAAAAGTATCGGCGGCAATGCTCGAACGTGACCGGATAGCCTGCTTCGGTCAGCAGGACGGCCAGCCGCTCGTTGGCGATGTTTTCGGTATCGACCAGCACGCCGTCGCAGTCGAAGATGACCAGCTTCGGCGGCACGACACTCATGCCGTGCCCGTAGAGCCGAAGCCGCCGATGCCGCGCTCGGTATCGCCGGCGAGGCTGCGCTCCTCTATGCGCAGTTGCACGACCGGCGCAAAGACGATCTGGGCGACGCGCATGCCGCGCGTGACGGTGAAATCCTCGTCGCCGAGATTGACCAGAAGCACCTTGACCTCGCCGCGATAGTCGCTGTCGACGGTGCCGGGCGTGTTGAGGCAGGTGATGCCGTGTTTCAGCGCCAGGCCGGAACGCGGCCTGACCTGACCTTCGAAATTTTCCGGGATTTCCATCACCAGGCCGGTCGGCACCAGCACCCGCCGGCCGGGCAGGATCAGCAGCGGGCGATCCTCGGGCACGGCGGCGCGCAGGTCCATGCCGGCGGCGCCGGCGCTCTCATAGGCCGGCAGCGGCAGGCCGGCGCCGTGCGGCAGGCGGACGAAGCCAATCAACGGGCCGATGACAGACTGCTGGGAGAGTACGGACATGGCGGCGATCCTATCGGCCAGGACGCGGCGAGGGTCAATCGGCCGGCGCCGGCTTTTCAACGGCTTTCTCGGCAACCGCCGCGGCGCGGCCGCCCGCCGTCTCCGCTCGCCCGCGAAGATGGCGGAAAAATGCCGCGTTCATCCTTTTTTACCCATGATCGGCGATTCTGATGCGGTCGCGGCCAATAACGTGGAGGGCAGCAGCATGTGCCGTTGGGCGGCCTATCTCGGAGAACCGGTCTTCCTGGAAGACATCGTCACCGCGCCCTGCCATTCGCTGATCGAGCAGAGCCATCACGCGCTGGAAGCGAAAACGCCGACCAACGGCGACGGTTTCGGCGTCGCCTGGTACGGCGACCGGCCCGAGCCCGGCCTCTATCGCGACATTTTGCCGGCATGGTCGGACCCGAACCTGAAGAGCCTGTGCCGGCAGATCCGATCCGGCCTGTTCCTGGCCCATGTGCGCGCCTCGACCGGCGGCGCGACGAGCCGCACGAACTGTCATCCTTTCATCCTCGACCGCTGGGCCTTCATGCACAACGGCCAGATCGGCGGGTTCGACAAGATCCGGCGGCCGCTGGAGGCGGCGCTGGCCGACGACCTTTATGACCGGCTCGACGGAACCACCGATTCCGAACTCTTTTTCCTGCTGCTCTTCACCGAAGGGCTGGAGCAGGACCCGCAGGGCGCCATGGAACGCGCCACCCGGCGCGTCGTCGCGGCGCAGCGCCAGGCCGGCATCGACCCTTCCTTCAAGCTGACCGCCGCGCTGACCGACGGCGAGACGCTGCATGCGGTGCGCTACACCACCCATGCCGCAGCGCCGACCCTTTACGCCTCAGCCTTCGGCGAGGGCCGCTGCATCATGTCGGAGCCGCTCGACCGTGACGGCTGCGACTGGCAGGCGGTGCCGCCGGGCAGCTTCGTCACCCTGACACGGCAAGGCATGACGGTGCGGCCGTTCGAACCGGCAAGCGAGGACCTGGCGCTGGCCGGCTGACCGGTGCCATCCTCGTTCTTTTCCTGTCTCGCCGCACCTGTCGAAGTCGCCGCGTCGCCATCCTCCGCAGCCGGTTGGCGGATCGCCCCGTCGCATCGGCGGGCCGGATTTTCACGGATATCCGCAACGCCGCAATGACCGGTTCCGGTTCAACGGACCGCCTCTGCTCTGAACTGGCGGACCCTGTTAAACCTCTCCATCTCCTTATTTCAATTGCATTTCCGGGTGCAATCCGTTTTCCGGCCACGCCGTGAACGTGGCTGCGGCATGCTTCCGATGGACGCCGCCGCGCTGTCATTCATTTTTCCACTTGACTCAAATACGTACGTACGTATTATCTCTCTATGGCTAGACAATCACTCCGCGAAACACTTCTCGACGCCGGCTTCCGCACCATTTGGGACGCCGGCTACTCCGCCTCCGGCGTCCGCGACATCGTCGCGGCGGCGGGAGCAAAGCCGGGCTCTTTCACCAACCACTTCCCGTCCAAGGAAGCGTTCGTCGGCGAAGTGCTCGACCGCTATTTCGCCTACGTCTCCGGACTGGTGGAAGCAGCGCTTGCCGCCGACGGCACGCCGCCGGTGGGCCGCCTGAAGCGCTATCTCGACGTCATCACCTCAAAACTGGAGGCCGCCGACTGGGCGCGCGGCTGCATGATCGGCAACCTCAGCCTTGAGACGGTCGTGCACAGCGAGCCGCTGCGGCAACAGCTGGTGTCCATCTTCGAACGCTGGCGCCGGCCTTTCGCCGACTGCATCCGCGAAGGCCAGGCGTCGGGCGAGATCGACGACCGGTTCGAGGCCGACGACCTCGCCGATTTCCTCCTGTCGTCGTGGCAGGGGGCCATGCTGCGCATGAAGGTGGAGCGCAGCCCCGAACCGCTGGAGCGGTTCAAGAGGATCATCTTTGCAACGACCTTTGGAAAGGTTCCGTCATGAGCGCCGACCAGACTTTGAAGCAGCAACGCCACGAAATCGACGTGCTCGATTCGACGATGAGCTACGTCGAGGCGGGTGGGGACGGGCCGACCGTCCTGTTCCTGCACGGCAATCCGACATCCTCCTATATCTGGCGCAACATCATTCCGCACGTCGCGCCGGTCGGCCGCTGCATCGCGCCCGACCTGATCGGCTATGGGCAGTCCGGCAAGCCGGACATCGCCTACCGCTTCTTCGACCAGGTGCGCTATCTCGACGCCTTCATCGAAAAGCTTGGCCTCGGCGACATGGTGCTGGTGGCGCAGGACTGGGGCACGGCGCTCGCCTTTCACCTGGCATCGCGGCGGCCGCACCGCATCCTCGGCCTCGCCTTCATGGAATTCATCCGGCCCTTCGACCGCTGGGAGGATTTTCACCAGCGCGACGAGGCGCGCAATCTGTTCAAGGCATTCCGCACGCCCGGCCAAGGCGAAAAGCTCGTTGTCGAGGACAACATCTTCATCGAGCGGGTACTACCCGCCTCGGTGATGCGCAAGATGAGCGCCGAGGAGATGGACGCCTACCGCGCGCCGTTCCCGACGCCGGCCTCGCGCAAGCCGATCCTGAGCATGCCCAATGAAATGCCGATCGAGGGCCTGCCCGCCGACGTCGCCGCCATCAGCGCGCACGACCACCGGGCGCTCCGGCTCTCCACCTACCCGAAGATCCTGTTTCACGGCGAACCCGGCGCGCTGGTTTCGCCCGCGGCAGCCAATGCTTTCGCCGCCACCCTGACCGACTGCCGGGTGATAAATCTCGGCCCCGGCGCGCACTACCTGCAGGAAGACCATCCCGACACGATCGGAAAAACCCTGCTCGACCGGGTGCCGACGATTGCCGCGAACGCGCGCAAAGCCACAGCGGCCTGATGGCCGCAGACGTCGACGGCCCGCAACCGCTCGGCGCGGTCATTGGAACCGTGCCAGACGATACGGCGCAAGCAAGGCCTCGTCAGCGCCGTCGATAATTTCCTTAGCGGCGAACAGGCCGACAGCCGGCGCCAGTGTCATGCCGGAATGCATGACGGCCAGATAAAGGCCGGGATGACCGGGTGCCGGACCGACGATCGGATAGCCGTCGGCCGGTGTTGGACGGTAGCCGACGGTGAAGGAATCGAATTCCAGCGTTTCGCCGCCCTTCAGCATGGCTTGCATCGCCGCGAACAGGGCGCGGGCGGTTCCCTGCGGATCGGCGCCGGGATCGGCGCCGCCGAAATCGGAACCGGCAATGACGCGTCCTTCCATGGTCTGGCGCATGTGCAGCCGCTCCGCCATCACCAGCCCGGCGAGCAACTTTCCGTGCGGTTTCGAATGTACGATCAGTCCGGGCGGCGTCTCCAGCGGTACCTCGACACCTGCGGTCGCCGCGATGACCGGCGTGGCGGCACCAGCGGCGATCACGACTTCGTCGGCGGCAAGCGGTCCGGCCATTGTCTCGATGCCGACGATCCTTCCGCCGGCCTGCACGAGCCGTGTGGCGTTGACGCCGGTTCGCACCGCCGCACCGAGCCGTTCGGCATCCGCGACCAGCGCCCGCACCGCCGCGACCGGCTCGACCGCGCCTTCCCCGGCGACATACACCGCCAGCTCCGGCACTTCGGCCAGATTCGGCTCGATGTGCCGGATTTCCTCTGCCTGTACCTTGCGGATGCCGTAGCCCCAGGAGGCGTACGTGGCCACATAGGTCTCGAGGTCCGTGCGCGGCAGATCCCACAACAGTCCGCCCGTCCAGGCGAGCGGCAAGCCGGGCACGGCCTTTGCCAGCCGGGTCCATTCGTGCATCGAGCGGGTGCGCAGACGGAAGTAGTCGCGCGGGTTGCCCCAGCTCGCGTTGATCCAAGCGAAGGTGTTGGGTGTGGCGACGCCGCCAACCTCCCCCGCCTCGACCAGCGTAACTCTGGCGCCGGCCTTTGCCAGATGCCAGGTGAGAGAAGCGCCGATGATGCCGGCGCCGATGACGATGATGGATTTGCCGCTTTTCATGTCCTGCTTTTAGCCAAGCATCGGCGCCGATGCCATGGCTGCCAGCAACCGAGTCCATCTGCGCCACCGGCCTCAGCCAAAAACATCGACAGGCCCGCGCCCCGCCGCTATAAGCCGCGCGACAACGGATTCCTCACATGGCCGAGACGATTTCCCAGGCGGTTTCGCGCCGCCGCACCTTCGCGATCATCGCCCACCCGGACGCCGGCAAGACGACGCTGACGGAAAAGCTGCTGCTGTTCGGCGGCGCCATCCAGCTCGCCGGCGAGGTCAAGGCGAAGAAGGACCGTATCCAGACGCGCTCCGACTGGATGAAGATCGAGCGCGAGCGCGGCATCTCGGTCGTCACCTCGGTGATGACCTTCGAATACGGCGACAACGTCTTCAACCTGCTCGACACGCCCGGCCACGAAGACTTCGCCGACGACACCTACAGAACATTGTCGGCGGTTGACAGCGCGGTCATGGTCATCGACGCCGCCAAGGGCATCGAGCCGCGCACGCTGAAACTGTTCGAGGTGTGCCGGCTGCGCGACATCCCGATCGTCACCTTCGTCAACAAAATGGACCGCGAGGCGCGCAACACCTTCGAGATTCTCGACGAGATCGAGCAGAAACTGGCGCTCGACACCGCGCCGATCACCTGGCCGATCGGCCAGGGCAAGACTTTTTCGGGCACCTACCACCTGGCCGACAACGCCGTGCGCCGCTCCGACACCGAAACCGAGCGCACGCCGGTCAACGGGCCGGACTCCAACCGCGTCGCCGGGCTGCTGCCCGACAACGAGCGCGAAACCTTCATCGAGGAGCTGGAGCTGGCCCGCGAGGCCTGCCGGCCGTTCGACCTCGCCGCTTTTCGCGAGGGCCATCTGACACCCGTCTATTTCGGCTCGGCGCTGCGGAATTTCGGCGTGCGTGATCTCATTGAAGGACTTGGCGCCTTCGCGCCGCCGCCGCGCGACCAGGAAGCCGACACGCGCACCGTGCATGCCACCGAACCGGGCATGAGCGCCTTCGTCTTCAAGATCCAGGCCAACATGGACCCCAACCACCGCGACCGCATCGCCTTCGTTCGTGTCTGTTCCGGCACGCTGGAGCGCGGCATGAAGGCGAAGCTGGTGCGCACCGGCAAGCCGATGAGCCTTTCGGCGCCGCAGTTCTTCTTTGCCCGCTCGCGGGTCACCGCCGACGAGGCCTATGCCGGCGACGTTGTCGGCATTCCCAACCACGGCACGCTGCGCATCGGCGACACGCTGACCGAGGGCGAGGAGATCCTGTTCCGCGGCGTGCCCAACTTTGCACCGGAGATCCTGCGGCGTGTGCGCCTCGGCGACGCCATGAAGGCCAAGAAGCTGAAAGAAGCGTTGCAGCAGATGGCCGAGGAAGGCGTCGTCCAGCTCTTCCAGCCCGAAGACGGCTCGCCTGCCATCGTCGGCGTCGTCGGCGCTCTCCAACTCGATGTGCTGAAGGAGCGGCTTTCGGTCGAATACAGCCTGCCGGTCGATTTCGAGATGTCGCGCTTTTCCGTGTGTCGCTGGATCTCGGCGGACAGCAAGATCGACCTCGCGAACTTCGTCGAAGGGCATCGCGGCGACATCGCTCGTGACCTTGACGGCGATCCGGTTTTCCTCGCGAGCCATGAGTTCTCGCTCAACTACGAGGCCGAGCGCTGGAAGGCGATCCGCTTCGCCGCGATCAAGGATTATCAGGTGCGCGAGGCGGCGTAGGCCGCGCGCCTTGACAGGGCGCCACCCCTCAAGTTTACATGTGAAGTAGTTCGCCGCCGGCCGTTTCGATCAGAAACGGCCCATCGGGAGCGAATGCGACATGGGGCCAAGAGCCCGCCACCTCGGTTGATCGATCGGCGAGGATGGTGCAGGCTCTTCGCCGGCGCGGCATCGGGAGGGGCCAAGCGCCGGAATTCATCCGGCAGCCGCCGTACGGGCGGACAAAAATCAAAAAAGCAGCGGCACCGATGCCGCAAAAAACTGGGAGGAAGCCATGACATTATCTCGCCGCAGCTTCGTGAAAACCACCGGAGCGCTTCTCGCCGCGCCGGCAATCCTGAAAAGCGGCATCGCCCGCGCACAGGACGCCGTGACGCTGAAGCTGCACCATTTCCTGCCGCCCGTCTCCAACGTGCACGCCCGGCTGCTGACGCCCTGGGCGAAATCGATTGAGGACGAGAGCCAGGGCAAACTGAAGATCCAGATCTTCCCGGCCATGCAGCTCGGCGGCAAGCCGCCGCAACTCTACGATCAGGCGGCCAACGGCGTCGTCGACATCGTCTGGACGCTGCCCGGCAACACGCCCGGCCGCTTCCCCTCCACCGAAGTGTTCGAACTGCCTTTCGTGGCGGCGGCCGAGGCCAAGGCCAACGCGCCGGCCTGCCAGGAATTCGGCGAGACGCATATCGCCAAGGAAACGGCCGACACCAAGATCCTGTGCTTCTGGGCGCACGACGCCGGCCTGATCCACACCAACAAGGAAATCAAGACGAAGGAAGACCTGGCCGGATTGAAGCTGCGCAATCCGACGCGGCTGGCCGGCGAGGCGCTGACGGCGCTTGGTGCCACCTCGGTCGGCATGCCGGTGCCGCAGGTGCCGGAAGCGCTGGCGCAGCGCGCCATCGACGGCTGCGTCATCCCGTGGGAAGTCGTGCCTTCGGTCAAGGTGGACGAACTGACCAAGTTCCACACCGCGATCCCCGGCTCGCCGACGCTCTACACGACAACCTTCTTCCTGGCGATGAACAAGGGCAGCTACGAGCGCCTGTCGGACGACCAGCGCGGCGTTCTCGACAGACTGAGCGGCATGCATTTCGCCAATCTCGCCGGCGAGATGTGGGATACCGTCGGCAAGGAAGTCGGCGACAAGATCAAGGCCGACGGCAAGGGCACCGTCTCCTCGATCTCCGAAGAGGAGAAGGCGCGCTGGATCGAGGCCACCAAGCCGGTCCACGCCAAGTGGGTCGAGGACGTCAAGGGTAAGGGACTCGACGGCGACGCGCTGATCAAGACCGCGCAGGAGCTGATCGCCAAATACGGCAAGGCGTGACGAACAGCGTGACGGCGCGCAAAACCGGTCGGCGGCGATGCCGTCCTGAGCGCCAGGCGGTGGGGGGTTGACGATGGAAGCACCGGCAACCCCCGACAATGCGCACGGCGTGCGGTGGATCGACCGCCTGGCCGCCGCTCTGGCGGTCGCCGGCGGAACGCTGACCTGTCTCGCCGCGGCGCTGGTGACGGTGAGCGTCGTCGGCCGCTGGCTGTTCAACAGCCCGATCCCCGCCGACTACGAGATGGTGGAGATCGCGGTGGGCGTATCCGTCTTCGCCTTCCTCGGCCAGACGCAGGCGCGCAGCGGCCATATCGCCGTCGACACTTTTACGCTCAAGCTGCCGGTGCGCGTCAACGCGGCTATCGACGGCGTCTGGGACCTGGTGCTGGCGGCGTTCCTCGGCTTCTTCGCCTGGGGCCTGTTCGCCGGCGGCATGGATGCGCGCACAAACGGGCTGACGCTGATCCAGCTCTCTTGGCCGGTGTGGCCGGTCTACCTGCTGTGCTCCGTGCTTGCCGGGCTCGCCTGCCTGATCGCCGTGGCGACGGCGATCCTCAAAATCGTTCACCGGCTCCCGCCCGCGGTGCATACGTCGTCGGAGGTGCGCGAATGAGCGGGTTCTCCATCGCGCTGATCGGCTTCGGCGCCATGCTTGTGCTGATCGCGATCCGCATGCCGATCGCGCTCGCCATGCTGGTGGTGGGTTCCGCCGGCTATGCGTATCTCAACGGCACGCATGCGCTGATCTATTACCTGCGCGTCAATGCCTACAGTCAGTTTGCCAGCTATACGCTCTCCGTCATCCCGCTGTTCGTGCTGATGGGCGCGCTGGCGGAAGGGTCGGGCATGGCCTCGACGCTGTTCCGCGTCGCGGAGCGACGGCTGGGCAAGGTGCGCGGCGGCATGCCGATGGCGGTGATCGCCGCCTGCACCGGCTTCGGCGCCATCTGCGGCTCATCGGTGGCGACGGCGGCAACGTTCGGCCGGGCGGCGCTGCCGGAACTGCGCCGCGCCAGGGTCGATCCCGGTTTCGGCACCGGCACCATCGCCGCCGGCGGCACGCTGGGCATCCTGATCCCGCCCTCGGTGATCCTGGTCATCTACGCCATCACCGCCGAGCAGAACATCGCCAAGCTGTTCCAGGCGGCGTTGATCCCCGGCCTGCTGGCAGCGACCTTCTATTGCATCGCCATCGCCATCATCGTGCGGCGCAAACCCCACCTTGCACCGCCGCTGGAAACGGCCCCGCCGGCGCTCACTCCGCGCCCGGTCTGGGCGCGGCCGCTCGGCGCCGTCGCCGTGCTGGCCGCGATCGGACTGTGGACGATCAGCTACGCCAACACCGTCGGCGCTCTCTTGATCGGCATCGTCGGCCTGCTGTTCCTGTTCGTCGATTTCGCCATCATTCCAGCCGCCGCCGTCGCCATCATCGTCGTCGGCGGCATCTACGGGGAGGTGTTCACGCCGACGGAGGGCGCGGCGGTCGGCGCCGCGATCATGCTGGCGATCGGCGTCGTGCAGCGCACGCTGGACGGACCGCGCATCAAGACCGCCTTCCTGCAAACGGCCGAGACGACCGGCATGATCTTCCTGATCCTGCTCGGGGCGGAAGTGTTCGGCGCCTTCCTGGCGCTGACGCAGATGCCGGAAACGCTGGCCGCGATGATCGGCGATTCCGGCCTGCCTCCCTATGCGGTGATCGCCGGCATGCTGGTCGCCTACATCGTTCTCGGCGCCGTTATGGACGAGTTGGCGATGATCCTGCTCACCCTGCCGGTGTTCATGCCGATCGTGCTGACGCTGGATTTCGGCATGTCGACGGAGGACGTCGCCATCTGGTTCGGCATCCTCGTGCTGGTGGTGGTCGCCATCGGGCTGGCGGCGCCGCCGATCGGCCTCAACGTTTTCGTCGTCAACAAGGTCGCCAAGGACGTGCCGATCGTCAGCACCTATCGCGGCGTCATCCCCTTCGTCATCGCCGACCTGATCCGGCTGACGCTGCTGACGGCGTTTCCCGTCCTGTCGCTATGGTTGGTGCACCTGCTCAATTAGCATAGTTGGGCTCGCCGGCCGGTGCCGGCGTGCGATCGCTCGCCCCGCCGCGCCAGGAGGCGAAAGCGGCGAGCAGATAAAGCAGCGCCGAGAAGGTGAAGGCGAACAGCAGGCCGTGCTTGAACGGCGCCGCCATCAGGCCGGGGAAGAATTCATGCCCGGTGAGGGTGGCGACGTTCGCGGCCGGCATCGCCGCCAGAACATCGGCCGGGATCAACTCGCCCATCGGATTGTAGCCCAGGAAGGCGGCGAACAGGCTGGCCACCGGCGGCAGGTTGGCGACCTGATGGGCGATGGCCGCCGGCACCTGTTGCGCCAGCAGGCCGTTTTCCATGGCATGCGGCAGCGATTCGGCCAGGCCCACCAGCATCAGCGAGAAAAACAGGCCGATCGACAGGACCTGCCCGGCATTGGTGGTGGTCGCGCGCACACCCGACGCCTGGCCGCGCTCAGCCGAGGGCACGGAATTCATGATCTGCGTCGAGTTCGGCGCGACGAACAGGCCGGAACCGAAGCCATTGAGGAAAAGCAGCGCGGCAAAAACCGTATAGGAAAAATCCGCCGGCAACAGCATCAGCGCGACGAAGCTGACGGCGCCCGCCGCCATGCCGCCGACCGCAAACGGCACTTCGCCGAAGCGGTCGGACAGGTAGCCGGACAACGGGCCGGCGATGAGGAAGCCGATGGTCAGCGGCAGCATGAAGACAGCCGACCACAACGGCGTTTCCTCGAAGGAGTAGCCGTGCAGCGGCAGCCAGATGCCTTGCAGCCAGACGATGAGCATGAATTGCAGACCGCCTCGCGCGATGCCGGACGCCAGATTGGCGACGTTGCCCCAGGCGAAGGCCGGGATTCGGAACAGTTTCAGGTCCAGCATCGGCTTGGCCGCGCGTGCCTCGATCAGCACGAAGGCGATCAGGGACAGGATGCCGACGGCAAACAGGATGAGCACCTTGGGGCTGGTCCAGGCCATCGTCTCATGGCCATAGGGCTGGAGGCCGTAGGTGATGGCGGTGAGGATCGCCACGAGGCCGATGCCGAAGGTGACGTTGCCGGCCCAGTCGATCGTGTGCCTGCGGCGGTCCGGCGTGTCGTGCAGCTTGAGATAGGACCAGATGGTTCCGGCAACGCCGAAGGGCACGTTGATCCAGAACACCAGCCGCCAGTTGGTGTCGGCGAGCAGGCCGCCGATCAAGAGGCCGGCGAACTGCCCGCCGATGGCCGCCACGACATTGATGCCGAGGGCGAAGCCGCGCTCGCTTTCAGGGAAAGCGTCGGTGATGAGCGCCGTGGAATTGGCCATCAGCAGCGCACCGCCGATGCCCTGGACAATGCGCACCGTGACCAGCCAGGAAGCGGCGAAGTCGCCCTGCCCCGGCAGCAGGCCGAGTGCCACCGAGGCGACGGTGAAGACGAGAAAGCCCAGATTGTACATGCGGGCGCGGCCGAACTGGTCGCCCAGCCGGCCGAAGGCAACCACCAGCACGGCGGTGGCGATCATGTAGCCGATGATGGCCCATAGAAGATAATTGATATTGCCGGGATCGAGCGCCTTCAAGCCGATGCCGCGAAACACCGCCGGAAGGCTGATCAGCAGGATCGAGGAATTGATGGCGGCGGCGAGCATGCCGAGGGTGGTGTTGCTCAGCACCATCCACTTGTGGCTGCGCAGTTCGACGGTGGCGGCAGGCATCGGGCAGGCTTTCGAAAACGGTGGCGCGGCCGGCAGTCGCGCTCTATATGAGGATAGGTTCAGTTTTGGTATATGAGGATGTCCTCGCAAAAAGCAAGCCTCCGTTCCGATGTCGTGAAGGCGCGCGTGCCGCAAAGGACGCGCGGCCGCATCCGGGTCGCCGCGCTGATGGCGGCCGGGACCGAGCTTTTCGTCGAGAAGGGATTCGCGGCCACCACCATGACCGAGATCGCCGCCCGCGCGGGCGCCGCGATCGGCACGCTCTATCTGTTCTTTCCGACCAAGGAGGCGCTGGCGCAGTCGATCCTGGCCGACAGCGCCGACGACCTGTCGGCCGCGCTGGAGGCGCTCGGCGAACGCTGCGCCGGCCTGCCGCCGGCGACGATCGCGGACGCGCTGTTCGACGTGCTGGGCGGCTTCCTGCAACGTCGTCCGGCCTACTCCGTCTTGCTCGAACTGCCCGGCGACGAAAGCTGGCGGCGCGGCATGCGCCGGCGCCGGCGCGAACAGATCGCGGCGCTGTTTTCGCGGGCGGCGCCCGCATTGTCGGAAGCAAGGGCGGAGCGGCTGGCGGCGATCGTGCCGCAACTGATGCGCATTCCTTTGGCCCTGACCGGCGAAAGGCACCTGCGCGACGGCATCCTGGAGGAACTGAGACTCATGCTGCATCGGCACCTGGAAGTGCCGGAATAAGGGTCAGGAGAGCTGTACTCGCCTCGATGCCGCCTCGCACGAATGCGGGCTCGACTGGCGGCGGAGGCGCCGCTATTCCCGCCTGTCGGCGAGCGCCTGCCGCAGCACGGCGGAAATGCGGGCCACATCCGCCTCGTCCAGCCTGTCGATGTTCGCGGCCAAGAGGTTGGCCAGTTCGGTGGCCGCCGGAGAAAGGCCTGCCGTATTCAGTTTCACGCGCGGATGCGAGGCTTCGGCGAGCCGCTGAAAGTCCTCGGCGTCGTCCCAGATGATGTTGAAGTAGCCGATGATCTTCTGCACCAGTGTCCAGGTCGGAGCGCCGCGCCGCCCGTGCTCGAGCGCCGACAGATAGGCCGGGCTGACGCCGATCGCCGCCGCCATCTCCTTCTGGCTGACGCCGCGTTCGCGCCGCAAGGCACGAATGCGTTTGCCGAGCGGGGTCACGGCGGGCGGCCTTTCACGCCCGCGTGCGGCGCAGCCGCACGTAGAGCGCACCCGACCCGCCATGATGGCGGGCGGCATGATCATGGCTGGAAACCAGCGGCCGGAACAGCGGCGTCGACAGCCAGGCCGGCACGGAGCGGCGCAGCACGCCGTCGCCGCCCGAGGACGAGCCCTTGCCGGTGATGACCAGAACGTAGCGCACCCCGCCGGCATGGGCCCGGCTGAGGAAGGAATAGAGCAGGCTGTGGGCCTCATCCTGCGTCAGACCGTGCAGGTCGACGCGCCCCTCTATCGGCAGCCGGCCCTTGGCCAGCTTGTCGAGGGTCGGATCGTCCAGCACATGCGCGACATGTTGCTGTTTCGGTTTGGCGGCGGGCGGTGCCGGCGGCGGGGTAGCGGAAGAGCCGGCACCGGCCGAAACAGGCGTGACCGCGACCAGCGGCACCTCGACGGTCGTCCTCCCCTTCAACGGCGTCGCCGTCCGCGCCACCAGGCTCCACAGCACGCGGTCATCGTCGGTCAGGGCTTTTTCCGGCCGACGACTCATCCTTCCGTCTCCCCGACCAATCCGCGCGGCAGAAGCGCGTAAAAATCGGCGGCGTGGCGGACCACGCCGGCGATCTCGCCGGCAACATCGCCCGAGCCCGCGAACAGGTCGCCGCGCGCCGCACCAACGATGGCCGAGCCGGTATCCTGCGCGATCATCAGCCGGCGGAAGCCGTCGCCGCCGAAAGCCGTCAGCGCCGGCGCGGCAATGAAGAAGGGCGTGCCGAACGTATGCAGCAGCCGGTCGACGGCGATCGAGCGGCCGGGCGTCAGCGGCACTTTCGCTGCGGCGACCGGACCGAGCGCGGGATCGTCCACCTTCGCCTCGCGAAAGAAGATATAGGAGCGGTTGCGCCACAGGATCTCGTCGACGCGGTCCGGATGCGCCTTGAACCAGGCGCGTATCGACTGCATCGTCACCTGCTCCAGCGGAATCTCGCCAAGCCCGGCAAGCACCCCTCCCGGTCCGGTAAAGCGCTGGCCGGATTTCGCCGCATAGGTGACGCGCAGCCGCCGGCCGTCGGTCACGGCGAGACGCGCCGCGCCCTGCACATGGATGAAGAAGGCATCGACCTTGTCCTTGAGCCAGGCGATCTCCAGGCCGCGGCCCGTCAGAGCGCCGTTTTCGACGGCCTCGCGGTCGAAATACTCGACCGGTCCAGCCTCGGTCCGGCGACCGAAAGCGAGATAAGGGTCCATGCCGGCGGGACGATTGGCATCGTCGATGTCGATCAGGTCGGCCGGCCGCGCCAGCAACGGCACGGTGAAATCCGGCGTCCTGACCGGCGAGGCTTCCGCCTCCGGCTCGTAAAAGCCGGTGACAAGACCCCGCTCTCCGGCTTCCGGCGTCACCAGCGCCGGCACGAAATGACGCTCGAAAAAGGCCCGCGCGGCAGAGCTATTCGGCACCGGAACGGTCCGCGCGGCGGCCTGGCTTTCGGCGAAGGCGGCGGAATCGACACCAAGCGAGCCCGTCCGGTAGGGTTTGGTCAAGACATGGAAGGCCGAGCGGCGGAACGCCTCGAAAGCCGGCAAGGCATCATCGTCGGCCCAGCCGGGCAGAGCGGCGAAGGAGACGGGGCGAAACACTCCCGAGAGCGGCATGGCACGCCCCCTTCCCCACGCCGCCTCAGTCCTCTTCCTCGGTGGCGACGAGCTTCCAGTTCGGATCGCGCGAACGGGTGTCACGCGCGAAGGTCCACACATCCTTGACCTCGGCGACCGTCTCCGGATCGCCGTCGATGACGGTGCCGGCCTTGTCGCGCGTCGCCGAAATCAGTTCGCTGACGACGCGCAGCGTGACGTGCGCCTCCGTACCCTTCATCTCGGCGCCGACGAGCTCGGCCTTGTTGATGCCGACGAAGGAGGACTCCACCTTTTCCGACTTCGCCTCGCGCTCGCCGATGGCGGTGACGAAGCCGTCATAGACTTCGCGCGAAAGCAGGTTCTTCAACGTCTTGCGATCGCCGTCGGCGTAGGCCATCACGATCATCTCATAGGCCATCTTGGCGCCGTCGACGAAGGTTTTCGGCTCGAAGGACGGCTCGGCGTCCTTGATGGCGCGCAGGCCGCGATTGAGATCGGTGTCGGGCTTGGCCAGCGCGTCGATGGCGGCATAGACATCGGGCGCAGCATCGCCTGGTCCACGCTTGCGCGGCAGCGAGACGACGTTTTCCGGTGCCTGCACGGCATCCTTGGCGTCCTTGCCGCGCGCGGCGGTGTAGGGATCGAAGGGCGGCCGCTCGTTGCCGGTGCGGCGGCCCAGCACGTTGCGCAGCTGGAAGAAGATGACCACCGCCGCAATCAGGAAGAAAATCGTGCCGAAGTCGAAGAAACCCATCGTTGCGTCAATCAATCCCTGAGCCGGCCGTCCGGCATGGCGCCTATTCATGAAAGCATATAGAACGCGCCGTGCAATCATTCAAATCGGCCGGGCATTCAAATCAAAGCCGGACGTGCCTATCTAACCGTCTTGATGCCGGCGGCAAGCCGCCACCCACAGAACTTGACGAGCAGAGCGTGCGTATTTCCTTCCTTCCCCTGCTTTTTCTGGCGCTGCCGCTCATGGAGATCGCCGGCTTCGTCATCGTCGGCCGGCAGATCGGCGCGCTGGCCGTGGTGGGGCTGGTGCTGGCCTCCGCCATCGCCGGCAGCCTGCTCCTGCGACATCAGGGCTTCGGCGTGATGGCGCGCGCGCGGGCCGAGATCGAGGCCGGCCGCGACCCCAGCCGGCAACTGGCGCACGGCGCGATGATCGTGCTGGCCGCCATCCTGCTCATCGTGCCCGGTTTCCTCACCGATATCGTCGGCCTGCTCTTGTTTCTGCCGCCGGTGCGCGACCTCGCCTGGAAGTATCTGAAGAACCGGATCACCGTCGTTTCCGGCTTCGGCATGCGCCGATCGCGCGAGCGCACCATCGACCTCGATGCGGAAGAGTTTTCGCGCAAGCCGGACCCCGAATCGCCCTGGCGCCGCCTGACCGACGACTGATCGGCGCCTGAACGGCGACTGATCGGCGCCTGAACGGCGAAAACCTTGTATCGGCGGGCCGAGCGTGATAGCCAACGCGCTGACTCACCGGGCCCTGCGGCCCGGTTCTTCCCGGAATCGACAGGACAAGGGGCTCATGGCCGAAAACAACGAAGCTCAGGCAGGCGCCAACGGCAACGGCAACGGCGCGCAGCCGACGCTCAACGTGCTGGCGCAGTACGTGAAAGACCTCTCCTTCGAAAGCCCCGGCGCACCCAATTCGCTGCGCGGCCGCGACAAGGCGCCCGGTATCGCCATCAACGTCAACGTCAACGCCAATCCGCTGTCGGATCAGCAGTTCGACGTGCTTTTGACGCTGAACGCCAAGGCCTCCTTCGACAAGGACGTGCTGTTCAACGTCGAGCTGGTCTATGGCGGCGTCTTCAACATCGCCGGCTTCCCGCAGGAGCACATGCTGCCGCTGCTGTTCATCGAGTGCCCGCGGCTGCTGTTCCCCTTCGCGCGCCAGATCATCGCCGACGCGACGCGCAACGGCGGCTTCCCGCCGCTGATGCTCGATCCGATCGACTTCGCGCAGATGTTCCAGCAGAAGCTGGCCGAAGACCAGGCGGCGAGCAAGGTCAAGGCGAGCTGATCCGTTTTTGCTTTGAACGAAAAACCCGGCCTCGCGCCGGGTTTTTTATTGCCGATTCTACTGATGGCGCAGCCAGAGCGCCTTTTCGCCCAGCGTCTCCACCATTTTCGCATGCGCGGCCCGTTCGGTTTCGGTGAGGCGCGCGGGCAGCGGCGCGGGGCGCGGGGCGATGACGACGTCCGCCGCCGCGATGGCGACCGCGCCTTGCGTTGCGACGGTGTCGAGGATCAGCGCGGCCTGCTTGCCGCCGATCAGCTCGATATAGACCTCGGCCAGCAGCTCGGAATCGAGCAAGGCTCCGTGCCTGGTGCGGTGACTGTTGTCGATGCCGTAGCGCCGACACAGCGCGTCCAGCGAGTTCGGCCCCATCGGATGTTTGCGGCGGGCCAGCGCCAGCGTGTCCACAACCCGCTCCTGCCCGACCGCCGGATGACCGAGGCGGGCGAATTCGGCATTGATGAAGCCCATGTCGAAGCCGGCATTGTGGGCGACCAGCTTGGCGCCGTCGATGAAGGCCAGGAATTCGGCGGCGAGGTCGGCGAAGATCGGCTTGCCGACGAGTTGCTCGGCGCCGATGCCGTGCACGGCCTGCGCCTCCGGATTGATCGCGCGGCCCTGCGGGTTGATGTAGTGATGGAAGGTGCGTCCGGTCGGGAAGCGGTTGTCCAGCTCGATGCAGCCAAGCTCGATGATGCGGTCCTCGCGGGCATCGAGGCCGGTGGTTTCCGTATCGAAGATGATTTCACGCATCGAATCGCTCCGGGGTGAAGATGGAGGCTCGGCCGGCGGGGCGCAAGGCCGGCGGGGGCGTTGTCCACCCCTACCCTTTTCCGGCCAGTTCGCTGACGATCCGCTCCACTTCGGCGCGCGCCGCGTCGAAGCCGCGGCCGCTGTCGATGACGAAATCCGCCTGGCGCCGCTTTTCGGCGTCCGGCACCTGGCGGGCGAGGATGGCTTCGAACTTCTCCACCGTCATGCCGGGCCGCGCCAGCACGCGCCGGCGCTGCGTCTCGGCCGGCGCGCTGACCACTGCGACCTTGTCGACGCGGTCGCGCCCGCCCGTCTCGAACAACAGGGGAATGTCGAGCACCACCAGCGGCGCGCCGGCGGCGCGGTGGCGGGCGACGAAGGCGTCTGCATCGGCGCGCACCAGCGGGTGCACGATCGCCTCCAGCGCCTTCAGCGCGGCGGCATCGCCGAGCACGCGGGCGCCGAGGCGGGCGCGATCGACGGTGCCGTCCTCGACGACGCCGGGAAAGGCTGCCTCGATCAGCGGCGCGGCCTTGCCGGCATAGAGCCGGTGCACCGCCGCGTCGGAATCGTGCACCGGCACGCCGGCCTCGGAAAACATCCTCGCCGTCGCCGATTTGCCCATGCCGATGGACCCCGTGAGGCCGAGCACGATCATGCGGCGGCTCCCAGGTCGGCGACGATCAGGGCGCGCAGAGAAGCCGTGACCTCAGGCCGGACGCCGAACCAGCGCTCGAAGCCGGGCGCGGCCTGGTGCAGCAGCATGCCGAGCCCATCCACGACCTTCAGGCCGCGCCTGCGTGCGGCCGCCAGCAGCGGCGTCTCCAAAGGCACATAGACGATATCGGTCACGACGGCCCGGTCCGGCAGGCGCGACGGATCGGCCGGCAATCCACCCTCGCCTTTGCCGGCCATGCCGACGGAGGTGGTGTTGACGAGCAGGCCGCAATCGCCGAGCAGGTCCGGAACGGCCGCTTGCGGGTGAGCCGAGACGCCCGCGCCGAAACGGTCGCGCAGTTCGACGGCGCGCGCCAGCGTGCGGTTGACGATGCGGATATCCTTTACGCCGCGTATCTTCAGCGCGTGAACGACGGCACGGGCAGCACCGCCGGCACCGAGCACCAAGGCCGGGCCGTTGGCGACCCAATGCGGCGCGTGTTCGTCGAGATTGGCGGCGAAGCCGTATGCGTCGGTATTGCCGCCGCACAGCATTCCGTCCTCGAACCACAGCGTGTTGACGGCTCCGATCGCCTCTGCCGCCGTGTCGAGCCGACCGACCAACGCAAAAACCGCTTCCTTGTGCGGAATGGTGACGTTGCCGCCGCGCAGGCCGTTTTTGCCCATGGCGCCGATGAATGCGGAAAGGTCCTGCGGCGCGACGTCAATGGCCTGGTAATTTCCGGCTATGCCATGCGCGGCAAGCCAATGGCCGTGAATTTTCGGCGAGCGCGAATGAGCGATGGGATGGCCGATAACGAAGGCTTTTTTCAACGACTCAGCCATCGACGGCTCCGAGATCGCGCAGTTCCGCGAGCACTGCCAGCAGCGGCAGGCCGACAATGGTGAAATAATCGCCCTCGATTGTCTCGAATAGCTGGATGCCCTCGCCTTCGATCTGGTAGGCGCCGACGCTTTGCAGCGCTTTCGGGCCGACGCGGGCGAGATGGCGGCCGACGAAGGCGGGATCGAGGGTGCGCATGGTCAGCGCGGCGACACCGACATGGCTCCACAGGACCTTGCCGTCGCGGGCCAGGACGGCGGCGCTGTTCAGGTGATGCGTCTTGCCCGACAGGGCTAGGAGATGACGGCGGGCGTCTTCCATGTCGGCCGGCTTGTGAAAGATCTCGTCGCCCAGCGACAGCGTCTGGTCGCACCCCAGCACCAGCCGGCCGGGATGGTTCTCCGAAACCGCTACCGCCTTGGCTTCGGCCAGAACCAGGGCGACGTCTTCCGGCGAGGCGCCGCTGCCCTTCAGCGGCGCTTCCAGTGCGCGCTCGTCCAGGTCGGCGGGTATCGCTTCGATCATGACGCCGGCGTGTTCCAGCATGGCCTTCCGGAACGGGCTGCCGGAAGCGAGGATGAGTTTTTCAGGCATGGCTCGAACTCCAATCTGCCGCCGAAGGGATTTAGTGCATTTTGGCGACTGGTTGTATCGTTTGTTCGCCAGGACGTTTCACGTGAATCCGGCCGCTCCGACGGGTGGATAAAGGCGGGGATGCGAAGCCTTTCGTGGGATGTCCGGTCCATTCTCTCTCCCCCTGGAGAGCTAACGTCCCTTGCCTCGCAACGCCAGGATGGCGGCGGCCGTCTCCTCGATGGAGCGGCGGCTGACGTCGATCACCGGCCAGTTGTGGCGGGTGCAGAGCTGGCGCGCATAGGCCAGCTCCTCCGAAATGGCGGCGCGGTCGACATAGCTGGCCGCGTCGTAGCCCGACGTGGTGCCGAGCAGCCGGTTCTGGCGCACATGCGAAATGCGCTCGGCCGTCGCGATCAGGCCGACAATCAGCGGCCCTTTCGCTCCGATCAGGCTCGGCGGTATCGGCACGCCGAGCACGATCGGAATGTTGGCGGTCTTGATGCCGCGGTTGGCGAGATAGATGCTGGTCGGCGTCTTCGAGGTGCGCGAAATGCCGATCAGCACGATGTCGGCCTGGTCGAGATCGTGCTGGAGCTGGCCGTCGTCATGCTCCATGGTGAAGTTCAGCGCATCGATGCGACGAAAATAATCGGCATCGAGGACGTGCTGGGCGCCGACACGGCGCCCAGCCGGCGTGCCGAGGTAGGACTGGAAAACGGCGAGCACCGGCTCCAGAACCGAGACGCAGGGCAGGCCCATGGCCGCGCAGCGCTCGTCGATATGGCGGGCGAGCGCCTGGTCGACCACCGTGTAGAGAATGATGCCCGGTTCCTCCTCGATATCCTCGAACACCTTCATCAGCTGCTTGTCGGTGCGGATCAGCGGATAAATGTGCTCGATGGCACGCGCGTCCTTGTACTGGGCCGAGGCCGCGCGGCCGGCCGCCAGCAGAGTTTCGCCGGTCGCGTCCGAAATCAGGTGCAGATGGAAGAAGCTTTGCGGTTTGTTCACGATCTTTTTTGCGTCCTGTGGGCGACTGTGGACAAAGCGGGAGGGCCGGACAGGTTGCCTCAGGGCGACTGTATCAGAAGCCTGTTTGTCCACAATCGAGGCCGTGCGGCGACGGAACGGGCGACTGGGGACAAGAGCGGGAAGAATGTTGGCAGGCCGGACGATACCCACACCGCTGGCGCCGATCCGCGATAGCCAAGCGTCTGATAGGACTTGCTGAATCGTGATTATTCACGGACTTTTCCAGAGCTTCGGCATCTTGTCCGCGACATCATGGCCGGACGGCTTTTGGCGCGCCGATATGGACAGCGGCGGATTCCCGATTCAAACAGAGTCATAGAATCAGAAGAATCTCTTTCTCTATCTCTTTAGATTTAGAAAGGGCTGTTCAAAGGCTGGCGCCATGACCCCCGACCGAACCGTGCTGAGGGTACTGAAAGGCGAGACGGTGTTTCCACCACCGCTCTGGATGATGCGGCAAGCCGGCCGCTACCTCCCCGAGTATCGCGAAACGCGCAAGCGCGCGGGATCTTTTCTGGATCTCTGCTACGATCCCGACTTCGCCGTGGAAGTGACCCTGCAACCGATCGAGCGTTTCGGCTTCGACGCCTCGATCCTGTTTTCCGATATTCTCGTCGTGCCGCACGCGCTCGGCCGGGAATTGCGTTTCGAGGAAGGCAGAGGCCCGCAAATGGCGCCGATGACGGCAGCGGAGATCGACGGCCTGGATGCCGGTTCGTTCCATGCCCGTCTGGAGCCGGTCTACGAGACGGTGCGGCGCCTGCGCGCGAAGCTGCCGGCGACGACCACGCTGCTCGGCTTCTGCGGCGCGCCGTGGACGGTGGCGACCTACATGATCGCCGGCCACGGCACGCCCGACCAGGCGCCGGCGAGGCTTTTTGCCTATCGCGAACCGGAAGCCTTCCGCCGCCTGCTCGAAATTCTCGCCGAGCAGTCGGCCGCCTATCTCATCCGCCAGATCGAGGCCGGCGCGGACGCCGTGCAGATTTTCGATTCCTGGGCTGGCGTCCTCGATGAAGCCTCGTTCGAGGCTTTTTGCGTGGCTCCGGTCCGTATCATGGTCGAGCAGATGAAGGCGGCGCATCCGCATGTCCCGATCATCGGCTTTCCAAAGGGGGCCGGCGGCTTTTACGCCAGCTATCGCGGCAAGACCGGTATCGACGGGCTCGGATTGGACTGGACGGTGCCGTTGCCGGGCGCCGCCTTGCTACAACGGAACGGCGCGGTGCAGGGCAATCTCGACCCGCTGCGGCTCGTGGCGGGAGGCCGGGCGCTCGAAGACGGCGTGGACGCGATCCTGAAAGCGCTTGGCCAAGGTCCGCTGATCTTCAATCTCGGCCACGGGATCGTGCCTGAGACGCCGGTGGCGCATGTCGAGGCGATGGTCAGGCGAGTGCGGAGTGCGATGCGATGACGAACAGCGTCTCGACGGCGGACAGCGGTGCGACTGCGCTGAAGCGGGCGGCGATCGCCGTTGGCGTTTTCCTGGTACTGGCAGGCCTTCTGTTCCTGTTCGGTCCGGACGATTTCTATCCGTGGGCCAAGGCGATCCACGTCATTGCCGTCATTTCGTGGATGGCCGGCATGCTCTACCTGCCGCGTCTGTTCGTCTATCATGTCGAGGCCGAGAAGGGCTCCGTGCAATCCGAGACGTTCAAGGTGATGGAGCGGCGACTTCTGCGCGGCATCATCAATCCCGCGATGATCGTCACCTGGGCCTTCGGCCTGTGGCTCGCCTGGAAAGGCGGATGGTTCTCGGCCGGCTGGCTGCACGCCAAGCTGGCGGCCGTCGTGCTGATGTCGGCCGTGCACGGCTACCTGTCGGCTGCGGTGCGGAAATTTTCGCAGGATCGCAACGAAAAGCCGGCAAGGCACTGGCGGATCGTCAACGAGATCCCCACATTGCTGATGATAGCCATCGTCATTCTGGTGATCGTCAAGCCGTTTTGAGCGGTTCTCGAGGCGATAAAAGCACGCTTGCTCTTTGCCGGGGGCGAAGCTAAAAGACGGGTCTTCCTTCCCGTGCAGCGCCGCCCTTCCCCACTGGCCGCGCCCGGCGCTTTCGATGACAGCCGCTCTTTTCTTCCCACTGCACACCCAGAGTCCATCCATGCAGGAAATGAAGCTTCAGGAATTCAAGAACAAGAAACCGACCGACCTGATCGCTTTCGCCGAGTCGCTCGAGGTGGAAAACGCCAGCGTCATGCGCAAGCAGGAGCTGATGTTCGCCATCCTCAAGAAGCTGGCGGCGCAGGACATCGAGATCATCGGCGACGGCGTGGTGGAGGTTTTGCAGGACGGCTTCGGCTTCCTGCGTTCGGCCAACGCCAACTACCTGCCGGGCCCGGACGACATCTACATCTCGCCGTCGCAGATCCGCCGCTTTTCGCTGAAGACCGGCGACACCGTCGAAGGGCCGATCCGCAGCCCGAAGGAGGGCGAGCGCTATTTCGCGCTGCTCAAGGTCAACACCATCAATTTCGACGATCCGGAGAAGATCCGTCACAAGATCCACTTCGACAATCTGACGCCGCTCTATCCGACCGAGCGGCTGAAGATGGAGGTCGAGAATCCGACCACGAAGGATATTTCGCCGCGCGTCATCGACCTGGTTGCGCCGCTCGGCAAGGGCCAGCGCGCGCTGATCATCGCGCCGCCCCGCACCGGCAAGACG
The DNA here is from genome assembly GCF_017306545.1 of Mesorhizobium sp. GTDB lineage: Bacteria > Pseudomonadota > Alphaproteobacteria > Rhizobiales > Rhizobiaceae > Mesorhizobium. The sequence goes on from NZ_JAFKID010000010.1 coordinate 47,525, forward strand.
GTGCTGATGCAGAACATCGCCCATTCGATCACCACCAATCATCCCGAGTGCTACCTGATCGTTCTCCTGATCGACGAGCGGCCGGAGGAAGTCACCGACATGCAGCGCTCGGTCAAGGGCGAGGTCGTGTCCTCGACCTTCGACGAGCCGGCGGCGCGCCACGTACAGGTGGCGGAAATGGTCATCGAGAAGGCCAAGCGTCTGGTCGAGCATGGCCGCGACGTGGTCATCCTGCTCGATTCCATCACCCGCCTCGGCCGTGCCTACAACACCGTGGTGCCGTCATCCGGCAAGGTGCTGACCGGCGGTGTCGACGCCAACGCACTACAGCGGCCGAAGCGCTTCTTCGGCGCGGCGCGCAACATCGAGGAAGGCGGTTCGCTGACCATCATCGCGACCGGCCTGATCGACACCGGCAGCCGCATGGACGAAGTGATTTTCGAAGAGTTCAAGGGCACCGGCAACTCGGAAATCCACCTCGACCGCAAGGTTTCCGACAAGCGCATCTATCCGGCCATGGACATTCTCAAGTCCGGCACGCGCAAGGAGGATCTGCTGATCCCGCGTTCCGACCTCCAGAAGATCTTCGTGCTGCGCCGCATCCTGGCGCCGATGGGAACGACCGATGCGATCGAGTTCCTCATCGACAAGCTGAAACAGACGAAGACCAACGCCGATTTCTTCGATTCGATGAACACCTGACAGCGTCTATCGCCTGTTTTCGACAAGTGACGGCCGCCCTGTGCGGCCGTCTTGTTGTTTCGGTTCCGGCGGCGCTTAAAGCATGATGCCGAAAAGTTGCAGACTTTTCGGAAAACATCATGCCTCGAAAACAAATGGTTAGAGCGGAATACCGATTCAGGGAAACGGCATTTCGCTCTAAGCGTCGTCACCGGTGTGTCGGAGGAGGCTTTCCAACTCGCCTGGATCACTGACGGGCGGCAGGCAGACCTGCCCGGTGCAGAGATAGGCGCCGGGCCTGTCGGTTCGGGGTATGACGTCGGGCAGGAGCGATCGATTCGCTTCCGTTCCGATGGTGACGACCTGGTCTACGCGGCGCGGGTCGGGATTTTGATTCGCGACCGGAACGAGCAGCGGATTTTCCGGGTTCTCCATGAGAACGAGCTTCATCGGCTGGAGCGCCAGCATCGAGGCGTTGATGATCCCAGCTTGGCCATAGGCCTGCCCGGCGATACGGCCGGTGGCATGTTCGGCGGTCGCATAGGCTTCTTCCATGAGGGCCATGTCGCCGGCGAGGCTGGCATAGCGGACCTTTGCCTCGATGATCTGGGCTGTCGCGGAAGGGATGGCCTCGTCGACGTCGCCGCGGATACGCAATGGAGTGTCGGCGCTGTCGGCGGCGGTGAGGTAGTGCCCGCTTCCATTCGCGTCGCCGTGCCAGGCGTCGAGCTGGGCGAGCAGCGTCCCTACTTCGGTCAGATAGTGTGCCTTGCCGGTCGCTTCGAACAAGGCGATCGCGGCGTTGCCCATCGCGGCATAGTCGGTGGACAAGGCAGGGAAGAGCTTCGCCGTCGCAAGCATGGAGTGCGGCAAGCGGCCATCCAGGCGGGCCGAGAGGATATGGTCGAAGGCTAGCCGTGCCGCGTCGATCCATTCCGGGCGTTGCAGGGAACGGCCGCATTCGGCGAGCGCGACAATCGCCAGCCCGTTCCAATCGGCGAGGACCTTGTCGTCGCGGGCGGGGCGGATACGGCGTTCGCGGGCGCTGAGCAGGTTTTGCTTCAAGGCCTTCACGCCTTCGACCTCGGCGATGCTCCGGCGGCATTGATCGGCCGTCTGGCAGAGGATCGGCTTGCCTTCCCAGCCGGGGGGATCGGCAAGGGTAAAGGTGCGGTCAAACTCTGGTCCGGCGCCGGCCTGATCGATCTCGGCCCGCGTCCACGTGTAGAAGAGCCCTTCTTCGCCCTCGCTGTCGGCATCGAGGCTGGCTGCGAAGCAGCCGCTGTCTGTGCGCATTTCCCGCAGGAGCCAGGCGGCCGTCTCTTCGATTCGTATCCGGAACAAATCGTTTCCGGTTGCGGCGTAAGCCCAGTTGCAGAGGCGCAGGAGTTGGGCGTTGTCGTAGAGCATCTTCTCGAAATGCGGCACAAGCCATTCCGTGTCGGTCGAATAGCGGCAGAGGCCGCCGCCGACATGATCGTAGATGCCGCCTCGCAGCATCGCCTCGAGCGTGTTCAGGACGGCGTCGCGATGATCGCGATTGCCTGACGTGAGCCACGACAACCACAATGTGTGCAGGAACGGCGCGTTCGGGAACTTCGGCGCGCCACGCAGGCCGCCGCCGACAGTGTCCGTTATGCCGTAAATGCCGTTGGCGAGCGTTTCCAGGGCTTCCGGCCGCAGCGCGGCCTTGTCCGCTTCGACGGCGAGGCGAGCGCCGACGTGTTCGGTCAGTTGGTCGGCGCTTTGCGCTAGGCTCGCCGCCTTGTCGCGCCAGGCCTTGTCGACCGCTTCCAGCACCTGGACGAAACCGGGCCGGCCGTAGCGGGGCTGGGGCGGAAAGTAGGTACCGCCCCAGAACGGCTTGCCCTTCGGGGTCAGGAACATGGTGAGCGGCCAGCCGCCCTGCTCCCCCATTGCGCTCAGCGCCGCCATGTAGATCTGGTCGATATCCGGCCGCTCTTCCCGGTCGACCTTGATATTGACGAACAGGCGGTTCATGACGGCGGCCACGTCTGCATTTTCGAAACTCTCGTGCGCCATGACATGGCACCAGTGGCATGCGGCATAACCGATCGACACCAGGATCGGCCTGCCGAGCGCTTCGGCGTCGGCGAGCGCGGCTTGCGACCAGGGTCGCCAGTGGACGGGATTGCCGGCGTGCTGGCGTAGATAAGGACTCGCTTCCTCAGCGAGGAGGTTTCGGGGCGGCAGCGGCATGAGCACCTCCAGTTGCGATGAAGGTAGGGCCGTGGAATGAGACAGGCAAATGAACTTCGTTGATTCCATCGTCGCCCTGTCGAGCGGCCGGTTGCCGGCGGGCATCGCGGTGATTCGGATTTCCGGCGCCCAGACTCGATTCGCCCTCGAAACGATCGCGGGAGGCGTTCCGAAGCCAAGGACGACCGTTTATCGCCGGCTCATGGCGGAGGACGGCTCGATCATCGATCAGGGCATCGCGCTCTTTTTTCCCGGTCCCGCCAGCTTTACCGGCGAGGATGTTGGCGAATTCCACATCCATGGCGGCCGCGCGACGGCTTCGGCCCTGCTTGAGCGGCTGACTGGAATCAAAGGTGTACGACATGCCGAACCAGGTGAATTCACCAGGCGTGCCTTTCTGAACGGCAAGCTCGACCTGCCGCAAACCGAGGCGCTGGCCGATCTCGTGACTGCGGAAACCGAGGCGCAGCGCCGTTTCGCGGTGCGCAATGCAGACGGCGCCCAGGCACGGCTCTACGAAAGCTGGCGAAATCGCCTGATCCGGGCGCGGGCGATGATCGAGGCGGAAATCGACTTCGCTGATGAGGACGACGTTCCGGGCTCCGTTGCGAAGAGCGTGATGGCCGACATGGCTCTCTTGGCTGGTGAGATCGAGACGCACGCTGGCGGCTACGCCACGGCGGAGATCATTCGCGACGGGTTCGAGGTGGTGATCCTCGGCGCGCCCAACGCGGGCAAGTCTTCGTTGCTCAACGCCTTGGCGCGGCGTGACGTTGCAATCGTCACGGATGAGCCAGGAACGACACGGGATCTCATCGAAGTCTCGCTCGATCTGGACGGGCTTTTGGTTCGGCTGATCGATACCGCCGGGCTGCGCGACCATGCGGGACCTGTGGAGATGATCGGCATGGAACGCGCCAGGCAACGGGCAAGAAATGCCAATCTTGTGTTGCATCTGGAGGACATGGCGGCGCCGACGAGCATCGATGCCGGATTGGACGCCCTTGCTCCGGTGTGGAAAGTCGGCACCAAGCTCGACCTGAGGTCCCACCGTGCCAGCGAGGCATATGATTTCGAGCTTTCTGCCGTGGCAGGCGAAGGTGTTCGGGCTTTGACGGACGCGATCGGCCGTCGCGCAAAGGACATGGTGGCGGATGCGGGCGATATTCTGCCGTCGCGGTTGCGGCATGTCGAACTGTTGATTGAGGCGTCCAGATGCCTTCGTCAGGCGTTCGACTGTGAAGAGCGGGAATTGCAGGCGGAGGCGCTTCGGCTCGCAGCTGATCGGCTGGGCAGGATTGTCGGAACTGTGGACGTCGAGGACTTGCTGGATGTCATTTTCTCGCAGTTCTGCATTGGGAAGTGATTCACGTGAAACACGGAGCGCGTGCTCCGCGCGATTGTACTCCGGATCTCTGACCGTAACGAATGATTCACGTGAAACGGGTTGCCGTCGCCCCGCTGTTTCACGTGAAACGTCTTCGCGAAAAACTTGACAGCGCGTTCACTGCGGCACATGTGTCCGCGAAAGGTACCGGACGACCATGCAGAACGGTTATGATGTCATTGTGATCGGCGGCGGGCACGCTGGATGCGAAGCGGCGAGCGCTGCTGCGCGAGCCGGCGCGCATACGGCATTGATCACATTACGCTTCGATACGATCGGGGTGATGAGTTGTAATCCGGCCATCGGTGGGCTCGGAAAAGGCCATCTGGTACGTGAGATCGATGCTATGGACGGCCTCATGGGCCGTGTTGCCGATGCGGCCGGCATTCAATTCCGCATGCTCAACCGGCGTAAGGGTCCCGCTGTGCGCGGGCCTCGGGCGCAGGCGGATCGCAAGCTTTACCGCGAAGCCATGCAGGCGGCGATAAGCGATCAGGCCGGCCTGAATGTTGTTGAAGGCGAGGCCGTCGATTTCGATATCCGGGATGGTCGTGTCGTGGGGGTCATGCTGTCGGATGGCCAGCACTTCGCATGCGGGGCCGTGGTTTTGACGACAGGAACGTTCTTGCGCGGCCTTATTCACATCGGCGAGCGCAAGATCGTTGCCGGACGCATGAATGAACAGGCGTCGATCGGTTTGTCCGAGACGATGCGGCGCGCTGGCTTCCAACTGGGGCGTTTGAAGACGGGAACGCCGCCGCGGCTGGATGGCCGGACCATCGATTGGGCCTCGCTCGACATGCAGGCCGGAGACGATGAGCCGGTTCCCTTCTCCTTGCTGACGGATCGTATCGAGACCAGGCAGGTCGAATGCGGAATCACGCGCACGACCGGTGCGACCCATGCGATCGTTCGCGCCAATCTTGGCCGGTCGGCGATGTATTCGGGCTCGATCGAAGGCATCGGGCCGCGCTATTGTCCCTCGATCGAGGACAAGATCGTGAAATTCGGCGATCGCGATGGCCATCAGATCTTCCTTGAACCGGAGGGCCTCGACGACCATACGATTTATCCGAACGGTATTTCGACTTCCTTGCCGGAGGACGTGCAACGCGAGCTTCTGACGACGATTCCGGGGCTGGAGCGCGCCGAGATGCTGCAACCGGGATATGCCATCGAATATGACCATATCGATCCGCGCGAGTTGGAGCGGACGCTGGAAACGCGAAAGGTCCGGGGCCTGTTTCTGGCCGGCCAGATCAACGGAACAACGGGTTATGAAGAGGCCGCGGCCCAGGGTCTGCTGGCCGGGCTCAACGCCGCGCATGCCGCGTCAGGCGCCGAGGCCGTCGTCATCAGCCGGGCCGATGCGTATCTGGGCGTGATGATCGACGATCTGACCAGCCGGGGCATCAACGAGCCCTATCGCATGTTCACGTCGCGCGCCGAGTTCCGGCTGTCGCTGCGTGCCGACAATGCGGACGAGCGACTGACGCCCAAGGCGATGGCCCTCGGTATTGTTTCCGGCGAGCGAACACGCCGTTATGAGACGGCAAGGGCACATATCGATCGGGCCCGCGCGCTGGCGTTTGGGATGACGTTGACGCCGAACGAGGCCGCGCGCCGTGGTCTGGACATCAACCAGGATGGGGTTCGTCGTTCGGGGTACGAGCTTCTCGCCCGGCCGGGTGTCGACGTGGCCTGGCTGGCCGATCTTGAACCAGCCCTCCGGGATTTTGACGCAAAGACCATCGAAGCCCTTGAAACGGAGGCGAAATATGCCGTCTATCTGGATCGGCAGAAAGCTGACGTGGAGCAGTTACGCCAGGAGGAAGCACGGCTCATTCCAGAGGAGTTGGACTTCTCAGCGGTGGCCGGACTGTCCAACGAATTGCGGCAGAAGATGCGGGACCGGCGACCGCGCTCGGTGGCGGATGCGCAGCGCATGGAAGGCATGACGCCGGCGGCGCTGGCGATCATCGTCGCGCATGTCCGCAACAGCGAACAGGTCCGTAAAGGTGCCGCTTGAGTGAGCCTTCGCTGGAAGTGCTGGAGCGGGCGACGGGGCCGGTTTCACGTGAAACATTCGATCGGCTGATCGCGTTCGAAGCTCAGTTTCGCAAGTGGAACCAGCGCATCAATCTCATTGCGCGTTCCACCGAAGCGGAATTGTGGGACAGGCATATTCTGGATAGCGCGCAGCTTGTGGGATTGAAGCCGACAGCGCTCCGATGGCTGGACCTCGGCTCGGGCGGCGGGTTTCCCGGCCTCGTGATCGCGCTCATCATGAAAGAGCGCGGCGGAGCGGTCGACATGGTGGAAAGCAACCGGAAGAAGACGGGCTTCTTGCAGGCGACGATCGGTCATTTCTCCCTGCCCGCCCACATTGTCGCCCGGCGGATCGAAGACAGCCATGGTCTGGTAGAACAGCCGCAGGTCGTAACCGCACGCGCGCTGGCGTCGCTCGACGCCCTTCTTGCCCTTTCCGAGCCGTGGCTGCGCGCCGGCGCCGTCGGCCTGTTCCATAAAGGGCGGGATTACCGCAGTGAAGTGGAAGAAAGCGCTCACCGCTGGAAGTTCGATCTGGTAGAACACCCGAGTCGGACCGATCCCGAAGGCGCAATCCTTGAAATATCAGGCCTTCGCCGGGCCGGCGGCTAGCGAGTTCTGATATATGAGCAAGACCGGACCCAGGATCATAACCGTTGCCAACCAGAAGGGCGGCGTCGGCAAGACCACGACGGCGATCAATTTGGCGACGGCGCTTGCGGCGATCGGCGAGCGGGTGCTGATCGTCGATCTCGATCCGCAGGGCAATGCCAGCACCGGGCTCGGGATCGACAGGCGGGACCGTACGGTATCGTCCTACGACGTCCTGATGGGCGAACTGGATATCGACGCGGCGGCCTTGCCGACCGCGGTGCCCGGCCTGTCCATCGTGCCGTCCACCTTGGACTTGCTCGGTGTCGAGATGGAAATCTCGACGGCGGCCGACAGGGTGTTGCGGCTGCGCAATGCTTTGCACCGTTCGGCGGAACGGTCGGGTGCGTTCAGTTATGTGCTGATCGACTGTCCGCCGTCGCTTAACCTGCTGACGCTGAATTCGATGGCCGCCGCGGATTCCGTGCTGGTGCCGCTGCAATGCGAGTTCTTTGCGCTGGAGGGCTTGAGCCAGTTGCTTGAAACCGTCGAACAGGTGAGAGGCTCGATCAATCCGGAGTTGACGATCCAGGGTATCGTGCTGACCATGTTCGACGGCCGCAACAATCTGGCCAACCAGGTTGTGCAGGATGTGCGCGCGCATATGGGCGACAAGGTTTACGAAACCGTCATTCCGCGCAATGTGCGGGTGTCGGAAGCGCCGTCCTACGGCAAGCCGGCAATCCTCTACGACCTCAAATGCTCGGGCAGCCAGGCCTATCTGCAACTGGCGTCCGAAGTCATTCGCCGCGAGCGCCGGCTGCGCGCCGCATAACGATTCGACACCGGAACGATTGCGACAGATGAACGAAGACCCTTCCAGAAAACGACTCGGCAGAGGCCTCGCGGCGCTGATCGGAGAAATGGATCGGCCGGCGCCAACGCCGGAAAAGCGGGCAACGGCCGACGGCAAGGTGCCGATCGAGTTCGTTTCGCCGAACCCGCGCAATCCGCGCCGTTCCTTCGCCGAAGCCGACCTGACGGACCTGACGCAGTCGATCCGCGAGCACGGCATCGTGCAGCCGGTGGTCGTGCGGCCGTCGCCGGGGCAATCCGGACGCTACGAAATCATCGCCGGCGAGCGGCGCTGGCGGGCCGCGCAGCGTGCCGGCCTTACGGAGATTCCGGTCATCGTGCGCGAGGTCAGCGACCGGACGGCGCTGGAACTGGCAATCATCGAGAACGTCCAGCGCGCCGACCTCAATCCGGTCGAGGAAGCACAGGGCTACCAGCAGCTCATCGAGGAACATGGCTACAGCCAGGCCGATCTCGGCCAGGTGATCGGCAAGAGCCGCAGTCATGTCGCCAACACGCTGCGGCTGCTCAAGCTGCCGGACGTCATTCGCGGCATGCTGGTGGACGGCGCCCTGTCGGCCGGTCATGCCCGCACGCTGGTGACGGCGGAGGACCCGGCGGGGCTGGCCAAGCGCATCGTCGAGGAAGGGCTTTCCGTGCGGCAGGCCGAAGCGCTGGCGCAGATGCCCGCGGCGGCGCAGCGCGAAGCCAAGCCCGCGGCTCCGGCGCAAAAGGACGCCGACACGCTGGCGCTGGAAAAACTGCTGTCGGATGCGGTCGGCATGAAGGTGGCGATCACACACAAAGGCGGCGGCGGCGAGGTGCGCGTCGCCTATCGGACGCTGGAACAGCTCGACGAGATCTGCCGCCGTCTGAAGCGGGACCAGTAGGCAGGACAGCCAAACGATTTCGGATGACCGTTCGATGCGCGTTCCGCTTGCGGCAGGGCGCAAGCGCTCACATGCGTGAAGACGGCCATTGAGTGCCGTCGAAGCGGGACAGAGCTGCGCCAATTCGATGCAATGGGTATCACCCGCAGCCTATCCGGCCTTGCAGCCGTTTGCTTCCCCGTAAGCCGCGGAAAGGACGTGCTTTTTTCCAACGCGGCCCTGCTTGGGCACCTGGCTGCTCTCTTTGCCGTTTAGGAACCAAACGCTTTCGGCATTCCGCAAACCGTTGCGCTTAAACAGTAATCGTGCTCTTATTGAATGAGTGTTCAACAAATAAGAGCATGACGATGAACCCGCATCTGCGCGATGTGGCGATCCCCAACGATTGGGACCGCAGGGGATTGCCGGGCTGGAGCTATCATTCCAACGCGCTTCTGGAACTGGAAAAGGAGCACGTTTTCCGTAATCACTGGCAGATCGCCGGGCATGTCTCGGATCTGCCGGATGCGGGCGACTATCTTGCGATGGACGTGGTCGGCGAACGGGCGCTGATCGTGCGCGGCAAGGACGGCGTCGTGCGTGCCTTCCACAATCTATGCCGGCATCGAGGCTCCCGCGTCGTCGCCGACGAGAAGGGCAATTGCAAGAACGCGCTGGTCTGCCCGTTTCACGGCTGGGTCTACAATCTCGACGGCACGCTTCGAGGCGCGGCCCGCCCGCGCTCCTTCCCCGAACTCGACAAGACCGAGTTCGGGCTGGCGCCGCTCGACCTCGAAATCTGGATGGGTTTCATCTTCATCCGCTTCCGCGACGGCGGCCCGCAGCCTTCCGTGGCGGACCTGCTGAAGCCGATCGAGGCCGAGATTGCGCATTACCGCATCGCGGACATGGTGCCGTCCTGGGGCGTCTGGACGCAGAAAACGCCGGTCAACTGGAAGTCGGTGCGCGACGTCGACAATGAGGGCTATCACGTCGCCATGGCTCATCCTGCGTTGCAGGATCTCTACGGCACCACCTATTACGACGAGCCGTTCGTCAACGGGGTTTCGCGGTCCTTCGCGACTTACAACCCGCACGCCGGGCGCCGCTGGAGCGTGAGGCAGTATGTGAAGATCGCGCCGCGGCCCGAGCACCTGCCGGAGAGCCTGCGCGAAGCCTGGATCTATTACGGCATCTTCCCCAATGCGGTGATCGCGGTGATGCCGGAATCGGTGCAGTTCTACCAGGAATTTCCCCTCTCGACCGGGGAGACGCTGCTGCGCGGCGCCATCTACCGCTGTCGTAACGAAACCCGCGAGCAGGCAGCGGCCCGCTACCTTGCCTATCGCATCGACCGCGACACGATGGCCGAGGACGTGCAGCTTTCCGTCTGGTCGAACGAATCGATGCTGTCGGAGGCTTTTGCCGGCTTCTTCCTGTCCGACCTGGAATATGGCGTGCGCACCCACCACGATCACTTGCGGCGGCAGTTACCGGTGCTTGGCCTGGAAACGGCGCCGGCGGAAAAGGACATGGGCGCTCTCAACGAGGCACTCGCGTCGCGGACCTGACAGGCGGCATCCGCGCCGCACAGCCTGCGTCGCCTGCCGGCGAAGAGGCGTCGGCTCTCCATCGAGGTTGCGTGGCGTCATCATCAGCCGGTCGTCGAGGTACGGGCGAGCAAAAACGCCGCAACGGTGTCGGCTTGCGGGGCGACGGACGAACAGACCGGGCTTGTCAGTACGCCGGTAGCAGGGGATTGTCGCCGTGCCCGGCTGAAGCGTAAAGACCAGCCATGGGCACCGCCGATCCGATCGCATGAAACCGCCTCAAGGGCATCGTGCTGATGGTGGCGTCCACCCTCGTCATCCAGATGGTGGACGGTCTGGCCAAGCACCTGAGCGCCGGCTATTCGCCGCTGTTCATCGGCTGGGCGCGCTATGCGGCGGCCAGCCTGATCGTCGTACCCTATGCTGCCCTGCTGCATGGTTGGCGGATCTTCCCGGCCGAACGGACGAGTTCGCATATCTTGCGCACCGTGCTTCTGGTGACGGCGATGACGCTCTATTTCATGGCGATCGCCCATATCCCGCTGGCGGCCGCCATCAGCGCCTATTTCGTCGCGCGGCCGCAGAGCGGCGTCGATCCGGGCATTCTGCTGGCGATCGGAGGCAGCATTGCCTATGCGCTCTACATGGTCGTCACCCGGCGCATGGCGCTCATCAGCCATCCGTTGAAGACGCTTGTCTTTCAATGCGTGGCGGGAATGGTCCTTTTGACCCCGCAGGCGCTGTTGACGTGGACGACGCCGGCGCTCGCCGACCTCCCCGCATTTCTGGGGCTCGGCCTCTTGTCCCTGCTCGCGCACTTCATGCTGATCGCGGCGTTTCGGCTGGCCGAGACGTCGGTGCTGGCGCCGCTGGTCTATGTGGAACTGATCGGCGCCGCGCTCATCGGCTACGTTGCCTTCGGCGAAGTTCCGGGGCCGGCCACCTGGGCGGGCGCGGCGCTGATCGTCGCAGCGGGCATGCTGGTGCTCATCCGAAGGAAGGACGCCGTGCCGGCCGTCGACGAGCCCGTCGCCTGAACGGTCTCGCGCGGCCTTCTTGCCATCATCCGCGTAAACCCGTAGGAGCCGGCACACGGCAGGCGGCTGCCGCAATCCGGACCTTCCGATGCGTGCTCGCGACATCGCTTCCTATCTGTTCCTGGCCGTCGCCTGGGGCCTGTCCTTTCTCGTTCTGGTCAAGGTGGTGGCTGCGTTCGGCTGGGTGGGCGCGGTGACGCTGCGCTGCCTGCTGGCCAGCGCCACGCTGATCGTTGTGGCGAAGGTGCGCCGGCGCGCCCTCGCCTTCAGTCTCGGCTGGCGGCCCTACGCGGTGGTCGGCGCCACGACGGTGGCGGCGCAGCTGATCGGACTGTCCTACGGCACGCCGCTGATCGGCACCGCCATGGCGGCCATCCTTGTGGCGGCCATTCCGCTGTTTTCCATGGTCATCAGCCAGCTCTGGGGCCTGGAGCGGATGACGCTGCGGCGGTTTGTCGGCCTGTGTCTCGGCATGGCCGGCATCGTTCTCCTGGTCGGCTTTCCGGCCGTCCCGGTGACGCCGCATTTCATTCTCGGCTGTGCGGCATGCCTGTTCGCCTCGCTTTCGGCAGCCTTCGGCTCCAACTATGCCAGTCTCCATCTGCGCAGCGCAGGCTCGCTGGAGGTGACGGCCGGCTCGTTCCTTGCTGGCGGCCTGATGACGCTGCCGCTGCTCCTCGCGGTTCCCGTTCCGACGATGCCGGGACCGGTCGATTTCCTCTATCTTGCCGTGCTTGCCTGCGTGATGAGCGCGCTGACCTATGTCACCTATTTCCGTTTGGTTTCGACGATCGGGCCGACGCGGGCGATCAGCGTCGAATTCGCGGTCACGGTGGTCGCCGTGCTCGTCGGTGCAGTGCTGCTCAAGGAGCCGCTGACCGTCGTCCAGATCATCGGGGCGATCGTCATCGTCGCCGGCTGCCTGCTGGTGCTTGGCCTCCTGCCGCCGGGGCGCAGGAAGGTATAGGCCGCAATCGACGCCGACCATAGGGACGATTTGCCGGCTAACCGTTCCACAACCCTTCGGCGCGCAGGTCCTCCATGGTGCGCGAAATACCTTCGCGCAGGATCGCCACCATCGTGTCGACCTGCTCCTTCGTGATGATGAGCGGCGGGCTCATCACGCACATGTTGATGAGCGGCCGCACGAGCAGGCCGAGTTCGTGGCAGTGGCGGTCGATGCGCTTGCCGACGGCGTTGTCGAGTTCGAGCGGGTTGTTGCTGTCGCGGTCGGCGACGCAGTCGACGCAGGCCATCAAGCCTATGCCGCGCACCTCGCCGACCAGCGGCAGGTCCTCCAGCGTCTTCAGACGCGCCTGGAAATAGGGCGCGACCTGTCTGGCATGATCGAGCACCTCGTCTTCCAGGAGATCCAGGTTTTTCAACGCGACGGCGCAGCCGACGGGGTGGCTCGTATAGGTCAGGCCATGGGCGAACATAGCGTCGGGATGGTTGGATCTGCGCAGGTCCTCCAGCAACCGGCCGGAGATGACGACGCCGCCGAGCGGGAAATAGCCGGAGGTGACGCCTTTCGCGAAGGTGATCATGTCCGGGTCGAGACCGAAAACCTCGCCCGAGGCGAAGACATGGCCGAGCCGCCCGAAAGCGGTGACGACCTCGTCGGAGATGTAAAGGATATCGTTGGCCCGGCAGATCTCGCGGATGCGTTTCAGGTAGCCGTCCGGCGGCACGATGACGCCGCCCGAGGCCTGGATCGGCTCGCCGACGAAGGCGCCGATGCGGTCGGCGCCGATCCGTTCCACGGTTTGCCGGAATTCTCCGATCAGGAAATCGGCGAAGTTTTCGCGGCTGATTCCCGCCGGCCGCCGGAACGGGTTCGGCGCCGTCAGCTTGACGACGAGGCCGTCGGCGCCGTCCATCCAGTCGCGGTCGCGCGGCCGGCCGTTCAACGAGGCCGACAGGTAGGTCGAGCCGTGATAGGCGCCGCCGCGCGACAGGATCAGCTTCTTTTCCGGCCGGCCACGCACATTGTTGTAGAACTGCATGAGGCGCAGCGCCGTCTCCACCGCCGAAGAGCCGCCGGTGGTGTAAAAGACGTGGCTGAGATCGCCCGGCGCGTGCCTGGAGATGCGGCGCGCCAGCTCCGCCGAAGGGGCGTTCATCGTGTACCAGGGCGTGTTGTAGGAGAGCTGCATCGCCTGCTCGTACATTGCCCGCGCCAGCTCTTCGCGGCGATGGCCGACATTGATGCACCACATGCCGGCCGGCCCGTCGATCAGCCGCTTGCCGTCGCTGTCGGTGATGAAGATGCCTTCGCCTTCACCGATCAGCGCGCGCGCCTCGGCCCCGGCCGAGCCGGCGACCGGCCACGGCTGGACGAGATGCCGCGCCGCCAGTTCGGCGGGGTCTTCCTTGCTCGCCGCCCCGGTGGGGCGGGCCTCACGCATGGCTGCCATCACGATCCTCCACCATACCGGAATCCGTATGATCACGCCGGGCGGCAACCGTCTCGAATCGCCGCCTTCTCCATTCTATTTTGAATGTCCGTTCAATCAATATCACAGAAATGACACTTGATTTCAATCCGCGGATACAGGCATGATGGCGGCAGAGGCCAATGGTTTCGCCTGACGGCACCTGGCCCGCGTGACCGGTGCGCCTGGGGAGGTTACGCCGGCGTCGAAATGGGATGGCAGCGTGGCGGGACCCAGTCCAGCGACCGGAACGCGATCCGAGGCCCTGCCGTGACGGCGGCGGCGGAAGGATCGGCTCCGCTCGCGGCATCGCCGCCGAGACGGAAATCCCTTCTGCAATCCGAATCCGTCCAGGGCCTGGCCCTGATAACGCCCACCTTTCTTTATGCGCTGGTGCTTCTGCTCCTGCCGATCCTGGTGGTGATCGCGCATTCCTTCTGGACGCAGCACTATCTCACCATCGACCGCACGTTCACGCTGGAAAACTATCGCATCGCGCTGACCGAACCGATCTACCGCGACCTGTTGTGGCGCTCGCTGACGATCTCGCTCGTCACCAGCCTCACCACGGTCGTTCTGGCCTATCCGATCGCCTATTACATCTCCTTCCACGGCGGCCGCCACAAGGGGCTGTGGCTGTTCCTCATCACCATTCCGTTCTGGACCAGCTACCTTCTGCGCGTGATGTCGTGGAAAGTCATTCTCGGCTATAACGGCGTGCTCAATTCCGGCCTGATGGGGCTGGGCATCATCGACGAGCCGATCACCGCGCTGCTCTATAATTCCAGCTCCGTCGTCATCACGCTGGTGCATGCCTGGGCGGCCTTCGCCATCCTGCCGATCTTCGTGTCGCTGGAGAAGGTCGACCGCACGCTGATCGAGGCGGCCAAGGATCTCGGCGACGGCCCGCTGCGTTCCTTCCTGCGCGTGACGCTGCCGCTGTCGGCGCCGGGCGTCGTCTCGGCGCTGCTGATCGTCATGATCCCGACCGTCGGCGATTACGTCACGCCGAAACTGGTCGGCGGCAAGGACGGCATGATGATCGCCAACGCCATCCAGGCGCAGTTCGGCAAGGCGTCGAACTGGCCGCTGGGCGCCGCGCTTTCCGTCACCACCATGATCGTGGTGACGCTGATGGCGGGTGCGGCGGTGTTCATCATCCGGCGGGCGGCGAGGCTGGCGCGATGAGTACGGCAACCAGTTCGCCACGGCAAAACCGGCGCCGCCTGCTGCCGGCCGGCGGCTGGCTCTCCGTCTATGCGGCGCTCTATGTCGCCTTCCTCTACGTGCCGGTGTTGTTTTTGCCGATCTTCTCGGTCAACACGGCGGCGACGCCGAAGTTTCCGCTCTCCGGCTTCACCTGGAAATGGTACGAGGGCCTGCCGCATACTCCGGAACTGCTCAACGCCGCCTGGAACAGCCTGATCGTCGGCCTGTCGGCCTCGGTGCTGTCCACAGTCCTCGGCATTCTCGCCGCGCGCGCCATTACCCGCTACCGCTTTCCCGGCCGCCGGCCCATCAACGGGCTCATCATGGCGCCGCTGGTGCTGCCGGAAATCATCATTGCCATTTCCATGCTGCTGGTCATCCTCCAGCTCGGCCTGTCGCTATCGCTGTTCACCGTGGTGCTCGGGCATGTGCTGGTCTGCATCCCCTATTCGATGACGGTGCTGACCTCCGGCTTCGAGGGTTTCGACCGCTCGCTCGAGGAGGCCTCCGCCGACCTCGGCGAAAGCGCCTTCGGGACCTTCCGGCGCGTCACCCTGCCGATGGTCACGCCGGCGATCATTTCGAGCCTGCTCGTCTCCTTCACCATCTCGCTGGACGAGTTCATCATCGCCTTCTTCCTGACCGGCACGGAGGCGACGCTGCCGATCTACATCTGGGGCCAGCTCCGCTTCGCCGCCAAGCTGCCCGGCGTGCTGGCGCTCGGCACGCTGCTTCTCGTCGCCTCCTTCATCCTCTTGTCCGTCGCCGAGGTGCTGCGCCGCCGCGCCGCCCGCCGTACCCAGTCCGAGGGAGGGCCTTATGCCTGAGCATCGCGGGCGACCCAGGCGCCCGATGATCGAGATACGCAGCGTCACGCGCAGCTACGGCGCCTTCAAGGCTCTGGACGAGGCCAATCTCTCCATCGACGAGGGCGAATTCTTCTCGCTGCTGGGGCCGTCCGGCTGCGGCAAGACCACGCTGCTTCGCATGATCGCCGGTTTCGACACGCCGACGACCGGCTCCATCGCCGTGGACGGCCAGCCGATGGACGGCATCCCGGCCAACCGGCGGCCGACCAACATGGTGTTCCAGTCCTACGCCATCTTCCCGCATCTCAATGTCGAGCAGAACGTCGCCTACGGGCTGAAGCGGCTGAAGCTGGAGAGAGGCGAGGAAAAGCGCCGGGTCGAAGAGGCGCTGGCACAGGTATCGCTGACGGGGCTGGGCAAGCGCGGGGCGACGGAGCTTTCCGGAGGCCAGCGCCAGCGGGTCGCGCTCGCCCGCGCGCTGGTGATGCGGCCGAAGGTGCTGCTTCTCGACGAGCCGCTGTCGGCGCTGGACAAGAAGCTGCGCGAGCAGATGCAGGTGGAACTGCGCCGCCTGCAACAGGCTGTCGGCATCACCTTCGTGCTGGTTACGCACGACCAATATGAGGCGCTCGGCATGTCGGACCGCATCGCTGTGATGTTCGGCGGCCGCATCGCGCAGGTCGCCTCACCGAAGGAAATCTACCAGTGGCCGGTGAACCGCCAGGTCGCCGATTTTCTCGGCGGCATGAACTTCGTTAACGCCGAGATCGTCGAGGAGGACGAGGCTTCGCTTACTCTCGACACGCTGGGCTTCGGCCGCATCAAGGCCGATCGGCCGGCCTCATTCGAACGCAATGGCGCCAATGGCGAAAAAGCCACGCTCGGCATCCGGCCGGAGCGGTTGCGCGTGTTGTGGGATGACGAGACGTCGGCGTTCCAGGTCGCCGGCACGGTGGTCGAGCGCCACTACTTCGGCGAGATCACCCACCTGGTGGTCGAGATACCGGGGCTGGAAAAGCCGCTGTCCGTGACCGAGACGAACGATTTCGGCGCCGACGATATTCCGGTCGGCGCCACCATCCGGCTGGCTTACGACCCGGAGGCGCTGGTGGCGATGGCGGATTGAAGCGACATTTCCGGATGCAAGGCCGCTTCACGCTTCTGTCGGAACTGCTTTAGTTGCCCAGCAAGTCCAGGCGAGCTGCCAAGGCCGCTACCTGTTCCTCCAGCGCGGCCACGCGCGCTTCCAACTCGGCGATAGTTGGCGACGACCCCGTCGCGCCAGATGCGACGGCCGGAACGAAGGCTGAAGCCTCGACATCGCCGCACAAAAGATGCGCGAAGCGGTCTTCGCGCTGTCCGGGCGTGCGGCCGATCTCCTTGACCAGCGGCGGATGGCGGCCGATCAGCATGTCGAGTTCGCCGCGCACGGCGTCGGTATCGGCGAAATTCGCCATGCGCTCCGAGCGTGCCGCGAGTTCGTGCACGGTCTGCGGGCCGCGCAGCAGAAGCAGGCCGATCAGCGCGCTCTGGTTGCGCGTCAGCGAGAATTTCTGCGCCATCTGGTGCTCGTAGCGCTCGACCCGCGAGGCGAACTGCTGGCGCACCACTCCCTTGGTCTGAAGCGTGGAAAGCGCCCGGCTGATATCGGCCGGCTCCAGCGCCATGACCGGCTCGCGCGAAGTCTTCTGGTTGGCGGCGGCGAGAAGCGCGTTCGACGTCATCGGATAAACGTCGGGCGTCACCTCCTTCTTCTCGATCAGGCAGCCGAGCACGCGGGCTTCTGCGGGAGAGAGAACGGGGAGGTCGGCCGGATCGGTCATGATCCGCGACTATACGGATTGCCTCGTCCGCCACAAGGTAGGCGACTGGGCCCGCAAGTCCGAGTTCGCGGCGGTGTACTGGCTATCGAAGCCCTCAGACCCTTCTCTCCACCATCATCTTCTTGATTTCGGCGATTGCCTTGGCGGGGTTGAGGCCCTTGGGGCAGGTCTGGGTGCAGTTCATGATGGTGTGGCAGCGATAGAGGCGGAAGGGGTCTTCCAGGTTGTCCAGCCGCTCGCCGGTCGCCTCGTCGCGGGAATCGATCAGCCAGCGATAGGCCTGCAACAGCACGGCCGGGCCGAGATACTTGTCGCCGTTCCACCAGTAGCTCGGGCAGGCGGTGGAGCAGCAGGCGCACAGGATGCACTCGTAGAGCCCGTCGAGCTTCTCGCGGTCCCCGTGGCTTTGCAGCCATTCCTTGGCCGGCTCGGGCGAGACGGTGTGCAGCCACGGCTCGATGGAGGCGTGCTGGGCGTAGAAATTGTTCAGGTCCGGCACCAGGTCTTTGACCACGGCCATATGTGGCAGCGGGTAGATCTTCACCGGCCCGGAAATGTCGGCGGCGCCCTTGGTGCAGGCCAGCGTGTTGGAGCCGTCGATGTTCATGGCGCAGGAGCCGCAGATGCCCTCGCGGCAGGAGCGGCGCAGCGTCAGCGTCGGGTCGATCTTGTTCTTAATGTACAGCAGCGCGTCGAGAACCATCGGCCCGCAATCGTCCATATCGACGAAATAAGTGTCGATGCGCGGGTTCTCGCCGTCGTCCGGCGACCAGCGGTAGACCCTGTATTCGCGCAGGTTGGTGGCGCCTTCAGGCTTCGGCCAGGTCTTGCCTTGCCGGATCTGCGAGTTTTTCGGGAGAGCGAGTTCGACCATTCGTCAGCGCCTCAATAAACCCGCGCCTTGGGCGCGATCTTCTTTGGGTCGATGCCGCCTTCGGCAAGCGGCAGCGTCGTCTCGGTGTGTACCGGGCGATAGGTGAGCTTCACCTTGCCGTCGGGCGAAAGCCGGGCCAGCGTGTGCTTGCGCCAGGTCTTGTCGTCGCGGGCGGAGAAATCCTCGCGGGCATGCGCGCCGCGGCTCTCCTTGCGCGCTTCCGCGCCATGGACGGTGACGATGGCGTTGGCCATCAGGTTCTCCAGCTCCAGCGTCTCCACCAGGTCGGAGTTCCAGATCATCGAGCGGTCGGTGACGCTGAGGTCCTTCAGTTCGCCCCACAGTTCGGAGATGCGCTTGCAGCCGTTCTCCAGCGAGTCCTGGGTGCGGAACACCGCCGCGTCCTCCTGCATGGCGCGCTGCATCTTCTCGCGCAGCACGGCGGTCGGCGTGCCGCCGTTGGCGTGGCGCAGGCGGTCGAAGCGATCCATGATCTTTTCCACCGACGCCTCGTTGGCGGAGGGCACGGCACTGTTGCGGTCGATCACCTGGCCCGCGCGGATGGCGGCGGCGCGGCCGAAGACGACGAGGTCGATCAGCGAGTTCGAGCCGAGCCGGTTGGCGCCGTGGACGGAGGCGCAGCCCGCCTCGCCCACCGCCATCAGGCCCGGCGTGACGCGGTCCGGCTCCTTCGCGGTCGGGTTCAGCGCCTCGCCCCAGTGGTTGGTCGGGATGCCGCCCATATTGTAGTGGACGGTCGGCAGGACGGGGATCGGCTCCTTGGTGACGTCGACGCCGGCGAAGATCTTCGCCGATTCCGAAATGCCGGGCAGGCGTTCGTGCAGCACGGCCGGCTCGAGATGGTCGAGGTGCAGGAAGATGTGGTCCTTGTTCTTGCCGACGCCGCGGCCTTCGCGGATTTCCAACGTCATGCAACGCGAGACGACGTCGCGCGAGGCGAGGTCCTTGGCCGACGGCGCATAGCGCTCCATGAAACGCTCGCCCTCGGAATTGACCAGGTAGCCGCCTTCGCCGCGCGCGCCCTCGGTGATCAGGCAGCCGGCGCCGTAGATGCCGGTCGGATGGAACTGCACGAACTCCATGTCCTGCAAGGGCAGGCCGGCACGTGCGGCCATGCCGCCGCCGTCGCCGGTGCAGGTATGGGCCGATGTGGCGGAGAAATAGGCGCGGCCGTAGCCGCCGGTCGCCAGCACCACCATTTTCGCCGAGAAGCGGTGGATGGTGCCGTCGTCGAGGTTCCAGGCGACGACGCCTGTGCAGGCGCCGTCCTCGTCCATGATCAGGTCGAGGGCGAAATACTCGATGAAGAACTGCGCCTTGTGCTTCAGCGACTGGCCGTAGAGCGTGTGCAGGATGGCGTGGCCGGTGCGGTCGGCGGCCGCGCAGGTGCGCTGCACGGGCGGGCCGTCGCCATAGTTCATCATGTGGCCGCCGAACGGCCGCTGATAAATCTTGCCTTCCTCCGTGCGGGAGAAGGGCACGCCGTAGTGCTCCAGCTCGTAGACGGCTGCGGGCGCCTGCCGCACCATGTATTCCATGGCGTCGACGTCGCCCAGCCAGTCGGAGCCCTTGACGGTGTCGTAGAGGTGCCACTGCCAGCTGTCCGCGCCCATGTTCTGGAGCGAAGCGGCGATGCCGCCTTGCGCCGCGACAGTATGCGAGCGGGTCGGGAAGACCTTGGTGATGCAGGCGGTCTTCAGGCCCTGCTCGGCCATGCCCAGCGTGGCGCGCAGGCCGGCGCCGCCGGCGCCGACGATCACCACGTCGAACTTGTGGTCCACATAAGTATAGGCAGAGCCCTTGGTGTTCTGCGTCTGGGGCACGGCTCAGCCTCCGAATGCAAGCTTGGCGAGGGCGAACAGGCAAATGCCGCCGATCGCCACGGTGAAAAACGTGTTGAGGATGGAGAGGCCCAGCCGGTTGCCCTGGCTGTGGGCGTAGTCCTCGATGATTTCCTTCATGCCGAGGCGCATGTGGTCGAGGCTGATGACGATGAACAGCGCCATGACGATGGCGACCAGCGGCTCAGCCAGCGAGGCGCGCACCTCGGCAAAGCCGGCGCCCTTCATCGACCAGACCCAGCCGACGACGAACAGCGCCAGTACCGCCAGCGCAAGGCCGGAGACGCGCTGGCGCCAGAAGCCGCCGGTGCCTTCGCGCGCCGCGCCCAGGCCGCGCACCTTCTTGAGAGGAGTTTCCATGTCGCGCATGTCAGGTCATCCGATCGCGAAATACACCGCCCATACGGCGAGCGTCAGCAGGACGGAGCCGATGATCGTCGCCCAGCCGAGCTTCGAGGCGGTGTGCTTTTCAAGCCCGGCGCCGGTATCCCAGATGAAATGCCGGATGCCGCCGAGCATGTGGTGGAGCAGCGCCCAGGTGAAGCCGAACAGCACCAGCAGGCCGAACCACGAATGAACGATGCCGTCGACGAAGGCGAAGTAGCTTTCCGACGTCGCGGCGGCGGTCAGCCACCAGGCGACCAGCAGCGTGCCGACATAGAGCGCGCCGCCAGTGATGCGGTGCAGGATCGACATCGTCATGGTGATCGGCCATCGATAGACGGTCAGATGCGGCGAAAGCGGCCTCTCTCGCAAAACAGGGCCTTGGGTGGCTGGTGATCGGCTCATGGCTCCCCCAGTTCTGCGCCCTTCCGCGCCATGCGGAAAACGGCGCGGCCATTCCCGAAGGCGACATTGGACTGCGGCTTTCTAGAACTCTTTTTGCACCGCGTCAAAGTCGGAAAATCGTTCCGGAATGCTCATTTAGTCTGATTTATGCCGGCCGGCGCCATTCAACCGTTTGAAGCGGAATCGGCGGCGCGCAAGAGACGGCTTCGTCGCTTTGGCCCAACGGAAAGGCGAAGCCTGTCAGCGGGTGCAGGGCATCGGCGCATGGCCGCCGGTCATCACCAGCGCCTCGTTGCCGTCGAGCACGATGGCGTCGTGTGCCAGGCCGTAGCGGCTGGTCTGGCCGGCCGGCGAGGCCGGCAGTTCCTCCGTGACGCCGTCCGGACCGAGCAGGCGCAGCGAGGTGCCGAGGTTCTGGATCGTCATCATGCCGCCGTCGGCGCAGTTGTAGGTGGCGGTGCGCGGTTGCGGCGTGGTCTGTTCCTGCACCGTAACGGGAGGCTGGACGGCGCCGGGCGCCACGCCCAGAACCGGCTCGCCGGACGTCGACGCGCAGGCGGCAAGGACGGAAAGCAGCGGCAGGGCAAGCGTCGCCCGGTTTATGCGGCGCAGGGCCATATGATGTTCTCCCTGTACGAGCTTGCCGGCCGGCTTTCCCAAGATCAAGGCAGGCGCGGACTTTTCCTCTGGCGATTGAACGGTTGGTTCGCGGCCATGAGCGACGTGCGGCCGCGACGCCGTTAACCATATTCGCCGAACGATTTCCGGCGGCGGCCGGTTTCTCTTAACAAAGGTTAAGAAAAGGTTAATTTCACTTTATGGGAGGTTCGCCTCTTGTCAAAGGGAGGGTGCGCCATGCGTTCCGATATCCGCCTGCTGTTTGCCGCCGCCGCCGCGGCCGGCCTTGCCCTGACGGTTGCGGCGGGGCCCGCCTCGGCTGAGGCGCGCGACCACGTCTATGCCGATTCCTTCGGCAATCTCGTCATTCAGAGCGCGGCAGGCTACAAGCGCATCATCGTCGGTGAAGGCAGGCTGGCGAAGAAATTGTCGGCCTATGTCGGTGCCGGCCAACCGGAGGTCGAATACTACGGGACCTCGGCTCCCTATGTGGCGCGCGACTGCTACCGCCCGCCGGTCTTCGTCAAGGGCCGCAGCTATATGTACGGCCTGTCCGACGGCGAGATGCCGGACCTCAGCCCCTGCCGCTGAAGCCGCGCAGCGGGGCCGCAGTCGGCAGGCCGATCGGCCCCGACGAGGCCCTGACCTGGTCGCGGCCCGCCTTCTTGGCTCCGTAAAGCGCCTCGTCCGCCCGCCGCATCAAGTCCCAGAAGCTTTCGGCCGGCAGCAGTTCGGCGACGCCGAAGCTCGCCGTGCAGCGCCGCTCTGCGGGCAGCGGATCGATCGGCAGGGTGCCGAAGGCGCTGCGCGCGCCCTCGGCGAACAGGCGCCCGGCCACCAGGTTGGCGCCCGGCAGCAGCACGGCGAATTCCTCGCCGCCGATGCGTCCGGCCACGGCGCCGCGCATGCCGGCCTCGCGCAACAGGACGGCGAAGCTTTGGATGACGCGGTCGCCGCAGGCATGGCCGAACGTGTCGTTGATGGCCTTGAAGTGATCGAGATCGGCCAAAACCAGCGCGATCGGCCGGCCCTGCCCGGCCGCGTGCAGCAGCATGGCTCCGGCTTGGCGCTCGAAGCCGCCGCGGTTGAGCAGGCCCGACAAGGCATCCGTTTCCGAGCGCGCCGCCGCTTCCCCGAGCGCGTCGCGCACCAGGATGACCAGCATCAGAAGCGCGAGCGCCATCGCAAAGACCGTTCCAAGCGATTGCGAGACGAGCGCATAGGCGGTGCCGCTGTAGGCTTGCGGATCGGCGCCCCATCCGCCGAGCGCGGCGGCGATGAAGGGCTTGCCGAGGAACTGCGCCGTGCTGGCGGCCAGCACCGCCGTCAGCATGCGGTCGAGATGGTCGCGCCGCCCGCGCGCCGCCCAGACGATGCCGAAGCCGACGGCCTGCATCACCGCATAGGGAAGCTGGTAGGCCATCATGCGCAGGAGCGACTGCCGCGGCAGATCCTGTGCAAAGGCGACGACGACCGTCGAGGCCGCGACGAAGATCAGCGACGACACCCATGGCATCCGCACCGCGTATTTGGCGGCGAGGCCGGCATTGAAGGCGACCGTCGCGGCCAGGAACACGAAGAACGCCATCACGACGGCGGGAATGGCGTCGCGGAAAGACGGGATCGACAGTTCCACGGCGTAATAGCCCATGCCGAGCAGGTAGGCGCCCGCCAGCCAGCGCGCCGCAAGCCGGCGCCCGTCATAGGCGGCGACCCCCATGAAGACTGCCGCCAGCAGGCCTGCAACGAAAAGGTTTATGCCGAGGATGAAGTTGCCGCCGCTCATGACCAACCTGTCGAACAGCCACAAAAGCATCCGCCGACGAAGAACAGGTTAACGCTGCGGCAGGATCGGCATGATCGCGCAAAGATCCTCCCGCGCCGAAGCAGCCCGCGGGAATGTAGGTCATAGGCTTGGCTCAGCCGGCCAGTTTCAACGCCGGCGGCGGCTGCGGCCGTTCGTAGGAGATGCGCACGCTGTCGCGGCCGTTCTGCTTGGCCTTGTAGAGCGCTTCATCGGCGCGCCGCATCAGCTGCTCCAACCCCTCGTCGCCCGAGCGCGCGGCCACGCCAAAGCTGGCGGTGATCCTGACGCCGGGCGGCAGGCCATCGACCATGCCCGCCGAAAAGGCGGTGCGCACGGCCTCGGCCAGCATGCGGGCGGCGGCGAGGTCGGCGAACGGCAGGACGACGGCGAATTCCTCGCCGCCCAGCCGGCCAGCCACGCCGCGGTTGCCGGCGGCCATGTGCAGGCGGCCGGCGAAGTCGGCGATCACGCGGTCGCCCGACTGGTGGCCGTAGACGTCGTTGATCGATTTGAAGTGGTCGAGATCGGCGAGCACCAGCGCCACCGGAAAGTCGGCGCGGCTGCAACGTTCGAGCAGCAGGCCCGCCCTTTCCTCGAAGCCGCGCCTGTTGAACAGCCGCGACAGCGGGTCCGTGCGCGCGTCGGTCGTCAGCCCCGCCATCACGTCCAGCGCGGCCGCCGTGAACAGGGTGAGCGCGAGAAGCAGCGACAGCACCGCATGCGACAGCAGCGACGTCATCCAGTAGGTCGAGGCATAGAAATCCTCATAGCTGGCGAAGGCACCGTGCAGGCTGATGACGAGCACCGTCCGGACCAGGAAATTGGCGCCGGCCAGCAGCGAAAGGCCGAACAGAATCGCTTCCGCCGGACCGTTGCGGCGGACGTGCCGCAATTCGGCGGCCGCCACCAGGCTGATGCCGCCGAGCGCGAAATTGATCGCATAGACCCGCCAGGTAAGGTTCGGAACGGCGACAAGGAAGAAAACGAAGCCGGCAAGGCCGCCTGCCGCCAGCACGCCGAGGGCCGGGACCGGCACGGGACGGCCGCAGCGGGCGATGATCGCGCCGACGATGAGGCATCCCGCACAGATGAAGCCGACGCCGGAGAGGATTTTCGAAACGGCGAACACGGTCGGCAAGGGGAAATACTGGAGCAGATAACCGACCGCCGCGCAGCAGTAGCCGGCCGCCAGCACCGCCAGGTAGCGGCGCGGCCGCTGGTATCGCCACAGGACGAGAAAGGCCGCCGCCAGGACCAGCGCGACCGACGGATTGAGCAGCGCGATGAGAAGATTGCTGTCCAAGGAAACGCCATGAGATTGCCGTTGCGGCAGGAGACTAGACCGCAAGCCCAAACAACATGTTAAGGGCCGAGGGCCGGAACCGCCGGCAGCTGATCGCGTTGTGCGGCGAGCCGAGGCGGCGAGAAATCATGGCCGAAACAGCCACCCTGACCGATCATCGGGCAATCCGCAATTGGGCCTCGATTGGGCCGCCGCGCGGGGCCGGCTTTCCGGTTGTCATCGACGCTTCGCCCGAAGCGGGAACGCAGCCGCTGCTGCGCTTCGTCTTCGGCCAGCGCGCCTAGATCGTTTCACCGTTTCATGGAAACGGCGCAACGATCTATCTCTTCGTTTTAGCCGCATTTGTGCGACGCCAGACGATTCCGTCTGGCTGCAAAATGCTCTAGGAGGACGTCGACCGGCCCGAACGCCCAGTCAGTTCAGGCGGCTACGATCTGGTCGAATGGAACGAGTGGTTCAGCCTGTTCGACGAGGCCGGACTGGCGATGGCCGTGGCCGAGGAACGGTCGGGCAAGATCGAGGAATTTTACGAGTTCGTGCGCCGTCGACACTGAGAAGGCCGGCAAGAGCGGCGGCCTGAAAAGAACAAACCCGCCGAACGAGGTCCGGCGGGTTCGGAACCGGCGGCACTGCCCTCGAGCGTGCCTGCGTCGGCTCTGCTTGGCGTTTGATCTTTATCAGATCGCGGCGCGGGCGACGCGCTCGATGTCCGAACGGGCGATGCCGAGGTCGTTGAGCTCGCGGTTGTCGAGGCGGCTCAGCTCACGGACGGTCTGGTTGAAACGGCGCCAGTTCTTGTAGCTGCGGATCAGGTTCATTGTCTTGCTCCATCATGTTCGTTGAATTCGATGATGCTCAGATAGGTGAACCCGAGCGTTTGATGAAGAGACGCTTTTGCATAGCGGCAATGCGTTTGTGCATTGCAACATTAACGAATGATGAAACACGGAACCGCCTGCGTTCCGGTGTTTTCGGAGTACAACGGCCAATGGCGGCGAGATTCTGTCGGGGCGCCTCATTGTGCGCTGCACACAAACCCGGCCGACGCACCGGCTCTTGGCGGCCTGGCCTCGAATGAAACAGGCGGCCGTCGCCGGCCGCCTGCGTTCAGCTTGGTCCGCGGCCCGCTCAGGCGGCCGGCTGCTTGGCCTTGCGGATATAAGGCAGGATCGTCTCGAAGGCGCCGAAGCGCTTCAGCGCGTCCTCGTCCGACACCGAGCCGGCGATGACGATGTCGTCGCCTGGCTTCCAGTCGGCCGGCGTCGACACGGGCAGGCGGGCGGTGAGCTGGATGGAATCGATGGCGCGCAGGATTTCCTGGAAGTTGCGGCCGGTCGACATCGGGTAGGTGAGGATCAGCTTGATCTTCTTGTCGGGGCCGATGACGAACACAGAGCGCACGGTGGCGTTGTCGGCGGGCGTGCGGCCCTCGGAGGTATCGCCGGCGCCGGCCGGCAGCATGTCGTAAAGCTTGGCGACCTTGAGGTCCTTGTCGCCGATCATCGGATAGTTGACGGCGTGGCCGGTCGCCTTCTGGATGTCGCCCTTCCACTTGACGTGGCTTTCCACCGGATCGACCGAGATGCCGATGATCTTGGCGTTGCGCTTGTCGAACTCGCCCTTGAGGCCGGCCATGGTGCCGAGCTCGGTGGTGCAGATCGGCGTGAAATCCTTGGGGTGCGAGAACAGCACGGCCCAGCCGTCGCCGATCCAGTCATGGAAGTAGATCGGACCGTCTGTGCTGTCGGCCGTGAAATCAGGTGCGATGTCGTTGATACGAAGGCTCATGGGGCTTCCCCGCTGCTGGAGATGAAAACGGACGCGGATGCCGGGTGGCATCGCTCGCCCATGATCATAAGACTAGCGCAAAAGCGGACGGAAGGAAAATTCCGGCATCATCGGTCAGGATTCCGGTACGTCTTTCCGATGAAATCGCAATCCATGGAAATTTATTGCCGGCGCCGGACCTTACTGCGCCTTGCGCACCGCCAGCGACCCGGCGAGGTCTTCCATCCGCTGGGCGAGCGCCCCCAGCGCGCCGGTCAAAGCGGAATCGTTCTTGTCGGCCTTGATCAGCGCATCGTCGCGCGTCTTGCGCAAGGTCTGGACTTCGCTCTCCATGCCCTTGATGCGCTTTTGCAGTTCCGACAGTTCGTCCATGACCATGATGCCGGCCATGACGGTGAGCCGCTGGTCGCCGATCTCACCGAAGGAATCCTTCAGGTGCGAGACATAGCGGTCGAAGCGCTCGGCGAGGTCGATCAGGTGTTCTTCCTGCCCTTCGTCGCAGGCCATGCGGTACTGCTTGCCGTCGATGAGAACCGTGACCTGGGCCATGATTACCTGTCCAGAACCGCGCGGATTGTTTCCATCGCTGTCACCAGCCGGCGCGACACTTCCTTGTTGGCGTCTTCCAGCCGCTCGGCGCGCGCTTCGGAATTGTCGAGTTCCTGCGCCAGCCTGGAGCGGTCGGCGTTCATGCGCTGCACTTCCGCCTCGGCTTCGGAATAGTCGCGCTCGTGCTCCAGCCGCGCCGCCACCGCGTCTTCCAGACCTTCCATGGCCTTGCCCAGCCTGGCGATGACTTCCTTGAGCGTTGTTTCGCCGGTCATGGCTCCGTCCGGGCCTTTGCCCATCACCGAATCGCGCGCGTTCAGAACGCATTATCCCTGAAACATTAGGCGGCGGATGAAACAAACGTCAATCAACAGGGCTTCGCTATCCCCCGTAAAGGCCGCAATGCAGTGCGAATGCGACAAGTTTGCCTCCCCGTTCTTCATTTAAATCGATTTAGCTTTTATTGACTCGGGCTGCCGGCCTGCTATGTGTCGCCGCAGCCTTCCCGTACCGTCTGCCCCGTATCGTCTGCATGGAGGAAACCATGGTTTCGCGCGAACAACACGACCGGATGGCCAACGCCATTCGCTTTCTGTCCATGGATGCGGTCGAGAAGGCGAATTCCGGCCACCCAGGCCTGCCGATGGGCTGCGCCGACATCGCCACCGTCCTGTTCACCCGCTTCCTGAAGTTCGATCCGAAGGCGCCGCACTGGGCTGACCGCGACCGTTTCATCCTGTCGGCCGGCCACGGCTCGATGCTGCTCTACTCGCTGCTCTATCTGACGGGCTACGAGGATATGACAATCGACGACATCAAGAATTTCCGCCAGCTCGGCTCCAGGACCGCCGGTCATCCGGAATACGGCCATGCCGCCGGCATCGAAACGACCACCGGCCCGCTCGGCCAGGGCATCGCCAATTCGGTCGGCTTCGCGCTCGCCGAGCGCATCATGAACGCCGCCTTCGGCAACGACCTCGTCGACCATTACACTTACGTGCTTTGCGGCGACGGCTGCCTGATGGAAGGCGTCTCCCAGGAAGCGATCTCGCTGGCCGGGCACCTGAAGCTCAACAAGCTGATCGTCTTCTGGGACAACAACAACATCTCCATCGACGGCCCGGTCTCGCTCGCCGACAACACCGACCAGGTCGCCCGCTTCCAGGCGTCGGGCTGGAACGCCACGCATATCGACGGCATGGACCCGGAAGCCATCGCCTACGCCATCGAGGCGGCGCGCCACTCCGACAAGCCGACGATGATCGCCTGCAAGACGACCATCGGCTTCGGCGCGCCGACCAAGGCCGGCACCAACAAGGCGCACGGCTCGCCGCTGGGCGCGGAGGAAATCGCCGGCGCGCGCAAATTCTTCAACTGGAGCGACGCTCCTTTCGAAATTCCGGCCGACATCCTTGCCGCCTGGCGCGAGGCCGGCAAGACCGGCTCCAAGCCGCGCGCCGACTGGGAAGGCCGTCTCGCCAAGTCGGATAAGAAGGTGGAGTTCGAGCGCCGCATGGGCGGCAAGCTGCTTCCCGGCTTCGACAAGGTGATCGCCGACTACAAGAAGAAGCTGGCCGCGGACAAGCCGAAGGTGGCGACGCGCAAATCCTCGGAAATGGCGCTGGAGATCATCAACGGCTTCCTGCCCGAGACGATCGGCGGCTCGGCCGACCTGACCGGCTCCAACAACACCAAGACCAGCCAGACCAAGAACATCACGCCGGACGACTACGGCCAGCGCTATGTCCACTACGGCATCCGCGAACACGGCATGGCCGCGGCCATGAGCGGGCTGACGCTGCATGGCGGCATCATCCCCTACGGCGGTACCTTCATGTGCTTCACCGACTACGCGCGGCCGTCGATGCGTCTGGCCTCTCTGATGGGCATCCGCTCCATCTATGTCATGACGCACGATTCCATCGGCCTGGGCGAAGACGGCCCGACGCACCAGCCGGTCGAGCATCTGGCCGCTCTGCGCGCCATTCCCAACCACAACGTCTTCCGCCCGGCCGATGCCACCGAGACGGCCGAATGCTGGCAGATCGCGCTGGAGAACCGCAAGACGCCGTCGACGCTGGCGCTGACGCGGCAGAACCTGCCGGCGCTGCGCACCGAATTCGTCGCTGAAAACCTGTGCGCGAAGGGCGCCTACGAACTGGCGGCGGCGGAAGGCGGCGAAGCCGAGGTCTCGATCTTCGCCACCGGCTCGGAAGTCGAAATCGCGCTCGGCGCCCGCAAGCTCTTGCAGGAGAAGGGCCACCCGACCCGCGTCGTCTCCGTGCCCTGCTTCGAGCTGTTCTTCGCGCAGGACGCGACCTACCGGGAAAAGATCCTCGGCAAGGCGCGCGTCAAGGTCGGCATCGAGGCGGCCATCCGCCAGGGCTGGGACGAAATCATCGGCACCGACGGCGTCTTCGTCGGCATGACCGGCTTCGGCGCTTCGGGCACCATCGAGCAACTCTATCCGCATTTCGGCATCACGGCGGAAGCGGCCGCCAAGGCGGCGCAGGCGCGGCTCGCCGGAAAGTGAGTTCCGGCGCCGTGAGGCCTCGGCCCGCGGCGCCGCAGGGTTGAAACCCGCGCCGGACTGGCCGGCGCACAGAACCGGCGGCCACTGCCGCCCAGGAGAAGCACATGACTGTCAAAGTTGCCATCAACGGTTTCGGTCGCATCGGCCGCAACATCCTGCGCGCCGTCTATGAATCCGGCCGCAAGGACATCGACATCGTCGCCGTCAACGATCTCGGCCCGGTCGAGACCAACGCGCACCTTTTGCGCTACGACAGCGTGCACGGCCGCTTCCCGCATGAGGTGAAGGTGGACGGCGACACCATCTCCATCGGCTCGGGCAAGATCAAGGTCACGGCCGTGCGCAATCCGGCCGAGCTTCCGTGGAAAGAGCTCGGCGTCGACATCGCGCTGGAATGCACCGGCATCTTCGCCTCGAAGGAAAAGGCCTCGGCGCACCTGACCGCCGGCGCCAAGCGCGTCATCGTCTCGGCGCCCGCCGACGGCGCCGACTACACGGTCGTTTACGGCATCAACCATGAGGGCCTGAATAAGAACCACATCGTCATTTCCAACGGCTCGTGCACCACCAACTGCCTGGCGCCGATGGCCAAGGTGATGAACGAGCTGGTCGGCCTCGAGAAGGGCATGATGACGACGGTGCATTCCTACACCGGCGACCAGCCGACGCTGGACACCATGCACAAGGACCTCTACCGCGGCCGCGCCGCCGCCCTTTCGCAGATCCCGACCTCGACCGGCGCCGCCAAGGCGATCGGCCTCGTGCTGCCGGAACTGAAGGGCAAGCTCGACGGCATCTCCATCCGCGTGCCGACCCCGAACGTGTCGTTGGTCGACCTGAAATTCGTCTCGAAGCGTCCGACGACGGTGCAGGAAGTCAACGACGCGCTGGTCGCCGCTTCCGACGGCAAGCTGAAGGGCGTCATGACCTATACCCGTGCGCCGCTGGTTTCGAGCGACCTCAACCACGACCCGCATTCGGCGACGATGCTGCTCGACCAGACCAAGGTGATCGACGGCAACTTCGTCAATATCCTCGGCTGGTACGACAACGAGTGGGGCTTCTCCAACCGCATGGCCGACGTCACGGCGCTGTTCGGCAAGACCATCGCCTGACCGAACCGGCATTTTCGAAAATGGGAGACGCCCGGCAATTTGCCGGGCGTTTTCGTTTTACGGCTGCTATGCGGCTTACCTCGGCGATGCGCCGAAGCGGCCGACGGCTTCGGCAAGTGGCGTGTGCCCCTGGAAGGCGCCGGAGCCGGTCGACGCCTGGCCGTTTTCGATCTCGGTGGCAAAAACGATGGCCGGCTCCACCTCGATACGGCTGCGCCAGGTTGCGAGCTTCGGCCACCGTGCAAGTTCGGCGACGGCATGGAACTCCAGCCAGCGGCTTACGCCGGCCAGCATAGCGTCCGCCAGGGTCGGCCGGTCGCCAAGCAGGAACGGCGTATCTTCGATCAACTCTTCGAGTTGGTCATGCCGCTTGATGACGGCGGTCCGGCCCCAACGCCGCAAGGCATCTCGCAGGTGCGGGTCCGGATCGGTCATCTCCAGCGCAGCCCATAGCGCACTGAAGGAGCCGGTGAAGCTGCTGTTGGTGAATCCCATCAGCCGATGCATGCGGTCGGCTTCCGGCGAGAGCGGGGCGAAGCTGATGCGCCGCTCCGTGTCGCGGGCTTCCAGCCACGCTGCGATCGCCATGGTTTCGGTCAGCACCGTGCCGCCTTCCGTGACGAAGACGGGCGTTTCATGGCGGGGATTGAGGCGCGCGTAAGATGGCTGGCGCATGTCGTCCAGCATATCGACGCGGCAGAGGCGGTAGGGCATGCCGAGCCATTCCAGCGCGGCGACGAGCCCCATCGAGCTTCCCAACGGGAAGCCGTAGACCAGGATCGGTTCCAATGTGATATCTCCGTGATTTGTCACAATCACGCTGCGCAGCGATGACGCTGGAACTTAAGGACCTTGCTTCCCAAGTAAATTACGCACTTTTTTGTAACCAGATGCGGAGGCCGTCGCCATGAAGAACACCGTTTCCCGCTGTCCGATTGAAGGTGTCATGCAGGTGCTGAGCGGTCGGTGGCCGACGCTGCTGCTCTATTACCTGAAAGACGGCACGAAGCGCTTTGGCGACCTCAGGCGGGACAATCCGACCATTTCGCACCGGATGCTCACGGTAGAACTGCGCAAGCTGGAGGATGCCGGCATCGTGCGGAGGTCGGCGTTCGAGGGTTATCCGCTGCGGGTCGAATACGACCTGACGCCCAAAGGATTGGAACTGGTGCCGCTCATCGATGCGCTCGGCCAATGGTGGGTGCGCGCGGCGGGGTATCCGCGCAACGGCATCCGGCGGGCCGAAGCGCCGGCCGGGTGACGGCTCGTGTGGAGCGGGCACAAAAATCGTATCGCGGCCTTGCACCGGCCATGCCTTCGCCTCACTCTGGGATATAGCCAAAAGTCATTGACGGAGGGGGATCATAGCGCATGGAACATGCGATCTATCTCGTTACGCTGGTCGGCACCGGTCTGGTCGTCGCCGCGGCGTTTTCGAGCCTGATCGCCTTCCGCTTCGGCGCCCCGCTGCTGCTTCTGTTCCTCTGCATCGGCCTGGTGGCCGGCAATGACGGCCTCGGCATCGACTTCAACAATGCGCGCGTCGCTTATTTTGCCGGCTCACTGGCGCTGGCGGTCATCCTGTTCGATTCCGGCTTCGGCACGCCGCTCAAGGTCATGAAGCAAGCCGCCGGGCCGGCGCTGTCGCTCGCCACCGTCGGCGTGATCCTTACCACCGGCATTTTCGGCGTCGTCGCCTTCTATCTGCTTCATCTCGACTGGCTGGAATCTTTCCTGCTCGGCGCCTCGGTTGCCTCTACGGATGCGGCGGCGGTGTTCTTCCTGCTACGCGCCGGCGAGATCAACCTGCGCGAGCGCGTGCGCTCGATCCTCGAGGTCGAGTCCGGCACCAACGATCCGATCGCGATCTTCCTCACCATCACGCTGGTCGAGGTGATCGCCGCCGGCGCCAATCCGGAAGCCAAGGTGCTGGTCACCGACCTCATCCTCGGCTTCTTCGTCTCGATGGGGCTCGGCGCCGTCGTCGGCCTGCTCGGCGGCATGGCGATCGTCAGGCTGGTCGAGCGGCTGCAACTCGATTCCGGCCTGCTGCCGATCTTCGTCATCACCCTGTCGCTGATGGTCTTCGCCGCAGCCGGCACCATCGGCGGTTCAGGCTTCCTCGCCGTCTACCTCGCCGGCATGGTCGCCGGCAATTCCGACATCCGCGCCGTCACCGTGCTGAAGCGCTTCCAGGAGGGCATATCCTGGCTGGCGCAGATCATCATGTTCCTGATCCTCGGCCTGTTCGCGACGCCGTCGCAGTTTCCCGAACTGCTTTTGCCGGCGGTGGCGCTGGGCCTCGTCCTGATGTTCGTCGCCCGGCCGCTCGCCGTCTGGTTCTGTCTCGTTCCCTTCCGCCTGCCGCGGCCGGAAGTCGCCTTCGTGTCGTGGGTGGGCCTGCGCGGCGCCGTCTCCATCCTGCTCGCCATCACACCGCTGCTCGGCGGGCTGGAGCACGGGCGGCTGATCTTCAACGCCGCCTTCATCATCGTGCTCGTATCGCTGGTGGTGCAGGGTTGGACGGTCGGGCCGCTGGCGCGCCGCCTCGGCCTCATCGTGCCGGCGCGCATCGGCCCGCTCGACAAGGTCCATCTCGAACTGCCGGGGGCGGCGCGCCACGAACTGCTCGCCTACAGGATCGTGCCCGGCAGCCCGGTGGCGCGGGGCGAACGCATTCCGCGCTGGGCGCGACCCTCGCTGGTGGTACGGGAAGGCCGCGCCATGCGCTTCCAGGACGTAGGCCGCGTGACGGCGGGCGACTATGTCTACATCTTCGTGCCCGACCGCTATCCGCAGCTGCTCGACAAGCTGTTCGCCAGCCGCGCGGCGGTCGACCCTGAAGACGCCGATTTCTTCGGCGCCTTCGCCGTCGATCCGGCCCGGTCGGCAGCGGAGCTGGACGGCGCCTATTCGGTCGGCCTGAGCGAGGAAGACCGCAAGCTGACGGTCGCGGCCCTCGTGCTCGACCGGCTGGGCGGCAAGGCCGAATATGCCGACCGTGTCTCCATCGGCCCGGTCGAACTGATCGTGCGCGATGTCGACGACAAGGGCCGTATCGCCGCGCTCGGCCTCTCCTTCGAGCCGACCGCGCCGGTGGCGCGCGTGCCGGTCTTCCTCAGCGCCGGCGAGATCCGGGACAGGCTGAAGGAGTGGCTCGCCGCGCGCCGTCAGAGGAAGGCGGCGGCTTCGGCCAGGGAGGAAATCCAGCCGGAACCGGTGCATGAAGCGCCTGCCGGGCCGCCCCGAGCGTCCAACGACGATGCGCCGGAAGACCCGTCCGACACGCCGTTGGGCACTGCCGCCTGATACTTTTCGCCGCGCCGGCCACGACGCGACCTTGCATCGTCCATACCGCCGGGTAAGGTCCGGCGGTTGCATAGGAAGGATTGAAAGATGGCCGTCTTCAAGACACTGGACGACATCGGCGCCGTCGCCGGCAGGCGCGTGCTGGTGCGCGTCGATCTGAACGTGCCGGTGCAGGACGGCAAGGTCAGCGACACGACCCGCATCGAGCGCATCGTGCCGACTATCGACGAATTGTCGAAGAAGGGCGCCAAGGTCATCCTGCTGGCGCATTTCGGTCGCCCCAAGGGTGGACCGGCGCCGGAATTCTCACTCGATCCCATCGCCAAAGCCGTCGAGGCAATTGTCGGCAGGCCGGTCGCCTTCGCCGCAGACTGCATCGGCAAGGAAGCGGCGGACGCCGTGGCGAAGATGAAGAACGGCGATATCCTGCTTCTCGAAAACACCCGCTTCCACAAGGGCGAGGAAAAGAACGATCCGGAGTTCACTCGAGCGTTGGCCGCCAACGGCGACCTCTACGTCAACGACGCCTTCTCGGCCGCGCACCGCGCCCACTGCTCGACCGAGGGTCTTGCCCACCTCTTGCCCGCTTTCGCCGGCCGCACCATGCAGGCCGAACTGGAAGCGCTGGAAAAGGGCCTCGGCAAACCGGTCAAGCCGGTCATCGCCATCGTCGGCGGCGCCAAGGTGTCGACCAAGATCGACCTGTTGATGAACCTCGTGCGCAAGGTCGACGCGCTGGTCATCGGCGGCGGCATGGCGAACACGTTCCTGGCCGCGCGCGGCACGGATGTCGGCAAGTCGCTGTGCGAACACGATCTCGCCGGCACCGCCAAGCAAATCATGATCGAGGCGGCCGAAGCGGGCTGCGCCCTCATCCTGCCCGTCGACGGCGTGGTGGCGCGCGAGTTCAAGGCGGGGGCGGCCAGCGAGACGGTCGTCATCGCCGACGTGCCGGCCGACGCCATGATCCTCGATGTCGGGCCGAAGACCGTCGAGACGGTCAACCAGTGGATCGACCGTGCAGCCACTTTGGTCTGGAACGGCCCGCTCGGCGCCTTCGAAATCGCTCCCTTCGACGCCGCCACCGTGGCGGCTGCCAAGCATGCCGCCGCACGGACGAAAGAGGGCAAGCTGGTGTCGGTCGCCGGCGGCGGCGACACGGTGGCCGCCCTCAACCATGCCGGCGTCGCCGGCGCCTTCACCTATGTATCGACCGCCGGCGGCGCCTTCCTCGAATGGATGGAGGGCAAGCCGCTGCCCGGCGTGGACGTGCTGAAAGCCTAACGGCCGTGGTCGTCCTTACCGCCGGGCGGAATGAAACACTTCCACATCGCAAGTGATGTCTTTCAATCGATTCAAGGCTTTTGCCGGCATTCCATCGAAAATTTTCTTCTGTTAAGCGCCCTGAACGACAATGCGGGAGAACGAGATGAACAAGGACATGGCCGCACAGGCCGCACATAAGGCGGGCTTCATTGCCGCGCTCGACCAGTCGGGCGGTTCCACGCCGAAGGCGCTCAAGCTCTACGGCATCGACCAGAGCGCCTGGTCGAGCGACGCCGAGATGTTCGACCTCGTGCACCAGATGCGCACGCGCATCATCAAGGCGCCCGCCTTCACCGGCGACAAGATCATGGGCGCGATCCTGTTCGAGCAGACCATGGACCGCGACATCGACGGCATCCCGACCGCGCAGTATCTGTGGGAAAAGCGCCATGTCGTGCCTTTCCTCAAGATCGACAAGGGGCTTGCCGACGAGAAGGACGGCGTCAAGCTGATGAAGCCGATGCCGGACCTCGACGCGCTTTTGAAGCGGGCCGTCGCCAAGGGGATTTTCGGCACCAAGGAACGCTCGGTGATCGACGCAGCGAACCGACAAGGCATCGCGGCCGTCGTCGACCAGCAGTTCGACGTCGGCCGGCAGGTGCTGTCGCACGGCCTGGTGCCGATCATCGAGCCGGAAGTGACGATCTCGATTGCCGACAAGGCGGAAGCCGAGGACATTCTGCTCACCGAAATCAAGAAGCATCTCGACGGCGTGCCGGCCGGCAAGCAGGTCATGCTCAAGCTGACGCTGCCGACCAAGGCGAACCTCTACAAGCCATTGGTCGACGATCCACGCGTGATGCGCGTCGTCGCGCTCTCCGGCGGCTATTCCCGCGACGAGGCGAACGAGAAGCTGAGCCACAATGTCGGCATGATAGCCTCCTTCTCGCGCGCGCTGACCGAAGGACTGGCGGCACAGCAGAGCGACGCCGAATTCGACGCCGCGCTTGCTTCGGCAATCGACAGCATCTTCCAGGCGTCGAGCGTGAAGGTTTAGCCGCCCGCACGGACGGCCGCATAGAACACGACGAAGCCGGGCCTCGCGCCCGGTTTTTTCTTTCGGAAGCGTTCGAATATTTTCGGTCCCCTGTCGCAAATCGCCTTTCCCGAACGTCATGACGGCAAAGGAAGGAGTTTTCGATGTCGACAAACAAGATCGTTCCCCAGTCCGAATGGTTCGCCGCGCACAAGGAACACCTCAAGCGCGAGAAAGAACTGACGCGTTTTCGCGACCGGATCGCCGCCGAGCGCCGCGCCTTGCCGTGGCTGAAGATCCGCAAGGATTATGTCTTCGAGACGGAACGCGGGCCCGAGCATCTGGCCGACCTGTTCAAAGGCAGGAGCCAGCTCATCGTCTATCATTTCATGTTCGGCCCCGGAGCCGACCATCGCTGCGAGGGCTGCTCGCTGCTGGCCGACCACATCGAAGGCGCCGTGCAGCACCTGAGGCACAACGACGTGTCGCTGGTCGTCGCATCGCGCGCGCCGCTGGCAGAACTCTTGCCCTACAAGCGGCGCATGGGCTGGAAGTTCGACTGGGTGTCGTCCTATGCCAGCGACTTCAATTTCGACATGCAGGTGTCCTTCACCGACCGGCAGATCGCCGAAGGCGAGACGGTCTATAATTTTGAGAAGAAGCCGCTCACCGCGCGCGACCTCCCCGGCGCCAGCGTCTTCCTGAAGGACGAGCAGGGCAACATCTTCCTCACCTTCACGACGCGGGCGCGCGGCGGCGAGCCGCTGATCACCACCTACGACTACCTCGACATGGTGCCGAAAGGCCGCAACGAGAACGGCCGCGGCATGATGGCCTGGGTGCGGTTGCACGACGAGTACGAGAACGGCGACAGCTCCGGCGAAAGCTGCTGCCATTGACCCGGTCGGCCGCGACTCCAGTTCACCTCGGCGCAGCGATGGGATAAGGCTTCGGCGTTCTCCGCAACGGACATTCCGCACCCATGTCCCGCCTTGCCGCCGCCCTGACCTGGCTCGCCTTCCCCGTCTATGCCTGGCAGGGGCTCGGCGTGCGGCGGCGCACGCAGCGCATGCTGCCGGCGCAAGGCCCGGTGCAGGAAGAGATTGCGGGGGACGAGCCGGCGATCGCGCTGCTGGTGATGGGCGATTCTTCCGCCGCCTCGGTCGGCATCGACCGCGCTGAGGACGGGCTTGCCAGAAACCTCGCCCGGCTTCTCCACGAACGGACCGGGCGCGCGGTCAACTGGCGCGCCGCCGGCTTCAATTCGGCGACCTCGGGCCAAATCCGCGATTTCGTCCTGCCCAATCTCGCGCCCGAGCCGTGGACGCATATCGTGCTTGCCATCGGCACCAACGACACCAAGAATTTTCATTCCGTGCCGCGCTTCAAGAAGGAGTTCGGCGGCCTGCTCTATGCGCTGAGGGCCAAGTGGCCTGAGGTGCGTGTGGTGTGGTCGCCGGTGCTGGAGTTCACCCGCGCGCCGGCGATGCCCGGCCTGCTCGGCAGAATCCTCGAAGTCCGCGCTCAGGAAATGAACCGCATGGGCGCGCGCCTGTGCAACGAACGCGGTGCGGTGCCGGCGCCGCGCCTGCCGATCACCGATCCGCAGGCGGGCTTTTCGGACGACGGCTTCCACGCTTCGGTCGCCGGCTACCGCGCCTGGGCCGAGCATCTGGCGCCGCTTGTCCTTGAAGACCGGCCCTGAAATTATACCCAGTGGCTGAGCGCCGCCGTCAGCGAGATCGCCACCAGCGCCAGCACCGCCAGCTTCCAGAAATCGGCCCGCCGCCGGAGGCCCGGCAGGCCGAGCGGCTTGACGATGTGGATCGCCATCGCCACGAGGATCAGGACGGTGAAGACTTTCGACATGCCCGTCTTTGAGCAGCGCGGCGCTTTCGTGTCAAAGCCCCATCAGCCGTTAGTAACATGGACCTTTGCACCCTCCCGGCGCTAAGTTCCTTCGCAAGCAGCAGTCTGGACGGGAGGAAGCCATGGCGTCGCGCTATCATGAGGTTTACGACGGCTGGAAGCACGATCCCGAAAGCTTCTGGCGCGAGGCGGCGAAGGGCGTGGACTGGTATCGCCCCTTCGACGCAGTGTTCGATGCTGATGACGGCGTCTACGGCCGCTGGTTCGCCGGCGGCGTCTGCAACACCTGCTACAACGCCGTCGACCGCCATGTCGACAAGGGCCGCGCCGACCAGCTTGCCCTGATCCACGACAGCGCCATGACCGGCGAGGTGAAGACCTATACCTTCCGCGAGCTTCAGCGCGAGGTGGTGGCGCTGGCGCAGGTGCTGCGGCACCACGGCGTCGTCAAGGGCGACCGCGTCATCGTCTACATGCCGATGGTGGCCGAGGCGCTGATTGCCATGCTCGCCTGCGCCCGGCTCGGCGCCATCCATTCGGTCGTCTTCGGCGGCTTTGCCGCGCGCGAACTGGCAACCCGCATCGACGACGCCCAGCCCAGTGTCATCGTTTCAGCCTCCTGCGGGCTGGAGCCCGGCCGCACCGTGCCCTACAAGCCGCTGCTCGACGGCGCCATCGAGCTTGCCCGCCACAAGCCGAAGCACTGCCTCGTGCTGCAACGCGAGCAACTCGCCTGCGACCTGATCCCCGGCCGCGACACCGATCTTGGCGACGCCATGGCCCGCGAGAAGGCGGCTGGCGCCTGGGTGGAGTGCGAGCCTGTCGCGGCGACGGACCCGCTCTACGTGCTCTACACGTCCGGCACCACCGGCCAGCCCAAGGGCGTCGTGCGCGACAATGGCGGCCACATGGTCATGCTCCACTGGTCGATGGAGAACGAGTTCGGCATGAAGCCGGGCGACGTCTTCTGGGCGGCCTCCGACGTCGGCTGGGTGGTCGGCCATTCCTACATCGTCTACGCGCCGCTGCTGGCCGGCTGCACGACCGTCATGTACGAGGGCAAGCCGGTCGGCACGCCGGACCCCGGCGCCTTCTGGCGCGTCATCGCCGAGCACGGCGTCGCCGCCCTGTTCACCGCGCCGACCGCTTTCCGCGCCATCAAGGGACAGGACCCGCAGGCGTCCTACCTTTCGAAATATGACCTCACGAAATTCCGCACGCTGTTCCTCGCCGGCGAGCGCGCCGATCCCGAGACGATCAAGTGGGCGGAGCGACACCTGAAGGTGCCCGTCATCGACCATTGGTGGCAGACCGAAACCGGTGCGCCGATCACCCAGAACCCGGTGGGACTTGGCCTGCTGCCGGTGAAATACGGCTCGCCCGGCGTGCCGATGCCGGGCTACGACCTTCGCATCCTGAGCGACGCCGGCCATGAGGTGCCGAACGGCACGCTGGGCAATGTGGTGGTCAAGCTGCCGCTGCCGCCTGCCTGCCTGCCGACGCTGTGGAACGCCGACAAACGTTTTCACCAGGCCTATCTCGACGAGTTTCCCGGCTACTACAAAACGGCCGATGCCGGCATGATGGACGACGACGGTTATCTGTTCGTCATGGCGCGCACCGACGACATCATCAACGTCGCCGGCCACCGGCTTTCTACCGGGGCGATGGAGGAAGTGCTGGCCGAGCATCCCGACGTCGCCGAATGCGCCGTGGTCGGCGTCGCCGACGATCTCAAGGGACAGGTGCCGCTCGGCTTCGTCGTGCTCAACGCCGGCGTGTCCCGCGAAACGGCGGCTATCGAGAAGGAGGCGATCGCACTGGTGCGCGAGCGCATCGGCCCGGTCGCTGCCTTCAAGACGGTGGTGACGATCAAGCGTCTGCCCAAGACCCGCTCCGGCAAGGTGCTGCGCGGCACCATGCAGAAGATCGCCGACAAGGAAGACTGGAAGATGCCGGCGACCATCGACGATCCCGCCATCCTCGACGAGATCGGCGATGCCCTGCATGCCAGAGGTATCGGGGTCTGACCCGCAACGGTCTTTCCTTTCCGGTAATGGTCGGCTAGAGCGTCCGCTTCCCAAGAAAGCGCATCCCCGCACCGGCAGGGTCATGCGCCGTCCATTGCGAGCTTCCGACCATGGCAGAAGCCTTCTGTGGTGTCGATTTCGGCACCACCAACTCCACCGTCGGCCTGTGCGAACCGGGCGGCGCGCCTGTTCTCGTGCCGCTGGAGGCAGAGCACCTGACCATCCCCTCGGCGCTGTTCTACAGCCTTGAGGACGGCAAGACCTATTTCGGCCGCGCCGCCGTCTTCGAATATATGGATGGCGCCGAAGGGCGCTTCATGCGCGCGCTGAAGTCCATCCTCGGCACCGGCCTGATGAAGGATACGACGCAGGTCGGGCGCGAGCGCCTGCGCTTCGAGGCGATCATCGGCCGCTTCCTGCGCCATCTGCGCGGCCGGCTGGAAGCCGAGAAGGGCGCCGCTCCCGAAAAGGTGGTCCTCGGCCGGCCGGTCCGTTTCGTCGACGAGGACGACGAGGCCGACAGGCAGGCCGAGGCGCAGCTCGAAGCGGCCGCGCGCATGGAGGGTTTCCGCCATATCGAATTCCAGTTCGAGCCGGTCGCCGCCGCCTTGAGCCATGAAAGCGAGATCAATGCCGAGCAGCTTGCGCTGGTGGTCGACATCGGAGGCGGCACCTCGGACTTTTCCGTGCTCCGGCTTTCGCCGGAACGGGCGAAGCGCGCCGACCGCCGCGACGATATCCTTTCCACCACCGGCGTTCACATCGGCGGCACCGATTTCGACCGGCAGCTCAACATCGCCAAGGCGATGCCGCATTTCGGCCTCGGCACGTCCACTGCCGACGGCAAGCGCCGGCTGCCGGTCTGGTATTTCAACGATATGGCGACCTGGCATCGCATCAACACGCTCTATACGCGCAGGAACGCCGACGACATCCGACTGCTGATCCGGGAAGCGGCGGAGCCGGAAAGACTGGAGCGCTACGCGCACCTGCTCAAATACCGCTCGGGCCATCGCCTCGCCGCGGAAGTGGAAAAAGCCAAGATTGCGCTGACCGACGCCGAGGTTGAAACCATCGCCTTGCGGGAGCCCGGCCTGTCGCTCGAAGTGCCGGTGGCGAGAGCCGAATTCGAGACGGCGAGCCGTGACCTCGTCCATCGCATCGACGGCTCGATTGCAGATGCCCTGAAGCAGGCCGGCACGACGGCCGAGTCCATCCAGACCGTGATCCTGACCGGCGGCGGCGTCCAGGTTCCGGCGGTGGAACGGGCGGCGACCGCCCGCTTCGGGCACGCCCGCGTTTCCCGCTCCGACCGCTTCGGCTCGGTCGGCCTCGGCCTTGCCATCGACGCGGCGCGGCGCTTCGGCTGACCCTTTTTCCGGCAATTCCACCGTCCCGCCATCGTCCTGACAGACTGCTGTCAGGAGCCCTGTGCGATACTGCCTCCATCAAAATCGACAGGAGGTTGTCATGAAAGAGAGCGCGCTGTTTTCCGGTATGAGGACCTATCTCGGCAAGGTCCGCACCCTGCGCAACGAAAGCCGTACCCGCCGTCTGCTCGGCAATCTGCCGCTTAGCGTGCAGAAGGATATCGGCTGGCCGGATCGCGACGACAATCGCTTCCGCCGCAATTTCCGCTAGATCGTTTCACCGTTTCACGGAAATGGCGCAACGATCTATCTTTTCGCTTTAGCCGCATTTGTGCGGCGCCAGATGATTCCGTCTGGCTGCAAAATGCTCTAGCCGGCACCTTGGCAAACCGCCGGCGGCCACCCAGATAGAGGGGCCGACGAGCGAACAGGAGGACAGCTTGTCAGAACCGAAGAAGATCGGCTTCGTCTTCATCCCCGCTTTCGCCGATTGGGAATTCGGGCTGTTGTCAGGCCCGGCGGCGGACTGGTTCGGCCTGAAGACCGTGGCGCTGACGCCAGGCGGCCAGCCGGTGACGTCGATCGGCGGCTTCGGCCTGAACGGCGCGCGTTCCTTCCATCCGGCGGAGAATGCCGATCTCGACGCCGTCGCCGTCATCGGCTCCGACACATGGCCGAGCGCGGACGCGCCGGACGTTTCTCCGCTGTTGCACGCTGTCGCGGAGCGCGGTGGCCTGGTCGGCGGCATCTGCGGCGGCACGCTGGCGCTGGCGCGCGCCGGCCTGTTCGATGGCGTCGAACACACCAGCAACGGACGCGACTGGATTCTCAAGCATCTGCCGGACTATGCCGGGCGGGAGCGTTATCGCGATGTGCCGCATGCCGTTGCCGATGGTCACATCGTATCGGCGCCGGGCTCCGCGCCGGGCACCTTCGCGGTCGAATTCCTGGCCGCGCTGCTGCCCGGAAAGGCCGGTCAGTTCGCCGAGATGCGGGCGCTGTTCGCCGGGGAGTACGGCAAAGCCTCCTGACATCATGCTGTCAGGAGCACGATGGCATAAGAACGCGCCTTGGGCCGGGGGCCGAAAGGACGTTTGTCATGAGTGGTCGGACGGTTCGATTGAACGCGATCGGCTTCAACGGTATCGAGCCCGCCCGGCTGTGCCGGCATCGACGGCTCGAACGATAAGACCGGGGGTACGAACGATGCGACGAGCCGACAGGCTTTTCCAGATCGTCCAACATTTGCGCGGCGGCCGGCTGGTCACGGCGCAGAAGCTCGGCGTCTGGCTGGAAGTATCCGAACGCACCATCTACCGCGATATCGCCGACCTGCAATCGACCGGCGTGCCGATCGACGGCGAGGCGGGTGTCGGCTACATGATGAGGGAGGGTTTCG
Source organism: Mesorhizobium sp. (assembly GCF_017306545.1). Classification (GTDB taxonomy): domain Bacteria; phylum Pseudomonadota; class Alphaproteobacteria; order Rhizobiales; family Rhizobiaceae; genus Mesorhizobium. Next base: position 90,557 of record NZ_JAFKID010000010.1, read on the forward strand.
ACCTTCCGCCGCTGATGTTTACTCGTGACGAGATCGTCGCCCTGGTGGCCGGTGCCCGCATGGTGCGCGCCTTCGGCGGCGCCGCGATGGCGCGGGCGGCCGACGAGGCGCTGGTGAAGATCGGCGCGGTGCTGCCGGACGCCGAAAAGGACCGCATCGCCCGCACCGAGATCCACACGCCGATGTGGGTGGTCAGCGACACCGACCGCGCCAACATCGACCTGATCGAGCGCGCGGTGGAAAAGCGGCAGGTGCTGACCATCGACTATCGCGACGAGGCCGGCCGCGGTTCCGAGCGCGACATCCGCCCGCTCGGCCTGTGGTTCTGGGGCAAGGTTTGGACGCTGGTCGCCTGGTGCGAGATGCGCGGCGATTTCCGCGCCTTCCGCGTCGACCGCATCGGCGCCGTCGTCATCGCCGGCCGTATCTTCAAGCCGGAACGCGGCAAACAGCTCGCCGATTTCTACCGCGCCGTCGAGCGCAGCGAAGCCTATGGCATGGGGCCGACGGCCAGGGGAGCCTGAAAGGCTCCCAGCGGCCTATTCCTCGTCTTCGTCCTCGGGCTTCGATTTCAGCGCCGACAGCTTGGCGAAGACGGCGTTGGCGTCGAGTTCCTCGTCCTCGTCGCGCGGCTTCGGCTGCTCGGGCACCAGCCGCTCGGTCAGCGAGGCCGGCAGCAGCGTGTCGCCGGTCGGCTGCGGCGCTTCGCGGCCGCGCGAGGCGCGCTGCACTTCGAGGTCGAGATCGATCTGCGAGGCGAGGCCGAGCGTCACCGGGTCCATCGGCACGAGGTTGGCGGCGTTCCAGTGCTTGCGCTCGCGGATCTGCTCGATGGTCGACTTGGTCGTGCCGACGAGGCGCGAAATCTGCGCGTCCTTCAGTTCGGGATGGTTGCGCACCAGCCACAGGATGGCGTTCGGCCGGTCCTGGCGCTTCGACAGCGGCGTGTAGCGCGGCCCCTTGCGCTTGGATTCCGGCACCCGCACCTTCGGCTCCGAAAGCTTGAGGCGGTAGTTCGTGTCCTTCTCGCCGTGGGCGATTTCCTCGCGCGTCAGCTGGCCGGTGATGATCGGGTCCATGCCCTTGATGCCCTGCGCCGACTCGCCGTCGGCGATCGCCTTCACTTCGAGCGGATGCAGCGAGCAGAACTGCGCGATCTGATCGAAGGAGAGCGCTGTGTTGTCGACCAGCCAGACGGCGGTCGCCTTGGGCATGAGCAGCGTGTTGGCCATCAGATAAATCCTTCTCGTTCGCCCGCGTCCCGACGCGGGCGGTGGTACAAGGCCACCAATTAGGGAAATCGCGGCGTATATAACCGCTCCCGGCCCGCTTCGCAACGATTTTGGACGCCAGGCACCCAAATGGTCCGCACGACAATTCCTACGAGCGGGCCGAATCGGCACGCTATCCCAAAAGATTGCGCGCCGTACGCATGAAAATGCGGGCGCCGATTGCGATGAGATCGTCGGGGAAATCGTAGTCGGGATTGTGCAGCGCCGGATGCCGTTCGCCGGCACCGAGGAAAAACATCGCCGAAGGCGCGGCGTGGCCGAAAATGCCGAAATCCTCCGATGCGCGCATGGGCAGGCTGCCCTCGCCATGGACGACGCCCTCTTCATCCATGGCGGCGCGCAGATGGTCCACCGCCGCCGGTGCGTTCATGCTGGCGACAAAGATTTCGTGATAGTCGATCGCGAAGGCAAGGCCGTGCGCGCCGGCGATACGCGCCACATGCGCCTCGGCGGCGGCGGCGAGGCCGGCCATGCGCTCGTCGAGCCGCGTGCGCAACGTCGCCCATACCTCTGCGCGGCCGGGCGCAACCCCGAACACCGCTTCGCCCATGGCGGCGTGCGTGACCGTCACCATGCCGAAATCGTCCTCGGTGAAAGCGCCGCCGCCGAGCGTTGCCAGCACCGGCATCAGTTCGCTGACCGCCAGCATCGGCGACGTGCCGGTCTCCGGTATCGAGGAATGCGCCGTCTTGCCCTCCAGCACGATGCGCATGCCGCGCGAGGCGCAGTTGACCACGCCGGGCTTCAGCCTGGCCTCGCCGAAGGGGATGCCCGGCAGGTTGTGCAGCGAGAAGGAGAAATCCGGCGCGATCGCCGCAAAGCGCGGGTCCGCGACCACCCCGGCCGCGCCGTCGCCCGTCTCCTCGGCCGGCTGGAACATCAGGACGACGCGGCCGCTCGCCGGCTGGCGGCGGCCGAACTGCCGGCCGAGCGCGGCGAGGATCGCGGTGTGACCGTCATGGCCGCACATGTGCGACTTGCCGGGCACCTGCGAGGCGTGCGGCACGCCCGACAATTCCTCGATCGGCAGGGCGTCGAGCTCGGAGCGGAACAACAGCGTCGAACCCGGCCTGCCGCTGTCGTAGATCATCGCGACGCCATGGCCGCCGAGCCCGGTCAGCACCGCGTCAGGCTTGGTGTCGGCCAGAAAGGCGACGACTTCGCGCGCGGTCGCTTTCTCCTCGTTGGAGAGTTCCGGCTGCCGGTGCAGCGCGCGCCGCCAGGCGACGAGTTCGATCAGGTCCTGGTTGGTCAGGGACAAGGCGGCCTCCAAATCCGGTTCAGGGGCGGCAACCATCCCGTGCCGGACCGGCTGCAAAAAGGTGCAGGGGCCGGGAAAAGACCGGCCAGCACCCCCTCCGGATCGGAGGCCCGGATCGCAAGCCCGAATCAGAGAAACGTCACGATCTCCGCCAGCGGCTTCTTTTCCATGGCGTGCGCGGGAACGGTCGCGCCCTCTTTCGGATAGCCGACCACCATCAGGATATAAGGCTTGTCGTGCGGGTCGCGGCCGCAGATCTCGTTGAGGAAGCTCATCGGGTTCGGCGTGTGGGTGAGCGCGACCAGCCCGGCCCGGTGGACGGCGGCGATCAGCAGGCCGGTGGCGATCGAAACCGATTCCGGCACGTAGTAGTTCTTCCGCTTGACCCCGTCGGCGGAGCGGCTGCGGCGTTCGCCGAAAATGCAGATCAGCCACGGCGCTTCTTCGAGGAAAGGTTTCGAGGCATCGGTGCCGAGCGGCGCCAGCGCCGCAAGCCATTCCTCGCCGGCGCGGCCTTCGTAGAAGGCGCGCTCCTCGACCTCGGCCGCTTCGCGGATGCGCTTCTTGATGGCCGGATCGCCGATGACGGCGAAATGCCAGGGCTGGTGGTTGGCGCCGTTGGGCGCCGTGCCCGCCGTCAGGATGCAGGTTTCGATGATGTCGCGCGGCACCGGCCGCGTGGAGAACTCGCGCACCGTGTGGCGCGCCCGCATCTCGGCATAGAAGGCCTCGGCATTGGCCCGCATCTCCTCCAGCGGAAGCTCGCGATAGTCGGGCAGCGGCACGGGATGGTAGCCGACGGCAGCGTTCATGATCCTCTCCCATGATTGTCTGACAATCTTGTCAGACAATCACAACGGACGCAAGCCCGCTTCCCGTCAGGCCGCGAAATGGCTGTCCGGCAGTTTCTGCACCAGCCTGCGGGACGAATCGACATGCTCCCGCATCGCCGTTTCCGCCGCATCTGTGTCGCCCGCCAGGATCGCCTCGGCGACGCGCCGGTGCTCGGCATGGCTGTCGAAGACCCGCCGCCGATCGACCAGCATGCGGAATTGCAGCCAGTAGATGGAGTTCGATAGCCGCGTCAGCGTCTCGGACAGGAGCGGATTGTCGGCGGCTTCGGCAAACAGCGCATGGAACGCCGCGTTGGCCTGCGTGAAGGCCGGCATGTCGCTCGCCTCGACGGCGCGGTCCATGTCGGCCTGGAGCGCCAGCAGCCGCGCCGGAGCCTGCCGCAAGGTCGGCAGCGCCAGCCGCACCGCAAGCGCCTCCAGGGCACCGCGCACGACGAACAGGTTGTCGACCTCGCGGCGCGACAGCATGCGCACGGTGACGCCGCGATGCGGCTCGAAACCGAGCAGCCCGTCCGCCGTCAGGCGGCGGAAGGCCTCGCGCACGGAGGAGCGCGAGGCTCCGAGCCGAGCGGCGAAATCCGCCTCCATCAGCCGTTGGCCGGGCGCAAGCTGCCCGGCCCTCACCGCCGCGGTGACGGCCAGCACGATCTTCTGAACGGTCGATGTGCCGCTTGCCGGATCGGTCGCATCCAGGATCATGTCAAAGGGTCCTGACCCTGGTTGAAGCAAGGCGGCGGACAAGTCCCGTCACGCCCGGCCGTAGCGCTGTTCAAGATGGCGGATGAAATAGCCGGCGTCGAGGGGTTCCCCGGTGGCGCGCTCGATCAGTTCCGGCGTCGACCAGCGCGAGCCCTGCGACCAGATCTTTTCGCCCCGCCAGGCATTGATCGCCGTCAGGTCGCCGGCCGCGAGATCGGCGTCGGCCGCCGGATGATCCTTGACCAGCGCCGCCCATTGCTGCGCCGCCATCATGGCGCCCAGCGTGTAGGAAGGGAAGTAGCCGAAAGCGCCGCTCGGCCAGTGCACGTCCTGCATCGGCCCGTCGGCGGGATTGTCGATGGTGGAAAGGTCGAGATAGGCGCGCATCTTCGCGTCCCAAGCTTCCGGCAGTTCGGCGACCTGCAACGTGCCGGCGACGAGATCCTGTTCGAGTTCATAGCGCAGGATGACGTGCAGCGGATACGTCACTTCGTCGGCATCGACCCTGATCAGCCCGCGCTCGACATGGTGCACATGCGCCAGCATGTCGCCCGGCGCCCATTCTTCCCCGAGATGCCGTTCCACCACCGGCAGCGCCCAGCGCCAGAAGGCGGGGTTGCGGCCGACCTGCTTTTCGACGAACAGGCTCTGGCTTTCGTGCACGGCCATGCCGCGCGCCTTGCCGAGCGGCCAATGCGACCAGTCTTTCGGCAGGTTCTGTTCGTAGAGCGCATGGCCGCTCTCGTGCAGCACGCCCATCAGCGCCGAGAGAAACTCGCCGGTGCGGTAGCGCGTGGTGATGCGCACGTCGGTCGGCACGCCGCCGCAGAACGGGTGATGCGACACAGAGAGGCTGCCGCGCGTGAGGTCGAAGCCGACCGCCGCCATCATGGCGAGCCCCAGCTCGCGCTGCTTTTCGGCCGGATAGGTGCCGGATAGCGTCTTCAGCGGTCGCTTCGCCAGCCGTTCTTCCTGCACCGCGAGCGCCTCAGGGACGAAATCCTTCAGGAAACGCTTCAACTCGGCGAAGACCGGCGTGATGGCGGCGGCACGGTTGCCGGGATCGTACTGCTCCATCAGCGCGTCGTAGGGCGCGAGGCCGAGAGCGTCCGCGCGCATCGCCGCCTCCTCGCGCACCAGCGCCACCACGCCTTCGAGCGCCGGCAAAAAGCCGGCCCAGTCGTTCCTGGCGCGGAGGTCGCGCCACAATTGCTCGCAGCGGAGCCGCGCCGCCGTCTGGCGCTCGACGAACTCCGCCGGCAGGCAGGTCAGGTTGGTGTGGTGGCGCTTGAATTCGCGCAACGCCGCAAGCTGGTCCTCGTTCAGCGCTTCGCCCTCGGCCGCGGCGATCCAGTCGGCAATCTCGGGCGCGGTCGCCTGGCGGTGATAGAGGCCGGCAAGCATGGACAGCGCCTCGGCCCGCTTCTCGCCGCCGCCCACCGCCATATGCGTGGCCTCGTCGGCGCCGAGGATGGCGACCGCATGTTCCAGCGCCTCCAGCCTGTGGCCGAGTTCGTCGAGTTTCTGGAAAGACATCGCGGGCTCCTGTTCGAGAAGCCCGGAAGGGAGCGCGATTCGCCGGCAACCGCAAGCCGCTTGCGACCATGCCCCATATTCGCGAGCCGGGCGCGACCGAAAAAGCAGGAAGCGGCGGGAAACCCGCCGCTTCGCAATCTATTGACCAGGGCCGTGGGAATCAGCCGTTCGGATAGTTTCCGCCGTCGGAGCCGTCGCCCATGTTGACGCCGCTGCCGGTGTCGACGCGCAGCTTCTGGTCGACGTTGTCCAGCCGCCGCAGCAACTGGTGATAGCGTGCGGACGAAATCCGCCCATGATCGGCGGAGGCCATATGCCGGGCCGTGTTGGCGACGCCGTCGGCCCGCATCTCAAGTTCGCGTGCCTGGCCGGCGGTGATTTCATGACCTTGCCGGGCGTCGGTAATACCGTGCTCGACGCCTTGCGCCTGGTTCAGTACGGCCGCCAGTCGCGTTCCGTGCAATGAGCTCGGAACCTGGTCGACCTCGTCGAGCGCGCTTGAACGGGCATAGGCCCCGGCGAGGGGAAGGGCCGAGAGCAGGGAAGCGATGAGGATGGTCTTGGGAGTGAAAGAGCGCATGGCTGCGTCTCCTTGGTCTGGCAAGGACGGGGGGCAGCCGCCGTCCGTTGGGTACGGGCCGTCCGGTTCCGTCGTGTCGCGGCGTTGCACCGCCGGCGGTTCCCGGCTCGTATCGGCACGCTAGCGCCGCTCGCCGCCGCCGCTTAGTTAAAAAAAGATAATTCGGGGGCCCCTTGCCGAAGGGCTTCGACGCTCTAGCGCGGCTTTGGCAGGGGCTCGAAGCCGTTCCGTCTCTTTGTTTCGGCTGGATTTCCGAACGGACGGCCGTTGCATGCTTTCGCCGAAAACGCTCGCATCGACACGAAAACGCCCGGCGGAGCCGGGCGCTTCATATCTTGGAGCCAGGTGCCGCTGCGGCCGCTACTTGGTGTAGATCGGCTCCGGTTCCGGCTCGTAGGCGACCTGCGGCGCGGAGCAGCCGGTGTTGCCGCCGAACTGGTAGCGCAGGCCGCCGCGCACTTCATGCGTGTCGATGCCGCGGTCGAAGCCGGGGCCGGCGCTGGAAGCGTCCCAGCCGAACATGCGGCCGCCCTGAATGTGGCTGTAGCGATAGCCGGCGTCGAAGATGAGGTTGTTGGTCAGGCAATAGGACGCGCCGGCCATCAGGGCATAGGCGAAACGCCAGTTGGATGCGCCGGGATTGCGCTCGGTGGTGTTCGGGTCATAGACGGTGTCCCACTTCACCTTCGCGCCGCCGATGCCGGCGCCGATGTAGGGGGTGATGCCGCTATAGGTGCCGAGATCGATATAGGCGTTGGCGAGCAGCAGCAGGGCGCTCATCTTCGATTTCTCGGTCGATTCCGACACAAGATCGGAGGTATGGCCGTCGAAATTCGTCTTGAACCAATAGTCGGCCGTCAGATCGGTGCGGAAATGCTCGTTGATCTTGTAACCGGCGCCGCCGCCGAAGGAGAACCCGCCCTTGAGCTTGCCCCAGTCGAACGACTTGCTGCCCGGCACGATCATGCAGTTGCAGTCGTCGAATCCGTAGGTCATGTAGTCGATGCCGCGCAGGCTCGACTGACGATAGGCAAGGTCGCCGCGGATATACCAGCCGCCGAAGTCCACCGGTTCGGGGGCGGGGGTCACAACCGGCGCCTCTTCGACGGGCGGCTCGTAGAGATCGGCCGCGAGCGCAGGAACGGCCATGCTGGCCATGAAGCCGGCGAGCAGCGCTTTCCTTCTCAACATAAACATCCTTGTCACCCCTGGAGAGGTCGGCGGCCGAAAGGTCCCGAACGCGATTGACTTCGGATGTGGATAATGAATCGCAAAGGTTAAAAGGCGTTTAACCCTGCCGATTAACCAAGACTCGCTAAAACTTTTACCGTTTTAGCGCCGGTCTTGCCGTCTGCATTGCAAAAAGCCCGCCGGAAGGGCGGGCCTCGTTCACCGGGCGAAAGGAAGGCTCAGGCGGCGCTGCGGGTATCCGAGATGACGCCGATCAGGTCGTCGACGACGGCTTCGACGAGGATGGAATCGTCGCCTTCGGCCATCACCCGGATCAGCGGCTCGGTGCCCGACGGGCGGATGACCAGCCGTCCGGTCTTGCCGAGGCGGCTGCGGGCCTCCTCGATCGCCGCCTTGACGGGCGCCTCTTCCAGCGGCTTGCCGCCGGAAACGTGCACGTTCTTCAGGACCTGCGGCACCGGCTCGAAGGTCTTCGACAGTTCGCTGACCGGCTTGTTCTGCCGCTTCACGCAGGCCAGCACCTGCAAGGCCGAAACCAGCCCGTCGCCGGTGGTCGAGAAGTCGGAAAGCACGATATGGCCGGACTGCTCGCCGCCGACGTTCAGCCCATGCGCGCGCATGTGCTCGACGACGTAGCGGTCGCCCACCTTGGTGCGGTGGAGCTCGAGATTGAGGCCGGCGAGGAAACGCTCCAGGCCGAGATTCGACATCACCGTCGAGACGACGCCGCCGCCGGCCAGGCGTCCGCTCTGGTGCCATGCCTGGGCGATCATCGCCATGATCTGGTCGCCGTCGACGACCTCGCCCTGCTCGTCGACGATGACGACGCGGTCGGCGTCGCCGTCCAGCGCGATGCCGATGTCGGCGCGTACCTCGTGCACCTTCTTTTGCAGGCCGACGGGATGGGTGGAGCCGCATTCCTTGTTGATGTTGAAGCCGTTCGGCTCGTCGTTGATGGCGACGACCTCGGCGCCGAGCTCCCACAGCGCCGCCGGGGCCACCTTGTAGGCCGCGCCGTTGGCGCAATCGACGACGATGCGCAGGCCCGACAGCGACATGGAGCGCGGCAGCGTGCGCTTGGCGAACTCGATATAGCGGTCATGCACGCCGTCGACGCGCTTGGCCCGGCCGAGCGCGTCCGAATCGGCCAGCGCCATCTCGACATCGGTGTCGAGCATGGATTCGATGCGCTCTTCGATCTCGTCGGAGAGCTTGTAGCCGTCGGGGCCGAACAGCTTGATGCCGTTGTCGTGGTAAGGATTGTGCGAGGCCGAGATCATGACGCCGATGTCGGCGCGCAGCGAACGCACCAGCATCGCCACCGCCGGCGTCGGGATCGGGCCGAGCAGGAAGACGTCCATGCCGGCGGCGCACAGGCCGGCGACCAGCGCGTTCTCGATCATGTAGCCGGAGAGCCGCGTGTCCTTGCCGAGCACCACGCGGTGCCGGTGGCTGCCGCGCTGGAAGGACAGGCCGGCCGCCATGCCCACGCGCATGGCGATTTCCGCCGTCATCGGAAACTTGTTGGCACGCCCACGGATACCGTCGGTGCCGAAATAACGTCCGGACATGTACTTGACCCCTAACCGGTTCGCCCGCAGCATCCCATGCCACAACTGCCCCAAGCGCGGGTATCACATTGTATGATCTTGTGTCATCAAACCTTAGGAAAGTGTTTTTTTGCCCAAATTATGTCGAAATGATCGAGCGGCTATCCGATTGTAGGCATGGCCGCGTCGATCGGGACTGGTGCGACAACCCGTTGGACGGTATGCCTTGCAAGGGACATAGACGGGCGGCTTAACGGAGAGACACATGCTCATCCATCGATTGACAGCAGTGGCGGGCCTCGCCGTGGCGTCGTGGTTCCTGGTTTCACCAGCGAGCGCGCTGACCATGGCGGAATGCAGCACCAAGTATAACGCGGCCAAGGACGCCGGCTCGCTGAACGGCCAGACGTGGAACCAGTTCCGCAAGGCCGAATGCGGCGCCGACGCCTCGGCAGACAGCGGCGCGGCGATGAAACCCGCCACCACCAAGGCCGAGACCAAGAAGGCCAAGAGCACCGCTGCGGCGGCCGCTGACGATGGCGCGAAGGGGCTGTCGGCCAAGGAGTGCAGCACCAAGTATCAGGCGGCGAAGGCCGCCGGCACGCTCAACGGCATGAAGTGGAACGACTTCCGCAAGGCCGAGTGCGGTCCGGGCGCCAGCGCGGCGGCCGCCGCCGCACCGGCCGCGACCAAAACGACGAAGGCCGCCGCCAGCGCGGGCGAGTCCGCAGGCAAGGGCCTGACCATGGCCGAATGCAGCGCCAAATATAAGGCGGCCAAGAGCGGCGGCACGCTGAACGGCATGAAGTGGAACGATTTCCGCAAGGCGTCGTGCGGCGCCGGTGCCTCGGACGACGACACCGTGCCGGCCGCCGACGAGGCGAGCTACACGAACGACCCGGTGGCTCCGACGACCAAGGCGCCGAAGGGCGTGAAGTTCCCGTCGGCCGTCTCCCAGAAATATTCCGACCAGTCGGCCGGCAAGGCGCGCATGCATACCTGCCTCGACCAGTACTACGCCAACAAGGACGCCAACGCGCTCGGCGGCCTGAAGTGGATTCAGAAGGGCGGCGGCTACTACAGCCTGTGCAACGCAAGGCTGAAGGGCTGACGCTCTGCGTCACGCGCGTTTCTTCGAGGGCCTGCGGAGCGATCCGCAGGCCTTTTTCGTACGTTCGCGCCGGGACCATCGCATAGGGCGTTTCGTCCTATGCCGCCATAACGGACCCCGCAAATGAAAGAGCCCGGCAATGCCGGGCTCTCCGAAATACGAAAGATGCGCCGATTTCAGTTGGCGATACGCCGGGCGAACTCGGCCAGCGCCTGCTGGTAGATCTTGGCGCGGTTCCAGTCGGCCCATACGCCGTAATTGACCTGGCCCGGACCATAGCCGCCGCCTGCGCTCCAGCCGTGGCCACGCAGGAAGTTCGCCGTGGAGGCCAGCACGTCGGCGCGCGAATGGATGAGGTCACGGCGACCGTCGCCGTCGAAATCGACGGCGAACTCCAGATATTTCGAGGGAAGGAACTGGGTCTGGCCGAGTTCGCCGAAGCCCGCGCCCTTCATCTGGCTGGCCGAGATGTAGCCCTTCTGGGCGATCTCGAGCGCCGAATCCAGCTCGTTGGTGAAGTAGGCCGAGCGGCGGCAGTCATAGGCGAGCGTCGCCAGCGGGCCGAACACGCTCTTGTTGCCGGAATTGGCGCCGAAGCCGGTTTCCATGCCCCAGATGGCCAAGACGACTTCCGGCTGCACGCCGTAGCGGGCCTCGATCTTCTTGAGCAGGCCGGCCTGGGACTTCATGTAGCCCTTGGCCTTGGCGACGTAGGAGGCCGGCGCCCGCCGCGCCATGAACTGATCGAGCGTACCGGAAAAGGCCTTGTGCTGGCTGCGGTCGATCCTGATGACGCCGGTGTCGTACTTGACGCCGGCCAACGGGGCGGTGTCGATGCCGCGTGCCTTGGCGTCGGCCTTGTAGGCCTCGACCCATGCCGCAAAGCCGCTGCCGTCCTTGCCGCACTTGCCGGCGGCCTCGGCGTTCGTCGCCAGCGCCAGCGCGGCAACGGCCGTCATGATCGCCACTTTTCCCTTGGCAAAGACTGCCATTTATCTCTCCTGGTTGCCTGAATCACGTCCCTGATGCGAATTTGCCAGCGAAATGCGGGCTTGTCACCGTCCCGGCTGCGGCAGCCGCCCCGGCAGGACGCCGGACCTTGCGCACGATCGCGTGCAATTTGTGGCGGCAGGCCGATTTCTCCGCTCTGTACCGGCCTTGGAACCGTCCTGCACAAGCGCCCCGATCCACGTCGATCCGTTCCCGGCAGGACGCCGGCGGAAACGACTGGTTTACCGCAAGGTGCTCATATGGGGCGGCGCACAGGAGCGCCGTTGAGTGAGGGCGCCCTTGACCGCCGACCGGACCGCGTTCGACACATACCGCCGCTCGGCCGGTGAAAAAGCGACCGTGCCCCGCCTCGCGCTGGGCACGGCGATCATCGTCGTCTGCTGGGCGCTGTCGTCGATCCTCGCCATCGTCGGCGGTGTCTTTCTCGTCGCGCGTCTCGGCAGCGGCGGCGCAATGCCGGATATGGCGGCCTTTACCGCAACCCCGGCGGGCGTGCTGACGGTACTCGCCTCGTTCTGCGGCATCTGGATCGGCGCCTGGATCGCCATGCGTCTCGTCCATGGCGAGACGCTGTCCGCCCTGTTCGGCGGCAGCCGGCGCCTGTCGTGGAACGGCTTCGCCAAGGGCCTCGTCGCGGTGTTGCTCACCTCGCTCCTGTCCGAAGTGCTGATCTATCCGCTGCAACCCGCAATCGCGCGGGGTACGATCGGCGTCGCCGCCTGGCTGGTCGCCCTGGTTCCCATAGCCGCCCTGACCTTCGTACAGACTTCGTCGGAGGAACTTCTGTTCCGCGGTTATCTGCCGCGCGGGCTCGCCAGGCGATTCAAAAGCCCGATCGCCTGGGCGCTGCTGCCGACCGCGGCCTTCACGGCGCTGCACTGGAACGGCGCGAATTCGCTGGCCATCAACCTTTGCGTCATGGTTTCCATCGGCGCCTTCGCGGCCGTGCTGATGCGGCTGGTCTGCGCCACCGGCAATCTGGGTGCCGCCTTCGGCGCCCATCTCGCCAACAACCTGACCGGCTTCCTGCTGATCTCGCACCAGGAAAGCTACAACGCCTTCGCGCTGTTCACGGCGCGGCCGCTGGAAGGGCCGGGCTGGACGGGAACGGAAGCCGTCGTGCTGTCGCTGATCGGCTTGGTTTCCAGCGGTCTGACGGCGCTGCTCCTGCTGCATCCGCGATCGCCCCTGAAGGTCGAGGCGGACCGGGGTTAAACGTGAACCTGGCCGAAGCCGCCCTGATCGGCGTCGTCGAGGGCGCGGCGGGAGGCGATAAGCAGCCAGACGTAGAAAACCGCGACACAGGCGATGACGATCCATCCCGGTATCGGTCCGAGCCCGGTGTTGCCGATGATCTCGCCCACCGAGCGCACCAGTGTCGACTGGCCGCCCTCGGCTTGCAGGCTGGGCGTCGAGATCTTCAGCACCCAGGCGAGCAGCAGGATCAGGAACATCCAGATATAGTTGCGCCTGAGGCGCCGCGAGAAGGCGTCGCCGTAGGAGATGAAGAATTTCGGCTCGCGCAGGTTCTGGCCGACGATCTGCAACCAGTTGGCGGAGAAATCCGGCATCGGCGAGAAGATCTGCGCGAAATAGTGTCGCTCGAACTGGCGCACCCGGTAGCGGTAGACGTCGAAGAAGCGGTAGCGCCGCGCCTCGATCATCAACAGCAGGTAGACCAGCACCATGGCGAACAAAAGCACGCCGTGATGCGAGGACGGCGTCGACAGGGACACCGACAGAAGTGCGGCGACGACAGTGATCGCCCAGTTCGAGGTCTGGTCGATGCGCTGGCGCCAGCCCGCCATGCGCGCAATCTCGGCGCGGTAGTAGTGCACCATGGCCGTAACCGTCTCGGACTGGCTGGACGGCAGGAACGAGGGCTGGATTTTCGTTGTGTCCTGGTCGGCCATGGCATGTCGTCCCGTCCTTGCTTTGCTGCCGCACTATAGCGGCATTCCGGCCAAACGGGGCCGTTTGACTTGACTCAGCGGCTTTTTTCCTGTCTAGACGCGGCAACTTTCCGCGACGATCCTTTCGCGAAAGCCGACCGGGGCGCCCTTTCAGGGCCTGAGACGATCCCGGAGGCCAACACCCGGCAGCGCGATGCGCCCCCGGGTGCTTTTTGGTTTTGGGCCTTGCCCGGCGGTTTTGCTTGGACCTTTGGCGCGGGCGCACTACCTCTCGGGCTCATTCCGGGACTGAAGGACGAAGAATGTTTGAATCGCTACAGGAACGCCTCGGCTCGATCCTGAACGGCCTGACCGGCCGTGGCGCGCTGTCGGAGGCGGACGTTTCCGCCGCGCTGCGCGAAGTGCGTCGCGCGCTGCTCGAGGCCGACGTGGCGCTGGAAGTGGTGCGTGCCTTCACCGAGAAGGTGCGCGAGAAGGCGGTCGGCGCCGCTGTCCTGAAGGCGATCAAACCCGGCCAGATGGTCGTCAAGATCGTCCATGACGAACTGGTCGCAATGCTCGGCGAAGAGGGCGTCGCCGTCGACCTCAATGCGCCGGCGCCGGTGGTGCTGATGATGGTCGGCCTGCAAGGTTCCGGCAAAACGACGACCAGTGCCAAGATTGCCAAGCGGCTCACCGAGCGCCAGGGCAAGAAGGTGCTGATGGCATCGCTCGACACGCGCCGCCCGGCCGCGCAGGAGCAGTTGCGCCAGCTTGGCGAGCAGGTGAAGGTCGCCACCTTACCGATCGTCGCCGGCCAGTCGCCTGTCGATATCGCCAGGCGCGCCGTGCAGGCGGGCAAGCTCGGCGGCCACGACATCGTCATCCTCGACACTGCCGGCCGCACCCATATCGACGAGCCGCTGATGGCCGAAATGGCCGACATCAGACAAGTGTCGGCGCCGCACGAGATCCTGCTCGTCGCCGATTCGTTGACCGGCCAGGACGCCGTCAACCTCGCCAAGAGTTTCGACGAGCGCGTCGGCATCACCGGCCTCGTGCTCACCCGTATGGACGGCGACGGCCGCGGCGGCGCCGCCCTTTCCATGCGCGCCGTCACCGGCAAGCCGATCAAGCTGATCGGCACCGGCGAAAAGATGGACGCGCTGGAGGAGTTTTACCCCAAGCGCATCGCCGACCGCATCCTCGGCATGGGCGACATTGTCAGCCTCGTCGAGAAGGCCGCCGAAACCATCGACGCCGAGCAGGCGGCGGCGATGGCCAAGAAGATGCAGTCGGGCAAGTTCGACCTGAACGACCTCGCCCAGCAGATCCAGCAGATGTCGAAGATGGGCGGCATGGGCGGCATCATGGGCATGATGCCGGGCATGGGCAAGATGAAGGACCAGCTTGCCGCCGCCGGCCTCGACGACAAGATGTTCAAGCGCCAGCTCGCTATCATCTCCTCGATGACCAGGGCCGAGCGGGCCAATCCCGACATTTTGAAGCACAGCCGCAAAAAGCGCATCGCCGCCGGCTCGGGCACCGACGCCGCCGAGATCAACAAGCTGCTCAAGATGCACCGCGGCATGGCCGACATGATGAAAGCCATGGGCGGCAAGGGCAAAGGCGGCGGCATGATGCGTGGCCTGATGGGCGGTCTGGCCAACAAGATGGGGCTAGGCGGCATGATGCCCGGCATGGGAGGCATGCCCGACCTGTCGAAAATGGACCCCAAGCAGCTCGAAGCCTTGCAGAAGCAGGCCGAGGCGGCCGGCCTCGGCAAAGGCCTGCCGAAAGGTCTGCCCGGCGGGTTGCCGGGCTTGGGCGGCGGCGGACTGCTCGGTCTTCCGGGGGGCATGAAACTACCCGGCCTCGGCGGGCTTCCCGGCCTGGGCAAGAAGAAGTGAGTCCGATGATGAACGAAGAACAGGACATGACTGAGGCGCGCAAGACGCTGGCCGGCTACCGCGCCTCGATCGACAATTTCGACGCCATCCTCATCCACACGCTGGCCGAGCGCTTCCGCTGCACCCAGGCGGTCGGCGTGCTGAAGGCCACGCACGGCCTGCCGCCGGCTGACCCGAACCGTGAGGCCCAGCAGATCGAGCGCCTGCGCCGGCTGGCGAAGGACGCCCATCTCGATCCGGATTTCGCCGAAAAATTCCTGAACTTCGTCATCCGGGAAGTGATCCGCCATCACGAACAGATCGCCGCCGACACCAACGGCGGTGTGACGCAAAACGGCTGATTTTCAGCCGCAACCCAACAGCAACAAATCAGAGCTTTTAGGAGATAGAAATGGCACTGAAGATCAGACTGGCCCGCGCGGGCTCGAAGAAGCGTCCTTACTACCACATCGTCGTCGCCGACGTGCGTTCGCCGCGCGACGGCCGCTTCATCGAGACGGTCGGCGCCTGGAACCCGCTGCTGCCGAAGGACGGCGAGCGCATCAAGCTGGACGAGGACCGCGTCAAGCACTGGCTGTCGCACGGCGCCCTGCCGACCGACCGCGTCGCCCGCTTCCTCGACCAGGCCGGCATCTCCAAGCGCGACGCCCGCAACAACCCGACCAAGGCTCAGCCCGGCAAGAAGGCGCAGGAACGCGCCGCCCTGCTCGCCAAGGCGCAGGAAGACGCTGCCGCGGCAGCCGCTGCGGCTGCTGCCGCGCCGGCCGAGGCCAGCGCCGAGTAAACAGTCTGAGGTTGGGGGACGACGGAACGGCGGGCATTGCCCGCCGTTTGCGTTTCAGGATCGGTCGCTCAGTATCCGCGCGGACAACGGGCGACGTAGGTACGGCCATAGCGGTCGCGGTAGCGGCATTGGCCGCGCTCGCTGGCATGGCCGATCAGGGCGCCCGCGACCGCCCCGACCGCGCCGCCGATCACCGCGCCCTGGACCGGATCGCCCGCGACGGCAGCGCCCACGGCCGCGCCGCCAAGACCACCCACGGCCGCCCCTTGTTCGGTTTGCGAACAGGCGCCGAGCGGCAGCAGCAGCGCCATCAGAACCAACATCTTCTTCATGTCTTTTGTTCCTCTCGAAAGCGGATCCGTCCTCACCGCCCTGTCCTTAACGGCAAGCGGCCGGATTCGATCCAAGCGACCGCCTATTTTTCGTCGGACGGAAAGGAACGACGCCCGCGTAGGATCGGCCGGCGTCCCATCGCTCGGCCGGTTTCGACTGCCTCTGGCCGTTTTCCAAGCTTCCTGCCAAGCTGGAACGAGGCGGGATCTCCCGCTCGCGGCATGCTTCGACGGGGAAGACGATGACTGGCGAAACCGACCTGAAGACCTTGCTGCGTTCGATGCAGCCGAAACTGCATCCCGCCGTCCTGGTGTTCGCCACCCTGCCGCATGGCGCAAGGCTGCCGGACGGCCTGGACGCGGTAATGACATTCAAGGAGCGCGAAGGGCTGACCTGCATCCTGGCGGAAGAAGCCGCCCGGAACGCCGGCATGGCCGGCACTTTCCGCTGCCGCATGGTCACGCTCGAAGTGCATTCGTCGCTGGAGGCCGTCGGCTTCCTCGCGGCGATCACGGCGCGGCTGGCCGAGGCCGGAATGGGCGTCAATCCAGTGTCCGGCTTCTACCACGACCATCTGTTCGTGCCGGCAGAACGGGCCGAGGAAGCGATGGCGGTGCTACGAGAGCTTTCCTCTCCCGGCTGACGGAAGAGGTTTTTTCCACTCGTATGCACGACCGAACGCCGCATCAGCGGCGGTCGGACGGTCCGTGAGCCGAATATCGGCCAAGGGCCGCAAGCGCGACCGCGCGTCGCATCTCGTGAGGCGCCCCCGCGGAGGGCCCGCCGCGATAGCGGCGATACGGCCCGTGAGCGAAAATCAAGCCGCCTTTTTCTTCGGCTGGATCAGGCCGCGCGCGACGAGAAGTTCAACGATCTGAATGACGTTCAGTGCAGCGCCCTTGCGAAGATTGTCCGAGACGATCCACAGGTTGAGCGCGTTGTCGAGCGTCGAATCCTCGCGGATGCGGGAAATGTAGGTGGC
The DNA here is from genome assembly GCF_017306545.1 of Mesorhizobium sp. Classification (GTDB taxonomy): domain Bacteria; phylum Pseudomonadota; class Alphaproteobacteria; order Rhizobiales; family Rhizobiaceae; genus Mesorhizobium. The sequence continues at coordinate 107,543 of NZ_JAFKID010000010.1, forward strand.
GTCCTCGCCGGCGCTCTCGATCGGGGTGATGTAGCCGCCGTCCTCGCGCTTGTCGACGACCAGGCAGCCCGGCGCCTCGCGCAGGATTTCCCGCGCCTCGTCGGCCGAAATCGGCTTCTCGAACTCGACGTTGACGGCCTCGGAATGGCCGATGAACACCGGCACGCGCACGCAGGTGGCGGTCAGCTTGATCTTCGGGTCGAGCATTTTCTTCGTCTCGGCCACCATCTTCCACTCTTCCTTGGTGGAGCCGTCGTCCAGGAAAACGTCGATATGCGGGATGACGTTGAAGGCGATGCGCTTGGTGAACTTCTTGGCCTCGACCGGATCGGCGACGAAGACAGCACGGGTCTGCGTGAACAACTCGTCCATGCCTTCCTTGCCGGCGCCGGAAACCGACTGGTAGGTCGAGACGACGATGCGCTTGATCGTCGCGGCGTCGTGCAACGGCTTCAGCGCCACCACCATCTGCGCGGTCGAGCAGTTCGGGTTGGCGATGATGTTCTTCTTGGAGAAGCCGGCGACGGCGTCCGGATTCACTTCCGGCACGATCAGCGGCACGTCCGGATCATAGCGGAAGGCCGAGGAATTATCGATGACGACGCAGCCCTGCTTGCCGATCTTCGGCGACCATTCCTTGGAAACGTTGCCGCCGGCCGACATGACCGCAATGTCCGTATCCGAGAAATCGTAGGTGTCGAGCGCCTTCACCTTCAGCGTCTTGTCGCCATAGGACACTTCCGTGCCCTGGCTGCGCCGCGAGGCGAGCGCCACCACCTCATCGGCGGGAAAGCCGCGCTCTTCCAGAATGTTGAGCATCTCGCGGCCCACATTGCCCGTGGCGCCGACTACCGCAACCTTGAAACCCATTGAAATCTCCTGTCGCTCTCCGCTTGGTTGCTTGAGAGAACCCGCCGGCCGGTGCGGGTCCCGCCTCCCTCGGGCCGGACCCGGGGAGAGGGCGAGCTGGCCAAGGGAGATCAGACCGTGGTGGCGGTCGCTTTTTTGGCCGTGGTTTTGGTCGAAAGCAGGAGCGCGAACACGCCCCCGGCCCGTGTCGGGGTCTCGCGGTCGCAAACGCCGCGTGCGAGAAGAGCCAAGGTAAGGCCGCGCATTACAGAAACGTCCTGTTCGGGGCCGGCTATTACGCGTTTTGCGTTAAGAGTCAATTGCGCGGCGTCCTGTACAATGGGCGCTGCGCGCAGTAGGAGCGGGCCTCGTTGCGCTTGAGGCTGCGCCGGGCTCGACCTTTGACAGCCCGCAGCCCCGTTTCAAAGGCCTGTAACAGGTCCAGAAGTCCGAAAGACAACAATGATGGCAGCCCCTATCGTTCCCGCGCTGGCAAAGGCGCTGGAAAAGCGCGGATATTCCACGCTTACCGCCGTGCAGCAGGCTGTGCTCGACCCTGCGCTCGGCCAATCCGACGCCCTGGTCTCGGCGCAGACCGGTTCGGGCAAGACCGTGGCCTTCGGCCTGGCGCTGGCACCCGGCCTGCTGGGCGAAACCGAGCGCTTCGGCCCCGCCGGTGCGCCGCTGGCGCTTGCCGTGGCGCCGACGCGCGAGCTTGCCTTGCAGGTGGCTCGCGAACTGGAATGGCTTTACGAATTCGCCGGCGCGGCCATCGCCACCTGCGTGGGCGGCATGGACATGCGCACCGAACGCCGCGCGCTGGAGCGCGGCGCCCACATCGTCGTCGGCACGCCCGGCCGCCTGCGCGACCACATCACCCGCCAGGCGCTGGACATGTCGGAACTGAAGGCCGTGGTTCTGGACGAGGCCGACGAGATGCTCGACCTCGGCTTCCGCGAAGATCTGGAATTCATCCTCGGCGCAGCGCCCGGGGAACGGCGCACGCTGATGTTCTCGGCCACGGTGCCCCGCGCCATCGCCGCTCTGGCCAAGGACTACCAGCGCGATGCCGTCCGCATCAGCGCCGCGGGCGAGGAGAGCCAGCATCACGACATCGAGTATCGGGCGCTGGCGGTGGCGCCGTCAGACCGCGAGAACGCGATCATCAACGTGCTGCGCTACTACGAAGCGCGCAACGCCATGGTGTTCTGCAACACGCGCGCGGCCGTCAACCACCTGACCGCCCGGTTCAACAACCGCAATTTCTCTGTCGTGGCCCTGTCGGGCGAACTCAGCCAGAACGAGCGCAGCCATGCGCTTCAGGCGATGCGCGACGGGCGCGCCCGCGTCTGCATCGCCACCGACGTAGCCGCGCGCGGCATCGATCTGCCGGGGCTGGAACTGGTGATCCATGCCGACCTGCCCACCAATCCCGAAACGCTGCTGCATCGCAGCGGCCGCACCGGCCGTGCCGGGCGCAAAGGGGTGAGCGCGCTGATCGTTCCCCGGCAGGCCCTGCGGCGCACCGAACGCCTGCTGAAGGCCGCCGGCATCAGGGCTGAATGGGCGGGTCCGCCCTCGGCCGACGAAGTGATCGCCCGCGACAATGAGCGCATGCTGGCCGATCCGGCCTTCACCCAGCCGCTGCATGACGGCGAGCGCGAACTGGCCGACGCCTTGCTGGCCACGCATGGCGCCGAACAGGTGGCGGCCGCCTATCTCAGGCTCAGTCGTGCCGGGCGGTCCGCGCCGGAATATCTTTCCGACCCGGTTGCGTTCACGCCGGGACCCGAGCGCAACGCGCCCGACGAGGCCCGAGCGGCGCGCCATGAGGAATTCGGCGACAGCGTGTGGTTTTCGCTTTCGGTCGGGCGCAGGCAGAATGCCGAGCCGCGCTGGCTGATCCCGATGCTGTGCCGCAGCGGCAACCTCAGCAAACGCGACATCGGCGCCATCCGCATGCAGCCGGAAGAAAGCTTCGTGCAGATCGCCGCCGACAGCGCGGACGGCTTTGTCGCCGCCATAGGACCGAACATGACGATCCAGGGCAACATCGCCGTGCGGCGGCTGGAGGGCCAACCGGACTTTTCGCGAAGTGCCTATCGCGAACAAAAGCCGGGCAAGAAACCGCATCGCGGCAAGGGCGCATCCGACGCCGGCGCGCCGAAGCGCAAATTCGCCAAGGGCGAAAAGCACGGCTTCGAGCGCCCGGCGACGGACGACAGGCCGTGGGCGGCAAAGAAGGCGAAGCAAGGGGGCAAGCCGAAATTCGACAAGACGGCGCCCGAGCCGCGCAAGAAACCCGTCAGCCGCCAGCCATGATCCGGGCGCGGAAGCGCGCCCATCCCCGCACGCAATAAAAGAGCCCGCCGAGGCAGATCTCGTCAGGCTCTTTCCTGTCTTTTGGAACGGCGGCAGCTCAGGCTGCGAGGAATTTGGCGATGATGGCGTCGCCCATTTCCGTGGTGCCGACTTCCTTCGTGCCGGCCGAGGCGATGTCCTTGGTGCGCAGGCCGTCGTCGAGCACGGCGGCGATGGCCGCCTCCAGGCCATCGGCTTCCTTCACCATGCCGAAGGAATAGCGCAGGCACATGGCGAAGGAGGCGATCATGGCGATCGGGTTGGCGATGCCCTTGCCGGCGATATCCGGTGCCGAGCCGTGCACCGGCTCGTAGAGCGCCTTGCGCTTGCCGGTCTTGGCATCCGGCGCGCCGAGCGACGCCGAGGGCAGCATGCCGAGCGAGCCGGTCAGCATCGCCGCCACGTCCGATAGCATGTCGCCGAACAGATTGTCGGTGACGATGACGTCGAACTGCTTGGGCCAGCGCACGAGCTGCATGCCGCCGGCGTCGGCCAGCATGTGGTCGAGCTTGACGTCGGCATATTTCGCCTTGTGCGTGGCGGTGACGACCTCGTTCCACAGCACGCCCGACTTCATGACGTTGCGCTTTTCCATCGAGGTGACGTGGTTTTTGCGCGTGCGCGCCAGTTCGAAGGCGACGCCCGAGATGCGCTCGATCTCGAACGTGTCGTAGACCTGCGTGTCGATGCCGCGCTTCTGGCCGTTGCCGAGGTCGATGATCTGCTTAGGCTCGCCGAAATAGACGCCGCCGGTGAGCTCCCGCACGATCAGGATGTCGAGCCCCTCGACCACTTCCTGTTTCAGCGAGGAGGAGGCGGCCAGCGCCGGATAGCAGATGGCGGGGCGCAGGTTGGCGAACAGTTCAAGGTCCTTGCGCAGCCGCAGAAGACCGGCCTCAGGGCGCACTTCGTAAGGCACCGGGTCCCACTTCGGGCCGCCGACGGCGCCGAACAGCACGGCGTCGGCGGCCATCGCCTTGGCCATGTCGGCGTCGGAGATCGCCTGGCCATGCGCATCGTAGGCGCAGCCGCCGACCAGTCCCTCGTCAGTGACGAAGCCGGACCCCAGCTTCTCGTTCATGGCGGCGATCAGCTTCTTCACCTCGGCCATCGCCTCGGGGCCGATGCCGTCGCCGGCAAGCAGGAAGAGATTTTTCGAAGCCATGGGATTTGTCCTGAAAAAGTTGCCGAAAGTCGCGGCTTTGCTAACCGGCGAAAGGCCGCCGCGCAAGCCCGCCAGTCAACGTCATGTGTGCGCCAGGATGTTCACCAGCTTGCCGAACGGATCGCGCACGTAGAAGCGGCGCACGCCCCAGGGTTCGTCGGCGGGGCCGTATTCGATCGCAAAGCCGGCCAGCTTCATGCCTTTGAGCGCGGTATCGACATCGTCCACTTCAATGGAAAGGTCCGGCACCGGCGTGCCGGATCCGCCTTCGTCCATGAAACTCAACTGGACCGTCATTCTCCCGTCCGAGCCGTAGGTGGCGATCCAGCCCATATCCATGAGAACGTCGAGGCCGAGCACGTCGCCGTAGAAGCGTTTCGCCGCCTCGATGTTTCCGGTCGCCACATTGGCGACGATGCGGCGCACGGTCACGCCGTGCCCCGCTTCAGCGCCGTCACCTCGATCTCGATCTTCATCTCCGGCTTGTTGAGTTGGCACACGATCATGGTGGCGGCAGGCCGGATGTCGCCGAAATAGGCGCCGAGGATCGGAAAAACCGTGTCCACGTCGGCCTGGTCGGTGATGTAATAATGCGCCCGCACGATGTCGGCCAGTTCGAAGCCACCTTCCGCCAATGCCTTCGAGATGGTCGCCAGCGCGTTGCGGGTCTGCGCCTCGATCGTGTCGGGCATGGTCATGGTGGTGTAGTCGTAGCCGGTGGTGCCGGAAACGAAACACCAGTCGCCCTGCACCACGGCGCGCGAATAGCCGGCGGTCTTCTCGAACGGCGAGCCGGTGGAAATAAGTTTGCGCACGGCGTCAGTTCGGCGGCGAGAGTGCGGTGGTCATCAGGCCGCGAATGGCGGGCGGCCAGCGCTTCAATGCGGGCCATGTGTCGACGCCCTTTTCGCCCTGATGCGCGAAATAGACGGCCTTGTTCCTCGTATCGACGGCCATGAAGGAATCGGCCGCGCCGCAGGCATGCGGCGTGCAGCCATTGCCGTAGACGAGCCCCATCTTGGTCGTCTCGGGCGCGCCGCTGACGCTGAGGCCGACGACGACCTCCGACATGTGGTCGCCGAGCAGCTTGCTGCTCAGCCGGTAGATTTCGGCATTCTTGAAAGCATCGAGCATGCTGGTCAGCTTCGACGGATTGAAATCCTTCCACCCGGTATCGGGTTCGGGCGAGAAAGAAAGTTCCCCCGCCGTGGTCAACCCGGCGTTGGGCGACCAGGTCTGCACCTGCGCGGTGTCGCCGGGCAGCAGGTAGGGCAGGAAGACGATGCGGTCGTCCGACACGGAGGCCGGCGGCGCGCCGCATTCTTCCTCGCCGACGGTAAGGCTTTGGATTTCGCCGCCCTTCGGCTTCCAGACCAGCACCTCAGCCGGGCCGCAGGCATTGCCGCCGTTGCCGACCGCCACCAGCGCCACGTTGACGCCGCCGACCGTGACGACCTTGTCGAAATTCACCTGATAGTTCTTCGCCAGTTCCTTGCCGTCATAGGCGAGGGTCTTTTCGCCGTATTCTTCCTGCTCGGTGATGGTGAGCTTGCCGCCTTCGAAGTCGATGGAAGTCGGCGGCTCATCCCCGGCAGCGGCATCGTTCGGGGTGGGCTCCGCGGCGGCCGGCAGCTCCGCCGCCTGCTGGGCATGCGCGCCGACGACGGAGAAAACAAGGAACGCCGATACGCAGGTTCCGGCAAGCAACGACCGCGTCATGACACGTCTCCCCGACTGGCCGGCACGCCTTGCCGCATCGAAATCACGCCCAGGGGCGGACTTCCGCGTTGCGCTTCTCGAAGCTGGCGATCGCGCCGGCCTTTTCCATGGTGAGCCCGATGTCGTCGAGGCCGTTGAGCAGGCAATGGCGCTTGAAGTCGTCGATGTCGAAGGTGACGACGCCGCCGTCCGGCCCGCGGATTTCCTTGGCTTCCAGATCGACCGAGATGGTGGCGTTGGCGCCGCGCTCGGCGTCGTCCATCAGCTTGTCGAGATCCTCGTGGCTGACGGTGATCGGCAGAATGCCGTTCTTGAAGCAGTTGTTGTAGAAAATGTCGGCGAACGAGGTCGAGATGACGCAGCGGATGCCGAAGTCGAGCAACGCCCACGGCGCGTGCTCACGGCTCGAACCGCAGCCGAAATTGTCGCCGGCGACGAGAATCTGCGCCTTGCGGTAGGCGGGCTTGTTGAGCACGAAATCCGGGTTCTCCGAGCCGTCCTCGTTGTAGCGCATCTCGGCGAACAGGCCGGTGCCGAGGCCGGTGCGCTTGATCGTCTTGAGGTAATCCTTGGGGATGATCATGTCGGTGTCGACATTGACGATCGGCAAGGGCGCGGCGACGCCGGTGAGCTTGGTGAACTTGTCCATGGCCTGATGCCCGTCTTGAAAAGGTTGCGGGGATTTTGTCCCGGTTTACACAAAGGCGGCGGCAAAGAAAAGGCGGCGCGTGCCGCTGCGTCCGTCATGGCCCTTGACGCCATGGGTTCGGCCGCCACATGCGCCTCTATGGCAAAGCTCTTCATCGGAACCGCCGGCTGGAGCATCGGCGCGCGCTACGCCGCGCATTTCCCGGCGGAGGGCACGCACCTCGAACGCTACGGCGCCCGGCTCGGTGCCGTCGAGATCAACTCGTCCTTCTATCGTCCGCATCGGCGCGAAACCTACGAGCGCTGGGCGGCGTCGGTCCCCGCCGGCTTTCGATTCAGCGTGAAACTGCCGAAAGCGATCACGCACGAGCGCCGCCTTGCCGGCTTCGAGGCGCCGCTCGACCGCTTCATGACGGAGGTCTGCGGGCTCGGCCGCAGGCTCGGCGTGTTGTTGGTCCAGATGCCGCCGAGCCTTCGCTTCGAGGAGCGCACTGCCGCTGCCTTCTTCGAGCGGCTCGTCGCAGCGAGCGATGCGGCAATCGTGTGCGAGCCGCGCCATGCGAGCTGGCGGGAAGCCGAGCCTCTGCTGCAAGGCTTGAGGGTGGCCCGCGCGGCCGCCGATCCGCCGCCCTACCCCGGCGCGGACCGTCCGGGCGGATGGAAGGGCCTCGCCTATTTCCGCCTGCATGGCGTACCGCACATCTACCGCTCGGACTATTCCGCCGAGCGGCTGAACGACGTCGAAAGGCAGCTTCTGGCGAGCAAGGAGGCCGGCGCGGAAGCCTGGTGCATCTTCGACAACACCGCCGAAGGCCATGCGCTGGGAAACGCGCTGGCGGTGCATGATGCGCTTCGCCGGCCCGCAGCGGACACAAAAGCCTTGGCGCAGCCCGGCTGATCCCGCCTCAGTTGCCGCGGTTGCGGGCCGCCAGCGTCCTGAGCCTCAGCGCGTTCAGGCGGATGAAGCCTTCGGCGTCCTTCTGGTCGTAGGCGCCGCGGTCGTCCTCGAAGGTGACGAGGTCGTTGCGGTAGAGCGACTTCCTCGACTTGCGGCCGGAAACGATGGCGTTGCCCTTGTAGAGTTTCAGGCGCACCGTGCCTTCGACATCTTCCTGGCTCTTGTCGATCAGGGCCTGCAGCATCAGCCGCTCGGGCGAGAACCAGAAGCCGTTGTAGATCAGCTCGGCGTAGCGCGGCATCAGCTCGTCCTTGAGATGCGCCGCGCCCCGGTCGAGCGTGATCGACTCGATGCCGCGATGCGCGGCAAGCAGGATGGTGCCGCCGGGCGTCTCGTAGACGCCACGCGACTTCATGCCGACGAAGCGGTTCTCGACCAGGTCGAGGCGGCCGATGCCGTTGTCGCGGCCAAGGTCGTTGAGCGCCGCCAGCATCGCCGCCGGCGACAGCGCCTTGCCGTTCAGCGCGACGGGATCGCCCTTCAGGAACTCGATCTCGATCTCCGTCACCTTGTCCGGCGCGTCCATCGGCGAGATGGTGCGCTGGTGGACGAATTCCGGCGGCTCGACCCACGGGTCCTCCAGCACCTTGCCCTCGGAGGAGGAGTGCAGAAGGTTCGCGTCGACCGAGAAGGGCGCGTCGCCGCGCTTGTCCTTGGCGATCGGAATCTGATGTTTTTCGGCGAAGTCGAGCAGATCGGTGCGCGACTTGAACGACCAGTCGCGCCACGGCGCTATGACCTTGATGTCGGGGTTCAGCGCATAGGCCGAAAGCTCGAAGCGCACCTGGTCGTTGCCCTTGCCGGTGGCGCCGTGCGCTACGGCGTCGGCGCCGGTCTCGCGAGCGATCTCGACCAGCCGCTTGGAGATCAGCGGCCGGGCGATCGAGGTGCCGAGCAGGTAGAGGCCTTCGTACTCGGCGTTGGCGCGGAACATCGGGAAGACGAAATCGCGCACGAATTCCTCGCGCACGTCCTCGATGTAAATTTGCTTGGCGCCCATCATCTCGGCCTTCTTGCGCGCGGGCTCGAGGTCGCTGTCGCCCTGGCCGAGGTCGGCGGTGAAGGTGACGACTTCGGCGCCGAGCTCGGTTTGCAGCCACTTCAGGATGATGGAGGTGTCGAGGCCGCCCGAATAGGCGAGCACGACCTTCTTGACGTCTTTATGTTTCGACATTGGTCACCGTTCCGCGCCAGGATTTTGCGTGGCGAGGTATCACGCCGCTTCCCCGTTCCGCAAGAGACGAACCCGAAGCCGGCAGGACGGCGGGACGCTGGCCCAGTCCGCAACGATCGCAGCCGTCTGGCTGCAGCACCGCATTTGCGCTAAAGCAGCCCGTACCGAAGCGCCGCGCCGCGAGACCATCCATGTCCTTCATTCCCGACACCACGACGCTGGTGCAGTTCGCCATCGCCTCGATCATCCTGGCGATCACGCCGGGACCGGATATGACGCTGTTCGTCTCGCGTACGCTTTCGCAGGGCCGCGCCCGAGGCTTCGCCTCGATGATGGGCGCGCTCAGCGGCACGTTGGTCCACACGACGCTGGTGGTCGTCGGCATTTCCGCGCTGATCGTCGCCTCGCCGATGGCCTTCCTCGTGCTGAAGATCTTCGGCGCCGGTTATCTTGTCTTCCTGGCCTTCCAGGCGATCACCAAGGGTTCCGCGTTCTCGCCAGAGGCGAAGACGGGGCCGGGCGTCTCCCTGTTCAGGAGCTGGGCGGCCGGACTTGGCGTCAATCTTCTTAATCCGAAGGTCATCCTGTTCTTCATGACCTTCCTGCCGCAGTTCGTCTCCGCGCACGACCCGCACGCGCCGGGCAAGCTGTTCTTTCTCGGCGCACTGTTCGTGGCGGTATCGATCGTGGTGACGGCGCCCATGGTGCTGGCGGCGGAAAAATTCGCCGCTGCGATGAAGGCGAGCCCGCGCGTCACCCGCGTGGTGGACTACCTGTTCGCCAGCGTGTTCTCCGCCTTCGCGCTGAAGATCATCACGGCGCAGGCGAAATAAAGCATCCCTCCCCAACGCGGGAACCGGCTTCGGGACGCAGACATGCGTAAAATCAAGACATTAGAGCGTGCGGAGCGAATCTGAAAGATCGCGACGCGCTCTAGAAGCGCCACGCCCCGGCCGAGCGCCCCGCGACCAGCCAATACGCAATGCCGGCGACAAGGCCGGTGCCGACGACCGTCGCCATCATCCGGGGATCGAGAACCGTGAAACCGGCATCAGGCGCCTGGGACACGAAGGCGAGGAAGATCGCCGCCACGGCACCGCCGCCAATGGCGTAGGTGAGCCAATCGTGCCGGCCCAGCACCTCGCCGATCAGGATGATGACGACAGACGGGACGAAGCCGAAATAGGCGACGAACAGGGCGACGACAGGGACGGAGAAGACGAGCGGACCGGCCAGCAACGGCGGCGCGTCGTTCGGCTCGAAGCCGGCCCAGGCGAAGAGGATGACATGCAGGAAAGCGCTTGCCGCCAGCGAAGCGGTGGCGTAGCCGAGGAGGATGACGGCAAGGCGCAGCAGGCAGGCAAGCACACGGCTCACGCCTCGCCGTGCCCCGCGATCATCATCGCCTCAAGTGCCAGACGGTCCACTTTCCGCATGCGCTCCGATTCCGACTTCAATTGGCCGCAGGCGGCGAGGATGTCTCGGCCGCGCGGCGTGCGGATCGGCGAAGCGTAGCCGGCATTGTTGATGAAGTCGGCGAACTTTTCGATCGTCTCCCAGTCGGAGCACTGGTAGTTGGTGCCCGGCCACGGATTGAAGGGGATCAGGTTGATCTTGGCCGGAATGCCTTTCAAGAGCGCCACCAGCGCGCGGGCGTCGTCGAGGCTGTCGTTGACGTCCTTCAGCATGACGTATTCGAAGGTGATGCGGCGCGCGTTGGACAGACCCGGATAGGCGCGGCAGGCGGCGATCAGGTCCTTCAGAGGGAACTTCTTGTTGATCGGCACCAGAAGGTCGCGTAGGTCGTCGTTGGTGGCGTGCAGCGAGATCGCCAGCATGACGCCGATTTCCTCGCCGGTGCGGGTGATTTCCGGCACCACGCCGGAGGTCGACAACGTGATGCGGCGCTTCGACAGCGCCAGCCCGTCGCCGTCGGAAGCGATCAGCAGCGCCTTCTTCACCGCCTCGAAATTATACAGCGGCTCGCCCATGCCCATCATGACGATGTTGGACACCTTTCGCCCTTCCGCCGGCACGATGGCGCCGGCCGGCGTGTCGCGGTCGGGGAAGTCACCCAGCCGGTCGCGGGCGGTGAGAAGCTGTGCGAGGATTTCCTCGGCCGTCAGGTTGCGCACCAGCTTCTGCGTGCCGGTGTGGCAGAAGGAGCAGGTGAGCGTGCAGCCGACCTGGCTGGAAATGCACAGCGTGCCACGCCCTTCCTCGGGAATGTAGACCGTCTCGATCTCGACCGGACGGCCGGCGCCGCGAGGCGGAAACCGGAACAGCCACTTGCGCGTGCCGTCAGTGGAAATCTGCTCCTCGACGATCTCCGGCCGCGCCACGGTGAAGTGCCGATCGAGCGCCGCGCGCAGGTCTTTGGAGATATTGAACATGTGGGCGAAGTCGGAGACGCCGCGCACGTAGAGCCAGTGCCAGAGCTGGCTGACGCGCATCCTCGCCTGTTTTTCCGGCACGATGCCGGCGGCGACGAGCGCTTCGGCCATCTCGGCGCGGTCCATGCCGATCAGCGTCGGCTTTTCAGGCGTGACGGAAGCACGCAGCGCGTCGCGCGCGCCAGGGGCGGTAAGATCGAGCGAAAGGGACATGGCCGGCCCAATATAAGCGATTTGCGGCCGATTTCAGCATCGGCCGCCAGGAAAGCGCGGCGCATAGCACAGGATGGAGGAAGAGTCATTCGCCGGTGGCGGCAAAGGCTGCTCATATCTGATCAGACACGGGTTCAAGCCGCTCCGGCACTGTGTTACCGCTCGCTGAAACCAGGTAGCTTCGACGATGACGGTCCCGGCCCGAAAATACCCTATGTTGCGACGCACGCGCGTTTTGTGGGGTTCGCGCCGGGTCTGGCAACCTCGCCTGGTGTTCTGGAGCGGTGCCATCGCCGTCGGCCTGATCAGCGTTCTGTTCGCGAAACTGGCCGATCTCGCGCAGGTCGGATTTCATACGATGGTCAATGACGGCCATGGCTGGCGCGGCTGGCTGCCGCTGGTCGTCACGCCACTCGGCTTCGTGGCGTGCGCCTGGCTCGCCTTCGCCTGCTTCCCCAACTCGCAGGGCAGCGGCATCCCGCAGGCGATCGCCGCGCGGCATCTTCGCTCCGACGAAGACCGCAGCCGCCTTCTTTCGCTTAAAATGGTGATCGGCAAGATCGGCCTGACCCTTCTGGGACTGCTCTGCGGCGCCTCGATCAGCCGCGAGGGGCCGACGGTGCAGGTGGGCGCCTCGGTCATGCTGCAAGCGGCGCGCTGGGGCGGCATCGCGCAGGAACGGGGGCTCATACTGGCCGGATCGGCGGCGGGCGTGGCGGCCGCCTTCAACACGCCGCTCGCCGGCATCGTCTTCGCCATAGAGGAAATGGGCCGCACCTACCAGGCACGCACCAACGGACTGGTGCTGACGGCGGTGATCTTCGCCGGCCTCGCTTCGCTGGGGCTTGTCGGCAACTACACCTATTTCGGCGTCGCCAAGGGCAGCGTGTCGTTCTCCGACTGGCCGCTGGTGCTCGCCTGCGGCGTCATCGGCGGCGGCTTCGGGGCGCTGTTCTCGTGGCTGACGCTCAAGGCGACGCGCCGCATCCGGCGCTGGAACACGCTGCAACCGCTGAAACGCACGCTGGTGGTGGCCGCGCTATGCGGGCTCGCCGTCGCCGCCATCGGGCTGGCCGCCGGCGGCCTGACGTTCGGGACCGGCTACAGCCAAGCGCGCAGCGCCATCGAAGGCACGCCGCTGCCGTGGTATTTCTTCGGCGCCAAGCTGGCGGCCGGCGTTCTATCGACGGTTTCGGGAATTCCCGGCGGCCTGTTTGCGCCGTCCCTGGCGGTAGGGGCCGGCGTCGGCAGCACGCTAGGCCTCCTCTTCGGCTCCTCCATAGGCACCGCCTCGCTGCTCGGCATGGCAGGTTATTTCGCCGGCGTGGTGCAGGCGCCGATGACCGCGTTCGTCATCATCCTCGAAATGACCGGCAATCACGACAACGTCATTGCGCTGATGCTGGCGTCGATGCTCGGCTATGGCACTGCGCGCATCGTCTCGCACGAACCGCTCTACCACGCCCTGTCGCGCATCTTCATCGCGGAGGCGATTCGCAGGCATCGGGCCGAGGCTCTGTCCGGCGCAGAAGACTGAGTCTTCGGTGGTCGACAGCCACCGTCACTGACGAGGTGATGCCTACTTGCAGGTCTTGATCGAATCCAGCGCCGCCGAGATGCCCTTGAGCGAGAAGACGTAGCTGGTCGTGTTGCCGCGGCCGGACTTCGCCTGCACCTTCATATCGGAGCCGGCCTTCATGGCGGCGATCAGCACCGGCTCCTCGGCCGCGTTCTCCACCCAGGCGGACTTGCCCTTGGTGAACATGGAGAAGGATTTCTTGTCGATGGTGACGGTGGCCTTCGAGCCTTCCTGGAAATTGTAGCCGGCGATGAACTGCGGCTCGTAGGAAACCTGCTGGCCCGGCCGCTGGCTGACGAAGAAGAACATGTCGCCGTGGTCGAGCGTCGGCGGCTGCTTGTCGGTCGGAACGGTCAGCACGTAGCAGACCTTGCCGCTGGAGGTCTTGTAGCTGTAGGTGCCCCAGGCGGCGTGCTGGCCGATCTTGGTCGCCTGTTGGGCGAGCGCCGGAGCAGCGCCCGCGACAAGGATGAGGCTCGCAACTGTGGCAATCAATCCGCGCATCGCTTTTCCCGTATTCCCAAATGGTTCGAAAGGCGGGCCGGATCGCGCCCCGCCCCGTTCGCTTCATTTTGATTTAATCTGGGTTACCAAAGGATGAACGTTCCCGGAAAGGAACCTTTACCAAAGGAAACCGCCGCCGTCTCCGCGCCGCCGCCTTCCGGCGGCCGCACGATGTCCCTGGCCAGACTTGGAAAATAGGAAAGCGGCGAGAGTTTGACTGACTTCGAACCGCGATCGCGATCGGCAGGCACGGCGCGAGAGTGCCGCCCGGCTCAGTCTTTCGCCAGCGCCTCGCGCGCCGCCAGGCGGTGCGCCGGCGTGATGTGGGCGCGCACGGCGGCGATCGCGGCCGTCAGCACGGCGACGTCGTCGGTGAAGCCGAGACCGAAGATGATGTCAGGGATGGCGTCGGTCGGCAGGACGAAATAGCCCAGCGCCGCCAACAGGATACCCTTGGCGCGAAGCGGCGTCTTGCTGTCCAGCGCGCAGTAGTAGGCGGCGACCACATCCTCCATGAAGGGGACGTGCCGCGCGGCCTTCTTCGCCGTACGCCAGAATTTCGCGCGAACCTCGCTTTCGTCGCCGGCGCTGCCGGAGAAATCGAAGCCGGGCTGCTTCACCATCTGCCTGTCTCCTTTCGGCAGCCTCGGAGAGCCGCCTCAGAAGAATGTGGGGAACGTGCGCCGCCGCTGCAAGCCCCGCCGCATCAGCGGGCGGCGAGCCGGTCGATCTTGCCCGCCAGGTCGAAATCGAGCGCGGTCAGGCCGCCGGCGTCGTGCGTGTTCAAAGTAATGTGAACGGTCTTGTAGACGTTCGACCAGTCCGGATGATGGTCCATCTTCTCCGCAGCCAGCGCCACACGCGTCATGAAGGCGAAGGCTTCGGAAAAATTGCGGAACTCGAAGGTCCGGCTGATCGAGCCGCCGCCGGCCGCGAGCATCCAGCCGTCGAGACGCGCCAACGCCTCCTCGACGGCGACCGCAGAAAGCTTCTCGCGTGCCATCAGCGCATCGCTCCCGACAGGCCGCGCGCATCGTCGCGGCGGTCGGAAACGCGACCCTCGCCGGCCAGCAGCGGCCAGGCTTCCTCCACCACGTAGGGGCCGCCGCCGACCGAATCGCGCGACGACATCAGCACGAAACGGCCGACGCGGAACGGCACGGCGGCGAAATTGCCGCGCGCCGAAAGATAATGGGCGACGTCGAGCGGGCTGGTGTTGCGCAGCCGGGCAAGCGTGACGTGCGGCATGAACTTGCGCGGATCGGAAGGCAGGCCGAGCCGCTGGCAGATGCGCTCGATCTCGCCTTGCAGCGCCGCCATGTCCGGCGAGGCGGCGACGCCGGCCCACACCGCATGCGGCTTCTTGCCGCCGAAGGCGCCGACGCCCGACAGGGTCAGCGTGAAGGAAGGACGCCGCACCCGGTCCAGCGCGTCGGCGATCTCGTCGGCGACATGGCCCTCGACGTCGCCGATGAAGCGCAACGTGATGTGATAGTTCTCGACGTCGATCCAGCGGGCGCCCGGCAAGCCTCCCCTGAGCAGGGAGAGGGAGAGGGCGGCGTCACGCGGAATTTCGAGGGCGGTGAAAAGACGTGGCATGGCAAGCCTCCTGTCCTCGAATCGAACTCTCGCCCTCGCAGCGAATCACCGATGGCCGGCCGGGGCAAGCTGTTTGTTGCCGAAGCCGTGCATCGGCCTGTACCCGACAACCGCCGGGCCGCCGCACGGTTCCGTCGCCTATGACTTCGATTGCAGCGCCGTCACCGCTTTCTCGATCGCCGGCAGAATGCCTTCGACCATGCGCCGCACACCGGCGGCGTTGGGGTGCATGGCGTCGTCCAGCTCCAGCGCGGCATTGCCGGCGACGCCGTCGAGGAAGAAGGGGTAGAGCGGCACGCTGTATTTTTGCGCCAGGCGCGGATAGAGCGCGTCGAACGCCTCGCCGTAGGCATGGCCGAGGTTGGGGGCTGCCACCATGCCGGCGAGCAGCACCGGGATGTTGCGCGCCTTCAGTCGCGCCAGCATGGCGTCGAGGTTCTGTTCGACCAGCGCCGGATCGACGCCGCGCAGCATGTCGTTGGCGCCGAGTTCGAGGATGACCAGCCCGGTCCCATCCGGCACCGACCAGTCGAGCCGGGCGAGCCCGGCGCTGGTGGTGTCGCCGGAGACGCCGGCGTTGACGACGGTCACGTCCAGTCCCTTTGCGCGCAGCGCCTTTTCCAACTGGTCGGTGAAGCCTTCTCCGGGTGCCAGCCTGTAACCGGCCATCAGGCTGTCGCCGAAGCCGACCACCGTGAACGGCTGAGCCCCGGCTTGCCTTGCCACGGCGGCGAATGCGAACAGGGCGAAGACGAAAACGAGATGTTTGAAAGCCATGCGGACCGGCCCATATGAGCAAGGCACTTTTCTCCCATATAGGATGACCATGCCGTGAAGGAAGCCGTGATCGCATTGCGGGACGTGTCGCTCCGGCTCGGTGAAGGCGCGTCCGCCGTGCAGGTCCTCGACGCGGTCAGCCTCGACGTCCTGGCCGGCGAAGCGGTCGGCATCGTCGGGCCGTCCGGCTCGGGAAAATCGACCCTGCTGATGGTCCTGGCCGGACTGGAGCGGATCGATTCGGGAACCATCCGGATTGCCGGCGAATCGCTGATCGGCCAGAGCGAGAACCGGATCGCGTCGTTCCGGGGCCGCAACATCGGCATCGTCTTCCAGGCTTTCCATCTCATCCCCAACATGACGGCGCTGGAGAACGTCGCGGTGCCGCTGGAGCTTGCCGGCCGCCGCGACGCTTTCGAGGCGGCTGCGGCGGAATTGGCGGCGGTGGGGCTCGCCGGGCGCGTCACCCATTATCCCGGCGAACTGTCGGGCGGCGAGCAGCAGCGCGTGGCGATCGCACGCGCCCTGGCGCCGGCGCCGCGCATCCTGATCGCCGACGAGCCGACCGGCAATCTCGACCAGAAAACCGGCCGGCAGGTGGCCGACCTGTTGTTCGCCAAGGCGGCCGAGCGCGGCACGACGCTGGTACTGGTCACGCACGACCCGGCGCTCGCGGCGCGTTGCCACCGGCAGGTGGCGATGCGCTCGGGCCGGATCGAAAGCGCCGCGCCGCCGGCAAGGCTGGCGACCGCATGACGGGTCTGGCGCCTTGGCGCGCATTTCTGCTCGCCCTGCGCTTCGCGTTGCGCGAAATGCGCGGCGGCCTGGCCGGCTTCTTCGTCTTCCTCGCCTGCATCGCGCTCGGCGTCGCCGCCATCGGCGGCGTCAACTCCGTCGCCCGCGCCATCGCCGCCGGTGTCGCCGACCAGGGCCAGGTGCTGCTCGGCGGCGACCTGCGTTTCGAACTCGGCCAGCGCGAGGCGACGCCGCAGGAGCATACTTTCCTCACCGACCTCGGCCAGTTGTCGCAAACCACCGGCATGCGCTCCATGGCGTTGCGCCTCGACGGCTCCGACCAGACGCTGGTCGAGCTGAAGGCGGTGGACGGCGCCTATCCGCTTTACGGCACGCTGGAGACGCAGCCCGCCCTGTCGAACGAAGCGCTTTTCGCGATGAAGGACGGTGCTTTCGGCGCCGCCGCGCAGGATATGCTGCTGGAACGGCTGGGCCTGAAAATCGGCGACCGCATCATGGTCGGCAACGCCGACTATGAACTGCGGGCGACGATCGTCTCGGAGCCCGATGCCCTGTCGGGCGGCCTTGCGCTGGCGCCGCGCCTGATGATCTCGCAGGCGGGACTGGCCGCAAGCGGGCTGGTGCAGCCCGGCAGCCTGGTCAAGCATGCCTACAGGTTGCGCCTGCCGGCCGGCACCAGTGATGCCGAGGTCGAGGCGGTCAAGGCGCGCGCGGCCGACCGGTTTCCGCAGGCGGGCTGGTCGATCCGCACCCGCGCCAACGCGGCGCCCGCCCTCTCGGCCAATATCGAGCGGTTTTCGCAATTCCTCACGCTGGTCGGGTTGACGGCGCTGGTGGTGGGCGGCGTCGGCGTCGCCAATGCGGTGCGCGCCTATCTCGAGACCAAGCGCGCGGTGATCGCCACCTTCAAGAGCCTCGGCGCCTCCGGCATCTTCGTCTTCACCGTCTATCTCGCGCAGATCCTGCTGATTGCCGGCATCGCCATCGCCGCCGGGCTGGCGCTCGGCGCGCTGATGCCGTTTGCGGCCGAGTGGGCGCTGCGCTCGCTGGTTCCCTTGCCGGCCGAAGGCGGCGTCTATCCCGGCGCGCTGGCGCTCGCCGCGCTGTTCGGCCTCATGGTGACGCTGGTCTTCGCCGTCCTGCCGCTCGGGCGTGCCGGCGACGTGCCGGCGGCCGCCCTGTTTCGCGAGGCCGGGATAGAAAGCCGCGGCCTGCCGGCTCCGGCCTATCTGGCGGCGGCCGCGGCCATCGCGCTGGCGCTCGCGGCGCTCGCCGTGCTGTCGGCCGAGGATCGGCGGCTGGCAACGATCTTCGTCGTCGCCACGCTGTTTTCCTTCGTCGTCCTGCGCGGCGTCGCCTGGCTGGTACAGCGGCTGGCGAAAGCGGCGCCGCGCCTGCATTCGACGGTCGCGCGGCTGGCGGTCGGCAACATCCATCGGCCGGGCGCGCTGACACCGTCGGTCGTTCTGTCGCTCGGGCTCGGCCTGACGCTTCTGGTGGTGCTGGCGCAGATCGACGGCAATCTCCGGCGCGAGATTTCCGGCAGCCTGTCGGAGCGCGCGCCGAACTTCTTCTTCGTCGATATCCAGGGTGCCGAGGTCGACGCCTTTTCGGCGCTGATCGCCAGGCAAGCGCCGCAAGGCGTGCTTGCCAAGGTGCCGATGCTGCGCGGCCGCATCATGGCGCTGAACGGCGTGCCGGCCGACAAGGCGCCGGTTTCGGCCGACGGCGCCTGGGTGCTGCGCGGCGACCGCGGCCTGACCTACGACGCCGAAAAGCCGGCCAACGCCACGCTGACGGAGGGCTCGTGGTGGCCGAAGGCTTATGCCGGCGAGCCGCTGGTGTCGTTTTCGGCCGAAGAAGCCAAGGCGCTCGGCCTGAAACTCGGCGAGAGCGTCACCGTCAACGTGCTCGGCCGCAACGTTACCGCCAAGGTGGCGAATTTCCGCCAGGTGCAGTGGGAGACGATGGGCATCAATTTCGTCATGGTGTTCTCGCCCAACACCTTTGCCGGCGCGCCCCACGCCTGGCTGGCGACGCTGACCGAGAAGGACGCCACCGTGGCGAAGGATGCGCGCATCCTCAACGCCGTCACCCGCGCCTTTCCCACCGTGACGGCGGTGCGCGTCAAGGACGCGCTCGACATCGTCAACCGGCTGATCGGCCAGCTCGGCACCGCCATCCGCGCCGCGGCGGTCGTGGCGCTGGCCTCGTCCGTGCTGGTTCTGGCCGGCGCGCTCGCCGCCGGCAACCGGGCGCGCATCCGCGACGCGGTGGTGCTGAAGACGCTTGGCGCCACCCGGCGCACGCTGATGGCGGCGTTCGCGCTGGAATATGCGCTGCTGGGGCTCGCCACCGCCATCTTCGCGCTGGCGGCGGGAAGCGTCGCGGCCTGGTTCGTCACCGCCCGCGTCATGAAGCTGCCGGCCTATATGCAGCCGGACGTGGCAGTGGCGACGCTCGCGGCAGCGCTGGTCGTCACCGTCGGCGTCGGGCTCGCCGGCACCTGGCGGGTGCTGGGACACAAGGCCGCGCCCGTCCTCAGAAATCTTTGAAAAGGCGTTGCGGACGGCGTCGAAAGGGCCGCGTTCCATTAAATTTCCGTCATGATTGCGCCTGCGCGCCGGCTTTTAAGGCCCTCCACGGCCTTCACGAAGCGTAACAGCCGGTCACGCCCTTGTTCTTGCGCGGAATAAGCCTCATATTTGCCGGCAGGCATGCTGGAGCTCCGCCAGCGGCGCCTGGGCTCGAAAGGCCTGACACCGGACGGGGCAGAAGCAACAGAGGACGTCCATGGCTGAACCCCTTCGCAACTACCAAACCCGCGCCGTGCCCGCAGGCCGTGCCGACGCGGCGATCGACCAGGGCCTGCGCGCCTACATGATCAAGGTCTACAACCTGATGGGTATGGGCCTGCTGATCACCGGCCTCGCCGCCGTCGCCACGATCATGCTGGCGACGACCTCCACCCCGACCGCCTACCAGATCGCCAACGGCACGTACCTTACCGGCTTCGGCTACGCTCTCTTCGCTTCGCCGCTGAAGTGGGTGGTCATCCTGGCGCCATTGGCCGCGGTGTTCTTCCTGTCCTTCCGTGTGCAGTCGATGAGCGTGTCGGCCGCCCAGACCACGTTCTGGGTCTATGCCGGGCTGGTCGGCCTGTCGCTGTCGTCGCTCTTCCTGGTCTACACCACCGCGTCGATTTCGCAGACCTTCTTCGCCACGGCCGCTGCCTTCGGCGCGCTGTCGCTCTACGGCTACACGACCAAGCGCGACCTGACCGCGATGGGCTCGTTCCTCATCATGGGCGTGTTCGGCTTGGTCATCGCCATGCTCATCAACATCTTCCTGCAATCGTCGGCGCTCGCCTTCGCCGTCTCGGCGATCGGCGTGCTGATTTTCGCCGGCCTGACCGCCTACGATACGCAGAAGATCAAGGAGATGTATTTCGAGGGTGACGACCAGCTCGTCGCCGGCCGCAAGTCCATCATGGGCGCGCTGACGCTCTATCTCGATTTCATCAACCTGTTCATGTTCCTGCTCCAGTTCATGGGCGACCGCCGCTAAGGCGATCCCTGGACCAGCGTGTTTGCGAAGGGCGGCCCAACGGCCGCCCTTTTCATTTGCCACTTGCTCTGCTGTCATAGCGAGCAGTGTGGAGCGATGCCTAAATTATGAGCACGATTGCGATCCGTGATGCCGTTCCGTCCGATCTCAGCCGGATTACCGGCATCTATGCAGACGCGGTGACGAACGGCACCGCCAGCTATGAACTGGACCCGCCATCGCTGGCCGAAATGCGCGCGCGCTTCGAAAGCCTGAAAGCCGGCGGCTTTCCCTATCTGGCGGCGGTGGACGAGACGGACACGGTGCTCGGCTACGCCTACGCCGGCGTCTTTCGTCCGCGCCCTGCCTACCGTTTCATCGTCGAGGATTCGGTCTACGTGGCGCCGGAGGCCAAGGGCCGCGGCGTCGGCCGCCTCCTGATGGAGCATCTGATCGAAGCGGTGCGGACGCTCGGCTTCCGGCAGATCGTCGCCGTCATAGGCGACGGCCGCGCCGACAGCGCGTCGGTAAAACTGCACGAGAGGCTGAGGTTCACCCATTCCGGACAGCTGACCGGTTCGGGCTACAAGCACGGCCGCTGGCTGGACACGGCCTTCATGCAACTCGAGTTGAACGGCGGCGCGACCTTGCCGCCCGATCCCGACTCCTGGCCGGAGCGGGCGTTCCGAGCGAAATAGAACATGTCCTTATCCCGAAATCGGTTCCCCAATTCGAGCGACGTGGGTTAAGCCTTCACCAGTTTCAGCTTGCTGTCGAAGATGCCGAGCACGCGCGCCAGTTCGTGGCCGCGCTTCATGATGCGGCCGCCGGCCGCGATGACGGCGAAGGCGCCCTGCCGGCGCGCCAGCCGGGGGTCCTTGACGATCTGGTAAAGCGGCACGTCGTGGGCACGGCGGAACACCGAGAAGACGGCGCGGTCGGAAAGGTGGTCGATGGCGTAGTCGCGCCACTCGTTGGCGGCCACCATGCGCCCGTAGAGCCTCAGGATCATGTCGAGCTCGCGCCTGTCGAAAGCGACGGGCAGGTCGAGACGCTCGCGCCGCGCCTCGGCCAGCGGGATCAATATTGCGGATGCGTCCCCCTCCTCCGCTCCGCTTCCATCGGTCATGCCGTATCCTCGTCCGTTGGTTCGCCGGCCAAGGGTCGCGCGTTCGCCGGGCAATTGCAAGACCGGCGGCGATTCGCGGGCGGCCGGAAGGTTTGCGAGCGTCCACTCACATTTGCGAAACACATGTTGGAATTGGTGATGTTGCGCCTTATTTCCGCCGCCTTTTATCCGCGCTCGCGCCCCAATGTCCGCCGAACTTACACCCGTTGCCTGAGACGGTTCGGTCCGGCACCGGCTCGTAAACCCCAAGCCCCCCGCCCACGGGTCTGCGTCGGATCGAACCAACCTCGGCCTTCCAGAGAGAAGGACCGGGTGTGCGACGATCCCGAAATCCTGAATCGCCGGCGTCGGAACCAAGCTGACGTCGGCTTTTTATTGGGCCGACCTGTCTGCGCATGGCGCTTCACGGCGCCGCGGCGGGCCCTCGCCGTGCCGAAACGGCGCTCGGGGAGATTGTGAAAATCTACGGGAAAGACGCCACGGCCGCCGCGTGATCGGGCGGCCGGCCGGCTTATTGCGCGGGCTTGCGAATGAAGGCGGCGCCGAGGATCGGCCCCGGCAGGCCGTCCGGGCCGACCGCTTGCAGAAGCACGGCGCCGCCGCCCTTCTTGGAAATCTCGCTCAGCGGCAGTTCGTAGCGCTGCGCCTTGCCGTGCCACATGCCGGCGGTCTGGATATCCGAGACGGCGTTCCAGTAGGTCAGCTTGCGGCCGTCGTTCTCGCCCTTGCCGATGGCGACTGTCTGCGGCGCATCGAAATAGACCACGATCACATGGGCGTTGGTGTCGCCGGCGCCCTTGGCCGCATCGCCGGCGTCGATCATCACGCCGTCGCCGGAACGGCTGACCCTGACGGCCACCTGCATGCCCCGGCCCGCCTTTTCCATGCCCGCGAGTTCGTCCGTGACGGCGGCGCGATTGGCGCCGTTGACATGGATGCGGCCGTTGATGACGGCTTGAGGCGTATAGACCGAGCGCCCGTTGAAGGCCCGCATATAGGCGTATTGCCGCTCGGTGTTCTCCTTGCGCGACAGCGTGTCCCGCCAGCCGAGATAGTCCCAGTAATCGACATGATAGGAGAGCGTCACGAGTTCGGGATCGGCGGCCAGCTCGGCGAAGAACTCGTCGGCCGGCGGGCAGGAATTGCAGCCTTGGCTGGTGAACAGTTCGACGACGCCGATCGGCTTGTCTGGCGCCGCCGTTTCGTCGGCGCGCGCCGTGGGAACACTCGCCAGCGCCGAAACCGCCAGCGCCGCAAACGCCAACCGGGTTCGTGGTCGAGAATCCATGACTGTTCCAGTTCCGGCCGACTTTGCCGGCCCATCATGGCCTGAATTCTTGGCAGAAGCGACGGTCAACGGGAAGTCACGTTGCGGTGAAATTTTTACGCCGACTTCCTTCGCCCCGTTTATGGGGAGAAGGTGGTCCGAAGGGGCGGATGAGGGGTCGCGCCGAGTTCGGGATGTCTGCGCCGCCCCTCACCTGCCTGCCGGCATCCTCTCCCCGTAAACGGGGAGAGGAAAGCTCTCCGTTACGCCGCCAGGTCGCGCAGCACGTATTGCAGGATGCCGCCGTTCTTGTAGTAGTCCAGCTCGTCCAGCGTATCGATGCGGCACAGGATCGGCACGTTCTTCACCGTTCCGTCGCCGTAGGTGATCTTCGCCACCATCTTCTGGCGCGGCTTGATCGCCTCCAGCCCGTCGATCTCGACCAGTTCGTCGCCCTTCAGGTTGAGCGTGGCCCAGGAGGTGCCCTCCTCGAAGACGAAGGGGACGACGCCCATGCCGACCAGGTTCGAGCGGTGGATGCGCTCGAAGGACTGGGCGATGACGGCGCGGACGCCGAGCAGGTTGGTGCCCTTGGCCGCCCAGTCGCGCGAGGAGCCGTTGCCGTATTCGACGCCGGCGAAGACGACCAGCGGCACGCCTTCCTTCCTGTATTCCATGGCGGCGTCGTAGATCGACATCTCCTCCTTGGACGGATAATGGATGGTGTAGCCGCCTTCCTTGCCGTTCTCGCCCAGCATGTGGTTGCGGATGCGGATGTTGGCGAAGGTGCCGCGCATCATCACCTCATGGTTGCCGCGCCGCGTACCGTACTGGTTGAAGTCGGCGACGCCGACGCCGTGGTCCATCAGGTACTTGCCGGCGGGCGA
This sequence comes from Mesorhizobium sp., assembly GCF_017306545.1. Lineage (GTDB taxonomy): Bacteria > Pseudomonadota > Alphaproteobacteria > Rhizobiales > Rhizobiaceae > Mesorhizobium. The sequence goes on from NZ_JAFKID010000010.1 coordinate 131,067, forward strand.
GGCCGCCTTGATGGAGCCTGCCGGCGAGATGTGGTCGGTGGTGATCTTGTCGCCGAACAGGCCGAGCACGCGGGCACCCTTGATGTCCGACGTATGGCCGGCCTTCTTGCCCATGCCGGCGAAGTAGGGCGGGTTCTGCACATAGGTCGATGAGTCGTCCCAGGCATAGGTCTGGCCTGCCGGCACCTTGACCTTCTGCCAGTTGGCGTCGCCCTTGAAGACGTCGGCATATTTGCGGGCGAACAGCTCGCGCGTAACGTTCTTTTCGATGAACTCCTGGATTTCCGCCGTGGTCGGCCAGATGTCCTTGAGGTAGACCGGCTTGCCGTCCTTGTCCTCGCCGAGCGGCTCCTTGGTGAGATCCTTCGTCACCGTGCCTGCGAGCGCATGCGCCACCACCAGCGGCGGTGAGGCGAGATAGTTGGCCTGCGTGTCGGGGGAGACGCGGCCCTCGAAGTTGCGGTTGCCGGACAAGACCGCGGCGGCAATCAGGCCTTTATCGTTGATGGTCTTGGAAATCGGCGCCGGCAGCGGGCCGGAATTGCCGATGCAGGTGGTGCAGCCGAAGCCGACGAGATTGAAGCCGATCTGGTCGAGTTCCTTTTGCAGCCCCGACTTCTCCAGATATTCGGCGACCACCTGCGATCCCGGCGCCAGCGATGTCTTCACCCACGGCTTCTGCTTCAGGCCGAGGCGGTTGGCGTTGCGGGCGAGCAGGCCGGCGCCGATCAGCACCGAGGGGTTGGAGGTGTTGGTGCACGAGGTGATGGCCGCGATCACCACGTCGCCGTGGCCGAGATCGTAGTCGGCGCCCTCGACGGCGTAGCGCTTGTCGAGATCGGCGGTCTTCTTGTACTCGCTTTGCATGGCGGCGGCGAAGCCGGCGGGGATATCCTCCAGTGCCTGGCGGCCTTCGGGGCGCTTAGGCCCGGCCATCGACGGCACGACGTCGCCGAGGTCGAGTTCCAGCGTGTCGGTGAAGACCGGATCGGCGGAGGAATCCTCGCGCCACAGGCCTTGCGCCTTCGTATAGGCCTCGACCAGCGCGAGCCGATCCTCGGCGCGGCCGGACATGGTCATGTAGCGGATGGTCTCGGCATCGACCGGGAAGAAGCCGCAAGTGGCGCCGTATTCAGGGCTCATGTTGCCGATGGTGGCGCGGTCGGCCAGCGTCATGTTGGAGAGACCGGGGCCGAAGAACTCGACGAACTTGCCGACGACGCCCTTCTTGCGCAGCATCTGGGTGACGGTGAGCACGAGGTCGGTGGCGGTGACGCCTTCCTTCAGCCTGCCGGTGAGGCGGAAGCCGATGACTTCCGGCAACAGCATGGAAACAGGCTGGCCGAGCATGGCGGCCTCTGCCTCGATGCCGCCGACGCCCCAGCCCAGCACGCCGAGGCCGTTGATCATGGTGGTGTGCGAATCGGTGCCGACGCAGGTGTCGGGATAGGCGGTCGTCTCGCCGTCCTCGTTGTTGGTCCACACCACCTGGCCGAGATATTCGAGGTTGACCTGGTGGCAGATGCCGGTGCCGGGCGGCACGACGCGGAAGTTGCGGAACGCCTGCTGGCCCCACTTCAGGAACTTGTAGCGCTCTTCGTTGCGCTGGTATTCCAGCTCGACGTTGCGGGCGAAGGCCATCGGCGAGCCGAACTCGTCGACGATGACGGAGTGGTCGATGACCAGATCGACCGGCACCAGCGGGTTGATCTTCTCCGGGTCGCCGCCGAGCGCCTTGAGGCCGTCGCGCATGGCGGCCAGATCGACCACGGCCGGAACGCCGGTGAAGTCCTGCATCAGCACGCGAGCGGGGCGATAGGCGATCTCGACACCGGCGGTGCCCTTGTCGGTCAGCCAGGCGGCGACCGCCTGGATCGATTCCTTGGTGACGGAGCGACCGTCCTCGTTGCGCAGCAGGTTCTCCAGCAGCACCTTCATCGAATAGGGGAGCTTGGAGATGCCGGCGAGGCCGTTCTTCTCGGCCTCGACCAGATTGTAGTAGACGTAATCGGCTCCACCCGCGGTCAGGGTGCGGCGGCAATTGAAACTGTCGAGAGATTTGGCCATGGGGCTACCACCTTTGGTCTGTTCTGCGGGGGAACGGACTCCGATGGCATGCAATCACGCGCAAAGGTGCGGGTACGGTCATTTCCGCTGTCCGCTCCCAAGCGTCCCAGCCGTATGTGCGGCAGGCGCTGGTCCGGCGCAATAAAGTTTGCCTTCCCCGACCGCTGGGGTTGGTATGTCGGATATAGAGAAGTTCCTGGAATAGTTCTAGACGGTGTTTGGGCAATTTTGCCGCGCCGGACCGGAGCGGCGCTGCGACTTTCGGCGAAGGAGACGAAATGCGGCTGATCGCCGAAGGGCTGGCGGGAGAACGGGGCGGCGAGTCGGTGTTTTCCGGCATCGACCTCGCGCTGGAAGACGGCGCCGCCTGCGTCGTCACCGGCCCGAACGGCTCCGGCAAGTCGACGCTGCTGCGCGTCATCGCCGGGCTGTTGCCGGCGGCCGGTGGCACGGTGAGACTGGACGGCGGCGGCGCGGCGTTTCCCACCGTCGCCTCCGCTTCGCATTATCTCGGCCACCAGAACGCAATGAAGCCGGCGCTGACCGTGGCGGAAAATCTCGGCTTCTGGCGCGATTTTTCGGCGGACGCCGAGGCGAAGCCGGGACTGGGTGTCGAGGAAGCGCTGGAGGCGGTCGAGCTCGGCGGCATCGGCCACCTGCCCTTCGGCTACCTCTCCACCGGCCAACGTCGCCGCACGGCCATCGCCCGGCTGCTGGTCTGCCACCGGCCGATCTGGCTGCTCGACGAGCCGACCGCCGGGCTGGACAAGGCTTCGGAGCGGCGCTTTGCCGGACTGATGGGCGAGCACCTGCGCGGCGGCGGCATTATCGTGGCGGCGACACACCTGCCGCTGGGACTGGAAAGGGCGGTGGAACTGCGGATGGGGCTGGCAGGCTGATGCTTCATTCGCTGACGGCTGCGCCGCCCCTCACCTGCCTGCCGGCATCCTCTCCCCGTAAACGGGGCGAGGAAGGCTGGTCGCAACGCCAGCGCCTCCTCCTTCTCCCCGTTTACGGGGAGAAGGTGCCCGCAGGGCGGATGAGGGGCAGCTCCGACGCGATAATAGAAGGCACGGCCCCATGCTAGCCCTTTATCTTCGCGACCTGCGTCTCGCCTTCCGTGCCGGCAGCGGGGCGCTGACGGGCGTCATCTTCTTCCTCGCCGTCATCGCCACCATCCCCTTCGGCGTCGGGCCGGACCTCAACCTGCTCGCACGCATCGGCCCGGCGATCCTGTGGATCGGCGCGCTGCTGTCCTGCCTGCTCGGCCTCGACCGGCTGTTTCAGGCCGACCGCGAGGACGGTTCGCTCGACCTTCTGGTGCTGGAGGCCGACCGCCACATGCCGGCGCTGACGGTGCTGGTGAAATGCCTCGCCCACTGGACGGCGAGCGTGTTGCCGCTGGTGGTGGCCGCGCCCTTGCTCGGCCTGTTCATGAACATGAGCGCCACCGGCATCGGCGCGACCACCTTGACCCTGCTCGCCGGCACGCCGGCCATCGCCTTCATCGGCGCCGCCGGCGCCGCGGTGGCGGTGGCGCTGCCGCGCGGCGGCGTGCTGATTTCGGTGCTGGTGCTGCCGCTCGCCATCCCGGTGCTGATCTTCGGCGTCTCGGCCAGCTACGGCGCCGTCAACGATCCCGACCCGTTCCTGCAACCCTTTCTCGTCACCGTCGCGCTGACGCTGTTCTCCGCCGTGGTCGGGCCGGTGGCGGCGGCGGTTGCGCTGCGGCACGGCGCCGATTGACCGCGATCCGGAACGGCCTGCGGCAGCGCGCGCGATTTACGCGGCGCGGCAGGCCCGCTATGGAAGCTTTATGAGCAAGACGACGGGTATCGGGCCGATGCAGGCCGCCATCGCCAGCCGAAGCGCCGGCCAAGGCGGGGCGGCATGAGCGCGCACGCCCTTTATGTGACGGCGGCCTATGCCGCGACCGCGGTCATCCTGACCGGGTTGATCGGCTGGGTGCTGTTCGACCTCAGGGCGCGCAGGCGCGAACTTGCCGAGCTGGAAGCTGCCGGCATCCGGCGCCGCTCCGACAGGGCAGGCAAACCGTGAGTACGGACCGGAACGGCGGCGTGCGGGAGACAGCGCCGGCCAGTCGGCGCCGGCTGATTCTGCTGGTGCCGCTGCTGGTCTTCGTCGGGCTGGCCGGCCTGTTCCTTATGCAGCTTCTGTCCGGCCGCGACGTTTCGGCGATCCCGTCGGCGCTGATCGGCCAGCCGGCGCCGCAGACGCATCTGCCGGCGCTGGAAGGAACGAACCTGCCCGGCCTCGATACGAAGGATTTCGCCGGCAAGGTGACGCTGCTCAACGTCTTCGCTTCCTGGTGCGCGCCCTGCCGCGAGGAGCATCCGGTGCTGCTGGCGCTGGCGCAGGACAAGCGCTACCGGCTCGCTGCGCTCAACTACAAGGACAAGCCGGAGAACGCCCGCCGCTTCCTCGGCGAACTGGGCAATCCGTTCGCCGCCATCGGCGTCGACGAAGCCGGCCGCACGGCGATCGACTGGGGCGTCTACGGCGTGCCGGAAACCTTCATCGTCGGCAAGGACGGCAGGATCGCCTACAAGCATGTCGGGCCGCTGACGCCCGACTCAGTGCGCTCGAAACTCCTTCCCGAAATCGAGAAGGCGCTGGCCGTGCCGGGTTAGAGCCAAATGCCGTTTCCCTGAATCGGTATTCCGCTCTAACCATTTGTTTTTGAAGCATGATGTTTTTCGAAAAGTCTGCGACTTTTCGGCATCGTGCTTTAATCAGCCGTAGACCTGCTTCATGACCTGATAGAGCATTTCGGAGCGGCTGGCGCGCATGTCGGCCAGGTCGCGCTCGCTCAACCCGTTGATTTCGCTGACGAGCTGGTTGTAGCGCTTGCGCTTGGCGATCGAGGCGCGGGCGCGGGAAACAAGGGTGTCGAACATGGCGAACTCCTTCGCTTTGCCGTCGGACGCCCGATCATGGTGTCGGGATCGAGACGGCAGGTGGTTCCTCCCTGGTCGTCGCACAGCATGACATGGGGATTCTGCGGTGCAATAAAATATGTCGCAATGCAGCATTGCGCTGAACGCATGAGAAGTCAGCCAGTGCATTTCCAGCAAAAGTGCGGAGCGGTTTCGCGTCCGGAAATGCGGCCGAATCAAAGGAATAGAGCGGTTTCGACGATTCCGCTTAAACGGGGATCGCTCCAGGGGTTGCGAAATCGACAAAACGCGATAGCGCATCGCGCATGGCGACGATGTTGGCCGCCCCGGCAAGAATCGCTTCAGCTTCCGGCGGCTTCTTGCCGATCAGCGCGATTTCCAACGCCTCGCCTTCGTAGAGAGAAAAGGACATGGTGCGCATGATCTCGGCCAGCGCCGCGCGTGCATAGGCCGAACGCGGCGAGGCATGTACCAGCATGGCCGGCTTGCCGACCGCCGCGTCGCGCGACACCAGCCAGTCCAGCGCGTTCTTCAGGCCGCCGGGCACGCCGTGTGCGTATTCGGGGCAGGACACGATGACGCCGTCCGCAGCCGTGACGGCTTCGATGAGCCGCGCCGCTTCGGCCGGCGTGCGCTCGCCTTCGTCGTCCGGATTGAAGATCGGCAGGTGTCCAAGGCCGCCGTAAAGGGCGACCTCGCAGCCCGAAGGCACGTTGCGGGCGAGCGCCTTCAGCAAGGCGGTGTTGGTCGAGGCGGCGCGCAGGCTGCCCGAGATGGCGATGAATGTCGGCATGGCTGGTTCAGGGCGAATCGGATCGCGCCGATCCTACCATGAGCTGGCGGCCCGATCGTCAGAGCGACATGCCGTTTCCCTGAATCGGCTTGTCGCTCTGACCCATTGTTTTTGAGCATGATGTTTTCCGAAAAGTCTGCAACTTTTCGGCATCATGCGTTGAGCTACTTTTTCGCCTGTTCCTCCAGCGAATGGCGCATGATGAGCGGCATCTGGCAGGCGGTGAACAGGATGGTGATGGGCATCGTCGCCCAGACCTTGAAGGCGACCCAGAAATCGGTCGAGAAGTTGCGCCACACCACTTCGTTGATGATGGCGAGGAAGAAGAAGAACAGGCCCCAGCGGAAGGTGAGCTTCTTCCAGCCCTCTGCATCGAGCCGGAACGCCTCGTCGAAGACATAGCCGAGCAGCGACTTGCCGAAGGCGAGGCCGCCCAGCAACACGGCGCCGAACAGCGTGTTGATGATGGTCGGCTTCATCTTGATGAACGTGTCGTCCTGCAAATAGAGCGTCAGCGCGCCGAAGATGAGCACGACGATGCCGGACACCAGCGGCATGATCGGCAGGCGGCGCACCAAAAGCCACGATGCGGCCAGCGCGATCACCGTGGCGGCCATGAAAAGGCCGGTGGCGATGAAGATCGGGGCGCCGAGATCGGCCAGAGCAGGAAATTTCTGTGCCAGCCATGCGCCGCGTGCGTTGGCGAAGAAGAACACCATCAGCGGCCCCAGCTCCAGCACCAGCTTGAGCAGCGGGTTGAGGGTTTCCTTCCCGGTCTTTTGCGGATCTGCGGGGTCGCGTTCGAGGATCTGGTTCATGGTTTCCTGATTGTGCAGCGCTCGGGGCGGCTATGCCACCCCGGCGATCGCCCTGGCGAAATCGTTTGCCGAAAAAGGTTCGAGGTCGTCGACCTGCTCGCCGACGCCGATGAAATAGACGGGCAACCTGTGCTTGGCCGCGATGGCGACCAGAATGCCGCCGCGCGCCGTGCCGTCCAGCTTGGTCATCACCAGCCCGTTGACGCCGGCGACGTTGCGGAAGATTTCGACCTGGTTGAGCGCGTTCTGGCCGGTTGTGGCGTCGACGGTCTGGAGCACCGTGTGCGGGGCTTCCGGATCGAGTTTGCCCAGCACGCGCACGATCTTTTCCAGTTCCGCCATCAGCTCGGCCTTGTTCTGCAAGCGCCCGGCGGTGTCGATGATGAGGACGTCGGAGCCGGCCTCCTTCGCCTTCTCGAAGGCGTCGTAGGCGAGGCCGGCGGCATCGGCGCCGAGCTTTGTCGCGATCACCGGCGAATGCGTCCGTTCGCCCCAGATTTTAAGCTGCTCGATCGCAGCGGCGCGGAAGGTGTCGCCCGCCGCCAGCATGACGGACAAGCCGCCGGCGGTCAGCTTCGCCGCCAGCTTGCCGATGGTGGTGGTTTTTCCCGTGCCGTTGACGCCGACGACGAGGATGACGTGCGGCTTGTGCGACAGGTCGAGTTCCAGCGGCAGCGCCACCGGGGTCAGCACCTTGCCGATCTCCTCGGCCATGATGGTGCGCACGTCCTCGTCCGACACGGTCTTGCCGTAGCGGCTGGAGGCGAGCGAATCGGTGACGCGCAGGGCCGTTTCGACGCCGAGGTCGGCGCGGATCAGGATGTCTTCGAGGTCTTGCAGCGTGTCCTCGTCCAGCTTGCGCTTGGTGAAGACGCCGGCGATGTTGCCGGTCAGCTCGCGCGACGAGCGCGCCAGCCCGTCGCGCATGCGCTGGAACCAGGATTTTTTCGGTTCCGGCGAGGACGATGGCGCCGCTTCCGCTTTTTGTTCGACCGCCTTCGCGACGGTGACTTTGCCGCCCTCCCTTTTCTCTGTTCGGTACGTTGGCGGTGGCGGTGGCGCGACAACGGCTTCCTTCTCCCCGCCTGCGGGGAGAAGGTCCGGCAGGGGATGAGGGGCGGTACTGCCGGAGGCGGGTTCTGGGGAAACGGCCGGCGATGCGACTTCCTGCGATGGCTGGCGCTGCCCCCCACCCTTACCCTCTCCCCGTGAACGGGGAGAGGGGGACACCGGCGCGGGTGCCTCGGCCCGCTCAGCCGGAGGAACTTCGGTCGGCGGTGCTGCCGGGGGCGTTTCCGGCACCGCCATCGGTATCTCGGCCGGTGCCGGTGCTTCCTGCGGTGGGGAAGATGGAATCTCCGCCGGCTGCTCCGGAGTTTCCGGCACTGGTGCGGGAAACTCCGGCCTTTCAGGCCGCGGCGCGGGCGCCGGAGGAACTTCAGGCGTCGGCTCGGGCCGCACGGGTTCCGGACGGGCGGGTTCCGGCGGAACCTCCTGTGGCTTTGACGGCTGCGTCTCCGGTTCCGGCGCCACGGGTTGCTCAGGCGGCGGCGCGGGTTCGGTTTCCGGCTCCGGCTGGACTTCCGGCGTCGGCTCGGTTAGCGCAGGCTCTTCTCCCTCCTCGAGGGGGAGATGGCCTGGAAGGCCAGAGGGGGTCGCCTCGACCGGGCTCGGCGTTTCAAGATCAAGGCCCCTCGCCGCTTCGCCGACCCTTTCCGACCGCTCCGCGATCACACTCCCCTCAAGGGGGAGGGGGACGTTCGCCGCCACTTCTTCCGCCGGCTTCAGCGCGTCGAAATTCAACGGCGGCAGCGGGGTCGTCTCGTCGGGTTTTTCCTCGACGACTTCCTTCCTGCCGAAGGAAAAGACCTTCTTGATGAAACCGAATGCCATGCGCCCGCCCTATGCCGCCCGCGCGGCGATGGGTGTTGCAAGAAGCCGGCCGCCCTCATGGCCGGTGATGACCGCCTCGACGATCTCGCCCGGCTGGCCGGTGTGAATCGCGGCGAGGGTAAAACCCTCGGTGCGGCCAAGGCCCTCGCGCTCGACCAGGATCGACTGGGACGTGCCGGCCAACGAAGCGAGATGCTTTTCGTAGGCCGTCTCTCCGGCCGCGCGCAGGCGTGCGGCGCGCTGCTTGACCACCTCGCGCCGCACCTGCGGCATGCGCGCCGCCGGCGTGCCTTCGCGCGGCGAGAAGGGGAAGACGTGCAGGTGGGTGAGCCCGCACTCCTCGACGATTTTTATCGAATTCTCGAACATGGCGTCCGTTTCGGTCGGGAAACCGGCGATGATGTCGGCGCCGAAGACGATGCCGGGGCGCAGCTTGCGCACGTCCTGGCAGAAGCGGATCGACTGGTCGCGCAGGTGGCGACGCTTCATGCGCTTCAAGATCATGTCGTCGCCTGATTGCAGCGACAGGTGCAGGTGTGGCATCAGCCGCGCCTCTGTGGCTATGGCGTCGAGCAGGTCGTCGTCGGCCTCGATGGAATCGATGGAGGAGAGGCGCAGCCGTTTCAATTCCGGCACCTGTTTCAGAATGGTCTTCACCAGCTTGCCGAGTCGCGGCGCGCCCGGCAGGTCCGGGCCGTAGCTGGTCATGTCGACGCCGGACAGCACGACTTCGGCATAGCCGTTGCCGGCGAGCCGCCTCACCTGCTCGACCACGCCGCCCATCGGCACGGAGCGCGAATTGCCGCGGCCGTAAGGGATGATGCAGAAGGTGCAGCGGTGGTCGCAGCCGTTCTGCACCTGCACGAAGGCGCGCGCCCGGCCTTCGATGGCGTCGACCATGTGCGAGGCCGTCTCGCGCACGGAAAAGATGTCGTTGACGCGCGCCTTCTCGAAGGCGTTGACGCCGAAGTCGGGCAGGGCGCGATAGTTATGCGCTTTTAGCTTCTCCTCGTTGCCGAGCACGAGGTCCACCTCGTTCATGGCGACGAAATCGTCCGGCTTGGTCTGTGCAGCACAACCGGTGACGATGATCCTCGCATTCGGATTTTCGCGCCTCGCCTTGCGGATCGACTGTTTGGCCTGCCGCACCGCCTCGCCGGTGACGGCGCAGGTGTTGAAGATGATGGCGCCGTTCTCCAGCGCGCCGAGGCCGGCCGCCTCCGCCTCGCGCTTCATGACTTCCGACTCATAGGTGTTGAGCCGGCAGCCGAAGGTGACGACCTCCACGCCTTTGGGATCGGCAGCCATCACGCCGCGCTTTCCGCGTCGCGCTGCCAGGCGCCTGTCGTCGGATCGAAGCGGCCGGAAAACTCCCACTCGGCCGGGCCGGTGAGGACGACGTGATCGTCTTCGCGCCATTCGACGGTAAGCTGGCCGCCCGGCGCCGTCAGCGCCACGCGGCGGCCCGTGCGGTTGGTGCGGGCGGCGGCGACGGCGGCCGCACAAGCGGCCGAGCCGCAGGCCTTGGTGAGCCCGGCGCCGCGTTCCCAGGTGCGGACGACCATCGCTTCGCGCGACGTTACCTGAGCGATCGTGATGTTGGCGCGTTCGGGGAAGATCGGGTGGTTTTCGAGCAGCGGGCCGAACCGGTCGAGGTCGTAGGACCAGACGTCGTTGTCGACCCAGAAGATCGCGTGCGGATTGCCCATCGACACGACCGAGGGCGAGTGCAGCACCGGCGCGTCGATCGGGCCGATCTGCAATTCGATCATGCGGGTATCGCGGAACTCCTCGGCCAGCGGAATGTCCTGCCAGCCGAAACGCGGCCGGCCCATATCGACCGAGATGAGCCCGTCGTCATGCTCGACCGCATTGAGGACGCCGGCGACCGTTTCGAAAGTGAACGCCTTCTGCCCCGTTTCGGCGCTCAATGCCTGCACAACGCAACGCGTGCCGTTGCCGCAGGCCTGCGCCTTCGAGCCGTCGGAATTCAGGATGTCGATGAACCAGCCGGTGCCGGGCGTCTTCGCATCGTGGATCGCCATGATCTGGTCGAAGCGCGTCGCCGGATCGGCGTTGAGCGCGACCGCCGCCGCAGCGGTGACGCGGTCCGCGCGGCCGCGCATGTCGGCGACGATGATCTCGTTGCCGATGCCGTTCATCTTGGCAAAGGAGGCGGTCGCTGCCATCGCATCCGGCGTTTCACTTGGCGTTGGGCGCTATATGGCGGAAACGGCCGGCAATTACCAGTGTTGCGGCGTGGGTTCGGCGTCATGTGACGGCGAAGACGCCGAGGATCACCAACAGGAAGATGATGAGCACGATGCCGATGAGGACGCGCGCGCCGGTGGCGGCCGCGCCCGCCAGCGACGGCATGCCCAGCAGGCTTGCGGCAGCGGCGACGATGAGCAGGATGATGATCCATTTGATCATGGGGAACCTCGTGCTGACACAGCGGAAATCTGCGTGACAACGCGAGCCCCGGCGGCCGGTTCCTTCCGGACCGGAACAGGCAGCCGCCTTTCCGACCCGAGAGCCCGTTGCGACAAAATTACAACAAGACCGCATGCAAAACTCTATTTTAACCATATCGGGTTGAAATTCCGCCATCGTCACCATTTTTGGTGGCGGGCCTGTCCATTCGCCGCGCAGCCCCGCAGAGGTGTTCATATGACTTTTTCCAGACCGGGCCTTATCGCCGTATCGCTGGCCGCGCTGCTCGCCGGCGGCTGCTCGAGCACGCGCTTTTCCTCCATGGATTCGACCCAGCCCGCGCCGCTCGAACCGGCCCCGTCCGGCACGATCTCGTCCAGCCAGTTGCCGCCCCCGGCGCAGCCCGGCGCCAGCGACCCGTCCCAGTTCCCGGCGGCGCCGCAGAACAACACCCAGGTTGCCGCGCTGCCGCCGAACGGCGCCGCACCGGCGGGAGCCCCCGACCTGACGGCGTCCAGCGTCGCCGGCGTCTGGAACGTCAACGTCTCCGGCCAGAACTGCAAGGTGGCGACGCCGCAGACCAAGTTCGGCTCGGGCTATCGCGCCGGGCCGCTGCATTGCCCGCCGCCGATGGACAGCGTGAAATCGTGGAACGTCGCCGGCAAGCAGCTCACGCTCTACGACCAGGACGGCGGCACGCTGGCCCGGCTCTATTCCTCGGGCGGCGAAAAGTTCAACGGCCAGACTTCCAACGGCCTGCCCATCTCGCTTACAAGATAGGTCCTTTCAAACCCTGTCTTCGGCGACGTGAAGCATGCACCTGCGCGACGGCCTCCAGACCCACGCGACCGTCCGGCAGCGCTATGACCATCTGGTCGAGAACGGTGCGCTCCAGCGCGACGGCGCGCAGGAGCGGATCGCCGACCGTCTCGACCGGCTGATCCACGACATCGCCGACAAGCGCATCGCCCGCAAGTCGAGCGCGCTGGGCTGGCTGTTCGCCGGCCGGCGCCAGACCAGGGAGCCGGTGAAAGGCCTCTACATCCACGGCGGCGTCGGGCGCGGCAAGACGATGCTGATGGATTTCTTCTTCGAGCTGGTCCCGGTGAGGCGCAAGCGCCGCGTCCATTTCAACGACTTCATGGCCGACGTGCACGACCGCATCCAGAAGCACCGGCAGGCGCGCAAGGAAGGCACGGTCAAGGAAGACGACCCCATCCCGCCCGTCGCCCGCGCGCTGGCGGACGAGGCCTGGGTGCTGTGCTTCGACGAGTTCGCCGTCACCGACATCGCCGACGCGATGATTCTTTCGCGCCTGTTCTCGGCGTTGTTCGCCGGCGGCGTGGTGCTTGTGGCGACCTCCAACGTCGCCCCGCAGGACCTTTACCGCGACGGGCTGAACCGCCAGCTTTTCCTGCCTTTCATCGGCCTGATCGAGCGCAACACCGAGGTGTTGGCCCTCGATTCGCCGAAGGACTACCGGCAGGAGAAGCTTTCGCGCATGCCGGTCTACCTGACGCCGGACGGCGCGGCGGCCGACCGGGCGATGGACGAGGCCTGGGCGGCGGTCTCGAAAGGCGCCGAGACGGAAGAGGCGATCGCGCTCAAGGGCCGCAGGATCGCCGTGCCGTGCGCGGCCGGGCGTGCGGCCCGCTTTTCCTTCGCCGAGTTGTGCGACGCGCCGCTCGGCGCGCGCGACTATCTGGCCATCGCCGAGCGCTTCGACACCCTCTTCATCGACCATGTGCCGGTGCTCGACCAGACCCGGCGCAACCCGGCCAAGCGCTTCATCCTGCTGATCGACACGCTCTACGACAAGAAAATCCGCGTGGTGATGAGCGCCGAGGCGGCGCCGGAGAAGCTTTATGCCGGACGCGCAGGCGTCACCGAAGCGTTCGAGTTCGACCGCACTGCCTCGCGGCTGATCGAGATGCAGAGCAAGGACTGGCTGGCCGAGTGGGAGCAAAGGCACGCCTGAGGCGCCGGTCTTCTTCCGAAAAGCCACCGGCAGCGCAGCGCGCTCCTCTAGCGCGAAATGCCGTTTCCCTGAATCGGTATTCCGCTCTAACCATTTGTTTTTGAAGCATGATGTTTTCCGAAAAGTCTGCAACTTTTCGGCATCATGCTATAAAGCGTGTCGCGATCTTACAGATTCGCTCCGTACGCTTTCGCTTCCTGGTTTTTGCGCATGTCTTTGTCCCGAAACCGGGACCACTTTCGGGAGACATGCTCTACAGCACCGGCCCGACGACCGCGAAGGCGTTGAACCAGATGCACCGCGGGACCGACCAGGCCCTCACTGCTTCGGGATCGACCGGCGTCGATTCCGCCAGGTAGGCCATCTGCCGTTGGCGGACTTTGCCGGTCAGGGCCGGATCGCTGAACAGGATGTCGTTTTCGAAATTCAGGTCGAAGCTTCGGATATCCATGTTGGACGAGCCGAGAAACGTCGTTGCGCCGTCGATGGTCAGGGTCTTCGCGTGCAGCAGGCCGCCGCGATACTCGGCGATCTTCACCCCGGCGGCGATCAGGCGCGGATAGTAGGAGCGGCTGGCCCTGGAGACGAAGCCGGAATCGTTGCGGCTGGGCACGATCAACGTCACGTCGACGCCGGACTGGGCAGCGCTCGTCAATGCCTCGCACACGGTTTCGCCCGGCACGAAATAGGGCGTCGAGACGATCAGCTCCCGGCGGGCCTCGTAGATCAGGCGTGAAAAAAGCTGCGCGGTGATGCCGTGCCTGACATCGGGCCCGGTGCCGACGGCCTGGGCGACGAAACCGCCGGGCAGGGCTTCCATGCCGGCGTCGAAATGCGCCAGTTCGCCGGGATGGCAGCATAGCCAGTCCTGTGCCAGAAGCAGATGCATCTGGCGCACCACCGGCCCTTCCAGGCGCATCATGATATCCACCCACGGCGCGAATTTCGGCTTCACCCGGAACTCGGCGTCGGCGCAATTCTGGCTGCCGCAATGCAGGACCGCATTGTCGATGACGGTGATCTTGCGGTGGTTGCGCAGGTCGAGGCGGCGTTGGAACATTGTCACGATAGGGTTGCCGAGCGGCAGGGCGACCGCCGTCTTCACCCCGGCGGCCTGAAGCGCGGCCCAGGTCTCGCTTTTTATGAAGGCGCGCGATCCGATGGCGTCGACCATCGCCTTGCAGCGGACGCCGCGCCGCGCCGCCCGCATCAGCGCTTCGGCGACGGCGCGCCCGGTGCCGTCGTCAAGCCAGATGTAGTAGAGCACCGAAATGCTGTGCCTGGCGTTGTCGAAATCCTCGATCATGCGCGCCCTGGCGCCGGCCGGACTGTCCAGCAGCTCGCCGCGATTGCCCTCGGTCGGACCGAAACCGTTGATCGAAGTGGCAAAGCCGCTGGCGACGCCGTAGCGCTCGAGGCTCGGCCTTTCGCCGCTGGCGGCGACGGAAGGCCCGGTTTCCGCTTCGGCGGCCCGGTGCGCGGCGCGGGCGGGGCCGCGAAAGCTGATCTCGCCGACGAAGACGTAAAGCAGGACGCCGAAGGCAGGCAGGATCAGCAGGACGAGAATCCACGCCACCCGCGTCGTCGGCAGCATGTCGGAGCGCGCCAGCACGCGCAAGGTGACGGCCGCGAAGAGCAGAAGATGCGCGATGGTGAGAAGCGTCGCCATGACCTATGTCTGGCAGGAAGCGGATCGCCGCGCCAGTGGGCGCCGACGGGCGCCGTGCCCATCTCCTCGTCGCCCGCCGAGGGTCGTTCATAGGGATTTAACCCTGCCGGACTAAGTTCCCCGTCCTCATGGAGAGGTTGAAAGTTTTGACGTTTACGTCAATCCCAAATAATCTAAACGATTGAAAACATTGACGCCGAAAGAAGTGGTTGAATAATTCCGGCGGCGAGCGTATTGGCTGCGGCGAAATCGCGCGGGCTCCCGCACCGGTCCGGTCTTCTCGACGCCGCCTCGGCGTCACAGCTGAAGGGAAATTTTCCGACATGGCACGCAACAAGATAGCGCTCATCGGCTCGGGCATGATCGGCGGCACGCTCGCCCATTTGATCGGCCTCAAGGAACTCGGCGACGTGGTGCTGTTCGACATCGCCGAGGGCATCCCGCAGGGCAAGGGGCTCGACATCGCCGAGTCCTCGCCGGTCGAGGGCTTCGACGCGCATTACGCCGGCGTCAACGACTATGCCGGCATCGAGGGCGCGGACGTGTGCATCGTCACTGCCGGCGTGCCGCGCAAGCCCGGCATGAGCCGCGACGATCTCTTGGGCATCAACCTCAAGGTGATGGAGCAGGTCGGCGCCGGCATCAGGAAGTACGCGCCGAAGGCGTTCGTCATCTGCATCACCAACCCGCTCGACGCCATGGTGTGGGCGTTGCAGAAGTTCTCCGGCCTGCCGAAGACGCATGTGGTCGGCATGGCCGGCGTGCTGGACTCGGCCCGCTTCCGTCACTTTCTCGCCGAGGAATTCAAGGTTTCTGTCGAGGACGTGTCGGCCATGACGCTCGGCGGCCACGGCGACGACATGGTGCCGATGGTGCGCTATTCGACGGTGGCCGGCGTGCCGCTGCCCGACCTGATCAAGATGGGCTGGACGAGCCAGGAAAAGCTCGACGCCATCGTCGAGCGCACCCGCAAGGGCGGCGGCGAGATCGTCGCGCTGCTCAAGACCGGTTCGGCCTTCTACGCGCCGGCTTCCTCGGCGGTGGCGATGGCCGAGAGCTACCTGAAGGACAAGAAGCGGGTGCTGCCCTGCGCGGCCTACCTCAACGGCCAGTACGGGGTGAAGGACACCTATGTCGGCGTGCCGGTGGTGATCGGCGCCGGCGGCGTCGAGCGCATCCTCGAACTGGATTTCTCGAAGGCCGAGCAGAAGATGTTCGAGAAGTCGGTCGCCGCCGTGCAGGGTTTGACCGAAGCCTGCATCGGCATCGCGCCGCAACTCGGCAAGAAGTGAACCGCAGCCTGACCAGCAAGGGACGCGAGCCATGAACATTCACGAATACCAGGCCAAGCAGCTTCTCAAGGGTTTTGGCCTGCCGGTTGCCGACGGCGTCGCCATCATGAAGAAGGGCGAGGCGGAAGCGGCGGCGAAGAAGCTGCCCGGCCCGCTTTATGTGGTGAAGAGCCAGATCCATGCCGGCGGCCGCGGCAAGGGCAAGTTCAAGGAACTCGGGCCGGACGCCAAGGGCGGTGTCAGGCTGTCGAAATCGGTCGCCGAGGTGATCGCCAACGTCAACGAGATGCTTGGGCATACGCTGGTGACGAAGCAGACCGGCCCCGCCGGCAAGCAGGTCAACCGCCTCTACATCGAGGATGGCGCCGACATCGACCGCGAGCTTTACCTGTCGATCCTGGTCGACCGCTCGGTCGGCCGCATCGCCTTCGTCGTCTCGACCGAGGGCGGCATGGACATCGAGACGGTGGCACACGACACGCCCGAGAAGATCGTCACCGTTGCGATCGACCCGGAAAAGGGCGTCACCGATGCCGACGTGAAGGCGATCAACGCCGCGCTGAAGCTGACCGGCGGCGCGGCCGACGACGGCGCGCTGGTGTTTCCGGCGCTCTACAAGGCCTTCGTCGAGAAGGACATGAGCCTGCTGGAAGTCAATCCGCTGATCGTCATGAAGAACGGCCGCCTCAGGCTGCTGGACGCGAAGGTGTCGTTCGACAACAACGCGCTCTTCCGCCATCCGGACGTGGTTGACCTGCGCGACACGACCGAGGAGGACGAGAAGGAAATCGAGGCCTCCAAGTACGACCTCGCCTATGTGGCGCTGGACGGCAACATCGGCTGCATGGTGAACGGCGCCGGCCTTGCCATGGCGACGATGGACATCATCAAGCTCTATGGCGCCGAGCCCGCCAACTTCCTCGACGTCGGCGGCGGCGCTTCCAAGGAGAAGGTCACCGCGGCGTTCAAGATCATCACAAAGGACCCGGCCGTGAAGGGTATCCTGGTCAACATCTTCGGCGGTATCATGAAATGCGACGTCATCGCCGAGGGCGTGGTCGCGGCGGTCAAGGAAGTCGGCCTCGAGGTGCCGTTGGTGGTACGCCTCGAAGGCACCAACGCCGAACTTGGCAAGAAGATCATCAAGGAGAGCGGGCTGAACGTCCAGCCGGCCGACGATCTCGACGACGCGGCCAAGAAGATCGTGGCGGCCGTCGGCAAGTAAACGCAGGGCCGATTCCTCCGGCCCGGCCAAGGTGTGACCCCAAGGTTTGACCCAAGGTTTGACAATGAGCGCCGCCCTCTCCCTGACCCCGCACCACCAGCGCCTGCAGGCGCTGGTCGGCGCGTGGCGCGGCGAGGAGGAAATGTCGGCAACGCAATGGGCGCCTGCCGGCCGGGCCTCGGCGAAGGTCGAGGCGATGGCCGAGTTCGACGGCCTGTTCGTCGTCCAGCACTACCGGCAGACGCGCGACGGGCAGGAGAGCTTCGCTTCGCGCAACGTCTTCGGTTTCGACCAGGCAGACGGGCTGACCAAGATGTTCGCCTTCGATTCGATGGGCTTCTTCCCGGCCGGTCCGGCCAGCGGCTCGTGGGACGGCGACCGGCTTGTGCTGGAGCGTTCGTCGCCGCGCGGGGCTGCCCGCGTCACCTACACGATCGATGGCCCTGACGGCTATCGCACCCGTCTGGAATTCAAACCCGCCGGTTCCGAAAACTGGCAAGACATGGCGAAGGGCACGTTCCGGCGTGTTTCGCCGTCCCAAACAACCCTCTGAGCAAGAAGGTCCGGCATGTCCATTCTCATCGACAAGAACACCAAGATCCTGGTCCAGGGCCTGACCGGCAAGACCGGAACCTTCCACACCGAGCAGGCGCTGGCCTATCACGGCACCAGGATGGTCGGCGGCATCCATCCCAAGAAGGGCGGCGAGACGTGGGAAGGCGCGAAGGGCGAAACCCTGCCGATCTTCGCCACCGTCGCCGAGGGCAAGGAGAAGACCGGCGCCACGGCGTCGGTCGTCTACGTGCCGCCGGCGGGCGCCGCGGCGGCCATCATCGAGGCGATCGAGGCCGAGATCCCGCTGATCGTCGCCATCACCGAAGGCATTCCGGTGCTCGACATGGTCAAGGTCAAGGCCAAGCTCGACAAGTCGAAGTCGCGCCTCATCGGGCCGAACTGCCCCGGCATCGTCACGCCGGACCAGTGCAAGATCGGCATCATGCCCGGCAACATCTTCAAGAAGGGTTCGGTCGGCGTTGTTTCGCGCTCGGGAACGCTTACCTATGAAGCCGTGTTCCAGACCACCAATGCCGGCCTCGGCCAGACGACCGCCGTCGGCATCGGCGGCGATCCGGTGAAAGGCACCGAGTTCATCGACATGCTCGAAATGTTCCTTGCCGACGACGAAACCAAGTCGATCATCATGATCGGCGAGATCGGCGGTGCGGCCGAGGAAGATGCCGCGCAATTCATCAAGGACGAGGCCAAGCGCGGCCGCAGGAAGCCGATGGCCGGCTTCATCGCCGGCCGCACCGCCCCTCCCGGCCGCACCATGGGCCATGCCGGCGCCGTCATTTCCGGCGGCAAGGGCGGCGCGGAAGACAAGATCGCGGCGATGGAAGCGGCCGGCATCAAGGTGTCGCCCTCGCCGGCACGGCTCGGCACGACGCTGGTGGAAGCGATTAAAGGTTAGGGGAGTATGGGAATAGGGCAGTAGGGGAATAGGAGCGCCAACATACTGCCCTACTCCCCTATTCACCTATTCCCTTTCTTACCAAGGAGACGGAGCGGAAACTCCGAGGCGTAAAATGGCACGACAAGATCAAACCAACGACCAGTTCTCCCTCACCTCCTTCCTCTATGGCGGCAATGCCGACTACATCGAGGCGCTGCATGCGGCCTATGAGGACGACCCCTCTTCGGTCGACCCGGAGTGGCAGGATTTCTTCGCAGCGCTGAAGGACGACGCCGGCGACGTTCGCAAGAACGCCAGGGGCGCCTCGTGGTCGCGGCCGTCCTGGCCGCTGACCGCCAACGGCGAACTGGTTTCGGCGCTGGACGGCAACTGGGGCCTCGCCGAGAAGGTCATCGAAAAGAAGATCCGCGAAAAGGCCGCCAACGGCGCCGCCGCGACCGGCAAGGTGATCTCGGAAGCCGACGTCCACCAGCAGACGCGCGATTCGGTGCGCGCCATCATGATGATCCGCGCCTTCCGCATGCGTGGCCACCTGCACGCCAATCTCGATCCGCTGGGCATCGCCGGCCAGCTTGAGGACTACAACGAACTGTCGCCGCAAAACTACGGTTTCACCGAAGCCGACTACGACCGGCCGATCTTCCTCGACAACGTGCTCGGCCTGGAGTTCGGCACCGTCCGGCAGATGCTGGAAATCCTCACCCGCACCTATTGCTCGACGCTCGGCGTCGAATTCATGCACATCTCGGACCCGGCCGAGAAGGCGTGGATTCAAGAGCGCATCGAAGGCGCCGACAAGGAGATCTCCTTCACCGCCGAAGGCAAGAAGGCGATCCTGTCGAAGCTCATCGAGGCGGAGGGCTTCGAGCAGTTCATCGACGTCAAGTACAAGGGCACCAAGCGCTTCGGCCTCGACGGCGGCGAATCGCTGATCCCGGCGCTGGAGCAGATCGTCAAGCGCGGCGGCCAGCTCGGCATGAAGGAGATCGTGCTGGGCATGGCCCATCGCGGACGCCTCAACGTGCTGTCGCAGGTGATGGCCAAGCCGCACCGCGCCATCTTCCACGAGTTCAAGGGCGGCTCCTACGCGCCCGACGACGTGGAAGGCTCGGGCGACGTGAAGTACCATCTCGGAGCCTCGTCGGACCGCGAGTTCGACGGCAACAAGGTGCACCTGTCGCTGACCGCCAACCCCTCGCACCTGGAAATCGTCGACCCGGTCGTGATGGGCAAGGCGCGCGCCAAGCAGGACCAGCTGTTCGGCCGCGGCCGCGAGGAGATCGTGCCGCTGGAAGAACGCGCCAAGGTGCTGCCGCTGCTGCTGCACGGCGACGCCGCCTTCGCCGGCCAGGGCGTGATCGCCGAAATCCTCGGTCTGTCGGGTCTGCGCGGCCATCGCGTCGCCGGCACGCTGCACTTCATCATCAACAACCAGATCGGCTTCACCACCAATCCGCGCTTCTCACGCTCGTCGCCCTATCCGTCCGACGTCGCCAAGATGATCGAGGCGCCGATCTTCCATGTCAACGGCGACGATCCGGAAGCGGTCGTGCACGCCGCCAAGGTGGCGATCGAGTTCCGCATGAAGTTCCACAAGCCGGTGGTGGTGGACATGTTCTGCTACCGCCGCTTCGGTCACAACGAGGGCGACGAGCCGGCCTTCACGCAGCCGATCATGTACCGCTCGATCCGCGGCCACAAGACGACTGTCCAGCTCTACGCCGACAAGCTGATCGCCGAAGGCCTGGTGACGCAGGCCGAATTCGACAAGATGAAGGCCGACTGGCGCGCGCATCTGGAAACGGAATGGGAAGTCGGCCAGCAATACAAGCCGAACAAGGCCGACTGGCTGGATGGCGCGTGGTCCGGCCTGCGTACCGCCGACAGCCAGGACGAGTTGCGCCGCGGCAAGACGGCGGTGCCGGTCAAGACGCTGAAGGAGATCGGCCGGAAGCTGACCGAGGTGCCGAAGGATTTCGAGGTGCACAGGACGATCCAGCGCTTCCTCGACAACCGCCGCCAGGCGATCGAGACGGGCGAGGGCATCGACTGGGCGACCGCCGAATCGCTCGCCTTCGGCTCGATCCTGCTCGACGGCAACCCGATCCGCCTGTCCGGCCAGGATTCGGAACGCGGCACGTTCAGCCAGCGCCATTCCGTGCTCTACGACCAGCGCGAGGAGGCCCGCTACATTCCGTTGAACAACCTCTCGGCCGCGCAGGCCGGCTACGAGGTCATCAACTCCATGCTCTCGGAAGAGGCGGTGCTCGGCTTCGAATACGGCTATTCGCTGGCCGATCCGAAGGCGCTGACCTTGTGGGAAGCGCAGTTCGGCGACTTCGCCAACGGTGCGCAGGTGGTGTTCGACCAATTCATCTCGTCGGGCGAGCGCAAGTGGCTGCGCATGTCCGGCCTCGTCTGCCTGTTGCCGCATGGCTACGAAGGGCAGGGGCCGGAGCATTCTTCGGCTCGCCTCGAACGTTTCCTGCAATTGTGTGCGGAAGACAACATGCAGGTCGCCTACTGCACGACGCCGGCCAACTATTTCCATATCCTGCGCCGGCAGCTGAAGCGCGACTTCCGCAAGCCGCTGATCCTGATGACGCCGAAGTCGCTGCTGCGCCACAAGCGGGCCGTCTCGACGCTGTCGGAAATGTCGGGCGAGAGCGCCTTCCACCGCCTCTTGTGGGACGACGCGCAGTATCTCGGCGACCAGCCGATCAAGCTGGTCAAGGATTCCAAGATCCGCCGCGTCGTGCTGTGCTCGGGCAAGGTCTATTACGATCTCTACGAGGAGCGCGAGAAGCGCGGCATCAACGACATCTACCTGCTGCGCGTCGAACAGCTCTACCCCTTCCCGGCCAAGGCGCTGATCACCGAACTGTCGCGCTTCCGCAACGCCGAGATGGTATGGTGCCAGGAGGAGCCCAAGAACATGGGCGCCTGGTCGTTCATCGACCCCTACCTGGAATGGGTGCTCGCCCATATCGACGCCAAGCACCAGCGGGTGCGCTACACCGGCCGTCCGGCCTCCGCCTCGCCGGCCACCGGCCTGATGTCGAAGCACCTCGCCCAGCTCGCCGCCCTGCTCGAAGACGCGCTCGGCGGCTGAGCCGGGCCCTCTCCCCTCGAACCAACGGAAACGATCCATGGCCACCGAAATCAAAGTTCCGACCCTCGGCGAATCCGTGACGGAGGCGACCGTCGGCAAGTGGTTCAAGAAGGCCGGCGACGCCGTCGCCGTCGACGAGCCGCTGGTCGAGCTGGAAACCGACAAGGTGACGGTCGAGGTGCCGGCGCCGGCCGCCGGCACGCTGGCCGAGATCGTCGTCAAGGAAGGCGAGACGGTCAATGTCGGCGCTTTGCTCGGTTCCATTTCCGCCGGCGGCGCCGCCGCCAAGCCGGCCGCGGCCCCGACGCCGAAGCAGGAGGCGGCCGTGGCGCAGGCCTCTGCTCCGACTGCGGCCGCAAGCACCAAGGAAGCCGCCGCCCAGCAGGCCGGGACTGCCGGCGAAGGCCCGATCGAGCAGCGCGCGATGCCGCCGGCGCCGTCCGCCGCGAAACTTCTGGCCGAACAGAACCTCTCCGCCGATCAGGTGTCCGGTTCGGGCAAGCGCGGCCAGGTTCTGAAGGGCGACGTTCTCGACGCCATCGCCCGCGGCGCGCCCTCGCAGCCGGCAGAGCCGCCGCGCGAGCCGGCCGTTGCCCGCGTGCCCTCCTCCGCCGACGACGCACCGCGCGAAGAGCGGGTGCGCATGACCAAGCTGCGCCAGACCATCGCGCGCCGGCTGAAGGAGGCGCAATCGGCCGCTGCCATGCTCACCACCTTCAACGAGGTGGACATGAAGGCGGTGATGGACCTGCGCTCGAAATACAAGGACGTGTTCGAGAAGAAGCACGGTGTCAAACTGGGCTTCATGGGCTTCTTCACCAAGGCTGTTACGCACGCGCTGAAGGAGATCCCGGCGGTCAACGCCGAGATCGACGGTACCGACATCATCTACAAGAACTTCGCCCATGTCGGCGTCGCGGTCGGCACCGACAAGGGTCTCGTCGTGCCGGTCGTGCGCAATGCCGACACCATGTCGATCGCCGAGATCGAGAAGGAAATCGGTCGCCTCGGCATTGCCGCGCGCGACGGCAAGCTCTCGGTCGCCGACATGCAGGGCGGCACCTTCACCATCTCCAACGGCGGCGTCTACGGCTCGCTGATGTCGACGCCGATCCTGAATGCGCCGCAGTCGGGCATTCTGGGCATGCACAAGATCCAGGAGCGGCCTGTGGTGGTCGGCGGCCAGATCGTCGTCCGTCCGATGATGTATCTGGCGCTCAGCTACGACCACCGCATCGTCGACGGCAAGGAAGCCGTCACCTTCCTGGTGCGGGTGAAGGAAAGCCTGGAGGACCCGGAACGGCTGGTTTTGGACCTGTAACGGCCGGCCGCCGGCCAGATCTGCCAAGGAGGCCGTCATGGAAGCCGCTGCCGCATCGACCGAAATCGCCGTGCTCGGCTGGAGCGTCGTGCTCCTGCTGGCGCAGATCGTCTTGCAGGCCGTCTCGACCTACGATCTGGGGCCGTATCTGCTGGGACCGCGCGACGACAACCGCCGGTCGGGCAATATATGGGCCGGCCGGCTCAAGCGGGCGCTGGAAAACCTGCTCGAAACCTATCCGGCCTTCGTCGCGCTGGCGCTGGCGCTCGCCGTCACCGGCAAGACCGGCGGCATCGCCGCCACGGGCGCCTGGGTGTGGCTCACCGCGCGCGTCGTTTACGTGCCGCTCTACGCCTTCGGCGTGCCGGCGGTGCGCACGCTGGCCTGGTGCGCGTCGATCGTCGGCCTTCTGATGATGCTCGTAAGGCTGATGGCCTGACGATGCCGGACCGCTTCGTCCGACGCTCGGCAGGCATGATCCTTGGTTGCGCGGCGATCGTCGCCGTCGCGCCGGCGCTTGCCGCCTGCCCGGTCGAACTCGCTGTCTACGGCGACCGCGACAATGCAGCCGGCATCGATTTCCGGCCGGCGACGGGGCTGGCGACAGTGACCAACGCCTTCCGCATGACGCTGGACAACGGCACCGCTTTCGACGGCATGGTGATGTGGAGCGAAGGAACGGAACGGCCTTACGGCACGCTCACCTACAAATGCCCCGACGGCGACGTTACCGGCAAGGAGATGGAAGCCTGCACCGTCTGGCAGGGCGTGATCTACACGGCTGACGAGGCCGGCGGCATCGACCTGCTGCCGAAGACGGGCGCCGCCCCGAAGGCGCTGATCTTCCCGGACCTCGGACCGTCGCTCAGGCTTTCGACCGTTTACGGAACGGCCGGCTTCTCCAGGGTGCCGTGGGACGTGTTTACCTTGAAGGGTTGCCAGGAATGAGCACAGGCAAAGCGCTTCTCGTCACCGGCGGCAGCCGCGGCATCGGCGCCGAGGTCGTACGCATGGCGGCAGCGCGCGGCTGGCGCGTCGCTTTCGGCTACGTGTCCAACGAGGTTGCCGCCGATGTCCTCGTCCGGGAGATCGGGGAAGCCGGGGGCGAAGCATTCGCCGTGCGGACGGATGTCGGCATCGAGGCTGACATTATGCGGTCCTTCGAGGCGGTGGACCGCCGTTTCGGCCGGCTCGACGCGCTGGTCAACAATGCCGGCGTCGTCGACGTCAAGGCGCGTGTCGAGGAAATGAACCTTGAGCGGCTGGAGCGCATGATGCGCATCAACGTCATCGGCTCCATGCTTTGCGCCCGCGAGGCGGTGAAGCGGATGTCGACGCGGAACGGCGGCAGCGGCGGCGCCATCGTCAACCTCTCCTCGGCGGCGGCACGGCTGGGCAGCGCCGGAGAGTATGTCGACTACGCGGCCTCGAAGGGGGCCATCGACACCTTCACCATCGGGTTGGCCCGCGAGGTCGCCGACGAGGGCATCCGGGTCAACGCGGTTCGGCCCGGACTGATCGACACCGAGATCCACGCCTCCGGCGACCAGCCGGACCGGCTGCAACGGGTCCGCGGCCAGATTCCGATGAAGAGGGAAGGCCGGGCCGTCGAGATCGCGGCGGCCGTCGTTTGGCTTCTCGCCGAGGAAGCCTCATATTGCACGGGTGCGCTGCTCGACGTCAGCGGCGGCCGTTGAAGATCGCCAGGAAGGGAAAACGAAATGGCATATGATGTTGTGGTGATCGGCTCCGGCCCCGGCGGCTATGTGTGCGCCATCAAGGCGGCGCAGCTGGGCTTGAAGGTCGCCGTGGTCGAGAAGCGCGAGACGTTCGGCGGCACCTGCCTCAACATCGGCTGCATTCCCTCCAAAGCGCTGCTGCACGCTTCCGAGATGTTTGCAGAGGCAGGCCATTCCTTCGAGACGCTCGGCGTCGAGGTGAAGCCGAAGCTCAACCTGACGAAGATGATGGCGCACAAGGACACCACCGTCTCGGCCAACGTCAACGGCGTCGCCTTCCTGTTCAAGAAGAACAAGATCGACGCGTTCCGCGGCACCGGCAAGGTGCTGGGCGCGGGCCGGGTTTCCGTCACCGGCGAAGACGGCAAGACCGAAGAGATCGAGGCGAAGAACATCGTCATCGCCACCGGCTCCGAAGTCGCCGGCATTCCCGGCGTCAAGGTCGATATCGACGAGAAGGTGATCGTTTCCTCGACCGGCGCGCTGTCGCTGGCGAAGGTGCCTTCGAGCCTGATCGTGGTCGGCGGCGGCGTCATCGGGCTGGAGCTGGGCTCGGTCTGGGCGCGGCTCGGCGCCAAGGTCACGGTGGTGGAATTCCTCGACAGCATCCTTGGCGGCATGGACGGCGAAGTGTCGAAGCAGTTCCAGCGCCTGCTTTCCAAGCAGGGCTTCGAGTTCAAGCTGGGCTCGAAGGTCACGGCAGTCGCCAAGGGCAAGAAGGGCGCCTCCGTCACCTTCGAACCGGTGAAGGGCGGCGGCGCCGAGACGATCGAGGCCGACGTCGTGCTGGTCGCCACCGGACGGCGCGCCTATGCCGACGCCCTCGGCCTCACGGAAGCCGGCGTCGAGACGGACGAGCGCGGCCGGGTGAAGACCGACGGCCATCTCCAGACCAACGTGCCGGGCATCTGGGCGATCGGCGACGTCGTCGCCGGGCCGATGCTGGCGCACAAGGCCGAGGACGAGGGCGTGGCGGTGGCCGAGCGCATTGCCGGTCAGGCGGGTCATGTGAACTACGACGTCATTCCGAGCGTCGTCTACACCAGCCCGGAAGTCGCTTCGGTCGGCAAGACCGAGGAGGAATTGAAGAAGGCCGGCGTCGACTACAAGGTGGGAAAATTCCCCTTCACGGCGAACGGCCGGGCACGCGCCATGCTGCATACGGACGGTTTCGTGAAAATCCTCGCCGACAAGAAGACCGACAAGGTGCTCGGCGTCCATATCCTCGGCTTCGGCGCCGGCGAGATGATCCACGAGGCGGCGGTGCTGATGGAGTTCGGCGGTTCGTCGGAAGACCTTGCCCGCACTTGCCACGCGCATCCGACCATGTCTGAAGCGGTGAAGGAAGCCGCGCTCGCCACTTTCTTCAAGCCGATCCACATCTGAGCCCGTTTCACCGGCGAGCAGCCCTGACGTTATGGAAAGGCCCGCCGGACGGCGGGCCTTTCGCGTTTTCGGCCGGTTAGTTGGCCGGCGCCGGCGTGGTCGAATTGTCGGCCGGCGGCGTTGCCGGCGCCGGATTGGCAGGCGCAGGGGCCGGAGTGGCGGGCGCCGGCGCGGTCGAATTGTCGGCGGGCGGCGTTGCGGGGGCCGGTGCGGGCTCCGCCGGTTTCGTCGGCTCGGCCGGTTTCATCGTACCGCCACCGGCGGGCGCCTGTTCGCCGGCGGTCGGCGGCTGCGCCGGCGCGGGCGGCTCGCTACGGCCGAACAGGTAGTAGGCGACGATCGCCAGAATCACCACGACAATGGCGATCAGCCAGCCGTTGCCGCCGCCGCGAGGCTGCACCACCGTGCGGTTGTCGATGACGGGATCGCCGGTGCCGAGCGGCTGCGTCGGGTTGAGCGGATCGGTCAGGCGCGGATCGTTGGGGTCCGGATTGCCGGGATTGGCCATATCGTCCTCCTTGCGAGAATGAACAAACAATTCATTCAACGCATGAAGGCCGAACCGGTTTCACGACAAGGAATCCCTGCCTGCCGGCAGGGTCAGGCGGCGGGAGCGCTCTGGCACGGCATGGCCGCCGCGCTGGCTCCGCCGCAGGCGGAAACCTCGGCATGCGCACGCCCACCGGCAACCAGAAGCCCCACCATGAAGGCCGCGAAAGCCAGCACATGCAGCACCGCAAGCAGCTTCAGCGAAACCAGTGCAACGCGGTCGGCGGTGGTGGCGGTTGGGTTCATGTTCAGCGGTTTAGCGACAAAACACAGCGAAACGGTTAACCGGTTCCGGCAAATTGTCGGCCGGGGCGGGATCAGGCGCGCGGATGCGCCGCCTCGTAGATGTCGAGCAGGCGGGCGGTGTCGACGCCGGTGTAGATCTGCGTCGTCGACAGGCTGGCATGGCCGAGCAGTTCCTGGATGGTGCGCAGATCGCCGCCCCGACCGAGCAGGTGCGTGGCGAAGGAATGGCGCAGCGCATGCGGCGTGGCGGTGTCCGGCAGGCCGAGCGCCGAGCGCAGCCGGACCATCTCGCGCTGGACGATGGCCGGATTCAGCGGTCCGCCGCGAGCGCCGCGAAACAGCGGCCCGGCCGCGTCGAGATGATAGGGGCAGAGGCGGCGGTACTCACCTACGGCCGCGAAGGCGACGGGCAACACCGGCACCAGCCGCGTCTTGCCGCCCTTGCCGGTGATGCGCAGCACCGCCTTGCGTGACGAAGAGAGATCGGCGCCGGTCAGGCCGAGCGCCTCGGAAATACGCAGGCCACAGGCGTAGAGCAGCGTCAGCACGGCAGCGTTGCGGGCGGCGATCCAGGGTTCGTCGGCCAGTTGCTCGCCGGTCGAGACGACGCGGCGGGCATCGCCGGCGGTCAGCGGTTTCGGTAGCGATTTCGGCTGTTTCGGCGCGCGCAGCGCCGCCGCCCCTGCCGCATTGGCGAGGCCCCGCCGTTCGAGGAAGCGCAGCAGGGAACGCACGCCGGCCAGTCCGCGCCCCAGCGTGCGGGCACCGGCGCCGGTGTTGCGGCGCGATGCGAGGAACGCACGCAGGTCCGCCGGCCTCAGGTCGGCGATGTCGGCCAGACCCGGTGCGCCGCCGCAATGGCCGGTGAGGAATTGCAGGAACTGCCGGCTGTCGCGCTCATAAGCCTCGACGGTGAGCGCCGACAGACGCCGCTCGCCGGCGAGCGCCTTCAGCCAGCTTTCGCGCGCGGCCTGGAGGTCGGGTTTGGCCGGGAAGAGGAATTCCTGCATTGGCAGCGGAGGACCGATTGAATAAGGCAGTATGGATTGAGCGACGTTAGCAAGCGGTGAAGCCCGGATGCCCCAGCCGAAAAACCCCATCCTGATGGCCGTCATCGGCGCCGCGCACGGCATCAGGGGCGAGTTGCGGGTGAAGACCTTCACCGGCGACCCGTTGGCGCTCGGCGACTACGGGCCGCTCCGCGCCAAGGACGGCCGCGCCTTCGAGGTTCTGGATATCCGCCCGGCCGGCACGGTCGCGGTGGTGCGCTTCAAGGGCGTTGCCGACCGCAGCGCCGCCGAAGCGCTGACCGGCACGGAGCTGTTCGTCGATCGCTCGGCCCTGCCGGACGAGGAGGACGAGGACGATTTCTACCAGGCGGACCTGATCGGTCTTTCGGTGCGCGACGATACCGGCGCGACCGTCGGCACGGTCGTCGCCGTGCAGAATTTCGGCGGCGGTGATATCCTTGAGCTGACGCTCGGCGCGCGCAAAGGCGTGCTGATCCCGTTTTCCAAGGCGGCGGTCCCGGACGTTTCCATCGCCGATGGCTATATCCGTATCGATCCGATCGCGGCCGGGTTGGTCGAGGACGAGGACAGTGACAGGGGGACGGCACCGGACCGTGCCGGCTTCGAGGCAAAACGCCGACCGCGCGGATCGAAGGGCTCAGGAGGCAATCGATAATGTTCCGCGCCACAGTGCTTACGCTTTATCCGGAGATGTTTCCCGGTACGCTCGGCCTGTCGCTGGCCGGCCGCGCGCTGGAGACGGACACCTGGGCGCTGGAGGCGGTGCAGATCCGCGACTTCGCCACCGACCGCCACCGTACGGTGGACGATACCCCGGCCGGCGGCGGCGCCGGCATGGTGATGCGCGCCGACGTGCTGGCGCGCGCCATCGACCATGCCTCGCCGGTGAGCGATCCGCGCCCGCGCCTTTTGATGAGTCCGCGCGGAAAACCGCTGACGCAGGAAAAGGTGCGCGACCTCGCCGCCGGGCCGGGTGCGGTCATCCTGTGCGGCCGCTTCGAGGGCGTCGACCAGCGGCTCATCGAAGCGCGCGGGCTGGAAGAGGTTTCCGTCGGCGACTTCATCCTCTCCGGCGGCGAGCCAGCGGCGCTGGTGCTGCTCGATGCGGTGGTGCGGCTGCTGCCCGGCGTCATGGGCAACGAAGCGTCCGGCGACGAAGAGAGCTTTGAAAACGGCCTGCTCGAGCATCCGCATTATACGCGGCCGCAGGAATGGGAAGGCCGCGCAATTCCCGACGTGCTTGTCTCGGGCAACCACAAGAAGATCGCGGCGTGGCGGCGCGCGGAGGCGGAGAAGCTGACTGCCGAGCGACGGCCGGACCTGCTCGCCCGGCCGGACAAGCCCGCTACTTGACGAAGTAGTAGACGGCGAGCAGCAGGCCGACGGCGATGACGATCCAGCGCATGACCGTTTGTGGCACGCGCTTGGCGACCCACACGCCGCTCCAGCCGCCGAGCGCGACGCCGGGGATCATGACGACGGCCTGCGGCCAGGCGACCACGCCGCCCGAGACGAAGACGACGATGGCGACGGCGGCGATCACCACCGCCAGCATGTTTTTCAGGGCGTTGAGGCGGTGATAGTCGCCGGCCTGCGACAGGCCGAGCGAAGCCAGCATCATCACGCCCATGCCGGCGCCGAAGAAGCCGCCATAGATGGCGGTGGCGAACTGCATCGCCGTACCGAAGAACGAGCCTACCGAGGCTTCCTGTCCAGGCTTCGGCTTTGGCTTGAGATAGGGACCGGCGGCGAACAGGGCGGTGGCGGCCAGCAGCAGCCACGGCACCAGCGTGCGGAATTGCGGATTGTCGAGCTGGAGCAGGATCCATGAACCCAGCAGCGCGCCGGCGATGGAAGCGAGCGACAGCGCGATGGCGCCGCGCCAGAAGGTCTTGAAATCCTCCCAGTAGGCGAGCGTCGAGGTGATGTAGCCGGGAAACTGCGTGATCGACGATGTCGCGTTGGCGACCACCGGCGGGACGCCGATCAGCGTCAGCGCGCCGAAGGACAGAAACGTGCCGCCGCCGGCCACCGCATTGATCATGCCGGTGAACACGCCGGCGACGAAAAGGAGAATGATGGTGAGAATATCCAAGGCGCGTCGATCCCCGATTTGAGGCCAAGGCATTAGGAAGGAGCGCCCGACCGCACAAGCCACATTGCGGCCTACTTACCGGTCCAGTGACAGGCCCTGCAACCCGGCGGCAGCGGCCTGTGCGGCAAATCGCCGGGCGAAATTCGCTTTGGCGCGTGACAAGCGCGAAAATTCCCTGTATGTGCCCGCCCGAACCGGTGAAACTGCCGGGCCCGTCAACAAGGACGGTGCAATCGCCCCTGCCGAGATCGATCCGATCGAGGCATAGCCGAGCGGTCTTATGAACTGCAAGGCGAGCGCGGGCGCTCTGACTGTCGGAAGAACAAGAAGTGGATTTTTGAGATGGATCTCATCCGTCAGCTCGAGGCCGAGCAGGCCGCCAAGATCGAAGCCAAGCGCAAGCTGCCCGAATTCCAGCCCGGCGATACCGTTCGCGTCAGCGTGCGCGTCACCGAAGGTTCGCGCACCCGCGTGCAGGCCTATGAGGGCGTCGTCATCGCCCGTTCCGGCGCAGGCCTCAACGAGAATTTCACGGTGCGCAAGATTTCCTACGGCGAGGGCGTGGAGCGCGTCTTCCCGGTCTATTCGCCGATGGTCGAGGGCGTCGAGGTCGTGCGCCGCGGCAAGGTGCGCCGCGCCAAGCTGTACTATCTGCGCGACCGTCGCGGCAAGTCGGCCCGCATCACCGAGAACACCGGCGTGCGCGCCCGTAAACTGAACGACGGGGAGCGCGAGGCGCTGGCCGCCGAGAAGGCCCGTATCGAGGCCGAGAAGGTCGCCGCCGCGCAGGCTCTGGCTGCCGAGAAGGCCGCGCAGGACGCCGCCGAGGCCAAGGCCGCGGAAGAAGCCGCCAAGGCCGCTGAATAAGACTGCGGTTCCGGTTGTTTTTTCGAGAAAGGCGGCTTCGGCCGCCTTTTTCATGTCCAGGCGGAGCATGGCATTTCCCGGACGGCCGAGGCCGCGCGCATCGTTGCGGCTTGCAAGCCGGGTCGGGACGGCTAAAGTCTCACCGATTTTAAAGGCGCGGTCCCGCGCCTGCATCACACACGGTCGGGGATATTCAGATGATGAGATCGAAACTGCTGCTGGCGGCGCTGTTCGCCTGCGTTCTCGCGCCCATGGCGCTCGCAGCCGACGCCCTGCCTGACCTCAAGGGCCGCAAGGTCGTCGTGGTGACGGAAAACGCTTACCCACCGCTGCAATTCGTCGATCCCAAGAGCGGCAAGCAGATCGGCTGGGAATACGACGCGATGAACGAGATCGCCAAGCGGCTTAACTTCGCGGTCGAGTACCAGAATACCTCATGGGACGCCATGATTCAGGCGGTGTCGGACAAGCAATACGATATCGGCATGACCGGCATCACCATCAACGACGAGCGCAAGGCCAAGGTCGATTTCTCCGACCCCTACATGCGCAACGAACAGTACATGCTGGTGCGCGGCGACGAGACCCGCTTCACCGACGCCAAGAGTTTCGGCGCCTTCAAGGACGGGCTGATCGGCGCCCAGCCCGGCACTTCGCCCTTCTATACGGCCGTCTATTCGGTCCTCGACGGCAACGAGCAGAATCCGCGCATAAAACTGTTCGAGACGTTCGGGGCTACCGTGCAGGCGCTTAAAGTGGGCGACGTCGACGTGGTGCTGACCGACTCCACCGCCGGCAAGGGCTATGTCGCCGCCTCCAACGGCAAGCTGAAGCTGATCGGCGGGCCGCTCGGCACCGAGGATTTCGGCTTCATCTTCGCCAAGGGCTCCGATCTCGTGGCGCCGGTTAACGCCGCGATCGCCGCGCTCAAGGCGGACGGCACTTTCGAGGCGCTGAACAAGAAGTGGTTCCTCGACTACAAGATCGGCGAGTAAGCGTTCATCTTGGCGTGCGACCCGCTCCATAGACCCGACGGCGCGGCCATCCGCTGACGATGGCCCCCGTCTCGAAGCCCGACTTCCCATGGTGGCTGGCCGTCGCCGTCGCGATTGCCGCGGCGGCGGCGCTCGGCATCGCCGCCAGCGGCCTCTACCGGCAGGTTTTTTCCACGGTCGTCGCCGGCATCGGCGTGACCGTCTTCGTCACCGTCGTCGGCTTCGCGCTGGCCTCCGCGCTCGGGCTTGCCGTGGCGCTGATGGCGCTGTCGGGTTCGCGCGTGCTGCGCGAAATCGCGCGCTTCTATGTCGAGATCATCCGCGGCGTGCCGATCCTCGTGCTCCTGTTCTGGATCGCCTTCGTCGGCGCGCCGGCCATCGTGGCGGGGTGGAACGCCGTCACCGCGCCGTTGCAGCAGGCCGGGCTGCTGGAGCCGTTGGTCGTGCGCGACCTCTCGCTCCTGTGGCGTGCCGTCATCGCGCTCACCATCGGCTATTCCGCCTTCATCGCCGAAGTGTTCCGCGCCGGCATCCAGTCGGTGGAGCCCGGCCAGATCGAGGCGGCCAAGGCGCTCGGCCTGTCGCGCGTGCAGCGCTTCCGGCTGATCGTCTTCCCGCAGGCGATCCGCACCATCCTGCCGCCGCTCGGCAACGATTTCGTCGCCATGGTCAAGGATTCCTCGCTGGTGTCGGTGCTCGGCGTCGCCGACATCACGCAGATGGGCAAGGTCTATGCCGCCGGCTCCTTCCGCTTCTTCGAGACCTATTCGATCGTCGCCTACATCTATCTCATCCTGACGGTCAGCCTGTCGCTGGCGTTGAGGGCGCTGGAGAGGCGCATGCGGCGCGGCCGCGAGGCTTGACGGCGGACCGCTTCGCTCCCACGCTGGCGCAATTGCCGAGGGAGAAAGCGGATGACCGTCGAAAAGGCCAATGCGGCGCTGGACTCCGTCTATTCCGCGCGCGATCCGCGCGAAGTCTCGGCCGCCTATGCCGCCTGGGCGGCGACCTACGACAGCGAGACGGCCGAACTCGGCTACCTGCTGCCGTTCCTCATCCCGGCCTGGGTGGCGCGCTATGTTCAGCCCGGCGACGGGCCGCTGCTCGACGCCGGCTGCGGCACCGGGCTTTCCGGCCCGCAGCTCAAGGCGCTCGGCTATGGGAACATCGCCGGGCTCGATCTCTCCGAAGAGATGCTGACGATCGCCGCCGGCCGCGACAGCTATGCCGAGCTGAAGCAGGCGACGCTGGGGGAGCGGCTGCCGTGGCCGGACGGGCATTTCCGCGCCTTCTTCTCCACCGGCGTGTTCACCATGGGCCATGCACCGGCCGCCGGCCTGCGCGATCTCGTGCGCATCACGAGGAGGGGCGGCCACGCCGTCTTCACGGTGCGCGACCAGGTTTTCGACGGTGGCGGTTTCCAGGCCGTGTTCGACGGGCTGGAAGCCGCCGGCAAATGGCGGCCGGTCGAGCAAAGCCCTTGGTTCCGCTGCTACGCGGTGGCCGAACCGGAAGCGCGGGTAAAAACCTTCGTGTTCGAGGTTCTGTAGGCCGGCGCACGCTTTCGTGATCGCGCGCGGGCCGTTTCGTTCAGCTTCCCTTCATCTCGCCGGGAGCAGCGTTCGCCATGGGGGTGGCCCATGGAGAACCATAGTCATGCTCACGAGATCCCTTTTTTCCGCAACCCTTGTCGCTGGCGCGCTGATGGCGTCGGCCGGCGTTTCGTCCGCCGTGCCGATGGTGACACAGCCGGCGGCGGCGCCCGCTCCGGTCGAAACCGTCGGCTGGCGCTGCGGCCCCGGCCGGCACATCAACCGCTGGGGCCATTGTGTGCTCAGCCGGCCGGTCGTGCGGGTCGTGCCGCGCGCCCGCGTCTGGCATGGGAGATATTGGGCCCATCACCGCTGGCATCCGGGTTACTGGAGCCGGTAAGCCGGCTTCCGGCCGCTTTCAGGCCCGCCGCGCAAGCGGCGGGTCTTTTGCAGGAAGCCGCTTGAACGGCCCTCGATTGCCGTCCCGGCAAAAGATTGATATTGAGCCTTTCATGGAAGAGCTTTTCGGCGACCCCGCCTACAAGAAGTTTGTGTTGCAGGACCGCAAGCGCCTGCCGGCACGCTTCTTCGCGCGGATTTCGGGCGCACTGACCAGCCGACTCGGCTGACCGCAAGCCACCTTTCCGGGCATGTGTCCGCTTTTCCATTCTCAAATCGACGGATTACGAAAAATGAGCGCACCGCGCACCCTCTACGACAAGATTTTCGACGACCATCTGGTCGACCGCCAGGACGACGGCACCTGTCTTTTGTGGATCGACCGCCATCTGGTCCATGAAGTGACCAGCCCGCAGGCCTTCGAGGGCCTGCGCATGGCCGGCCGCAAGGTGCGGCACCCGGAAAAGACGCTGGCCGTGGTCGATCACAACGTGCCGACGTCGGCCGACCGCAAGCTCGGCATCAACCGCAACGAGGAAAGCCGCATCCAGATCGCGGCGCTGGCGAAGAACGCCGCCGACTTCGGCGTCGAGTACTATTCCGAAACGGATCGCCGACAGGGCATCGTCCACATCATCGGGCCGGAGCAGGGCTTTACGCTGCCGGGCATGACCATCGTGTGCGGCGACAGCCACACCTCCACGCATGGAGCGTTCGGGGCATTGGCGCACGGCATCGGCACTTCGGAAGTCGAACATGTTCTCGCTACCCAGACGCTGATCCAGCGCAAGGCCAAGAACATGCTGGTGCGCGTCGACGGGCAACTGCCGGCCGGCGTCACCGCCAAGGACATCATCCTCGCCATCATCGGCGAGATCGGCACCGCCGGCGGCACCGGCTACGTCATCGAATATGCCGGCGAGGCGATCCGCTCGCTCTCCATGGAAGGGCGCATGACGATCTGCAACATGTCGATCGAAGGCGGCGCCCGCGCCGGCCTGATCGCGCCGGACGAGACGACCTTCGCCTATGTCAAGGACAAACCGCGCGCGCCGCAGGGCGAGGCGTGGGACGCGGCGCTCGAATACTGGAAGACCTTGAAGTCCGACGAAGGCGCGCATTTCGACAAGATCGTGGTGCTGGACGCGGCGAAACTGCCGCCGATCGTCACCTGGGGCTCCTCGCCCGAGGACGTCGCCTCCGTGCTCGGCGTGGTTCCCGATCCCGACGCCATCGAGGACGAGAACAAGCGCAATTCCAAGAAGCGCGCGCTCGACTATATGGGCCTGACGGCCGGCACCAGGATCACCGACATCGCGCTCGACCGCGTCTTCATCGGCTCCTGCACCAACGGCCGCATCGAGGACCTGCGCGCCGTCGCGGCTGTCGCCAAGGGCAAGAAGGTCGCGCCGACGGTCAACGCCATGATCGTCCCGGGTTCGGGACTGGTGAAGGCGCAGGCCGAAGCCGAGGGGCTGGACAAGATCTTCATCGAGGCCGGCTTCGACTGGCGCGAGCCGGGCTGCTCGATGTGCCTCGCCATGAACGACGACCGGCTGGCCCCGCACGAGCGCTGCGCCTCGACCTCGAACCGCAATTTCGAGGGCCGACAGGGCTTCAAGGGCCGCACGCACCTTGTCTCGCCGGCCATGGCGGCGGCGGCGGCGATCGCCGGCCATTTCGTCGATATCCGCGACTGGAAATAATCGTCCCGGTCGTTTCGGAGTGCAGATTCGCCGGTGCCATCGTCTCTCGGGGTTAATGGCGCCGGCATTTAAAGCGTGCCGCGGATAGTTCAGAGCCGCTCCGGACGTTTCAGGTTTTTTGATTTTACGCACGTCTTTGTCCCGAAACCGGAACCTCTTTCGGGAGACGCGTTCTATTCCGCCGCGCGTTCGAAGGCGTCCGCGCCGTTTTCGAACTGAAGCCGGGCGAGGTTGGCATAGGTGCCGCCCTTGGCGACGAGGCTGCGGTGCGTGCCTTCCTCGACGATGCGGCCGTCCTCGACGACGAGGATGCGGTCGGCCTTCAGCACCGTCGCCAGCCGGTGCGCGATGACCAGCGTCGTGCGGCCCTGCATGAGATGTTCCAGCGCCTCCTGCACCAGTGTCTCGCTGGCGGCGTCGAGCGCGGATGTCGCCTCGTCGAGCAGCAGGATCGGCGCGTCGCGCAATATGGCGCGGGCGATGGCGATGCGCTGGCGCTGGCCGCCCGAAAGGGTCACGCCGCGTTCGCCGACCTCCGTGCCGTAACCCTCGGGCAACCGGGCGATGAATTCGTCCGCCAAGGCGGCCTTCGCGGCCGCCTCGATCTCGGCATGGGAAGCGCCCGGCCTACCGAAGCCGATATTGTCGCGTACGCTGGCGGCGAAGATGGTGACATCCTGCGGCACGATGGCCATGCGCCGGCGAAGCGCCTGGGGATCGGCCTCGCGAACGTCGATGCCGTCGACGCGGACGGCGCCTGATTGCGGATCGTAGAAACGCAGGATGAGCGAAAAGATCGTGCTCTTGCCCGCCCCGGACGGGCCGACGATGGCCACCGTTTCGCCGGGCTTCACCGCAAAGGCGAGGTCACGCACGGCCGCCCGGTCGGGCCGGACGGGATAGGAGAAGGAAACCTTGTCGAAGGCGACGGCATCCTGTGCGGTCGCCGGCAGCGGTCGTGGGTCGGCGGGCGCGGTGATGGCTGAGCGTTCGTCGAGGATCTCGCCCAGCCGCTCGGCGGCGCCGGCGGCCTGCGCAAGCTCGCCCCATACTTCCGACAGCGCCCCCAGCGAACCCGCGGCGAACACCGAATAAAGCAGGAACTGGCCGAGCGTGCCGGGCGAAAGGACGCCCGACAGGACGTCGTGCGAGCCGAACCACAGCACCGCCACGACCGAGGAGAAGATCAGGAAGATGGCGACGAAGGTGAGCAGGGCGCGCGCCAGGACCGAAGAGCGGGCCGCCGCGAAGGCGGCCTCGACGGCGCTGGAGAAGCGGCCGACCACCAGCTTTTCGTTGGTGAAGGCCTGGAGCGTGCGCACCGCGCCGATCTGCTCGCTGGCATAGGCGGTGGCTTCGGCGAGCGTGTCCTGCGCCTGCCGCGACCTGCGGCGCACCGAGCGGCCGAAGGCGACCAGCGGCAACACGATGACCGGAATGGCGGCGAGCACCAGCGCCGACAGTTTCGGGCTGGTGACGACCATCATGGCGATGGCGCCGACGCACAGGATGAGGTTGCGCAGCGCCACCGACGCGGTCGCGCCGACCGCCGACTTGATCTGCGTGGTGTCGGCGGCCAGCCGCGAGACGATCTCGCCGGAGCGGGCGGCGTCGAAGAAGGAAGGCGACAGCGTCGTTACATGCGAAAAGACGTCGCGGCGCAGGTCGGCGACGACCCGCTCGCCCAGCGTGATGACGAAGTAGTAGCGGCCGGCGGAAGCCAGGGCGAGCGCCGCCGCCATCACCACCAGCATGGCGAAATAGTTGGCGATGAAGGTGGAGTTGGCTTCGGAGAAGCCGTGGTCGATCATTCGCCGCACCGCGACGGGCAGGGTCAGCGTGGTGACGGCGGCCAGCACCAGCGAGACGGCGGCGCCGGCGACGAGCCCCTTGTAGCGGCCGACATAGGGGGCGAGGCGGCGAAGCGGGCCGAGCGAGCGCCGGCGAGCGTCTGCGTCGATCCTGTCGGCCATATGCGTCTTCTCCAGCGAACGTCCGGTGCCGGAACCGAAGCCCGGCGCGGCGGCCTCGTTGCGGCGGCCAAGCCCGGCCTGACTTGATTTGCCGGCCTCTTTCAGAATTACGTGCGGCGCCTTGAGATTCGAATCCGGCTGATGTATAGGCCGACTGACCGTTTTGAAGCCGTGGCTTTCCATAGCTGCGGCTTTGAGTTTTAGAAAGAGGCGAGATCGACGCAGGCCGTCGCCGCCATGCCAGCAGGACAGGACCGATGAAGGCCGATATCCATCCCGACTACCACACCATCAAGATCGTCATGACCAACGGCACCGAGTACGAGACGCGCTCGACCTGGGGCAAGGAAGGCGACACGCTGAACCTCGACATCGACCCCTCGACGCATCCGGCCTGGACCGGCGGCCAGCAGACCCTGCTCGACCGCGGCGGCCGCGTCACCAAGTTCAAGAACAAGTTCGCCAATCTCGGCATCTAAGCCGGGCCGACTTCGGAATTGAGAAACCCGCCCTTGTGGCGGGTTTTTTGTTGGCTGGACCTGGCCTCGATTTACCTCAGTCGCCCAGCAGTTCGCGCAGTGCCATGCGCTTGTAGGTTTCGACCATCGCGTCTCCCTCCTGCCGCCCGACGGAGACGGCGAGCCGCACCGCCGCCTCGCCGAGTTGCCAGACGAAAAAAGCCGTTCGCTCGGCGGCCTCGCGCTCGCGGCCGGGCTGCGCGGCGAGCAGCGCCTTCGCCAGCAATGCGGCGCTGGCGCGGCTGTCGGCGAGTTCCAGCGCCCTTAGCGTCCTGTCGGCCTGCGTGCCCGACCAAATGTCGCGCATGACCGGCTCGGCCAGGAAAAGCGCATAATAGGTATCGACGAGGCCGTTGAAGGCGCTCCGAAAATCCTCGGTATCGCGCACCGGCGTCAGAGCCTCGGCAATGCAGGCACGGCCTTCCGCGGTGATGCGTTCCGCCAGCGCCCGGATGACGGCGCCCTTGTCCGGGAAGAACTGATAGAGCGAGCCGATCGGCACGCTGGCGCGCTCCGCCACGTCCCGCATCTTCAGCGCGTCGGTGCCTTGCTCGGCGATCAGTTCGGAGGCAGCGGCCAGCATCCGCTCGACGCGTTCGCGGCTGCGCTGCTGGCTTGGCAGCCGGCGTGTCTCGGCAGCACTCCGCATCAGCGGTTGCACGCCGCGATCGCGCCCGTCCATCGGCGTCTCCTCTGCTTGACAGCCAGAATATGAGAGTTTATCACGTTTATCAAATATGAACATTACTCATATTATGAAAGGATGCGCCGTGTTCGCACCGCTCTTTGCCGCCCTCACCGTGGCCGCCATCCTCGGCAGCGGACTGATGGCCGGCTTGTTCTTCGCCTTCTCGACGGCTGTGATGGCCGCGCTCGCCCGCCTGCCGGAAGGGCAGGGTGCAGCGGCGATGAACGCCGTCAATATCGTGATCCTGAATCCGGTGTTCCTCGCCGTCTTCATGGGCACGGCGCTGGTTTCGCTGGCGCTTGGCGCCAGGGCCGTCCTCGGCTGGAGCCAGCCGGGATCGGCATGGCTGCTCGCCGGCAGCCTTTTCTATCTGGTCGGAATCTTCGGCGTCACCGCCGTCTTCAACGTGCCGCTCAACGATGCGCTGGCGGCTGCGCCCGGCGATGCGCAGGCCTGGTCACGCTATCTCGCCGAATGGGTGCCGTGGAACAACGTCCGCACCCTTGCCGGCCTCGCCGCGCTGGCCTGTTTCGCCATGGTGCGGCAATAAGGGGCGGCTCAGTCCTTGGCGCGCTCGACGTAGGAGCCGTCGGCGGTCATGACGACGATGCGCGTGCCGGCGGAAATGTGCGGCGGCACGGTGGTCTTGACGCCGTTCGACAGGACGGCCGGCTTGTAGGAGGACGAGGCCGTCTGGCCCTTCGTCACCGGCTCCGTCTCGACCACTTCGAAGACGGCCCGCTGCGGCAGCACGATGGCGATGCCGACGCCTTCATGGACAGACAGCGAAACCTTCATCTCTTCCTGGAGATAGGGCGCGGCGTCGCCGATCACGTCCTCGGCGACGGTGATCTGGTCGTAGTTTTCCGGGTTCATGAAGTGGAAGCCTTCGGCGTCGCTGTAGAGGAAGGTGTGCTCGCGATCCTCGACATGGGCGCGCTCGACCTGCTCGGTGGTGCGGTAGCGCTCCGATACCTTCACGCCGTCGGAAATGCGGCGCATGTCGAGCTGCGTCACCGGCGTGCCCTTGCCGGGGTGGATGTTCTCGGAGAACAGGATGACGTAGAGCTTGCCGTCCTTGTCGACGACGTTGCCTTTGCGGAGCGAGCTGGCGATGACCTTGACCATGAAATGTCCCGAAGCGTTCGTTGTTGCGCAGGCCCTTAGCGCATCTTAAAGCCTATCGCCAGTCTTCCCCGCAGATTCCGGACACCGATGACTGAAGCTTCCCCCTGGTGGACCCCGCACGTCCATGCCGACCGCCGGCCCCGCCTGATGGCGCGCAACCGTATCGCCGCCGCCTTGCGCGGCTGGTTCGCCGAGCGCGACTTCGTCGAGGTGACGACGGCCGGCTTGCAGGTCTCGCCCGGCAACGAGGCGCATCTGGCCGCTTTCGCCACCGAGGCGATCGGGACGGATGGTGCGCGAAAGCCGCTCTACCTGCACACCTCGCCGGAATTCTCCTGCAAGAAGCTGCTGGCGGCCGGCGAAAAGCGTCTGTTCTCCTTCGGGCCGGTGTGGCGCAACCGCGAGCGCGGGCCGTTGCACCATCCCGAATTCACCATGGTCGAATGGTATCGCGCCGGCGAGACCTACGAGGCGCTGATGGCCGACTGCGGCACCTTCCTGAAGCTGGCAGCCGAGCGCGCCGGCACGAAACGCTTCACCTTCCGGGGCCGCGAGGCCGATCCCTTCGCCGAGCCGGAGAAGCTGACGGTGGCGGAGGCGTTCGAACGTCATGCCGGCATCGATCTGCTGGCGACTGTTTCCGCCGACGGCTCGACCGATGGCGGGGCGCTGCGCGCGGCGCTCGGCGGCGCCGGCATCCGCAGCGCGCCGGACGACGGCTGGGCCGACCTGTTCAGCCGCGTCATGGTCGAGCGTATCGAGCCCAATCTCGGGCAAGGTCGCGCGACCGTGCTGTGCGAGTATCCGGTTTCGGAAGCAGCCCTTGCCCGGCCCAGCGCCCGCGATCCGCGCGTGGCTGAGCGCTTCGAGCTTTATTGCTGCGGCGTCGAGCTCGCCAACGGTTTTGGCGAACTGACCGACGCCGCAGAGCAGCGCCGGCGTTTTGTCCTGGAGATGGACGAGAAGGAGCGCGTCTATGGCGAGCGCTACCCGCTCGACGAGGATTTCCTGGCGGCATTGGCCGTCATGCCCGAGGCCAGCGGCATCGCGCTCGGCTTCGACCGACTGGTCATGCTGGCGACGGGCGCGGTCCGCATCGACGACGTGATCTGGACGCCGGTGGCGGAGTAGGGCGGTTCGAGTGAGCGCAAAAGCGCGATATGTTCGCGCTGCCCCTCGCCTGCCTGCCGGCATCCTCTCCCCGTAGACGGGAGAGGAGAGAAGCTGAAACGTCGGCAGTCTCCCTCTCCCCGTTTACGGGCAGAGGGTAAGGGTGAGGGGCGGCACAACCGTCCGCACCTCAAGCCCTAGCCCTTTTTCTCCGAATGCCCCAGTTCCCGATCGGGCCAGACCTGGTCGCGCACGCGGCGCTTCAGTTCGGCGGCATCCGGAAAGCCGCCGTCGCGCTTGCGCTCCCAGATCAGCTCGCCATCGCATTCGACCGTGAAAATGCCGCCGGTGCCGGGCACCAGCGCCACCTCGCCGATGTCCGGCCCGAAGGTGGAGAGCAGCTCCTGCGCCATCCAGCCGGCACGCAGCAGCCATTGGCACTGCGTGCAGTAGGTGATGACGACGCGCGACTTGTCTTCGGCCACGGAAAGCCTCAGGCGGCGCTAAGCTTGGCCAGCGTCGCCTCGTCGACCTCAAAGTTGGCGTAGACGTTCTGCACGTCGTCGTCGTCTTCCAGCGTGGCGACCAGCTTCATCAGCGACTGCGCGCGCTCCTCGTCGACAGGCACGTTGTTCTGCGGCTTCCAGATCGCCTTGACCGATGCCGCTTCCCCAAGTGCCGCTTCCAGCGCCTTGGAAACGTCACCGATAGCATCGAAAGCGCAGTAGATCGTGTGGCCTTCCTCGTCGTCGCTCTCGACGTCGTCGGCGCCGGCCTCGATCGCCGCTTCCATCACCTTGTCGGCATCGCCCGCCGAAACCGGGTAGGTGATTTCGCCGGCACGGTCCCACATGAACGACACCGAGCCGGTTTCGCCGAGCGCCCCGCCGGCCTTGGTGAAGGCGGCGCGCACGTTGGAGGCGGAGCGGTTGCGGTTGTCGGTCAGCACCTCGACGATCAGCGCCACGCCGCCGGGACCGTAGCCCTCGTAGCGCACTTCCTCGTAGTTCTCGGCGTCGCCGCCGGAAGCCTTGTTGATGGCGCGCTGGATGTTGTCCTTCGGCATCGACTCCGCCTTGGCCGCCTGCACGGCGAGCCTGAGGCGCGGGTTCATCGCCGGGTCGGGCGTGCCGAGCTTGGCCGCGACGGTGATCTCGCGCGCCAGCTTGGAGAAAAGCTTCGACCGCATCGCATCCTGGCGACCCTTGCGGTGCATAATGTTCTTGAACTGTGAATGGCCGGCCATGAAACCCCTATGGTCTGTTCGCGGCTACCAAGCCGCCGGGCGTCCGCGAGGGCGCAACAAAAACAGCCTGGTATGTTGGTTGGGCAGCGGATTCGTCATGCGATCCGATGCTGGGAATGACGGGCTTATACTGAAATCGGCAGAAAACGTCCAGCGCGGCCGTTTGCCGGTCAACCGTCCAGATCGGCCTTCAGCCGGTCGAGGATGCTCACGGCATGGGCGGCGTATTCACCGATCCAGCGGTCGTGGATGCGTTTGATCGGCAATGCGTCGAGATGGTTCCAGCGCTCGCGCCCCTCGCGCTTCGCCACCACCAGTCCGGCCTCCTCCAAAACCTTGAGGTGCTGCATGACCGTGCAGCGGTCCATGTCGGAAAAGGTCTCGCACAGCGCGCCGGTGGTCTTCGGCCCGTCCCTCAGCTCGTCCAGCATCAGGCGTCGGCGCGGATGGGCCAAGGCTTTGAAAATACGGTCGTCCTGCGCTTTGCTTGACATGTTATTTTTTTATAACATATGATCGCCGCGATCAAGCAAGGAGGCTGTGGATATGTCCATCGGGATCAGGGTTTCCGGCCGCATCGGCAAGCCGGCCGCGGAAGTGTTCGACGCTGTCGTCAATCCGAAAAAACTGTCCGGCTACTTCACCACCATCAAGGGCGCCAGCGCGCCGCTGGTCGCCGGCACGACGGTGACGTGGTGGGGCTCGGTGCCGGTGGAAGTCGACGAGGTGGTGCCGGACAAGCGCATCGCGCTGCGCTGGGACGCGCCGGGCGAGGACGGCAAGCCCGCCTACAAGACGCGCATCGAGATGAATTTCGAGGTGCTGGACGACGGCGGCACTTTCGTCACCATCGCCGAGTCCGGCTGGCACGAGGACGAGACCGGCCGCAAGAACTCCTACCTGAACTGCGAGGGCTGGGCGCAGATGCTGTCCTGCATGAAGGCCTATGTCGAATACGGCATCAACCTGCGTGACGGCTTTTATCCCAGCGAGATGCGTGGCGAACTGCCGACCGACGGAAACCGGAAATAACCGCCGCCCAGCCGGTCAGCGGCCTTCAATGGCCGCCGCCGCCCTTCGCCTTGCGGCTGCGCGCCAGCATGTTGAGCCCTTCGACCAGCGCGGAAAAGCCCATGGCGGCGTAGATGTAGCCTTTCGGCACATGGTAGCCGAAGCCGTCGGCGATCAGCGTCATGCCGATCATCAGCAGGAAGCCGAGCGCCAGCATGACGATGGTCGGATTCCTCTCGATGAAGTTGGCGAGCGGGGTCGCCGCCAGCATCATCACCGACACGGCGACGATGACGGCGATGTACATGATGGCGATCTCGTCGGTCATGCCGACGGCGGTGATGATGGAATCGATCGAGAAGACCAGGTCGAGCAGCAGGATCTGAAAGATCGCGCCGGCCAGCGACAATTGCAGCGTTTTTGCCAGCGACGGATCGTCGTGTTCGGCCGGATCGACGGTGTGGTGGATTTCCTTGGTCGCTTTCCAGACCAGGAACAGGCCGCCGGCGATCAGGATCATGTCGCGCCAGGAAAAGCCGTGGTCGAAGGCGGTGAAGACCGGATTGGTGAGCTGGACGATGAAGGAGATCGTCGCCAAAAGGATCAGCCGCATGACAAGGGCTGCCGAAATGCCGAGACGCCGCGCCGGCACCTGCTGTTCCTTCGGTAGCTTGTTGGTCAGGATGGAGATGAAAATCAGGTTGTCGATGCCGAGCACGATCTCCAGCACCACCAGCGTCAGCAGCGCGGCCCATGCGGTGGGATCGTGGACGAAGGCGAAATAGGGGCCGAGGAAATCGATGAACGGCAATGGCGTCGTCCCGGTCAGGAGGTGGCGGCGTCAGACAGGCTTCGGTTGACGGCAA
Organism: Mesorhizobium sp.; assembly: GCF_017306545.1. Taxonomy (GTDB): domain Bacteria; phylum Pseudomonadota; class Alphaproteobacteria; order Rhizobiales; family Rhizobiaceae; genus Mesorhizobium. Next base: position 175,145 of record NZ_JAFKID010000010.1, read on the forward strand.
TTGGGTACGCGACCGGAAAACTTCAAGTTCATGCCCAGAACGACGGCGCCGTTTCCTCCAGCCGCGGTCCGCGGCGAAACGGCGCGATGCGCTCGGCAAGCCCCGTGCGGTCGGAAATGTCGATGCCGACGCCGCACAGCGTCGCCGGTCCGTCGGCCGCCTCGAAGCGCCCCTTCGGCACTTTCGAAAGGAAGCGGTTCAGCGGTTCCTCCTTGTCCATGCCGAGCGAGGAATCGTAGTCGCCGCACATGCCGGCATCGGAAATATAGGCCGTGCCGCCGTTGAGGATCTGGTGGTCGGCGGTCGGTTGGTGCGTGTGCGTGCCGACGACGAGCGAGGCGCGGCCGTCGACGAAATGGGCGAAGCACATCTTCTCGCTGGTCGCCTCGGCGTGGAAATCGATGACCACGGCGTCGGCCTGCTCGCCGAGCGGACAGGCGGCGAGTTCGCGTTCACCGGCATGGAAGGGATCGTCCAGTTCCGGATGCATGAAGACGCGGCCCATGACGTTGGCGACCAGCACGCGCGCGCCGTTCTTCGCCAGGTAGACGCCGGAGCCGCGCCCCGGCGTGCCTTTCGGGAAATTGGCGGGGCGCAGGAAGCGCTCTTCGCGCGGCGCGAAGGCGAGCGCCTCGCGCTGGTCCCAGACATGGTTGCCGGTCGTCACCACGTCGGCGCCGGCATCGAGGGTGGCCCGGAAAATTTCCTCGGTGATGCCGAAGCCGCCGGCGGCGTTCTCGCCGTTGACGATGACGAAATCGAGCCGGAAGTCCGAGATCAGGCCGGGCAACTGCTCCCACACCGCCGTGCGGCCAGTCTTGCCCACCATGTCGCCAAGGAAAAGAAGTCTCATCAGATCACCACACCAGCCGTATGCAGTCACGCCCACAGGCACGCGCTCGCATTCGGTGGCAGGCGGTGCGCCAGCTTTCCTTTTACCCAGCGGAGGTAAAACTCCGCAACCCGTTCTCGGTGAGGATAGCCGAAAGCATGACGTCGTGCGGCTCGTCCGGCACCCGCTCGACTTCCTGGCAATCGAAGGCGACGCCGATAAGGCGCGGGTTGCGGCCCTTGTCGTGCAGGCGCGCAATGGCGCGGTCGTAATGGCCGGCGCCATAGCCCAGCCGATGGCCGCGCCGGTCGAAGGCTGCGAGCGGCACCAGCATGATGTCGGGATCGAGAACGGCGGCCTCCGGCCCCGGCCCCGCCGTGCCGAAGCCGGTCGACACCATTTCGGCGCCGCGCACCAGCTCGCGAAAGACGATCGTCTCGCGGTCGAGCACGACCGGCAGGCTGAGCCGCGCGCCCCGGTCTGCGAGCGCCGCCATCAAGGGGCGCAGGTCCGCCTCGGAACGGATCGGCAGGAAGCCGGATACAACCGGGCCGTGGCCGAGATCGACCGCCGGCGCGTGGCTGGCCATGGCGAGCGAAGCCTCGATGCGCCAGGCAGGGTCGAGCGCATCGCGGCGGCCGAGCGCTTCCAGGCGCAGATGCTTTTTCAGATCTTTGAGGGAGGTCATGATGTTCTCGCAGGCGTCGTCGGAGTGGCCCCCACCATGCCGCGATCCATGGTGGTTACGCAACGGTGCCCCGGCGCCATCGTCCCCCTCCCCCTTGAGGGGAGGGCTATCGCATATGGCGCAGTACCCCCACCCTTGTTCCCTCCCCTCAAGGGGGAGGGAGACGCCGACGCCGCCTTTTCGTTCAAAATCGTCTGCGTTGGCGTGTCGTGGCAATGCCCTGAAGTCCCC
>NZ_JAFKID010000052.1 GCF_017306545.1 Mesorhizobium sp.
GCGGTCGGTCATGCGCTGGCGCCGGCCGATACCGGCGGCGTCGCCGCCTGGGGCTCGGTCTTCGGCTCCTGGAGCAGCATGGACGGCGACGGCAACGCGGCCAAACTCTCGCGTTCCGCCGGCGGCTTCTTCACCGGCATCGACGGGCTGGTCGCCGAGGACGTGCGGCTGGGCATCATGACCGGCTACAGCCATGACGGCTTCGATGTCGACGGCCGTGGCTCGTCGGGTTCCAGCGACAATTATCACCTCGGCCTCTACGGCGGCACGCAAGTCGGTGCGCTCGGCCTGCGGGCCGGTGCCGCCTATACCTGGCACGACATCAGGACGGCCCGCACGGTCGCCTTCCCCGGCTTCGCCGACGGTGCGAGCGCCGCCTACGATGCCGGCACCTTCCAGGCCTTCGGCGAGGCGGGCTATCGCATCGACACGGCGGCCGTCTCGTTCGAGCCCTTCGCCAACCTCGCCTATGTCAGCCTGCACAGCGGCGCCTTCACCGAGAAGGGCGGCGCGGCCGCACTCACCGGCACCGGCCAGACCACCGACGCCACCTTCACGACGCTCGGCGTCCGCGCCTCGACGGCGTTCGACCTCGGCGGCGTCGAGGCGACGGCGCGCGGCACGGTCGGCTGGCGGCATGCCTTCGGCGACACCACGCCGCTGGTCACGCAAGCCTTCGCCTTCGCCGCCGGCAGCCCCTTCACCATCGCCGGCACGCCGATCGCCAGGGACGCCGCCGTCTTCGAAGCCGGCCTCGACTTCGCCGTCGGCGCCAACGCCACCCTCGGCCTCTCCTACACCGGCCAGTTCGGCGCCCACAGCCGCGACAACGGCGCAAAGCTCGACCTCAGCGTCAAGTTCTGAAGCCTGCCCTCGCGAGCCGGAGCGGGCTGACGACCCTGCTCGGGTGGGGTCGAAACAAGAACTGTTCGGAATCTTGCGCCGAGATCGAACAGAGTGAGGACCTGTGCGGCGTGCCGTAGACGAAACGGCTGGCCGGGCTCCGATACGCGCTGCTGTTTGTTCCGTCGGCGGCCGTTCCGGCGACCGGCCATCCGGACCGGGGTGGCGCTGCCATCCCGCGGCAGCGGCAGTCGGGATCGAGCGGATCGAACCGTTGGAGGACGTTCGGTTGCTCAGGTGAGAGGGACCTATCAAGGTAGGCACGGCCTCCCTGGACCCGGAACGAGATAATCGACGCTTGGCCAGTTCGGCCGCCTGTCAAGTCGACTACCGCCTCGCCCGGAGCCGGGAATGGGTGGGCCCGTTTGACCGGTGCGTTGAGGTCATGCGAAGCGGCCTCCGCCATCTACATGCAGAACCTCGCAGTTGACGTAGCCATTTCCGAGAAGAAACAGGATCGCGTCGGCTATCTCCTGTGGTTGGCCGATGCGTCCGACGGGCAGACTCGCGGCTGCGGCAGACAGAATTGCCGCCCGAACCTCGGAGCCAAAAGCATCATAGATGGGCGTTTCCACGAAACCTGGGGCAATGACATTGAAGCGGGCCGGTTTGTATTCCAGAGCAAGCGCACGTGCCAATGCTTCGATCCCGCGACAGGCCAGCGCCATCACCGAAGTGCCGTTGCCCGCCGGCCGATCCGAAAACTGCCCACCCATAAGGACGACGGAACCCTGCGGCCGCATCCGTGGCATGGCCGCCTTTACCGCATAGAGCGATCCGGCGATATGCTCGTTTACCTCGACCAACAGATCGTCAGGATCGGTTTCGGAAAGCTTCCCGGCGTGAATGCCGCCGGCGGTGATCACCAGGTGGTCCAACTCGGGAATCGCCTCAAAGACTGCCTCGATGCTTTCGCGACGGCCCAGGTCTGCTTCGATTGTTCCTGCACCGCCAAGGATACATGCGGCGGTTGCAAGCTTTGCAGGCGTTCGCCCGACCAGCGTGACGGCCGCTCCTCGTCGTTTCGCCGCGACCGCTGTCGCCAGGCCGATACCGGAGCTTCCTCCGAAAATAACGATTTGTTTCCCGGCGAGTGTCGGTGTGTCCGTGGTCATGGGGTTCTTCCTGCCTTCCGTTGATCTGCGGTTGGCTAGCGCCATTCCCTATTCTTGGGAATTGGCGGGAAATAGCATATAGCTCATGCCAAAATGGAATTAGCTGGATGGATATCATTGAACGAATGCGCGTGTTCTCGCGGGTTGTGGAACTGGGAAGTTTCTCGGCGGCCGCACGCGAAAGCCGCGTCAGCCAACCGACGGTCAGCAAGTCGATCGCGTCGCTTGAAAAGCAGTTGGGGGTTCGACTGCTGGATCGGTCGACAAGCCGCGTCGTGATCACCGGCGAAGGAAAGCGCTTTTATGAAAGAACAAGATACATACTCGAAGAATACGTTGACGCGGTAGCGGAAGCGCGCGGCCAGTCGCTCCGGGTTTCGGGCAAGCTTCGCATCAGCGCCCCTGTGGGGTTTGGCGAGCTATGGCTCAACCGGCTATGTGTCGATTTCCTGCGTTTGTACCCGGAAGCAGAGGTGGAACTGCTGCTCACCGACAGGTACATTGATCTCATAGAGGAGGGTGCGGACATAGCTGTCCGCCTGGGCGACTATTTGCCGCCCAACGTTGTTGCGCGCAAGATTGCAACGTCACCGAGGGTGCTCGTTGCGTCTCCTGCATATCTTAGCCGGGAAGGTTCTATCGAACGGCCCAGCGACCTGACCTCGCACCGCTACCTCCGTTTCGCCGGCCTCTCCGCTGATCCCGTAATATTTCTTTCACGCGACGCGCAGGCGGTTTCGGTTGTCGTGGCCGGCAACTACAGCGTTAACAACTCACTGGCATTGCGCCAGTGCTTCGTCGACGGCATAGGGGTCGGAAGTGCGCCGGCGTGGCTCGTCGGAGATTTGGTCGATTCCGGCCAGCTCGTTCAATTGCTGTCCGATTGGGATATGCCGTCGCAAGATGTTCACCTGGTCTACGTTTCCCGACGGCTTCAGCCCGAGCGGGTCAAGACGTGCATTTCGTTTCTGTCGGAACACATCAAGCGCATCCACGGCCTGCAAATCTCCGATTGAACACATCAAGCGCGTCGAACGGACATGACCGCCGTTCTCAGGCCGCTGCTTCGAGGTACGCGGGAGGGCGACGGCGAAGAAGAGGGGTAGAGAACGACGCCGTCGAGGGTCCCGGTCCTGTACCGTGACGGTGTCGCCTTCAGCGGGAGCGAATCTGAAAGATCGCGACGCGCTTTGGCTGTTTAATCCCGTTTCGGCGGCGGCGCCGTGCTTTCGCGCACGATCAGTTCGACGGGCAGCTCGACCGCCGGCAAAGCGCCGCCGGCGGCGGAGGCCTCGCCGCTCGCATCGCCGGCGGACGATTGCATCAGCGCAATCAGCATGCGCGCCGCGGCATCGCCGATCGACGCGCGCGGCTGGCGTATGGTGGTCAGGTTCGGGATGAAGTGGGCGGCGATGTCGATGTCGTCGAAGCCGACCACCGACACCTCCTCGGGCACCTGCACCCCCTGCCGGTGCATTTCGGAAATGAAACCGCATGCCATCGCGTCGCTGGTGCAGAACACCGCCGTCGGCCGCTCGGCCAGCGCCAGCCAGCGGCGGGCGGCGAGCGAGCCCGCCTGCAAGGTGAAGTCGCCCTCGAAGAGCCAGTCGGGGCGCGGCGCGATCCCCGCTTCGGCCAGCGCGTCGAGATAGCCGGCGTGGCGCTCGCCGGTCAGCACGTTTTGCGGCGGACCGGCGACGAAGCCGATCCTGCGGTGGCCGAGGCCGGCCAGATGGGCGACCGCCATCCTGGCGCCGCGCCGGTTGTCGACCGTGACGGTCGGCTGGCCGGGCGCCCGCGGCGCCTCGCAGGCGAAGACGACGGGCGGGCGCCAGCTGCTGGCGTCGAACAGTTTTTGCGGCAGGTTGCCGTCGAGGACGATCAGGCCGTCGGCGCGGTTGCTGTGCAGATAGTCGAGGATGCGCCGGTTGGCCGCGTCGGTTTCGCGCGTGTCGGCCACCAGCACGTTCAGCGCCGTCTCCGAGGCGACGCGCGCGATGGCCCCCAGGATGGTCGAGAAGAACGGGTTGGACAGATAGGGCACCAGCACCACGATGCCGCCGGTGCGCCCCTGGCGCAGATTGCGGGCGCCGGGGTTGGGGCGGTAGCCGGTTTCCTCGACCGCCCGCATCACCTGCTCGCGCGTCTGAGGCGACACCCGGCCGGTTCGCGACAGGACCCGGCTGACGGTGGCCGTGGAAACGCCGGCGTGCCGCGCCACGTCGCCGATGGTCGGCGTGGCGGCGAAGGCCTGTGCGCTGGGTCGGATTTCGTTCATGCTCGGCTGGCCGTCCTTTCGCGCCGGTCGCGCCTTATGCGCCATTTGCGCGCCGCCGCAAAGCCATCGGCGCATCGGTCGCGGCAATCCGGCTTGACACCCGCATTATCCCCCAATTATCGTCTCATGTAATCGATTACATCATCGAGATTTTGAGCGAACGCACCCAGAGCCGGTCAACCTGCCGGGTGTGTCGCCGTCGGATGGAGACGCATCTCCATCCCAGGGAGGGCGTACATGAAGGCGATCAAAGGCCCGGCGATTTTTCTTGCCCAGTTCGCGGGCGATTCGGCGCCGTTCAACTCATTCGATTCCATTTGCAAATGGGCGGCCGATCTCGGCTACAAGGGCGTGCAGATCCCGAGCTGGGACGCGCGGCTGTTCGACCTGGCGAAAGCGTCGGACTCGAAGGCCTATTGCGACGAGATCAAGGGCGTCGCCGCCGCGCACGGGCTGGAGATCACCGAGCTCTCGACGCATTTGCAGGGCCAGCTCGTCGCCGTGCATCCCGCCTATGACGCCGCCTTCGACGGCTTCGCGGCGCCTGAGGTGCGCGGCAACCCGAAGGCGCGGCAGCAATGGGCGGTCGATCAGGTCCGGCGCGCGCTGCGCGCTTCGAAACATCTCGGCCTCAAGGCCCACGCCACTTTCTCCGGCGCGCTCGCCTGGCCCTATGTCTATCCTTGGCCGCAGCGGCCGGCCGGCCTGGTGGAAGCCGCCTTCGACGAGCTGGCGAAACGCTGGATGCCGCTGCTCGACTACGCCGACGAGAACGGCGTCGACGTCTGCTACGAAATCCACCCCGGCGAGGACCTGCACGACGGCATTTCCTACGAGATGTTCCTGGAGCGGGTGAAGAACCACGCCCGCGCCAACCTGCTCTACGATCCCTCGCATCTGTTGCTGCAACAGCTCGACTATCTCGACTACATCGACATCTACCACGAGCGCATCCGGGCGTTTCACGTCAAGGACGCCGAGTTCAACCCGACCGGCCGGCAGGGTGTCTACGGCGGCTTCCAGAGCTGGGTGGACCGCGCCGGCCGCTTCCGCTCGCTCGGCGACGGGCAGGTCGATTTCGGCGGCATCTTCTCCAAGCTGACCGCCTATGGCTACGGCTCCTGGGCGGTGCTCGAATGGGAATGCGCGCTCAAGCATCCCGAGGACGGCGCGCGCGAGGGCGCCGAGTTCATCCGGCATCATCTGATCCGCGTCACCGAAAAGGCGTTCGACGATTTCGCCGGTGCCGGCACCGACGACGCCGCCAACCGCAAGATGCTCGGACTGGACAGGGGCTGACCGTGACGATCGAAGGCAGCAGGGAAGAAACGCAGGCCGGCCGCATCCGCCTCGGCATGGTCGGCGGCGGGCAGGGCGCCTTCATCGGCGCTGTGCATCGCATCGCGGCGCGGCTGGACGACCAGTTCGAACTGGTGGCCGGCGCGCTCTCCTCCAGTCCGGAAAAGGCGAAAGCCTCGGCGGCCGAACTCGGCCTCGCGCCGGACCGCTCCTACGGCTCCTTCGTGGAGATGGCTAGGACGGAAGCGGCGCGGACGGACGGCATCGAGGCTGTGGCGATCGTCACGCCGAACCACATGCACGCGCCGGCGGCGAAGGCCTTCCTCGAAGCCGGCATCCATGTCATCTGCGACAAGCCGATGACCACGACGGTCAAGGAGGCCGAGGAACTGGCCGCGCTGGTCGAGAAAAGCGGCAAGCTGTTCGTGCTGACCCACAACTACACCGGCTATCCGATGGTGCGCCAGGCGCGCGAGATGGTCGCGAAAGGCGAACTCGGCGAAATCCGTCTCGTCCAGGCCGAATATCCGCAGGACTGGCTGACGGAGCCCGCCGAACGCAGCGGCTCCAAGCAGGCCGAATGGCGCACCGACCCGGCGCGCTCAGGTGCCGGCGGGGCGATCGGCGACATCGGCACGCATGCCTACAACCTCGCCGCCTTCGTCACCGGCCTGAAGACCGAGCGGCTGCTCGCCCAGCTCACCAGCTTCGTCGAAGGGCGCCCGCTGGACGACGACGTGCAGATCCTGCTGCGCTATCACGGCGGCGCGCGCGGCATGTTGTGGGCGAGCCAGGTGGCCGTCGGCCACGAGAACGGGCTGAAGCTGCGCGTCTACGGCACGAAGGGCGGGCTGGAGTGGGTGCAGGCCGATCCCAATTATCTCTGGTTCACGCGCTACGGCGAACCGAAACAGCTTCTCACGCGCGGCGGCGCCGGTGCCGGCGCGGCGGCGGCGCGGGTCACGCGCGTGCCGGCCGGCCATCCGGAAGGCTATCTGGAAGGCTTCGCGACGATCTATGCCGAGGCGGCCCGCGCCATCCGCGCGGCGCGCGGCGGCAGGAAGCCGGATGCGGACGTGATCTACCCGACCGTCCAGGACGGCGTCGACGGCATGAAGTTCATCGCCGCCGCCGTCGCCTCGTCCAAGGCCGGCAACGTCTGGACCGATCTCGAATGAGCGCCGGCGCGCCGGCCCGTGACGGCGCTGCCGCCGCGCCCGGCGGCGAGCCCTTCGTCGTCGCCAGCGGACTGGCCATGGCTTTCGGCGGCGTCGAGGTGCTGCGCGGCATCGACCTCGACATCAGGCCGGGCGAAGTGCACGCCATCATCGGCGAGAACGGCGCCGGCAAATCGACCTTGATGAAGATCCTGGCGGGGCATCTCAAGCCGACGCGCGGCACGATCGGCATCGACGGCCAGCCGGTCGTCCTCGACGGGCCGGTGGACGCCGAGCGGCGCGGCATCGTGCTGGTGCACCAGGAAATCCTGCTCGCCCCCGACCTGACGGTGGCGCAGAATATCTATCTCGGCCGCGAGATCGGCAAGGGCCTGACCGTCGACGACCGCGCCATGAACGAAGGCGCGCGCAAGGCGGTCCGCAGCCTCGGCGCCGCCATCGACCCGACGACCGTCGTCGGCCGCCTTTCCATCGCCCAGCGGCAACTGGTGCAGATCGCCCGCGCGCTGCTGGTCCCGCACCGGCTGGTCATCTTCGACGAGCCGACGGCCTCGCTGACGCCGATCGAGACGGAGGCGCTGCTCAAGGTCATCGCCGACATCCGCAAGAGCGGCGTGGCCGTGCTCTACATCTCGCACCGCCTGCCGGAAGTGAAGGCGCTCGCCGACCGCGTCACCGTGCTGCGCGACGGCAAGCTGGTCGCGACGCGCCTCGCCGCCGAGCTGGAGCCGCTGGCAATGGCGCAGTTGATGGTCGGGCGCGACGTGTCGAAGCTCTATCCCGACCACGCGCCGCCGGGCGATGCCGCCACGGTGCTCGAGGTGAAGAACCTGGACGTGCCGGGCTATGCGCGCGGCGCCTCCTTCTCGTTGAAGCGCGGCGAGATCCTCGGCTTCGCCGGCCTCGTCGGCGCCGGGCGCACGGAATTGATGGAAGGCATGGTCGGCCTTCGGCCCGCCAAGGGCGAGATCCGCGTCAACGGCAAGCCGGTTTCGTTTGCCGGCGTGCGCGACTCGATGGCCGCCGGCATCGTCTATCTGAGCGAGGACCGCAAGGGCAAGGGCCTGCTTCTGGAGCAGAATCTGAGGGTCAACCTGACGCTCGCGTCGCTCGCCAAGTTCGTGCGCGGCCTGATGCTGGACAAGGGCGCGGAGCGGGCGGCGCTGGACGCGGCGATCGGCGAATTCGACATCCGCACGCGCAGCAAGGACCTGCTCGCCGGCCAGCTCTCGGGCGGCAACCAGCAGAAGCTGCTGCTCGCCAAGATGATGATGCTGAAGCCGGAGATCGTCATCATCGACGAGCCGACGCGCGGCATCGACATCGGCACCAAGGAACAGATCTACAAGTTCATCGCCGACCTTGCGGCGCAGGGCAAGTCGGTCATCGTCGTCTCGTCCGAGATGCCGGAACTGATCGGCGTGTGTGACCGCATCATGGTGATGCGGGAAGGAGCGATCGTCGGCGAAGTGGCCGGCGAGCGCATGACCGAAAACGAAATCGTCGTGCTTGCGACGGGCGTGAAGACTTCAGAGGCGGCCTGAACCATGACCGATACGACAGCCAATCCGCCCGCCCGCAGCTTCTGGCGCGACATCGACCTGCGCGCCGTGGCGCCCTTCGTGGCGCTGGTCCTGCTGCTGGTCCTGGGAACCTTCGCCAACGACAACTTCCTGACGTTCAACAACCTTTTGAACGTCGTCACGCGCAGCGCCTACATCGCCATCATCGCCATCGGCGCCACCTTCGTCATCTGCGCCGGCGGCCTCGACCTGTCGGTCGGCTCGATGGTGGCCTTCGTCGCCAGCCTTGCCATCATGTTCATGAATTCCGGCGCCGTCGCCGGTCCGGTCGCCATGATCGCCACCGCCATGCTGGTCATGGTGCTGATCGGCATAGCCTGCGGGCTGGCCAACGGCCTCATCACCACGGTGGGCCGGATCGAGCCTTTCATCGCCACGCTCGGCATGATGGGCATCTATCGCGGCCTCACCACCTGGCTGTCGCAGGGCGGCGCGATCACGCTGCGCAACGCGGACGTCTCGGCAGCCTACCGCCCGGTCTATTTCGGCGACCTGTTCGGCATTCCCTATCCCGTTTATTTCATCTTCGTGACCGCCGCGATCGCCGCCTTCGTGCTCTACCGCACCTCCTTCGGCCGCCACGTCATCGCGGTAGGCTCGAACGAGGACGTGGCGCGCTATTCGGGCATCTCGGTCGAGCGCGTGCGCACGATGACCTACGTGATCCAGGGGCTGTGCGTGGCGATCGCCTGCCTGATCTACATTCCGCGCCTGTCCTCCACCACCGCGACCACCGGCACGATGTGGGAGCTTCAGGCGATCACCGCCGTCGTCGTCGGCGGCACGGCGTTGAGGGGAGGGGTCGGGCGCATCTGGGGCACGATCTGCGGCGCCTTCATCCTCGAGATCGTCGGCAACATCATGCTTTTGTCCAACTTCGTCAGCGAATACCTGCTCGGCGCGATCCAGGGCGCCATCATCATCATTGCGATGCTCGTCCAGCGCTCGCTGGTGCGCAAATCGTAAGACAGGCCGGGTTGCAGATCGCCCGGCCGCCTTCGGCAAGATCTGAAACAATGGGAGAAAAAACCATGCGAAAACCAATACTCGGCCTTGCGGCGATCGCGCTGGCCGCAACCATGGGCCTGGCCCATGCGCAGGACAAGAAGACGATCGGCGTCTCGATTCCGGCGGCCGACCACGGCTGGACCGCCGGCGTCGTCTATCACGCCGAGCGCATCGCCAAGAAGCTGATGGAAGAGCATCCGGGCCTCAACGTCGTCGTCAAGACCTCGCCCGATCCGGCGAGCCAGGCGAACGCCGTGCAGGACCTCGAGACGCAGGGCATCGACGCGCTGGTCATCCTGCCGACCGATCCCGATCCGCTGGTCAACGCCATCAAGGAAGTGAAGAGCAAGGGCAAGTTCGTCGCCCTGGTCGACCGTGCGCCGTCCACCAACGACGATTCGGTGCGTGATCTCTACATCGCCGGCAACAACCCGGCGCTCGGCGAAGTCGCCGGCAAATACATTGCCAAGACCACGCCGGACGCTGAGGTCGTCGTCATCCGCGGCCTGCCGATTCCGATCGACCAGCAGCGCCAGGACGGCTTCGACAAGGGCATCGCCGGCTCGAACGTCAAGGTTCTCGACCGCCAGTTCGGCAACTGGAATCGCGACGACGCCTTCAAGGTCATGCAGGACTACCTGACCAAATATCCGAAGATCGACGTGGTGTGGTGCCAGGACGACGACATGGCCGTCGGCGTGCTCGAAGCCATCCAGCAGGCCAAGCGCACCGACATCCAGTATGTCGTCGCCGGCGCCGGTTCCAAGGACATGGTCAAGAAGGTCATGGACGGCGACAAGATGATCCCGGTCGACGTGCTCTATCCGCCGGCAATGGTGGGCACGGCGATGGAACTCACCGCCGCCCAACTCATCGACCAGGTTCCGGTCCACGGCACCTACATCCTCGACGCCACGCTGGTGACGAAGGACAACGCCAAGGACTTCTACTTCCCCGATTCGCCGTTCTGAGGCGAAGCGGCAGGCCGTTCCGGCGACGCTCAGATCGTCGAAGGAACGGCTTGACCGCCGACAAGGACTCCGGTTCGCCCTTGCTTTCACAGGCCGGGGCGAGCCGGAAACCCGGCACCGGGTCTCGCATAGACCGGATTGCCGGTGTCGGCCGCCTCGTTCGCGTCGGCGCGGGCGGAAGGTGGCGCCCCCCGCCTGCAACGGCGGTTCCCGCGTTTCGTCCGGATTTGGATTCGGGTCTTCGTCCGGCAGCCGGTCCGGCTCTGGCTCGTCGATCGGTTTCGGCCCGTCCCGCGGTTCTATCCGTCGGACGGATTGCGGCGACGGAAAAGCCGGACGGCGGCGCGCAGGCGGCTGAACAGCCTGGGATGGGCCTTCACCCTTTCCTTCAGCCGCACGGCGCCGGCCTGCGTGGCGGCTGCGATATGGCCGCGCGCGGTCAGGGGGCGCGACAGGGCGTAGAGATCGCGCGCCTGGCCGCCGAAACCGGTCTTGTAGTCCATCTCGCCGACGGAAAAATCCATCGTGGTCAGCCCTTCCTGGCGGGCCCAGCGGATGAAGCGCGCGATGGTCGCCATGCCGGGCGAGCAGGCTTCCCAGGAGCCGCCCGCCATGGTGATGATCGTCAGGTGGAACGTCCCGGCATGGACGAGGCCGTAGGCGGTGGCGATCCATTCGCCGTCGACGGAAAGGCCGAACACGCGCACCGGGCCGCGCCCGTCGAGGCTCGCCGCCGCAGCCTCCCTGTAGAACGCCTGCACATGCGGGTCGGCCATCAGGTCGAAGCGGTCGAGCGCGCGGAACCGCTCCAGCCGCTGCGCGATCATCACCGGCAAAAGCGTGTCCAGATGCTCCATGGTCCGCGCGACGAGGAAGCCGACCTCGCCGCGCTCCTCCATCCGCCGCGTCGATTTCTTCAAGGTGCGGTGCATGCGGCCGCTGACCAGCCGATTGACGATCGTATCGGGGTCGCCGTCGATGGCGACGTCGAAGCTTTGCAGCGGAATTCTGGCGACGCCCGGCAAGGTCGCGAGCGGATTGACGCGCCCGCCGATCCGGGCGTCGATCAGGTCGATATGAACGAGATCGGCCTTCGGTAGGACGGCGCCGATCGCCCGCCACAGCGCTTCGCCGGACCGTTCCGGAAAATCGTAGCCGGGGGCGAGCAGCGGCGCGCTGATGTCGCAGACGTTCAGCCCCATGAATTCGATGACGCTGTGCGTCGCCTTCGTCTTCAGGACGAAGGGCAGCAGCATCAGCGTCTCGCCGCTCGTCGCGTCGCTCACCTCCACCACGAAGGCCTTGATGCCGTTCGGCCGGGCGAGGTGGCTTTCGATGGAGCCGATCCAGTCGAACCGCTGGAACGCCGTCGCCGTCCCTGCCGTTTCCAGGTGCCGCCAGACCGGCTCGAGCGTTGCGAGCGTGTCGTGCCGGCGCGCGATCAGGGCGCCGGCCTCGGCGCCTTGCTGGGGTTCGGGAAGGTCGGTCTGGGGCATAAGCGGCTGGGTCTTCTGTTTCTCTACTTTTTTTGCGGCATTCGCCGGCGGCAGCGTGTCGGATAGGGCAGGCTTAGCGAAAAAGGCTTAAATTCTGGCCAACTGTTGCCGCGATTTCCGGCTGTTAATCAGGTCGAAATGGCACGGGGCTATTTGAATGGACACGATGAGCGAAGGCACCGGGCATAGCGGCCACACCGCGTCGCAAGGACCGCAGCAGCAGGCTGCCATGCCGGTCGTTTTCGCCGGTACGGTCGGCCTGTTCATGCCGGCCGGGTCGGGCAGCCCGCGGACCGACACGGCGGTGCTGTTCGCCAGCCCGTGGGGCCTCGAAGAAATCAGCACGCGCAAGTTCCGGCGCCTGCTGGCGGAAGACCTGTCGAAAGAGGGGATGCCGAGCCTCCGCTTCGATTATCCGGGAACCGGCGACGCGCTCGATCCGCCGGACTTCGCCGGCGGCAGCCGCGTGTGGGAAGACAGCCTGGTCGCGGCGGCAGCCCTTCTGCGCTCGGCCGGCTACGGCCGTCTGGTCATCGTCGCGCAGGGCCTCGGCGCCGCCCTGGCGGTCAATGCCGCGCCCCGCATTCAAAACCTCGACGGCATCGCCTTGCTGGCGCCTGTCCTGTCGGGGCGCTTGCACCTGCGCGAACTTGCGCTCTGGGCCAAGGTGGTCGACGGCTACCTGCAAATCAAAGAAGAATACCGGGTCAAGCAGGGCGTGGCGATCGCCGGGCTGACGATGCCGGAAGAAATCGCCGCCGACGTGCGCAAGCTCGACCTGAAACAGATTTCCCATCCCGTCGCGGGCCATTGCCTTCTGCTGGCCGCTCCCGGCCAGGCGGGAACGGCCGAATTCGCGGCGCGGCTTCGCGGCCTCGGCGCCGAGGTCACGGAAGGCGCCTTCACGGGCCATCAGGAACTGATCGCCAATCCGCTCACCGCGCGGGTGCCGTTCGGCGTCGTGGCGAAGATCGTTTCCTGGGCGAGCCGGCTGAAGACGGCGGCGCCCTCGAAGGCGGCGACGGCGGACCCGGCGTTCGCGGCGCCGAAATCCCTCTTTGGCGAGGGTTTCGAGGAAACGCCGGTGCGGTTCGGCGCCGGCGAAAGGCTTTACGGGGTTCTGTGCCGTCCCAAGGGCGATCGCGCCGGCGCCACGGCGATCCTGCTCGGCTCGGCTTACGACAGGCATTCCGGCTGGGGCCGGCTGACAACCGAGACGGCGCGCCGCCTTGCCGCCTCCGGCGTCGCCTCGCTGCGCTTCGACGCGGCCAATGTCGGCGACAGCCCGCCTCTGGCCGGCGCCCCGTTGCAGGTTCTCTACAACGACAGCCAGCAGGCCGACGTCGCCGAGGCGCTCGACTATGTCGAGAGCCGGGCTCTGCTGCCGGCGATCGCGGTCGGCCGGTGCAGCGGCGCCTACCTCGCCTTCCAGAGCGCCTTGAAGGACAGGCGGCTGCGCGGCCTGGTGGCGGCCAATTCGTTCACCTATTACTGGGACGCCGCCCGTCCCTACGATCCGGACACCACGCCGCTGGCGCTGAAGGCCTATCAGGGCAAGCTTTTCAAGCTCGAGACGCTCGGCCGCCTGTTCAAAGGCGAGATCGGCGTCAATTCGCTGCTGAAAGTCAAAAGCGCGATCGGCAAGAAAATCTCCCGCCTCCTGTGGCTGAGACTCGGCTTCAAGCTCATGGGCACGAAAGAACAGGTCGAGACGCAAAAGAATTTCATGACGCTCCTGAAGAACAACATAAGCTGTTCTCTCATATATAGCCAGGAAGATATCGGATTGGACAACATCCTGAACAACTTCAGGATCGAGTTCCGCAAGCTGGCCGGCTTCGACAACGTCGATGTCGATATCGTCGAAGGGGCCGACCACAACCTGACGCCCGGCTTTTCCCGTGACGTGTTCAGGGACCGCATCCTGAACATGGCGTCGAAATTTTAGAGCGTCTCCGGCCAAAACTCGGAACGGCTTTGTGCCGGACCGTCGCGTCAAGCGGCGGCTACGCTGGCCTGTCCGGTGATGCGGGCGTAGGCGTCCGCGACCGTCTCGACCGTCAGCCCGCGCCGGCGCACGAGATCCACCACCGCGCTGAAATAGGCGGGCGAGCAGCCGCTGGTGCTCGGATCGCGCTTCACGTCATGGGTGTAGAAGATCAGCCAGCCGGGCCGCTTCTCCACCCGGTCGAGCAGCCGGTTCATGCTCTCGATGGTGCTTGAACTGTCGTAGAGTTCCTGCGCCTTCAGGTGGGCGAGATCGATGATGCCGGAATTGACCCCGGTCTTGATGCCGCGCAGGCTGCCGAACTCCTGCCGCAGCAGAAACTTGGAGCGCAGGTCCAGCCGCCCGAAAGGATAGGCGAACGAGGTCGGCGCGCGCCCGTCCGTCAGTTCGGCGATCTGGCGCTTGTTGATCTCCATGTCTTCGAGAATGGCGCGGTTGGAGGTCCTGTGCACGTCGAGGTGCCCATGCGTGTGGGCGCCGATCTCGTGGCCGCGCGAAAAGAGGTCGGCGGCGACGTCTGGTCTTGCAATCTCCTGGCCGTTCTCGAGCAGGCCGGCGAGCCCGCCGGCGTAATAGAAGGTGCCGCGCATGCCGGCGTCCTCGAGCGCCGGGGCGGCGTCCCTGGCGGCCGAACAGGCGAAGTCGTCGAAGGTGAAGGAGACGAGCGGCCGCTCCAGTTTCAGGTTGAACGGCCGGAACGGCACCATCCGTGACAGCCGGCGGGAGAATTTTCCGACGAATTCCCGAGCGAATTCGCGCGCTCCTCCAGGTATTTCCGTAGAGCTGCGGTTCTCGCGTGCACTATAAGTCTTGGTTGTATCGCTCATCAAATCGCGCCCACGTTGCCCGGCAGTCGTTTTACGCCAAAGTCCTTAAGAATATCGAGAAAGGTCGCGGCGGCATTTTCCACGGTGAAATCGGCCGCGCGTTCCTTGCCGTTGCGGCCGTCGTCGGCGGCGTGCGCGAGCCTCGCTTCGATGGCGTCGGCGAGTGCTGCCGCATCGTCGACCGGCACCAGATCGCCCCAGCGGCCGTCCTGGAGGATTTCGCGCGGTCCGTAGGGCGCGTCGGTCGAGACTACCGGCACGCCGTGGGAAAGGGCCTCTATGATGGCGTTGCCGAGGCCCTCGTATCGCGACGAGGAGACGAAAAGCTGGGCGCGTTCGAGAAACACGCCGGGATCGCTGTGAAAGCCGGCGAGCTCCACCGTGGTGTCGAGGTGCAGGGCCTTGATCTGCGCTTCCAGGCCGGCGCGGTCCGGCCCCTCTCCGACGATCACCAGCCGCACGGGGCGCCGCTTCCTCACCAGCGCCACCGCCTCCAGCAGCGTTGCGAAGCCTTTCTCCTGCGAGAGCCGGCCGACGGCGACCAGCAGGCCGGGCTCGACGGCGCGCGTCGTCGCCGCCAGGACCTGCTCGCGCGACTGCGTCAGCACCGCGTTCGTTCCGAGCGCGACGGCGCGTTGCCGCGGCACCCGGAAGTGCTTCACCAGGTCGCCGCGCACCGGCTCGGTCAGCGCCACCACGAGGTCGGCGCGCGGGTAAAGCCAGGGCGCCAGCCGGTAGGCCAGGCGGTTCTGGACATAGGGATCGTTCGTTCTCGCCTGCATGGGGCTCGCCACTTCGCGCAGGACGAGACGGGGACGACGCGACCGGGGCAGCAGCCGGGTCGCTATCACCGCCAGCGCGTTGCCGCTCGCTTCCGAGGCCACCAGCACGGCCGGCCGGGTTTTCGACAATGCCGAAAGAATCGCCGGCAAGGCCAAGGCCATCTTGAGTTTCCTGCCGCGGCCGAGATCGACGATGCCGACTGCCGGAGCCACCAGGGAGCGGAGCGGGCCTTGCGCGTCGAGCACCATGATGGTGGCCGCGACGCCGGTATCGGCGATGCCGTTCGCCAGCAGGATGGCGTCTCGCTGGGCGCCACCGCCGGAAAAAGCGCGCACCAGGAAACAGATACCGTGCGGTATTTTTCCACCAGCCCCCATGAAAACCTTATCGGGGAGGCACCCTTAAAGTCCCATTAATCCATTGCGTAAACATTATCGGACGTATCGCTTTCGGCCGGATTTCAAGGGATCGAACATGGCAGCAGCCTGAGGGGCAGGGCCGGCAGCAGCGTCGGAACGGCAGGGATCGCCCGGCGGACGAGGGCGGGGCGGCGTGCGCGCGGCCGGCCGGTTCATACCGTATTAACGTCCTTGTGGTCAGTCGAGGCGAAGCGGCCGGCTTATCGAGAGCCCGACCGCTTGCAAGGGGTATCCCGGTGAAGGGCCTGTTTTCGTCCATCTATCTGATTTCGAGAATAGCGTCCGCGGTCCTCAATCTCATTGCCATCGCTGTTTTCACGCGCCTGTCGAGCCGCGAGGTCTACGGCGAATACCTGATCGGCTTCGCCTACGGCTTCATCGCCTACGGCCTGGCGATCCAGTGGCTGCTGGCGGCGCATTTCGGCCAGCAGACGCGCGAACACGCCGGCCGCGTCGCCAACGCCGTGCTGATGATGGGCGCGATGGCGTCAGCGGTAAGCCTGCTCGTCATCTGGGTCGCCGTCGGCTTCGGCCTCTTGCCGGCTTCCGTCGGCTTCGGCTGTTCCGTCATTCTGGTCGGCCTGGCGGTGTATTTCCTCGCCAACGAGATAGGCCGTTCGCAACTGCGCGTGGTGCCGGTGACGATCGCCTCGTTCCTGCGCAGCGGCCTTACCCTCCTGTTCGGATCGGTGGCGCTGTGGAAATTCCATTCCTCGCAGGCGCTGCTGCTCGCTTTGTCGCTTGCGCATATCGCCGCCGCCGTGCCGATCTTCATGGTGCTGCGCCGGTCGATCTGGGCGGACGGCTTCGTCCTGCCGACCCGGCGGGACTACCTGCAAATCTGGAAATACAGCTGGCCGCTGATCCTGGCCGGCGGCGCCGCGGCCGTCGGCACCAGCATCGACCGCATCGTGCTGGAAGGGTTTTTCGGCGCCGAGAAGGTCGCCTCCTACGGCGTCACGCTCGATTTCATCAAGCAGAGCTTCATCATCGTGGGCGAGAGCGTCGCCATCTCCTACGTGTCGGTGGCCAAGGCCCATCACGGCGACGGCAGCGAGGGCGAGGCGCGCGCCATGCTGCGGCTGGCTTTCGCCACGACCGCCTTGCTGGCGGCGTTCGGCATCGTCTTCTTCCTGCTTCTCGGCGGTCCCGTCTTCGGCATCCTGCTGGGCAAGGACTATCTCAGCGCGACGCATCTGGTCCCCTGGTTCGCCGTCGCCAACGCCTGCCTCATCCTGCGCGCCTATTATTTCGCGCAAGTGATCTATTTCACCCGCTCGGTCATGCTGGAGCTGATCTCCACCCTCGTCGCCCTTTTCGTCAGCATCGCGCTCAGCTTCTGGCTGATCCCGCTTTACGGCGTGGCCGGCGCCGCCATGGCATTCACCATTACCCAGGTCGCGGCGCTGTTGAGCGTCCTGGTCGCGCCGAGCACCCGCCGGCAGATGCCGGTCGATCTGCCGCGCCTGGCGGTTCTCGCGCTGGCCGCGTGCGGCACGCTGGCGGCCGGCATGGCGGTGACGGCCGCGCTGCCCGTGATGGCGGCGGCGGCGGTCAACATGCTGATGATTTCGGCGGTCGCCGGCACGCTGCTCGTGCGCTGGGACATGTTCGACGCCGGCACCATCTGGCGGCGCCTGTCTCCGTTCCGCAGCCAGGTGGCGGGCTAGGCCATGCGCGGGATCGACTGGCTCAACCGTACGGAGCGAATTTGAAAGGGTGGCGCGCTTCGGCCTGCGAAGCGCGGAGCCGGGAACGGCCTTTGGGGGGAAACGATGTCACGGTTTATGGTTGGCGAAGACGACGATCCGCCGCGAGTGAAGAGCCCGCCGCCGGCCCGGTGCGGGAGAACCGGCCATGCTTGAGATTATCCGGGACCTGCCGCGCCTTGAAGCCGTCGCCGGGCCATGGCGCGAACTGGCGGCCTGCAATCCGGCGCCGATGGCCGGCCACGAATGGGCGGTCGCAGCCGCCAAGACGTTCGGCGCAACGACCGAACTGGCGGTTTTCGCGTTGTGGGACGGCCCGCGGCTTAGGGCGGTGGCGCCGCTCGGCCTGTCGCGCGTCGGGCCGGCGCGGCGCCTGCAATTTCTCGACCGGCCGTTGCAGGAGCCGGATTCGCTGCTTTTCAGGGACCGCGCGGCGCTGGAGGAACTGGTCGACGCCGTCGCCGGACACCACCGCGCGCTGGCGCTCTACGGCCTGCCGCTTGACGGCGAGGAGGAAGCGGCGCTGCGCGGCAAGCGCGGCGGCGGCCTGACCCTTTGCGGGCGACCCTATGTCAGCCACGCCGCCTTGCTGCCGCCGACGGTGGCCGAACTGGACGAACAATTGTCCGGCAACGCCAGGACCATGCTGCGCCGCAAGCTGAAAGCCGCGCAAAAGCTGGGGGCGGTGGCGTTTTCCGTGGAAACGCTGGACGAGACGAACCGGGAAGCCTTCATGGCGGACCTGATCCGCGTCGAGGGCTCCGGCTGGAAACGCGCGAACGGAACGGCGCTCGCCGACCTTCCCGACCAGCGCAAGTTCTACGAGCACTATCTGGAGCTGAAGGCGCCAGGCGGGACGCTGCGCGGCTATCGCATGCTGATCGCGGGCCAGGTGGTGGCGATCCGGCTGGGGGCCGTCGCCGGCGGCAGGCTCTATGAGCTCAAGATCGGCTATGACGACGCTTTTCGCGACTGCTCTCCGGGCATGCTGCTGACGCACGAATGCCTGAAGGCCGAGATCGCCGAGGGCATCGGCGTCCACGAGTTCCTCGGCGGCGCCGAGGAATGGCAAAAACGCTGGCCGTTGCGGATCAACCGGCACGTCACCGTCCGCCGCTATCCGCTCAACCTCAACGGCGCCGCCGCTCTCGCGCACGATGTCTTCGAGCAGGCGGGCGGCCGGTTGCGGCGAATGGTCCGGCGCGGCTGACGGGTCCGGCCGGCGCCTTTGGCTGGCAAGGGAAGCCGGGCCTTAAGACACGAGTTACCACTTTCCAATAAGATCGGGGAACGATGATCTGGACCCCGAGGCAGTTTCGTTTGAAGCGGATGCGAGCGTCGGCACATCCCTTGAAATGAAGTCATCCGACGAGAATTACCATGATGTTTCAGGATCGCCGCTTCGAGCCGGAAAGACGGGGGGAGACGCCTCGCGGGCGCCGCCAGGTCACGCTGCTGGAACTTGTGTCGCGGATCTGGAAGGCAAAGCTCTGGGCGCTGGCCGGCGGGCTCCTGTTCGGGCTCGCCTGCGTTGCGGTGCTGCCGTTCCTGAAACCCGTCTATGAGGCGAGTTCGCAGATCTACATCGATCCGCAGGACCTCCAGCTTCTGAAGAACGACCTTACGCCGGCGGTGTCGGGAGGCGACTCCGGCGTCCTCATCGTCGAAAGCCAGGTCCGGGTCATGCAATCGGCCTCGGTCCTGAAGCTCGTCGTCAAAAACCTCGACCTGACGCAGGACAAGGAATTCGGCGGCGGCGGTTCCGGCTTCCTGTCGTCGCTGCTCGGCCGCTCGGGGCAAACGTCCACCGATCCCGTCGATCAGGCGGTGCAGAATCTGGAAAAAAACATCAACGTCGTGCGCGAGGACCGCACCTACATCATCACCGTCTATGCCAGAAGCCACGATGCGGCGCGCGCGGCGGAAATCAGCAACGCCGTCGTCAACGCCTACCTTCAGGTGCGCGACATGCAGCGCACGGACCAGGCCAACAGCGCCGCCGACACGCTGGACAGTCGTCTGGCGACATTGCAGGCGGCGGTGAAGGTGCGCGAGGACGCGGTCGAGAAATTCAAGGCCGACAACAACATCGTCGACACCAACGGCGTCGTCCTGGCCGAAAGCCGGCTCGGCCAGAACAATACCGTGGTTGCGACGGCGGAAGACGCCATGAACAAGCGCAAGGTGGAGCGCGACCAGCTCCAGCAGCTGCTTGCCCACCCCGAGCAGTTCCTGTCCTCGCCCGTCGCCACCGCTTCCCCCGACCTGATGCGCCTGCGCGGAGAGCTGGACCGCGCCGAGACGCAGCTGTCGCTGCTCGAGGTCACGCTGGGCGCCCGGCATCCCCGCATCCTCGTCGCCAAGAGCGGCGTGGCCGCCGTCCGCCGCGCGATCGACGTGGAAATGAGCCGCCTCGCGCGCAATGCCGACATTGCCTACGACCGCGCGAAATCCGATTACGACGCGGCGGTCGCTTCGCTCAAGCCGCTGGTGTCGCAGGTGCAGGACATCGACACCGCGCGCATCCAGCTGCGGCAGTTGCAGCGCGACGCCGACAGCACGCGCGCCGTTTACGAAGAAGCGCTGACCCGGTCGCGCCAGGCCCGCGAGCAGGGCCTCGTCAACACCTTGAACGCCCAGATCATCACGCTGGCCTCGACGCCGTTGCGCCGCAAGTCTCCGCCTTCGGCCAAGGTCATGCTGGTGCTGGCGGTCGGCCTCGGCATGTGTCTCGGCCTGGCGTCGGGCATCGGCTACGGCCTGCTGCGCGAGAGCGAAGGCAAGCCGGCGCCGGCGCGGGGCCGGCGTCCGAATCCGGTTCCGACGCGAGCTCCCGCTCGGGCCCCGAATCCAGCTCCGGTTCCGAATTCCGCCTCGTACGCGGCCACGCTGCGGGAACGGCACCGCCGGGCGAGCGCGGCGTCGCTTCTGGACATGGCGGTGGAAAGTCCGCGCCCGGCTACCACCGGCGCGCCGCTCGACGCACGCCGATGGTAGCCGCGCCGATGTCCGGCGGTCGGAAGGGGCTCGACCGGCGCCGGTTCCTGGCCGGCCTCAGCGCCGTGCCGATGGCGGCGGCGCCTTGCGGCCTTGCGCTGGGCGCCACGTCCCGCATCGAAGTGGACGGCAACCGGCTGTCCTATCAGGGGCGCCCGCTGCGGCTGACCGGCATCGCCGTCGGCGACCCGATCTATATCCGCGCCGAGCGCCCGGCCTCCGACTACGAGACGATCGCGCGGGACTGGTTCGCCAACTGCGTGCGCATCAGCGTCATGCCGGGGCATTGGCGCAGGGACCCTGTCGGGACGGGCGCCGCCCTCGACCGGGAAATCGCCCTGGCGCGCGCGCAAAGCCTGTTCGTCATCATCGACTGGCACGCGATCGGCTTCCCGAACTACTACGAGCCGACGGTTCCCGCCGACTGGGGGCTGCCGCCGGACATTCAGCTTTCGAGCATCGCGGATGCGGCCGGCTTCTGGCGGGCGATGGCGCGCCGCTATTTCCACGATCCCTCTATCCTGTTCGAACTGTGGAACGAGCCGACCGCCGCCGAGAAACTCTGGCAGGCGACCGGCGAGCATTGGCCGGTGTTCCACAAGGCATGGGCCGGTCTTGTCGAGGTCATCCGGCAGGACGCCGACAACATCGTCATCTGCGCCGGCGGCTACTGGGCGCACGACCTCGTCGGCGTGCGCGACCGGCTCGTCGAAGACAGCCGCACCGTCTACGCCTGGCACTCCTATCCCAATGCCGAGCGCGGCGATTTCGCCGCCCGGCTGGCGACGCTCGACGGCTTGCAGGACGTCAAGCCGATCATCGTGACGGAATGGGGTTTCTGCCCGGAATGCACGGACGACCTGCGCGGCACCGTCGACGATTTCGGCCGCCCGTTCGTCGAGGATTTCCTCGACAAATATCAGATGAGCCACACCGCCTGGTGCTTCAGCCGGGGCGCCATGCCGAACCTCCTGGACGCCGGCGACGGCCCTTCCGCCTACGGCCGCTTCGTGCAGGCGATGCTGAAGCGCTCCTCGGCCTCGGCCGCCTGGCAGCCGGCGCGATGACGGCACTGTTTGAGGTGGCGGCGTGAGGGAGATAGCCGAAAGGCGCTGGAGTTCGCTTCTCGGCGCGCTGGCGCGCACCGACGCCGTTCCCGTTCTCGGGTCGCTGCTTTTCGTCGTTGCCACACTCGCCTTCTGGACGCAGCTTGAGCCGTTCAGAAGCCTCCAGGACTATAGCGCCGTCCAGGACGTGACGCAGTCCAACGAACTGCGGAAATACACCACCCTCGGCCTGTCGGCGCTCGTCATCGTCTTCCTGTGGGCTGACGGGAAAGGCCGGCGCGTCTTCGACCTGGCGAAGATGCCGATCATCGTGGCCGTGCTGGGCTGGACGGTGTTCACCAGCCTGATTTCGCCGAACCCGTCGCTGGCCCTGAACCGGCTGGTGCTGGCGGCCATCATCGTGCAGATCGCCTATGCGGTGCCGTTTCTGCTCAAGGACATCAGGAGCTTCATCGATTCGCTGGGCTTCTGCGCGACGCTGGTCATCGTCGCGTCCTACCTGGGCGTTCTCCTGGTTCCGGACCTCGCCATGCACACGATCCGCGACGTGACCGAGCAGACTCTTGCCGGCAACTGGCGCGGCATCTTCGCCCACAAGAACGACCTGTCGGCCATGGCCGCGCTGTTCATCTTTCTCGGCGTGCTCATCGCCCGCACCGGCAATCCGGTCTGGGGCATCTCCATGGTGGCGGCCTCGCTCTGGCTGCTCGTCATGTCGGAAGGCAAGACCTCGCTGCTCATCACCATCCCGTCGCTGTTCGGCGGCCTGCTGCTCGTCAGGCTGCGCTCCAGCCTGCTCTGCGCGGCGATCGCCTACGGGCTCATCCTGACGGTGGTCTTCTTCACGCTCGGCGGCCCGATGTTTCCGCAGTTGAAGGGCTTCTTCAACAGCGTGCTGCCCGACCCGTCGTTCACCGGGCGGACCGACGCATGGACGATCGCCCTAACCGCCATCGGGCAAAAACCCTGGCTCGGCTACGGCTACATGATCTTCTGGGATCTCAACCTGGTCTACACCGTCACCACGCCGGCGTCCTACGTGGCGACCTTTTCCCATGCCCATAACGGGTTCCTGGACTCCGCCCTGTCGGGCGGGCTGATCGGCCTCGCCCTCGTCGTCGTCTGGACCGTCGTCGTGCCGTTCCGGCAGATCCGGCGCATCGCCCCGCATGTGCGGGACAAAACCGAATACGCCTTCGCCGGCTTCCTCACGAATGTGTGGCTGTTCGGGCTGATGAACACGTCGCTCGAAGCCATCCTGTTCAACCGCAGCAACCCGATCTGGTACACGATGCTGATCGCGCTGGGTTGCCTGCAAGCCTGGTCGCAGGCGGTAGGGGGCAGGGATGGGCGGCGCTGAACCCAGACGCATCCTGCAACTCGTCTCGCGCGACGAGGCCGGCGGCGTCCAGATCCTGACCAGGATGATCGAGGCCGGCTTTACGGCGCGCGGCGCCGAGGTCGAGACGCTGGCCCTGATCCGGCCGGGATCGACGCGGGAGCGGCTGGCGCACCTTGCCCGTGTCGCGCGCCGCATCGCCGGCGGCCGCTATGACGCGATCTTTTCCTATCACGCGGCGGCGGGCCTCGTCATGGCGACCGTCGGCCGGCTGGCCGGCGTCCGGAAACGCCTGTCCCATCTGACGGCGATGCCGGAGGCCATCCGCCCGCGCTGGCGGGCCATGGACAAGCTGGCCGGCGTGAGCGGGGGCTATACCGAGGTGATCGCCAACTCGGCCGCCACCGCGGCGGCCTTCGCCGATTTTCCGGCGGCATTCACCAGGCGCATCCGCACGATCCCGCACGGCGTCGTTCCGGTTCCGGCGGCCTTGCACGAGGTGGACTGGCGGGCGCGGCTCGCCATTCCCGCCGCCGCCGGCGTTCTCGTCGCGGCCGGACGCCTGACGCCGCAGAAGAATTACGAAACGGCCGTCAAGGCGCTGGCCCGGCTGCCGGAAGTCCATCTCGCCATCGCCGGCGACGGGCCGCTGCGCGAAAGCCTGCAAGCGCTGGCGGCGGAACTTGGCGTCGAACGGCGCCTGCACCTGATCGGCACGCTCGACCGAGCCGCCCTCGGCGACCTTTTCGCCATCGGGACCGTCTACCTTTCCCCGTCCAACTGGGAGACGTTCGGGCTGGCCGCGGTCGAGGCGCAGATGGCGGGCCTGCCGGTGGTCGCCAGCGACCTGCCGGTGCTGCGCGAAGTGCTGGGAGCGGCCGGCCGGCCGGCGACCCTGGCCTTCCATCCCGTCGAGGACGACGGGGCGCTCGCGGCCGCCGCCGGGCGCCTGCTCGCTGACCCTCCCGACGCGGCGACGCGCGCCGCCGTCGCCGGCGCCGCCAGGCAGCGGTACGGCCTCGATACGATGGTCCAGCTTTATGTCGATCTGCTGGAGAGCCGGTCGGGCGCCGCAGGGCGCCCGACCTAGATCGTTTCACCGTTTCATGGAAACGGCGCAACGATCCAGATCTTTGTTTTAGCCGCATTTGTGCGACGCCAGACGATTCCGTCTGGCTGCAAAATGCTCTA
>NZ_JAFKID010000011.1 GCF_017306545.1 Mesorhizobium sp.
CGGGGATCGGGAAATCGACCTTGTCCGGATCGCAGTTCGAATCGACGATCGCCACCACCGGAATGCCGAGGCGCTTGGCCTCGAGGATGGCGATGGCCTCCTTGTTGGTGTCGATGACGAACATCAGGTCGGGCGTCGAGCCCATGTCCTTGATGCCGCCCAGCGCCTTGTCGAGCTTCTCGCGCTCGCGGTCGAGGTTGAGGCGCTCCTTCTTGGTGAAGCCCTGGGCCTCGCCGCCGGAAAGCATCTCGTCGAGCTTGCGCAGGCGCTGGATCGAGTTGGAGATCGTCTTCCAGTTGGTCAGCATGCCGCCGAGCCAGCGCGAGTTGACGTAATATTGCGCCGAACGCTGCGCGGCGTCGGCCACGATGTCCGAGGCTTGGCGCTTGGTGCCGACGAACAGCACGCGGCCGCCGCGGGCGACGGTGTCGGAAACCTGCTTGAGCGCCTGGTGCAGCAGCGGCACCGTCTGCGACAGGTCGATGATGTGGATGTTGTTGCGGGCGCCGTAGATATAGGACGCCATCTTCGGGTTCCAGCGATGTGTCTGGTGGCCGAAGTGAACACCAGCTTCCAAAAGCTGGCGCATGCTGAAGTCAGGCAGAGCCATTCTCGTTTCCTTTCCGGTTGACCTCCACGGACACTTGACGGATTCGGAAAACCGGCCAGAAAGCCAAGGCTTTCGGATGGTTCTCCGCGATCGCCACCGGAGGTTTCCGCCGGATTTCTCCCGGACAGACACCAAAGTCCGTGTGTGGAATGGGCGGGCGTATAGTCTGTTGCGGTGCAAAAGGCAACCCGCCCGCGCCCATGGCCGCCGCCGGCCCCGGATGGCGCAAGTCAGGACGTGCAGGAGACCTCGAGGGCAAGCCTAGTCATGTCCGTGAAAAGCGCCTGCCGCTCGCCATAATCGGTTTCCTCGCCGGTGGCGATATTGTCGACTACCGTGCAGATCGACAGCGCCCGCGCGCCGAAGTGGCCGGCGATGCGATAGAGCGCGCTGGTCTCCATGTCGACGGCGATGGCGCCGGCCGCCTGTGCAGCGGCGAAGCGGCCGATGCCGCTGCCGCGCGGATGATAGAAGACGTCGCTGCAAACGGTCAGGCCGGCCTGGCAGGCAATGCCGAGTTGCGCGGCCTTTTCGAGCGCGCGGCGCAGAAGTTCCGCGTCGGGCCGGCAGTCGCGCGCATCGTAGAGGCCGAAGACCTGGCCGCTCGCCGCGTCCTCGCCGTGGACTTCAGCCGAAATCACCAGGCTGCGCAGCGCGGCCGCGCGGGTCAGGCCGCCACAGGTGCCGACGCGGATCAGCGTCCGCGCGCCGTAGTGGTCGAGCAACTCGTGCGCGTAGATCAGGAAGGACGATGCCCCGATGCCGGTCGTCTGCACGCTGACGGGGCAGCCGTGGAACATGCCGGTGAAGCCGAGCGCCCCGCGCCGGCGGTTGACGCAGCGCGGCGCTTCCAGAAACGTCCCGGCGATCCATTCGGCGCGCTGCGGATCGCCCGCCAGCAGCACCGTCGCGGCGTAATCGCCCCTGTCGGCCTCGTTGTGCGGCGTCATGGCAGCCCCCCGCAGCCATCATGGCACCGCCGGCATGCGCCAACAATCGTGCCGGACGGCGAAAGGTCGAAATTTCGACCGCTTGAGGCGCGTCAGGCTTCCAGCACTTCCTTGACGACGGTCGCGAGTTGCTTGAGCGAGAAGGGTTTCGGCAGGAAGCCGAACTGCGCGTCCGCCGGCAGGTTCTTGGCGAACGCGTCCTCCGCATAGCCCGAGACGAAGACGAACTTGATGTGCGGTTGGCGCTTGCGCAGTTCCCCGAGCAGCGTCGGCCCGTCCATCTCCGGCATGACCACGTCGGAGACGACGATATCGATCTTGCCGTCGAGCGAATCGAAGACCTCCAGCGCCTCGACGCCGGACGACGCCTCATGCACCGTGTAGCCGCGCGAGGTGAGCGCGCGCATGCCGCCCATGCGCACCGCGTCCTCGTCCTCGACCAGGAGGACCGTCGCCGAGCCGGAGAGATCCTTGGCGGCATCGGCCGGTTTCGGCGGTGCCGGCGCGTCCGTGGATCGTGCCGCTTCGCTCGCTTTTACCCCGACATCCGTCGCCGCCTTCGCCGCCGCGACATGGCGAGGCAGGAAGATGCGGAACGTCGTGCCTTTGCCGACCTCGGAATCGCAATAGATGAAGCCGCCCGTCTGCTTGATGATGCCGTAGACCATCGACAGGCCGAGCCCGGTGCCCTTGCCGACTTCCTTGGTGGTGAAGAACGGTTCGAAAATCTTCTTCAGCACGTCGGGCGGAATGCCGCTGCCGGTGTCTTCCACCTCGACCAGAACGTAATCGGCCGGCGCCAGTTCGCGGTAGGGATAGGCCGGGCTTTCCTCGGCCGAAACATTGCGCGTGCGCACGGTGAGTTCGCCGCCGGACGGCATGGCGTCGCGGGCGTTGACCGCGAGGTTGACCACCACCTGCTCGAACTGGCCGATATCGACCTTGACCGGCCACAGGTCGCGGCCGTGCTCGACCTTGAGCTTGATGTCGTTGCCGACCAGCCGGGCCAGAAGCATGCGCAGGTCCGCCAGCACGTCCGTCAGGTTCAGCACCTCCGGCCGCAGCGTCTGCTTGCGCGAGAAAGCCAGCAATTGCCGCACCAGCGAGGCGGCACGGTTGGCGTTCTGCTTGATGTTCATGATGTCCGGAAAGGACGAATCCGACGGCCGGTGGTTGGCCAGGAGCAGGTCGGAGGCCATGATGATGGCCGTCAGCACGTTGTTGAAGTCGTGCGCGATGCCGCCGGCGAGTTGGCCCACCGCCTGCATCTTCTGGCTTTGCGCCATCTGGCCTTCGAGCGCCTTCTGCTCGGTGGTGTCGACGGCGTAGACGATGGCCGCCTCCTCCGCTCCCTCGCCGCCGGTGCCATCGGCGATGGCGTTGACGTAGAGGCGGATGTGCCGGTCCTCATTGTCCGGCAGCACGGCGTCGATCGGCGCGATATCGGCCTGGCGCTGGCGGGCCTTTTCCAGCGCGTCAGCGAAGGCCGCGCGGTCGCGCTCGTGGATAACGGTGTCGAAACGCACCTTGCGATCCACCGCGTCGCGGTCGACCACCGGCGCGAACAGCGACAGGAACGGCGCATTGGTGCGCAGGATGCGGCCGTTCTGGTCGACGCCGGCAATCGCCATCGGCGTCGAATTGAAGAAGCGCGTGAAACGCACTTCCGAAGCGCGCAGATCAGCCGAGGCGTCCTCGCCCTGGGTGCGGTTGAGCACGATGGTACGCGTCGGCCCGCTCGAACCCTCGCGGCTGGCCGTGACCCGGTGCATGAAGCGCACCGGCAGCACCTTGCCCGAGGTCGTGGTGAGGTCGAGGTCGATGACGGCGTTGCGCGTCGTGCCGGGATCGGCGCGGACCGAGCGTACCAGCGCCATGCCGTCGCCGGCGACGATTTCCGGCAGGGTGAGCGAGCCGGGCGTGAAGGACGCCAGGTCGATGCCCAGCCATTCCGCCAGCGTGGCGTTGATATAGGTGACGCGCCCTTCCGGATCGGCGGCGAAGAAGCCGGCCGGCGCATGGTCGAGGTGGTCGATCGCCTTTTGCAGATCGAGGAAAAAGCGCTCCTGCTCGGCGCGCTCGGCGGAAATGTCGGCAAGCTGCCAGGCCAGCAGCGGCTGGCGCTGGCCGGGAGCGCTGAAGGTGCGCGCCCGCGTCCGATACCAGCGCGCGCCGGGCTCGGCGCCGGGGCGGATCGAATGGGCGAGACGGAACTCGCCGTCGCCGGCCTGGCCGTCGCGCAGGCCGGACGCCAGCCGGTAGATGGTGGCCGAGGCCTCGGGCACGTCCGAAAGCAGGCCCTCGACCGTCTTCAGGTCCGCGGCGGAAGCGGCGCCGGTCATGTCCGCATAGGCGCGGTTGGCGTAGACGACGCGGCCCTTGGCGTCGGTAACGAGCAGGCCCTGGCCCATGGAATCGACAAAGGCCTTGGACAGTTCGTCGCCGGACGAGCGCGGCGAGAATTGCAGGAAGCCGACGGCGGCCGCGAACAGGAAGCCGACGCCGATCATTGCCAGCACGCCCAGCATGCCGAGCAGGAACGGATCGCCGAAACGCTCGCGGAAAATGCCGAAGACGATGGCGGCGACCGTCAGCACGAGGATGAAGATCACCAGCCTGGTGACGGCGCCCGGCCGGGTGTTCTGATCGACGATCGGCACCGGGTAGAAATCGCCGCGCGTTTCCCTGGCCATCTGCCCCCTGCTCACGATTCGGCCGTTCCTGCGGCCCGCCCCACCGGCAGCGGTTGAATCACATTCTCCCGACCGCGAAAAGGCCCAGCAGGCGTTTGTCCGCCGAAAAGCGGCATCGCGGCGGTGGACATATGCCCGCACCGGGCAATGGCGCCTTGCGATATCGACTTGCCGCGGTCTAGTCTCGCTGCGGGCTCACTGGCGGTTGGGAACGGCGATGCTGAACTGGTTGGATGACGTGGCAGGCCCGAACTACGCCCCGGCGCTCCTTTGGACGTTCGCAGCCCTTCTGCTCCTCATCGTGGTGCTCATCATCATCCGGCTGATTCGCGGCCTGACGTTCGGCACCTTCGTTGCCGGCGGCCGCAACCGCAAGACGCGGCTGGCCGTGATGGACGCGACCGCCGTGGACAGCCACCGCCGGCTGGTGCTGGTGCGGCGCGACGACATCGAGCATCTTCTTTTGATCGGCGGACCGACCGACGTGGTGGTGGAGCGCGACATCCGCCTGGTGGCTTCCCGCCGCCCGTTGCCGGCCGGCGAGGTCCATGCGCAGCAGCCGGCGCCGCCGGCCGCAGCCGTTCGCCAGCAACACGCCGCCCCGCCCCCCGCGAGGCCCGTCCCGGCACGGCCGCACGCTCCTGCCCCGCCGCCCGCCGCAGCGGCGCCGTTGCGGGAACCATTGCCACGACCTGCGCCCCTGCGGGCGCCCGCACCGTCGACGCCGCACGGACAAGACCACACCACCGCCGCGCGGCCGAAATCGCCGCCGCCGGACGATCCGCTCGACGATGCGCTGCTGAACGAACTGGAAGTCTCGCTCGACGAGCCGCATCCCCCGGCCAAGCCGGGCGCGGACAAACCCGCCTCGCTTGAAGACGAAATGACCCGGCTGCTCGGCGAACTCTCCAGCCACAAGCGCTGAGCGAGCTGCGAGCTGCGAGCTGCGAGCTGCGAGCTGCGAGCTGCGAGCTGCGAGCTGCGAGCTGCGAGCAAGAAAAAGGCCGGGAATCCGGCCATGCAAAGGGGATTTCCCCTATTCGCTAATCGCTATTCCCATTCGTCGCCTCAGTCGTCGCGATAGACCTTTTCGCGGCGCTCGTGGCGCTCCTGCGCCTCGATGGACAGAGTGGCGATCGGCCGCGCGTCGAGGCGCTTCAGCGAGATGGGCTCGCCCGTTTCCTCGCAATAGCCGTAGGTCCCTTCGTCGATCCGCTGCAACGCCGAATCGATCTTGGAGATCAGCTTGCGCTGGCGGTCGCGTGCCCGCAATTCGATCGCGCGGTCCGTCTCGGACGAAGCGCGGTCGGCCAGGTCAGGATGGTTGGCGTTTTCCTGCTGGAGAATTTCGAGCGTCTCGCGCGCCTCGCGCAAAATGTCGCTTTTCCAGGCGATAAGCTTTTGTCTGAAGTAGGATTTCTGCCGCTCGTTCATGAACGGCTCGTCTTCTGTGGGTACGTAATCGGAAGTTGTGATTTCGTTCATTCGACTCACCCGACAACCCCAAAAATTTGGCGCCTATATATTCGCGGCCAATCACCGGCACAAGCGCAAATGGCAACGGGCTCACGCTTTTGTTAGGCAGGCTCCCGAATGCTGCAACGCAGCGTTTTCCGGCTTCCGGGCCGGCGTTTTGCACATTCCAGCCATGCGCCGGCGGCGTTGCGCAAAACCGCCGCGGCGGCTAATCCTGATGGCGCGGGGCGCGCGCCCGACTGCCGGAAGGAGGCCTGGTGAACAGGTTGTATCTGTTGAGGCATGCCAGGGCCGGGTGGGCAATGCCGGGGGTGCGCGATTTCGACCGCGCGCTGGACGACGTCGGCGTCGCCGACGCGCAGGCCACCGGCGCGGCGATGGCCGCGGCGGGCTACGTGCCCGACCTGACGCTGTGTTCCAACGCCCGGCGCGCCCGCGAAACGCTGGAAGGCGTCGTCGGCCATACCGACGTCGGCCGCGTCCTGTTCTTCGATCAGCTCTATACCGAGGACGCCACCGGCTATCTCGCCCTCATCCGCGACCATGGCGGCTTCGGCTCGCTGTTGGTGATCGGCCACAATCCGATGATGGAGGACCTGGCGATGGCCATCGCAGGCGACGGCGAGCCCGAAGCGCGCGAGGCGCTGGCGAACGGGTTTCCCACCTGCGGGCTGGCCGTGATCCGCTTCGAGCACAGCCTCGACGGGGCCGAGCCCGGCGCCGGCCATCTCGAGGCGTTCCTGACGCCGGTCTCTTAGGTTTCCCCACCGTCCCTCGCCGCTCCGAAGCGCAAAACCATTCCAAAGCCGCCGCGCAGCCCCTATATCGGGGTGCCGCAGCGCGAGAGAATTCCATCTTGGCGTCATCGCTGACCACCTTGACCGACGAGGCGCGCATCGCGCTGGACACGTTTGCCGGTCGCGCCGCCGGCCTGTTCTCCACGCGCTCGCTGCGGCTCGGCGTCACCGGGCTTTCGCGCGCCGGCAAGACGGTGTTCATCTCGGCGCTCGTCCATAATCTCGTCCATGGCGGCAGGCTGCCGCTGTTCGAAGCGCAGAAATCCGGCCGTATTGCCCGCGCCTTCCTGGAGCACCAGCCGGACGACGCGGTGCCGCGCTTCGAATACGAAGACCATGTCGCGGCGCTGGTCAACGAACGGACATGGCCGGATTCCACCCGCGCCGTCTCGGAACTGCGCCTCACCATCGAATACGAATCGGCGTCGGCCTGGAACCGTATGTTCTCGGCGGGCAAGCTGTCGGTGGATATCGTCGATTATCCCGGCGAATGGCTGCTCGACCTGCCGCTGCTCGGCAAATCCTTCGCCGATTTTTCGCGCGAAGCCTTTGAAATGGCCGAACTGCCGGTGCGTGCCGATCTCTCTGCGCAATGGCGCTCGCTCGCCGCCGAGGCCGCGCCCGACGCGGATGCCGACGAGATGACGGCGCGGCGCCTGGCCGAAAGCTTCGCCGCCTATCTCAAGGCCTGCAAGGCGGACGAGCGGGCGCTTTCCACCTTGCCGCCGGGCCGCTTCCTGATGCCAGGCGACCTCGAAGGCTCGCCGGCGCTGACCTTCGCGCCGCTGCCGGCGCCCGAGGGCAAGGCGCCGCGCGCCGGTTCACTGGCGGCCATGATGGAGCGCCGCTACGAAGCCTACAAGACGCATGTCGTAAAACCCTTCTTCCGCGACCACGTCACCCGGCTCGACCGCCAGATCGTCCTCATCGACGCCTTGCAGGCGCTGAATTCCGGCCCGGCGGCGATGGCCGACCTGGAGCGGGCGGCGACGGAAATCCTGGCCTGCTTCCGCCCCGGCCGCGGCAACGTGCTGAGCGACCTGTTCTCACGCCGCATCGACCGCATCCTCGTCGCCGCGACCAAGGCAGACCACCTGCACCATGAGAGCCACGACCGCTTGCAGGCGATCGTGCGGCGGCTGGCAGACCGGGCGATCGCCCGCGCCAATTTCACCGGCGCGGCGGTCGATGTCGTCGCCATGGCGGCGGTGCGGGCAACGCGCGAGGGCACCGTCAAGCAGGGCAAGGAAACGCTGCCCGTCATCATCGGCACGCCGCTCGAAGGCGAAAGGATCGACGGCGAGGTGTTCGACGGGAAGACGGAAACGGCCATATTTCCCGGTGACTTGCCTGACAATATCAATGCCGTGTTCGAGCAGGCGGATGCGCAGCTTCAGCGCTCGCCGCCGGAACCGCCGGTCCGCTTCGTCCGCTTCCGGCCGCCGAAGCTCGAACGCACCGCCGAAGGCGTGACGCTGTCCCTGCCGCATATCCGGCTCGACCGGGCCTTGCAGTTCCTGATCGGAGATCAACTGGCATGACCCGCAAGCCGACCGCCTTCCGCATCGAGCCCGAAATCGCCGAGCCGGCGAAGGCAGCGGCAGCGCCGCGCAAGCCGCGCGCCGTCCCGAACGCCGTCGTGTTGCCGGCCGAGATCGATATCTTCGAAGAGCCCGATCTTGCCGCCGCCGAGCCGCCGCCTGCCACGCCGCCAAGGAGACGCTCTCTTCTCGGCTCCATCTTCTTCGGCGCGGTCGGCATCCTCGTCTCGCTCGCCGTCGGCCTGTGGGCCGACAGGCTGATACGCGACCTGTTCGCGCGCGAACCGTGGCTCGGCTGGTTCGCCGCCGCAGTTGCCGGCATTGCCGTGCTGGCGCTGGCGATCATCCTGCTGCGCGAATTCATCGCCATCGGCCGGTTGGCGGAGGTCGAGAAGCTGCAACGCAAGGCGCTGGACGCCATCGCCCGCGACGATCCGAAGGCGGCGCGCGCCGTGGTCGACGAACTGTCCGCCTTCGTCTCGGCCAAGCCGCAGACGGCCGCCGGCCGGCGCGCGCTGGCCGACCTGCGCGGCGAGATCATCGACGGCGGCAACCTTGTGCGGCTGGCCGAAACCGAAATCCTCGCTCCCCTCGACGCGGAAGCGAAACAGCTGGTGCTGGACGCGGCCAAGCGCGTCTCGCTGGTGACGGCGGTCAGCCCACGCGCGCTGGTCGACGTCGCCTATGTGGTGTTCGAGGCCGGCCGCCTCATCCGCCGCCTGTCGGAACTTTACGGCGGGCGTCCCGGCACGCTGGGCTTTTTCCGGCTGGCGCGCAGCGTGCTGGCGCATCTGGCCGTTACCGGCTCGATCGCCGTCGGCGACAGCTTCGTCCAGCAGATCGTCGGCCACGGACTTGCCGCCCGGCTCTCGGCCAAGCTCGGCGAGGGCGTCGTCAACGGCATGATGACGGCGCGCATCGGCATCGCCGCGATCGAGACGGTGCGGCCCCTGCCCTTCACGGCGCTCAGGCGTCCCGGCATGGGCGATTTCGTGTCGGCGCTGACCAAATTCACCGCCGCCAAGGGCAACGACAAAGACCCGGGCAACGATTGACGGCAGCGCGAATTCCCGGCATTGCAGGGCCGAGGTGACGAAGCATTAACCAATATTCTTCATGGTCGGGGCCAATTCCTCCCGCGTTGCCGTAACCGGATGCCGTTTATGAAAAGAGTGGTTCTGTCCGCCCTGCTGCCTGCCGCGATCGTCGCTTCGGCAGGCTTCGCCACGACCGCCTTCGCCGCCGAGAACGACCAGTCGTTCTTCCATTCTGTCGAAGGCAAATGGGTCGGCCCCGGCGAAATCGTCGCCGGAAAATACAAGGGCACCAAGTTCACCTGCAACTTCACAGGCACCACGCCCGACGGCAAAGTCGGCATGTCGCTGGACGGGGGGTGCCGGGTCGGCGTCTTCACGCAGCCGATGTCGGCCAGCGTCGAGCGCAAGGGCCGCAGCTATCGCGGCTCCTTCATGGGCGGCTCGCAAGGCTCCGGTCTGGACATTATTTCCGGCAATGTCGTCGACGGCCGCAAGGTGGTCTTCGCCATCAACCGCAAGCAGCTCAACGGTGTCATGCAGGCGCGCGTGCCCGACGACAATTCGATGATCGTCACCGTTTCGGTCCGCGTCGACAAGCAGATGGTGCCGGTCATCGGCATGAACCTGAAGCGCGTCGACGCTTCGGACGTCGGCGCCATCGCCAAGAACTGAAAACTGCGGCAGGCAGAAAAAAGGCGGCGCGCAGGCGTCCGCCTTTTCCATTTCCGATCCGACGGACGGTTTTCGTCAGCCCTTAACCGCCGCAATGACCTCGTCATAGGCCTTGCAGGCTTCGGCCGCCGTCGTCGCGCCCTGATATTTCGACGTGACGTCCTGCACCTTGGCGGTCAGTTCGGCAGCCTTGGCCGGGTCCTTGGTCACGGCCTCCTGCAAGGCGGACGCCAGTTCCTGCGCCTTCTTGGTCATCTCCTCGGTCGTGCATTCGGGCGCCTTGGAACAGGCAGAGCCCGCGAGCGCGGCCAACCCGACGCCAAGCAGCAGAAATTTCTTCATCAAGATCATCCTTCACGGTGGTTCGCGAC
This sequence comes from Mesorhizobium sp., assembly GCF_017306545.1. Lineage (GTDB taxonomy): Bacteria > Pseudomonadota > Alphaproteobacteria > Rhizobiales > Rhizobiaceae > Mesorhizobium. Next base: position 10,148 of record NZ_JAFKID010000011.1, read on the forward strand.
CGAGTCGCGCTTGCAGCCCCCCGCCACCGACGATCAAGCCTCTAGCTTGGCGCACGCCCGCCTGCAACTCAGGCGCGAGATTTAACCGTTACTTCGAGGTTTCACCGGAAAAACGGAATGGTACCGGCGCATGCCGCGGGTTGTTATCCGGCGCCCAGAGGTCCTATGTTCGGACACGATCCCGTCGCTTCAAATCCGGAACCGATTCATGGCCGTCGAGGCTTCCAGCAGCGATCTCGTCCAGGTGGTGGCGCTTCTGGCGGCCGGCGTCGTCGCCGTGCCGATCTTCAAGCGCATCGGCCTCGGCTCGATCCTCGGCTATCTCGCGGCGGGGCTGGTCATCGGCCCGTTCGGCCTGCGCATATTTTCCGACCCGGAAGCGATCCTGCACGTCGCCGAACTCGGCGTCGTCATGTTCCTGTTCATCATCGGGCTGGAGATGCAGCCGTCGCGGCTGTGGGGCCTGCGGCGGGAAATCTTCGGCCTCGGCACCTTGCAGGTGGCGGTCTGCGCCGCCCTCTTGACGCTGGTCGGCCTGGCCGGCGGCTTCCCTGTCTCGCAGGCCTTCATCGCCGGCGCCGGCTTCGTGCTCACCTCGACGGCCATCGTCATGCAGCTTCTCGAGGAGCGCGGCGAGATCGCCGTGCCGAAGGGGCAGAAGATCGTCTCGATCCTTCTGTTCGAGGACCTGATGATCGTGCCGCTGCTGGCGCTCGTCGCCTTCCTGGCGCCCGGCGGCGGCGAAACCACGCTGGCGGAACGGTTGCAGGAGGTCAGCATCGGCATCGCCGCCATCGTCGGTCTTGTCTTCGCGGGGCGCTACCTGCTGAACCCGCTGTTCCGCATCCTGGCCGATTCGCAGGCCCGCGAGGTGATGACGGCGGCGGCTCTGCTGGTCGTGCTGGGATCGGCGCTGGCCATGCAGCTTTCCGGCCTGTCGATGGCGATGGGCGCCTTCCTGGCCGGCGTGCTTCTGTCGGAATCGACCTTCCGCCACCAGCTTGAAGCCGATATCGAGCCGTTCCGCGGCATCCTCCTCGGCCTGTTCTTCCTGGCGGTCGGCATGTCGCTGGACCTGTCCATCGTCGCCGCAGACTGGCGGCTGATCGCCGTCTATGTCGTCGCCTACATGATCGCCAAGGCGGTTGGAATCTATGCCGTGGCGCGCTTCCTCAAGGCGCCGCACCGCGAAGCGCTGGAGCGCGCGGTGATGATGGCGCAGGGCGGCGAATTCGCTTTCGTGCTCTATTCGTCGGCCCACGCCGTCGGCCTCATCGACGGCGCCGGCAACGCCCAGCTCACCGCCGTCATCATCCTGTCCATGGTGCTGACGCCGCTGGCGATCATAGGCCTGCGCTATTTCACGCCGCGCGATGCGCTTTCGCTCGAGGGCGTCGATGTCGCCGACGGGCTGACCGGCTCGGTGCTGATCATCGGCTTCGGCCGCTTCGGCCAGATCGCCAGCCAGCCGCTGATCCTGCGCGGCGTCGATGTGTCGATCATCGACAACGATGTCGAGATGATCCAGGCGGCCGCCAATTTCGGCTTCAAGGTCTATTATGGCGACGGCACGCGCCTCGATATCCTGCGCGCCGCGGGCGCCGGCGGGGCGCGCGCGGTGCTGATCTGCGTGGACAAGGCCGATGCCGCCGTGCGGATCGCGGAACTGGTCAAGGCGGAATTCCCGCTGGCGACGGTGCTGGCGCGCGCTTACGACCGCGGCACCTCCCTGCAACTGGTTCATGCCGGCGTCGACTACCAGCTGCGCGAGACGTTCGAATCGGCGCTGGTGTTCGGCGGCTCGACGCTGGAGGCGCTCGGCGTCGATCCCGACGAGATCGTCGACGTGATCGAGGACGTGCGCCGCCGCGACGCCGCCCGCTTCGAAGTGCAGCTCACCGGCGATATCCGCGACGGCCGCAACTTCATGAAGGGCAACATGGCGACGCCGGTGCCGGCACCGGTGGCGACGCCGCGCCAGCCGGGCCGCGCGCTCAACGAGGAAACCGCCGGCGTGCTCGGCAGGCAGGCACGAGAACAGACGGAGCCAGGACCTTCATGACGACGACCGACGATCGCGCACTCGCCGTAACCCGCTTCTGGCGCGAGGCAGGCCCGGAAGCCTGGTTCCGCAAGGACGACGGCTTCGACGCCGATTTCCACGCCCGCTTCCTCGACCTTCACTATGCCGCCGCGCGGCGCGAGCTGGACGGCTGGGCGGAAAATGCCGAGGGCGCGCTGGCGCTGATGATCCTGCTCGACCAGTTCCCCCGCAACTGCTTTCGCGGCACCGGCCATATGTTCGCCACCGATCCGCTCGCCCGCCATCTCGCCGCCAAGGTGGTTGCAGCCGGACATGACATGGCGCTGGAGCCGGACCTGCGCGCCTTCATCTACCTGCCGTTCGAGCATTCCGAAACGATGGCCGACCAGGAACGTTCGGTGGCGCTGTTCTCGGAGAGGGCGCCGGAAAGCTACCTGCCCTATGCGCTGGAGCATCGCGACATCGTCGCCCGTTTCGGCCGCTTTCCGCACCGCAACGCCGCGCTCGGGCGCGAAACGAGCGCGGAGGAACGGGCGTTCCTCGACGGCGGCGGCTTCGCCGGCTGACGTCAGGCCCTGTGCGCGGCGCGGCTTTCGCCGAGGCGCTGCTCCCAATAGGCGATGCCGAAGAGGATGACGGTGGTGGCGATGCTGAGCGACAGCGGCTCCGCGCGGAGGCCGACAAGGCCGACGACGACGAGCAGCGCCAACCCGACCAGATGCGACAGCGGCACCCTGCCCGACGTCACCTTCTTGAACAGAAGGTTGCCGAAGACATAGAGCGCCGGCCCACCGATCAGGGTCAGGACGGTGGCGAGGTCGGCGTCGTGGCCGCCCGGATGCGCCACCGTCAGCTCATCGGCGACGGCTGTGACAATAATGCCGGCGACCAGCAGCACCGGCAGATAGGTGTAGGTGATGCGGGCGACGCGGCCGGGATCGTCCGCCGCCTCGATGCGATGGCGACCCGTCTCGGCGCCGACGGCGAAATAGAGCCACCACATGGCGACCGAGGCGCCGAACGAGGCAAGGAAAGCCAGCACGACGCCGGTGTCGAGCACGGCCTCGGAAAGCGTCGCGCCCATCACCACCACCGATTCGCCGAGTGCGATGATGATGAAGGCAGCGCTTCGCTCGGCCATGTGGCCGCCGTCGATATCCCAGTCGCTGGTCGGCGTGGCGCCGAGCCACGGCGTCCAGAAGCGCAGCGAGGGCGAGACATATTCAAGCAGGAGGGCGACGATCCACAGCGCGAAGCGCGCCTCGCCTTCGGCCAGCGCGCCGGCGATCCAGAAGACGCCCGACAGGAGCAGCCAGGCCAGGATGCGGCACATGTTGAGGTAGTTCGGCCGGTCGTGCGCGCGGAACGCCCAGGCGGTGAAGGCGGTGCGCCCCACCTGCATGAAAACGTAGGCGGCGGCGAACATCAGGCCGCGTTCGGCGAACGCCTCGGGGATCGAGGTGGACAGGAGGAGCCCCGCCAGCATCAGCACGAACAGCATGGATTTGACCGGCCCGCGCTTCGGGTCCATCCAGTTCGTCACCCAGGAGGTGTAGACCCAGACCCACCACACGGCCATCAGCAGGAAGGCCGCCTGGAAGGCGCCGAGCAGCGTCAGGTTCCGCAGCAGGCCGTGTGATATCTGCGTGACGGCGAAGACGAAGACGAGGTCGAAGAACAGTTCGACGAACTCGACCTTCGCCTCGCTGCCCGGCAGCCGCTTGCGGCTCAGGTTTTCGCGCGCACCGAGTTTGGTCATGCGTCGGGATATCCTTTGCCGGCGGCCGAGTCAGCGGCCTTTGCCGCCACGCTGCCACCAATCGCGGCCCGATGGCAACCGCTCGATGCCGGCCTTGTCGGCGGAAGCAAGACGATCGGCCGCGCTGACGCCCTCAAGGACCAGGGCAGGCGCGATTTCGGCCAGCGGCGCCAGCACGAAAGCGCGCTCCAGCATGCGCGGATGCGGCAAGTCGAGGCCCGGCTCGTGGATTTCGCTGTCGCCGAACATCAGGATGTCGAGGTCGATCAGCCGTGGTCCCCAACGCTCGCCTCGCACGCGCTTGAGGCGATGCTCGGCCTCCAGGCACAGGTCCAGCAGCGCGCGGGCGGAAAGCGCGGTCGAAAGCTCGGCCGCGGCGTTGAGGAAATCCGGCTGGTCGGTCTTGCCCCACGGCGGCGTGCGGTAGAGGGACGAAACGGCGGCGACCTTCGTCGCCGGATCGTCGTCCAGCATGGCGAGTGCGGCGCTCATCGAAGCCGCCGGATCGCCGAGATTGCCGCCGAGGCTGAGATAGGCGGTGCTGGTCCCTGCCATGGCCTACCGCATCCGCGCCGGACTTGCGACGCCAACGTCCTGCCGCGCCAAGGCGCCGTTTTCCATGCGGATCGTGTCGGTCATCGCCCGTCCTGCCGGCCAGCTTCCCAGGCGAGCATAGCATCGGCCATGGCGAGCGCGTCCACGTTGATTGCGACATCGTGGACGCGAAAAAGATGCGCGCCCTTGAGCCGCAGGATGACGCTGGTTGCCGCCGTCCCCGCCGCCCGCTCGCCGACGGGGCGGCCGGTGACGGAGCCGACGAAGCGCTTTCGCGAGGTGCCGACCATCAGCGGGAAGCCCAGCGCGTGCAGGTCCTGTAACCGCGCCATCAGCTCCAGGTCCTCCTGCGGCACGTCGGTGCCGAAGCCGAAGCCGGGATCGAGGACCAGCTGATCGTCACGCACGCCGGCCTGCCGGGCGATCTCGACCGAGCGGCCGAGAAAGAAGAACTGATCCTGCACGTAATCCGGCAGCTTGTCGCGGTCGCGGCCGTTGTGCATGGCGATCAGTCCGGCACCGGTTTCCGCAGCGACCTCGGCGATGGCCGGCTCGTGCTGAAAGCCCCAGATGTCGTTGACGATGTGGGCGCCCGCCCGCACGGCCAGCCGCGCCGTTTCGGCATGATAGGTGTCGATGGAGAGGAGCGCCCTGCCCTCCGCCGCCAACCGTTCGATCACCGGCAGCACGCGGCGCTGTTCCTCTTCGGCGCCGACCGGCTCGCCGCCCGGCCGGGTCGATTCGCCGCCGACGTCGACGATCGCCGCGCCTTCGTCGATCATGCGCCCGGCCTGTTCGAGCGCGGCCTGCAAGGCGTCGAACCGGCCGCCGTCGGAAAAGCTGTCGGGGGTGACGTTGAGGATGCCCATGACCACGGCTTTCGCGCCGAGGTCGAGATGGCGCCCGTGCGCCAGTTGCCATCGTCTTATCGTCATTGCCCGTCAGTCTCGCGGCAACCGATTTCCGTTGCGCCGCCCATGGCCGTAAAGCAAGGTGTGCGAAGAGGCAACACGATGATCCGTTTCCTGCTTTGCGTGCTGATATTCGCCTGCACGGCCGTTCCCGCCGGCGCGGCCAATCTGGTCAAGACCTACTCCTATTTCACCATTCGCGGCCATAACCTCGACGACATCCAGAACGAGTTGTCGCGGCGCGGCCCGAAGGTCAACACCACGGGCCTGCGCCATCCCGGCGCCACGCGCATGGCCTTCACCACCCGCATCGGCTATGCGGACCAGGGCAAATCCTGCCGCATCGCCTCCGCCGTGGTGACGGTCAAGGTGCACGTCATCCTGCCGCGCTGGCATCCGCGCGGCCATGCCGACAAGGACGTGCGGATCTTCTGGGACACGCTGGCGGCCGACATCAAGCGCCACGAGGAGCGCCACGTCGAAATTGCCAAGCAGCACGGCAGCGATCTCGAAAAGGCGCTGCTGGCCATCGGCACGCAGGACACCTGCAAGGAGGCGGCGGCAAAGGCGAAAGAGATCACCGCCCGCGCGCTGGCCGCGCATGACCGGGCGCAGGCCGACTTCGACCGCGTCGAAGGAATCAATTTCGAGGACCGCATCCTGCGATTGCTGCGCTACCGCATGGAGCGCATCGAAAACGGCCGGCTGCCCGGCTGAGGCCGCTGGACCAGGCCGGTGACAATCTCGGCACAGGCCCCTCTCCATCTCGACACCGGCATGCCCTATCTGCTAGGCCGCGCCGCTGTTTTTCAGGAATGCGTGCCGGTCGGCAGCCCGGCGGTTGTGTTTTGCGCAAACCGAGCCCGCGATGCCGCGCGGCCGTAGTCCACTTCGAAACGATGGTCTGTCGATTCGCGACCCGCTCGCGCGACATCGGCTCGACATCGAAACAGGCAATGGTGACACCATGGATCAGGCCGTCGACAACAAGACCATCGCAACCCGCCCCGCTCTGTCGGAATCGGAAAAGAATACCATCATCGCCGGGGTTCTCCTGTCGATGCTGCTGGCGGCGCTCGACCAGGCCATCGTCGCGCCTGCGATGCCCACCATCGGCGCAGCCCTTGGCCATGCCAACTACCTGCCCTGGATCGTCACCGGTTATCTTCTCACCGCGACGGCGATGGCGCCGCTCTATGGCCGCATCTCCGACGTTTACGGGCGGCGGCCGACCATTTATGCGGCCATCGTGATCTTCCTCGCCGGCTCGCTGATCAGCGCGCTGGCCCCCAACATGGCTGTCCTCGTCATCGGCAGGGCCGTGCAGGGCGTCGGCGGCGGCGGCCTTTTCGCACTGTCGCAGACGGTCATCGGCGATCTCGTGCCGCCGATGGAGCGCGCCCGCTACGCCGCCTGGATTTCGGGAACATGGGCCGTGGCGTCGATCGCCGGCCCCCTGCTCGGCGGCATCTTCGCCGAACACCTCCACTGGTCTCTGATCTTCTGGATCAACCTGCCGCTCGGCGCGCTGGCGATGATCATCATCAACAATCCGCTGAAGAAGCTGCCCGTGGCGGCCAAGGACCACAGCATCGACGGCTGGGGCGCGGCGGTGCTGGTAGCGGCGACCGCGCTGCTGCTGCTCGCTTTCAACTGGGGCGGCAGTACCTATCCGTGGGCGTCGCCGGAAATCCTCGGCCTGCTCGGTGCATCCGCCTTGTGCTGGGCCGGGTTCGCCGCCCGGCTGCTCAATGCCGCCGAGCCGCTGATCTCGCTGGAGGTGCTTTCCAACCGCATCGTGCTCACCGGCACCTTCTCCATGTTCCTGCTGCAAGCGGCCAGCATCGGCCTGTCCGTCTATCTACCCGTCTACCTCCAGTTCGTCCTCGGGCTGACGGCCGGCGAATCGGGCATGGCGATGCTGGGCCTGTTGCTCGGTACGGTCGCGGGGGCGACGACCAGCGGCAAGCTGGTGCCGCGCTTCGTCCACTACAAGCGCATCGCCCTCGCCGGCATTGCTTTCGCCATAGTCTGCCTCGGCGCGCTCGTGCCGCTCGCCGGCAGCGCATCATTGGCTACAGTCGAAGTGCTGACGGCGATGGTCGGCATCGGCATGGGCACGTCCTTCCCGGTCGCCACCGTCTCGGTGCAGAACGCCGTCGACTATGCGCATCTCGGCGTCGCCACCGGCGTACTCACTTTCCTGCGCTCACTGGGCGGCGCACTGGGCGTGGCCGCGCTCGGCGCCATCGCGCTCGGCTATCACCTGCCGCTCGCCGGCGAAGGCATGGCGAACGCGGCCGGCCAGGTCCGGGAAGGCGTCACGTTCGGCGTGATCTTCCTGGCCGCCGCGATCATGCTGGCCGGATCGCTGCTGATTCTGTTGCTGATGCCGGAAAAGCCGTTGCGCGGGCGCGCGCCCGCTGACGCGCCGATGGTGGAATGAGCCGTATCAGCCCTGCCGCTCGGGCACCCGCACGACGAGACCGTCCAGGTCGTCGCGCACCTTGATCTGGCACGACAGGCGCGAATTCGGCTGCACGTCGTAGGCGAAATCGAGCATGTCCTCTTCCATCGCCTCGGGCTCGCCCACCACGCCGGTCCATTCCGGATCGACATAGACATGGCAGGTCGCGCAGGCGCAGGCACCGCCGCACTCGGCCTCGATGCCGGGAACGGCGTTGCGGATGGCGTTTTCCATCACGGTCGAGCCGTTTTCGGCCTCAACGTCGAAGCGCGTGCCGTCGAAGGCGATGTAGGTCAGCTTGGTCATGCGTCACCTGAAGGGAAGTTCCCGCCGAGATAATGGCTCTGCGCGACAAGTCAACTGCGGCGCAAAACCGCCCTGTGATGACGCATTTGGGGAAAGTCGTTCAATCGGCCAGAGCGCGGCGACGCGCTGGCCTAGCGGCTGATGGCGGCGACAAAATCGCGAACGTCGTCGACGAGGAGGTGCAGCCGCTTCAGCAAACGCCCGTCCTGCGGCTCGCGCTCAATGGCGGCGGCGCAATCGGCGACCGAGAAGGCGCCGATGTTGCGTGCCGACCCCTTCAGGCCGTGTGCCAAAAGAAGACGCCGTTTCCGGTCGGCGCCGGCAATCTCGTCGCGCACCGAAAGCGCCTGTTGAACGAAGAGGCCCAGCACCTCGCGCTCCAGGTCGCGGTCGCCCATGGTCTGGCGGGCGAGATGGACGAGATCGACCGGCCGCGCCGCCGAACGGCCGCAAGCCTCCCCTCCAGGCATCGAGAACGCTACGTCTGCACCGTTACGCATCACTGTCTCTCCTGCCGGATCGTTGGAAAACAGGGCATCGAGGCTAGGCCGATCCGGTGGACGGTGGGTTAACGGACGATCGTGAAAAATGTTGGGCCGCAGGGCTTTGGCTCACGCTTCCGTTAACCTTATATTTAAAGTTTTACGTATGCGGCCGAATGCATGTTTTCTTTACCCACCTGTGTCACTACGATACGCGGGGTCCATATCAGCCTCGGGCGCGGGGGCAAGAAACGACAATAACAGGTCCCGCGGCAGCCAGTACAGGGTAGCGAAGGCATGGCGAAGAAAACCACGACAACCAAATCCCTCGACAGTGAAGTGGCAAAGGAACTCGAAGCCGCGCTGGACATCGACTTCGCGTCCGGCGCCGGCGATCTGGATATCGCCGCCTCGATGGAAGACCTCGAAGCGCAGATTTCGCAGGCTGCCGAGGAACTTTCGCGCGCCAGCCGCGCCGGGAAACCCGCTCCGGCGCCCGCCCCCGCCAGGCCGGCGGCCAACCAGCCTGCAAACCAGCCCAGGACCGAGGACCTTAGGCCAGCCGAGCCGCGCTCCAACGGCACCCAGCCCGCCGCCTTCGCGCCGGCCAACGACGATCGCCAGAAGGACTACAAATCGCTCCTGCACGCGCTCAACCGCCGCGCCTCGAACACGATCTACTGGATCGTCGCGCTCGTTTCCGTGGTCTGGGTCGCCGGCGCCGCGGCGCTGGCGCATATGCTGTTCGGTCCCTCTATCTGGCAGATCCGCACGCTCGACCAGCTTCTCGCCCGGCCGGAGCTGATCGGCGTCGCCGTCGCGGCCGTTTTGCCGGTCGTGCTGTTCTGGGCTTTCGCCGCCATGGTGCGCCGCGCGCAGGACATGCGCATCGCCGCGCAATCCATGACCGAAGTGGCGTTCCGCCTCGCCGAGCCGGAAAATCTCGCGCAGGACCGCGTCATGATGATCGGCCAGGCGGTGCGCCGCGAAGTCGCGGCCATGGGCGAAGGCATCGAGCGCACGCTGGCGCGCGCCGTCGAACTGGAAACCCTCGTCCACAGCGAAGTGAGCCAGATCGAGCGCTCCTATTCCGAGAACGAAGCCCGTATCCGCCAGCTCGTCGACGGGCTGGGCAGCGAGCGCGAAGCGGTCGTCAACCACGCCGAGCGCGTGCGCGCCTCCATCGCCGGCGCGCACGAGACGTTGCGCGAGGAGATCGGCGCCGCCTCCGATCGCATCCGCGACTCCATCGCCGGCGCCTCGACGAACCTGTCGATGACGATCACCAATTCCGGTGACACGCTGATCGATCGCATCAACGAAAGCTCGATGTCGATCTTCGACACGGTCGAGACGCGGCTGGATTCCATCACCGACCGCCTGTCCACCTCGGGCGAAGCCTTCGCCAGCCTGCTCGACACGCGCATCGCCAAGCTGACGGACACCACCGACGGCCTGACGCGCTCGCTGACGGACCTGCTGGACGACCGCACCTCCGGCATGGTTTCCTTGCTGGGCGGCGCGGCGCGCAACCTCAGCGCCGAGTTCGAGGCGAGCCTCGACGGCATCGAGCGCACGCTGGCCGAGCGCGGCCAGGCGCTCATCAGCGAGTTCCAGACGCGCGCCGAGGCGCTCGACACCGGCACCCAGAAGCTTAACGCGGCGCTGGAGGCCCGTGCCCGCCAGATCAACGAGACGCTGGTCGATCGCGCCCGCGAGATCAACGACGCCTTCAGTTCCAACCAGCAGACCCTGCTGGCGATGATTGACGAGGGCAAGACGCGCATCGGCGCCGACATGGCCGATATCGTCACCTCGACCTCGGCCATGCTGGAAGCGCGCGCCGACGATTTCGCCGGCCGCATGGAGGCCGCGCGCCACACCGTCTCGCGCTCCTTCGATGCCGATATCCTTCGGCTCGCCGAAGCCCGCGCCGGCATCGAGGAAGCCGTCGACAACCACAGCCGCAAGCTGGCCGAAAGCAGCGAACGCATGGCGGCCGCCATGCACACCGATCTTGCCAAATTCGCCGACGGCCGCGCCGAGATCGACGCCGCCGTCACCGGGCAGGTGCAGAAACTCGCCGAAGGCCGCAGCCTGATCGCTCGTGCGCTCGAAGAGGACCTGCGCAAGATCAACGAGGCGCGCGCGGCTATGGACGCCTCGCTCGGCAGCCATCTGGAGCGGCTGGAAGAAGGCCGTGGCCGGCTTGCCGATGCCTTGAACCAGGATGCCGACAAGCTGACGCAAGCCCGCACGATCATTGATGAAATGGTTTCCGGTCATGTCGGCAAACTGGCCGAGGGGAGGACCATTCTGGCGCGCGCGCTGGATGCCGACCTCGCCAAACTGGCGGAAAGCCGCGCCGGCATCGACGGCCTCGTCGCCGGTCAGGTCGAGAAGATCGCCGAAGGCCGCGCCGTGCTGGCGCGGGCGCTGGACGCCGACATCGAGCGGCTCAAGGGGCTGATGGAAAGCCATTCGGTCCAACTGGCCGAGGATCGCGATCAGCTTGGCCGCGCGCTGGAAAGCGACCTTTCCGGCATCAGGGCGCTGGTCGACGGCCACGCCGACAAGCTCGCCGAAGAACGCGGCCTGCTGTCGCGGACGCTGGAATCCGACCTCGCCAAGCTGGCCGAGAGCCGCTCCAGCATCGACGGGCTGGTCGCCGGCCAGGTCGAGAAGCTGGCCGAGGGCCGCGATATCCTCAAGCGCGCGCTGGAATCGGACCTCAACACCATCCGCGGCGTCGTCGGCGACCAGTCGCGGAAGCTGGCGGAAGACCGGGCGCAGTTCGCGAAAGTGTTGGAAGGAGACCTGCAAAACGTGAACGATATCGTTCATGGCCATATGGAGAGGCTGGCCGCCGAGCGCTCGACGCTGTCGAGAGCCCTGGAAGACGATCTCGCCAAACTGGCCGAAAGCCGCTCCAGCATCGACGGGCTGGTCGCCGGCCAGGTCGAGAAGCTGGCCGAGGGCCGCGATATCCTCAAGCGTGCGCTGGAGAACGACCTCAACGCCATCCGCGGCGTCGTCGACGAGCATTCGCAGAAGATCGCCGACGACCGCGCGAAATTCGCCGGCACGCTCGACGACGACCTGCGAAACGTCACCAGGGCGGCCGAAGACCACAAGGCGCGCGTCGCGGCGGAGCGTTCCACGCTGTCGCAGGCGCTGGAAGCAGACTTCAAGAACGTCGACGGGCTCGTGCAGGAACATATGGACCGGCTCGCGGTCGGGCGCGCGGCGCTGTCGAAAGCGATGGAGGACGATCTCGCCAAGCTGGCCGAAAGCCGCTCCGGCATCGACGGGCTGGTCGCCGGCCAGGTCGAGAAGCTGGCCGAAGGCCGCGATATCCTCAAGCGGGCGCTGGAGAACGACCTCAACACCATCACCGGCGTGATGGGCGAGCAGGCGCAACGGCTCGTGGATGAGCGGGCGAAGTTCGCCGGCAGCCTCGACGACGACCTGCGCAGCGTCAACGAACTGGTGAACAGTCACAGCGACCGGCTGGCGGCCGACCGCTCCACCCTGTCGAGGGCACTGGAAGAGGATCTCGCCAAACTGGCCGAAAGCCGTGCCGGCATCGACGGGCTGGTCGCCGGTCAGGTCGAGAAACTGGCCGAGGGCCGCGACATTCTCAAGCGCGCGCTGGAAGAAGACCTCGCCAAGCTGGCCGAAAGCCGTGCCGGCATCGACGGGCTGGTCGCCGGCCAGGTCGAGAAACTGGCCGAGGGCCGCGATATCCTCAAGCGCGCGCTCGAAGAAGATCTTGCCAAGCTGGCCGAGGGCCGTTCCAGCATCGACGGATTGGTCGCCGGCCAGGTCGAGAAGCTGGCCGAGGGTCGCGATATCCTCCGGCGTGCGCTGGAGGCCGATCTTGCCAAGATCGCCGAAAGCCGCGGCGGCATCGACGAAGTGATTGCCGGGCATGTCGGCAAGCTCGCCGACGGCCGCGCCATGCTGACCCAGGCGCTCGACGAGGACCTCGGCAAGCTGGCGGCGGTGCGTAGCGAGATCGACGGCGCCGTTTCCGGCCACATAGACCGGATCGCAGCCGGCAGCAGCCGCATTTCCGATGCCATCGGCGCCGATATCGCGAAGATGGAGGAAGCCTTCGACCGCCAGACCGGCATCATCGAAGAGCGCGCCGGCACCATGCAGCGCGCGCTGTCCTCGGGCGTCGACAACATCCGCAGCGTGCTGGAAAACAGCGCCGTGTTCGTCGCCGGTGCCCTGCGCGAGAAGGTCATGGAAGTGACCAGCGCCCTGCACGAGCAGGCCGGCATCGCCTTCAGCGACGCCGACCGCAAAATAGCCGAGCGCGCCGAGCAGACCTCGGCCGCCCTGCTCGCCCGCGCCGAAGACATCGCCCGCACCTTCGAAGAGGCGGACGGCCGCATGGCGGCGCGTGCCCAGGATACGTCGAGCACGCTGCTCGCCCACGGCGAGGAGACGGCGGCGCAGCTTGCCGCCCGCGCCGAGGCGATCGCCGCGACCTTCGACAGCGCCGACCAGAAGCTGGTGGCGCGGGCCGTCGAGACGGCGCAGTCGCTGGCCTCCCGCGCCGGCGACATCCTGCGCAACTTCGAGGACGCCGACCAGAAGCTCGCCCGCCGCATCGGCGAATCGGCCGAGGCATTGGCCACACGTGCGACCGATCTCGGCCGCATCTTCGACGGTGCCGACGAGCAGCTTGCCCAGCGCATCGCCGAGGGCTCGCAGGCGCTTTCGGCGCGCGTCGCCGAAATCGGCCATGTCTTCGACGATGCCGACGGCAGGCTCGCCTCGCGCATCGCCGAAACGGCGTCGAGCATCGGCCAGCAGGCCGACCACATCGTCGGCGCCTTCTCGGAAACCGAGCAGCGCGTCGCCGAGCGTGTGCGCGAAACCGGCGCGCAGCTTGCCGCACATGCCCGCGAGATCGAGCAGACGCTGGCCGGTGCGGACGAACGGCTCGCCGCGAGCGCGCAGACGACCGCCGCCCGCGTCGAAGAGCATGTCTCCAGCGCCGAGGGCCGGTTGGCCCGCTCGGCCGAGGCCATGGGCCGGAAACTCGGCGAACAGATCGCCGAAGCCGAGGGCCAGCTCGTGTCGCGCGCCAACGTCATCGCCGAAACGTTCACGGCGGTCGGCCAGCATATCGGCCAAAGCACCAACGACGCAGCACGCAGCATCGGCGCCAACACGCGCGAACTGAACTCCATGCTGGCCTCGCGCTCGGCCGAACTGTCGAAAATCCTCGACGAGACGGCGCGGCCGCTGGTCGAGCGCTTTGCGGCAGGGGGGTCCGAGTTGCAGCGTTCCATGGAGGAAGCGACCGAGCAGGCGACCGAGAAGCTGCGGCGCGAGAATGCGACGCTGGTCGACGCCATCGCCGCCCGCACCGCCGAGACTCTTTCGGCGGTCGACGGCGCGCGCTCGACGCTGGCCGACAACGTGTCCGACCTGATCGGCCGCATGACGGCTTCTTCCAGCCAGCTCGGCCAGTTGATCGAGAAGGCCGCGGCCAATCTCGGCCAGGTGGAGAGCCAGCTTACCGGTTCGACGCAGAGCTTCGCCGCCACCACGGAAAAGGCCGCACAAACCTTTGCCAGCTCGGCGCGCCTGGTCGATTCCAACACGACGCGGCTCACCGAACTGTCCTCGGCGACCCTGCGTGAAGTAGCGTCCATCGCCACGCGCTTCGACGAGCACAGCCGGCTCCTTGCCAGCGCCTCCGACCTGCTTTCCTCCGCGCAGAGCAATCTGGAGCACACGCTGGAGCGGCAGTCCTCGCTGGAGGACCTCGCCGTCGGCCTGGTGAAGAAGTCGGAAGACCTCGAAAAGGTCATGCGCTCCTTCGAAGGGCTGGTCGGCCAGACCTTGCAGAACGCCGAAGGCAAGACGCTGGAATCCGCCGACAAGATCCGCGCCGCCATCGGCGAGGCGATCGAATCGGCGACGCAGCGCTTCGCCAGCGCCACCGAGGAGATGCGTCACACCGCCAAGTCCATCAAGAGCGAGTTGGACCTCACCCGCGCCGAACTGCGCAAGGGCGTCATCGAGATGCCGGAAGAGGCCAAGGAATCGACCACGGCCATCCGCCGTGCCGTTTCCGAGCAGATCAACGCGCTGAAGGAACTGTCGGAGATCGTCGCCAAGTCCGGCCGCACCGTCGACGTCTCGGAACCGCGCGCCCAGCGCCCTGCTCCGCAGACGCTGCGCGGCGCCGCCGAGGCACAGCGCCGAGCGCCGGCGGCTCCTGCTCAACCGGCGCGGCCCGCTCCGCAGGCTCCGACCGGCGGCGCTGATCTGCGCGGCACGCTCGAACTCGAACGGCCGACCGAGGCGGCACGCCCCCCGCAGGGCGGCTGGGTGCGCGATCTCCTGACCGGCGCCTCGCAGGAGGCCCGCCCCGCCGCGCCGCGCCAGGAAGCGCCACGCCCGGCGCCGACCCAACGTTCGCCGCTGCATGTGGTCGAATCGCTGAACTCGCTGTCGGTGGACATTGCCCGCGCCATCGACCACGAGGCCTCGATCGAGCTGTGGAACCGCTACCGCAAGGGCGAGCGCGACGTCTTCACCCGCCGGCTCTACACGCTGAAGGGCCAGCAGACCTTTGACGAGATTCGCCGCAAGTACCAGTCGGAGGCGGAGTTCCGCACCGCCGTGGACCGCTATTGCGACGACTTCGAGAAGCTGTTGAAGGACGTCTCGCGCAACGACCGCGACAATATGATGACGCAGACCTACCTCACCTCGGACACCGGCAAGGTCTACACCATGCTGGCTCACGCCTCGGGCCGGCTGCGGTAAGCGCCTGCGAACGGCAGACAGCAAAAAGGCGGGAGAAGCTCCCGCCTTTTTCTTGCCGTTACACCGGGCCGGTCAGATCACCGAATCGGTCCAACTCACGATGTCGGTGGCGGCCTGGCCGAAGGCGGCGTTGAGCGCATCGACATAGGCTTTGTTGCCGCTGCCGGAAACGGGCGCGCTGGCGTGGAACTCCCTGGCCGCGCGGACCTCGCCGTTGCGGTCGTTGAGCAGGCGCACGAACAGGTCCACCTCGGCGACCCCGCCTCGGTCGGCGCGGATGCCGAAGGCGCGAACCTCGCTGATGACCTGATAATCGATCGCCAGCCCCTCGCCCGGCTTGCCGACGCCGGCGAAAGCGCCCGCGTTCTGGAAGGTCTGGGCGAGCCGCGCCTGCACGATCACCGGCAGGCGGTCGGCCCACTGGGCGCCCTTGAGATATTCGATGGAATGCGAGCCGGTCCTGATGACGATGTTCTGGCTGTCGAGCGCCTTCAGCGCCGCCGGTTCGGCGATCAGGATCTGGCGACGGCCGTGGGCGCGGGCGGAGAGCGACGCCGCCGAAAGGTCGAACGTGTCGAGCGGCGGCGGCCCGCCGCCGGGCAGCGCGGCACAGCCGGACAGGCAAAGGACAAGCGCGACGGCGCCGTTTCGAAAAGCCTTGGACTTCACGCGCGATCCCCGTTGCCGCAAGTCTCCTGCCGGCCCCTCATCCGGCGGTCCGTTTTCTTGGCCGTAGCGCGAAGCAAAGTCAACGCCGCGCCCTGCCGTCGTACTGGCGCACCTCGCCGTCGCCGCCGGACAGGATGCGCTGCGGATTGCGTTGCAGGTCCGTCACCGCCTGCTCGATGCGGTTGACCGAACGGCGGCTGTCCTGCACCAGCGCATTGATGTTGTTCAGGCCTTCACCGGAGAAGCGCGACAGGTTGTCGGTGATGGTGCCCAGACGGGAATTGAGCGTGTCGGCCACCTGCTTGAACGATTTCAGCGTGGCGCGCGCGTCCGCCATCACGCCGTTGGCCTCGCCGGAGCCGAGCAGGGTGTCCACCTTGGCCAAAATGCCATCGACGCGCACCGAAGCGTTGTTCAGCCGCTCGGCAAGCTGGTGCGCGTCCTTGATGGTCTGGTCGATGTCGTCGGCGCGGTCGGCGAACTTGTGCGTCACCTGCGCGATGTCGGAAGCCGCCTTGTCGGCGTTCTCGCTGGCCTTTGCGATATTCGCCAGCGCCTGCTTCACGTCGTTGGGATCGATGCCGTCCAGCACCTTGTCGACCTTCGCCAGCGTATCTTGCGTCTTGCCGGCAAAGGTGTTGATCGAGCCGACGGCCGTGTTGACGTTGCCGATCACCTCGTCGAAGCGGTCGCTGGTCGCCTTCAGGTTCTTCGTCGTGCCGTCGATGTTGGCAACGATCTCGCGCACCTTGTCGCGGTCGACGGAATTCAGCAGGTCCTGGGCTGCCGTCAGCGTGCCGTCGAGCTTGCCCGACACGCCCTGCAACGTCTGCGAGAGCGAACTGACGCTGGCCAGGAACTTGTCGACGCCGTCCGAGTTGCGCGCCAGCGCGTCGGAGAATTTCTGCGCGTTCTGGACGATCTGCGTGAGCGGTCCGCGCACGTCGCGGGTGAAACCCTCCAGGTCGGACAGAACCTTGTCGGCGCGGGTGAAAATATCCTGCGCGGTCTGCAACAGGTTGGTGACGGCCGACGGATTGGCGACGATCTCGGCCACCTTGCCTTCCGCCTCGGCCTGGTCGAGCAGCTTCGGTTCCTTCGGGTCGGCGCCTTTCAGCTCGATATTCGCCTGACCGGTCAGGCCGGCCAACCCGATATCGGCCTGCGTCGACTTGGTGATCGGCGTCATGCGGTCGACCTCGGTGTCGGCGATGGCGACGGTCGGATTGTCGACGTCGATATAGACGCGCCGCACGTCGCCCACCTTGACGCCGTTGAACAGCACGAAGCTGCCGCGTCCCAACCCGGAAGCGGAGCCCGGAATGCGCACGCGCAGCATCGTCGTCTCGCCCCTGTCGCCGATCGCCGCCGTCCAGTAGACGAAAGCGAACGCCGCCAGGATCGCCGCCAGCGTGAAAATGCCGACAATGACGTAGTTGGCCCTGGTTTCCATCGCCTCTAACTTCTATGCGCGGGCGGCAAGATCAAGCTGCCGCGCGCGTTTTCCGCGGAAATACGACTTTACCCACGGCTCCTCGCTCTTCAGCATGTCCTCGATCGTGCCCTCCACCAGCACCCGCTTGTCGCCGAGCACGGCGACGCGGTCGCAGGCGGTGAACAGCGAATCGAGATCGTGCGTGACCATGTAGACGGTCAGATCCATCGTGTCGCGCAGCTTGACCACAAGCTCGTCGAACTCCGCCGCGCTGATCGGGTCGAGGCCCGACGTCGGCTCGTCGAGGAAAACGAGATCGGGGTCGAGTGCCAGCGCCCGCGCCAGCGCCGCGCGCTTGATCATGCCGCCGGAAAGCTCGGACGGGAATTTTCGCGCGGCGTCCGGCGGCAGGCCGACCAGTTCGATCTTGAGCAGCGCCAGTTCATCCATCAAGGCTTTCGGCAGGTCGAGATATTCGCGCATCGGCACCTGCACGTTCTCCAGCACCGTCAGCGCCGAAAACAGCGCGCCGTGCTGGAACAGCACGCCCATGCGCATGTCGATTCTCAGCCTTTCGAGGTCGTCGGCCTTGTCCACGTCGATGCCGAACAATTCGATCATGCCGGACTGCTTCGCGTTGAGGCCGAGAATGGTGCGCAAAAGCACCGACTTGCCGGCGCCGGAGGCGCCGACGAAACCGAGAATCTCGCCGCGCCGGATATCCAGGGACAGCTTGCCGAGGATCACCTTGTCGCCGAAGGCGACGGTGATGTCGCGCACCGACAGGACGACGTCGTCTGCATCCATGCCGTTGAGGCGTTCGGTTTCCTGTGCGCCAGCCATATCAGAAATTGATCGCCGCGTAGAAGATGGCGAAAAGGCCATCGAGGATGATGACGATGAAGATGGACTTCACCACGGATGCCGTCACATGCAGGCCGAGCGATTCGGCGCTGCCGCCCACCTTCATGCCCTCGACCGAGGCGATGGTGCCGATGATCATGGCCATGAACGGCGCTTTTATGAGGCCGGCGAAGATGGTGCTCAGATCGATGGCGGCGCGCAGGCGGTCGATGAAGGCGGCCGGCGGAATGTCGGAATAGAGCCACGCCGCCAGCATGCCGCCGCCCAGCGCCGCGAAGTTGGCCAGAATGGTCAGGCACGGCAGGCCGATCACCAGCGCCACCAACCGCGGGAAAACCAGCACGCCGATGGGATTGAGGCCGATAACCTTAAGCGCGTCCACCTCCTCGCGCATCTTCATGGAGCCGATCTCGGCGGTGATGGCGCTGCCCGAGCGGCCTGCCAGCATGATCGCCGTCATCAGCACGCCGAGTTCGCGCAGCACCAGCACGCCGACGAGGTCGACGACGAAGATGTCGGCGCCGAAATAGCGCAACTGGTAGGCACCCTGCTGGGCGACGATAGCGCCGACGATGGCCGACATCAGCAGGACGACGGGAATGGCGCCGACGCCCATGCGGTCGATCTGGTTGAAGATCGCGGCCGGGTTGACGCCGTGGCCGCGTCCGAGCTTCATCTGGGCACCGCGGATGGTGGCGCCGAGGATGTTCATGGCGGCGATGAAGTCGTCCCGCATCTCGTAAACGCCGCGCCCGATCGCCTCCAGCATGCGCAGGACGATGTTGGGCGGCCGTTCGGGCGGCGTATCGGGGCTGCGCCGCACCGCCTCGGCGACGGCGTCGAGCAGAATCGCGGCGACCTTGCTCTGGCCCTGTACCTGGACCTCCACGCCGCGCCTGCGGTTGGCTTCGGCCAGCCGGTCGATCAGCCAGGCGCCGGCGGTGTCGATCTTGTCTATTTTTGAAAGGTCGAGCGCCAGCGTCTTGTAACCGCTCCGCTTCTCGATCTTGCGCATCTCGGCGTCGATGTCGGCGATGGTGCGCGTCGTCCAGGTCCCGGCAAGGGCGCAACCCAGCACCTCGCCCTCCTCGCCGACGGCGACGCGCGGCGGCCCGCCGGCCGGCACCCCTGCGCTTGCATCCTGATCGCCGATCGTCAACATGGCACACTGTTTAGCCTGACGGGACGAACCTGTCGATTTCGCCGCGGCCTGCCGTCGCCGCGCACGGAGCAGAAAATCATGGCGCGTGTCATTTCGGTCGAACGGGAAAATTTCCCGATTGCCGGCACCTTCACCATTTCGCGCGGGTCCAAGACCGAGGCCGAGGTCGTCACCTGCACGATCCGGCAGGGCGACAATGCGGGCCGTGGCGAATGCGTTCCCTACCGCCGCTACGGCGAAACGCTGGAGAGCGTGATCGCGGCAATAGAGGCGATGCGCGGCGCCGTCGAAGGCGGCATCGGCCGCGCCGCATTGCTGGACGCCATGCCGGCCGGCGCCGCCCGCAACGCCATCGACTGCGCCCTGTGGGACCTCGATGCCAAGGCCAGCGGGATTGCCGTCTCCGAGCGGCTGCATTTGACCCCAAAAGCGCTCGAAACCGCCTACACGCTCTCGCTGGGGACGGCTGAGGCGATGGCCGCGCAGGCGCGCGAAAACGCCGGACGCCCGCTGCTCAAGGTCAAGATCGGCGGCGGCGACGGCGATATCGAACGCATCCGCGCGGTGCGGCAGGCCGCGCCGGCAAGCCGCCTCATCCTCGACGCCAACGAGGGCTGGACCGATGAAACCGTCGTCGCCGGCCTTGCCGCCGCCGCCGAACTCGGCGTCGCGCTGGTCGAGCAGCCGCTGCCGGCCGGAAAGGACGGCATTCTTGCCGGCATCGCCCATCCGGTGCCGGTCTGCGCCGACGAGAGCGTGCACGAGGCGAAGGACCTCGCGGCGCTGAAAGGCCTTTACGACGCCGTCAACATCAAGCTCGACAAGGCCGGCGGACTGACGGAAGCGCTGAAACTGCGCGATGAGGCGCGGCGGCTCGGCTTCGGCATCATGATCGGCTGCATGGTCGGCACCTCGCTCGCCATGGCGCCGGCCGTGCTGCTGGCGCAAGACGCCGATTTCGTCGATCTCGACGGTCCGCTGCTTCTGGCACGCGACCGGGTTCCCGCCCTCGCCTACGAAGGGTCCGTCGTGTCACCGCCGCAGCGGACGCTTTGGGGCTGAGCGGGCGGCAAGCGCGATCATGACCATGCCGGCGAGCGCGACCGGCACCATGAAAAAGCTGCCGTCGATGCCGAAACGCTCGTAGAGCGGGCCCGAGGCCAGCGTCACGGCCGCCATGCAGAAGCCGTTGGCAAAATAGGCGATGCCCTGCGCCGCGCCGGTGCGCTCCTCCGCAACGCTCTCGCCGATCATCTTTTGCAGGCCGATGATGACGAGGGCGGTGGAGACGGCATGCAGGCACTGGACGGCGACGAAGCCCGCGATGCCGAGGCCGAGCGGCCAGATCAGCGGGTAGGCGAGCCATCGCACCACGGCGCCGACGCCGGCGATGAGAATGACGGTGACGACCGGAACCGAGCCGAACAGCCGGTTGAACAGCATGAACAGGCAGATTTCTGCCCCCACCCCGACGCACCACAGGATGCCGACGGTGGCGTCGTCGATGCCGATCGATTTCCAGTAGATCGAAACGAAACCGTACATGAAGCCGTGGCTGCCGATGATGATGCCGGTGCCGGCGGCGAAGAAAAGGAAATAGGGGTGCAGCAGCTTCGGCGCCTTCTCCTGCATGTCTGCCGCCGACAGCGGCGAGGCCAGTCGCGGGCGCCCGAGGCGCGGAGCGATCAGCACCACCAGCAGCGCGACGCCGAAGGTTGCGAAGATGATTGCCGGAACCGCGCCGGTGCCCGTTCTGGCAAGGATGAGCCCACCGGCGAGATTCGCCAGGAGGAACGAGATCGAGCCCCAGATGCGCATGCCGGTGTATTTCGAGCCGAAGCGCCGCACGCCCGACAACGCCAGCGAATCGGCGATCGGCGATTGCGGCGTCCACACCACCGTCAGCGCCAGGGATACGGCCAGCACCATGACGTAGGCAGGTTCGAGGAAGTAGCCGGCCGCGCACAGGGCCGAAGCCGCCACGAGAGCGATCATGACGTAGGCGCGGTCGCGCGCCGCGTCGGCAAAGGCGGTGATGAACGGCGTCGTCACCACGCGCAGGAACATCGGCGCCGAAAGGATGACGGCGATCTGCTGCGGATCGAACCGGTTCTGCGCCAGCCAGAGCGGAAAATAAGGCAGGTGGATGCCGTTCGGAATCAGGATGGCGAAGAAGATGACGGCCATCCGCAATTCGAAATGGCGTGGCTTGATCTTCTGGTCGGGCGATAGCGGCGGCAGCGGCATGCTGGTCGATTCTGGCAAGGAGATTCCAGGGGCGAGTCGCTCCCAGATCGACCCGCCAAGCGCCCCTTACCATGCCGCCATACCGCGCGAAACGGGTGGCGAAGAAGAATTTGATTCGATTCAGGCCGCTTCAGGCATCGCGCCTGCAAGAGCGGCCGCAACCGGCCCGGCGGCGACGGGACCGGACAGCACGAACGGCCAGCGGACGATTTCCAGGCGGCCGTCGAAATGCTCGACCACCGCCGTGCAGCTTTCCATCCAGTCGCCGGTGTTGACGTACTGCACGTCGCCGAACATTTCGATGGCCGCATGATGGATGTGGCCGCAGACCACGCCGTCGACATGCGAGCGGCGCGCCTCGTCGGCCAGCACCGCCTGGAAGGCGCCGATGACGTTGACCGCCTTCTTCACGCGTACCTTCGCCCAGGACGAAAACGACCAGTAAGGCATGCCGAGCAGGCGGCGGACGCGGCCGACGACGCGATTGACGAAGATCGCCGCATCATAGGCGTGGTCGCCGAGATAGGCGAGCCAGCGAGCGTTGTGGACGACGGCGTCGAACTGATCGCCGTGGATGACCAGCAGCCGCCTGCCGTCCGCCGTCTCGTGGATGGCGCGGTCTGCCACCACGATGCCGCCGAAATGCACGCCCTGGAAATCGCGGGCGAACTCGTCGTGATTGCCGGCGATGTAGACAATGGCGGCGCCCTTGCGCGCCTTGCGCAGCAGCTTCTGCACCACGTCGTTGTGGCTTTGCGGCCAATGCCAGTTGCGCCGCAGCCGCCAGCCGTCGACGATATCGCCCACCAGATAGATCCTTTCGGCGTCGTGATGGCGCAGGAAGTCGATCAGGAATTCGGCCTTGGCGCTTTTCGAGCCGAGATGGACGTCGGACAGGAAGATGGTGCGGAAGGTGCGTGGCTGGGCGGTCGGCATCGCATGCTCGCTGCTTGGTGCACCCCGCCTATGCGCCGATTCATGCAACAACCGTATGACGGTTGCGATTGGGCCAGCGGCAAGGGTAGCCTGCCGCACAATCAGGAGGATTCCCGCATGGATCTCGGCATAGCCGGCCGCAAGGCCATCGTCTGCGCTTCCAGCAAGGGGCTGGGCCGCGGCTGCGCGACGGCGCTGGCCGAAGCCGGCTGCGAACTCGTCGTCAACGGACGCGACGCCGCGCTGTTGGCGAAAGCGGCCGCCGAAATCCGCGAGCGCTACAAGGTGACCGTCACCGAGGTGGCCGGCGACGTGTCCGACCCGAAAGTGCAGAAGGCGCTGCTCGCCGCCTGCCCCGATCCCGACATCCTCGTCAACAACAACGGCGGCCCGCCTTTCCGCGACTTCCGCGAACTGGACCGCGAGAAGATTCTCGCCGGCGTCACCAACAACATGGTCACGCCCATCGAACTCGTCCAGGCGGTCATCGACGGCATGGCGGCGCGCGGCTTCGGCCGCATCGTCAACATCACCTCGCTGTCGGTTTACACGCCGCTTGCCGGCCTCGACCTGTCGTCGGGCGCGCGCGCCGGGCTGACCTCGTTCCTCGCCGGCGTCGCCCGCACCGTCGCCGACAAGAACGTCACCATCAACAACCTGTTGCCCGGCAAGCTCGATACCGACCGGCTGCGCGGACCGCACGAGCCGGGCTCGGTCGAAGACCCGGCGGCAGCGGCGGCGCGCAAGGCGCGCATTTCCGCCGACATTCCGGCCAAGCGGTTGGGAACGCCGGAGGAATTCGGCCAGATCTGCGCGTTCCTCTGTTCCGTCCATGCCAGCTACCTGACCGGCCAGAACATTCCCGTCGACGGCGGCCTCTACGTCAGCGCCTTCTGACGCCCTTTTCCCTGTCCGGGCTTTCCCGGCCAATTTGTTGAAACAGTTTCACGGCCCCGCTTTGCGGGGTGGCAGCCGCATTTGCCGGCTCGAAAAGCCGGCCGCGCGTGCTACAACAACCCAAAGCAGCGTAGCGGGGTGACAAATGGGCGGAGAAACCAAAAAACCGGCACGGTCCGACCTCGACGAAGCGGCGCTGTTCTTCCACAAGCACCCGACACCCGGCAAACTGGAGATTCAGGCGACCAAGCCGCTCGGCAACCAGCGCGACCTGGCGCTGGCCTATTCGCCCGGCGTCGCCGCCCCCTGCCTCGCCATCCAGGACGACCCGGCGCTCGCGGCCGACTACACCAGCCGCGCAAATCTCGTCGGCGTGGTGTCGAACGGCACGGCCGTGCTCGGCCTCGGCAATATCGGCCCGCTCGCCTCCAAGCCGGTGATGGAAGGCAAGGCGGTGCTGTTCAAGAAGTTCGCCGGCATCGACGTCTTCGACATCGAGATCGACGCGCCGGGGATCGAGCGCATGGTCGATACCATTTCGGCGCTGGAACCCACCTTCGGCGGCATCAACCTGGAAGACATCAAGGCGCCCGAGTGTTTCGAGGTCGAGGAACGGCTGAAGGCGCGCATGGGCATTCCGGTGTTCCATGACGACCAGCACGGCACCGCCATCATCGTCGCCGCCGCCATCCTGAACGCGCTGGAACTGGCCGGCAAGAAGATCGGAGACGTCAAGATCGTCACCTCCGGCGCGGGCGCGGCCGCGCTTGCCTGCCTCAACCTTCTAGTTTCGCTCGGCGCCGGCATCGACAACATCTGGGTCACCGACCGCCACGGCGTCGCCTACAAGGGCCGTGTCGAGGAAATGGACCGCTGGAAGGACGCCTACGTCAAGGATACCGACGCGCGCACGCTGGCCGACGTGATCGGCGGCGCCGACATCTTCCTCGGCCTGTCGGCAGCCGGCGTGCTAAAGCCCGAACTGCTCGCCGACATGGCGGAAAAGCCGCTGATCCTGGCGCTCGCCAATCCGACGCCGGAGATCATGCCGGAGGTGGCCCGTGCCGCGCGCCCCGACGCGATGATCTGCACCGGCCGTTCCGATTTTCCCAATCAGGTCAACAACGTCCTTTGCTTTCCTTACATCTTCCGCGGCGCGCTGGACTGCGGCGCCAGCGCCATCAACGAGGAGATGAAGATGGCGGCCGTGCGCGCCATAGCAGGCCTCGCCCGCGAGGAGCCGTCGGACGTCGCCGCGCGCGCCTATTCGGGCGAGACGCCGATGTTCGGCCCGGATTTCCTCATTCCCTCGCCCTTCGATCCGCGCCTTATCCTGCGCATCGCCCCGGCTGTCGCCAAGGCTGCCTGCGAAACCGGCGTGGCGACACGCCCGATCGCCGATTTCGCCGCCTATATCGACAAGCTGAACCGCTTCGTCTTCCGCTCCGGTCTGGTCATGAAGCCGGTTTTCTCGACGGCCAAGACCGCCAGCCTCAAGCGCGTCATCTATGCCGACGGCGAGGACGAGCGGGTACTGCGGGCAGCGCAGGTGGTGCTGGAAGAAGGCATCGCCGAGCCGATCCTGATCGGCCGTCCGCATGTCATCGAGGTCCGCCTCAAGCGCCACGGCCTGCGCATCCGGCCGGGCGTGGATTTTGGCCTCATCAACCCGGAGAACGATCCGCGCTACCGGCACTATGTCGATCTGCTGATGGAACTCGGCGGCCGCCGCGGCGTCACGCCGGAAGCCGCGCGTACCAAGGTGCGCACCGAAAACACCGTGATCGCCGCCCTTGCGGTGAAGCGTGGCGATGCCGACGCCATGCTGTGCGGGCTGGAGGGCCGTTTCGCGCGGCACCTGCGCAACGTCAACCTCATCATCGGCAGCCGACCCGGCATCCGCTATCGTGATCTCTCGACGCTGTCGATGCTGATTTCGCAGCGCGGCGTGCTGTTCCTTACCGACACCCATGTGGCGGTCGATCCAAGCGCGGAAGAAATCGCCGAGATGACCGTGCTTGCGGCCGAAGAAATCCGGCGCTTCGGCATCGAGCCGAAGGCGGCGCTGCTGTCGCTGTCGGATTTCGGCTCGCGCGAAGTGGAGAGCGCCTTGAAGATGCGCCATGCCGCAGAGATCCTGCACCGCATCGCGCCCGACCTCGAATGCGACGGCGAGATGCACGCCGACACCGCGTTGTCGGCGCATCTGCGCCAGCGCGTCAACCCCGGTTCGCGCCTGAAGGGAGAAGCCAACCTCCTGGTCTTCCCCAGCCTCGACGCCGCCAACATCACCTTGACGGCGCTGCAAGCGATGCTCGACGCGCTGCATGTCGGCCCGATCCTGCTCGGGACGGACAAGCCCGCGCACATCCTGACCCCCTCCGTCACCTCGCGCGGCGTCGTCAATATGACGGCGCTGGCGGTGGTCGAGGCCTCGCAGCGGGCACAGGCGACGCTGCGGCTCGCCGAGGCTCCGTCAGCGTAAAGATCGGGTTAACTCGCCTTGAGCTAGGGTTTGCCCGACGATTCTTTCGGGCGGGACAGCGGATGAAGGGCGATCGCAGGAGGCAGGCGCTTGCCGTCGCGCTGCTCGGCGCCATTGCGCTGACCGCAGTTCCGGCATCGCCTTCCTTCGCCGCGCCGCGCCTTTGCCGCCAGCTTCAGGCCGAACTGGACGGCGCACCGCGCGACAGCTCCAGCCCGGCACAACTGCGCAAATATGATTCCGCCATTTCCCGCCAGGGCGACGAGATCGCCAAGGCGCGCAACCAGGCGCGCACTCTCGGCTGCGGCTTCTCGCTGTTTTCCAGCAATGTCAGCCAATGCGCGACGCTCAACGCCTCGCTTTCGCGCATGAACGGCAACCTGGACAAGCTCGAGCGCAAGCGCACCGAACTCGCCGGCGGCGGCAAGCGCAGAAGCCGCGCGCGCGTGATGGCGCTTCTCGATAAAAACGGCTGCAACGGCCGGCCTGCCGAGGAAAAGGCGGTAACGATCCGTTCCAGCGACGGCAGCGTCCGACGGCTGCTCGGTGAAACCATCGGGCGCGCCGACGAACCCAACGGAATACAGGGCGACCGGGCCATGAGGGATCTTCTGGTCGCGCCGGACACGCTTCATCCGCCGGGCGGCGAATACCGCACCATGTGCGTGCGCACCTGCGACGGCTATTTCTTCCCCATGTCCAACGCGGCTTCGGTCGGCGATTTCGAGCGCGACCAGAAGAATTGCGAATCAAGCTGCCCCGGCACCGCCATGCAGGTGTTCTACACGCAAGGCCTGGACGACGATTCGGCGAACATGACCTCGGTGGCCACCGGCCGCCGCTATTCGGAACTGCCCAGCGCCTACCTCTACAAGAAGCCGAACGCGTCGGTGCCGCAAAGCTGCGGTTGCAATGCGCCGAAGAGCTTTTCCGTCATCGGCGGCGCTTCGCAGACGCGCGCTCCGGCCGCCCCGACGATGCAGTCCGTGTCGCCGTCCGTCTCGGTCATGCAGCCGGCGAAGCCGGACCCGGCCGCCGACCCGGAGACGCAGGCCAATGCCGAAGGCGGGCTCGACGCCGCCACCATCCGCCGGCTCGCCGCCTCGCCGGCCTCTGCCGCAAAAGAAGAAGACCCGCAGGACCGAAAGGTCAGGGTCGTCGGGCCAAAGTTCCTTCCCGACCCATCAACGGCAATAGATCTGCAAGCTCCGGCCCCGACGAAAGCCCCGTAAGCGCCAGCCTGAGCGGCATGAACAGCGCCTTGCCCTTGCGCTCGGTCGCTTTTTTCACCTTGGCCGTCCAGGTCTTCCACACGCCGGCGTCCCACGGCTCGTCGGGCAGTTCGTCGAAGGCGGCGCGGACGAAATCGCGATCCTCGTCGGAAAGCTCCACCGGTGCCTGCGGCCCCTCGTTGACGATCGTCCACCATTGGGCCGCATCGGAAAGCCGGTCGAGATTGCCGCGCACGGCGTTCCAGAACGGTTCGGCGCGCTCGCCGCCGATGCCGAGCACGCCCAGCCGGTCGCGCGCGTCGGCAAACGGCATATGGTGCAGCAGCGCGCGGTTGAGCACCACAAGCTCATCCGGATCGAACTTGGCGGCCGACTTCGACGTGGCGGCCGGGTCGAACAGGTCCGCGAGTTCGGCCATGACCGGCACGGCATGGACGTTCTCCGAGGTGCCGATCAGCACCGCCAGCGAGGCCACCGCCATCGCCTCGATGCCGTCTTCGCGCAGCCCCTGGATCGACAGCGCGCCCGTGCGCTTGGACAACCCCTCGCCCGAGACGGTGGTGAGCAGGTTGTGATGGCCGAAACCCGGCGGTACGGCGCCGAGCGCCTGAAACAGCGCGATCTGCACGCCGGTGTTGGTGACATGGTCGTCGCCGCGGATGACGTGGGTGACGCCCATGTCGATATCGTCCACCACCGACGGCAAGGTGTAGAGATAGGTGCCGTCCTCGCGCACCAGAACGGGGTCGGAAACGGAAGCGAGATCGACCGTCTCCTCGCCGCGCACAAGGTCGTTCCAGTGGATATCGGTGCGCATCGGCTCCTGCGGGTCGGAGGCGAAGTTGGGCAGCAGGAAGCGCCAGTGCGGGCGGCGCCCGTCGCTTTCGTATTCGGCGATCTGGGCAGACGTCAGCGTCAGCGCCTCGCGGCCGTAGACCGGCGGCAGGCCGCGCGTGCGGCGCACCTTGCGGCGCAGGTCCAGTTCCTCCGGCGTCTCGTAGCAGGGATAGAGCACGCCGGCCGCCTTCAGCCGCTCCACCGCCGCGTCGTAATGGTCGAAGCGCTTCGACTGGTATTCGGTGGCGTCCTGGAAGATGCCCAGCCAATGCAGGTCGTAGAGGATGGAATCGGCGTATTCCTGCCGCGAGCGGGCGACGTCGGTGTCGTCGAAACGCTGGATGAAGCGGCCTCGGTGCTTTTGCGCGAACAGCCAGTTGAACAGCGCGGTGCGCGCGTTGCCGATGTGGATACGGCCGGTGGGCGACGGGGCGAAGCGGACGGTGACTGTCATGAAGGCGGCGTAGCGGATGCTTTTTGCGTTGACAAGAAGCGCCCTACCCGTCCGCCTGTTTAAGCCAAAGCGGCGGCGATGAAAAGCAGGGACGCAGGCGCCACCGCGTCCCCGCTTTTTTCACGTCAATCCCTTGGTCAGTTCCAGCGCCTGGCGCTCGAACAGCCGGCGGTAGATGCCGCCGTGGAGCCGGATCAGCTCGTCGTGCGTGCCCTCCTCGGCAATCCTGCCGCGATCGAACACGAGCAGCCGGTCGAGCGAACGGACGGTGGAAAGCCGATGCGCGATGACAAGCGTCGTGCGTCCCACCATCAGCCGTTCCATCGCCTGCTGGATCAGCACTTCCGATTCCGAATCGAGGCTGGACGTCGCCTCGTCGAAAATCAGGATCGGCGCGTCGGTCAGGAAGGCGCGCGCGATCGCCACGCGCTGCCGCTCGCCGCCGGACAGCTTGACGCCGCGCTCGCCGACCAGCGTGCCGTAGCCTTTCGGCAGCGCCGTGATGAAGTGGTGCGCGCTGGCCTGCCGCGCCGCCTCCTCGATCTCGGCCTGCGTCGCCGAAGGCCGGCCATAGGCGATGTTTTCCGCCAGCGAGCGGTGGAACAGGATCGGCTCCTGCTGCACGATGGCGATCTGCGAGCGCAGCGACGCCTGCTGCACATGGGCGATATCCTGACCGTCGATCAGGATGCGCCCGCCGCTGACGTCGTAGAGCCGCTGGATCAGCTTGACGAAGGTCGTCTTGCCGGAGCCGGAGTGCCCGACCAGACCCACACGCTCGCCGGGCTTTATCCTGATGGAAAAGTCGCGATAGAGCGGCAGGCGGTGGTTGCCGTAGTGGAACGTCACATGGTCGAAGGCGATGTCGCCCTTGTCGATGCGGATCGACCCGCCGTCCGGCCTGTCCTCGACGCCGAAGGGCTGCGTCTCGAAGTCGACCAGTTCCTCCATGTCGTTGACGGAGCGCTGCAAGTTGCGGATGTGCATGCCGACGTCGCGCAGGTAGCCTTGCAGGACGAAGAAAGACGTCAGCACGAAGGCGACGTCGCCGGCGCTCGCCTGCCCCCAACTCCACAACAACAGGGCAAAGCCGATGACGGCCGCGCGCAGACCGAGCAGCATCATGCCCTGCGTGGTGCCGTTGACCGTGCCGCGCATCCAGGTGCGGCGGGTGCGGCCGCGCCATTTGGCCACGACCTCGGCGAAGCGCGCCTCCTCGCGCGCCTCCGCGCCGAATCCCTTGACCACGGCGTTGCAGCTCACCGCATCCGCGAGCGAGCCGCCGACCTTGGTATCCCAGACATTGGCAAGCCGCGCCGCCGGCGCGACGAAGCCGAGCGACAGCACGGCAGTCACGACGATGAACAGCACGGAACCGACGGCGACCACCAGTCCCATCAGCGGCCAGTACCAGCCGAGCAGCACAGTCGAGCCGACCAGCATGACCAGCGACGGGAACAGCGCGATCAGGATGGTGTCGTTGAGCAGGTCGAGCGCCCACATGCCGCGCGTCACCTTGCGCACGGTCGAGCCGGCGAACGAATTCGCATGCCAGTCGGTCGAGAAGCGCTGGACGCGATGGAAGGCATCGGCGGAGATGTCGGCCATCATCTTCAGCGTCAGGTCGGTGATGCCGACGAAGGCGATGTTGCGCATGACGACAGCGGCCAGCGCCAGCGCGACAAGGGTGCCGAAAGCCGTGGTCGCTGTTTCCCAGGCGACGGCGTCGGTCGCGGCGCCCGAGGCGACCGCATCGACCAGCCGGCCGGAGTAGAGCGGCGTCATCACGTCGGCCAGCGTCGCGATCATGAAGGTGGCGACGATGAGCGCCAGCCGTAAAGGTTGGCGTTGCCAGTGGCGGGCGGTGAAGCCAAGCACGCTGGCGAAGGCGCCGCCGCGCAGGTCGGTTTTGAAACGAGCCATGATGTCATTCGGGCGGCAATGCGCCCGGCCTCAAAAATCAGAAATAAAGAAAACCGCTTGCGGGCATGATGCCCGATGGTGCGATGCGAATTCGACAATCGGCCGGAAAACCGGCGGCGATCGTGCCTAGGCCTTGCGGCCCCCTTCAGCGCTGTCAAATCGTGGCATACGGACCTCCCTGGGGGGATTCGCGGATAATTGGCTTATAGCCGCCGTCTTGAATCGAGCCAACCCCTTGCCGGGCAGAAATCACGGCTGGCCGAATCGTTGAGGCATATCTGCAACAGCCTTTCGCTGCTCCTCGCAATATGGGAGAGCATCGAACGAGGATGACATATCCTTCGAAATTGCGGTGTTGGCAGCTTGTTAGCGGCGCGTCGTCGCTATGAGCGGGGCAATCGAAGCTGCGAGCCGAAAGGATTCCGGCTCGCCATTTTTAGAAAGCTGTATCAGTTGACTTTCGTTTCGGCCGCCGCATCCGCGGTCGCCGCTGCCGGAAGGTCAGCGCTGGCAAGCTGCTGGGCGCAAAGTTTTGCCGCCCCGTCCACCGGTTCCTTCATCTTGGCGAACGTGACCCAGCCGCCCTTTTCGACGAAGGAGTCGCGCTTCCAGGTGTCCTCTTTCTTCAGTTCAGCCAATTGCGCCGAAGCGTCGGGCGCCGCGAGGAACCTGTGAACGCAGATGTTGGCCGCGAGTTGAGCCGCCGCCTGCTCGCCGGCCGCTTGCGCCTGCTTGGTCGCAGTGCCGCCAGTCACCCAGCCGCCCCACGAGAAACCGACGACCATGGTCAGCACCGCTACACCGATGCAGGACCAGAACCAGATTGCCTTTGAAGGCTGATAGGCACTCCATTTTTCTCCCATGGACATTGTTTTCCTCCTCAGTCTCTTTTCGGGAAATTGTCGCGACTTGATCAATCACGATACTAAACAACGTAACACAATTCGTGATGATGACCACCCCGCAACGGCACAACGAGGAGAGCGGCAAGCTTCTCTGCTGCATCTCCCGATATCGGATCGCGCAGGCATTAATATAGAAAATATTAAGAAAACAGAGACTTATCCGCTTCGATCTATCGATCGAGGCGCATTTCGTTGCCGTTCGTCACACGGCGAAACCCGAAACGCTCGTACAGCCCATGCGCATCGCTGGTGTTGAGCATCCAAGCGGAAACAGTTTTCAAATCGGCATGGTCCAAGAGTGCCGCGACAAGCGCTTTGCCGATCCCGTTGCCACGCTGGTCGGGCCACACGATCACGTCGGAAATACGCGCGAACACCGCACGATCCCCCGAGGCGCGCGCAAACCCCACCTGCCTGCCGTCGATCCGGGCAATCGCGCAAACCGAGTTCTCGAAGGCGCGGCGGTTGACGGCGTCGCTCCTGCCTTTCCCCCAATAGCTGGCCCCAAGGAGGTCCGCCGTCGCCCTGAAATCGAGCAGGGCCAGGTCATGGACAATCTCGAGGCTCATCGGCTCAGCCCCGGTCGCGGAACCGGTTGGTGATCGGGTAGCGGCGGTCGCGGCCGAAGTTCTTGCGCGTGATCTTGACGCCGGGGGCCGCCTGCCGGCGCTTGTATTCGGCGATGTAGAGCAGGTTTTCCACCCGCGCCACCGTCGCCCGATCATGACCGCGCGCGACGATCTCGTCGACGCCCATCTCGTGCTCGACCAGGCATTCGAGGATGTCGTCCAGCGCCGGATAGGGCGGCAGCGAATCCTGGTCCGTCTGGTTCTCGCGCAGTTCGGCGGACGGCGCCTTGTCGATGATGTTGACCGGGATCACCTCTCCACTCGGCCCCAGTGCGGTCGGCGGCACATGGGCATTGCGCCAGCGCGAGATGGCGTAGACCTGCATCTTGTAGAGATCCTTGATCGGATTGAAGCCGCCGTTCATGTCGCCGTAGAGCGTGGCGTAGCCGACCGACATCTCGCTCTTGTTGCCGGTGGTCACCACCATGGAGCCGAACTTGTTGGAAATCGCCATCAGGATGGTGCCGCGCGCGCGGCTTTGCAGGTTTTCTTCCGTAATGCCTTCGCGCGTGCCCTCGAAAAGCTGCGACAGCGCGTGCGAAAACCCTTCCACCGGCTCGAAGATCGGCACGATGTCGTAGCGCGTGCCGAGCGCGCGGGCGCAATCCTCGGCGTCCTTCAGCGAATCCTTCGACGTATAGCGATAGGGCATCATCACGCAGCGCACGCGCTCCTCGCCCAGCGCATCGACGGCAAGCGCCGCGCAGATCGCCGAATCGATGCCGCCTGAAAGGCCGAGCACCACGTTCTTGAAGCCGTTCTTGTTCACATAGTCGCGCAGGCCGACCATGCAGGCGCGGTAGTCCGCCTCCTCCTTTTCGGGGATTCTCGACTTCAGCCCCTGCGAACAGACCCACCCATCGGCCGTCCGCTTCCAGGTGACGACGTCCACCGCCTCCTCGAACTGGCTCATCTGGAAGGCGAGCGACTTGTCGGCGTTGATGCCGAAGGAGGCCCCGTCGAACACAAGCTCGTCCTGACCGCCGAGCTGGTTGGCCCACACCAGCGGCAGGCCCGTCTCGATCACCTGCTTCAGCACGACTTGCTGGCGCACGTCTTGCTTGCCGCGATAGTAGGGCGAGCCGTTGGGCACCAGAAGCATTTCCGCGCCGCTCTCGGCCAGCGTCTCGCAGACGCCGAGATCGCCCCAGATATCCTCGCAGATCGGAATGCCGATGCGGACGCCGCGAAAATTCACCGGTCCGGAAATCTCCGGCCCCGCCTGAAAGACGCGCTTTTCGTCGAATTCGCCGTAGTTCGGCAGGTCGACCTTGTAGCATTCGGCGACGATCTTGCCGCCATCGGCGACGACGACGGAATTGTGCGTGCCGCTCTTGCGCTTCAGCGGCGTGCCGACGATGAAGCCCGGCCCGCCATCGGCGGTATCGCGAGCGAAATCCTCTGCCGCTTTCTCGCAGGCTTTCAGGAAGGCGGGCTTCAGCACCAGGTCTTCCGGCGGATAACCGGCGAGGAACAGTTCGGTGAACAGGACGATATCGGCGCCCTGGCGGGCGGCGTCCGCCCTCGCCTCGCGCGCCTTGGCGAGGTTGCCGGCGACGTCGCCGACGGTCGGGTTGAGCTGGGCGATGGCGATGCGCAGGACGTCTGGAACGGTCTTCTTGGTCATGGGCTGGATTTAACCTGCTCCGCGAGCCGCGACAACGCCCCTTCGATTGGTCCTGCTAGACAGCGCCCCCGGCCAGCCGCCCGGCTATGGCGAGGAGCCAGATACCGCCGGCGAGAACGATGGCGATCAGCACCGCCAGCGACCCGCAATCCTTGGCAAGCTGGATATCGACGTTGAATTCGCGGCTCACCGCGTTGCAGGCCGCCTCGATGCCGGTGTTGAGCACTTCCACCAGCATGAGCAACAGCACGGCGCCGACCAGCAGCGCATAGCCGCTCCAACTGGTCGAGACGAACCAGCCGACCGGCAGCGACAGCACCAGCAGCGCCAGCTCCTGCCGGAAAGCCGCCTCGCCGGCGGTCAGCCGGCGGAACGCGCGCACCGAATTCTGCAAGGCATGGATGAGACGCTTCATCGGCGCAACCTTCTCCGGATCGCGCGCTTATCCGACGTCTTTCATCCGCGGGCAACCGCTACCGGCGTTTCATAGTCGGCAAATTGCGGCAGGCCGTCGTTGATTTCATAGTAATCGCCCTTGTCGGCGACGAAGATGTGGCTGTCGCCGGCCAGACCTGACGGGCGGTCGAACGCGCCGGCCATGATGGAGGTGGTGTCCGTTCCCTCCTGCTTCCAAAACAGCAGCGAACCGCAGGTGCGGCAGAACCCCCGCTTCGCGTGAGCGGAGGCGCCATACCATGCCAGATTGCCGTTGCCTTCGACGGAAAGAGCGGCGTCCGGAGCGCTGGTCGCGGCAACGAAGTGGCCGGTCTGGCGGCGGCATTGCGTACAATGGCAATAGACGACGCCGCGCAGGCGGCCCGACGTCGTGAAGCGGACGGCACCGCACAGGCACCCGCCCCGGTGAATTTGCGTCATCTGGCCCTCTCTTCGTGATATCGGATCAGCACCTTCTCACCTGCGCGCGGCGGCCGCCCCGGCAAATACGACAACCGGCAGCATGTTCGCGAAATACATCGGTCGGCATTGTATACACTTCATGGTAGAAGTTTATGCGCCAAAACCCATGGAATTAAGGAAACTTTAGCGATAACGCATCTAAGGTAATGCAAGCGGAGATCGTAAATGGGGGCGCGCGTTTCTTCGTGACGGAAGCAGACATCCGCGCGCTCTCGACCGGCAGCGGCGACATTCGCGAACCTGCGACGGGTCCAAAGGGGAAGAGTGGATCGCCTATGCAGCCGGCCACCGCAACGCTCGAACGCAGTTCGGATCTCGCAAGCACCGTCGTCGCCACCATGCGCCAGCTGGGCGTCATGGGCCTGCCGCGCAACTACGAGATTTTCTATGAGGCGCTGAGCGGGTCGAACCCCCAGCTCAGCCTGGCCGTCGTGGCGTTGAGCAGCCGTCCGACGCAGGACGAACTGGACGCGATCGGCCGCAAATTCTTCACCCAGAACCACGACCACGGCATCGTCGAGCAGGCGCGCGACATCCTGGCCAAAGAACTGGAAGAAGTCGCCCTCCTGCTGCGCAGCGAGCACAGCCATATCGAAAAGTACGGCAGGATTCTCGACGAAACGTCGGACGGCCTCAACAGCCGCAACATGGTCTCCAGGGAACTGCTACAGAAGATCGTCGGCGCCATCTCGGTGGCCACCAGTTCGACCATCGACCACGGCAGGCAGATCGTCACCACGCTGGCCGACAAGTCGGCGGAACTGGAAAGCGTGAAATCCAAGCTGGAGGAATACAAGCGCCTCGCCGACACCGATCCGCTGACGCAGATCTGGAACCGGCGCGCCTTCGACAAGGAAATCGCCGGCATCTACAACAGCAACAAGGGCATCCTGTTCAACGCGCTGATCCTGGCCGACATCGACCGCTTCAAGGACATCAACGACCGTTTCGGCCACCCGGTCGGCGACAAGATCATTCGCAACATCGCCGATATCCTGCAAACCAGCACCCATTCCGGCACGTTCGTGGCCCGCACGGGCGGCGAGGAATTCGCCCTCATCGTCGAAGGGGCCAGCGAAGATACGACCTTCCAGATCGCCGAGCGCATCCGCACGCTGGTCGAGCAGACGGCGTTCACCAGCGGCCAGACCGGCGCCAGCTACGGGACGATCACCTTGTCGTTGGGCGTGTGCATGGCCTCCGAGGCCGACGGGCCCGAAGACCTCTACACCAAGGCGGATCGGGCGCTCTACCGCTCCAAGATGGCGGGCCGCAACTGCGTCACCCGCCATTCGGCCATGGCCGGCGCATCCGGCAAGAACTGGCTGCTTTACAAGAAGGACTAAAGCGGCCGGTCCCAGTCGAAAGAAGCTCGGGACAAGCCCGAGCCTGACGCCACTCCCGCATCCCCCCGAAGGGGGAAGCCGCCCTACTCCGCCGCTTCCGTATGCGGCTGGCGCACGCGGCCGGTCTTCAGCAGGTCCGAGACGAGAAACGACAGTTCGATCGCCTGGTCGGCGTTGAGACGCGGGTCGCAATGGGTGTGATAGCGGTCGTGCAGGTCCTCGGCGGTGATGGCGCGGGCGCCGCCGGTGCATTCGGTGACGTTCTTGCCCGTCATCTCGACATGGATGCCGCCCGGATGCGTGCCCTCGGCGCGGTGCACCTCGAAGAAGGTCTGCACTTCCTTGAGGATGCGCTCGAACGGCCGCGTCTTGTAGCCGGCGGCGGTGATGGTGTTGCCGTGCATCGGGTCGCAGGACCAGACCACCGAGCGGCCTTCCTTCTTCACCGCGCGCACCAGCTTCGGCAGGTGCTCGCCCGCCTTGTCGGCGCCGAAACGGGCGATCAGCGTCAGCCGGCCCGGCTCGTTGTCGGGATTGAGCAGGTCGATCAGTTCGATGAGCCCTTCCGGCGTCAGCGAAGGGCCGCACTTCAGCCCGAGCGGGTTCTTGATGCCGCGGCAGTATTCGATATGGGCGTGGTCGGGCTGGCGCGTGCGGTCGCCGATCCAGATCATGTGGCCGGAGGTGGCGTACCAGTCGCCCGAGGTCGAGTCGACGCGGGTCAGCGCCTCCTCGTAGCCGAGCAGCAGCGCTTCATGGCTGGTGTAGAAATCCGTCTCGCGCAGCGCATAGTTGCTTTCCGAGGTGATGCCGACGGCCTTCATGAAGTCCATCGTCTCGGTGATGCGGTTGGCCAGCGCACCGTACTTCTCCGCCTGCGGGCTGTCGGAGACGAAGCCCAGCATCCAGCGATGCACGTTCTCCAGGCTGGCATAGCCGCCCTGGGCGAAGGCGCGCAGAAGGTTAAGCGTCGCGGCCGACTGGCGATAGGCCATCACCTGCCGCTGCGGATCGGGCACGCGCGACTTGGCGTCGAACTCGATGCCGTTGATGATGTCGCCGCGATAGCTCGGCAGCGTCACGTCCGCCTTCGTCTCATTGTCTGACGAACGCGGCTTGGCGAACTGGCCGGCGACGCGGCCGACCTTCACCACCGGCTGCGCGCCGGCGTAGGTCATCACCACGGCCATCTGGAGGAAGACGCGGAAGAAGTCGCGGATGTTGTCGGCGCCATGCTCGGCGAAGCTCTCGGCGCAATCGCCGCCTTGCAGAAGGAATGCCTCACCGGCGGCGACGGTCGCGAGTTGCTTCTTCAGCTTGCGCGCCTCGCCTGCGAAAACCAGCGGCGGAAAGCTGGCGAGCTGCGCCTCGGTGTCCTTGAGCACGCCGAGATCCGGATAGGCAGGAACCTGCTGGATCGGCTTGGCTCTCCACGAATTCGGCGACCATTTCGTCATATCAGCACCCGACGCGCTTTCTGCACGCTTTCCAGGCAGGCACGATTGCCCGCAAACCCAGTCCCCATAGGGGCTGGCGGCTCCATACAGGAAGCCCACTTCCTATTCTAGCCCGGATTTCGGCGCCGCGCGCGTCGATTCTCCGATTTAGGCGGGATGCGGCCGGTTCGATATCCGCACCGGCCCTTGCAGCAAAAATCTCCGCACCGACGATGCCGCCGATGGCGGTGGCAGCGATCCGTCGCAGACCCGATTCATCACTTCACAAGGCACTTCCGGCGGCCTTGGACCGAGCGTCACGCTCCCTTTCCTCGATGAATTTTTCCGCCGCGACTTTCCGCTGCGTAAGTTCTTCCGAAGCGGCCGTCTAGTCTCAACATATTGAAAAGAAAAGACGAATTCATTCTGCGATAAAATCGCAACAGCGCCCGTCTGTTGCTTTGTCGCCACGTTTGCGCCGTCAATCCGCCATGGCGGGAGAAAATTAATGGAAAATGATCAATTGGTGTTACCCTTCGTAACAAAACTAAAAAAGGTTTGGGCGGGATAGTGATTCGAAGCGGCAAGCCGCGGCCCTCAATGTCGGAACAGAAAGGTGACGCCGCAACGTCGGCGCCCTCCCGGACGACGGCCTCGACCCCGGTTTCCTCGATGCGCAATTTCTGGGGCCTGATGCGCGCCTACTGGTTCTCCGACCACTGGAAGGAGGCCTGGACGCTGACGGTGGTGATCGCCCTGCTGACCGCGCTGTCCTCCAAGGCAGGCGTCTGGTTCGCGGAAGCCTCGGGCGAGTTGGTCAATTCCATCGCCTTCTTCCACGACGCCGCCAACATCAACCCGCTCGCCGCGCTGCTGACCAACGCCGCCGTCCTCGTCGCGCTGGTGGTCGTCAAGGACGCCGGCATCACCGGCAGCCGCATGTATGTCTCGGCGACGCTGCACCGGCGCTGGCGCGCCTGGCTGGACAGCCGCTTCAACGAGGCGCTGCTGGATGCCAACCACAGCCACTTCCACGCCCAGAACGGGTCGGACAAGCCCGCTCCCGACAACATCGACCAGCGCGTGCAGGAATCCATCAAGGACATGACCGGCGGCGCCATCGGACTCGCCATGGGCGTGATGGCCGTGACGACCTCACTGTTCTTCGTCGGCCAGAAACTCCTCTCCTCCTCGACCGAGGTGGCCGGGCTGGAGTTCCTCGGCAGCTACGGCAGCGCCGTTCTCGCCTTCGTCGCGGTCGCCGTCTACGTGCCGCTCAACACCTGGATCGCGATCAGGCTCGGCGGCATGCTGGAGCGGCTGTCGGCGCGCATGCAGCGGGCCGAGGGCAGCTACCGCAGCGAGTTGACGACGCTGCTGCGCCGCTCCTTCCACGTCGCTGCCTCGCAGGGCGAAGACGTGCAGAAGGCCATGCACCGGCGGCTCTATGTCGACATAGACAGCACCTGGGGCCGCTACAACGTCGTCAACACCGGCTATGCGGCGTTCGAACTGGTCTACAATTTCATCGGCGCCCGCGTCGTCGCCTATGGTCCGGGCCTGATTCCCTTCGTCCACAGCAAGCTGGACCTCAAGGGCTACATAACCGGCGCCGAACTGGTCAATTCACTGATCAGCCAGTGCTCGTGGTTCATCCATGTCATGCCCGCCATCGCCACGCTGCGCGCCAATTCCAAGCGCGTCGTCGAGGTGGCGATCGCCATCGAGAACGTGCAAAAGCCGGCCGAATTCTACCGCCAGACCGGCCGCTCGGACTTCCGCCGCACCGGCCAGAATCCGGTCTTCGGCCTGACC
Source organism: Mesorhizobium sp. (assembly GCF_017306545.1). GTDB lineage: Bacteria > Pseudomonadota > Alphaproteobacteria > Rhizobiales > Rhizobiaceae > Mesorhizobium. Next base: position 49,287 of record NZ_JAFKID010000011.1, read on the forward strand.
ATCCAGAACCTGGAACTGATGCACCAGGGACACGAATCCATGCCGTTCCTGAGCATCGAGCAGTTGCGCTTCCGCCGTGGCGAGTGGACGTTCCTGCGTGGTGAATCCGGCTGCGGCAAGACCTCGCTCATCAAGGCGATCAACGGGCTGTGGCCCTACGGGCGCGGCACCATCGTGCTGCCGGAGGGCGTCAAGAGCTTCTACGCCGCGCAGGACGTGCGCCTGCCGCAAGTGTCGCTGAAGGAACTGGTCTGCCTGCCCGACAAGCCGCAGGACCATGCCGATACGCGCGTCGCCGCGATGCTGCACAAGGCCGGGCTCGGCGACTTCATCGAGCATCTCGGCGACCTCAGCCGCGAGGGCAAGGGCTGGGACCAGGAGCTGTCCGGCGGGCAAAAGCAGAAATTGATCGTGGCGCGCATCCTTTTGCAGCAGCCCGGCCTGCTATTCCTCGACGAAGCGACCGCGGCACTCGATCCCGAAGGCAAGATCGCCTTCCACCAGGCGATCAAGGACAACTGCCCCAACGCCACCGTCATCAGCATCATGCACGAAGCGACACCGCCGCGCTCGGCCAGCGGCGAGGAGTTTTACGATTCCGTCGTCACCATCGCCGACGGCACCGTCAGCAAGAAGCCGCTCCAGTCGCCGCTGCCGGCCGAAATCACCGAGATTCTCAACCGGCCTCCGATGCGCCAGCCGGCCCGCTCGCCGGCGATGGAAGAAGGCTGGCGGCGCATCACCCGCCTGCGGCTGAAGCAGAAGTAGGGACCTGCCCGAGACCGTCCGAGAATCCGCTGCGGTGAGGCAATTGGCGTGGATTTCGAGAACCGGAGCGGAGCGTACGTTTGAGCACGTGAGCACCGGAAGCGCAGAAAGCTGCGCCAGATGTCCACCGCAGAGAATCATCGCCAGTCTCTCAGCCGTCCCGCCGCGACAGGACCCGGGTCAGCATCGGCTCGAAGCGCGACAGTTCGTCGAGATGAACGGCCGATAGCTCGGCCAGCAGCGCTTCGGCCCGCTGGGTCAGGATCAGGATGACCTTGCGCTGGTCGTCGGCGCTGTGCCGGCGCTCCACCAGTCCCGCTTCGCCCAGCCGGTCCACCAGTTCGACCGCGCTGTGATGGCGGATGCGCAGCCGCTCGGCGAGGTCGCCCACCGTCACCAGCCCTCCGTCGGGAAACCCCTTGATGGCCAGAAGCGCCTGATGCTGGCGCGGTTGCAGGCCGACCGCCTTGGCGGCGTTCTGGCTGAACTCGAGGAAACGGCGGATGAGATAGCGGAACTGCGAAAGGGCCCGGTAGTCGGCCTGCGTGATTTCAGTGCCCTTGCGCCGCTGCGGTTCCTCGCTGCCCATTTTCACCCCATTCGAATACGGCTTGAATTTATATCGTGTTCCGATAGATAGCGGGCACCGTCAATTCCGCAGATCGACAGCCGGCAGCATAGCCGCCGATCCCGTATTCTTGAAAGACCCCTTGCCATGAAGTCCAGCACCTCGGACCCGCACGCGATGAGCGACTTCACCACCGACGCGCGCATGCTGCTTATCGCCGCCATCGCCGCAGTGGTGGCGACGGTGTCGGTCGGCGCCGGCGTGCTGCTCATGGACCTGATAAAACTCGCGACCAACCTGTCCTATTTCGGCAAGGCGACGCTGGCGGACCTCAAATTGCAGGATACGCCGCTCGGCGTCTTTGCCGTGCTGGTGCCGGTCGCCGGCGCACTGGCGATCGGCCTGATGGCGCGCTACGGCTCGGAGAAGATACGCGGTCACGGCATCCCCGAGGCATTGGAAGCGATCCTGCTTGGCCGCTCGCGGCTCTCCTTCAAGGTGGCGATCCTGAAACCGCTGTCGTCGGCGATCTCCATCGGCACCGGCGGCCCGTTCGGCGCCGAAGGGCCGATCATCATGACCGGCGGCGCCATCGGCTCGCTGATCGCGCAGGCGCTGCCCGTCTCCGACGCCGAGCGCAAGACGCTGCTGGTCGCGGGCGCGGCGGCCGGCATGACCACCGTGTTCGGCACGCCGATCGCCGCCATCATGCTGGCAGTCGAACTGCTCCTGTTCGAATGGACGCCGCGCAGCTTCGTGCCGGTGGCTGCGGCCGCCATCCTGGCCGACGTCGAGCGTTCCATGCTGCACCTGCCGTCGCCGCTCTTCGCCAGCCATGCCGAGATGGCGATCTCGCTCACCGGGCTGGCCGCGTGGATGGCGATGGGCCTGTGCGGAGGGCTGTTGTCCGGCCTGCTCACGCAGATCGTCTATCGCTGCGAGGACGCCTTCCTGAAGCTGCCGATCCATTGGATGTGGTGGCCCGCCATCGGCGGCCTGATCGTCGGCCTCGGCGGCCTGATCGAGCCGAACGCGCTCGGCGTCGGCTATTCCAACATCGCCGAGATGCTGGAGGGCCACACCATGATGCAGGCGGCGCTGCTTTTGCTCGTGGTCAAGGCGATCATATGGGCGGTGGCGCTGGGGTCCGGCACCTCCGGCGGCGTGCTCGCGCCGTTGCTCATCATCGGCGGCGCCATGGGCACGGTGCTGGCGGGCGTCATGCCGAAGGCCGATCCCGGCTTCTGGGCGCTGCTGGCGATGACGGCCACCATGGGCGGCACCATGCGCGCACCGCTGACGGCGACCTTCTTCGCCGTCGAACTGACCGGCAACACCGAGGCGCTGGTGCCGTTGATCGCCGCCTGCGCCACCGCGCACGCGGCCACCGTGCTGATGATGAAGCGCTCCATCCTGACGGAGAAGATCGCCCGGCGCGGCCTGCATCTGGTGCGCGAATACCGGGTCGATCCGTTCGCGCTCACCAGGGTCAGCGAAGTGATGACGACGACCGTGGAAACCGTGCCCTCGACCATGACGCTGCATGAGGCGGCGGCCTTCCTCACCGCTCCCGAAACCCGCCATCCGACCTTCCCCGTCGTCGATGCCGAGCGCCGCGTGCTCGGCCTCATCGATCCGCCCGCCATCCTGCGCTGGCGGCGCGCCGGCCGGCACCGTTCGTCCACGCTGGCGGAACTGCTGTCGGGGGTGAAGATCACCCTCGCCCATCCGGACGAATATCTCGAAAGCCTGGCCGAAAAGCTACAGACGGCGAATGTCTCGCACCTGCCCGTCGTGTCGCGCGACGACAACGTGCTGGTCGGCTATATCGGCTGGAAGGACCTGATGCGGGTGCGCACCAAGGCCCGCGCCGAGGAGCGCGAGCGCGCCCGCTTCATCCTGCTGCCGGGCCGCAGGGCCGCCGACGGCTGAACACCGGCCATTTCCCGATCACACTCCCGCGAGGCCGGCTGGCGGGCCGGTCTCGGCGCGGCGATTCCGGTTGACTTGCAGGCACTTGTTCCTATGTTGCGCTCGCTCGCCGGACGTTTGTCCCGAACCGCGAGCAGAAAGGTCCCCGCGCCATGCCTGGCGACAGTAGCAGCCGAACGCAATCGCCGCCCGCCTGACGTGACCTGACCGGCTCACGCCACCGGGCGGCAAGGAGTGAGCCATGAACGAACTTTCGCCCGTCGCGGGCGGCGATGCACTCGCCTTCGCCCGCATCCTCGCCAACGATCACGTCGCCGATATCGTCGAGGCCCTGAACGGGGAACCGCACGACGTCGCCGCCGCGTTGCTGTCCGAAGTGCCGTTCGAGCGGCTGGTCGAGATATTCGACCAACCCGACCTCGAGGCCGCGCCCGAACTCGCCGCGATGCTGCCGCGCCTGCGTGCCGGCAAGCTGCTTTCCGCCATGTCCGTGGACCGCGCCGCCGACGTGCTGCGTGAACTGGACGAGCCGGCGCGCTCGGAACTCCTGGGCACGCAGGCGCCGGCGCTCAAGGCCACGCTGCTCTCCATCCTCGGCTATCCGGAGCATAGCGCCGCCTCCATCATGACGACGGAATATGTCAGCGTCCCGCCCGACTGGACGGCCGGCCGCACGCTCGACTACATCCGCAAGGTCGAGCGTACCCGCGAGACGATCTACGCCATCTACATCGTCGATCCGAAGACGCAGGAACTGCTGCGCTCCGTCAGCTTGCGCCGGCTGATCGCCGGGGACCCCGACGACCGCATCATCGACGTCGCGCTCGACCGCGCGCCGGTCAGCGCCACTCCGCTCACCGACCGCGAGGACGTCGCGCGCCAGATGTCGAAATACGACCTGCTGGCGATCCCCGTCGTCGACAACGGCCGCATGCTCGGCATCGTCACCGTCGACGACATCATGGACGCCATGATCGAGGAAACGACCGAGGACGTGCACCGCTTCGGCGGCGTCGAGGCGCTGGACGAGCCCTATATGCGCGCCTCCTTCCTGACCATGATCCGCAAGCGCGCCGGCTGGCTGTGCGTGCTATTCCTGTCCGAAATGCTGACCGCCAACGCCATGCAGGGCTACGCCGACGAGTTGCAGAAGGCGATCGTGCTGACGCTGTTCATTCCGCTCATCATGAGCTCGGGCGGCAACTCCGGCTCGCAGGCGACCTCGCTGGTGCTGCGCGCGCTGGCGCTGGGTGAAATCGGCCTCAAGGACTGGTGGCGGGTGGCGCTGCGCGAACTGCCGGCCGGCATCGTGCTCGGCGCCATTCTCGGCGCCGTCGGCATCACGCGCATCACGCTGTGGCAGAAAATCGGCCTGTTCGACTACGGCGAGCACTGGATGCTTGTCGCCGCCACGGTGGGGTTGGCGCTGGTCGGCATCGTCACCTTCGGCTCGCTCGCCGGCTCGATGCTGCCCTTCGCGCTGAAGCGGATCGGCTTCGACCCGGCCAGCGCCTCGGCCCCCTTCGTCGCCACGCTGGTCGATGTCACCGGATTGGTGATCTATTTCTCGGTAGCCTTGGTCGTGCTGCACGGCACGCTGCTCTGAGCGGCGGCCGACCGGCGGCGCGCGTCAATCGATGCGCGCGCCGTCCTTCACCCGGTAGGTCGGCCTGTACATGGTGACAAGTTCCTCCGCCGCCGTGGGGTGCACGGCCATGGTGCGGTCGAAGTCGTCCTTGGTGAGCCCGGCCTTGATCGGGATGCCGAGCAGTTGCGCCATCTCGCCGGCGTCCGGGCCGAGGATATGTGCGCCGAGCACCTTGCGGCTCTTGCCGTCCACCACCAGCTTCATCAGCATCTTTTCCTGCCGGCCGGACAGGGTATGGCGCATCGGCCGGAACGTGGCGCGATAGATTTCCAGCTCGGCGAACCGCTTGGCCGCCTCGTCCTCCGACAGACCGACCGTGCCGATCTCCGGCTGCGAGAAAACGGCGGTTGCGATGGTGTCGTGGTCGGGTTTCGTGGGATTGTTCTTGAAGGCGGTTTCGATGAAACACATCGCCTCATGGATCGCCACCGGCGTCAGTTGCACACGGTCGGTGACATCGCCGACAGCCCAGATGTTATCCGCGCTGGTGCGCGAATAGGCATCGACGACGACGGCGCCCTTTTTGTCGAGTTCGACGCCGGCTTTGTCCAGGCCAAGCGATTCGGTGTTCGGAACGCGGCCGATGGCCAGCATCATCTGGTCCACGGTCAGCACTTCGCCGCCCGTCACCGTCACGTCGAGACGGCCGTCGCCACGCTTGGCGACCTTTTCCGATAGCGAACGGGTGAGGATGCGGATGCCCTTCTTCTCCATCGTCTCGTGCAGCGTCGCGCGCAGGTCCATGTCGAAACGGCTGAGAATTTCCACGCCGCGATAGATCAGCGTGGTTTCGACACCGAGCCCATGAAAGATGTTGGCGAATTCGACGGCGATATAGCCGCCGCCCTCGATGGCGATCGCTTTCGGCAGTTCATCGAGGTGAAACGCCTCGTTGGAAAAGATGCAGAATTCATTGCCCGGCAGCGCGGGATGGCCGGCCGGACGGCCACCGGTGGCGATCAGGATCTGGTCGGCGGTGACGGTGCGGTCCAAGCCTTCGAGCCGCACCGTATGGCGGTCGAGCAGCGTTGCGCGCGTGTGGAACGTCTCGCCGCCGGCGCCTTCGACGTTCTTCTTGTAGATCGCTTCCAGTCGGGCGATCTCCTTGTCCTTGTTGGCGATCAGCGTCTTCCAGTCGAAGCTGGCCTTGGGCACCGTCCAGCCGTAGCCGGCGGCGTCCTCGAAATGCTCGGGAAACTGCGAGGCGTAGACGAACAGCTTCTTCGGCACGCAGCCGCGGATGACGCAGGTGCCGCCGAAGCGATATTCCTCGGCAATGCCGACGCGCTTGCCGAGGGCCGCGGCGACGCGTGCCGCGCGCACCCCGCCCGAGCCGCCGCCGATAACGAAAAGGTCGTAGTCGTAGGCGGCCATGGCGGACTCCGGAATCTTTTAAAACCGGCTCCACAGGTATGCGCCGCGCGGCCAAAAGAAAAGGCCCGGACGATGCCGGGCCTTTGACACAGATACTTCCGGCGCTCAGCCGCCGTTGCCGCCGTCGGCGGGCTTGGCGGCGTCGTCGGCGGGTGCTGCCGCGCCGTCGGCAGGCGCTGCCGGCGCCTTGGTCTTGGCTGCGGCGGCGAGAGCCTCGCCCACCTGCTGCGCGAGATCGCGCGCCACGCCGTTCTGCCAGATATCGGCCGCCTTGACGAGATCGCGCGTGACCAGCGGGCCCTTGTCGAGCAGCTTCTTGCCGGCCTCGGAGCCGTAGAAGGTGGCGATCGCGCTCAATTCGTCCTCGGAAAACGCCTTGGCGTAGGCCAGAGCCGCTTCCTTCTCGAGATCGGCCCGGCGGGAAGCCAACCCCAACGCCTTTTCGGAAACCGTTGTGGAGATCATCTGCTCCATGTCCGGATTCTTCTGGATCAACTGCTCCTGCAAGGCCGCGGCGGCCTGCGGCAGAATGCTGTCGAACGGGTCCGTGGCGTGGATCGCGGCTACCGCCGCGCGCGCCGCCTTGAGGTGCGATTCGGAGACGTCCTGTGCCAGCGCCGGCAAGGAAAAGGCGACGATGGCCGACGCCGCCATCGCGGCAGCAAGGCAACGGACGCGCTTGTTCAACAACATGATCGACAGGACTCCCTGGTTTATCGGGCGTGGACGGTTCTGACGCCGTCGCTGCCGGCGACGATCGCCGCCGACGCCAGACCGATGAAAAGACCGTGCTCGACCACGCCCGGTATGGCGTGGAGAGCGTTCGAAAGGGCTCTTGTATCCGGAATGCGGCCAAAAGATGCATCGAGGATAAAATGGCCGCCGTCGGTAACGAAAGGCGCCGCGCCCGTCATGCGCAAGGCAATCGGCCCCGAAAGACCGAGATTTCCGGCGGCTGCGGCGATGGCCAGTTCGGTCGCCCTGAGGCCGAACCGGTTGACTTCGACAGGCAGAGGAAAGCGGCCGAGCGGATCGACCAGCTTGGAGGAATCGGCGATGACGATCATGCGGCGCGAGGCGGCCGCGACGATTTTTTCGCGCAGCAGCGCGCCGCCGCCGCCCTTGATGAGCGTGAGTTCCGGGTCTATCTCGTCGGCGCCGTCGATGGTGAGGTCGAGTTCCGGCGTTTCCTCCAGCGTCGACAGCGGCACGCCCAGTTCCAGGCAAAGGGCCGCCGTCCGCTCCGAGGTCGGCACGCCGACGACGCGCAGGCCGGTGGCCACCTTCTCGGCCAGCAGGCGCACGAAGGCCTCGGCGGTCGAGCCGGTGCCGATGCCGAGGCGCATGCCTTCTTCGACATGAGCGAGCGCTACGCGCGCGGCCTCGACCTTCAGTTCGCTGGCGTTCATGCAGAGTCTTCCGCTTTTCCCGCTCGGCTCCTAGCATTTTTGCCGAAGGCGTCAAAGGGCAGGTTCGGGCTTGTCGGCTTGCCTCACCGGCTTTCCGGGTCTATCCGGCAGCGGCAATCGAAAAAGGACGAGCCATGCAGCGACCCATCATCGTGTTCGATCTCGACGGCACCCTGATCGATACGGCGCCCGACCTGCTCGCCAGCCTGAACCACAGCCTCGCGGCGGGCGACCTGCCGGCGGTGGACGAGATCGGCTTCAAGCGCTTCGTCGGCCAGGGCGGCCGCGTCATGATCGAGCGCGCCTATGCCGCCCGCCAGAAGGCGCTGGCAAGCGACGAGCACGACCGGCTGCTTCAACTCTTCCTCGACCACTATACCGCCAGCATTCCCGGCAAATCCCGCCCCTATCCCGGCGTGCTGAAGGCCATCGCCCGCTTCGAGGAGGCAGGCTACGCGCTGGCGGTGTGCACCAACAAATACGAGGCGAACTCGCTGGCGCTGATCGCGGCGCTCGGCCTGACCAGGCATTTCACCGCCATCGCCGGGCAGGATACTTTTCCCTTCCGCAAGCCCGATCCGCGCCACCTCCTGAGGACGATCGAACTGGCCGGGGGCGATCCGGAGCGCGCCGTCATGGTCGGCGATTCGCAGACCGACATCGACACCGCCAAGGCCGCCGGCATTCCGGTGGTGGCGGTGGATTTCGGCTACACCGACCGGCATGTCCGGGAGTTCGAGCCGTCGGCAATCATCTCGCATTTCGACGAACTGACGCTCGGCCTTGCCGAACGCCTCATCGCCGCCGCGCGGTCCGCCCGGCAAAAGCCATGATCGCGGCCATGGTGGCAGCATGACCGCTTCCCGCTCCCAGGCCGTATGTCGGCGCGCCGCCCTGCCCCGCAACGCCGCCAGGCTCGCCTTTGCCGGTCTATGTGCCGCTGTACTGCTTGCCCTGCAAGGCTGCGGCAGCGTCAAACCGGTGGGCGAAGGCGGAGGCGCTTCGAGCGCAGCCGCCGCGACGGTGAATGCCTACCGCGCCGAACAGGGCCTGCCGTCGCTGACGCCTGATGCGCAACTCGAACAGGCGGCCCTGCAACAAGCCCGCTACATGGCGGCTGCCGGCCGCATGGAGCACACGACCGGCTGGGGCAAGGATTTCGCTTCGCGTGTAAAAGCCAACGGCATTGCCGGCGCGGCCGCCGAAAACATCGCCGCCGGCCGCATGGACACAGCGCGCGTGCTCGACACCTGGATGCACTCGCCGCCGCACAGGCGCAACATGCTCGACCGACGCTTCACCCGCTTCGGCCTCGCCTATGTGCGCGACAGCGGCAACGGCGAGTGGCGGTATTGGGCGATGGTGCTGGGGAAGTAGGGGAGTAGGGCAATAGGGGTTGCCCCTGCCCTAATCCCCCCTTCCCCTGTTCTCTTCACGCTAATCCATATGCGCGGCCGGCGGGCCGCCGCTTGCCGCTGCCGGAGCGTGTTTCGGCTTGCGCAGCAGGAAGACGAGCGGCAGGGCGAGCAGGGTAACGCCCATCATCAGCTTGAAATCGTTGACGTAGGAAATCATCAGCGCCTGGATGTTGACCAATCCGTCCACCTGCGCCAGCGCGGTCGGATCGCCCTGCGCGGCAGCCGGCGAGGCCGCCCACAGGTTCGGGTTGAACGGGTTGATGAAGGCCGACAGCTCGGCGTGGTTGACCTGGACGTTGCGCACCAGCAGCACCGACACGATCGAGATGCCGATCGAGGAACCGATGTTGCGCACCAGCGAGAACAGCGCGGTGGCGTCGGTGCGGTAGCGCGCTTCCAGCGTCGCGAAGGCGACGGTCGAGAGCGGCACGAAGACGAGCCCGAGGCCGAGGCCCTGGACGATGCCGCTGCTGACGATCAGCCAGCTGTCCATCTGCGGCGAAAAGCCGGACATGGTGTAGAGCGATTGCGCCGTCAGGATCAGGCCGACGACCACCAGAATGCGCGCATCGACCACCCGCACGATGCGGCCGACGATGAGCATGGAGATCATGGTGCCGACGCCGCGCGGCGCCATCACCAGGCCGGTGGTGATCGTCGGATAGCCGAAGATGGTGGACAGCATCGGCGGCAGCAGCGCAAGACTCGCCAGCAGGATCACGCCGATGACGAAGATGAACACCAGCCCCGTCGCGAAATTGCGGTCAAGGAAGATCTTCGGGTCAATGAAGGGATGCTCGGCCGTCACCATGTGGACGATGAAAACCCAGAAACCGGTGATCGCCAGGCCGAACTCGATCCAGATCTCGACCGAGGCGAACCAGTCCGCGTCGGCGCCGCGGTCGAGCATCAACTGCAACGCGCCGACGCCCAGAGACAGCATGGCGAAGCCGAAGAAATCGAACCCCCTGACGCGCCGGGCAATATGCGGCAGGTAGGCCGCCGAACCGAGGAAGGCGACGATGCCGACCGGCAGGTTGATGAAGAACACCCAGCGCCAGTTGAAGCTTTCCGTCAGCCAGCCGCCGAGCGTCGGGCCGATGATGGGGCCGACCATGATGCCGGCGCCCCAGATCGCCATCGCCTGGCCGTGGCGCTCGCGCGGGTTGATGTCGAGCAGGAAGGTTTGCGACAGCGGTACGATGGCAGCGCCGAAAACGCCTTGCAGAAGGCGGAACAGCACCATCACCTCCAGGCTCCAGGCGATGCCGCACAGCATCGACATGATGACGAAGCCGACCACGGAGACGAGGAAGAGCTGCTTGCGGCCCAGCCGGTCCGCCAGCCAGCCGGTCACCGGCGTCATGATGGCGGCGGCGACGATATAGGAAGTCAGGACCCAGTTGATCGTGTCCTGCGAGGCGCCCAGGTCGCCCATCATCGACGGCAGCGCCACGTTGGCAATCGTCGTGTCGAGCACCTGCATGACGGTGCCCAGCATGATCGAAATCGTGATCAGGCCGCGATGCGGGACTTCTTGATGTGTCTCGGGCGTGCTCATCTTCTTATACCGATTTCGCCGGCCGAGGCCGATCTTGCGCCCCTGTCACGGGAGGGCTTGCCGCAGGTGGGCCGTCCGGGCGGCCGGCAGGGCTGCCGCCTGCCCCGAACCGGCAATGGGGGGACTGCCGGTCCGGGACCTTCGGCTGACCTTGCCAGCCGCCCGGAACCCGGAGGCCGTCACCTGTGGGAATGACGCCTCCGATGGGAACGGCCGCGGCTACCGCGGCCGGATGGGGTGCTATTCGCCTTCGGCCGCGACGGCGTGGCCGCCGAACAAGCCTGAGAAGCCGCGCGTCACGCCGGTATCGACATCGACGTCGGCGCTCATGCCGGTGCGCAACGCCAGCTTTCCGGCGTTGTCGTCCAGCTTCAGCCGCACCGGGATACGCTGCGTGACCTTGACCCAGTTGCCGGTGGCGTTCTGCGCCGGCAACAGCGAGAATTCCGCGCCGGTGCCAGCACCGATCGCCTCGACGGTGGCTTGGAAAGTCCGGTCGGGATAGGTGTCCAGCACGACCTTGGCCTTCTGGCCGGGCTTCATGTGGGTGAGCTGGGTTTCCTTGAAGTTGGCGTCGATCCAAGTATCGCCCGTCTCGACCAGCGAGAACAGCGGCGTGCCGGTGGCGACATACTGGCCGACCCTGAAGGACGCGGCCTGGTAGATCACGCCGCCGGCCGGCGCGCTGACCGTCGTCTGCGCAAGGTCGTAAGCGGCCTTATCGCGCTGGGCCAGCGCCACCAGCACGGCCGGATGCTTGTCCGTCTCGATGGCCGGATCGCCGCCCAGCGCGGCCTTGGCGCTTTCGATGCCCTGTTGGGCGACCGCAAGCTGCTGCCTGGCCTTGTCGAGATCGTTGCGGGCCTGATCGAGCGAGGAGGTGGTGTTGATGCCCTTCTTGGCAAGGTCAGAGGCGCGGTCGAACTGCGACTGGGCGTAGTCGACCTCGCTGGCTGCGGACTTCTCCTGTGCCATAGCCTGGCTGTAGCCGGCGCGAAGCTGCTCGACACTCAGGCGGGCGCTGGCGACAGCCGCGTCGGCCTGGGCAAGCGCGATCTTGTAGGGCCGCGGGTCGATCTTGAACAGCACGTCGCCCTTCTTGACCGTCTGGTTGTCGGCGACGTCGACCTCGACGATGCGGCCGGCCGCGTCGGCCGAAATCGAAACCCTGGCCTGCCTGAGATTGGCGTTCTCGGTGTCCTGGTAGCGCCCGCCAGTGACCCACACATAGCCGCCGCCGACGACCAGAAGCAGCGGCAGGGCGAGCATCAGGGCAAAGCGGCCGAGGCGGCGCTTCTTCTTTTTCGGCTGTACCGGGACCTCCTCCTGCATGGGCGGAGGCGTGACCGAAACAGGCGCGGCAGGCTGCGCCGGGCTTTCCATCTCAAGCGTCGCCGCTTTCTCGTCGATTTTTGTCACCGCGTTCATGCTGCCGCACTTTCCGTCTTTTTGTGGGTGCCGCAGGACGATTGCTCGCCATCGGCAAGATTTTCCGTGATCTTGTCCAGGCAGACGACCAGCGTGCGCCGCTGCTCGCCCGACAGCCCGGTCAGGGCTTGTTCGTAGACCTCGCCGGCGAGGCTCTTGACCGTGGCGTAGGCTTTGCGGGCCTTGTCCGTCGGATGGACGGTTCGCACCCGGCGGTCGGAGGGATCGCCGCGCCGTTCGATCCAGCCGCCGCCTTCCATCCGATCGATGAGGCGCGAGACGCTGATGGGCTCGATTTCAAGGAGTTCCGCCAGGCGAGCCTGCGCGATGCCTTCCTCTTTCGCCACGCGCACCAGAAGCCGCCACTGCGCCGAAGACAGGCCAAGGCCGCTGGCGCGCGCCTCGAACCGCCGGCGCATCAAGCGCTGTACGTCGTGGATCAGAAATCCCAATCTTTCTATGCCGTCGGAAACCATGAGCGCCATATATAATAAGCGTGCTTATCATTCAATATGCCGCATCGCACAATCCTGCCACAAACAGACATGGCAGCCATGCAAATCCTCGCGAGGTCGGCAGCCACAGCCTATGACCGGCCGTGGCCCATCGCTTTGGCGTTGCTGTTCGTCTTGCAACGGATAAAGGCTGACGCGGCGTGCTGGTACGCCTTGAACCGTCTGACCGGCCGGAGCGCCTCTTGCCCCTCACTCCCAACCTGCGCGGCGCGCTTTTCATGGTCATCGCCATGGCCGCCTTCACGGTCAACGACGCGATCACCAAGTTCTCGTCCGAATCGATGAGCATGGCGCAGGTGATGCTGGTGCGCGGCGTCTTCGCGACGCTGCTGGTCGGGCTGCTCGCCTGGCGGAGCGGCGCGCTTGCCCAACCGCGCCAGGCGGCGCAGCCGCTGGTGGCGCTCAGGGTGCTGGGCGAAGCCTGCGGCACGGTCGCCTACCTGCTGGCGCTGGCCAACCTGCCCATCGCCAACGTCTCGGCTGTGCAGCAAGCGCTGCCGCTGGCCGTAACGATGGGGGCCGCGCTGTTCTTCGGCGAGGGTGTCGGCTGGCGGCGCTGGTCGGCGATCGCGGTCGGGTTCGCCGGCGTGCTGGTGATCGTGCGGCCGGGCTTCCAGGGCTTCTCCGCCTATTCTCTCCTGGTTCTGGTCAGCGTCATCGCCTGCGCGGTGCGCGACCTCGCCACCCGCCGCATTCCTTCCGATATCCCGACCCTGCTGATCTCGGCCGTCACCTCGCTTGCCATGACCGTGCTCGGCGCGCTGCTGCTTCCCGCCATGGGCGGCTGGTCGCCGATGGATTTTCACGCCACCACGCTTCTGGCGCTAGCCGCCGTGCTCGTGCTGATCGGCTACCAGTTCATCATCCTGGCCATGCGGGGCGGCGACATCTCCTTCATCGCGCCGTTCCGCTACACGGCGCTTTTGTGGTCGATCGTGCTCGGTGTCGTCGTCTTCGGCGATTTCCCGGACGGGATCATGATCGTCGGCTCTCTGATCATCGTCGGTTCCGGCCTCTACACGCTCTACCGCGAGCGTGTCACCGGCCGCGCCACGGCCGCCTCGGAAAGCGCTGGACCCGACCTTGCCCCGGACGGCATATAGGTTCACGCCGCTCGTGCGCGGCGCTCGGGGAACCGACATGAACGAACGCATCGCCGGCCTCATTCTCATAGGTGGCCTATCAGGGAGCCCCGCATGAGCGGCCGCCGCGTCTTCGGCGTCACCGGCTGGAAGAATTCCGGCAAGACCACGCTGACCGAGAAACTGGTGGCCGAACTGGTGCGGCGCGGCTGGAAAGTCTCGACCGTCAAGCACGCCCACCACGATTTCGACATCGACAAGCCGGGCGCCGACTCCTTCCGCCACCGGCAGGCCGGCGCGGCGGAAGTCGCCATCGTTTCCGGCCGGCGCTGGGCGCTGATGCACGAACTGCGCGGCGAAGACGAGCCGGAGCTGGCCGACATCCTCGCCCGCATGGCGCCGGCCGACATCACCATCGTCGAAGGCTACAAGCGCGAGGCGCACCGCAAGATCGAAGCCCGCCGCCGCGACGCGAAGAACCACGAGCCGCTTGCCCCCGGCGACCCCAACATCGTGGCCATCGCCGCCGATTCCGCTCAGGCCGGCGAAACCCTGCCCGTCTTCGACATCGACGCCATCGATGCGATCGCCGATTTCGTCGAGCGGGAAAGCGGCTTGATCGGTTGATTTTTCCTTTTCAGGCAAGGAATTGCCGCGGCATGCCAATGCAATGGCTGAATTGCGCCGGAACTCCGCCTGCGACATGAGAAGTCGCTGTTTTGCAGTTGCTTTTTTGTCGAAAACAGTGGGAGTATCCGGCAGCGGACGGTCGACAGCACCGTCCCAAGGAGCCGTTTGCAACAACGGCCGGACCACACAGAGAGGAACGACATGCGTATTGCACTGCGTATCGCGCTGGCGGCATCGGCCGCCATGCTGATGCTGGGCTCCGCCCATGCCGAGGACAAGGTCCTCAAGATCGGCACCGAGGGTGCCTATCCGCCCTTCAACAACCTGACCGCCGACGGCAAGCTCGAAGGCTTCGACATCGACATCGGCAACGCGCTCTGCGCGCAGATGAAGATCAAGTGCGAGTGGGTCACGCAAGACTGGGACGGCATCATCCCGGCGCTCCAGGCCGGCAAGTTCGACGCCATCCTCGCCTCCATGTCGATCACGCCCGAGCGCGCTCAAAAGGTCGATTTCACCAACAAGTATTACAACACGCCCTCGGCTATAGCCGTGCCGAAGGACAGCACCCTGAAGGGTACGACCAAGGCCGATCTCGCCGGCAAGACCATCGGCGCCGCCACCTCGACCACCCACTTCAACTACGCTTCGCAGACCTACACGGACTCGACCGTGAAGGGCTATCCGTCGAGCCCGGAAGAGCAGCTTGACCTGGCCAACGGCCGCCTTGACGCCATCGAGGACGACATCGTCGTGCTTTCCCAATGGCTCGACACACCGGACGGCGCCTGCTGCAAGATCCTCGGCACGCCCGAGCCGCAGCCGGTCGATATCTTCGGCCCCGGCGCCGGCATCGCCGTGCGGAAGGGCGACAAGGAGCTCGTCGACAAGCTGAACGCCGCCATCAAGGCGATCCGTGCCGACGGCACCTACAAGAAGATCAACGACAAGTACTTCAAGTTCGACGTCTACGGCGCCGAATCCTGATCGCAATCGAGATCGCGGGCGGCGGAAACATCTTCGCCGCTCGTTTCATTGCTGGACCACGCGGCGGGGGAAAAGACCGCGCGGCCCGCCAGAGCATATCTCCCGAAAGTGGTCCCGGTTTCGGGACAAAGACATGCGCAAAATCAAGACTCTAAAGCGTGCGGAGCGAACCTGAAAGGTCGCGGCACGCTTTAGAAAAGCCAAAGGGGAACAGTCGAGCGGATGCCTGGCGCATGGACGCTATTGAGCTGGGGGCCGGACGGTTGGCTCGATGACATCGCCTACGGCGCTTTCATTACCGTGTCGCTGGCGCTCGCCACGCTGCCTATCGGCCTCGCCATCGGTTTCCTGGTCGCGCTCGCCAAGCAGTCGGCGGAGCCGTCGCTGCGGCTTGCCGGCAACGTCTACACCACCATTTTCCGCGGCCTGCCCGAACTGCTGACGCTGTTCCTCGTCTATTTCGGCGGCCAGATCGGCTTGCAGAAACTGTTCCAGCTTTTCGACCCGAACGCCACGGTGGACGTCAGCGCCTTCGTCTCGGGCATGATCGCGCTCGGCGTGGTCTTTTCCTCCTATGCCAGCGAAGTCTTCATGTCCGCCTTCAAGGCCATCCCCAAAGGCCAGTACGAGGGCGGCCACGCCGTCGGCCTGACCAGTTGGCAAACGATGCGGCTGGTGGTGCTGCCGCAACTGATCCGCATCGCCCTGCCCGGCCTCGCCAACCTGTGGCTGATCCTGCTCAAGGATACGGCGCTGGTTTCGGTGGTCGGGCTGAGCGACATCCTGCGCCAGACCAGCATCGCGGCGCGCGTCACCAAGCACGCCTTCCTGTTCTTCGGCTTCGCCACGCTGGTCTACCTGGTGCTGTCGATCATCTCCTCCTTCGGCATCAACGCCATCGAGCGGTCCGTCGACAACAAGGACATGCGCCGATGAGCGCCGCCGAAGCCGCCGACGACCTGCCGCCGCCGTTGCCGCCGCGCGGCTGGAGCGGACAACGCATTGCCGGCACCGCCCTGGTCGGGCTGTGGGTCCTCGTGGGGCTGGGGCTCGTCTGGTTCCTCGTCACCTCATGGAAGCTGCCGCTGGTGGAGAAATACGGCCCCGGCTATCTCTACGGCCTTGGCGTGACGGTCGGGCTGGTGGCGATTTCCATCGTCATCGGCGCCGTCCTGTCGATCCCGGTCGCGCTCGGGCGCATGTCGAAGAACCGCGTCTTTTCGGGCCTCGCCTATGCCTACGTCTATTTCTTCCGCGGCACGCCGCTGCTGGCACAGACTTTCCTTGTCTATTACGGCCTCGGCGCCTTCCGCCCGGAGTTGCAATCGGTCGGGCTGTGGTGGTTTTTCCGTGAGGCTTGGTACTGCGCCATCTTCGCCTTTTCGCTGAACACCGCCGCCTATCAGGCCGAGATGCTGCGCGGCGCCATCGAGAGCGTGCCGCGCGGCCAGTGGGAGGGCGCCGCCTCGCTCGGCCTGCACAAGATGCAGATCATGCGCAAGATCATCCTGCCGCAGGCGGCGATCGTGGCGCTGCGCCCTTACGGCAACGAAGTGATCCTGATGGTCAAGGGGTCGGCCATCGTCTCCATCATCACCGTCTACGACCTGATGGGCATCACCCGCTTCACCTATTCGCGCACTTTCGACTTCCAGTCCTATCTGTGGGCGGCGGTCATCTACCTGATGATCGTCGAGACGCTGCGCCACGGCATCGAATGGATCGAGCGTCGGCTGACCCGCCACCTGAAACGATGACCGGCTGGTCCAGCCACCCTTTCGCCCTCCCTTTCGGTTGTGCGATGCGATAGAACGCCAGCGCAATCAGCAACGGGGTTATCGATATGGCGAAAGTGGCGTTTCTCGGTCTTGGCGTGATGGGCTATCCGATGGCCGCGCACCTGAAGCACAAGGGCGGCCACGACGTCACCGTCTACAACCGCACCACCGCCAAGGCGGAAAAATGGGTGGGCGAACATGGCGGCGCCTTCGCCAGGACACCGGCCGAAGCGGCCGAGGGCAAGGATTTCGTTTTCTCCTGCGTCGGCAACGATAACGACCTGCGCGAGGTGACGACCGCCGCGCAGGGCGCATTCGCCGCCATGAAGAAGGGCTCGGTCTTCATCGACAACACCACGGCTTCGGCCGAAGTGGCGCGCGAACTGGCGGCGGCCGCCGCCGAGCGCGGCTTTTCCTTCCTCGACGCGCCGGTTTCCGGCGGCCAAGCCGGGGCGGAGAACGGCGTGCTCACCGTCATGGTCGGCGGCGAACAGGCCGTCTTCGACCGCGCCCGGCCGGTGATCGACGCCTTTGCGCGCATGGTCGGGCTGATGGGACCGGTGGGCGCCGGCCAGTTGACCAAGATGATCAACCAGATCACCATCGCCGGGCTGGTGCAGGGCCTCTCCGAAGGCATCCATTTCGGCAAGAAGGCCGGGCTCGATATCGAAAAGGTGGTCGAGGTCATCTCCAAGGGCGCGGCGGGCTCGTGGCAGATGGAGAACCGCCACAAGACCATGAACGCCGGCAAGTACGATTTCGGCTTCGCCGTCGACTGGATGCGCAAGGACCTCGGCATCTGCCTCGACGAGGCCGACCGCAACGGCGCCAAGCTGCCCGTCACCGCGCTGGTGGATCAATTCTACAAGCAGGTGCAGCAGATGGGCGGCAACCGCTGGGATACGTCGTCGCTGCTGGCGCTGCTGGAACGATAGGCAGGCTCCGGCCCCAATCGGACGCGCGACCGGTCTGATTGACCTGCCGGCGCCGGCGCGATTAACTGCCTTATCATGGGCATGAGCACACCGGCAAAAAGGGTGGCTTTCCTCGCCGCCTTGTTGATCGGCGCGGGGAGCGCCAATGCGTCTTTCGGCGCAGCCAGCAGCATTTTCTGGAAGGACCTCCGACCGGCCGCGCAACCGGCGGCGCAGACCTTCAGCCGGCCGATGATCGCCGCCAGCCTTCCCGACCACGGCGAAACGCTGGCGTGGAGCGCGGCGGACCAAAAGGTCGAGCTGAAAGGCTATGCCTTGCCGGTCGATCGCGAAGGCGATCTCGTCTACCAGTTCCTTCTGGTGCCGTGGACGGGCGCATGCAGCCACATGCCGACTCCGCCGCCGAACCAGATCGTGCTGGTGACGCTGCCGAAACCGTACCGGATGGAAAAAGCCTACCAGACGGTGTCCGTCTCCGGCCTGCTGAAACAGGATATGGAACGGAGTCAGCTTTTCATCACCGACGGCGTCACCGTCATCCAGTCCGGCTATTCCTTCGCCGACGCGGAGGTGGCCAACGTCGACAGCGTGCCTGAGACGGTCGAATTGCAGCAGGCAAACCCCTGGAAATTCCTGAAGAAGTAACAGCGTCCGGCCGGTGCCCGGAACAAACAGGCCGGGCCCGTCCTCAAGCCGCGCTCTGGCCGGATTCCTTGTCCAGCACCATATAATCGAGCGGCATTTCCGTTGTGAACTTGATCTGTTCCATGGCGAAGGCCGAAGACACCTCGCGGATCTCGATCTTGGTGATGAGGCGCTTGTAGAAGGCGTCGTAGGCGGCGATGTCCGGCACCACGACCCTGAGCAGGTAATCGACGTCGCCGCTCATGCGGTAGAACTCGACCACTTCCGGAAACTCCTGGATGACTTCCGAAAAGCGCCGCAGCCATTCGTGGCTGTGCGAGTTTGTGCGGATCGAGACGAACACCGTCACCTTGACGTTGACCTTCTCCGGATCGAGCAGCGCCACCCGGCGGCGGATGACGCCCTCCTCTTCCAGCTTCTGGATGCGCCGCCAGCACGGCGTCGTCGACAGGCCGACTTTCTTGGCGACGTCGGCCACGGCAAGCGTCGCGTCTTCCTGAAGCAGACGCAGGATTTTACGGTCGAGACGGTCCATCAGCGGCCCCCGAGAGAACAGATTGGCCATATTCTCCCGCCTCCATCTCCCGGACAAGAAAAAAATTCTGCGAAATATCGAAGATTAGGGAGAAAATTTTTCAATCCTTAGCGGAGGCGGTGGCGGATTTCCGTCTTCAGGAAAGGCAGCAATTCCGTTTCGAACCACGGATTGCGCTTCAGCCAGGCGGTGTTGCGCCATGAGGGATGCGGCAGCGGCAGCACGCGCGGCAGCGCCTGGCCGGCCCAGGCGCTTCGCCAGTTGGCGACCGTTTCGGAGAGCGAACCGTGCCGCTTCTCGCCCATATGCCATTCCTGCGCATAGATGCCGATGGTCAGGACGAGATCGATCTGCGGCATCGCCGCCATCAACGGCGCGCGCCAGGCCGGCGCGCATTCGCGGCGCGGCGGCAGATCGCCGCCCTTGGCGTCCTGGCCGGGAAAGCAGAACCCCATCGGCACGATGGCGAAGTTTTCAGCGTCGTAAAACTCCTCGCTCGTCACGCCGAGCCAGTTTCGCAGGCGGTCGCCGGAGGCGTCGGTGAACGGCCGGCCGCTCAGATGCACCTTGGTGCCGGGTGCCTGGCTGGCGATCAGGATGCGTGCCGACGACGACGCCTGTAGCACCGGCCGCGGCTCATGCGGCAGCGGTTTCCCGCGCGGCGTCTCCACGCAGATGCGGCAGGCGCGCACCCGCGCCATCAACTGCTCCAGTTCCGCGCTCATGGGTTCAGGCGGTCGCGCTCGGCCGGCTGGAAACAGCCTTGTGCCAACGCTGCACGTTGGCGCATTCGGGCGGCATCGCGATGCGCGCCGGCTTCATGAAATCCACGGCGATCAGACCGGTGATGTCGGCGATCGAATAGGCATCTCCGGCAACGAATTCGCGCCCGGCCAGTTCGCGGTCGAGAATGTGCAGGAATTCCACCGCCTTCGGCTTGTTGGCCTCTCCCCATTCGGGAATCTGCGGCACCTCCCACTCCTTCATCGCCGGGTGGATGTGCCGGAACGCCTGCGCGACGGTGCCGAACAGGTTGAACTCCATGCGCCGCTGCCACATCTCGACCAGTGCCTTGCCGAGCGCGCCGCGCCCGAACAGGGCCGGCTCGGGATGGAGTTCCTCGAAATAGCGGCAGATGGCGACCGACTCGGTCAGGATGGTGCCGTCGTCCAGTTCCAGCACCGGCAGGCGCCGCAACGGATTGCGCGAACTCACCGCCTCCTGCTTGTGCTCCAGCGCCCCCATGTCCACCGGCACCAGCGGCACCTCGATGCCCTTCTCGGCCAGAAACACCCGCACCCGGCGCGGATTGGGCGCGCGGCCGCCATCGAAAAGCTTCATCGTGTCATTCCCGTCGTTCCATTCGGCCACGACCTTAGACCCTGCCTTCAGCGGAATCGAAACAATTCTCTCAAGCCGTTGAGGACGCCGCCCAGCGGATCGTGACGAGACTCTGGCTGCTGCCGGTGGTCGCGCCGCCATTCCTGCGGCTCGACGAAACTGCCGGCCCAGATGCCGCGCCGGGCGGCCCGCGCCGCGGCCTCCTCGCTTTGGAAACCGCCGTAGGCCACTGCCCAGCCGGCTTCCACCAGCGTCCGGTTGAGATCGACGCCACCGGCCTTGCACTCGCCGAGCAGCCGGCCGTAGCGATCCTTCTGCCAGCCTTCGCAGATCACGGGCCGGCCGCCGATCAAGGCGACCAACGCCTGCCTCGCCATCCGGCCGCAGGCGTAGTCGCCGCCGTCGCGCGTGCAGGTCTGCGTGTATTCCGGCGCATCGATGCCGCGCAGGCGGATGCGCGTCGCGCCGAGCGTCAATGAATCACCGTCGTTGATCGTCACCGCCCCCTGTTCGCGACGCATGTTCAGCCGGTCCATGCGCGCCGCCACCAGCGCCAGCAGGCCGAAGAGCGCAGCGGTCAGGACATAATCGAAAAGCCTGCGCCATGGGCCGCGCGGCCCCGCTCGGTATCCGCGCCGCGACGGAGGCCAGGCCCGGCTCATATGGCAAACCGTTGGTTAATCATTCGGCCTTAGCGTTGGCAATCGGACCCGCGGCCCGCAAAAATTGAAGTTTATGTCTTTGCAACGCTCGAGTACGGCGGACAAGATTATTGTGGACCGCTCCAAGCCGCATCGCAACAGCGACGTGGCTCGGGCGGTGAGGCGGACGCGCGACCGTCTTTCGCAGCAGGCCGGCAATCCCGATTTCGACCGCGAACTGCTGAAACTCCACGCCCGCGCCATGGTCGGCGGCGTCACCGCCATCCCGCTGCTGGTCGTGGCGATCGCCGCCGCCGGCCTGTTTGCCGGCATGAGCACCGGGATTCTGGTCTGGGCGCTGCTGGCCGTCTCCTTTTACACCGCCCTTGCGCTGGTCGCGCGGCGCGTCGACCGCAAGGAAACGGCCGACGTGAAACCCGGCCAGGCACGGCGCGATTTCCTGATCGCCCATTTCGTCAGCGGCCTCGGTTGGGCTTATTTCGCCTCGCTGGGCTGCGATGCCTGCGCGTTCGACCAGTTTCCGGTGATCAAGGCGGTCATCCTCCTGCTGGCCATGGCCGCCACCGCCATCATGACGTCTTCGCTGAGCGGGGCGCTTCTGGCCACCTTCGTCGTGCCGGTCTGCGTCTATGCCTGGCTCGGCGTGCGTGTGTGGGTGCCGTCCGAGGCGATCATGCTGGCGCTGCTGGTTGTGGCGCTGTTCTTCTTCGCCTACGTGGCGCGCCACCTCAACCGGTCCACCGTGATGTTATTGTCCTTCCGCACGGAAAAGGACGGGCTGATCGCCGAACTGGAAACGGCGAAGTCGATGTCGGACGAGGCGCGGCGCCGCGCCGAGGAGGCCAACCTCGCCAAATCCCGCTTCCTCGCCTCGATGAGCCATGAACTGCGCACGCCGCTCAACGCCATTCTCGGCTTCTCCGAGGTCATGGCCAAGGAAGTGCTGGGGCCGATGGGCAACCCGACCTATCGCGACTACGCCCACGACGTGCACGATTCCGGCCAGCACCTGCTCGACCTCATCAACGAGATCCTCGACCTGTCGCGCATCGAGGCCGGCCGCTACCAACTCAACGAGGAACCGGTGCAGCTCCTGCATATCGCCGAGGACTGCTGCCACATGATGGAACTGAGAGCGCGCAACAAGGACATCCGCATCGTCCAGGACTTCGAGGCGACGCTGCCGCGCCTGTTCGCCGACGAGCGCGCCGTGCGCCAGATCGTGCTCAACCTTTTGTCCAACGCCATCAAGTTCACGCCGACCGGCGGCGAGGTGCGGGTGCGCGTCGGCTGGACGGCCGGCGCCGGCCAATATGTCTCCGTGCGCGACAACGGCCCCGGCATTCCGGCCGACGAGATCCCCGTCGTTCTGTCCGCCTTCGGCCAGGGCTCCATCGCCATCAAGAGCGCCGAACAGGGCACCGGCCTCGGCCTGCCGATCGTCCAGGGCTTGATCGCCATGCACGGCGGCGAGTTCCAGTTGGAATCGAAGCTGCGTGAAGGCACCGAGGCGATCGCCATTTTCCCGCCGACGCGGGTGATGGAGGAACTGCCGGCCCTGCCGACGCGCGCCGTCGCCGGCGGTCGGCGGCGCTAGGCGCCACTTTTCGGACAGCCCGCTCCAAATCAGCGGCGAACCGTCGCCGCCGTGCCGGAACTCACCAGCGCGGCCGCCTTTACCAGACCGGCCGCAAGGGCGCTGTCGAGCCCGCCGCCACCGTCGATGCCGAGATCGAGCAGGGGTGCCAGCCCGAGCCGTTTGGCCGCATCGCGCGGCCCGCGCCGCAGCGGAAGCGAAGCAAGCCGGCAATGGTCGAGCGCGGTGGGTTCGGCCGCATGCAAGACGGCGGCAGCGGCCAGCGCCGCGCAGCCGCCGAGCAGTACCGGGATCTTCTGCATACGGGCGGCGAGAATGGCGCCGGCGAGGGCTGCGAACTCGCGTCCGCCGACCCGGCGCAGCACTTCCAGCGGGTCCTTGAAATGGGCGCCGTGGAAGGCGAGTGCGGCATCCACCGCCTCGACCCTGCGGATCGCCATCGCCGCATTCCCGCCGGCATCGGTATCGATCCAGTCGGCGCCCTTGCCGCCGAAAATCGCGGCGAACAGCGCCGCCGCCACGGTGGAACCGCCGACGCCGAGATTGCCGAGGCAAAGCAGGTCCGTCCCGTCCGCCAGCGCCTCCATACCGAACGCCATGGTGGCCGCACAGCCGCGCTCGTCCAGCGCCGCCTCCCGCGTGATGTCGCCGCTCGGCAGATGCAAAGCGAGATCGAAGATCTTCAGGCCGAGATCGTAAGCGATGCAGGCCTGGTTGACGGCAGCGCCGCCGGCCGCGCACAGTTCGACGGCGTCCGCCGTCGCCTGCATCGGCCGGGCCGAGACGCCATGCCGGGCGACGCCGTGGTTGCCGGCGAACACGGCGACCAACGGGCGGTTCACCGCCGGCGGCGCACGGCCGCTCCAGGCCGCCAGCCAGACCGCGATATCCTCCACCTGCCCCAGCGACCGGTTCTCGCCGCCGGCCTTGACGAACAGGTCTCGTACCCGCGCCGCCGCGTCCTCGGCGGGACCGGGCAGCCTCGCCAGAAGGTCTCGAAAATCGTCAAAGGGCAGCGCGCTGGTCATGGGCGGAATTCCTTGCTGGCGCCGGCATAGCCTCGCGGCCCGGTCGAGACAACCCCGCGCCGGACGAAGACGCCGGACCGCGTCGGCAGGACGGCAGACGGGGCTTGCATCGCGACCGCGCTTGCACCATGTGGTGGCTGGAGCCTCCCGCTCTCCGGTGTTTCCATGACCGCCATCGAATCGCCCTGCATCCTGGTCTGTTCCATCGACATGAAGACCGGCTATTGTTTCGGCTGCGGCCGCACGCGCGACGAGATTTCCGCCTGGCTGGACATGACGCCGGAAACGCGCCGGCAGGTGATGGCGGAGTTGCCGGCGCGGCTGGCCACCGTCGAGCGCAAGCCGCGCCGCGAGACGCGCCGGACCCGCATGGCGCGCGAGCGCGGCGAGACGGCCTGAGCGGCATGTCGCGTTTCCTCTGGATCATTCTTGCCGTCATCGGCGTCGCGCTCGTCCTGCTGCTCGTCAACAATTCGGCCGGCAGCACCTTCGGCATCGAGAACAACGATTTCGGCCGGCTGGTCTGGCTCGGCCTGTTCGCCCTCGTCATCGGCGCCGGCCTGCTGCGGTCCGGCCGTCCGGTCGGCGACATGGCGCGCAATCTCGGTGCCTGGGCGGCCATCGTGCTCGCCCTGATCGCCGGCTATCAATACCGCTACGAGTTGCAGGACGTCGCCAGCCGCGTGACGGCCGGGCTCGTTCCCGGCAGTCCGCTGGCTCTCGGCGAGGCGGACGGCCGCGCCACGGTGACGCTGGAAAAGGGCATCAACGGCCATTTCGAGGCCCGCATGCTGGTCAACGGCCAGCCGGTCCTCGCCGTCGTCGACACGGGCGCCACCAGCACGGTGCTGACGGCCGAGGACGCCATGGCGGCCGGGTTCAACCCGGCGGCGCTGAGCTACACGGTTCCAGTCGCCACCGCCAACGGGATGGCGAATGCCGCGACGGTGCGCACCGACGAACTGGCGATCGGCGGCATCGTGCGGCGTAATATGACGGTGCTGGTGGCCGCGCCCGGCTCGCTCTCGCAAAGCCTGCTCGGCATGAATTTCATCGGCTCGCTGTCCGGCTTCGACGTGCGCGGCGACCGCATGATCTTGCGCGATTGAAGCTCAGGCAGCCGCACCGGCGGCTGCGGAAAGATCGACCGCCGCGAAGGCTGCCTTGAGCACGGCCGCGCCGGCGCCCGGCCGGGCCGCTTCCTCCGACAGAACCTGCCGCCAGCGGCGCGCGCCCGGCAGACCGTGGAACAGGCCGACCATGTGGCGGGTGACGTGGGCGAGCCGTCCGCCCCGCGCGATATGAGCCGTCGCATAATCCGCCATCGTCTCGACAAGGGCGGCGAAGTCGAAATCCGGCGGCGGCCGGCCCTCCAGCATCGCGTCGGCGCCGGCGAGGATGCCGGGCGTATGGTAGGCGGCGCGGCCGAGCATGACGCCGTCGACATGGCGCAAATGATCGGCGGCCGCCTCCAGCGACGGGATGCCGCCGTTGATGCCGATGAAACGCTCCGGACAGCGCGCCTTCAGCCGGTAGACGCGGCCGTAGTCCAAGGGCGGAATGTCGCGGTTCTCCTTCGGCGACAGACCCTGCAACCAGGCCTTGCGCGCATGCACCCACAGCGCCTCGGCGCCCGTCGCGAAGACGGCGTCGGCGAGCGCATCCAGCGCGGTTTCGGGGTCCTGGTCATCGACACCGATGCGGCACTTGACGGTGACGGGAACGGCGACGGCGGCCTTCATCGCCGCAACGCAATCGGCGACCAGCGCCGGCGTCTGCATGAGGCAGGCGCCGAAGGTGCCGGACTGCACGCGGTCCGAGGGGCAGCCGACGTTGAGGTTGATCTCGCGGTAGCCGAAGCCTTCGCCGATGCGTGCGGCTTCGGCAAGTTTCGCCGGGTCCGAGCCGCCGAGCTGCAACGCCAGCGGCTGCTCGGCCGGGTCGAAACCGAGCAGGCACTCACGCGTGCCATGGATGGCCGCGTCGGCCACCACCATTTCCGTATAAAGCAGCGCGCGGCGCGTAAGCTGGCGGTGGAAGAACCGGCAATGCCGGTCCGTCCAATCCATCATGGGCGCCACGGCCAGGCGGAAGTTGCGGTAATCGCTGTCGTCGGGTTTCTTCATAAGAGCAGGCGCAATGTCGATGCGGTTTGTCCCAGCCCCAGATGGGGCGCCGGCGTGCCGGGCACAACGGCCAATAAAGCGCGCGGGCGGAACTTTCCAGCAGGAATGTCCCGCTGCCGGGCCATACCGGTCGACGCTATACCGGCAACAGGGCCTTATAGTCCATCGCCATCAGGTCCTCGACGCCGTCCGCCAGCAGGCCGATCGCGACATAGACGATGATGGCGAGGCCCAGCCAGCCGATCCAGCGATAGCGGGCAAGCAGCGCCGCCACCAGTGTCGAGGCGAGCGCCATCAACGCGACCGACAGGATGAGGCCGAAGACCAGCGCGTTCATGTTGTCGCTGGCCGCGCCCGCCACGGCCAGGACGTTGTCCAGCGACATGGAAAGGTCGGCCACGACGATCTGCATGATCGCCTGGCCGAGCCGCTTGGGCGGCTGCACCCTGGCAAGCGCGCCCTCCCCGGCGAGATCCGGTTCCAGTTCCTCGGCGCCGTGGCCGGCGGCCCACAGTTCCCTGAACATGTTCCAGCAGACCCACAGCAGCAGCAGGCCGCCGATGAGCGTGATGCCCGGAACGGCCAAAAGCTCCACCGCCGCGACAGCGAAGACGATGCGGATGACGGCGGCTGCCGCTATGCCGATGAGGATCGCCTTTTGCCGCAGGTTCGCCGCCAGTCCCGCCGCAGCCATGCCGATGACGATGACGTTGTCGCCCGAAAGCACCAGATTGATGGTAATGACTTCCAGATAGGCGGTGATCGCCGACTGATCGATCTCGAACGGCATGCGGGAATGGTTCCGGTCGTGTGAGTGGCCGGCAATCGCGAAGAACCGTCCGGCAGAATGGCGCACACGTGACAGGACCGCCCTGTCCTACCTACGGTCCAGCGGCGGGGGTGTCAAAGAATCCCTCGCCGGCGCGAAAGGGCCTGCCGTGCTCAGGCGGCTTTCGCATCGCCGCCGGCGGTGATAAGCGCTCAAGGACATGAAATCGCGAACGGATTTACGATGCCTGAGATGAATGACGGACACGCCCCGCTGATCGAAATCTGCGTCGAGGGCATCGACGGCCTGCTTGCCGCCCAGGCCGCCGGCGCCGACCGCGTGGAACTGTGCTCCAGCCTTGTGGAAGGCGGCATCACGCCGAGCTGGGGAACGGTAAAAACCGCGCTCGAGCTTGCCACGATCCCCTTTCACGTCATCGTGCGGCCGCGCGGCGGCGATTTCCTCTACAGCGAGGCGGAACACCGTTCGATGCTGGGCGATGTCGAGGCCCTGCGCGACCTCGGCGTCGCCGGCGTCGTCATCGGCTGCCTGAATGCCGACGGCACTATCGACGAGGAGCGCGTGGCGGCACTGGTCAAGGCGGCCGGGCCGCTCAACGTTACCTGCCATCGCGCCTTCGACATGACGCGCGATCCGTTCGAGGCGCTGGAAGCGCTGATCCGCTGCGGCGTCGGCCGCGTGCTGACGAGCGGCCAGCGCGACACGGCCGTGGAAGGCGCCGACCTGCTTGCCGCGCTGGTCGAGAAGGCGGCGGGCAGGATCATCATCCTCGGCTGCGGCGCGCTCGCCCCGGACACGATCGGCGCCGTGCGCCGCCGGACCGGCCTCAACGAAATGCACTTCGCTTCCCTGAAGGACGTTGCGAGCGGCATGCGCTACCGCAATCCCAAGGTCGGCATGGGCGGCACCGATCTCGATCGCGAATACCGCAACACCGTCACCGACCAGGCGCTTGTCGCCGCCACCATTGCCGCGGCACGCGCATGAGCCTCGATCTTTCGCCCATCGAGACGATCGGCGCGGCCGACGAGGCGGCTGTGCTTGCCCTCAACAACCGGCACGCGGCCGAATTGTCGTGGCTGGAGCCGAAGCGGCTGTCGGACCTGCTCGGGCAGGCCTTCCATGCGCGGCGAATCGGGTCGGTCGAGGCTTTCCTCATCACCTTCGATCAGGACGCCGCCTATGACAGCCCAAATTTCCTGTGGTTCAGGCAGCGCTATCCGCGCTTCGTCTATGTCGACCGCGTGGCGGTCGCCGCATCGGCGCGCGGGCGCGGCCATGCCCGCCGTCTCTACGAGGAGCTGTTCGCCCGCGCCGGAGCTGTCGGCCACACGCTCGTCACCTGCGAGGTGAATGCCGATCCGCCCAACCTGGCCTCCGACGCCTTCCACACGGCGCTGGGGTTCGGCGAAGTCGGCGCCGCCGCCATTCACGGCGGCACCAAGACCGTGCGCTATTACGCGAAAACGCTGGCGGCCTGACGCGGCGCTTTAGCCGCAGGAAAATGGCGAGCCTTCGCAAAGGCTCGCCATGCAACGGGCGGACGGCCCGTCTTTCGGGTTCCTACTGGAACAGTTTCAGCGCATTGAGCAGGGTCTGGAAGACGCCCCAGACCAGCGGGATGCCGACGAACCCCCAGGCCAGCACGAGTTGCAGGGTGGTTGTGCCTTGCGTGTTGTTTTCCATGTCGTCCTCCCTAGGCCTTGGCCGGCTGCCCGGCGGCGCCCAGTGCGGCCCCGCGGTTTTCCGCCTTCATGTGGTAACGGGCATCGACCGCCCGGACCAGGAAGTTGCAGATGAAGCCGATCACGAACAGGCCGGCCATGATGTACATGGTGGTGTTGTAGGCCTGCGCCTTCGGCACGTCGTGGGCGATGTTGTACTGACGGATATAGTTCACCAGCACCGGGCCGAAGATGCCGGCCGCCGACCATGCCGTGAGCAGCAGGCCGTGGATGGCGCCGACGTAGCGGGTGCCGAACATGTCGCGCAGATAGGCCGGCACCGTCGAGAAGCCGCCGCCATACATCGAGATGATGATGAGGAAACACAGCACGAAGCCGGCGATGGAGCCGGCCGAGCCCGTCAACGGAACCAGGCAGTAGAGGATGAAACCCAGCGTCATGAAGACGAAATAGGTGTTGCGGCGGCCGATATAGTCGGACGTCGTGGCCCAGGCGAAACGGCCGCCCATGTTGAACAGGCTCATCAGGCCGACAAGGCCGGCGGCGGCGATCGGCGTGATGTGGCCGGGGAACATTTCCTGGCTCATCGCCGACGCCTGGCCGAGCACGCCGATGCCGGCCGTGGTGTTGACGCACAGCACCACCCAGATCAGCCAGAACTGCGGCGTCTTCAACGCATCGTAGACATAAACGTCGTTGGTGCTGATCAGCTTGTTGGCTTTGGGCGCGACATAGCCCTCCGGCTTCCAGTCGGCCGGCGGCACGCGCACGATGATGGAACCCACGATCATGAAGATGAAATAGACGACGGCGAGAACGACGAACGTCTCCATCACGCCGATATGGGTGGCCGTGGTGAACTTGCCCATCAGCCACACCGACAGCGGCGAGGCGATGAAGGCGCCGCCGCCGAAGCCCATGATGGCCATGCCGGTCGCCATGCCCGGACGGTCGGGGAACCATTTAATCAGGGTGGAAACCGGCGAGATGTAGCCGATGCCTAACGCGATGCCGCCGAGCACGCCGTAGCCGAGATAAATGACCCACAGATTGTGGATCGCCACGCCGAAAGCCGAAATCAGGAAGCCGCCGGCCCAGCAGCAGGCGGCGGTGAACATCGCCTTGCGCGGACCGCCCTCCTCGACCCAGCGGCCGAACACCGCCGACGAAACGCCGAGGAAGAAGATGGCAAGGGAAAAGATCCAACCGAGTTCGGTCAGTTTCCAGTCGTCAGGCGCCGATTCGGAAATGCCGATGAGCTTGGTCATCGGCAGGTTGAACACGCTGAACGCATAGGCCTGGCCGATGCACAGATGCACGCACAACGCGGCCGGCGGCACCATCCAGCGACTATAACCCGGCCTCGCCACCGTGCGTGCACGGCTGAACCAGCCGCCACCCCCTGTCCCCGTCTCCATGCTTCCCTCCCTGTTTGTCCATTTATGGGCAAGGGACAGATTAATATCGGAGCACGATATGACAATTCACAATGGGAACTCTACGACGATAGTCGAATGCCCGGAGCGGTTCCCGGCTCTCATCGACTCGACGAAGTCTCTGTATCCTTCTGTTTTGTCTGCATTTCCTGGCCGAACGCCCCGTCTCGCACTTTTTGCCCAAAACACTCAAAATTCCGACAAAAAGAAACGGCCGGCTTGAGCCGGCCGCAAGTCAGGCGAATCGCCCGGGAGAAAAGGGAGCGCGCGGTTTACCCGGCGGCGTCGGAGACGGCGCGCTTTGCCATCACCGTCACCAGGTGCGCGCGGTAGTCCGCCGACGCATGAATGTCGCTCATCATGCTGCTGGCCGGCACCTTGACGCCATCGAGCGCCGAAGCGTTGAAATTCTTCGCCAGTGCCGCTTCGAGCGGCTTGGCACGGAAGACGCCGTCATCGCCCGCGCCAGTAACCGCGACGCGGACGCCGTCCTTGCCCTTGGCCACGAACACGCCGACGATGGCGTAGCGCGAGGCGGGATTGCGGAACTTTTCATAAGCGGCCTGGGCCGGCGCGGCGAAAGTGACGGCAGTGACGATCTCGCCGTCCTTCAGCGCCGTCTCGAACAGGCCCTTGAAGAATTTTTCCGCGGCGATCTCGCGCTTGTTGGTGACGATGGTGGCGCCGAGCGCCAGCATGGCCGCCGGATAATCGGCCGCCGGATCGTTGTTGGCGATCGAACCGCCGATGGTGCCGCGATGGCGCACCGCCGGATCGCCGATCAGCGAGGCCAGATGCGCCAGCGCCGGGCAGGCCTTCTTCAGCTTCTCGTCGTTGGCGACCTCGAAATGCGTGGTGGCAGCGCCGATGGTGACGGTCTTGCCCGATACCTTGACGCCCTTCAGCGCCTCGATGCGGGAAACGTCGACGAGGTCCGAAGGCGCCGCGAGCCGCGTCTTCATGGCCGGGATCAGCGTCATGCCGCCGGACAGAAGCTTGGCGTCGCCGCTCTTCATGAGCTTGGCAGCGTCCGCGACGGAGGAAGCGCGGTGATAATTGACCGAATACATGCGTATCTCCTCAATGCTTCGCCGCGCGGATCGCCGCCCAGACCTTGTTGGGCGTCGCCGGCATGGTGATGTCTTCCGTTCCGATGGCGTCGGTGATGGCGTTGATGACGGCCGGCGGCGAGCCGATGGCGCCCGCCTCGCCGCAGCCCTTGATGCCGAGCGGGTTGGAAGGCGACGGCGTGCTCGACGTCGACAGCTTGTAGGAAGGAACGTCGCTGGCGCGCGGCATGGTGTAGTCCATATAGCTCGCCGTCAGCAGCTGGCCGCTGGCGTCGTAGTTGGCGCCTTCCAAAAGCGCCTGGCCGATGCCCTGCGTGACGCCGCCATGCACCTGGCCCTCGACGATCATCGGATTGATGATGTTGCCGAAATCGTCGGCGGCGACGAACTGGACGATCTCGGTCATGCCCGTCTCGGGCTCGATCTCGACCTCGCAGACGTAACAGCCGGCCGGGAAGGTGAAGTTGGCCGGATCGTAGAACGCGGTTTCCTTGAGGCCGGGCTCCATGCCGGCGGGCAGGTTGTGCGCCGTGTAAGCGGCGAGCGCCATCTGGAACCACGGCACGTTCTTGTCGGTGCCTGCGACCTTCAGGGCGCCGTTCTCGATGACGATGTCGCCCTCGTCGGCTTCCATCAGGTGCGCGGCGATCTTCTTGGCCTTGGCCTCGACCTTGTCGAGCGCCTTGACGATGGCGCTCATGCCGACCGCGCCGGAGCGCGAGCCGTAGGTGCCCATGCCCATCTGCACCTTGTCGGTGTCGCCATGGACGATGGAGATGGAGTCCATCGGCACCTTCAGGCGATCGGCCACCAGCTGCGCGAAGGTCGTCTCATGGCCCTGGCCGTGGCTGTGCGAGCCGGTCAGCACCTCGATGGTGCCGACGGCGTTGACGCGCACCTCCGCCGATTCCCACAGGCCGACGCCGGCGCCCAGCGAACCGACAGCGGCGGATGGCGCAATGCCGCAGGCCTCGATGTAGCAGGAGAAGCCGATGCCGCGCAGCTTGCCGGCCTTCTTCGCCTTCTCGCGGCGCTTCTCGAAGCCGGCATAGTCGGCCGCCTTCATCGCCATGTCGAGCGACGTGCCGAAATCGCCGGCGTCGTAGCACATGATGACCGGCGTCTGGTGCGGGAAGGCGGTGATGAAGTTCTTGCGGCGCAGGTCCGCCGGCGACATGCCGAACTGGCGTGCCGACACCTCCATCATGCGCTCGACCAGGAAGGCGGCTTCCGGCCGCCCCGCCCCGCGATAGGCGTCGACGGGCGCGGTGTTGGTGTAGACCGCCTTGACGGTGCCGTGGATGGCCGGAATATCGTACTGGCCCGACAAAAGCGTCGCGTAGAGGTAGGTCGGCGTCGCCGACGAGAACAGCGACATGTAGGCGCCGAGATTGGCGATCGTCTCGACCTTGAAGCCGAGGATCCTGTGGTCCTTGTCGAAGGCCATTTCGGCATGGGTGTGATGGTCGCGGCCATGCGCGTCGGTGAGGAAGCTCTCGGTGCGGTCGGCGACCCATTTGACCGGGACGCCGGTCTTCTTGGAGGCCCAGAGGCAGACGATCTCTTCCGGATAAATGTAGATCTTCGAGCCGAAACCGCCGCCGACGTCGGGCGCGATGACGCGCAGCTTGTTTTCCGGCGCCACGTTGTAGAACGCGCTCATCACCAGGCGCGCCACATGCGGGTTCTGCGAGGTGGTCCAGCAGGTGTAGTGGTCCTCGGCCCTGTCGTAGTGGCCGAGCGCCGCGCGCGGCTCCATGGCGTTGGGCACGAGCCGGTTGTTGACGATATCCAGCTTGACGACATGGGCGGCCTTCTTGAAGGCAGCGGCCGTCTCGTCGGCGTTGCCGATATCCCAGTCGAAGATCAGGTTGTTCTCGGCTTCCGGATGGATTTGCGGCGCTCCCTTGTCCATCGCCCTAGACGCGTCGGAAACGGCCTTCAGTTCCTTGTAGGTGATGTCCACGGCTTCGGCGGCGTCGCGTGCCTGGCCCTTGGTGTCGGCCACCACGATGACGACCGCGTCGCCGACATAGCGCACCTTGTCCACCGCCAGCGGCGACCAGGCGCCCATCTTCATCGGCGAGCCGTCCTTGGAATGGATCATCCAGCCGCAGATCAGGTTGCCGATGCCGTCGGCCTTCAGTTCCTTGCCGGTCAGCACGCCGATCACGCCCGGCATCGCCTTGGCCCTGGAAACGTCGATCTTCTTGATCTGCGCGTGCGCGTGCGGGCTGCGCACGAAGGCGGCGTGCTTCATGCCGGGAACCACCATGTCGTCGACATAGCGCCCCGCGCCAGTGATGAAACGCCTGTCCTCCTTGCGCGCCACGCGGGCGCCAACACCTTCGATACCCATGGTAGAACCTCCTCCGGTTCAGGGCAGCAGGGGAGTAAGGCAATAAGGCAGTAGGTAAGCCCGTCGCAGCGGCAGCTTTCTCCTACTGCCTTACTGCCCTACCGCCCTGCTCCCGAAATTAAGCCGCCTTCTTCGCCTTGCCCTTCGGTGCCTTGCTCATCGCCTTGGATGCGGCAAGGATCGCCTTGACGATGTTATGATAGCCGGTACAGCGGCAGATGTTGCCTTCCAGCTCGGCGCGCACGGTCGCCTCATCCAAGCCCTCGGGATGGCGGCGGATCATGTCGGTGGCCGACATGATCATGCCGGGCGTGCAGAAGCCGCATTGCAGGCCGTGATGCTCCTTGAAGGCGGCCTGCACCGGATGCAGGTCGGCGCCGTCGGCGAGCCCCTCGATGGTGACGACCGTGGAACCGGACGCCTGCGCGGCGAGCATGGTACAGCTCTTCACCGCCTTGCCGTCGACATGGACGACGCAGGCCCCGCACTGCGAGGTATCGCAGCCGACATGCGTGCCCGTCAGGCCGAGATGCTCGCGCAGGAAGTGGACCAGCAGCGTGCGGTCTTCCACCGCGCCGCTGACCTGCCTTCCGTTCACTGTCAACGATACTTGCGACATGTCGCCTCCCTGGGTGGTCAACCTCGGTTATGGGTGCGGGCCGGCCCCTTTTCCCCCGCATCCGCGCGCCTGCGCAGGCAGCGCGGATTCCCTTGTAAAAGCAGAATGCAGTCCGTCCCGAAGAGCGTATATTGTACTTTCGGTCACGCCTGCGGCGCCATTGCCAAAGGCTGTCATGCCGGCAAGAATGTGTCCAGTGCCTGTCTCGCCGGCATAGGGAGAAATCTGGGAGAAGAACGCTGGTCTGTTCGCGGACGCGCTATGCATGCGGCCTGACGGTGCTCACCGGCGAAGAGCCGGACGTGGAAGCCTTTGCCGAAGCGATCGCCGCCGAGGCCGCCGCCATCGATGCCGCGTTCGCCCTCATTTTCTTCTCGCAAAGCCTGGTCGATCCCGCCACGCTCGCCGCCGCGTTGAAGGAGCGCGCGCCGGCGCTGCCGCATGCCGGTTGCTCGACCGCCGGGGAAATCACGCCGCTCGGCCTGGAGGAAGGGCGCATCGTCGCGATGCTGCTGCCTTCGGCGACCTTTTCGGCCGTCAGCACGATGATCGACGACCTCTCTTCGTCCGGCATGGACCGCATCACCGGCCAGGTCGAGGCGTTGCGCCGCTCGCTGTATGCCGGCGATGAGGACGATCGCCGCCTCTTCGCGCTGTGCTTCATCGACGGGCTTTCCTATGCCGAGGAAGCCGTCACCTCGGCGATCCATTGGGGACTGGACGACATTCCGCTGATCGGCGGGTCGGCCGGCGACGACCTCAAGTTCGAGACGACGCGGCTGATCTGCGACGGCCGCGTCGCTTCCGACAGCGCCGTCGTCGTCCTGATCGCGACCCAGATCCCTTTCCACGTCTTCAAGACCGACAATTTCGTGCCGACCGACGAGAAGCTGGTGGTTACGGCTTCCGACCCGGACCACCGCATCGTGCGCGAGTTCAACGCCGATGTGGCGGCGCGCGAATATGCCGCCTCCGTCGGCATAACGCCGGACTCGCTGACGCCGATGAGCTTCGCCTCCCACCCCGTCGTGGTGAAGGTAGGCGGCGAATATTACTGCCGTTCGATCCAGAAGATGCACCCCGACGGTTCGTTCTCCTTCTTCTGCGCCATCGACGACGGCGTCGTGCTGTCGCTCGCCCAGCCCAAGGGCATGGTCGAGACGACCCGCGCCGCGCTCAAGGAGGTCGAGCAGCGGCTCGGCGGCATCGACATGATCCTCGGCTTCGATTGCGTGCTGAGGCGGCTCGACGCCGAGAACCGGCAGGTGCGCCGCGACATCTCCGAACTCTACCGCGACCACCGTGTCATCGGCTTCGGCACCTATGGCGAGCAGTACCGCTCCATGCACCTCAACCAGACCTTCACCGGCATCGCCTTCGGCCAGCGGCCGGAGCGGCCGGCTGCGGAATAGCGCCATGCCGCTGCGCGACATCGACGACGTCGAGAGGCTGAAGAAGATCAACGCCGCGCTGGTCAGCCGCGTCGAGCGCTCGATGGACCAGCAGGGCAACGCCTTTTCGCTGTTCCAGACGGCGATTTCGCTGGAGAACCGGGTGCGCACCCGCACCGAGGAACTGCACGCCACGCTCAGGCGGCTGGAACAATCCAACATCGACCTGTCGGTGGCGAAGGAAAGCGCCGAGCAGGCGAACCTGTCGAAGACCCGCTTCCTTGCCGCCGCCAGCCACGACGTGCTGCAACCGCTGAACGCCGCTCACCTGTCGGTTTCGGCCCTGGCCGAAGTGCAGACGACGCAGGAGGGGTGCAAGCTGGTGCGGCAGGTGGAGCGTTCGTTGCAGACCATGGAGGACCTGCTGCGTACGCTGCTCGACATTTCGCGCCTCGACGCCGGCGTCGTGCAGCCGGAGATCGTCGACGTGAACCTGGAAACGCTGTTTTCCTCGCTGCGCTCGGACTTCCAGCCCATCGCCGCGACGAAGGGGCTCAGCCTGCGCTTCCGGCCGGTCGCCCTCGCGGTGCGCTCCGACCGTACGTTGCTCAGGCGCATTCTCCAGAACATCCTCTCCAACGCGCTGCGCTACACCCGCGCCGGCGGCGTGCTGGTCGGCACGCGCCAGCGCGGCGGCACCATCCGCATCGACGTCGCCGACACAGGCTGCGGCATTCCCGACGACCAGCGCGAAATCGTTTTCGAGGAGTTTTCGCGCGGCCACGCGCCGGCCGGCGCCGAACTGGCGGGCGGCGGCCTCGGGCTGGGGCTCGCCATCGTGCGGCGCACGGCCGGCGCGCTCGGCCATCCCGTCACTTTTTCCTCGCGCGTCGGCCGGGGCACCATCTTCCACGTCGACGTGCCGATGGCGCCCAACGCGGCCGAGCCGCCGGCCGCGCCCGCGGAAGCAGAACGGGCGCCGGGATACGGCCTCTTCGGCACCAGGGTCCTGCTGGTCGAGAACGACGCGGACGTGCTCGACGCCATGGTTTCGCTGCTGGAACGGTGGCGCTGCGAGGTGCGCGCCGTCACCTCGACCGGCGACGCGCTGGACACGCTCGGCGACACCGCCTGGCTGCCGGACATCGTCATCGCCGACCAGCATCTCAACAACGGCGACCTCGGCATCGTGACCATCGCCGAAGTGCGCGATTATCTGGGCCGCGCGGTGCCGGCGCTGATCGTCACGGCCGACCCCTCGCAAGCGGTCATCGCCGCCGCCCGCGCCGCCGGCATCGAGGTGATGCGCAAACCGCTGAAACCGGCGCAGCTCAGGGCGCTGCTGGCGTATTTGTTGGCGTAGGGGAGTAGGGGAATAAGGCAGTAAGAAGTTATATCGAATCTACTTTTAAAAAAGGAAGGGACTTCTCTTATTGCCTTGTTCCCCTACTGCCTTATTGCCCTACTCCCCTACTCCCCTACTCCCCTACTCCCCTACTCCCCTACTGCCCTACTGCCCTATTCCTTCCCGGAACAAATCCGCATTGTCGAGCTTCGAGACTTCGATCACCGCCTGCGTGCGGCTGTAGACGTTGAGCTTGCGCAGGATTTCCGAGACATGCGCCTTCACCGTCGTCTCGCCCACCTGCAATTCGTAGGCGATCTGCTTGTTCAGCATGCCTTGCCTCAGCATCTGGAGCACGCGAAGCTGCTGCGGCGTCAGCTTGGCCAGGCGCTGCACCATGTCGGCGCGATCGGTCCGGTCGGCGTCCGGCGGCTGCGGCTGGTAGTTCTGCGGCACGTAGATGGCGCCGTCCATGACCGAGCGGATGGCGGCGGCGAGGTCGTCCTTGCGCGCCGACTTCGGGATGAAGCCGGCGGCGCCATAGGACAGCGCTTCCGAGATGATCTTGGCGTCCTCGTGGCCCGAGACGATCACCACCGGCAGGCGCGGATGGCGCGTGCGCAGTTGCAGCAGGCCGTCGAAACCGTGCACGTCGGGCATCGACAGGTCGAGCAAGGCGAGATCGAACGGCGTGGCGACGGCGAGCAGGTCGAGCGCTTCGGCGATCGAGCGCGCCTCGACGGTGTCGACGTCCGGATAGGCCATCTGGACCGCGCTGTGCAGCGCCTCGCGAAACAGCGGGTGATCGTCGATAATCAGGAAGCGTGCGGTTTCGCTGGCTGCGGTCATGGTGCCGATGGCTCTTGGCTGTCTAGCGTCTCACAGGATAGCGCCGGTCGCGCCGTGCGTTATTGTCAATTAGTATAGCGCGTATCCGGCCGCCCGATAGCCGGCCGGCGACTTTTGAAAATCTCCGCGGCAAGCCTTGCCGCTTCGATCAATCCGGCCGAATGTGCGGCGCAGACCGCCACAGCAAGGCCCGCCATGACCGCTTTCGCCATCCCCGCCCCCGCGCAACCGTCCGTCGCCATCGCCGGCAGCGACCGCCGCTTTCCGGTGCGCCGCATCTTCTGCGTCGGCCGCAATTATGCGGCCCATGCGCGCGAACTCGGCAATGACGAGCGCGACCCGCCTTTCTTCTTCACCAAACCGGCCGATGCCGTGGCCGATTCGGGCAGCACCATCCCCTATCCGCCGCTGACGAAAAATCTGCACCACGAAATCGAATTGGTCGTCGCCATCGGCAAGGCGGGCTTTCGCCTGACATCCGAGGCTGCGCTTTCGCATATCTGGGGCTACGGTGTCGGCGTCGACCTGACCCGCCGCGACCTTCAGGAGGTGGCGAAGAAGGCGGCGCGGCCGTGGGATTGGTCGAAGGCGTTCGACCGCTCGGCGCCCTGCGGGCCGGTGGTTCCGGCCGAAGAGACCGGCCATCCGGCAAGCGGCCGCATCTGGCTCGCCGTCAACGGCACGGTCAAGCAAGACGGCGACCTCGCCGAACTGATCTGGCCGGTCGCCGATATCGTGGCCATCTGCTCCGAGGCGGTCGAACTGCGACCCGGCGACATGATCTTCACCGGTACGCCAGCCGGCGTCGGACCGCTCGCTGCGGGAGACACGGTGACGGGCGGCGTCGACGGCATCGGCAGCATCGAGATCGCCATCGGGGCGCCGCGATGACGGGCCTTGTCCTGCACAACTACTGGCGCTCCTCTACCTCATACCGCGTGCGCATCGCGCTCGCCATGAAGGGACTGGACTACGAATACGTTCCCCATCACCTGCGCTACGGCGAGCATCTGGAGCCCGCCTACAAGGCCGTGAACCCGCAGGGCCTCGTGCCGGCGCTGATCCTGGGGGACGGCCGGCTGCTCGCGCAATCGCTGGCGATCATCGAATATCTGGACGAGACGGCGCCGGAACCGCCGCTTCTGCCGGCCACGGCGGCCGGCCGGGCGCGGGTGCGCATGCTGGCGCAGATCATCGCCTGCGACATTCACCCGGTGAACAATCTGCGCGTGCTGACCAGCCTGCGCACCGTGTTCCGCGCCGGCGACCAGGACGTCGTCAACTGGTCCAGGCATTGGGTAAACGAAGGCTTCCAGCCGCTTGAGACAATGCTTTCTTCTTCATCGGAAACCGGCACGTTCTGCCATGGAGACGCGCCCGGCCTTGCCGATATCTGCCTCGCCGCACAGGTGCTCAACAACACGCGCTTCGGCGTCGATATGAGCCCCTACCCGATGATTTCGCGCATCCACGAAGCCTGCATGGCGCTCCCGGCCTTCCAGCAGGCGGCGCCGAAGAACCAGATCGACGCCGAGAGCTGAGTCGAGGAGAACACCATGAAAGCCGTCGTCATGGAAAAGTTCGGCGCGATGCCGTCCGTCCAGACCGTGCCCGACCCCTCGCCGGCCCCGGACGGCGTCGTCATCAAGGTCGAGGCGACCGGCCTTTGCCGCAGCGACTGGCACGGCCTGATGGGGCACGATCCGGATATCCGCCTGCCGCATGTGCCCGGCCACGAACTTGCCGGCACGGTCGCGGCGGTCGGCCGCGACGTCACCCGCTGGCGCGCCGGCCAGCGCGTCACCGTCCCCTTCGTCGCCGCCTGCGGGCGCTGCGCCGAATGCGCCTCGGGCAACCAGCAGGTCTGCGAGCACCAGTTCCAGCCGGGGTTCTCGGCCTGGGGCTCGTTCGCCGAATATGTCGCCATCGACCATGCCGACACGAATCTCGTCGCCCTGCCCGAGGCGATGGATTTCGCCACCGCCGCCAGCCTCGGCTGCCGCTTCGTCACTTCCTTTCGCGCCATCGTCGATCAGGGTCGGGTGAAACCGGGCGAATGGGTGGCGGTGCACGGCTGCGGCGGCGTCGGCCTGTCCGCCGTGATGATCGCCTCGGCCATGGGCGCCAACGTCATCGCGGTCGATCTTTCCGACGAAAAGCTGGAGTTTGCCAAAAAGGTCGGCGCGGTGGCGACGGTCAACGCCTCGACCACGCCAAACGTCGTCAAGGCGATCAAGCAGATCACCAACGGCGGCGCGCATATGTCGATGGATGCGCTCGGCCACCCGGTCACATGCGCCAACTCCATCAACAATTTGCGCCGGCGCGGCCGCCACGTGCAGGTCGGGCTGATGCTGGGCGACCACACGCATCCGCAGGTGCCGATGGCCAAGGTGATCGCCTTCGAACTGGAAATTTTGGGCAGCCACGGCATGCAGGCCTGGCGCTATCCGGCGATGATGGAGATGATCCGCTCGGGCAAGCTCAAGCCGGAGCTGTTGGTCGGCCGGCATTATGCACTGGACGAGGCGCCGGCCGCGCTGATGGCGATGGGCAGTTTCGAAGGGCTGGGCATCGGCGTCGTCACGCACTTCTGAAACGCAGCGCCGCCCCTCATCGCCCTGCCGGGCACTTCTCCCCGTAAACGGGGCGAAGATCGCTTTCATCGGCGCTTTCGCAAATCGCTTGCGGCATGAAAAAGGGGCAAGACGGGCGGAGTACCCCTTCGCCCCGTTTACGGGGAGAAGGTGCCGGCAGGCGGATGAGAGGCGGCGCCGACGCTCGCGAATATCATGCAGCCGGCTTCTTGCGGCGCTCGTAGCACATCACCAGCGTCTCGGCGACGAGGGCCGGCTTCTCGCCGCCCTCGATCTCGACGGTGTTCGAGGCCTTGAGCAGATATTGCCCCGGCCCCTTCTGCTCCATCGACATCAGCACGGTGCGCAGCCTGACCCGCGAACCGGACTTGACGGGCGCAAGGAAGCGCACGCTGTCGATGCCGTAGTTGAAAGCGGCCTGCGTATTCTCCGGCATGATTCCCATTTCGAGGATCAGCGCGCCGATGACGGAGAGCGTGAGGTAGCCGTGCGCGATGGTGGTGCGCAGCGGGCTCTGGCGCCGCGCTCGCACCGGGTCCGTGTGAATCCACTGGCGGTCGCCCGTGCATTCGGCGAACTGATCGATGCGCGCCTGGTCGATCAGCGTCCAATCGGAGACGCCAAGCTCCTTGCCGACCATGGTTTTCAAGTCTTCGTAGGTCGGCGGGGGCTTGCTCATATCGAAATCCAGCTGCTTCGCGTGCATTGCCGCGGCACGAAGCCGACGGCGGCCAGCCGAATGCGCGGCCAGCCGGCAGCGGTCCTAACAGTCTTCCGGAACGAAGTCAGCTATTCTTGTCGTATCCCTGCCTGATCTCGGATACGGCTTCCTTGATGCGGTTGCGCAGGATATCGAGCGATTCGCCGCCCGACTTCTTCATCATGTCAGCGACTTCGCCGGCGTTCTTCACCGCCGTCTCGAACGACTTGCGGGCGAAGTCCGCCTGCTTGGCCATCATGTCCTTCGGCATGCCCGGCGCGCGGTAGCTTTGCGCCATGTCGGAGATTTCGTGCAGCGACGCCTCCAGCATTTCGCGCTGCCGCGCCATGATGGAGGACGCGCCGGCGGCCGTGGCCCTGGCGGATTTCTCCAGCGCCTCGAGATTCTTGCGATGATGGTCGAGGATGGCGTCGACATCCACCTTCGGCATCTTCAGCTCCTCGCCGAACTTCGCGAACATATCCATGAAGGAATGGGATTCCGGTTGCTTGGCCATCGTCAGATCTCCCTTGGCGCCGCGCATATGAACGACGGCACAACCCAGAATAGACCAGCGCGGCAAACCGTCAATCAGCGAAGAAAAAGCTGCTCGGCCGTGTAGAGGACAAGACCGGCGAGGCCGCCGACGATCATGCCGTTGAAGCGGATATATTGCAGGTCGCGGCCGATGTTGATCTCGATCAGCCGGGTCAGTTGGGCCAGGTCCCAGCGCCTGACCTGGTCGGCGATGAATTTCGACACGCCGCTTTTCTGGCTCTCGACGAAGGAGGCCAGCGCCACGACGAAGCCGTGGTTCATGTCGGCGCGAAGGGCCGGGTCGCGCGCCAGTTGCCCGCCGGCTTCGGCCAACAGACCGCCAAGATGGCCGGCGAGCGCAGACGATCCGGATTGCAGGTCCTGCTCGATGAACAGGCGCAGGCTTTCCCACATGTCGCCGGCAAGGCCGCGCACTTCGGCTCGTTCCAGCAGCGTGCGCTTCAGTTCCTCGGCCCGGCGCGCATAGGCCTTGGAATGCTCCAGCCTTTCGATGAACTGGTGGACGAACCGGTCGAACTCGGCGCGGATCGGATGCTCGGGGTCGGCGCGGATTTCCTCCAGCAACGAACCGGCCGAGCCGACGATCTTCTTCAACAGGTAGGCGTCGGCGCGAAACAGGTTGAACAGCGTCGGCAATTCCTCGCGGATCTTTTCGCGCATCGCCGCCAGCGCCTGCTCGTCGTTGAGGAAACGGCCGATCACCCGCGTGAATTCGTCCAGCAGCTTCTGGTGGCGGCGATCTTCGGTAAACGCCGTGAGCAGGCCGGCCGCGAACGGCGCCACCTCGATCTTTTCCAGTTGCGCCATCATGCGCCCGGCAATGAAATCGCGCAGGCCGGACTGCTCGATGGCGCCGAGCATCTGCGGCGCCAGCCGGCCGATGAAGCGCGACAGGCCGGCGGCGCGCTGCCGATCTGATAGCCAGTCCGCCACAAGGGCTGCGAAATCCAGCTCGTTCAGCTTCTCGCGCACCGGTCCGGGCGAGAGGAAGTTGGCTTCGATGAAGCGGCCGAGATTGTCGGCGATGCGGTTCTGGTTGGCCGGGATAATGGCCGTGTGCGGGATCGGCAGGCCGAGCGGCCGCCGAAACAGCGCCACCACGGCATACCAGTCGGCCAGACCGCCGATGGTGGCCGCCTCGGCGAAAGCGGCGACGAAACCGAGCCACGGATATTGCCCCTGGAACGACCGCGCGGCGACGAAGATCGCCACGCACAGCGCCAGCGCAGCGGCTGCGGCGACCTTGGTGCGCCGCAACGCGGCAAGCTTCGCGTCCGCCGCCTGCGTCGCCTCGCCGGCGGGAAGACCCTGATTCGATTTCACCTGCGGCATCGCGATCCTGTCTGCACAAAGCACCTCACGCCCGCCGCCATGCCGGGCGGCGAACCCTCCTGACATCGGATTTCCACCGGCGCGGCGCAATGGGCGATCGCCCACAACGGCCGCAAAACCCGCCGCTCGGGGCTTCGCGCGGCCGGGCCGGCACGGCATGGCGCGTTGCCTGCGAAGTAATTCCGTCTGCCTGGCAGGCACTTTTGGGTACTGTCATACTGGCGTCGCCGGGATCGCTTCTGTAGTTGTTGCGTCCCGATAACAACGATGAGGACACCGATGGCCAGCCGGAACATCGACAACGCCTTCACAGCCCGCTCCCGGACCGGAGCTTCTTCCGAACCCACTTATGCCGGTGCGCTCTCTTTCATGCGCCGCCGCTACAGCAAAGACGTCAAGGGCGCCGACGCCGTCGTCTGGGGCATTCCCTTCGATGCCGCGGTGACGAATCGCCCCGGCGCGCGCTTCGGGCCGCAGGCGATCCGCCGCGCCTCGGCGATCATGGACAACGACCCGCAATATCCCTTCCACCGCGACCTGTTCGACAAGCTCGCGGTGGTCGACTACGGCGACTGCCTGCTGGACACCGGCAATCACAACAAGACGCCGGCGACCATCGAGCGGGAAGCAGCGAAAATCCTCAAGTCCGGCGCGTCCCTTTTGACACTGGGCGGCGACCATTTCGTCACCTATCCGCTGCTCAAGGCGCATGCGGCGCTCCACGGCCCGCTGGCGCTGGTGCAGTTCGACGCGCATCAGGACACCTGGCCGGACGACGGCAGGCGCATCGACCACGGCTCCTTCGTCGGCCGCGCCGTGAAGGAAGGGCTGATCGATCCGGACCGCTCGATCCAGATCGGCATCCGCACCCATGCGCCGGAAACGTTCGGCATCAAGATCATCCACGGCTACGAGGTGGAGGAGATGCGGGCGTCCGATCTCGCCTACGCCATCGTCGAGCGCACCGGCGGCATCA
The DNA here is from genome assembly GCF_017306545.1 of Mesorhizobium sp. Classification (GTDB taxonomy): domain Bacteria; phylum Pseudomonadota; class Alphaproteobacteria; order Rhizobiales; family Rhizobiaceae; genus Mesorhizobium. The sequence continues at coordinate 92,961 of NZ_JAFKID010000011.1, forward strand.
AGACCTACGTGACCTTCGACATCGACTGCCTCGACCCGGCCTTCGCGCCGGGAACCGGCACGCCGGTCGCCGGCGGGCCGTCCACGGCGAAAATCCTGTCGACGCTGCGCCAGATCGGCCAGGTCGATATCGTCGGCGCCGACGTGGTGGAGGTTGCACCGGCCTACGATCATGCCGATATAACGGCCATCGCCGGTTCCGCCGTCGCCATGCACTATCTCGGCTTGCTGGCCGAGCGGCGGGCGCGCTACGAGGACGGCAACGGCAATGTCAATCAGGGCCAGGACATCTGAGCCGGACCACAGGCTTTTGGGAACGACAGGCATGAAACCGAAAATCTTCATCGACGGCGAACACGGCACCACCGGGCTGCAAATCCGGGCGCTGCTGGCCGACCGTAACGATATCGAAGTAATCTCGGTGCCTGTCGAACGCCGCAAGGATGCCGCCGCGCGCGCCGATGCGCTCAACGGGGCCGACGTCGCCGTCCTGTGCCTGCCGGACGACGCAGCGAAGGAAAGCGTGTCGCTGATCGCCAACGACACGACCCGCGTCATCGACGCCTCGACCGCCCATCGCACCGCCGAAGGCTGGGAATACGGCTTTGCCGAGATGGATTCGGCGCAACCCCGGCGCATCGCCGAAGCCAAGCGAGTCGCCAATCCCGGCTGCTGGCCGCAGGGGCCGATCGCCACGCTGCGGCCGCTGATCGCCGCCGGTCTCCTGCCCGCCGATTACCCGGTCACGGTCAACGGCGTCACCGGCTATTCCGGCGGCGGACGGCCGATGATCGAGGACTATGCCGCCAAGGGCGACGACGCGCCGGAATTCCTGCCCTACGGCCTGACGCTGAAGCACAAGCACGTGCCGGAGCTGCGCCGCTATGCCGGCCTGTCGCGCGACCCGATCATGCAGCCGGCCGTCGGCAATTTCGCGCAAGGCATGATCACGGTCGTGCCCTTGCAGCTGGAAGGGTTGCCGAAGGTGCCGAAGGGCGCCGACCTGCATGCGGCGCTCGCCGATCACTATGCCGGCATCGACGGCGGCGTGGTCGAGGTCGCGCCCTATGCCGACGCTGAGCGCCTGCCCGACCTCCAGCCGGAGGAATACAACGGCACCAACCGCATGAAGCTCTACGTCTTCGCCAACGACGCCCGCGCGCAGGCGCTGCTGGTCGCCGTCTACGACAATCTCGGCAAGGGCGCCTCGGGGGCGGCCGTGCAGAACCTCGACCTGATGCTGGGCCTGAAGCCTTGACGCTGCCGCGGCGTTTCCCGCGCCGCTGGAAAATCGCCGCCGCCGAACTGATCGCCGAGACGTTTTCCAGCCGCATCTGGAAAGCGACCCGCGAGGACGGCTCGCTTGCGGTCGTCAAGGCGCTGAAACCGTTCGACGACGTCGAGGACGAATTGCGCGGCGCTTTTTATCTGCGCTGGCGCGACGGCCATGGCGCCGTGCGCCTGCTCGGCCGCGACCGCATGGACATGCTGCTGGACTATGCCGGGGAACGCCATCTGACGGCCGTACTCGATGCCGAAGGCGATGCGGCGACCACCGAAATCGCAGCCGACGTCATGGCAAGGCTCCACGCCCCTTCCCGGCGGCGGGCGCCTGCGGACTTGCAGCCGCTGCACGAGCGGTTTGCAGCGCTTTTCGACAAGGCACGCGCCAATGGCGCGGCAAAGACGAACAGCCTCTACGGCGAAGCCGCGCGGATCGCCGAAGGGCTGCTGTCCGACCCGCAGGACGTGCGGCCGCTGCATGGCGACCTGCATCACGACAACATCATGGAAGGTGAACGCGGCTGGCTCGCCATCGACCCGAAGGGGGTGTTGGGCGACGCCGGCTTCGACGCCGCCAACCTGTTTTATAACCCGCTCGACCGCGACGATCTCTGCCTAGACCCCGACCGCATCGCGCGCATGGCATCGGTGTTTTCGCGCAGCATGGGCCACGAGCCGCGCCGGCTGATGGACCACGCCGTCGCTTATGGCGCGCTTTCGGCGGCCTGGCATGCGGGAGACGGCAACCACAAGGACGAGCAGCGCGAACTGGCAGTGGCGGCCGCCATTCGCGCCGTGCGCCTCAGCTTCTGACCTCGACCTCGTGCGGCAAGGGGTAAGCCCCCTTGGTGCCGCGCCAGTGGGCGGTGGCGAAGATCAGCACCACGATGGCGACGACCTGATGCGTCAGCGCGACGTCCATCGGCGCCTGCATCAAGAGCGTGCTGACGCCGATGGCGGCCTGCACCGTCACCAACCCGAACAACACCCAGGCGCGCCGCACATGCGTCGTTCCCGGCAGGGCGCGCGTCGTCGCGACCGCGTGCCACAGCACGACCAGGAATACGGTATAAGCGAACATGCGGTGGATGAACTGCACGGTCTTCGGGTTTTCGAACAGGTTGCGCCAGGCCGGTTCGATGATGAAAAGATCTCCCGGAATGACGGCGCCGTCCATCAGCGGCCAGGTGTTGTAGGTCAAGCCGGCATGAAGGCCGGCGACCAGGCCGCCGAGATAGATCTGCCCCAGCACCATCAGCACCAGCAGGCCGGCGAAGCGCTGGATGCCGCGCGGCGCCGGCCCCTGCGAATAGACAGCAAGGCCGCGCGCCACATAGGCGACCGCGACGATGATGATACAGGCCATGGTAAGATGCGTCGCCAGCCGGTACTGGCTGACCGAAACCCGTTCCGCCAGGCCGGAAGCCACCATCCACCAGCCTATCGCGCCTTGCAGCCCGCCGAGCGCCAGGATGCCGACTAGCTTCGGTTTGAGGCCGCGCTCAAGTCGGCCGGCCACCCAGAACAGGACAAGCGGGATCGCCACCAGGAAGCCGACGCCGCGCGCCAGCAGCCGATGCGACCATTCCCACCAGAAGATGCCCTTGAATTCGCCCAGCGTCATATCCTTGTTGAGCTGCTGGAACTGCGGAATCTGCTGGTACTTCGTGAATTCCTCCTGCCATTCCGCCTGGTTCAACGGCGGAATGACGCCGTGAATCGGCTGCCATTCGGTGATCGACAAGCCCGAGCCGGTCATGCGCGTGGCGCCGCCGACCATCACCAGGGCGACCAGGACCAGAAGCACCAGATAAAGCCAGCCGCGCACCAGCGTACGGTTGCCGAGATCGCGGTTGCGGGCGGCGAGCGGCGCAGAAGGTTCGGCAATGGCGGCCATGGCGACGGCTCCGACGGCAGAATAGCGGACGTATAAGCGGCCGAACTGGTGGACCAAGGGACGGCGGCTGGCAAGCCCGGCCGGCGCGGCACGCCGTCGCGCCGGGCCGGACGGGTTGCGCGGCCGCGGCTTTGGCCCTATCGAGCGCGGGTGAAAGCGAGGCCGACGCCATGCCTGTGCGCCTGAAAAAGCTGATCGGAACCGTGTTGCTGGTGCTGCTGGTGATCGTCTATGCGATCGCCGCGACGCTGGTGGCGGTGGCGCAGCTTTCCGAATCCGGACCGCTCACGCACCTGCTGTTCTTCCTGCTCAGCGGCCTTTTGTGGGTGCTGCCGGCCATGGGCATCATCAAGTGGATGATCGCCGAGCCGCGCGCGAAGGGCTGACGGCACCGGTTTCGCTGTCCAGGCGCTTTGTCATTCCTTCATCTTTTGTCCCTAGCCTTGCCGCGCCCCCATATGCCGACAAGCCCGCGAGGGCGGCTAGTCCATCAGGGACATGACGATGGCTGACGCGACCGCGTCACTGGACAAGACCGGCCTCGATGCCGCCATGGCCGCGCCGAGGACGTCGCAGGCCCGCCCTGCGACGGCCGACGTGAGGGCTGCGTCCGCCGATTCGCTCGCCGCCTACGCCGCCTTCTGCCGCACGGCGCTCGTCGCCCCGGCGCAGAGCGCCTCGTGGGTCCGCCACTGGATCGCCGAGACGCGGCCGGACGCCGTCGTCGCGACGCTGGAGGCCGGCGGCCGCCCGGTGCTGGCGCTTGCACTTGAAATCGAGCGGTGGGGTCCGTTCCGCATCGCCCGCTTCATGGGCGGGCGGCATGCCAACGGCAATTTCGCCGCCGCCGACCCGACCTGGCTGGGCGAGGTCGACTGCGAGGCGGTGCAGACCCTCTTCGACGCTATCGCCGCGGCACGGCCCGACATAGACGTGGTGGCGTTACAGCGCCTCCTGCCCGATTTCGAGGGAGCCGCCAACCCGTTGGCGCGGCTGCCGAGCTTCCCCAGCCCGAACCTGTCGCTGGCAGCCGATCTCGGCGACGGCTTCGAGGCCCTGCTTGCCCGAACCAACGGCAAGCGCAAGCGCAAGAAGCATCGCTCGCAGACCCGCAAGTTCGAGGCGGCCGGCGGCTTCCGCCGCCTGTGCGCGCGCACGACGGAAGAAGTGCACAGCCTGCTCTACGCCTTCTTCGCCATGAAGGAGTTCCGCTTTCGGCGCATGGGCATCGCCAACGTCTTCGGCGACCCGCAGGTGCGCACGTTCTTCCACAAGCTGTTCGCCGACGCGCTGAAGGAGGAGCGGCCGCCTTTCCTCCTGCACGGCCTGGAAGTGGCGGGAAAGCTGCGCGCCGTCACCGGCTCAAGCATAAGCGGCCGGCGGCTGATCTGCGAGTTCGGCGCCATCGCGGAAGACGACCTCGCCAACGCCAGCCCCGGCGACTTTCTCTTCTTCGAGAATATCCAGGAGGCCGGTGAGAGCGGCTTTTCGGTGTACGATTTCTCGGTCGGCGACGAGCCTTACAAGCGGCTGTGGTGCGAAATCGAGACGCGGCATCTCGACGTGCTCGTCCCGCTCAGCCTCAAGGGCCGCACGCTGGCCTTCTGCCTGCATCGCAATGCCCGCATCAAGGCTTTCATCAAGAACAGCCCGAAGATCTGGACCTTGACCAAGGCGCTGCGCCGCAGGACAGCCGGCAAGCGGCAGCCGACCGACGACGACGGCTGACGCCCGGACTCACCTGCCCTTACGCAGCCGATCGTCCCGGCACCGGCGTTCCCGGCGTCTCATGGCCTGCCGGCGTGACCAGGGTCAGGTCGGGATAGCCGTTCTCGATCAGCTTCACGGCAGCTTCCGCGACCGCCTCGTCCGGCTCCAGCACGGAAACGAACACTTCGGTCGCCTCGGCGACGAGGCGGCGGATTCCCTGCGCATCGGCAGGCCCGCATTCCACCACGACCAGATCGTAGGCCGTCGTCAGCGAGCGCATGATGATCGGCAGCCGGTCCGCCGCGCGCATGGCGCGCGCGGGGTCTGCCGTGCCGACGGGAATGACGTGGCAATCCGAATAGTGATCGGCATGGATCACGTCGCTGAACTGCGCTTCCGACGCCAGGAGATTGGTGATGCCGGCAAGCTGCCCGCTGTCCAGCATGGGGCGCGAGGCAGCACCTGACGCGGTCATGTCGAGCAGCAGCACGCGCAGGCCGGCATCCGCCACCTCGCGCGCCACCAGGACGGAACTCGCCGCCGCATCGTCGCCCTCGGGCGACACGAAGACGGCACGCGCGGCGCCGCCGGCGATCAGTTTTTCGGCGGCCATGGCGACATCGATCTCGCCGAGCACGGACTGGAAGGCGGGAGCGGCCGGAACGACCGGTTCCTGGGCCTCGGGTTCCGGTTCGATATCGTTATGGTCCGGTTCGGCGGCTTCCGCTGGTTCGGATATAGTCGCCCACAGCCGCCTTGCAGCCGGCTCAGGGGCCTTCGACGCGACTTTCTCCACTGTCTTCACCGGTTCCGCCGCCTTCACCGGCTCCGTCACCGTGGCCGTTACCGGCGCGGCGGGCATAGCCACCTCGACGACCGGCTCCGGCCTTATGCGGACTGCCGGGCGCATGGCGCGGCCGGAAAACAGTTCGGCCAGCAGCGTCCACACCGCCATCAGCATCAGCGAGCCGATGAACGCCGCGCTGACGATCGGGAGTATTTTCGGGAAATAGGGCTCGGCAGGCGTGACCGCGCGGGAAAAGACGCGGGCATCGACCGGCAAATAGTTGCGATCTTCGCGCGAGGAGGCCTCGCGGTAGCGGGTCATGTAGGATTCGAGCAACTGGCGCTGGGCGTTGGCCTCGCGCTCCAGGGCGTTCAGCTCCACCTGCTGTTCGCCGGCGCGCGCCGATTGAGCCTTCAGGGTGTTGAGGTCGGCGACCAGCTGGTTTTCGCGCGCCTGCGCGGTCTGTGCCTCCGTCTTCAACCCGGCCAGCACCTTCTCGGCCTCGCGGCGCAGCTGGGTGTCGAGGTCGGCGAGTTGCGAACGCAGCGAGCGGATGCGCGGATGGCTGTCCAGCAAGGTGGTCGACAGGTCGGCGATCTGATTCTGGAGCTGCACCTGCCGCTCGCGCAGGCGCTGGATCAGGGTCGACGACATCACTTCCGGCAGCGATTCCAGCGAGCCGCCCTGCGCCAGCGCCTTGCGCACGCTGTCGGCCGTCGCCTCGGCCGCCGCCCGGCTCGCCCGCACCCGCGACAGCTCGCTCGACAATTCGGAAAGCTGCTGGGTGGCCAGCACCGAATTGTTCTGCCCCAGCAACAGGTCGGACTGGGCGCGATAGGCCGCGACCTTGGCTTCGGCGTCCTTCACCCGCTTGGAAAGATCGGCGATCTCCGGCGCCAGCCAGTCGGTCGCGGCCGAATTCGATTCGAGTTTCGCGTGCCCCTGCACCGCGATGTAGGTGTCGGCGATGGCATTCGGAATTTCGGCGGAAAGCTTCGGGTCCTTCGACGAGAACTCGATGACGATGACGCGCGACTTGTCGACGCGATAGACGTTGAGTTTCTCGCGCATCTTCTTCAGCACGCGCTCGTCGACCGGAACCTCGTTCGGATCGCTCTTGAGGCCGGCGATCACCAAGAGGCGGTTGCCGAGGGACATGTCCAGCGTCTCGTCGAACTCGGGCAGGCGCGCGAGGTTCAGCTTCTGCGCCACCTGCTTGAGAATGTCGGTGGACGAGATCACCTCCACCTGGCTCTGTACCCCCTCCTCGTCGAGAATGGGACGGTCGGCATTGGTGTTGGCGTCGGGGCGCGTAAACACCGATTCGCGGGTTTCGATCAGCAGCCGCGTCTCGGCTTTATAATACGGCGTCGCCAGCCAGGCCCCGACCAGCGCCAGACCGGTGACGATCAGCGCGGCGAGAAGGATGCGCAGCCAGTTCTTCGCGAGACTCGCGAAAAGCTGCCTGAGATCGACATCGAGATCTGCCGTGGTGGATTGAACGCCCGACATGCAAACTGCTCCCCTACTGGGTCAGGCGCACCGTAAACAACTATGGTAACTCAGCGGTTAAGAACGCCGCAACGCCGCTTCGCGCCGGCATCGCCGCACGCCTTTACCAGCCATTAACCCTAACAGGACGATAACGATGCGGTCTTCAGGTCCGCCGCCGTCCGCGGCCAGTCGAAGGTACGTATCCGGTGATGAAACGCCCCGCTTCGCTTCTCAGCGCCCTGCTCGCCGCCGCGCTCGTCGCCGGCTGCTCGAGCTATCGGCCGACACCTGCCGCCTTTCATGAAGTGCTCAACCAGCCCTACCGGCTCGGCGCCGGCGACCGCATCCGCGTCACCGTCTTCGAGCAGGACGGATTGACGAACACTTATAGCGTCGACCAGTCCGGCTACATCGCCTTTCCCCTGATCGGCGCCGTTCCGGCGCGCGGCCACACCGCCCAGCAGCTCGAGGGCGAGATCGCCGCCAAGCTGCGGCAGGGATACCTGCGCGATCCGGACGTGTCGGTCGAGATCGACCGCTACCGGCCCGTCTTCGTCATGGGCGAAGTCGGCGCGGCCGGGCAATATTCCTACGTGCCGGGCCTGACAGTTCAGAAAGCCATCGCCATAGCCGGCGGCTTCTCGCCGCGCGCCAACCAGGAAAGCGTCGACATCACGCGGGACATCAACGGCAAGGTGATTACCGGGCGCGTGCGGACATCCGATCCGCTGATGCCGGGCGACACCGTCTATGTGCGCGAACGGCTGTTCTGACCTCCGTGCGGCGGCTTCGGATCGTCCACTGCTTTCGCTCGCCGGTGGGGGGCATCTTTCGCCATGTGCGCGACCTGACCGACGCGCAGATCGCCGCCGGACACGAGGTCGGCATCGTCTGCGATTCGACCACCGGCGGCGACTACGAGGAGCGCCTGTTCGACGGTATCAGACATAGACTGGCGCTGGGGGTGCAGCGTACGCCCATGCAGCGGCATATCGGGCCGGGCGACCTCGCCTCGGCCTGGAGGACATATCGGATCATCAAGGAATTGCAGCCGGACGTCATACACGGCCACGGTGCCAAGGGAGGCACCTATGCGCGTCTGTTCGGCTCACTGTTGCGGGTTTCAAGGTCTCGCGTGGCCCGCCTTTATTCGCCCCATGGCGGCAGTCTGCACTATGACGAGAACACGCTGACCGGGCGGCTGTTCTTTGCATTGGAGCGCCTGATGGCGCGCTTCACCGACTGCCTCCTGTTCGTCTCGGACTACGAAAGGCGGGCCTATCGCAGAAAGGTCGGCGAGCCGCCGATCCCCAACGTGCTGGTCTATAACGGGCTGAACGCCGGGGAATTCGAGCCGACCGGTTCGCGGCCGGACGCCGCCGATCTCATCTATGTCGGCATGATGCGCGATCTGAAGGGCCCCGACATCTTCATCGACGCGCTGGTTCTTGCCGAAGGTCATCTCGGCCGCCGCCTGAGCGCCGTCATGATCGGCGCCGGCGACGACCTGCCGCGCTACAAGACGCAGGTGAAACGGCTCGCGCTCGACGACCGCGTGACTTTCCTGCCGCCCATGCCGGCCAGACAGGCCTTCGTGCTCGGAAGGCTGGTCGTCGTGCCGTCGCGCGCCGAGGCGATGCCCTACATCGTGCTGGAGACGCTGGCGGCCGGCAAGCCGATGATCGCCACCGCGGTCGGCGGCATCCCGGAAATATTCGGCGCCGACTCTCCCGCCCTGGTACGGCCGGACCCGGCCGACGTCGCCGCCAAGATGGCCCTCGCGCTCGCCGATCTCGATTCCTACCGGGCGCACATGCCCGACACGGAAACCCTGAAGTCCCGTTTCGGCGCCGACGTCATGGCAAAGGCGATCGAACAGGCCTACTACGCCGCGCTCGGCAAGTAGCACACCGGAACACTTCCAAAGCGAGCGGTCCTTTCAAGGGATTCTTAGCTCTCTTTTGGTATACACGCGAAAGACTTGCGGGCACTTTCCATGAACGATGTCGATCCCGCGCACCGCTTCACCGCGGACGCAGTACGCAAATTCGATCCTTCTGCCGACGGCGGCAAGCCCGGCGGCATCAACGAGGTCGCCCTCCAGGTGGCCGCGCAGTACCGGCGCGATACGATGTCGCCGGTGATGGTCAGCGGCATTCTCAGGCTCGTCGAATTCGGGCTCCTGTTCTTCTCCGGCCTGGCGGTCTACTGCTGGTATCTCGGCGTTTTCGAATACCTGCCCTGGCAATATCCGCTGGCCATCGCCACCGCCTCGCTGCTCGCCGTCGTCCTCCTCGACATTGCCGACTGCTACCAGATTTCGGCGTTGATGCGGCCCTTCAACCATGTCGGGCGCATCGTCATCATGTGGTCCGCCACCTTCGCGCTGATGGCGGTGGCGGCCTTCTTCGTGAAAATGTCGCAGAGCTATTCGCGCGCCCTGTTCGCGATCTGGTTCGTCGCCGGCCTGGCGCTGCTGCTTGCGTTCCGGCTCGTTTTTTCCCGGCTGATCCGGCGCTGGGCGCGCGACGGCCGCATGGAGCGGCGCGCCGTCATCGTCGGCGGCGGCAAGGCGGCCGAAACGCTGATCCGCTCGGTCGAGAAGCAGCCCTACAACGATATTCGCATCTGCGGCATCTTCGACGACCGTGACGATCGCCGCTCCCCGCCGCTCGTCGCCGGCTATCCCAAGCTCGGCACGATCTCCGAACTCATCAAATTCGCCCGCATCGCCCGTATCGACATGCTGATCGTGTCGCTGCCGATCACGGCCGAGGCGCGCGTGCTCCAGCTCTTGAAGAAGCTGTGGGTGCTGCCGGTCGATATCCGCTTGTCGGCGCATTCCAACGCGCTGCAATTCAGGCCGCGCTCCTATTCCTACATCGGCGCGGTGCCGATGCTGGATATCTTCGACAAACCCATCAACGACTGGGATTCCGTCGCCAAGCGCACGTTCGACATCGTCCTGTCGATCGTCGGCATCGTCCTGTTCTCGCCGGTGATGCTGGCGACCGCCATCGCCATCAAGCTCGATTCGAAAGGCCCGGTGCTGTTCAAGCAGAAGCGCCACGGCTTCAACAACGAGGTCATCGAGGTCTACAAGTTCCGCTCCATGTATGCGGACCAGTCGGACCCGACGGCGAAGAAGACCGTGACGAAGAACGACCCGCGCGTCACGCGCGTCGGCCGCTTCATCCGCAAGACCTCCATCGACGAGCTGCCGCAGTTCTTCAACGCGCTGTTCGGCACGCTGTCGCTGGTCGGGCCGCGCCCGCACGCCGTCGCGGCCCAGTCGCACAACCTGCTCTACAACGAGGTGGTCGACGGCTATTTCGCCCGCCACAAGGTCAAGCCCGGCGTCACCGGCTGGGCGCAGATCAACGGCTGGCGCGGCGAAATGGACACCAACGAAAAGATCCGCATGCGGACGGAGTACGACCTTTTCTACATCGAGAACTGGTCGCTGCTGTTCGACCTGAAAATCCTGCTCCTGACCCCGGTGCGGCTGCTCAACACGGAAAACGCCTATTGAGCGCGTTCACGCATGAGCTGCCCCAGGCGGCCGTCAACGCCAAGCTGATCTCGCTGATCTCCTCGGGCGCCATCGTCCTCGGCGTGCTGATGTCGGGCTTCGTGCTGCACGAACCGACCCCCTACGACATCTACATGGTCGCGCTGATGGCCGTGTGGACGCTGTTCGGCTTGCGGATTTCGCGCGCCGTCTCGCCGCTCGTCGTGCTTCTGGTGCTCATGAACATCGGCGGCCTGATCTCCATGACGCAGATGGCGGACCTGATGGATACGCCGTTCTACCTGGCGGTGTCGTTCTTCCTCGCCTTGACCGCCATCTTCTATGCGGCCGTCGTCGAGGCGCGGCCGGATGCCTATCGTCTCATCCTCAACGCCTATGTCGCATCGGCGGTGGTGACGTCGCTGTTCGGCATAGCGGGCTATTTCCACCTCTTTCCCGGGGCCGAGATTTTTACCCGATACGACCGCGCCGCCGGCGTGTTCAAGGACCCCAACGTTTTCGGGCCTTTCCTCGTGCTGCCGGGCGTCTATCTGCTCTATCTGCTGATGACCGGCCCGGTGTCGCGCATGCCGCTGCTGGCCATGCCGCTGCTGATCATCGTCGGCGGCATCTTCCTGTCGTTCTCGCGCGGCGCCTGGGGCCTTTTCGTGGTCGCCGCCGTGCTGCTGGCCGGCATGCTCTTCCTGCAAAGCCGCAGCGGCCTGTTTCGCCTGCGCATCGTCGTGATGGCGGTCGCGGCGGTGGTGCTGGTGGTTGTCGCTGTGCTCGTTCTGCTGCAAATCCCCGGCGTCGCGGACATGCTGTCGAACCGCGCGCATCTCGCGCAGGACTATGATTCGGAGCGCCTCGGCCGCTTCGACCGCTACGGCATCGGCTTCCTGCTGGCGCTGGAGAAGCCGCTCGGCATCGGCCCGCTCGTCTTCGGCCAGCTCTACGGCGAGGATACGCACGACATCTGGCTCAAGATGCTGATGGATTACGGCTGGCTGGGCTTCGCCAGCTATGTGACGCTGACGGTATGGACGGTGGCGGCCGGCTTTCGCCTTCTGCTGCGCGACCGGCCGTGGCAGCCTTACGTGCTGTGCGCGTATGTCGTCTATCTCGGCCATATCGGCCTCGGCACCTTCATCGACACCGACCACTGGCGGCACGTCTACATGCTGTTCGGCCTGATCTGGGGCGGCATCGCGCTGGAATACCGCTATCAGCGGCGTCCGGGAGCGATGCGGGCCGCAGCGCCCGCCGCGTGATGACGACGGGCATCCGCATCCCGCGCCAGTCAACATCCGTCGTTGCCCGCGATCGCTGACGACGCCCGGCTTCCGGTCCGTTCTTCTCTTTTAGGGCTTGCGCCGCAATCGCCTATCTCATAAGGCTTCACGCGGTCCGGAGTGTAGCGCAGCCCGGTAGCGCACTTGACTGGGGGTCAAGGGGTCGTGGGTTCGAATCCCGCCACTCCGACCATTTTAGCGGACACACCGGGGCCGCTTTGCAATTCACGATGCAGATTAATCCAGAAGGGCACAGCCGCCGTCAGTGACGCTCCACGGTTGCCTGCCGTCCGGGGCCGATCCCCGGTGAAACGGCGATCCTTGACGGGGCGAAATCGCGGCAGGTGGCGTTTGGCGAGCGGCAGCGGCGAGGCGGCGGGCTTGCCTTTCGTTTCCACAACGGGCAACCATGCGCGATGAACGCGGTCGAAGCCGACAATCGAACAGGAAAGCTCAGGCCGCTCAGCCGCCTGGCCGCGTTGCTTTGGCTGATCGCCAGCCTTCTCCTTGCCTCGGCACCGGTTCACGCCCGCATTTCGGCAGACGCCTCGCCGGTCGTCCTGTCCCCTTCGACCGACATTCCGGCGATCCTGCAAACGGATTCCGCGTCGACCTATCTCAGCGACGCAAGAAGGCTGTCGGTATGGACGAGAAGCGGCGTCCGCAAATTTTCAGGCGGCCTTGCAGGCGGAACGGCATTTTTACTCCCGCCGAACTGGGCGGCCGAGGCCCCTCCTCCGGATTTCCTTCGGGATTTCGGCAGCGCCGACGAAGCCGATCAAAAGACCTACCGGTATTTCGATCCGCAAGGACCGCCGCCGCGGCTCTGAGCGCCGCAGGACGCGGCGACCCATCCACCCCGTAATACGCAACCGCCACGCCGCTCTTTCCGACCGGGAAGGCGCGTTGGCCGTATGGATAACTCCCATGGATAGCAACGAACCCAGGGACGACGACCATGTCGTCGTCAAATCAGCATGGATCGGCAACTTCACGATCATCGCTCTGGTGGTGATCATTCTCGGCGCTGCCTTGTTCTACAAGAACATGCTCTGACCCAAGGCGCCGAAGAACCGGAAACACAAGGCCCGCCCCTGACGGGGCGGGCGCCGACAGGAACAATCGTTCCGACGTTGTTCAACCGGCCTGCCGTGACGTTTCCCTCAGGCGAACGCCGGCGCGCCTGTCTTCATCCGCCGCGGAAAGGGAAAAAAATCCTCTTCTCCGGCCGGTTCCAGGCGGATGGTGCCGACCGTCTCGCCTTCCGCGAAGCTCAGCGCCGCCTCGAAGCGCCGGGCGAGCGCCTTCATGGCCAGGTTGTCGGCATGGGTGGTGACGAACAGCCGCGTATAGCCAAGCCCCCTCGCCTGCTGGATCAGCCGGGCGAAGAGCCGCCCGCCGATGCCACGATGCTGAAGCCGCCGCTCGACGCTGAAAGCGATCTCGGCGGTCGGTTCGGCTTCTTCCGGCCTCTCATGCAGTTCGGCGGCGCCGAGAACTTCGTCGCCCTCGACATAGCCGATCACCGCCGCGCCCTCGGCGAAGCAGCGGTCGGCATAGGCGGCGACGAAACCGTCATTGGTGGCGCCGTTGAAGCGGTCGCGGCGGCTCGCCGCATCGAGACGCAACAGATGGTCGCGGAAGCGCGGCAGGTCGGACGGCCGAAGCTGGCGGATGGTGCCGGTAAGCGGAAGCGGCCCGATCAACGGGGCGGCGGCAAGGGGAAGACGGTCGTCCATGTCGAACTCCTCGTGGGGTCTCCTCCCTCGAGTCGTGCTGCACCCAATATTGTGCACCGCAGCATCGATTGCAAGACGGCCGCGCCTAACGGAACGTAAAGCGAAAACGCGGCGAAAGCCGCCGGCGCGGCGCATTCCTTGGGTCGATCACCAAAAGATGACGGAAAAAATCACCTATCGCGGCATGCCTGTCTGGAATTGTTCCAAACTATGGGCCATATTCGCCCGGTCAGTTCCAAGGACGGTTCCATGCGACTCACCCGCCAGACCAACTATGCGATACGCATCCTGATGTATTGCACGGCGAACAACGACCGGCTGAGCCGCATTCCCGAGATCGCCGCGGCCTATTCGGTGTCGGAACTGTTCCTGTTCAAGATATTGCAGCCGCTGGTGGAAAACGGGCTGGTGGAGACGGTGCGCGGCCGCCACGGCGGCGTGCGGCTCGGCCGCCCGGCCAAGGACATCACGCTGTTCGACGTCGTGCGCGTGACGGAGGAAAGCTTCGCCATGGCCGAATGTTTCGAGAGCGACACCGACTGTCCGCTGGTCGATAGCTGCTCGCTGAACTCCGCTTTGCGCGAAGCGCTCAACGCCTTCTTCGAAGTGCTCGGCCGCCACACCATCGCCGACCTCGTCGCGGCACGGCCGAGCATGCGCAACCTGCTCGGCATCGACCTGCTCGAAAGCCACGCGCCGGCGGCCTGAAATATTCAGACCGACGCCGACTGCGGCAGGAAGAACGGTGCGCCAGCCGGCGGCAGCGCGCCGACGCGAAGCCGGCAATCGAAAACCCTTTCCAGAACGGAATCGACCAGCACCGCGGCCGGCGCGCCGTAGGCGGTCAGCCGTCCCCGGTGCATCACCGCGACCTGGTCTGCATACATCGCCGTCAGGTTCAGGTCATGCAGCACCGCCACCACGCCGCCGCCGCGGCGGGCGAAATCGCGGGCAATGTCCATGACGGCGAGCTGGTGGCGAATGTCGAGACTCGACACCGGCTCGTCCAGCAGAAGGTAGCGCGGCGCGCCCTCCAGCACCGGCGCCCACACCTGGCACAGCACGCGGGCCAACTGCACGCGCTGCTGCTCGCCGCCGGAAAGCTCCTGATAGAAGCGGCCGGCGAAGCCGTCGAGATCGACCCTCGCCAGCGCCCGCTCGGGCAGGCGCTCACTCTCGCCAGCCAGCGCGCCGGTGCGGCCGCCGAGCAGACCGAGCCTGACAATCTCGCGCACGGTGAAGGGAAAGGCCAGGCTAGTCGCCTGCGGCAGCACGGCCCGCAGGCCGGCCGCCTCGGCGGGCTTCATGGCGGAAAGGTCGCGGCCGTTGAGACGGATGCGGCCTTCGCACGCAAGCTCTCCCGTCAGCGCCTTGAGCAGCGTCGTCTTGCCCGAGCCGTTGGGGCCGACGATGGCCGTCACCTCTCCCGGCCGTGCGACAAAATCCACGCCGGCGACGATGCGCCGCCGGCCCATGGAAACGGAAACGCCCCTGGCCTCAATCATAGCGGCTCACAAGTCGACGATGCCGCGCTTGCGCAGCAATATCCACAGGAAGAACGGCCCGCCGACGGCCGCCGTGACGATGCCGATGGGCAATTCGGCGGGCGCCACGACGGTGCGGCAGAGCGCATCGGCCAGCAGCAGCAGCGCGGCACCCAGCAACCCGGAAGCCGGCAGCAGGTAGCGGTTGTCGGGCCCGATGGCGAGCCTGAGCACATGCGGCACGACGATGCCGACGAAGCCGATGCCGCCGCTGACGGCGACCGCCGCGCCCACCGCCGCCGAGACGGAGACGATGGCCGTATACTTCAGCCGCTGCACGGGGATGCCGAGATGACCGGCCGTCGCCTCGCCCAGCGCCAGTGCGTTGAGGCCGCCCGCCAGGAACGGCGTCGCCGCCAGCGCCGCGACGATCACCGGGCCGGCGGTGCCGATCTTCTGCCATGTCGCGCCGGCCAGCGAGCCGAGTTGCCAAAAGGTCAGGTCGCGCAATTGCCGGTCGTCGGCCATATAGACCAGCACGCCGGTCAGCGCCATCGCAAGCGCCGCAAGCGCGATGCCGGCGAGCAGCATGGTGGCGACGGAGGTGCGGCCCTGTCGCGTGGCGATGCCGTAAAGGATCAGCGTCGCACAAAGGCCGCCGACGAAGGCGGCGAGCGGCAGTGCCATCGTACCCAGCAGCATGACCAGCGGGGCCAGCGCCGTCGCGCCCAAAACGATGACGGAAACGGCGCCGAGGCCGGCGCCGGCCGAAATGCCGATCAGCCCCGGATCGGCCAGCGGGTTGCGGAACAGGCCCTGCATGACGGCGCCGGACACGGCAAGCGCTGCCCCGACCAGAACCCCCATCAGCACACGCGGCAGGCGGATATCCTGAACGATGATGCGGGCGCGGGCGTCGGCGGCGTCTCCCGGCGCGGCGCCGAAGATCCAGTCCCGGATAACGGCAAAGGCCGAGGCGTCCGAAGCACCGGAGGTCAGACTGAACAGCATGGCGGCGGCGAGCACGACAACCAGCAGGACAAGGACAAGCCGGGCGCGGACGGCACGGTCGCCGTCCTGCACCCGCCCGCCGAACAGACCGGCGACGCCCGCGCCGGCAATCGACTGGTTCGCCATGCCGCAGCCCCTGCTCACTCGCCGATGGCGGCGCCGTAGAGCGCGACGGCAAGATCGTGGACCGCATCGGCCGTGCGCGGGCCGAAGCCCAGCAGGTAGCCGCCGTCCATGCGGATCACCTTGCGCGCCGCTCCCGCCGGCGTTTGCAGGATCGCTGCGCTGGCGAACAGCTCCGCATCGGAAACGGCGATGCCGCCGCCGGTCATCATCAGCACCACGTCCGGCGCCGCCGTCACTGCCGCTTCGTCGGAAAGCTGCTTGTAGCCGCTGTAGCCTTCGACCGCGTTGACCGCGCCGGCCAGTTTGATGATGCCGTCCGCCGCCGTGCCGCTGCCGGACGCGAGGATCTTGCCGCCCTGCATGGAGAGGATGAACAGCACGCGCTTGCGCTGCCTCACCGCGGCCGTGAGTTTTTCGGCCGCCTTCAACCTGGCATCGACTTGCGAGGCCAGCTTCGCAGCCTCGTCATCGGCGCCGAGCGCCTTGCCGACGGCACGGATCTTGGCGAGGATGCCTTCGTGGTCAAAGGTCTCGGGTACTTCGATGTAGGGCACGCTCGCCTTTTTCAGCACATCCACCGCCTCGCGCGGGCCGCTGCCTTGCAGGGCCAGGATGCCGGACGGGTTGACCGACAGCACGCCCTCCGGCGAAAGCTGACGCATATAGCCGACATCCGGAAGTTCGAGCGCCGCCGGCGGATAAAGGCTGGTCGAATCGCGCGCCACCAGATCCTTCTGCCTGCCCAGCGCGAAGACGATCTCGGTCAGCGAGCCGCCAATGGAGGCGACCCGCGATGGATCGGCGAAGACGCCGTCGTTTTCGGCCGCCCCGGCGGCGGGCAAGGCGCCAAAGACCAGAACGGCACCGAGCAGCGACCTGCGCAGAAGGGTACGAACCATGAGCATCATGCCGCAGCCGCCGCTCAGGCGGCGATCGAAGCGGGCAGGCGCGGCAGGCTCTCGGCCAGTGCGCGCCAGTCCTGCCGCTCGTCCTCACCTTCATGGCGCTCGCCGAAGAACTGGATGATCAGCCGGCCTTGCGCGTCGTAGGCGTCGATGGTGGTGAGATGCCCCTCCCGGATCGGCCGCCGCAACGCCCATACTTCGGCGATGTGGTCGGTGCGCAGATGCAGGTGGAACGTTTCGTCCAGCACGTTAAGCCACGGCCCCATCGCCTTGATCTCGCTGACCGGCCCCGTATAGATCTGGGCACAGCCACGACTGCCGACGAAACACATGATCGGCATTTGCGCGGCAGCCGCCTGCGGCAACAGCGTGCCGACGGCCTCGCGGTCGACCGGCCAGGCATACTCTTCGCCGACCGCGCGCACGGCGGCATGGCGCGAGACGCCGAGGGTCTTCAACATGCCGTGGAACTGGTGCACGTCGGTCATGCCGCCCCACAGCGCGCGCAATTCCTCATGCCGCGAGAAAGGCTCTTCCGCTTCGGCCGGCACGGCTTCGGTCTTCGCGACCGGCGACTGATCCGCCGAGAGATGGTTTTCGACCAGCGCTTCGTAGGCCGAGAGGTCTGATGCCGGGCGCAGATGAATTTTGTGCACCGCCTCGCCGGCGGCGTCGAAGAATTGCAGGCTGCGGCGGATTTCGTCGCCGTCGCGCTTCTCGACGGCAAAGCCGTGCACCCAATGCTCGAAGAAGACGCGGAGGTCGACATTGTCTCCGAGCACGGCGGCGGCATGGGCGCTCGCCCGTACCTCGCCAAACGTGCCGATCGTTTCGTGCACGGCGCTGTCGTTGCGCGTCAGCGTCATCACTTCGCCGAGCGCCGGCAGTTCGCCAAGCAGGTCACGCACGCGCGGCTCGATGCGCCGCACGCCCTCGCCGCAATGCGCTGCGACCAGTTCGGCTTCGGAGATGCCCAGTTGCAGCGCAAGGTCGCGTTCCCGCATCTTGGGATTTTGCGCGCGCGCCGCCCTGATGTCCTGAGCGCCGGGTTTCACGATCCGATCCATGGTCACACCTGTCTGCTGGCAATGATTGTCCGTGTCGGCCGGTTGGCCGCTACTTGTTGAGGATGAGCTTGCCCTGCCGGGTGATTTTCAGCCGGTAGAGCGCGCCGTGATGCTCGATGCCGATCTCGTGCTCGCCCTGGAACAGCGCATTGGAAGACAGCGTGCGCGGCGAAAGCGGCGCCCGGTCCATGCGCATGGATGTCTCGGCGCGGCGGAAACGGTGGAAATCGTCAGGGTTGTGCGTGTTCATGCCTCAGGCTCCTGATCTCGCGCCGTTGCCCGCGACGCCGGGAAATCTCGATTCATTTGTTGACTCGAATAATCATGTTTACTAGTCAGTGCAATACCGGACTAAATGAGTCAACATTTAACGTGCCGGTTCGGATGAAAAATGCGAGCAAGCGGCAGCGCCAGCCAGCGTTCAACACAGATTTCGGAGTTGAATCATGGGTTTGGTGGTTGGGGGCGAGGCGCCTGCGGACCGTTTCGAGAGCGGCGACACGAGTGGTAGCACAAGGCGGCTGGCACTAAGGAGCCTCGGCGCGCTGCTGGCCGGGGTCGCGGCGATCGCGCTGTCGGCGTCGTTCGCGCAGGCGCAGCAGGTGGCTCAGACGCTCGCGCAAACGGACGGAGAGACGGCGCAGGGAAGCGGGGGCGGCACGCTGCTGGACAAGATCCTGCTCACCAGCCGCACCGGCGAAACGGCGATCGAATCGCTCTCCTCCTCCAGCCATGTCGATCAGGAACAGCTCGACCGCCGCATGGCGACGACGCCGACGGACGTGTTCTTCGGCGTGCCGGGCATCACCATGCAGGCCGATGCGCGGCGCACCGCCTCCAGCGTCAACATCCGCGGCTTGCAGGATTTCGGCCGCGTGCAGGTGATCGTCGACGGCGCCCGGCAAGACTTCAACCGCTCCGGCCACGGCACCGGTTCGACCTTCTGGATCGATCCGGACCTCATCCAGTCCGCCGAGGTGATCCGCGGTCCCGTCGCCAACACCTACGGCTCGGGCGCCATCGGCGGCGTCGTCTTCTTCGACACCAAGGATGCCACGAACTTCCTGAAGCCCGAGGAAAACTGGGCCACATCCGTCACCGGCCGCTACGAGACGAACGGCTCCGGCTGGACCACCAGCGCCACCGGCGCCTATCGCTTCAGCCCGGACTTCGACGTGCTGGGCAACATCGTCTACCGCGACTACGGCACCTACAAGGACGGCGGCGGCGACCGCGTGGCAGGCTCCGCCTTCGACGTGCTCGGCGGCCTGCTCAAAGCCACCGTGCGCCCGAGCGAGAACGGCGAACTGAAACTCGGCTGGGTCGGCTCCAGCGACGGCTGGAACGAGGTGAGCGGCGGCGTGCCGACCTCCGACCTCGCCATGAAGCAGAACACCTTCACCGCCCGCTACAACCTGACCGACGAAGACAGGAGTTGGCTCGACCTGCACGTCAACGCCTCCTACAACAAGACCGATCTGGACCGGACCTATCTCACGACGCTGAGCGGCGGCCAGTTCGACCCGGTGACAGGCCGGCCGACCACCATTCCCGCCGGGTCGCGCACCACCTACGACCTCGACACCTGGAGCTTCGATCTCTGGAACACCTCGCGCTTCGAGACGGGCGCGCTCGGCCATGAACTCACCTATGGCGGCGACTGGGTGAGCGACGACATGGCGACGCTGGACCCGTCCGGCGGCCAGGACACCTATACGCCGTCCGGCAAGCGGCGCGTCGGCGGCGCCTATGTCCAGGACAAGATGGAGTGGGAATGGCTCGAGGTGATCGCCGCCCTGCGCTACGACAGCTACAGCCTCGACAGCGCGACGGCCGGAAGCTCCGGCGACCGTCTTTCGCCGCGCATCACCGTCGGCGTGACGCCGTTCGAGAGCGCCGGGCTCGACGGGCTCCAACTCTACGGCACCTATGCGGAGGGCTACCGTTCGCCATCGATCACCGAGACGCTGATGAACGGCATGCACCCGACCGGCGTCACCTTTCCCTTCCTGCCGAACCCGGACCTGCGGCCGGAAGTCGGCAAGACCTGGGAGGTGGGCGTCAACTACAAGGCCGACAGCGTCATCGAGGCCGGCGACGCGCTGCGCCTGAAGGCGGCCTATTTCAACAACGACGTCGACGACTACATCTCCCTCAACGACAATGTCGCCGTCGGCACGCCCGGCTGCGCCTTCATGCCGCTTCGGCCGATCTTCGCCGGCGGCTCCTACATTCCGATCTGCGCACAGTACCAGAACTACGCCAACGCCAAGATCCGCGGCTTCGAGTTCGAAGGCGTCTACGATGCGGGCTGGGGGTTTGCCGGCCTGTCGGCCTCGGTCATCGACGGCCACACCGTCTCCTATGCCGGCTTGAGCGAAGACCTGAAGACGGTGCCGTCATCGCAGGTGACGGCGCAGCTCGGCTTCCGCTTCCTCGAAGACAGGCTGACGGTCGGCGGCGAGGTGCAGCACAACGGCAAGCCGAAAGGCAATGCCGCCGCCGACGACTACACGCTGGTCAACGCCTTCGCCTCCTACAAGGCCAACGACAGCCTGAAGTTCGACTTCCGCGTCGACAACATCTTCGACGTCAAATACGCCAACCCGCTCAACGCTTCGACCACCAGCACCATCTACGAGCCGGGCGTGTCGGTGAAGCTGGCGGCCACGGTCCGCTTCGGAGGCTGATGCGGCGATGAAGGCGGCGGTCCTTTTCCTCTCGGCAACCATGGTGGCAGCGCTTTGTCCGGACGCGGCGGCCGAAGAGGCGGGCAAGGCCGCCCCTGCCCTCTCGCTCGACCTGAACGACGCGCAGCCTTCCGACAAAGGCTGCCGCCTCACCTTCGTGGTCACGAACGAATTGGGCGCCGACCTTTCCAGGGCGGGGTTCGAGATCGCGCTGTTCAACGAGGCCGGCGTGGTCGACCGGCTGACCGTGCTGGAATTTCAGAATCTGCCGGCCGGCAAGACCAAGGTGACGCGCTTCGACCTCGCCGGCGTCGATTGCACCAGGGTCAGCCGGGTGCTGGTCAATTCGGCCACTGAATGCACAGGCTCGGCCATCGACCCCACGGCCTGTATGCGCGCGCTGAAGACCTCGGCGCGCGCCGGTATCGCCTTCGGCGTCTAGGCGGGCGGCGCGCGATGCAGGGGACGGGGCAGACTTCGCGTGGCGCGCATGCCCTGGTCCCCACGCTTGCCAACCTGCCGCCGGAGCCGGACGATCCGCAGCTTTCCGTTCCGCGAGGCCTCCTGACGGCCGATCCCGCCGGCCCGCTCGATCAACGGACGATCGATGCGGACCGAGCCGAACTCGCGGCCGTTCCCGGCACGCCACTGGCGCCGCCGCCCGCGCATCGGCGCGGCAAGAACTGGGCGGCGACGCTCGCTTTCTCCGGCCTGCTGCATGCTGTAGCGGCGCTGGCCGTCCTTGCAGCCGGCGCCGACCGCGTGATGATCGCCGGTTCCGAGGATGCCGGAGTGCTGTTGCTCGGCAACGCCGACGCCGATCAAGCGGCGGCCGGCGCGCCGTTTCCCGATTCCACGCAGGTCACGCTGGTGACGATGGTGGCACCGCAGCCGGCGCAAACGGTGACGGCCGAGGCGGTGGAGCCGGTCGCTGCCCCGGCGAGCACGTCCGATGGTGTCGAGACGCCCATCGTCGCCGACACAATGCCGATGCAAAGCGAAACCGTCGAGCCAGCGGCGACCTCGCCCGAGTCCGAGGCGGTAGCCGTCCAGGCGCCGGAGCCGGTAGAAGACAAGCCGCTGCCGGCGCAGGCGGCCGATCCGGCGCCGCCCATCCTCGCCGCCGAGGTTGTGCAGCCGGCGGAGGACCCGGCCAGTGCCCTACCGCCGGCTGAAAAGACGGTGCCTGAGCCGGTCGAAGGCGCGAAGGCGGTCGCAACGCCGAACCCTGCCGAACCCGCCCAGGAACCGAGGGCGGCCGAAAGGAAGGCTGCTGAAAAATCGCCGGCGAAGGCCGGAAAAGCCCCCGCACCAAAGCAGGAAAGAAAACATCCCGCAAAGAAGAATGCGCCCGGGAAGAAGTCGGCGGAAACGCAAAAACCAGCCAGGAAAGGCGACACGAAAGCGGGATCGGGCGGCAACGCCGAGGCCGACGCCAAGCGTGGCACTACCGCCGGCGAAGCGTCGGGAACCCGGACCGTCGCCGGCAAGGGCGGCACGCTGTCGGCCGCAGGCAATGCCGCGGTGTCGAACTATCCGGGCAAGGTCGCCGCCCGGCTCAGGCGCGCCTCGCGCGGCATCTCCGGTTCCGGGCGCTCGCGGGCGACGAACACCGTCCGCGTCTCCTTTACCGTCACCGCTGCCGGCGCGCTTGCCGGCGTCCGTATCGCCAGCAGTTCCGGTTCGCCGGATCTCGACAAGGCGGCGCTGGCGATCGTGCGCCGCGCCGAACCCTTCCCGTCGATCCCGCCGGAAGCCGGCCGCCGGACCTGGGCCTTCACGCTACCTCTCGGCATTCGCTGACGGGCGGTCCGCCCCGCCGGCAAGAAAGCCGATGCCTGTGGTCGAGCCCGGCTTGGGAATTCGGCCGCCGTCGAAGGTCCGGCCGCCAACGACCGGCGCCCGCCCGCGAAAGATGGAAACGGAAAACCTCCCGGCAAGGTTGGCCGGGAGGCTTTTCGATCGGGACGAGAAATCAGGCCGTCGGCTCGGTCGGCGCGTTGTCCGCTTCGCTTTCCGGCTTGGCGTCCGCCTCTTGCCTCGTGGCTTCGTCGCGCGTGCGGCTGCGCTCGATCAATCTGGCGGACCAGATCGACACTTCGTAGAGAATGATGGTGGGCAGGGCCAGGCCGATCTGGCTCATCGGGTCGGGCGGAGTGAGTACCGCCGCCACCACGAAAGCGATGACGATGGCCCATTTGCGCTTTTCCGCCAGCGCCTTCGACGACAGCAGCCCGACGCGCGTCATCAGGCTGGTCACGACCGGCAGTTGGAACACCAGGCCGAAGGAGAAGATCAGCGTCATGATGAGGCTGAGATATTCCGACACCTTGGGCAGCAGCGATATCTGCACGTCGTTGCCGGAGCCCGCCTGCTGCATCGACAGGAAGAACCACATCACCATCGGCGTGAAGAAGAAATAGACCAGCGCGGCACCCATCAGGAATAGGATCGGCGAGGCGATGAGGAACGGCAGGAAGGCGTTGCGCTCGTTCTTGTAGAGGCCGGGGGCGATGAACTTGTAGATCTGCGTGGCGATCAGGGGGAAGGCGATGACCATGCCGCCGAAAGCGGCGAGCTTGACCTGCGTGAAGAAGAATTCCTGCGGCGCGGTGTAGATCAGTTCGACCTTATGCGGATCGAGGCCCGCCCATTGTGTCGCCCATTTGAACGGGACGACAAGCAGGTTGAACAGCCGCTTGGCGATGAAGAAACAGACCAGAAAGGCGACGAAAAAGCCCGCGATCGACCAGATCAGCCGGCGGCGCAGCTCGATCAGGTGCTCGAGCAGCGGCGCGGACGATTTCTCGATTTCCTCGCGGTCGCGTTCGGAAATGCTCACGAACTGGTCCTCTTGCGCGACGCGGGCGTACCTGCCTTCGCGACCTTTGCCACGGCAGGCGCCTTCGATGCCTTCTTGGGTGCCGGCGCGCTCGCGGCCGGCTTGGGTGTCGCCGCCGGTTTCGGCGCGTCAGCCTTCGCGGCCGGCTTGAGGGCGGCCGATGCGGCGCTCGCCACTGGCTTCGCCTTGGAGGCCTTGGCCGCCGGAGCCTTCGCAGCGGTGGGCTTGGAAACGGGTTTGGCCCTTGCGGGCTTCGCCGTGGCCGCGGCGGCCTTGGCCGGGAAAACCGGCGTTGCCGGCATCGCCTCCGGGCCGGCCACGCCCGGCATGTCCGTCGCACCGTTCTTCAACGGCTCCGCCGGCTCGGCCGGCGCATCGGCGGCGGGCACGGTCGGCTCGGCCGCCGGCTTCGGCTTCATGGCGTTGTCGATACCGGCGCGCACGTCGGCGGCGGCTTGCTCGAACGGATTGAGCTGCTTTTTGATTTCCGTCGCCGGATTGAGCGAGCGCAGCGCGTCGACCGACTTCTTGACATCGTCAAGCTCGGCTTCCTTGAGCGCTTCGTCGAACTGGCGGCGGAAATCGTTGGCCATGCCGCGCGCCTTTGCGGCCATGCGGCCGAAGGTGCGCAGCATATTGGGCAAATCCTTCGGCCCGACGACCACGATCATGACGACCGCGATCACCAGCATCTCGGTCCAACCGACCTCGAACATGGCGGTGCTACCCGGCTAGAGGCAAACGAGGCTCAGCTCTTGCTGGCCTTCTCGCGCGCCGACACCGTTTCATCGGCCCGGTGCTCGACGGTGCGGGCCTTCTCGGCCGCATCGTCGTCATCGTCGTCGGCCATGCCCTTCTTGAAGCTCTTGATGCCCTTGGCCATGTCGCCCATCAGCTCGGGAATCTTGCCCCGGCCAAACACCAGAAGCACGATCACCAGAACGATGAGCCAATGCCAAATCGAAAACGAACCCATTGCTACTCTCTCTTGAGACTGTTCCCAGATGTTGATCTATGCGTTTTCGCGTCCGGTTTCAAACAGAACCACGCCGAAGGGCAATCCGTTTTGCCGCATGTGCCCGGCGTGGTTAAGGCTGACGTGGAAAAGCGACTTCACTCTTCGGTGACTTTCGGCGTCAGAAGCCCGAGTTCCTCGAGGTCGATATCGGTCAACGGGTCCTCGTCCTCGGTCATTTCGTCGGGATCGGCGGGCGGCAGGGGAATGGAGAAATTGGACGGCATGCGCGTCGACAGCAGGCCGGCGCCCTTCAGTTCCTCGATGCCCGGCAGGTCGCGGATTTCCTCCAGCGCGAAATGGTCGAGGAATTTTTCCGTCGTGCCGTAGGTGACGGGCCGGCCGGGCGTCTTGCGGCGGCCGCGCATCCTCACCCACTCCGTCTCCAAAAGCGTGTCCAGCGTGCCCTTCGACGTCTCGACGCCGCGTATCTCCTCGATCTCGGCGCGAGTGACGGGCTGGTGATAGGCGATGATGGCCAGCACCTCCAGCGCCGCGCGGGACAGCTTTTTCTGCTGGACGCTGTCGCGGCTCATCAGGAACGCAAGGTCGCCGGCGGTCCGGAAAGCCCAGGCATCGCCGACGCGCACCAGGTTGATCCCGCGCCGCTCGTAGATCTTCCGCAATTCGGCCATCGCAGCCGGCACGTCGACACCGTCCGGCAGGCGCTGGGAAAGCTGCTTTTCCGTCACCGGCTCGGCGCTGGCGAAAACGATGGCCTCGGCCATGCGGACAGCCTCGGCCAGATGCAGACGCGCCGCCGGATTGCCGTTCTCGCCCGCTTCGGCGTCGTCACCGATGACGAAGGGAATGACGGAAGCCTTGACGCTCTCGCTCATCGTGCCACCTCGGCTGCTTTCGCTCGCTGGCGCCCGCGCAGGTAGATCGGCGCGAACACCTCCTGCTGGCGCACCTCCAGGCTGCCCTCGCGCACCAGTTCCAGCGTGGCGGCGAAGGACGACGCCATCGCCGTGCGCTTCTCCTGCGGGCTCGCCAGATATTCGATCAGGAAGGCGTCCAGCGCGGTCCAGTCGGCGCTGGCGCCGATCAGGCGCGACAGCACGGCGCGCGCATCCTTGAGCGACCAGACGCCGCGTTTGGCGATGGTGACGTTGGAGATCGCCTGCCGCTGCCGCTGCGCGGCATAGGCGGTCAGCAGGTCGTAAAGCGTCGCCGAAAACCGGTTGCGCTTCTCCACGATCACCATTTCCGGCATGCCGCGGGCAAACACGTCGCGGCCGAGCCGGTTGCGGTTGACCAGCCGGGCGGCGGCGTCGCGCATGGCCTCCAGCCGGCGCAGGCGAAATTGCAGCACCGCCGCCAGTTCCTCGCCGCTCTCGCCCTCCTCGCCGGGCTGCTTGGGAATGAGCAGCTTGGATTTCAGGAAGGCGAGCCAGGCCGCCATGACCAGATAGTCCGCCGCAAGCTCCAGCCGCATCGCCCGCACCTTGCCGATGAAGGCTAGGTATTGCTCGGCCAGCGCCAGCACCGAAATCCGCGCCAGATCGACCTTCTGATTGCGGGCAAGATGCAGCAGAAGGTCGAGCGGCCCTTCAAAGCCGTCGACATCAACCACCAGGGACGGCTCGCCGGTCGCGCGCTCGTCCTGGTTGTCGGCCCAGAGCTTATCCATGGGCATGGGACGACCCGTCGGCGCGGTCTTGGCCGCCCCGTCCGTTCCGTCCTTGCTGTCCGATGCCTGCGCCACCTGCTCTCCGCTCCGCGGCGAGG
Organism: Mesorhizobium sp.; assembly: GCF_017306545.1. Lineage (GTDB taxonomy): Bacteria > Pseudomonadota > Alphaproteobacteria > Rhizobiales > Rhizobiaceae > Mesorhizobium. The sequence goes on from NZ_JAFKID010000011.1 coordinate 119,545, forward strand.
GCTTGCGCCCTATGCCACCGCCTCGAAATACTGCGCGAACTCCTCGCGCAATTCGTTTTCCTTGCCGTCGTCCTGCTTGCCGGCCCAGGCCAGCGCCGTCGCGGCCCGCACCAGCGCCCTGCCCTCCAGCGGCCTCGCCGCCGAAACCACCGCCCGCATCTCGTCCATGACGCCGTTGCAGTGAAGGACGATATCGACGCCGGCCGCAAGGATCGCCGCCGTCTTTGCGCGGAAATCCCCAGAAAGTGCCTTCATCGAAACGTCGTCGCTGATGAGCAGGCCTTCGAAGCCGATCTCGCCGCGGATGACCTCGTCCACCACCTTGCCCGACATGGTGGCCGGATTGGCGGGATCGACGGCACGGTAGACGATATGCGCCGTCATCGCCGCCGGCAGGTCGTTCAACGCCTGAAACGGGGCGAAATCGTGTTTCATCAGTTCGCCGATCGAGGCCGTCACGACGGGCAGTTCCAGATGGCTGTCGGCCGTCGCGCGGCCATGGCCGGGAATGTGCTTCATCACCGGCAGCACGCCGCCGGCCTTCAATCCTTCGGCCGCGGCCCGGCCGAGGGCCGCGACGATCTTCGGTTCGCGGTCGTAGGCGCGCTCGCCGATCGCCTCGCTCGCGCCGTCCACCGGCACGTCGAGCACCGGCAGGCAGTTGGCGTCGATGCGGTAGCGCGAGAGGTCGAAGGCAATCAGCCGAGCCATCAGCCAGGCGGCGCGCAAGCCGTCTTCCTCGCTGTCGCGAAAAAGCCTGCCGAGAGCGGCCGCGGCCGGGTAGTCCGGCGCCAGGGGCGGACGCAGCCGCTGCACGCGGCCCCCTTCCTGGTCGATGAAGACCGGCGCATGACGACCGACGCAATCACGCAGATGATCGACCAGGTCGCGGACCTGCTCCGGCTCCGACAGGTTGCGGGAAAACAGGATGAAGCCCCACGGCGCTTCGTCGCGGAAGAAGGAAACTTCCTCGCGGGTCAGCGACCGCCCGGCACAGCCGAGTATGAGAGCCTGTGATTCGCTCATCGCCGGATCCTAGAGCGTTGCAGGCGCAAAGGGAATCGCGGCGGTCCGTCGATCCCATGAGACTCCCGTCCTGCACAAAGCAAAACGGCGCGGGAGGCCCGCGCCGTTTTCAACTTTCTGTCGCCGATCGCTATTTCGAGACGAAACAGTTGCCGCCGGCGGCCTTGTAGCTGGTGCACAGCGCCACCGCGTCGTTGCGCGAGCCGGCAGGCACGCGGACCCGGTAGAAGGTGCCCTTGCCGGCGATCTCGGCCTTGACGATGCTGACGCCGTGGCCGTCGAGCACGCCGGCGTAGCGGCGAGCCAGATCCTGATAGGTCTTCTGTGCGCTCTCGGCAGTCGGCTGCGAGGCGATCTGCATCGCCCACGAACCGGGGGCCGCCGCACTCTGGTCGAGCGAGGCGACCTGATCGGGCTTGACCTCGCCGACGACATCGACCGGCTGGTCGGACGGACGCTGCGGGGCGATCGGCGCCACCGAAGGCGTGGCCGAAGAAGCCTTCGCCTTCACCTCGGCAGGCTTGGCATCCTGCGGCGCCGCTTCGGCGGGCTTGACCTGCCCGGCGGGAGCGACGGCGCCCGTCTGGTCCGCGGACGTACCGACGTGCTGCGGCGCCGGATCGGCCGGTTCGCTTGCCGCGACCTTGGCCGGGGCCGGATCGTCGCGCGGCACCAGCGAGCCGTCGGGCTTCACGACCATGGTGCGTACCTTGCGCGGCGTCACCACGGCCGTTTCCTGCTTGCCGGCAGCATCAGGCTGCGGCGCAGCCGCCGGCTCGATCCGGTCTTCCGACTTCGGCATGGGTGCCGCCGCCTGATCGCCGGCCGCAGACAAGTCGACGACACGGCTTTCGGGCTGCTTGGCGGCGACGTCCATAGGCTCCTGGATATCGGTCACGAGCTTCTGCTGCGTCGGCTCGGCCGGCTTCGCACTCTTGCCGACGGCGTCGTAGACCTTGTTGTCCTGGTTGGGGATGACGGTGCCGCCGGGATTCTCCGGCTTGACCTTGATCGGCTGGTTGTCGGCCTTGACGATGGCAGGCGCATCGCTGCTGCCCTTGCCTCCCGGCGACAGCGCATAGGCGCCGAGCCCGCCGACGACCGCGACGGCACCGATGACGGCGGCCGCCAGCAGGCCACGGCTGCGCGGCCGCGCCTCGTTTTCGGCCATATCGGGGAGAGTATTGGCCTCGCTCAGCTCGGGATCGTAGTCGAGTTCGCCGGGCGCCAGCATGTCGGCGCCGGCAAAAGCCTGGTTGCCCGCTGGCATTGCGGGGGCTTCAAAACCGGCTGCGGCCGTGTTGCCGGACGCCGTCATGGCCCCGTAGGCGCCAGCCTCGCGGCCGCGCGAGAACCCGCCATAGGGATCGTCCTCATAGGCGGCGGCATGAGCCGGCGCGGGCGCCGGCTCGGCACCGTTCATGTCGCTGAGCAGGCTGGCGAACTCCGTATCGAGATCGTCGTACGCCTGGGCTTCGGGCCGGTCCTGCTCGAAAGCCAATTCGGGAAGGTCGAGATCGTCGGCCAGCGCCACGACGCGCTCCGGCACGTCCACCGTCTCGATATCGGGCATGTCGTCCGCAGCCTGAACCGGCTGGGCATCGTGTGCCGTTTCCGGCTCATAAGCCGGCGGCGTTTCCGGTACATAAGCCGGCGCCGCTACCGGCGCGACAAACGCTTCGGGCGGAGCGGCAACCGGGGCGCTCGCGCGCACCGGCTCCGGCTGGGCACCGGGCTGGACAAGCGGCGTGCCACGGCTCCAGGTCCAATTCGACTCGCCGGACGACCGAGCGGCGCTGTCGTCGCGGTGGACGGCGGCTGCGGCCGAAACAGCGGGGGCGGTGGGGGCGGGCTCATCCGTCAGGTCGCCGAAATCCAGCGCCTGAAGGTCCGCCAGCAGCGCCGCGTCGAGGTCTTCGTGGGCATCGGCCTCGTGAGGCTCCGCCCGTGCCGCGGGTTGCGTGAAGGAATGGGCTCCAGCACGCACCTCCGCAGCCGGCTGTCGCGGATCGGGAATGGCCGGCCGCGTCGTCATGCGGCTCAGCAGCGCATTGAGCTCATCCTCCAGCGTGTTTTCGCGCGGCGTCGCCTGCTGCGCCGCGACAGGCCACGCCGGTTCCGGCGCGACAGCGGCGGCGACAGGCTCGGGCGCGGGTTCGTCAACCAGACCGGAGGCGAAAGCCTGATCGAAAACGTCGTCGAAACCGGGTTCTTCCGCGACGAGCGCGTGATCGCCGGCCGCTTCATCAACGGGCGATCCCACGTCGCTTTCATCGAAGGGCTCGGAAGCCGCGTCCTCGGAATGGGCGCTGGCGGCAACCGGTTCAAAAGCCGGTTCTTCGGCGACATGCTCGCCGGCAGCGCTCTCATAGGTCGGCGCCTCGGCCCAGGTCTCCTCGGCGGGAGGAACGGCAGCGTCATGCTGAACAGCCTGCGCCGCCGTTTCGGCGATCGCCGGCCATGTCGCGAAATGCTCCTCGGCATCGCCGAGCGCGTTTTCGAAATAGGCGTCGAAATCGTCTTCCGTCGCACCCGCCACCGAGGCGGCAGGCCCGGTGTGTTCGAAATCGACCGCTTCGGCGGAGGCGCCGCTTTCGAAAACCGGGGCATCGCGCTGATCACCGGTCGGATTTTCGGCAACCGGATCGTCGAACCGATAATCCTCCAACGCCTGCCCGAAGGCATCGTCCGTCATCGGGGCGATCCCGGGCTGCGGTTCGGCATGGCTGTCGATGGCCGGCGCCTCGTAGGCGGCAAACTCTTCGTCCGCCATCTCGGCCGGAACCTCATGGGCGACGGCTTCGTCCTCGAAGTGGAAATCCTGCTCCAGCGAGGCGGCGACTTCCTCGTCCATGGCGGCATCGAGGCCGGGCGCGTGACCGGCGACGGCGTGATCGGCCTCGGCGGGGTGCCATTGCGGCCCGGCCTGCATGGCATCGGCATGGGCGGTGGGCGCCGGCTCGGCGACGGCTTCGTCCTCGAAGCCTGCAAGCCCGCCCATCAATTCCTTTTCAAGATCGATGTCGAAGGCGTCGTGCGCCGGCTCGGCCGGAACAACCTGCACCGGCGACTGCGGCCTCACCGGCTGGCGCGGATCGAAACCCATGATCCGGGTCAGTTCCGCAAAGGGATCGTCTTCGGCGATGCCGTGACGGTCGGCGACTTTCAGCTGGTTTCTGTCTGCCATAATCGTTCCCGAACTCGTACTCGTCCGCGCGCCAGCGACGTCGCGAAGGGTTGGCCCTTACCAAGCCAATGTGGGCGAAAGGTGGCAGGTGTTTTAGTCAAACCTAACGCATTTCGGTGGGGGCGTCCGCCCCGATCAGCGTCAGGCCGGACGTCAGAACGTCCGAAACGGCCTGCACCAGACCCAGCCTGGCATGAGTCGATTGTCGGTCGTTAACCTTAACAAACCGTAAGCCGGGATTCTCGGTGCCCCGGTTCCAGTGCGCATGGAAGGTGCTGGCCAGATCGTAGAGGTAAAATGCCAGCCGGTGCGGCTCCTGCGCGAGCGCCGCCTGCTCGATCAGGCGCGGGTATTCCGCCAGCTTGCGGATGAGGCCGAGTTCGCCCTCGTCGGTCAGCCCGGCCACGGCGCCCTTCAGCGCAGCCCGATCGAAGGTCTCGCCCGGAAACTGCTCGGCCGCCTGGCGGAACACCGAATGGCAGCGCGCCGAAGCGTACTGCACGTAGAAGACCGGATTGTCCTTCGACTGCTCCGTGACCTTGGCGAAGTCGAAGTCCAGCGGCGCGTCGCTCTTGCGATAGAGCATCATGAAGCGAACCGGATCGCGCCCCACCTCCTCCACCACCTCGCGCAGCGTGACGAAGTCGCCCGAGCGCTTCGACATGCGCACCGGCTCGCCGTCGCGGAACAGTTTCACCAACTGGCACAGAAGCACGGTGAGCTTGACGCGGCCCCCGGTGACGGCGCGCGCCAGCGCCTCCAGCCGCTTGACGTAGCCGCCGTGGTCGGCGCCGAGCACGTAAATCAGTTCGTCGAAGCCGCGGTTCACCTTGTCCTTGAGGTAGGCCACGTCGCCGGCGAAATAGGTGAAGGAACCGTCCGACTTGACCAGCGGCCGATCCATGTCGTCGCCGACCTCGGTGGAGCGGAACAGCGTCTGCTCGCGATCTTCCCAATCATCGGGCTTCTCGCCCTTCGGCGGCGGCAGCTTGCCCTTGTAGATGTGGCCCTTCATCGTCAGGTCGGCGATGGCCGCACGGATCGCCTTGGCGCCGTCGGCATGCAGCGTGCGCTCGGAGAAGAACACGTCGTGGTGGACGTTGAGCAGCGCGAGGTCCGCCTTGATCATCGCCATCATGGCGTCGATGGTGCGGTCCTTGACGATGGCGAGCGCCTCGTCGTCCGGCATCTCCAAAAGCTTGCGGCCGAATTCCTTGACCAGCGCCTCGCCGACCGGGATGAGATAGTCGCCCGGATAGAGGCCGGGCGGGATTTCGCCGATAGTCTCCCCCAGCGCCTCGCGGTAGCGCAACAGCGCCGAGCGGCCGAGCACGTCGATCTGCGCGCCGGCGTCGTTGATGACGTATTCCTTCACCACCGCATAGCCGGCGAAAGCAAGCAGATTGGCCAGCGTGTCGCCCACCACCGCGCCGCGGCAATGGCCGACATGCATCGGCCCGGTCGGGTTGGCGGAGACGTATTCGACGTTGGTGCTGTGGCCCTTGCCGACCGTCGAGCGGCCGTAGTCACGCCCGGCATCCAGAATATCGACCAGATGCGCCTGCCAGAAACGGTCGGTGAGCCTGAGATTGACGAAGCCCGGCCCGGCGATCTCGGCGGAGGCGATCTCGGCGTCGCCGCGCAGCGCTTCGGCGATCTTTTCGGCCAACGCGCGCGGATTCTGGCCGGTGGGCTTGGCCAGCACCATGGCGGCATTGGTGGCGAGGTCGCCATGGCTGGCGTCGCGTGGCGGCTCGACGGCGATGCGCGACAGGTCGGGCGCTGCGCCCTCCTTGTCTTTCAAATCAAGCGCTTCGACGGCCTTGGTGATCCGCGCGGTGAAGTCGGCGAAGATATTCATGAGTGTATTCCAACCGTTTGGTTCGGCCAGCGGCGCCGCTGCCCCTCACCCTTACCCTCTCCCCGTAAACGGGGCGAGGGAGATCGCCGACGGTGGCGTTTTGTCCTTCTCCCCGTTCACGGGGAGAAGGTGCCGGCAGGCGGATGAGGGGCGGCGCCAAGGCAAAGATTACAAGGCATCGAGTGCGATTTCGCCTAGCTCAAATCCGGTGTGCGGTCAAACAGGCGGCGATGTTCCTTGAGCGCGTAGGTGTCGGTCATGCCGGCGATGAAATCGGCGACCGAGCGCGCCTTGATGCGCTCCTCCGCCCGGTCCAGCCCCTCGCGCCAGCCCTCGGGCATGGCGCGCGGATCGGCGTAGTAGGCGTCGAACAGGTCCTTCACCACCTGCTCGGCGTCGGCGCGCACGCGCATCACTTCGGGATGGCGGTAAAGATGGCCGTAGAGGAAGGCCTTCAGTTCCTTCTCCTTTGCCGCCATGGCCGGCGAGAAGGCCACGATGGGCTCGCCGGCGGCGCGCACGGCCTGAGGCGACCGCGGCGCGATGCGGGCAAGGTTGGCCGAGGCCTGCGCAATGACGTCCTCGACCATGGCGGTGATCTGCCGCCGCATCAGTTCATGCCCGGTGCGGACCGGGTCGAGGTGCGGATAGCGCTCGCGCACGCCTTTCAGGATGGCGCCCGGCAGCGCCAGGTCCGCCAGCATGTCCAGCTTCAAAAGGCCGGAGCGCAGCCCGTCGTCGATATCGTGCGTGTCATAGGCGATATCGTCGGCAAGCGCCGCGCACTGGGCCTCGATGCCGGCGAAGCTTGAAAGTTCCAGATCGTGCAACTCGTTGTAGTTGCGGATGGACGGCGGCACCGGGCCGGCAAGCCCCCTGCCCGCCGCGTCCGTCAGCGGGCCGTTGTGCTTGACCAGCCCTTCCAGCGTCTCCCACGTCAGGTTCAGCCCGTCGAACTCGGCATAGCGGTGCTCCAGCCGCGTGACGATCCTGAGCGACTGGGCGTTGTGGTCGAAGCCGCCCCAGCTCGCCATCTTTTCGTTCAGCGCGTCTTCGCCAGTGTGGCCGAAGGGCGTGTGACCAAAATCGTGCACCAGGGCGACGGCTTCGGCGAGGTCCTCGTCCACCCTAAGCGCCCGCGCCAGAGCGCGGGCGATCTGTGCGACCTCGATGGTGTGGGTGAGCCGTGTGCGGTAGTGGTCGCCCTCATGCGCGACGAAAACCTGCGTCTTGTGCTTCAGGCGGCGGAATGCGGTGGAATGGATGATACGGTCGCGGTCGCGCTGGAAAGGCGTGCGCGTCGGGCTTTCGGGCTCGGCGAACAGCCGCCCGCGCGAGCGCGCCGGATCGCAGGCATAGGGCGCGCGCGGCCGATAGCCGAAGCCGATGTCGCCGAGGCCCGCCGCCGCCTGCTGATTGTCTTCGTTCATGCTCCCACCGCGCGCCTGCGGCGCGACTTCATACTTCCGCCGCGCGCCGCTGGCGCGACTTCATACTTCCACCGCGCGCCGCCGGCGCGACTTCATACTTCCGCCGCGCGCCGCCGGCGCGACTGGGGCCGGTTGACTTTGCCCCAGTTGACTTGGCCCTCCCCGCTTCATACCTATCAAGGCGGAGCCAATGCAAGGTGAGCGCGATGGGTGCCGAAGCCGCCACGACCGTTGAAATGACAGACGCCGCAGCGAAGCGCATCACGCGCATCGTCGCGGCAGAACCGGGCAAAACGGCATTGCGCGTCGCCGTCGAGGGCGGCGGGTGCTCCGGTTTTTCCTATCGCTTCGACCTCGTGGACGGCCGCAACGACGACGACGTCGCCATCGAGAAGAACGGCGCCACGCTTCTGATCGACGACCTGTCGCTGGTCTATATGGGGGGCTCGGTGGTCGATTTCGTCGACGACCTGATGGGCCAGTCGTTCCAGATCAAGAACCCGAACGCCGTCGCTTCCTGCGGCTGCGGCACCAGCTTCTCCGTCTGAATATCGACGGGCGCGCCGTTACACGCCGATCGTCTTGCTGAAGGCGTCGGTGAAGACGACACCGCCGTGGTCGTCGCTCGCTTCGCCGAGCACGACATCCATCGCCGCCCCGGTGATCCGCGCCAGCGCGAAACCGCCCATATAGGCGGCCTTCGGCTTGAACAGGTCGAGCCCGTCGCGTTGATAGATCATCGGCGTTTCGTGCTGGTGGCCGTGGAAGATACCGACGACATTGTAGCCGTCCAGAACCGCCAACAGCGCCTGGCGATCCGCCTCGCTCCACCAGTGGGCCGTGCCCTTGCCGTCGTCGTCGAAGCGGTGTCGGGCCTTGTCCCAGACCTCGGTCGAGAACGTGTCCCAGCCGTAATGCTGGAACAGCACGACGGGCCGGCCGTCCGCGGCGCTGGTCGCCAGGTCCTGCTTCAGCCACGCCAGCCCGCTGGCCGCGCCATGGCCGGTATCGCCGGCGAAACGGTGCGTCTGGACGAGATGCAGGCCGCCCCAATCCCACGAATAGCAATCGGACTCGACGTCGTAGCTGCCGGCCGGCACCGGCGGTTTGAAAAACACGCCGGGGCGGTGGTTGATCTCGACATAGTCGCGCAATTCGCGCCGATACCAGTTGACGTGCCCCTTCGGCCCGTTCTGGTCGAGATCGTGGTTGCCCAGCCCGACATAGACGGGCACGTGCACGCGGTCCGGCCCGACGCCCTGCTGGTAGCGCTGGGAGAATTGCAGCAGTTGCGTGCCCTCGCTGGGCAACGTCACCTGGCCGCCGCCGTCGTCGGTCATGTCGCCGCCGACGACGAGGCCGAGCGGTGTGCCGATCGGCCGGCCGGCCGACCGCAGGCCCGTCGCCGCGCCGTTGATCTCGGTTGGCCAGGCTTTCCCGTCGAGGCCGTTCAGCGCGGCGATGTTGCGCAGCAGGTTGGCGTCGGTCTTCCCTTCCTGCTGGCAGTTCGGGCTGAGGCCCTTGGCCATGCGGCAGGCATGGATATCGGCGACGAACAGAAAGGTCGCGTCGATGGGCGGAGCGGAACGGAAGGATTGGCCGAAAGCCGGTTCGACAAGACCGGCCATGCCGGCTGCAACCGCCCCTTGAAGGAAATTGCGTCGCGATAGCATCCTGGCCTCAAATACGTTGACCGTCGCAATTCAGCACGCGCAAAGCGACGCGTCCAGATTTGCCGGCCAACAGGCTGCGCCGGAAAAGAAAAAGGCCGCCGAAGCGGCCTTCTTCGGATGACAGGCGTAAGGCGATCAGGCCTCGGCGCTCATCGCCGCCTCGCGCAAGCCGGCGGCATCGCCGGTGGCGCCGTTGAAGACGAGGTTGAGCACGACCGAGGCGATCGAGGCGAGCAGGATGCCCGAATCGATCAGCGGGCCGATCGCCTTGGGCAGCCACATGTGGAAGTCCGGCGCCACCACCGGGATCATGCCGAAGCCGACCGCGATGCCGACGACGAACAGGTTGTTGCGGTTGGTCTTGAAGTCCACAGCCGTCAGGATGCGGATGCCGGTGGCCGCGACCATGCCGAACATGACGATGCCGGCACCGCCCAGCACCACCGTCGGCAGAGCCTCGACCAGCGCGCCCATCTTCGGGATCAGCCCCAGCACGACCATGATGACGCCGCCGGCGACGCAGACGAAGCGGCTCCTGATGCCGGTGACGCCGACAAGGCCGACGTTCTGCGAAAAGGACGTGTAGGGGAAGGTGTTGAAGACGCCGCCCAGGATGGTGCCGAGACCGTCCATGCGCAGGCCGGAAGAGAGCATGGGCTGCGTCACCTGCCTGCCGGTCATTTCGCCCAACGCCAGGAACATGCCGGTCGATTCGATCATGACGACGATCATCACCAGGACCATGGTCAGGATCAGCACCGGCGAAAAGATCGGCATGCCGAAATGGAAGGGCATGATCGGCGCGAACCAGGCAGCGCTCGCCACCTTCTCGAAGTGCATCAGGCCGAGCCCGGCCGCGATGACGCCGCCGGCGATGATGCCGATCAGCACCGCGATGTTGGACAGGAAGCCCTTGGTGAAGCGGGCGACGCAGACGACGATGGCCAGCACCACCAGCGAAAGCACGATGTTTGAGACCGGCGCGTAGGCCGGGTTCGGCACGCTGGGCGCCAGCGCGAGGCCTTTCGGCACAGCGGGGAGCGTCGCACCGGCTGCACCCGCCGCCTCCGTCACCGTCTTCAGCCATTCGGCGTTGGCCGGATCGACCAGCTTCGGCGCGGTCGGGCCGACGCCGAGGCCGAAGATCCAGGCGATGCCGATCTTCATCAGCGACACGCCGATGACGAGGATGATGGTGCCCGTCACCACCGGCGGAAAGAAGCGCAGCATGCGCGACACGAACGGCGCGATCAGCACGGTGACGATGCCGGCGCCGATGATGGCGCCGAAGATCATGCGCGCGCCCTCGGTGCCGGGATTGTTGAAGGCCATCGACACCATCGGCCCGACGGCGGCGAAGGTGACGCCCATCATGACCGGCAGCTTGATGCCGAACCATTGGGTCGCCCCCATCGATTGCAGGATCGAGGCGATGCCGCAGACAAACAGGTCGGCCGAAATCAGGAAGGCCACGTCGCGCGGTTCAAGCTGGAGCGCACGCCCGATGATGAGCGGCACGGCGATGGCGCCGGCATACATGACCAGCACATGCTGGAGGCCGAGCGCGAAAAGACGCGGCGCCGGCAGCACCTCGTCCACGGAATGCGTGGTTGATGTCATGGCATTTTTTCCTCTCTCCCAGAACCGGCCCGAAGAATGCCCAAGAGGGCCGGTTCCCTTCCTCCGAAGGATGGTGCAGGATCGTCTGCAATCGCCCGGCACGCTATCAAGAACATTTTGAAATCATCGCGAGATTTTCATGAAGATCGTAACGTGGAACATCAACGGCGTGCGCGCCCGCATCGGCAACCTCACGCATTGGCTGGGCGAAAGCCGACCCGACATCGTCTGCCTGCAAGAGATCAAGACCGTCGACGAGCAGTTCCCGCGCGCCGAAGTGGAGGCGCTCGGCTATCACGTCGAGACGCACGGCCAGAAAGGGTTCAACGGCGTCGCCATCCTGTCGAAGCTGCGCTTCGACGAAGTGAACCGCGGCCTGCCCGGCGACGAGAGCGACGAGCAGGCGCGTTTCATCGAAGGCGTGTTCTCCACGGACAAGGGCGCGCTGCGCGTCGCCTCGATCTACCTGCCGAACGGCAATCCGATCGACGATCCGGTGAAATTCCCCTACAAGCTTTCCTGGATGGCACGGCTGGAGCGGTGGGCCGAAGGGCGGCTGGCGCTGGAGGAGGCGCTGGTCATCGCCGGCGACTACAACGTCATCCCCGAGCCGGTCGACGCAAGGCATCCGGAAAACTGGCTCGGCGACGCGCTGTTCCAGCCTGAGACGCGGCAGGCCTTCCGGCGGCTGAAGAACCTCGGTTTCACCGAGGCCGTGCGCGCGGTGACGGACGCGCCCGACACCTACACCTTCTGGGACTATCAGGCCGGCGCCTGGCAGAAGAACAACGGCATCCGCATCGACCACCTGCTGTTGTCGCCGGAGGCGGCGAACCGCTTCTCTTCCGCCTCCATCGAAAAGCATGTGCGGGCCTGGGAAAAGCCGTCCGACCACGTGCCGGTGGCGATCGAACTCGATCTGGCGGCGGCCTGAGGCGCCTCACTCCGCGATATGGCCACAATCGGCCGTTCTGATGGTTTTCCAGGTTTCAAACTGAAGGCGGACATGCGTTTTGGATCAACGCTTGCCGCGGCCGCCGCAACGGCCGCCATGGGCGCATCGCAGGCTGCGGCCGAACCCCAGTGCCTCGCGCGCGGGGAAACGTTCGGCCTCGGCCAGTATGCCTGCCTGAACGTCGGCGACAAGGGCAAGCTTGCGCTCTGCGAGACTGCCGAGGGCGCGATGAACTGGCGCACCATCGAAAACTATTGCCCCGGCGGGAGCGGCGGCGCCGAAACCTCGCTGCCGGCCGACCAGGCCGCGAATTGCCTGGCCGACGCGCAGTCTTTCGGCGCAGGGCGGCTGGCGTGCCTCAGGGTCGGCGGCGACAGCTACCTCGCCCGTTGCGATCTCGTGCTCAACGCCTCGTCCTGGACCAAGGTGGAAGACGATTGTCCGGGCAACCCGCCGCTGAACGCCGAGAAGGAGCCCGACAAGGGCTCGTGGAAGCCGCTGGAGAAGCCGCGCGAGCTTCTGGACAGGTTTTTCGGACGATCCTGAGGAGCATTTCCAGAGCGGCTGCGATTCGACGGCCTCTGCGAAACCGTTTTGTCCCTTCGTCCCGGTCACGGTTCCGGGCGCGGGACCGTGTTTTTTGCCGGAGGCGCACCCCGGGCACCGGTTTCACGCCGGCCGATAGATCTGCGCCACCATGCCGCCCGGAAACGCCGTCGAGCTTTCCAGCGTGAGCGACATCGGTGCCGCGAGTTCCGAAAACAGCGGCAGGCCCCTGCCCAGCGCCACGGGCGCCACGAGCAGGGCTAACCGATCGACCAGCCGCAGGGCGATCAGGCTGCGGGCGAACCGCACCCCGCCGTATGCGATGATCGGTCGGCCGGCCTCGGCTTTCAGCCTGGCGACTTCTTCCGCGAGATCGCCGCTCGCCACGTAGGCCTGCGCCCAGCTTTCGGCGCCGGATTGCAGTTGCGCAGGTTGTCCGGCCCCTTCTCTGGCGTGGGCCGCCTCAAGCGCCGCCGCCATGCCGACATTCTTCAGGATCGCCGGCCCCTGCCGCGAGAAGACGGCTTTGGGAATCCGGTTCATCGGCGGCGCGAACTGGTCGGTGGACGTCTGCCAGTAGTTGGCCATGGCGAGGAAACTGCGGCTGCCCATGACATGCAGGCCGGCGCCGCGGATCATCCCCACGCTCCATGCCTTCGCCTCCTGATCGGAGCCGAACATCCATCCGTTGCGGCCGTCGAGATCGCTTACGAAGCCATCGACCGATATGGTCATCTTCAGGATCAGTTCTCTCACGCCTGCCTCCTCGTCGCGGTCCTGGCGCAAGGACGGCCCGGTCCGGCACCTTCCGACAATTCGCGATGATTTTTCGGCGCGCGCCCTCGATCGACCCGACGACCGAAGGAGCGCCAAGGAAAGCGCCGGGGCGGCTTCCGCGGAACGGCTTACTGGCCGTCGGTGCCTTTGGTGAGGATATCGTCCGCAAGCGAGATGGCGGTGCGGCGGTCGGCTTCGGGCGCCAGCGCGAACGCCTCTTCCTGCATGGAACGAATCCACGGCTGATCGCTGGCCGGGGCCCGGTCGAGCGCCGCCGTCATCATGGCGAGACCGCGCACGATCTTGCCGCTCTGGAACAGCAGGTTGCCGAGCGTCGCCTGGGCGCCGGCATGACCCTTCTCGGCGGCGAGCTGGAACCAGCGCGCGGCCTGCTTGACGGAAGCCCGCACCCCGCCCTCGCCCTTGAGGAACATCTTGCCCATTTCGAACTGGGCGACCGGATTGCGGTAGTTGGCGGCGGCGCGCATGTAGTATTCCTGCGCCTGCACCTCGTTGGCCTCGACCGGCGTGCCGGGGATGCCCTTCTTCAGATAATTGCCCAGCGCCACCAGCGCGTCGGAAACATAGCTTTCCTCGGGCGAACCCGGCTCGACGTCCTGGTCGACGATCTCGGAGAAGAACTTGTAGGCTTCGTAGTCGTTGCGGGCGACGCCGTCGCCTTCGGCATACATGCGCGCAAGCTTCCACGTCGCGCCGATCTGGCCGTTTTCGGCGGCGTATTTGTAGGCCTCGACCGCCTGTTCCTTGTGGCCGCTCTTGTAGGCGGAGAAGCCGAACTGGAAAACGGCCCACGGGCTCGACTGCGGCTTCACGCCCGTCTTGTCGTCGAACACCTTGTCGTCGAAGGCGAACGCATGACCGGCCCCGACCAGCACGCAGGTCGCGACAAGGGCGCACAGAAGCGCCGATTTCGTCATTCCCGCTACAGGCATGCAGCGAATTTCCCTCGCGCCGGACAGGACGGACGCGGCGTCCCGGCGAGCGGGGCCGACGGCCCGCGCCAACTCCCGGACGGCAAGCCGGACCGGGAGGCCACGCCAACCATAGGCAAACTTTTCGGCCAAAGCGGGGCCGCCGGCAGGCGCCGGGATGGCGCTGCTACAGCGACCCGTCAGATCCGCGAGGGAGACCACTCTGGCGCTCATACTCTTTCCTGCCGCGGGCGGTGCGGCCTGTCCTTCGCCGAACCTTCATGGCGCATGTCCGGGACCCTTTCGGGGTGCGCCGGGTTTATGGCGGGAAGTGGGCAGCGCCCGTTGCCGGCCTTTGTGGCACGAAGGTTGTTCATAAACTGTTGCTGAAACATCACAATCGTGAAGACGGCCGCCAGAGCGCGGCAAGGCATCCGTTCTCTGCCGCGCAAACAAAAAGGCCGGGCAAAGCCCGGCCTTTTCAACAAAATCAGGGGTTTACCACTTGATGTTATAGCTCAGACTGCCGGCAACCGCATAGCCCGCCTTGACGGCGAAGCCAGCGTCGGAACCCTTCGTCACCTCGGAGGCGGTCAGGTAGCTGACGCCGACGCCGCCGCGCAGTTCGCCGCCCATGGTGTCCTTGACCGAAGCACCCACGGCCAGCGTGTAGGCGTCGGACGAGAAGTCGTAGCCGGTGCTGACGCCGCTGTCCCAGGTCAGGCTGACGAGGCCGGAGACGCGGTCGTTGAAGGCGTGGCCGACACCGCCGGTGACGGTCCAGCCGTCCTTCCAGTGGTATTCGTCATCGCTGCCCGGACCGGCAATCGGGCCGACGGGCGTGGGAATGACGCTCGTCACCAGCAGCTTGTCCTGCACGCTCCAGTCCGCCCACTTTACGGAACCGAAAGCGAGCCAACCGGGCGCGATGCCGGACTGAAGCTTGAACTCCACTGTCTGCGGCAGATGGCCGGTGCCCAGGGCGGCGAGCGGAACGCTTGCCACAGGAAGCCCGAGGAGCGCGCCAGGCACGGCGAGCGTGCCGGCAGCACCATAATCGGTGCCGGAGCGATACATCAGCTGGGCCCGGAACGCGATGTCGGGAATCTCGTAGGCGGCACCGATGCGATAGCCGAATTTCTGCCCGTCAAGCGTCAGGTTGGCCAGAGCGCCGGGGATCGGGGTCACATTCACGCGGCTGTACTGGAAATCCTCCACGTAACCGCCGCCGAGAATCCAGAAATTGCCCGGCCCGGCCTGGAGCTTGACGCCGCAGGTCAGCGCCTTTTCGTTGGTGGTGAAGTCTTCCGACAGCTTGCCGCTCGGCTTCGGCACGGCGTACGTGACCGAGCCGCCGTTGTTGTCCACCATGGTGGCGGCGCAGCGCAGATTGTCGGTGATGTTCAGCTTCACCGCGGCCGACGGCACGACATAGTCGTCGGTGTAGGACGTGCCGATGAGCGCCGGGTTCGCTGCGGGCGCGACCTTCGAAAACTCGCGCCTGGGGCTGACATAGGTCACGCCGGCGCGCATGTTGAAATTGCCGTCGTCGAACAGGATGTCGGTGTCGGCGCTGCCGCGCGCAAAGCCGCCGGCATGAGCCGCCCCCACCAGCGCCATCGTGAGGCATCCCGCCCCCGCCAGTGCCTTCAAACGCAGATTGTTCATGAATTGTCTCCCCGGAAGTCAGTCGGCTCATGCTAGAGCCAATCCGGGTTAACGGCGCAATACCGAATTTTTGGGCCGTACAAGTACACCCTTTGTCCCGGAACGGATCGGCTGGCCGCGTTGCTGCCCGACTGGGTGAAAACAATCAAAACTCGGAGAAAAACGACGAAAAACCTGACAAATCAGGGTGAAAATGCACCGAAACCGGCGACTTTTCCGGGGTTCCCGACCCATTGTTACATTACGGCAACAATGGGGCCAAAATGTTTCCGTTTACGTCAATTGACGCAACGGAACGACTCGCCGAACGGTTGCAAACGGCGCCGGCTCGGCAGACGGCCGGTCAACCGGCGTCGCGCACGCGCTCCAGCGCCTTCGCCAGCCTTGCCTGCGAATCACTATATTCGGCCAGCTTCTCGCGCTCGGCCGCCACCACGTCTTCGGGCGCGTTGGCGACGAACTTCTCATTGCCGAGTTTCTTGTGCAGGCGGGCGATCTCTTCCGTTACCTTGGCGAGTTCCTTCTGCAAACGCGCCGCCTCGGCCGCGAGGTCGATCAGGCTGCCCAGCGGCAGGCATACCGTCGCCTCGCCGAGAACGAGCTGGGCCGAGCCCTTGGGCGCGGCATCGGCCAGCGAAACGGCGCCGACGCGCGCCAGCCGCCTGACGGCGCTGTCGTGGCGGGTGAGACGCTCGCGCGTCGCGGCATCGGCACCGATGACGACCAGCGGGGCGATCGCCGCCGCCGGCACGTTCATTTCCGAGCGCACCGAGCGGATGCCGGAAACCAGATCGATCAGCCAGTTGATGTCGCCGGCCGCCGCGTCGTCCTCGAAATCCGGCGCCGGCCATGCGGCGTGGCAAAGAAGCGAAGACCGCGCCTCGCCTTCGGGCGCCGTCTCGGCCCACAGTTCCTCCGTCATGAACGGCATGAACGGGTGCAGCAGCTTGTAGATCTCGTCCAGAACGAAGGCGACGCAGGCGCGGCTCTCGGCCTTGGCGGCCTCGTCGTCGCCCATGAAGACGGGCTTCAGCAATTCCAGGTACCAGTCGCAGAACTGGTTCCAGACGAAGCGGTAGGCGGCGACCGCCGCCTCGTTGAACTTGTAGGCCGTTATGCCTTCGGTGACGGCGCGCGCCGTGCGCGTCAATTCCGTCAAGATCCAGCGGTTCAGCTCAAGCTTGGCGTCTCCCAGCCAGATCGCGTCGTTGCGGGCGACGCCGTTCATCTCGGCAAAGCGCGTGGCGTTCCACAGCTTCGTGCCGAAGTTGCGGTAGCCGGCGATGCGGGCGGGGTCGAGCTTCACGTCGCGCCCTTGCGCGGCCATGACGGCCAGCGTGAAGCGCAGCGCGTCCGCGCCGTATTCGTCGATCAGGTCGAGCGGGTCGATGACGTTGCCTTTCGACTTCGACATCTTGGCGCCGTTCTTGTCGCGCACCAGCGCGTGCACGTAGACGGTGTGGAACGGCTCGGTTTCCGTGAAGTGCAGGCCCATCATCATCATGCGGGCGACCCAGAAGAAGATGATGTCGAAGCCCGTCACCAACACCGAGGTCGGATAGTAGGTTTTGAGTTCCGGCGTCTCGTCCGGCCAGCCGAGCGTCGAGAACGGCCACAGCGCCGAGGAAAACCAGGTGTCGAGCACGTCCTCGTCGCGGGTCAGGATTTCGCCCGGCTGGAAGTTTTCGAGCTTCTCCTCGACCCAGGCCTTCCACGGCCCTTCATGCGCGAGATAGTGCTGGATGGCGGCTTCCAGCGCCTCCTCCTCCGTCTTTTCGACGAAAATGGCGCCGTCCGGCCCGTACCAGGCCGGAATCTGATGGCCCCACCAGAGCTGGCGCGAGATCGTCCAGGGCTGGATGTTCTCCATCCATTCGAAGTAGGTCTTCTCCCAGTTCTTCGGCACGAAGTTGGTGCGCCCTTCGCGCACCGCCGCAATCGCCGGCTTGGCCAGCGTCTCGGCGTCGGCGAACCACTGGTCGGTCAGCATCGGCTCGATGACCTCGCCGGAGCGGTCGCCGAAGGGCTGCATGATCTTCTTCGACTCGACATAGGGAACGGCGTTGCCGTCCGCATCCGTGACCGTGACAGCCAGTCCTTCGGCATTGATGGCATCGACGATGCGCTTACGCGCCTCGTAGCGGTCAAGGCCGCGATAGTCGTCGGGCACGAGGTTGATGGCGTCGACTTCCGCCTCGCCCGGCAGTTCGCCGGAACGCACGATCCCGGCCGCCTGCGCGGCACAGACGGCGTAGGGCTCGCCGTCGTCGCGCATGGCCGCGACGCCGTTCATCAGCCGGTAGAGCGGAATGCGGTTGCGGCGGGCGACCTGATAGTCGTTGAAGTCATGCGCGCCGGTGATCTTGACGGCGCCCGAGCCGAAGTCCGGATCGGGATAGTCGTCGGTGATGATCGGGATCAGGCGCCGGTGCTCCTTCGGGCCGACCGGAATTTCGCACAGCTTGCCGACGATCGGCGCATAGCGCGCATCGGAGGGATGAACCGCCACCGCGCCGTCGCCCAGCATCGTCTCCGGCCGGGTGGTGGCGATGGAAATATAGTCGCGCTCCTCCTGGAAGGTGATGTTGCCGTCGGCGTCCTTCTCGACATAGGTGTAGGTTTCGCCGCCGGCCAGCGGATACTTGAAATGCCACATATGGCCGTCGACCTCGCGGTTCTCCACTTCGAGGTCGGAAATCGCCGTCTCGAACTTGGGGTCCCAGTTGACCAGCCGTTTGCCGCGATAAATCAGGCCTTCCTTATAGAGCGAGACGAAGACCTCCAGAACAGCCTTCGACAAGCCCTCGTCCATGGTGAAGCGCTCGCGCGACCAGTCGCAGGAGGCGCCGAGCCGCTTCAACTGGTTGAAGATGGCGCCGCCGGACTCGGCCTTCCACTCCCACACCTTCTCGATGAACTCTTCGCGGGTCAGATCGCGGCGATGGATCTGCTTTTCCATCAGCTTGCGCTCGACCACCATCTGCGTGGCGATGCCGGCATGGTCCATGCCCGGCTGCCACAAAACGTTCTTGCCGCGCATGCGCTCGAAGCGGACCATGATGTCCTGCAAGGTGTTGTTGAGCGCATGGCCCATGTGCAGCGAACCGGTGACGTTCGGCGGCGGGATGACGATGGTGAAGGCCTCGGCGCCCTCTTCCGACCCCGCGCCGGCGCGGAAGGCGTCCGCCTCTTCCCAAATCCTGGCGATCTTCGGCTCGACGCCCTTGGCGTCATAGGTCTTTTCAAGCATGGGAGGTGTCCGAATTGTCGGGATTTTCCCGCACGATGTCATTGTGTCGGTGTAAATCGGAAGGTCTTGGCCAAGTCAACCGTGACCGACGCCCATGACTGTTCGCAGCACCGGCACCAGCGCCTGCGGCAAATCTTCGGCGATCAGGCCCGGGCCGAAACGGGCGCCCGCCTCGGCATGCAGCCAGACGGCGGCGCAGGCGGCCTCGAAGGCCGGCATGCCCTGCGCCAGAAAGCCGGCGACGACGCCGGCCAGCACGTCGCCGGAGCCGGCCGTCGCCAGCCATGGCGCACCGTTGGCATTGATCGCGGCGCGGCCGTCAGCGGCTGCGATCACCGTGTCCGGCCCCTTGTAGACGACGACGCCGTGCGCGCGGGCAGCCGCCTTGCGGGCCTTGTCCAGTTTCGAGAGCGTTTCGTCGCCGGCAAGGTCCGGGAACAGCCGCGCGAACTCGCCCTCATGCGGCGTCAGCACGAGCGCCGGCGCCTCTTTTAGCCCGGCAGCGAGAAAAAGCGCCTCCGGTTTGTCGCGGAAGGCGGTGATGCCGTCGGCATCCAGCACGAGACCCTCGACACCTGGCCCTGCCGATCCCAATGCGCTGGCGGCCAGCACGGCCGACGCGAAACGCCGGGCCTTGTCGCCGACGCCGAAACCCGGCCCGAGCACGAAGGCGGAAGGCCGACGGTCGGCAAGGAAAGCGGCGAGGTCTGCTTCATCGTCCGTCTTGCGCAGCATGATGGCGGTCAAATGCGCCGCGTTGACCAGCATGGCGCCGGCCGGCGACAGCACCGTCACCGCCCCCGCCCCGGCGCGCGCGGCGGCCATGGCCGACAATCGCGCCGCCCCCGTCGAGGCCGGGCCGCCGGAAAAGACGCCGACATGGCCGCGTTTGTACTTATGCGCATCCAAGGCGGGAACCGGCAGCGCGCCGCGCCATAGATCCGGCTCGTTGGCAAAGGTTTTCGACGCCAGCGATGCGATCACACCATCGGAGATGCCGATATCGGCGAGCACCACCTGGCCGCACGCTTCGCGCCCCGGCAAGAGCAGATGACCGGGCTTTTTTCGAGCAAAAGTGACGGTGACTGCGGCCTTGAAAGCAGGGCCGAGGGCCTTGCCACTGGCACCCGCAACGCCGGACGGCAGGTCCACCGCCACCACAGCGAGGCGAAGCGCCGTCACTCTTTCGACGGCGCGCGCATCAACGCCGGTCAGGGGTTTCGACAGACCGGCGCCGTAAAGCGCATCGACGACCAGATCGCCCGTATTTGCATCGAAAGCGGCAAGATCAACCGCCGGCAGCGGACATTCGGCGGCTGCAAGCGCCGCGTCCGTTCCGGCGCGCGGCCCCGCCGAAGCCCAGAGCGAAACCGCGACGCCGCCTTCGCGCAGCAGGCGCGCGACGACGTAGCCGTCGCCGCCGTTGTTGCCCGGCCCGCAAAGCACATGCACGCGCCGCGCGCCGGGGAAGCGCGCAAGTACCAGGGCGGCCACCGCCTGCCCGGCATTGCGCATCAGGCCGATGCCGTCGAACGGCCCGGCGGCAATCGCGCGGCGGTCGGCCTCGGCCATTTCGGCGGGGGTCACTATGCTCAATCGGGACGGCGGCAAGATGCGCATCGCCGCTAAGCTAGCCTTCGCGATCGCTAGCTGACAACGGCGGCGTCGCGCACGACGAGAGTCGTTCCCGATCCTCTACAGAAGATCACGATATGTGAATGGCCCCGCCGGGCGCACAGCAGTAGAAACCCGGTCGCGACGGGCGGCGGGCCAACGAAAGAGAACGGCCATGAAACGCAAGATTCCCCTAGTTCTGGCGGCATCGCTGGTTGCCGCAGCCGGCTTGTCCGGAATGAGTTATGCCAAGGGCGGCAACGGAAACGGCGGCGGCCACGGCGGAGCCGACCATGGCGGGGGGCATGGAGCGTCGGCCGACGCGCATTCGGCATCGGGCTTCGCGCCGGGCCAAACGAAGGCAAGCGGCGAAAACGCCTCCGCCTATGCTCCGGGCCAACTCAAGCAGGACGACAGCGCTGCCGCCTACGCCCCCGGCTCAGTGAAGAAGGCCACGCAGGAGGACGCCGATGCGGCGCTGGCCGACGTAACGACGGCTGACGAAGACACCGGCGGCAAGGCGAAAGCCAATTTCGGCACGCTGATTTCGTCGATCCGCGACTCCAAGGCGAACCTGGACGGGATCGGCGCCACCGCCACCGTATCGGTCGTCGACGTCAAGGATCTGATGCGGGGGAACAACCGCGTGGCCCTTGAGAACGCTCTGGCGGACAATCAAAGCCGGATCACCGATCTGCGCGCCGACCTTGCCGCCCTCAACTTGCCCAGCCTGCAAACGCAGGACGTGGACCAGGCGGTCGGCGTCGCCGCCGCGAAAAACGGCTCGCTGACGGTCTTTGTCGATCGTACCCAATAAGTTTCGCCGGCCGAAGGAATAAGCCCGTCTCGGCCGGCTTCGGGCCCTTCAGCGGCATGCCTATTCAGTAGGCATGCTGCTTACTTCGCCATCAAATTTCCAACGGAGCGACGGGCTTGCCCGCCGCCCTGCCCGCGCGACGGGCGTTGGAACGCCGATTCCGCGCCATTTCCGACTGCCGGCGCACACTCGATCGGCCGAATAGCCATTTGGCACGTTTCATGCTTTCTGAACGGGCGAGCGGGCCGCAAGCCCGTTTTCCGGCATTGGAGGCAGACGTTTTATGAAAAAGATCGAAGCGATCATCAAACCGTTCAAGCTCGACGAGGTGAAGGAGGCGCTTCAGGAAGCCGGCCTGCAAGGCATCACCGTCACCGAGGCGAAAGGCTTCGGCCGCCAGAAAGGCCACACCGAGCTTTATCGCGGCGCCGAATACGTCGTCGACTTCCTGCCGAAAGTGAAGATCGAGGTCGTGCTCGGCGACGACGCCGTGGACGCCGCCATCGAGGCGATCCGCAAGGCCGCCCAGACCGGGCGCATCGGCGACGGCAAGATCTTCGTCTCCAACATCGAGGAAGTCGTGCGCATCCGCACCGGCGAAACCGGCCTCGACGCAATCTGAAGCTCCGGCACCCATCAAGCACTCAAAGCCACAGGAAACAGCCTATGACGACCGCATCCGACATCATGAAGCAGATCAAGGACAACGACGTGAAGTTCGTCGACCTGCGCTTCACCGACCCGAAGGGCAAGCTCCATCACGTGACGGTGGACGTCGCCGAGGTGGAGGAAGACATGTTCGCCGACGGCGTCATGTTCGACGGCTCCTCGATCGCCGGGTGGAAGGCCATCAACGAGTCCGACATGGTGCTGATGCCCGACCCCGAGACGGTGCACATGGACCCGTTCTTCGCGCAGTCGACCATGGTCGTCCTGTGCGACATCCTCGATCCGATTTCCGGCGAGGCCTATAACCGCGATCCGCGCGGCATCGCCAAGCGCGCCGAGGCCCATCTCAAGGCCGAAGGCATCGGCGACACCATTTACGTCGGCCCGGAAGCCGAGTTCTTCGTCTTCGACGACGTCAAGTTCAAGGCCGATCCCTACAACACCGGCTTCAAACTGGACGGCGCCGACCTGCCCTCCAACGACGACACCGACTACGAGACGGGCAACCTCGGCCACCGGCCGCGCCTGAAGGGCGGCTATTTCCCGGTGCCGCCGATCGACAACGCCCAGGACATGCGCTCCGAGATGCTGACCGTGCTCACCGAGATGGGCGTGCGCGTCGAGAAGCATCACCACGAGGTCGCCGCCGGCCAGCACGAACTGGGGATAAAATTCGACACCCTGGTGCGCAACGCCGACAAGATCCTGCTCTACAAATACGTCGTGCATCAGGTCGCCAACGCCTACGGCAAGACGGCGACCTTCATGCCGAAGCCGATCTTCGGCGACAACGGCTCGGGCATGCACGTCAACATGTCGATCTGGAAGGGCGGCAAGCCGACCTTCGCCGGCAACGAATATGCCGGCCTGTCGGAAAGCTGCCTGTTCTTCATCGGCGGCGTCATCAAGCACGCCAAGGCGATCAACGCCTTCACCAACCCGCTGACCAACTCCTACAAGCGGCTGGTGCCGGGCTACGAGGCCCCTGTCCTGCTGGCCTATTCGGCGCGCAACCGCTCGGCCTCCTGCCGCATTCCGTTCGGCAATTCGCCGAAGGCCAAGCGCCTGGAGGTCCGCTTCCCCGATCCGGGCGCGAACCCCTATCTCGCTTTCGCGGCGCTTTTGATGGCCGGCATCGACGGCATCAAGAACAAGATCCATCCCGGCCAGCCGATGGACAAGGACCTTTACGACCTGCCGCCGAAGGAGCTCAAGAAGATCCCGACCGTCTGCGGTTCCCTGCGCGAAGCGCTCCAGAGCCTCGACAAGGACCGCGGCTTCCTCAAGGCCGGCGGCGTCTTCGACGACGACCAGATCGATTCCTACATCGAGTTGAAGATGGCCGAGGTGATGCGCTTCGAAATGACGCCGCATCCGGTCGAATACGACATGTATTATTCGGTGTGACGCCGGCCGCCTGGGCTGGTTTCCCCGCGCAATGCAAAACCCCGGCGGAAACGCCGGGGTTTTCTTTTGGCCGTCGATCGGTCCGGGCCCATGCCGGCCCTGCTCAATTGCGCTTTTCAATCACCGCGTACAGAACGTTGCGGTTGTCGCCGAAGAACACCCGCACATCGACGGTATTGCGGTCGACGCTGGCGTTGACGACGTTCCACATGTCGGCCTCGGACCGCAGCAGAAGCACCCAGTTCATGAACGTCTCCCGATATCCCGCGTCCGGGTTGCCCTCGGCATAGTTGGCGAAAAGGAAGGTGCCTCCCGGCTTCAGCATCTGGAGACAGGTCTTGGTGAGCTTTATCGCGACCTTGTCCTGGAGATAGTCGTAGAGGCCAGACGCATAGATAAAGTCGAAGGTGCCGAGCTTGTGCCCCCTCGCCAGCAAGGTCCGCACGGAACCGTCGACCGTCTCCACCGCGGTGCCGGCGAAGTCGCGTGCGACCAGCCCGACGCTCTGAGGGTCCTGGTCGAGCGCCACCCAACGCTTCAGCCGTCCCTCGCGCAAGGCGGAGGAGCGGTTCGCTTCCCGCAAATGACCGGCGGCGATGGCCAACACCTCGGTGCCCGCCCCATGTTCGGCGGCCATGTCGTCGACATAGCGGGCGAGCAGGTCGCGCCGCTCGCGCGCCGCCACGCAGGACGGCACGTTTTGCGTATAGGCATAGAGCGCCTTGCCGATTTCCGAAGCGGCCGCGACATCGGCCGCGACATGCGGATCGCAGTAAATGTAGTCCAGCAACTGAGCGTCGCCGGAATAGCCGCGCGGCTTCTCGAACGACCACCGCGTCAGCGGGTCCTCGAGGAAATAATCGAGGACCCGATGGCCCTGGATGATCGGCGCCAGCGCCGTCCAGACATCGGCATGAAGCCTCAGCCGCATCGCTTCGAGGCGCGCCATCAGCGGGCGAATGATTTCGGCCGGTGTTTTGTGCAGCGCGATCTGCTGCTGCGTGGCGTGAAGCACGAGCGCAAGCTCGGCACGAGCCGCTTCGAAAGCCTTGCTTCGATCGTCCGGCCTCCTTCCAAGGCCAGCGGCGATCGTCTCGTCGGTAATCAGGCTTTTGCCGTCCAGAACGGTGCTCACCAAACCCTCCATGGCTACCAATTCGTCTTCGATGCGAAGCAAGCCCCCTGCCGAGCTTCACGGGTCGGCAGCATTCTAACGATATCGTTGACGTCTGATTAACCGACTTTGATTGCGCCAGGGCATTTCGTGCCGGATTCGGTGGGCGATTAACCCGCCCTTGTGGCCTCAGGCGGCATTGTTTGCGAGGCGCAGGAGCGCCGTCGCACGTTGGAGTTGTTCTGCGTTGAGGGCGGAAGCAACAAGCGGGCTGCAAAAGCCCATCCTGAAAGGCCTCTCCGCAATGAGCGACTATGCGCTTTCGGCATTGGGCGACCTTGCGCCCGTGGAGTCGGTCGCCACGCATGATGCGCCGGAACCTGCCGAGCTGCGCAGACTATTCCATGAAGAATCGCTGGCGGCGCGCAGGGTCGCGGCGCGGCCGGGGCTTTATATTGCCGTCGTCGTCTACCTGCTGTTTGCCTTCGCCGACCTCCTTCTGGTCCCGGACGTCGCCTTCTATACGATCTCGGCGCGGCTCGCGGTCGGCGTGACCGCGCTCGTGACGCTGGAAACCCTTTTGCGCTTCGGCGCCCGTACGGAATGGCTGGACGCCACATGCGCCGGTGCGATCATTCTCGGCTATATCGGCTGGCTGTTCCCGACCGCGACAAGCAGCAACCAGGAAAGCGTCTCCTACTATATGGTTTTCGGAACCATATTCATGATGAGCGCCAACCTGTTCTTCACTTTCCAGTTCAGGTTCTCCGTCGTCACCTCGATCATCATTCTCTCGATCCTGTATGCGGTGAACTATTTCATGCCGTCTACGGTGACATACAAACTGGTATTCGGTGCTTTCTACATTTCGTGCTTCGTATTCACGTCTTACATAAACTGGAAGCTGAACAGGGAGCGCTACAACGTCTTCCTGAACGCCGTTGACGCGAGGAGCCAGCACAGGGAGGCGACCGAACGGGGCAAGGCGCTGCTGAAGCTGTCGCGGACGGACCCGCTGACCGGGCTGGAAAACCGCAGGGCCGTCGACGAGCGGCTGCGGGACCTGTGGACCGCCTGGCAGCTTCAGGGCAGCACCTTCGCGGTCCTGCTCATCGACGTCGACTTCTTCAAGCGTTTCAACGACCATTACGGCCACCAGGAGGGCGACCGCTGCCTGACGCTGGTTGCCGACAGCGTCCGACGGCTCGCGGAACTGCGGGGCGTCTCGATCGGTCGCTACGGCGGCGAGGAGTTCATCGTGCTCGCCCCGCTGGCCAGGCTCGAAAGCGTCATCGGGCTCGCCGAGGAAATCCGTCAAACGGTGGAGGCGCTGGAGATCACCCATAACGAGCGCCGTGACGGCACCCAGGTGGTGACGGTCAGCATCGGCGCCGCCTTCACGCGCGACCAGGCCGGAACGAAGCTCGAAAAGATCATCCAGGAGGCGGACCGGGCCTTGTACCTGGCCAAAGCCAACGGCCGAAACTGCGCGCATCTTTTCGATCCCAAGGACCCGCAAAGCAGCGACGAGAGCGAAAACATCGCCGCCCTGCTGAAGATCGCCATCGACCGCGAACTCGTGTCCCTCGTCTTCCAGCCCATCCTCAACGTGCGTTCCGACAAGGTGGAGGCGCTGGAAGCGCTGATGCGGCTGACCATGCTGGACGGCACGGCCGTTCCGCCCAGCCTGTTCATCCCGGTCGCCGAGCGCACAGGGACGATCATCGAACTCGGCCGCTGGGCGATAAAAACGGCCTGCCACGAACTCGCCACCAACGAGAACATTCGCACCATCAGCGTCAACGTCTCCCCCGTCCAGCTCAAGGCGCCGGGTTTCGCCGCCTCGGTCGCCGCCGCGCTGGGCGAAGCCGGCATTGCCGGCAACCGAATGGCCTTCGAGATCACCGAAGGGCTGGAAATGGAGATGCATTCGGACGTGCTGCGCTGCATCAGCGACCTGAAACTGCTCGGCATAAGAATCTGGCTGGACGATTTCGGCACCGGATTCGCCGGCCTTTCCTGGCTACGGCTGATCGATTTCGACATGGTCAAGATCGACCGGTCCTTCCTGCATGACTGCGTCTCGCCTCGCGGACGCGCCATGTTTCGGGATATCGTCGGGCTGCTGCGGAACCGCGTGCCGAAAATCCTCGCCGAAGGGGTGGAAAGCGAGGAGCAGATGGACCTGCTGCGGAAGCTGGAAATCGATCTGGCCCAGGGGTTCCATATCGGCCGGCCGGCCCGAGCGGAAAACCTGCGCTCGATTTTCCGCACATCGAGGCCCCGGAAGGTGCTCGGCAACCCGATCTGAGAAAGGCCGCAAGGCCGGAGGCCGGCCAGCCCGTCATTCCAAAGCGGACAGCAGGCCGATTGCGGCCAGCATGTCGCGCTTGCGCTGGGCGCGGCGGGCCATCGCCTCGGCGTCCTGCCCCCATTGTTCGGCCTGCCAATCCTCATCGACATGGGCGGCCGTCCACGCGGCCTCGGCGCCAAGCCTGCCCGCCTCGACCGACAGCGCCAGCAGCGCCGAGCCGGTGATCGAGGTCATGACATGCAGCGCCGCCAGCCGAAGCGGATCGGCGCGGCGGGCAAGGTGTGCGCCGAGCACGGCGATGGATTCGCGCGGCTGCTCGACATGGATGACGCCTTCGGCCAGATTGAAGCGTGCGCCAAGATCGCTGCGCGCCCAGTCGAGAACCGGGTCCCAGTGCTCGTTCTGGCGCTCGACCAACCCTTGCGGGGCGTCGGCGCGATAGCACAGCAGGTCGGACGAGGCGAAGCGCAGGATATCCTCCAGCACAGCCTGCGGATCGGCGGCGACGCCGTCGATCGCGGTGTTGACCAGACGCAACGTCGGCATCGACACCGGGTCGATGACCTTTTCCTGCGCCTCGAACTCGCCGGCGACGATGAGCGCGGCGGCCTCGTTCGGCAGCGCTAGCAGGGCCTTGCCGGGCGTGCGCACCGGCTTGCCGTCGAGCCGTACACTGAAGGCATCGCCATCGGCTTCCACCGACACGGCCTTGTAAAAGCGCTTCGGCAGCGGCGTCCGCATCTGGATCTGGGCGCGCCGCACCGGATCGGGATCTGACAGGAACTTGCCGGCTTCGAGATCGTTCAAAATGTCACGCATCAGGCACCTCGCCCGGTATCTGGCGTCTTGAAGGCCTGTTGACAATGACCAGGCCCGCCACAATCAGCACAAGGGCTGCGAAAACGCCGGGCGAAAGCGGCTCGCCGAGGAACAGGGCGCCGCACAGAACGCCGAAAATCGGCGTCAGGAAGGCGAAGCTGGACAGGCCGGAGGCCGGATAGCGGCCGAGCATCCAGAACCACAGGACATAGGTGAAGGCGACCACGTAGATCGCCTGGAACAGCAGCGCCAGCGTCGGCGTCAGCGCGAAGACGCGCACGGGCGGCCCGGAGAACGGCATGACCACAAGGCCGACCACCGCAGCGCCCGCCAGCTGGTAAAGCAGCAGCTTCTCCGCCGGCACGCTGGTCAGGTTCGAGCGCTTGATGAGGATGTTGGTGCCGGCCCAGGCAAGGCCGGCGCCGAGGCTGAGCAGGTCGCCGACCAGCATGGTGTCCTTATAGGCGCCGAGCTTGTCGGCGAATACCAGCACCAACCCGGCGAAGGCCAGCGCGAGGCCGAAGACCTTGCGTGTCGTCATATGCTCGCCAAGGAAGAAATGGCCGCCGAGCAGCATCCAGAACGGCATGGAATTCACCAGCAGCGTGTTGCGCGCCACGGTGGTGTGTTCCAGCCCGATGTAAAGGAACAGGAATTCGACGCCGAACAGCAGGCCGACGCCGATGCCCGCCGCCAGCGTGCCGTCGCGGCTCAAAAGCGCTATGCCGCGCCAACGGCACCAGGCGACCACGCACAGGCCGCCGATCAGCGAGCGCATGATCGACAGGAAAACCGGATCGTACCCGGCATAGGAAATCTTGGCGGCGACGTAGTTCAGGCCCCAGGAGAAGGTCAGGCCGACCATCAGTGCCGCGGCGCCGGCGTCGATGGGCTGGCTGCGGGCGAGCGCCGGCGCCGTCACTCCCGCTCCCCGGCGCTCTGCTCGTCGAAGCCGATCAGGTTCCAGCTCTGGCGCATGTGCGGCGGCATCGGGGCGGTGACGTCGAGCACGCCCTGCCCCGGATGCGGAATGCGGATGCGGCGGGCATGCAGATGCAGCCGGTTCTGGATGCCGCCGGGAAATTCCCAATTGGTGTCGGCCTCGAAATATTTCGGATCACCGATGATCGGGCAACCGATGAAGGCGGCATGGACGCGCAACTGGTGGGTGCGGCCGGTGTAGGGCTCCATCTCCAGCCAGGTCAGGGCGCGGGCCGCCTGCTCGACGACGCGATAGAAGGAAACCGCATGGTCGGCGCCCTTCTCGCCATGTTTGGCGACGCGCATGCGGTCGCCGTCCGGCGTCTGCTCCTTGACCAGCCAGGTCGAGATCTTGTCCTCGCGCTTCGGCGGCACGCCCTTGACCAGCGCCCAGTAGGTCTTCTTCGTCTCTCGGGCGCGAAAGGCTTCCGAAAGCTTCATGGCGGCAAGGCGGGTGCGCGCCACCACAAGCACGCCCGACGTGTCGCGGTCGAGGCGGTGGACGAGGCGCGGCTTCTCGCCCTTCTTGTTGCGCCAGGCTTCCAGCATGTCGTCGACGTTGCGCGTCACGCCCGAGCCGCCCTGCACGGCGAGCCCCGCCGGCTTGTTGAAGACGAACACCTTGTCGTCCTCGTGCAGCAGCATCTTGGCCAAAACGTCGGCGTCGTCCTGGTTGCGGATCGAATGGCCGGTGAGGTTGGCGGCATCGCCTTGTCTGTCGACGTCCAGCGGCGGGATGCGCACCACCTGTCCCGGCTCGACGCGCGTATCGGTCTTGGCGCGGCCGCCGTCGACGCGCACTTGGCCGGACCGCAACAGTTTCTGCAAATGGCCGAAGCCGAGGCCCGGATAATGAGCCTTGAACCAGCGGTCGAGGCGCATGCCCGCTTCGCCTGCTTCAACGGTAATTTGTTCGACGCCTGCCATGACCGGCTATCTGCCGCGCCTTTGCAGCGGCGGCAAGGGCTTCAGGCGAGATTTCTGACGAGCCAGAAGGCGGCGAACAGGGCGAGAATGCCGCCGATGACCGAAACCAGCACATAGGCCAGTGCCGGGCCGAGCGCGCCGCGTTCCCACAGCGTGGCGAAATCGAGCGAGAAGGAGGAGAAGGTGGTGTAGCCGCCGAGGATGCCGGTGGCGACGAACAGGCGCAACTCGTTGGACGCGCCGAAGCGCCGCGCCAGCAATTCGATGAAGGCGCCCATGACGAAGGAGCCGGTGATGTTGATGATCATCGTGCCCCAGGGATAGCCGGAGCCGAAGAGGCGCATGGCGCCCATGTTGAGGAGGTGGCGGATACCTGCCCCGATACCGCCGCCGACGATCACCAGCCCGAGATTCAGCATGGCCGATGTCTAGAACATCGGCCATGCCGGGAAAAGCCAAAAGCGATTGCGGGAAGCGTCCGCGCCCGCCTACTGCGACAGCATGGCGTAGCGGATGACGAACAGCACCGCCACGATCCACGTCGCGGCGTGGATGACGCGCCATTTGCCGGTGGCGGCCTTGAGGATGACATAGCTGATGAAGCCGAAGGCCAGGCCGTTGGCGATGGAATAGGTGAACGGCATGATGATGGCCGTCAGCGCCGCCGGCGTCGCCTCGGTGACGTCGGCCCAGTCGATCTCCACCAGTTCGTGCAGCATCAGGCCGGCGACGTAAAGCAGCGCCGGCGCGGTGGCATAGGCCGGCACGGAGGCGGCCAGCGGCGAGATGAACAGCGCCGCCAGGAAAAGCAGCGCGATGGTCAGCGCCGTCAGCCCGGTGCGGCCGCCGGCCTGGACGCCGGAAGCGCTCTCGACATAGGCGGTGGTGCTCGATGTGCCGAGCAGCGAGCCGACGGTGATGGCGGTCGAATCGGCCAGCAGCGCGCGGCCGAGATTGCTCTGCTTGCCCTCCTCGATCAGCCCGGCGCGCTTGGCGACGCCGATCAGCGTGCCGGTGGCGTCGAACACCTCGACCAGCACGAAGACCAGGATGACATGCAGGAAGCCGGCATGCAGGGCGCCCATGATGTCGAGTTGCAGGAAGGTCGGCGCCAGGCTCGGCGGCGCCGAGACGATGCCGTGGAACTCGGTGACGCCCAGCGCCATCGACGCCAGCGTGACGACGAGGATGCCGATGAGGATCGCGCCTTTGACCTTGAGCGCATCCAGGCCCGCGATGACGAAGAAACCGAAGATGGCGAGCAGCGTGCCGGTGTTGCCGAGATCGCCGAGGCCGACCAGCGTGGCCTGGTTGGCGACGACGATGCCGGCGTTCTTCAGCGCGATGATGGCGAGGAACAGGCCGATGCCGACGGCGATGGCGCTGCGCAGCGAGCGTGGGATGCCGCGGATCAGCCAGGCGCGCGCGCCGGTGACGGTGAGCAGCAGAAAGATCATGCCGGAGATGAAGACAGCGCCCAGCGCCTGCTGCCAGGAGAAGCCCATGGCGGCGACGACGGTGAAGGCGAAGAAGGCGTTCAGCCCCATGCCCGGCGCCATGCCGATCGGCCAGTTGGCGAAAAGGCCCATCACGGCCGAACCAAGGGCGGCCGCCACGCAGGTGGCGACGAAGATGGCGCTGCGGTCCATGCCCGTCGAGGACAGAATGTCCGGGTTGACGAAGATGATGTAGGACATCGTCAGGAAAGTGGTCACGCCAGCGACCACTTCGGTGCGCGCGGTGGTGCCGTTCTCCGACAGTTTGAAAAGCTTCTCGAGCATCGTTCCTCCCGGTCGCCGTGTGGCTGCCTGCCTGCCCGATAGCCGTGCCGCGCTCCCCTTGCGGGCTACGCGGCATGCGGC
This sequence comes from Mesorhizobium sp., assembly GCF_017306545.1. Classification (GTDB taxonomy): domain Bacteria; phylum Pseudomonadota; class Alphaproteobacteria; order Rhizobiales; family Rhizobiaceae; genus Mesorhizobium. The sequence continues at coordinate 150,994 of NZ_JAFKID010000011.1, forward strand.
CATCCCTCCAACCCGTAGTCTGTCGCCCAACCGGTGCGCGGTGCGCAAGGGGCTACTCGGCCGGGTCGGTTTGAAGCTGTTTCAAGTTTTCAGATTGCTGTGGCGGTCGGTTTACCGCCACTCCTGTCCCCTCCCCGCAAGGGGGAGGGAGACGCCGACGCCGGCCTTCCGCCAAAATCGCCGGCGTCGGCGCGGTGGAGCGCTGCCGCAAAATTCCCCTCCCCCTTGCGGGGAGAGGTTAGGGGTTGGGGGGCGAGCCGAAGGTCACTCCCCTCGCTCGCGGCGCAGTTTCGCCCAATAGTCCAGGCGCTTGCGGATGTCGCGCTCGAAGCCGCGTTCGGGCGGATCGTAGAAGGTCTGGCGGCCCATTTTCTCGGGAAAGTAATCCTGGCCGGAGAAAGCGTCCGGCTCGTCATGGTCGTAGCGATAGCCGGAGCCGTAGTCCTCTTCCTTCATCAGTTTGGTCGGCGCGTTGAGGATGTGCTTCGGCGGCAGCAGCGAACCATACTGCCTGGCGGCGGCCCTGGCGGCCTTGAACGCGGTATAGACCGCGTTGGATTTCGGCGCGGTGGCGAGATAGACGCAGGCTTCGGCGAAGGCCAGTTCCCCTTCCGGCGAGCCGAGGAAATCGTAGGCGTCCTTGGCCGCGTTGGCGACGACCAGCGCCTGTGGGTCGGCCAGGCCGATGTCCTCCACCGCCATGCGCACCAGCCGGCGGCCGAGATAGAGCGGGTCCTCGCCAGCGTCGAACATGCGGGAAAGATAGTAGAGCGCCGCGTCGGGATCGGAGCCGCGCACGGATTTGTGCAGCGCCGAGATCAGGTTGTAATGGCCATCCTGCCCCTTGTCGTAGATCGGCGCGCGACGCTGCACGATGCGCTGCAAACCCTCGGCGTCGAAAACCTCGCCCGGCTTGGCGGCCCGCCAAACCTCTTCCGCCAGCGTCAGCGAGGCGCGGCCGTCGCCATCGGCCATCCGCGCCAGCATCGCCCGCGCCGCGTCGTCCAGCGGCAGCGGGCCGCCCTGCGTGGCCTCGGCGCGCTTGAGCAGGCTCTCGATGCTGTCCTCGCCGAGCGAATGGAACACCAGAACGCGGGCGCGCGAGAGCAGCGCGGCGTTGAGTTCAAAAGACGGGTTTTCCGTCGTGGCGCCCACCAGGACGATGGTGCCGTCCTCCATGACGGGGAGAAAGCTGTCCTGCTGGGCGCGGTTGAAGCGATGGATTTCGTCGACGAACAGCAAGGTCTGGCGGCCGTTGGCGCGGCGCAGGCGAGCCGCCTCGAACACTTTCTTCAAATCGGCGACGCCGGTGAAGATCGCCGAAATCTGCTCGAAGGCGAGCTTCGTTTCGCCCGCCAGCAGCCGCGCCACCGTGGTCTTGCCGGTGCCCGGCGGCCCCCAGAAGACCATGGAACCGAGCGAACCCGAATCGATCAGCCTGGTCAGCGCGCCGTCAGGCCCGGTCAGGTGCTCCTGGCCCACCACCTCGGCAAGCGTCTTCGGCCGCAACCGGTCTGCGAGCGGTTGTCCAAGGGGCGGCTGGCCGGGCGGCGCCTTTTGCGATTCGTCGTGATTGAAAAGATCGGCCATGATGGCGCGAATATAGGCGCGGCCGGCGCCGTGAACCAGCGCCGGCCGCAGCAACCCACAGGCCGGATCAGTAGCGCAGCACCTGCCTGAGGAGTTGGCCGTTGCGTTCGATGGTGAAACGCCACCAGCGCGTATTCTGCTGCGCGGCCTGCGCCAGCTTATCGGCGCTGTCGATGGTGGTGCCGTTGACCTCGCGCACGATGTCGCCCGGCTGGAAACCGAAATCGCCCGCCGGCGAATTGCGGTCGACATTCACCACCGCCACGCCCTTGAGGTCTGCCTTCATGCCGAGGCGCTGCGCCAGCCGCGGCGACAACTGCGCCACCTTGGCGCCGGCGAAGGGGCTGCGGCCGCGCAGCAGCACCTCGGTTTGCGCGGCGCCTTCGGGCGCACGCTCCAGCGCGACCTCGACCGTCTTTTCCTGGCCTTTGCTCAGGATGCCGAGTTGCGCCGTCGTTCCGATCGGCTGCGTCGCCAGCCGATAGCCCAGCGCATCGACGTTCTCCAGCGCGGTGCCGTTGAAGGTCAGCACCACGTCGCCGGGCGTCAGCCCCGCCTTCTGCGCCGGCGCGTTCGGCTCGACCGCCGACACCAGCGCGCCGTGCGGCGTTTCCATGCCGAGCGATTCGGCGATCTGCGGCGTCACCAGATCGAACGTCGCGCCGATGTAGGGTCGCTCGAAATATTCGGAGCCGGATTTGGCGGCCTCGGCGAAGGCGCGCACCATGTTGGACGGGATGGCGAAGCCGATGCCGATCGAGCCGCCGCTGCGGCTGTAGATGGCCGTGTTGATGCCGATCAGCTGGCCGGCCATGTTGATCAGCGCGCCGCCGGAGTTGCCGGGATTGATGGCGGCGTCCGTCTGGATGAAGTAGCCGGAATCGGAGACGCCGATGTGGCTGCGGGCAAGCGCCGAGACGATGCCGCTGGTGGTCGTCTGGCCGACGCCGAACGGATTGCCGATGGCGAGCACAAGGTCGCCGACCTCAAGCGCGTCGGAATCGCCGATGGCGACGACCGGGAACGGCTTGTCGGAACTGATCTTGAGCACGGCCAGGTCGAGCGTCTCGTCCTTGAGCAGTATCTTGGAGGTGAACTCGCGCCCGTCGGAGGTGGCCACCTTTACCTCGTCGGCATCCTTGATGACGTGGAAGTTGGTGACGATGACGCCGCTCGGATCGACCAGCACGCCGGAACCCAGAGACGACTGCGCACGCGGCTGCGAACGGCCGAAGAACTCCTCGAAGAAGGGATCGCCGTCGAAGGGCGACGTCACCTTGGCCGTCTGCGAGGCATAGACGTTGACCACCGCCGGCGCGGTCTGCTTGACCAGCGGGGCGAAAGACAGCTGAATCTCGTCGCGGCCGAACGGCACGCGGCGGTCCGGGCCGGCGGTCGGATTGTCGCCCTCGACGCCGTGCAGCAGGTCGGTCAGCACTTCCGAAAGGCCGGGCTCGTTGTTCTTGTCTTCGGCGAAGGCGCGGCCGGCGATGAGCGCGGCGCAGAGCGCCATGAAAGCGTAGAAGAGATAGAGCGACGGCCTTCTGGCGCGCATGAACGAATCCTCCGAACGGGTCCGGCGCCATTGTCGCAACGATTGTGCAAAATGAAAGGCCGCACGGAGCCAATCTCCGTGCGGCCGGTAAGGAAATTTGCCGGGCGCCTTGGCCGGCGCCCGGCTTCTCGCTCTATTGCGCTTTTGCGGATCGAGTGACGATCCACAGACCAACGCCGCAACGAAAAAGGGGCCCGAAGGCCCCTAATCCATTCGCGAATGCCGCGTTTATTAAGCCGCGGCTTCCTCGGCGCCTTCCGCCTCGAGGCGGGCGCGATCGGCCGCACCCTTGGCCGAGGTGTCGCGGTCGACGAACTCGATAACCGCCAGCGGGGCGTTGTCGCCCTGGCGGAAACCGGCCTTCATGATGCGCAGGTAGCCGCCGTTGCGGTTGGCGTAGCGCGGCGCCAGCGTCTCGAACAGGCGCTTGACGACGCCCTCGTTGCCGATCTGCGCGATCACCTGGCGGCGTGCGTGCAGGTCGCCGCGCTTGCCGAGCGTAACCAGCTTTTCGACGATCGGACGCAGGTCCTTCGCCTTCGGCAAGGTGGTCACGATCTGCTCATGCTCGATGAGCGAGACGGCGAGGTTGGCGAACATCGCCTTGCGATGGCTCTGGCTGCGGGAGAAGCGGCGGCCCTGGAAACCGTGGCGCATGGGTCTTTTCCTTCTTCAGTTGTTCAAGAGGCCACGGCCCCTGATGGTTTTCCGCATGACCGTCGGACCGGGCGGCTCAACGCCCCGGCCCTTGGAATCACGCTCAATACTGGTCTTCGTAACGCTTGGCGAGGTCTTCGATGTTCTCCGGCGGCCAATCCGGCACTTCCATGCCGAGATGCAGGCCCATGGCGGCGAGCACTTCCTTGATCTCGTTCAGCGACTTGCGGCCGAAGTTCGGGGTGCGCAGCATCTCCGCCTCGGTCTTCTGGATCAGGTCGCCGATGTAGACGATGTTGTCGTTCTTCAGGCAGTTGGCCGAACGCACCGACAGCTCCAGCTCGTCCACCTTCTTGAGCAGCGCCGGGTTGAAGGCGAGCTCGGTGACGGCCTCGGTCGCCACTTCCTTGTGCGGCTCCTCGAAGTTGACGAACAGGCCGAGCTGGTCCTGGAGGATGCGGGCGGCGAAAGCCACCGCGTCCTCGCCGGTGATCGAACCGTCGGTCTCGATCGCCATGCTCAGCTTGTCGTAGTCGAGCACCTGGCCCTCGCGGGTGTTCTCGACCTTGTAGGACACCTTCTTGACCGGCGAGTAGAGCGAGTCGACCGGGATCAGGCCGATCGGCGCGTCCTCGGCGCGGTTGCGCTCGGCCGGCACGTAGCCCTTGCCGGTGTCGACGGTGAACTCCATGCGGATTTCCGCGCCCTCGTCCAGCGTGCAGATGACGTGGTCGGGGTTGAGGATCTCGACATCGCCAACGGTCTGGATGTCGCCGGCGGTGACGGCGCCCGGACCCTGCTTGCGCACGACCATGCGCTTGGGGCCGTCGCCTTCCATCTTGATGGCGATTTCCTTGATGTTGAGGACGATGTCGGTCACGTCCTCGCGCACGCCGGCGATGGAGGAGAACTCATGCAGCACGCCGTCGATCTGCACCGCCGTCACGGCAGCGCCGCGCAGCGACGACAGAAGCACGCGCCGGAGCGCGTTGCCGAGCGTGAGGCCGAAGCCGCGCTCGAGAGGCTCGGCGACCAGCGTCGTCACCGTCTTGTTCTTCGACGAGAACTCGATCTTGTTCGGCTTGATCAGTTCCTGCCAGTTTTTCTGGATCATGTTGCCTTCCTTCCGTTTCCCCGCCACCATCCAATCGTGGCGAGCGACCTGGAAAAACCGCGAAAGCGCCTGCTGTTCGCAGGCGCCCCACGGCACTCGGTATCGTGTTAGACGCGCCGCTTCTTGCGCGGGCGGCAGCCGTTGTGCGGGATCGGCGTCACGTCGCGGATCGAGGTGATCATGAAGCCGGCGGCCTGGAGGGCGCGCAGCGCCGATTCACGGCCGGAGCCGGGACCGCAAACCTCGACCTCGAGGGTACGCATGCCGTGCTCCTGGGCTTTCTTGGCAACGTCCTCGGCCGCCATCTGGGCAGCGAACGGGGTCGACTTGCGCGAACCCTTGAAGCCTTGAGCCCCCGCCGACGACCAGGCAATCGCATTGCCCTGCGCGTCGGAAATGGTGATCATGGTGTTGTTGAAGGTCGAATTGACGTGGGCGACGCCCGACGAAATGTTCTTACGTTCGCGGCGGCGAACGCGGGTGGCTTCCTTGGCCATGTCTTTCCTTTCAGTCGATCTCTACGCCGCCGTAGTTCCAGCGGCTACACCTTGGAGAAGGGGAGTAAGGGAATAGGGCAGTAGGGGAATAGGGAAGAACCCAACCTATTGCCTTACTCCCCTATTCCCTTATTCCCCTAAATCACTTCTTCTTGCCGGCAATCGCCTTGGCCGGACCCTTGCGGGTGCGGGCGTTGGTGTGCGTGCGCTGGCCGCGGACCGGCAGGTTGCGGCGGTGACGCAGACCGCGGTAGCTGCCCAGATCCATCAGCCGCTTGATGTTCATCGAGACTTCGCGGCGCAGATCGCCTTCGACCTGGTAGTCGCGGTCGATGGTCTCGCGGATGGCAAGAACCTCGGCGTCGGTAAGCTGGTTGACGCGACGGTCAGCCGGAATGCCGACCTTGTCGACGATTTCCTGGGCAAACTTCTTGCCGATGCCGTGAATGTACTGAAGCGCGATGACGACGCGCTTGTTGGTCGGAATGTTGACGCCGGCTATACGAGCCATTTTTCCTCTTCTCCATATGGGCCAGCAAGGCTGGCGCTATCCAAGATGTCCCGCGTCCGGTGGAGCCCGGCCCTTGCGGGAGTTCCAGTTCAAAGCCGTCTTGCCTCGTCCGTGCGGACAAGCAAGCCTCGTGCCTGATCGGGAGACGGGCCGCCATACGCCACGGCGGCCTCCCCGTCAAGTGCGACCGTTCATTTTCAGGTCAGGCGCCGGCGAGAACGCCTTCGATCTGCCGGGTCACGGCGTCGATATCGGCCATGCCGTCGACGCTCTTCAGACTGCCCTTGGCGTAATAGTAACCGATGAGCGGCGCCGTCTTCTTGTAATATTCGCGCAGGCGCTCCTCGAACACCTGCGGATTGTCGTCCTTGCGCACCGGCTGGCCGGCCGCTTCGGCGTCCTTCGCCCGCTTGACGATGCGGCCGACGAGCGCCTTGTCGTCAACGACCAGTTCGACCACGGCATCGAGCTTGAGGTTGCGCTCGGCCAGCATCGCTTCGACGGCGTCGGCCTGCGGCAGCGTGCGCGGATAACCGTCGAGAATGAAGCCGTTCGCGCAATCGGGCTGGTCGATGCGCTCGGCGACGATGGCGTTGACGATGGCGTCCGACACCAGTTCGCCGGCATCCATGACCGCTTTGGCGCGCTTGCCGACCTCGGTGCCGTTCTTCACCGCCGCGCGCAGCATGTCGCCGGTGGAGAGTTGCGGAACGCCGTTCCGCTCGACGATGCGCTGCGCCTGCGTCCCCTTGCCCGCTCCAGGCGGGCCAAGCAATATCAACCTCATCTACCCCTCTTACCCCCGCGCAGCTTCGACTTCTTGATCAGACCCTCGTACTGGTGCGCGATCAGGTGTCCCTGGATCTGCGCGACCGTGTCGAGCGTAACACTGACAACGATCAGAAGCGAAGTGCCACCAAGGTAGAAGGGCACGCCAGTCGCAGCGATCAGATATTCAGGCAGCAGGCAGACGGCGACGAGATAGATGGCACCGACGACGGTGATGCGGGTCAGCACATAGTCGATGTAGTCGGCGGTGCGGTCGCCGGGCCGATAGCCCGGAATGAAGCCGGAATGCTTCTTGAGCTGGTCCGCGGTCTCCTTCGGGTTGAAGACGATGGCGGTGTAGAAGAAGGTGAAGAAGGCGATCATCGCGCCGTAGAAGATCATGTAGAGCGGCTGGCCGTGGCCGAGCGCAGCAAGCACCGTATTCGCCCAGCCCGGCAGGCTGGTCGTGTTGGAAAAGCCGGCCAGCGTCGCCGGCAGAAGCAGCAGCGAGGAAGCGAAGATCGGCGGGATGACGCCGGACGTGTTGAGCTTCAACGGCAGGTGCGAGGTATCGCCCTGGAACATGCGGTTGCCGACCTGCCGCTTCGGGTACTGGATCAGCAGCCGGCGCTGGGCGCGCTCGAAGAAGACGATCAGCGCGACGACGACGATGGACAGGACGATGATGCCCAGGATGACGCCGGTGGACAGCGCTCCGGTGCGGCCCATCTCCAGCGTGGCGCTCAAGGCGCGCGGCATGCCGGCGATGATGCCGGCCATGATGATCAGGGACACGCCGTTGCCGATGCCGCGGGCCGTGACCTGCTCGCCCAGCCACATCAGGAACATGGTGCCGCCGGTCAGGCTGATGACGGTGGAAATCTGGAAGAACAGGCCGGGATCGTTGACGATGCCGTTGCCGCTCTCCAGGCCGACGGCGATGCCGTAGGACTGGACGATGGCGAGCAGCACGGTGCCGTAGCGCGTGTACTGGTTGATGATCTTGCGCCCCTGCTCTCCCTCCTTCTTCAAGGCTTCGAGCGAGGGAATGACCGACGTCATCAGCTGCATGATGATGGAGGCGGAAATGTAGGGCATAATGCCCAGCGCGAAGATCGCCATGCGCTGCACGGCGCCGCCGGCGAACATGTTGAACATGCCGAGCACGCCGCCGCTCTGCTGGTTGAAGGCCTGGGCGAAGGCCTGCGGGTTGATGCCCGGCAGCGGGATATAGGTGCCCAACCGATAGACGAGCATCGCACCAAGGGTGAACCAGATGCGCTTCTTGAGTTCCTCGGCCTTGGCGAAGGTCGCGAAATTCAGATTGGAAGCAAGTTGTTCAGCAGCCGAGGCCATGCCTGATTCTCCGCCAGCGCATTCCCGCTTCGCGGAAATGCTCCTTCCTTTTATGTTCTCGCAATTCCGGGCGGAAAACCGGTTCCCGCTTTCCCTGGAGTTGCTCTAGGTCACGCTGCAAGGGCCCGGATCAGGCAAAGCGCGAAATCGAGATAAGCTTGCAGCCCTGAATATGCAAGCGGCCGCAATGACGCGGCCGCTCGTTTACGGGACGGATCGGGGCGCCGTGCGCCCTGCCCGGCGTTCCTACTCGGCGGCCGCCTTCTCGGGCAGCTTGACCGAACCGCCGGCCTTCTCGATCTTCTCGAGCGCGACCTTGGAAGCGCCGGCAACGTCGAAGGCGACCTTGGCCTTCAACTCGCCGTCCGAGAGGATGCGCACGCCGTCCTTGGCACGGCGGATGACGCCGGCCTTGACGAGAGCCTCGGCGTTGACCGTTTCCTTGGCGTCGAGCTTCTTGGCGTCGATCGCGGCCTGGATGCGGGCCAGCGACACCGTCACGAACTCCTTCGCGAAGATGTTCTTGAAGCCGCGCTTCGGCAGGCGGCGATAGAGCGGCATCTGGCCGCCCTCGAAGCCGTTGATGGCGACGCCCGAACGGGACTTCTGGCCCTTGACGCCGCGGCCGCCGGTCTTGCCGGAGCCGGAGCCGATGCCACGGCCGAGACGCTTCTTGGAATGGGTCGCGCCTTCGTTGTCACGCAGATCGTTGAGTTTCATGGTCTTTCTCCTGCGCGCCCTACTCTTCCACGACGCGGACGAGGTGGGAAACGGCGGCGATCATGCCGCGCACGGAGGGCGTATCCTCCAGCGTGCGCCGCTTGTGCATCTTGTTCAGACCGAGTCCGACCAGCGTGGCGCGCTGTTCCTTCGGCCGGCGGATCGGCGAGCCGATCTGTTCGACGATGAGGGTCTTGGCAGCTTTCTTGGCCATTTTCGTGGTCCTTCCAGCTTACTCTTCAGCCGCAACGGCAGTGCCGCGGCGGGCCTGAAGGGTCGAATACTTGATGCCGCGCGCGGCAGCCACATCCTTCGGATGCATCTGGTTCTTCAGCGCGTCGAACGTGGCGCGAACCATGTTGTACGGGTTCGAGGAGCCCATCGACTTGGCGACCACGTCGTGCATGCCCAGCGTCTCGAACACGGCGCGCATCGGACCGCCGGCGATGATGCCGGTACCGACCTTGGCCGAGCGCAGCAGAACCTTGCCGGCGCCCCAGCGGCCTTCGACGTCGTGATGCAGCGTGCGGCCGGAGCGCAGCGGCACGAAGATCATGTCGCGCTTGGCCGACTCGGTCGCCTTGCGGATGGCTTCCGGCACTTCGCGCGCCTTGCCATGGCCGAAGCCGACGCGGCCCTTCTGGTCGCCGACGACGACGAGGGCTGCGAAGCCGAAGCGACGGCCACCCTTGACCACCTTGGCGACGCGGTTGATGTGTACGAGCTTGTCGACGATGCCGTCGTCGCGCTCCTCACGGTCGCGGCCGCGGCCGCGTTCCCTGGGTTCCTGTGCCATATCCTGGTCCTTGTTCTTTTCCGGTAGCACGGGCTGCTGAAATGCCGGCGCCCCGTTTCGGGGTCGCCGGCGGCGAAATCGCGCTCCCTGTGAACGATCCCGGCGTAAAAGTCAGCAACTTTTTTGCCAGAACCGCCGAAGAAGCGATTTTAGAAGCTCAAACCGCCTTCGCGGGCTGCCTCGGCCAGCGCCTTGACGCGGCCGTGATAGATGTAGGCGCCACGGTCGAAGACGACTTCCTTGACGCCGGCCTTGACGGCGCGCTCGGCGACCAGCTTGCCGATCGCGGCGGCAGCGGCGGAATCGGCGCCCGTCTTCTTGCCGGCCTTGAAATCCTTCTCCAGCGTCGAGGCGGCGGCCACGGTATGGCCCTTCGCGTCATCGATCACCTGGGCGTAGATGTTCTTGGAGGTGCGGTGCACCGAAAGACGCGGACGGTCGCCGGCGACCTTCTTGATCTGGCGGCGGATGCGCTGCGCGCGCTTCTGGATAGCGGCCTTGTCTGCCATGGTCTGTTCCTGCCTTCATAAACCGGGGTCTGCCGTATGCGGTAGCATTGCTCCCGCGACAAATCCCCGTGGCGTTGAATCTTAAGGGAGTAAGGGAATAAGGCAGTAGGGCAATATGTGTGCCCTTGTTGTTGCCTTACTCCCCTATTCCCCTATTGCCTTAAATTACTTCTTCTTGCCTTCCTTGCGCACGATGCGCTCGCCGGCATAGCGCACGCCCTTGCCCTTGTAGGGCTCAGGACCGCGATATTCGCGGATCTCGGCGGCGACCTGGCCGACCTGCTGCTTGTCGATGCCGACAACGCTGATCTCGGTCGGCTTCGGCGTCGAGATGGTGATGCCGGCCGGCGTCTTGTAGACGACGTCGTGCGAGAAGCCGAGCGCCAGCTGCAAATCCTTGCCCTGCATGGCGGCGCGGTAGCCGACGCCGGTGATCTCGAGCTTCTTTTCGAAGCCGTCCTTCACGCCGGTCAGGATGTTGACGATCTGCGTGCGCGACATGCCCCACTTGGAGCGCGCGTCCTTGGACTCGTCACGCGGCTGGACGGCGATGTGGCCGTCTTCCATCTTGACCAGAACCTCGTCGTTGACGACGAATTTCAGCTCGCCCTTCGGGCCCTTGGCCGTGACGGTCTGGCCGTTGACCGAAGCGGTCACGCCCTGCGGTACCGAGACCGGTTTCTTTCCAATACGAGACATCTTCGTCTCCTCGCTTCTTATCAGTTGCCTCTACCGGATCAGACGATCTGGCAGAGCACTTCGCCGCCGACGTTCTGCTCGCGCGCCTCGTGATCGGCCATCACACCCTTCGGCGTCGAAAGAATGGCGATACCAAGGCCGTTGGCGACCTGCGGGATGGACTTGGCCGAAACATAGACGCGGCGGCCCGGCTTGGAGACGCGGGAAATGTCGCGCACCACCGGATTGCCGTCGAAATACTTCAGTTCGATCTCGATTTCGGACTTGCCGTTGTCGAAATCGGTCTGGCTGTAGTCGCGGATGTAGCCTTCCGCCTTCAGCACGTCGAGAACGCGGGCGCGCAGGCGCGAGGCCGGCGTCGAAACGCTCGACTTCTTGCGGCCGTAGGCGTTGCGGATGCGGGTCAGCATATCGCCGAGAGGATCGCTCAGTGACATCTTTCAGTCTCCTTACCAGCTCGACTTGACCAGGCCCGGAACCTGTCCGGTATTGCCGAGGTCGCGCAGCGCGATACGCGACAGGCCCAGCTTGCGGTAATACGCACGCGGACGGCCGGTCACTTCGCAACGGTTGCGGATGCGGATCTTGGCCGAATTGCGCGGCAGCGCCGACAGCTTCAGCTGGGCGCGGAAACGCTCGTCCATCGGCTTGGACTGATCCATGATGATCGCCTTCAGAGCGGCGCGCTTGCCGGCATACTGCGCGGCGAGCTTACGGCGGCGATTGTTCTTCTCAACTGAGCTGGTCTTTGCCATTTCAGATTTTCCTTTGCTCGCTGCCGTTACTGGCGGAAGGGGAAGTTGAAGGCCTTGAGCAAAGCCCTGGCCTCGTCGTCCGTCTTCGCAGTCGTACAAACGATGATGTCCATGCCCCAGATCTGATCGACCTTGTCGTAGTTGATCTCCGGGAACACGATGTGCTCCTTGATGCCCATGGCGTAGTTGCCACGGCCGTCGAAGCTCTTCGGGTTCAGGCCGCGGAAGTCGCGAACGCGCGGCAGCGCGATGTTGACCAGACGGTCGAGGAACTCGTACATGCGCTCTGCGCGCAGCGTCACCTTGGTGCCGATCGGCATGTGCTCGCGCACCTTGAAGGTGGCGATCGACTTGCGCGCGCGGGTCACGACGGCCTTCTGGCCGGCGATCAGCGACAGGTCCTCGGAGGCGACGGTCGGCTTCTTGGAATCGCCCGTGGCCTCGCCGACACCCATGTTCAGCACGATCTTGTCGAGACGCGGGATCTGCATCTCGTTGTCGTACTTGAACTGTTCCTGCAACGCCTTGCGGATGGTCTCGTTGTAGACCTTCTTCAGGCGCGGCGTGTTGTTGGCTTGCGCCTGCGCTGCCTTAGCCATTGATCGTTTCTCCCGAGCGCTTGGCGAAGCGCACCTTCTTGCCGTCCTTCTCGAACTTGAAGCCGACGCGGGTCGGCTTGCCGTCCTTGGGATCGGCAACGGCGAGGTTCGAAAGATGGATCGGCGCTTCCTTGCGAATGAGGCCGCCCTCCTGCGCCTGGGTCTGGCGCTGGTGGCGGATGACGATGTTGATGCCGCGCACGATGGCGGTGTCTTCCTTCGGCTGCACGGACACGACTTCGCCGGAGCGGCCCTTGTCCTTGCCGGAAAGCACGACGACCTTGTCGCCCTTACGGATCTTCTGCATTTGTCCGGCTCCTTACAGCACTTCGGGGGCCAGCGAGATGATCTTCATGTGGTTCTTGGCGCGAAGCTCGCGCGGAACCGGGCCGAAGATACGCGTGCCCACCGGCTCTTTCTTGTTGTCGACGAGAACGGCCGCGTTCTTGTCGAAACGGATCACGCTGCCGTCGGGACGGCGGATGTCCTTGGCGGTACGAACCACCACGGCCTTCATCACGTCGCCCTTCTTCACGCGGCCGCGCGGAATGGCTTCCTTGATCGACACCACGATGATGTCGCCGACGGACGCATACTTCCGCTTCGAGCCGCCCAGCACCTTGATGCACATGACACGGCGCGCGCCGGAATTGTCGGCAACGTCCAGGTTAGTTTGCATCTGAATCATGACTGGCCGCCTTCTTCTCTTCTAACGGGACGGGCGCACCGCCCTTCCCCGGTCTGTCCAAAATTCGTTTCTTACGCCTGGGCCTGTTCGGCCTGCTCGGCGGTGACGACAACCCAGCGCTTGTCCTTGGAGATCGGAGCCGACTCCTGGATGAACACGGTGTCGCCGACCTTGTGGGCGTTGTTCTCGTCGTGCGCCTTGTACTTCTTCGACATACGCACGGTCTTCTTCATCACCGGGTGCGTGAAGCGACGCTCGACCTTCACGACGACGGTCTTTTCGTTCTTGTCGCTGACGACGACGCCCTGCAGGATGCGCTTCGGCATGGTCTTGTCCTTAAGCCTTCTTGGCCGCTGCCTTCTCGGCAGCGATGGTCTTGATGCGGGCGATGTCCTTGCGGACCTGCTGCACGCGGGCGGTCTTCTCCAGCTGGCCGGTGGCCTTCTGGAAGCGCAGGTTGAACTGCTCCTTCTTCAGGGCCGCCAAGTCGTCGGCGAGCTGATCCTGGGTCTTCGAACGGAGTTCTTCGGCTTTCATCTTCGGCGTCCTTATTCGGCGATGCGCTGCACGAAGCGCGTGCGGACCGACAGCTTGGCCGCGCCGAGGCGCAGCGCCTCGCGGGCAGTCTCTTCCGGCACGCCGTCGATCTCGAACATGATGCGGCCGGGCTTGACGCGGCAGGCCCAGTAATCGATCGCGCCCTTGCCCTTGCCCATGCGGACTTCGGTCGGCTTCGACGTCACCGGAACGTCCGGGAACACGCGGATCCACACACGGCCGGCGCGCTTCATCTCGCGGGTGATCGCGCGGCGGGCCGCCTCGATCTCGCGCGCGGTGACGCGGTTCGGCTCCAGCGCCTTCAGCCCGAAGCCGCCGAAATCCAGGTTGGTGCCGCCCTTGGCGGTCCCATGGATGCGACCCTTGAACTGCTTGCGGAACTTTGTGCGCTTTGGCTGCAGCATAGTCCTAACTCCAAATTCTCTCTTTTAGCGTGGTCTTGTCCAGAAACCGGTGTCCGGTTTCCGGGACCGCGCATTATGCTCAGGCGTTTTCGCGACGGCGCGCGCCCGAACGCTCGCCAGCGTGATCGCCCTCGGTGGCACGGCGCTCCGAAGCCATCGGGTCGTGCTCGAGGATCTCGCCCTTGAACACCCAGACCTTGACGCCGCAGATGCCGTAGGCGGTGTGCGCCTCGGCCGTGCCGTAGTCGACATCGGCGCGCAGCGTGTGCAGCGGAACGCGGCCTTCGCGATACCACTCCATGCGCGCAATCTCGGCGCCGCCGAGACGGCCGGCGCAGTTGATGCGGATGCCCTCGGCGCCGAGACGCATGGCCGACTGCACGGCGCGCTTCATGGCGCGGCGGAACGCAATGCGGCGCTCGAGCTGCTGGGCGATCGACTGCGCGATCAGCGTGGCGTCCGTCTCCGGCTTGCGCACCTCGACGATGTTGAGGTGGGTCTCGGACTTCGTCATCTCGGTCAGCTTCTTGCGCAGCTTCTCGATGTCGGCGCCCTTCTTGCCGATGATCAGGCCAGGACGCGCCGCGTGGATGGTGACGCGGCACTTCTTGTGCGGACGCTCGATGACGATCTTGGAGATCGCGGCCTGCTTGAGTTCCTTCTCAAGATATTCGCGGATCTTCAGGTCCTCGTGCAGCAGCTTGCCGTAGTCGCCGGTGTTGGCGTACCAGCGCGAATCCCAGGTGCGGTTGATGCCGAGGCGCAGCCCGATCGGATTGATTTTCTGGCCCATCAGGCGGCCTCCCCTTTCTCTTCCACTTCACGAACGACGATCGTGAGGTGTGAAAACGGCTTCTCGATGCGGCTTGCGCGACCGCGGCCACGAGCGTGGAAACGCTTCATGACGATCGACTTGCCGACATAGGCCTCTGCCACCACCAGCGCATCGACGTCGAGGTCGTGGTTGTTCTCCGCGTTGGCGATCGCCGACTCCAGCGTCTTCTTGACGGTGCCGGAAATGCGCTTGCGCGAGAATTCGAGGTTGCTCAGCGCAGCCGCCACCTTCTTGCCGCGGATCATGGCGGCAACCAGGTTCAGCTTCTGCGGGCTGATGCGGATCGTGCGCAGGACCGCGCGCGCCTCATTGTCGGCGAGCTTGCGCGGTGCTTTGGCCTTGCCCATCGTTACTTCCTCTTTGCCTTCTTGTCCGCGCCGTGGCCGTAATAGGTACGGGTGGGAGCGAACTCACCGAACTTGTGGCCGACCATGTCCTCGTTCACGGAAACGGGAACATGCTTCTGGCCGTTGTAGACGCCGAAGGTGAGGCCGACGAACTGCGGCAGGATGGTGGAGCGACGGCTCCACATCTTGATCACTTCGTTGCGGCCGCCATCACGGACTTTGTCTGCCTTCTTCAGCAGATAGCCGTCGACAAACGGGCCTTTCCAGACTGAACGTGTCACTTCAGCTACCTCTTCTTAGCTCTTGCGCGCGTGGCGCGAGCGCACGATGAACTTGTCGGTCGACTTGTTCGACCGCGTCTTCTTGCCCTTGGTCGGCTTGCCCCACGGGGTGACCGGGTGGCGGCCGCCCGAGGTGCGGCCTTCGCCGCCGCCGTGCGGGTGGTCGACCGGGTTCATCACGACGCCGCGGTTGTGCGGGCGCTTGCCGCGCCAGACCGTGCGACCGGCCTTGCCGTCGTTGATGTTGCCGTGGTCCGGGTTCGACACCGCACCGATGGTGGCGAAGCACGAACCGTGGACGATGCGCTGCTCGCCCGAGTTCAGGCGCAGGATCGCCATGCCCTGGTCGCGGCCGACGAGCTGGGCGTAGGCACCGGCCGAACGGGCGACCTGGCCGCCCTTGCCCGGCTTCAGCTCGATGTTGTGGACGATGGTGCCGACCGGCATGGCCGAGAGCGGCATCGCGTTGCCCGGCTTCACGTCGGCGGCCATCGAGGCCACGACCTTGTCGCCGGCAGCGAGGCGCTGCGGGGCGATGATGTAGTTCAGCTCGCCGTCCTCATACTTGATGAGGGCAATGAAGGCGGTGCGGTTCGGGTCGTATTCGATACGCTCGACGGTGCCCACGACATCCAGCTTGCGGCGCATGAAGTCGATGATGCGGTACGAACGCTTGTGACCGCCGCCGATGAAGCGCGCCGTGATGCGGCCGTAGTTGTTGCGGCCGCCCGACTTGGTCAGGCCCTCGGTCAGACCCTTGACGGGCTTGCCCTTGTAGAGCCCCGAGCGGTCGACGATGACGAGCTGGCGGGTGCTCGGCGTGATCGGGTTAAAGTGTTTCAAAGCCATTTTCTTGTCCTCAGCGCCCTAGCTCAAAGACCGGTCGCGACGTCGATCGACTGGCCGTCGGCCAGCGTCACGACTGCCTTCTTGACGTCGCCCTGACGGCCGACCGTGCCGCGGAAGCGCTTGACCTTGCCCTTGCGCACCAGCGTGTTGACGGCGGTGACCTTGACGCCGAACAGCGCCTCGACGGCCGCCTTGATCTCCGGCTTCGACGCCTTCTTGGCGACGTTGAAGACCACCTGGTTCTGCTCCGACGCCATGGTCGACTTTTCGGTGATCGCCGGCGAGACGATCACATCGTAGTGACGAAGGTCGGTCATTTGAAGCGCTCCTCGAGGGCCTCGATCGCCGCCTTGGAAAGGACCAGCGTGCCGCGGCGCAGGATGTCGTAGACGTTGATGCCCTGGATCGGCAGCACGTCGATGTTCGGAATGTTGGCAGCGGCCTTCTTGAAGCCCTGGTCCAGTTCGGCGCCGCCGATGAACAGAGCGTTGGTGAGGCCGAGCGTGGCGAAGTTGGCCGCCAGCGCCTTGGTCTTGGCCTCGGTCAGCTTCAGATCGTCGACGACGATGATCGAAGCCGCCTTGGCCTTGGCCGACAGCGCATGCTTGAGGCCGAGAGCGCGGACCTTCTTGGGCAGGTCGTGCTCATGGCTGCGGGCCACCGGGCCATGCGCCTTGCCGCCGCCGCGAAACTGCGGAGCGCGCGCCGAATGGTGACGGGCGCGGCCGGTGCCCTTCTGCTTGTACATCTTGGCGCCGGTGCGGGCGATGTCCGCGCGGCCCTTGGCCTGGTGGGTGCCCTGCTGCTTCTTGGCCAACTGCCAGCGCACGACGCGCTGAAGAATGTCCTCGCGCGGGTCGAGACCGAAGATCTCGTCGGAGAGCTTGACGTTGCCGGCTTCCTTGCCGGCGAGCGTGGTGATCTTGATGTCCATTATTCCGCTCCTTCAGCGGCCGGAGCCTCGGTCTTGCCGGCCGCGCGAATGGCCGCGGGCTTCGGCGCGTTGGCCGGCAGCGGCACCTTGACGGCGTCGCGGACCAGGATCCAGGCGCCCTTGGTGCCGGGAACGGCGCCGCGGATCAGGATCAAGCCGCGGTCGGCGTCGGTGGAGACGACCTCGACGTTCTGCGTGGTGACGCGCTCGGCGCCCATGTGCCCGGCCATCTTCTTGCCCTTGAACACCTTGCCGGGGTCCTGGCGCTGGCCGGTCGAACCGGCGATGCGGTGCGACAGCGAGTTACCGTGGGTGGCGCGACCGCCGCCGAAATTGTGGCGCTTCATGACGCCCTGGAAGCCCTTGCCGGTCGAAGTGCCGGTGACGTCGACCTTCTGGCCGGCGACGAAGTGATCGACGGTGATCTCGGCGCCGACGTCGAGCAGGTTCTCGGGGGAAACGCGGAACTCCGCGACCTTCGCCTTCGGCTCGACCGAGGCGGTCGCGAAATGGCCGCGCATCGCCTTCGGCGTGTTCTTCACCTTGGCCAGACCGACGCCGAGCTGGACGGCGGTGTAGCCGTTCTTCTCCTGCGTGCGCTGGGCCACGACCTGGCAGTTCTCCATGCGGAGAACGGTGACGGGAACGTGCTCGCCGGCATCGTTATAGATGCGGGTCATCCCGACCTTCTGTGCAATCACTCCTGAACGCATCGGTTCATCTTCCTTTAGAGCTTCCCGCCGGGCTTTCGGCCGCCGCGGGCGCTTGTTTTCCAGAGGAGCCGTCCGGACTTGCCGTCGGGCTCATGTGTCGCTCCTTAGAGCTTGATCTCGACGTCGACGCCGGCGGCAAGATCGAGCTTCATCAGCGCATCGACCGTCTGCGGGGTCGGGTCGACGATGTCGAGCAGGCGCTTGTGGGTGCGCATCTCGAACTGCTCGCGGCTCTTCTTGTCGACGTGGGGCGAGCGGTTGACCGTGAACTTCTCGATCCGCGTCGGCAGCGGGATCGGGCCGCGCACGTTGGCGCCGGTGCGCTTGGCAGTCGACACGATCTCGCGCGTCGAGGCATCCAGCACGCGGTGATCGAACGCTTTAAGTCGGATGCGGATATTCTGACCGTTCATCTCGTCATTCCTTGTTCTGGCGCGGCGCGGGCGTTGGCCCGCCCGCGACAGATCTCTTTTTCTCTTACTCGACGATGGCGGCGACGATGCCGGAGCCGACGGTGCGGCCGCCCTCGCGGATGGCGAAGCGCAGGCGGTCTTCCATGGCGATCGGCACGATCAGCGCGACGTC